>JBCDAV010000019.1:0-88127 GCA_039184865.1 Pseudomonadota bacterium | reverse complement strand
CCACCCACCCGGAGCCGGAAGGCCTCTTGGTGGAGCGCTGCACTGCCGGAGACACGGGCATGACGTTCTCCATCGTCGCCCGGTGCGCCGAGACCGGCATGTTCGGGATGGCGGTCTCGTCTTCCTCACCGGCGGTTGCCGCACGTTGTGCCTATGCCCGCGCAGATGTCGGTGCCGTTGCCAGTCAGAACGTGACAGATCCGACGCTCGGGCCTTGGACACTCGACTTGATGCAGCATGGCGCCACCGCGGTCGAGGCAATCGCGATCATCGCACGCACTGCGCCGCACGCCGAATACCGACAGGTCCTTGCGATCGACCGCGATGGCGGAACCGCCATTCACTCGGGGCCGAATTCGCTGGGCATCTGGACCGAAGCGCAAGGGACAGATTGCGCGTGCGGCGGCAACCTGCTGGCCAATGATGCCGTACCCGCTGCCATGGTCGCCTCTTTCGAAGCGAGTACGGGTCATATTGGCGACCGACTGATCGCGGTCATGCAGGCTGCACTCGATGCCGGGGGCGAGGCCGGACCTGTTCATTCTGCGGGCATGCTTTTGGTGCGCGATGTCGCGTGGCCGGTCGCCGACCTGCGCTGCGACTGGACGGAAGACTGCCCGATCGAGGCGATCCGAACCGCGTGGGAGGTTTATAAGCCGCAACTCGATGCGTATGTGACCCGCGCGCTGGACCCGTCCGCAGCCCCAAGCTACGGCGTGCCGGGCGACGAATGAGCCAGCGCGTCGCGATCGTCGGCGCCGGTGTTCTGGGCTCCGCCATTGGCTGGCGCGCAGCGAAGGCGGGCTTCGAAATCACCCTGATCGACCCGACGCCCGGCCAAGGCGCGTCCGCCGGATCGCTGGCATGGCTGAATGCCAGTTTCGCCGAGGACCCGGTTTACAATCGCCTGCGCCTCGACTCGATGGCTTTGTGGAGAGACCTGAAGCGCGCAAATCCTGATCTTCCGGTTTCCTTTCCGGGTGCAATACTCTGGAACGATCGGGATGCCGACCTCGCAGCGCTGACCGGTCCCGATCCCAGTCTGCAGCAGGGCGCGCGTGCGTTGACCGCGGATCAGGCTCGTGACCTTGATCCCGCTCTCCAGAACCCGCCCGCTACGGCGGTTCACGCACCGCAGGACGGCTACGGAGAACCAGCCCAGATCTGCAGGTGGTTTCTTGAGCGCGCGCGTGACAGCGGCGCGAAACTCGTCGAAAGCCGGGTGAGCAAAGTCGATCGCGCGGACGGCATCTGGCGCATCCACATGGATTCCCAAGAGCTCGAGGCAGATAAGTTGGTGCTCGCGGTCGGAACGGATCTCGCCGCACTTTTGAGCCAACTGGGGCTTGCCATCGCGATGAAGAACAAGCCGGGGATCAGCGTGCGCACGCACAAGTTCGAAAGCCGACTTCACCATATCCTGTCGACGCCCGAAGGCGATCTCTGGCAGGGGCCGGACGGGCGGTTCCTGATTGCAGCCTCGCCGCAAGACGGTGAGTCTTCCGAGACCGCATCGGATCGCGTGCTGAGTCAGCTTCGAGAGATTCTCGGAGAGCCCGACGGCCTGACCCCCGAGACAATCATTGAACGCGTTCGGCCCGTTCCGGCAGACTGTCGTCCGGCGATCGGTCCGATTGGAGCTCAAGGCCTCTACGTCGTCACCACGCACAGCGGCATGACGCTGGCGCCGGTCATCGCGGAGATAGTCACATCCGAACTGGGTGGAAGACCGGACCCTAGGCTCGATCCGTACCGTCCGGCGCGCCCGGCACTGAACGGTGCGTCATCATGAAGATCACGGATCTCTCCATGCCCATCGACACGGGCCACATCCGCTGGGCCGTGGAGCACGGCAAGAAAGGTGAGTTCAACGACGGCGACCTGTTCGAGGTAAGCTGGGTTCGCACCACATGCCACGGCTTCACCCACATGGACGCACCGCGCCACATGGTGCCGGGCGGGGCTCTCATGGGCGAACTGGACCTCGCCCGGGTCGTCGGCCCCGCTGCCGTGATCGACCTCTCGGATGTCGCGCCGAATGAGGCGGTGAACGCAGATCGCCTCGCCGATGCGGCCGACCATTTGAGACCCGGGGAAATTGTGCTCTTCCGCTCCTGCTGGGATAGGCAGCGAGACTGGCGGACCGAGGCGTTCTGGCGGGAGGCGCCGTATCTGACACGCGACGCCGCAGAGTGGCTCCTTGAAAGGCAACCGACCGCCTGCGCGTTCGATTTTCCGCAAGACTACACAATCCGGTTGCTGCTGGACGGCGAGGTGCGCCCCATCGATGAGCATGTCACGCACGATGTGCTCTTGCGCAACAACGTCACCCTGATCGAGTATCTGGTGAACACGGCCGCGCTGACCGGACCTCGCACATTTCTGGTGGCGCTGCCGATCAACCTTCCCTGGGCCGATGGCGCGCCCGCTCGGGTGATTGCGATCGACTGGATGGCTGAGACCGGGGCGTAGAACAACAGACGAGGAGCCCGCATGACCCTGACCGTTCGTGACCTGAAGCCTGAAGACGAGGCACAATGGCGAGAGCTCTGGACCGGATATCTCGAGTTCTACGAAACCTCGGTGCCGGAGGACGTCTACCAGACCTATTTCAAACGTCTCCTCGGCGACGATCCGCAGGACTACCACGGCTTGGTGGCCGAGAAGGACGGGCGACTGATTGGCCTGACGCACTATTTGTTCCACCGGCACGGGTGGCGCATTGAGAACGTCGTTTATCTGCAGGATCTTTTTGTTTCGAAAGCAGCGCGCGGCACAGGTGCCGGGCGGGCATTGATCGAGGCGGTCTATGCGCGCGCCGACGCGGCCGGGTGCCCGTCGGTCTACTGGCTCACGCAGGATTTCAACGCGACCGCACGGCAACTCTATGACCGCATCGCCACCGAGACGCCATTCATAAAGTACCAGCGCTGACGTGTGGCTGCGACTGCTCAAAAGCCTGATCTTGCTTGCATCGTCTTTGGGACTGGCCGGGTGCGCTGCCTCCGGTCCGACCGAGCCGTCGGATGTCCCGGTTCCGGGTCCCCAGCCAACCTTTCCAGTTCAGAATGCCGCGGTACCTGCCGGGCACACCAGCTATGACAATCAGAGTCTGGCGGATCTGTTCGTCCGTCTCGCGCACGATCTCGAATGGGGCGGACGCCGCCCGAACCTCGTGCGTTACGAGGCACCGATACGCGTCGGTATGACCGGATGCTGTGGCCCGGCCTACGGAGGTTTCGTCGACCGCTTTCTGGGGGCGCTGCGCAGTCGCTCCGGCATCGACATTGCCCGCACTGAGCAAGATCCGAACCTGATCATCAACTTCGTACCGGGCGCCGATTTTCGCGCGCGCCTGCCCGCGCAACTCTGCGTCGTCGCACCTGGTCGCCTGCCATGGGCGAGCTTTCGGGAAAGCCCGCGCCGCAACGGAATGCGCTCCTTCGAGACGCGGCGCAGCGTCAGCGCGATGTCGATCTATATTCCCGACACCATCGCGCCATATGCGACAAGGATTTGCCTGATCGAGGAGATCACGCAGGCGCTGGGCCTCGCCAACGACCTGAACGGTCTCGGATCTTCGATTTTCAATGACGATGGAGCGCATATTTGGCCGACCCGGCTCGATCATCTGATGCTGAGGGTGCTGTACGCATCCGGGATGCAAACGGGCTTGAACCGGCAAACGGCGCGTGTTCGGGCCAAGGCAATTCTGGATCGGATCAACCCACAGGGCCGCGCGGCAACGGCTCTGCCGACGCAACCGGCCGCCGCCAACGCCAACTGGTCGGAATATCTGAAGGACGCAGTCGATCCGCGCAATTCGACGTCAAAGAGACGGCGAGCAGCAGAACAGGCGCTCGCAATCACTGAACGGCACCATCGCGGCGCGAGCCCTCATTGTCGCGCCTTGCGCACGGTCGCGCGGCTCGACCGGGAGGACGCCGCCAACGCATACGCGGCTTCGAACCTTGCAGTCCGCGTTTGCCGCAGCGCGCACGGCGAAACTGACATCCGGCTTGCGCTGGTGCGCCTCGAGATGGCACGCGCCGCCTATCGCCTCGGGCGCGCCAGCGAAGCCTGGGGGCTGTCTGAGGATCTTGCGCCGACCCTTGCGGCACATGGTCAGGGAGAACGGCTCGTCGCACTATACGCCTTGCAAGCCGCCGCTCTCGGAGCAATACAGCGCCCGAAAGCTGCGCGAGACGCGCGTGCAAACGCCGCCGCGTGGGCCGCTTATGCGCTGGGGCGCGGTCACCCCGACACGCGGCGGCTGTCGCAGAACTGAAGGCAGGTACACATGGTCATCGCTCTCATCGCCGGATTGCTGCTGGGCATACTCGGTTGGGTGCGTGCAACCCGGCGCGGCGGCAGCCGGGCCGACCGTGCTCAGTATGCGCTCGTTCATGGGATCGCCGGCTTTCTCGTGACCATGGTTGCAATGACGATTGCCGGCCATGTCGGGGCATTCGGCTGATGAGCTTTCCTCTCGCGGCCATCCGCGCTAGGTCTCGGGGCACCCGGTCGTCGGAGGACTGATGTTCGTGAATCTCTTTTTCGGACTCAAGGAAGCCAAGGTGCCCGTGTCGCTTCGCGAGCATCTCACGCTCCTCGAGGCCATGCAAAAGCAGCTGGCGATGTACGATGTCGAGGAGTTCTACTTCCTCGCCCGCGCAACGCTCGTTAAAGACGAGCGCCATCTCGACCGCTTCGACCAAGTCTTCGCGCAGGTCTTCAAGGGTCTCGAAGCCGTTTCCGGCTCCCCCGACGGCGTCGAGACCATGGATCTTCCAGAGGAATGGCTGCGGAAAATGGCCGAGAAGCATCTTTCGCCGGAGGAGATGGCGGAGGTCGAGGCGCTCGGCGGCTGGGAAAAGCTGATGGAGACGCTGAAACAGCGGCTCGAGGAGCAGCAGGGCCGCCATCAGGGCGGCTCGAAGTGGATCGGAACTGCCGGGACGTCGCCCTTTGGTGCGTACGGCTACAATCCGGAAGGCGTGCGGATCGGCCAAAAGGAGTCGCGCCATCGGCGTGCCGTCAAGGTCTGGGACAAACGCCAGTTCAGGGATCTCGATGGCGACGTCGAACTCGGCACCCGCAACATCAAGGTCGCGCTGAAGCGGTTGCGGCGCTGGGCACGCGACGGCGCCGAGGAAGAACTGGATCTCGACAACACGATCCGCTCGACCGCCGAGCACGGCTATCTCGACGTCAAGATGCGGCCGGAGCGGCGCAACGCCGTCAAGATCCTGATGCTTTTCGACATCGGCGGTTCGATGGATGACCATATCAAGGTCGCCGAGGAGCTGTTCTCAGCCGCCCGCGCAGAGTTCAAGCATCTCGAATACTACTACTTCCACAACTGCCTCTACGAGGGCGTCTGGAAGAACAACCGCCGGCGCTGGGACGAGCAGACCCCGACCTGGGAGATCATCAACAAATACGGCCCGGACTACAAACTCGTCTTCGTCGGCGACGCGTCGATGTCGCCGTACGAAATCATGTATCCCGGCGGTGCAAACGAACACTGGAACCCGGAAGCCGGCGAGGTCTGGCTGCGGCGCGCGCTGCAGCAGTGGCCGTCTGCGGTCTGGATCAATCCGGTGCCCGAGAAGCACTGGAAGTACACCCATTCGATCAGCATGATTCAGGAAATCATGACGGACCGGATGTTCCCGATGACGCTTCAGGGGCTCGACCTGGCGACGCGGGAACTGAGTCGGTAGGCAATGTCCGCGCAGGGCTAGCGCAGACCAAGCTTTGTCAGCAACCGGTCGCGTTTAATCAGCCACCAACCCGCTTCAACAGGCCAAGCCTGATGGTTGACGTCTGCACCAAGTGATCGCGCCGCGTGCAGGGGCCAGTTGGGATCGTCAAGCAACTCCCTTGCCAGCGCCACCATATCGGCCTGTCCAGACGCCACGATTTCCTCACACGACTTGGCATCCCAAAGAAACCCGACCGCCATCGTCGCCACGCTGCTTGACTCACGGACAGCCTTTGCGAAGGGGACCTGAAACCCTTGTTCGATCTTCATCCGCCGCGGGCGGTCCTTGCCACCAATCCCACCGGTCGAACAATCGATCATATCGACGCCGGCATCCTTCAAAGCCCGGGCAGTCTCGACAGTGTCATCGACCTCAATCCCACCGTCCAGCCAATCCGTGGCCGAGAGCCGGAACGCCAGCGGCAGGCTCTCGGGCCATTCGCGCCGGATCGCATGTGCAACCTCGACGGCAAGACGCCGGCGGTTCTCCGGCGACCCGCCCCAGCGATCAGTGCGTTGATTGGCAATCGGCGACAGGAACTGATGCACCAGAAAACCGTGCGCCGCGTAGACTTCGATGATTCGGAATCCGGCCTCCCGCGCCCGTCGCGCGGATGATCCGAAAGCCGCTACGACGCGCTCGATGTCGGCCTCGCTCATCTCCATCGGCGTCGGCCATCCCTCGGCGTAGGGAATTGCCGACGGTGCGATCGCTCGCCACGGCGCTTCGCCGCGCTCGCGCAGATCCTCGTCATCGACCGGGGTCTCGCCGTGCCATGGGCGCCGTTCGGAGGCCTTGCGGCCCGCATGAGCCAATTGAACGCCGGGAACCGCACCCTCCAGTTCGAGAAACCGGACTATCGGGATCAGGGGGTCGATCTGAGCGTCATCCCAGAGCCCGAGATCGCCGTGCGTGCGTCGTCCATCGCGCTCCACCGCAGTCGCCTCAGCATAAACGAGGCCCGCACCGCCGAGCGCGAACCGGCCCAGATGAACCATGTGCCAGTCGTTTGCGTGACCCTCGATCGCCCGGTACTGGCTCATTGGCGACACGGCAACCCGGTTGCGAAACGTCACATCACGCAGATGAAAGGGCGAGAAGAGGCTGGACAAGGCGAGCTCCCGGTCAAGTTGGCGAGCGCTGCTTAATCGCTCGCCGAGGTCACGGGAAGCAAACTTCCGTGAGGGCTGGCCTTCAGGCTGCGTCGGCGATTAGAGCATCCATGTCGAACGGCGCATTGACCATCGCGAGTTTGCCAACTTGGTCAGTCGGCCACTCAGACCGGGGCTTGTCCCAGTACAGTTCGACGCCGTTACCGTCCGGATCATCCAGATAGACCGCGATCGAAACGCCATGGTCGGCGCGTCCGGTGATCTCATATCCCGCATCTATGACGCTCTTGACCGCCCGGCCGAGCGCCGCGCGCGTCGGATAGAGAAAGGCCGAGTGATAGAGTCCCGTATGCCCCGGCGGTGGGGGCGTGCCGCCCTTCGACTCCCAGGTGTTCAGCCCGATGTGGTGGTGATATCCGCCTGCCGAGAGAAATGCCGCCTGATCGCCGAACTTCTGCATCACGTCGAACCCAAGCACGCCTGAGTAAAACGCGATCGCGCGGTCCAGGTCTGCGACACGCAAGTGAACATGCCCGACCGAAACCTCGGGCTCTGCGGGATCCGAGGCTGCTGAAAACGGTGTCATTTGCAATCTCCTGTGTGTCTTGCCTGCAATTTGGCGCCGCACCTCCCCATCTGGAAGGTTGGGTACGGGAAAGCTGTCTTGCACGAACGGGAAAGATCATGACTTTCGGAACCAGGATCGCGCGTACGATGGCCATGACCGATGCGGTTTGGGAGCGCCATGCAAATCCTTGGAGCGCGTGGACCCGTATTCCAATCTTGCCCCTGATATGCCTGTCGATCTGGGCGCGCGCGTGGATCGGTTGGTGGTGCGTCATACCGATTGGCGTTCTGGTCTTGTGGATCTGGCTGAACCCGCGCGCCTTTCCGCGACCCCGCTCCACGCAAAGCTGGGCCAGCCGCGCCGTCTTGGGTGAGCGTGTCTGGCTCAACCGTGCCGAGGTGCCGATCCCGCGCCATCACGTGATCTGGGCAGGTCTTTTGGCGGCGTTGTCGGCCATGGGCATCCCGCCGCTGGTATGGGGTCTCTGGGTTTATGACCTCTGGGCGACAATCACAGGACTCGTTCTGGTGATCGGGCCCAAGATGTGGTTCCTCGACCGCATGGTCTGGCTCTACGTGGACATGGCGCCCCGCCATCCGGAATATGCAGCTTGGCGTCGTTGAACGGGTGACGCATTCCCGGCGACGCCCTATATCCACGCCATGATCAAGTTGCTGTTGCCAGTACTTCTTATCGCCGGAGCCTATCTCTGGTTCCGCTTCCGCGCGCAGGCGTCGGGCCACGCCCTGCGCGGCCAGTCCGAACCTTTGCGCAATGACCAGTTGGAGAAACTGTTCGAACGCCTCGCCGATGCGGCGGGTATCGATCGTGTTCAGGTGCGCGTGCTTCCGGACCGCAATCCGAATGGTCTGGCGACGGACACCGGCGAGATTTACGTCACTCAGGGCTTCATCGACGCGTTTCGCCGCGGCGACGTGTCAGGACCGGAACTTGCGTCGGTCGCAGCGCATGAGATGGGGCATCTGGCACTCGGCCACATGAAGCGCCGGGCTCTGCAGGTTGGCGGAATGCAGGCCGCGCAGCTTGTGCTCGGCAACTTCCTCGGACGCCTCATCCCGTTCTTCGGCGGATATTTTGCGCTCTGGCTCCTCGGACTGCTGACAGCGAAGCTTTCACGCAACGATGAATTCGAAGCGGATGCCTATGCGACCGCCCTGATGGTCCGTTCCGGCATCGGAGCGGAACATCAGGCGAAGCTGCTCGAGAAACTGCCAAAGCTTCTGCCTGGTGCGGGCGGATCTGCTTCCTGGCTGGCATCGCATCCACCTTCGGACCAGCGCGCAAAAGCAATCCGCGAGAATGCCGAGCGTTGGGACGGACACGCACCGCAGGCCGGGTAGGGAGAACCCAGTGGTAGAAATAACCGAAGCATTGAAATCAGCAGGCTGGACCTCATCCGGCGACGGCAAGGCAATCGAAAAGACGTTCAAATTCAAGGATTTTCGATCAGCGATGGCGTGGATGGTCCGGGCCGGCTTCGAAGCGGAAGCCGCCGATCATCATCCCGAGTGGTCGAACGTCTACAATCGGGTCGAAGTCAGATTGACGACGCACGACACGGGCGGCCTTACGGACAAGGACATCGCGCTCGCAACCCTGATGGAAGCGATCTCATAGTGCGGCGTTAACCGGCGGTTAGCGCTACATCCGGCATCGTTCACTCACCTCGACGAGCCGGAGATTCTGAAGAATGCACGTGCTGGTCCACCTTGGGCTCAACAAGTGCGCATCGACTTTCATCCAGAATGCGCTTGCAGGGGCGCGCCCGGCCCTGCGCGCAGCGGACACATGGTATCCGGATCACGACGAGCGAACCTGCCATTACGGACTGTCGAAGCATTATGGCTTCGGACCTGATGATCCCAACATTGTGCCGCGAAGCGTTGCGGAGGTCGTCGCCGAAGCCCGCCAGCGCAGATGTCATCGTTTGATTGTCTCGTCGGAGTACCTGTCACTCTACCGTCCAGAGGCAGTGAAGAACCTTTTGCATGATCTCGCTGCCAACACATCAAGGTTCGAGTTCCTGATCTTCAGCCGTGAGATTTTCGGATGGATCCGCTCGCTCTTCAATCAGTACGTGAAGGCGGTGGAAGGCCCGGGACAGCTTGATCATCTCAATGCGTTCGTGGATCAGGTCCTCAGAAACCGTGCCGTCGATGCGGCCGGGCGCATCGGTCTCTGGAACGGATTGGCGCCAACGGGTTCAGTACGGCATCTTCGCCTTCCTGATCGAGGCAACTTGGCGGCGGCGCTTTCGGTCTTCGAGGAATTTGCTGGGCTTAAGGTAGAGATAGACGCCCCGGCCCCTGTTAACCAAAGCATCGAACCGGCGGCTCTCCACAGGATCGGTCAACTCAGAAGACGGGTGCCGACGGCCGATCGAGACGTTGAGATCATGCGTCTGATGACAGGCGGCGCCTCGCCCTATCCCGCGCCACCGGATTTTCTCGAGATTAGCCCTGACAGGCGGGCGCGGTTGATCCGTGATGTGATCGCACCGTTCGAGGCTCTGCTTTGTGAGAGATTGCCATCAGAATTTGCGATGGCGACGACGCGCAATCTGGTCTCCGAGGCGCTTGCCTGAACCATCAGGCGACCTCGCTGACTTTCTCCTCGGCGAACGCCGCGAGTTCGAGCGCTTCGATCAACCTTTCAGGGCGAGCCGCGTCGACCAGCGGTACGAGATGACCACGCTCCACATCGCTCAGCCGGGTCGCAATCGCCCCGATTGCGAATCCCATAATCGGCAGGCCGGATCGCAAGGCAATCGAGAGCGTGTAGCAGTAGGTCTCGGGCCAGATTGACGGGATCCAGATCACATCCGGATCGGTCTTCTCCAGCAAAAGCTCGACATCGGCATTGTCATAAGGTCCGGTTACGGAAATTCCGCAGGCTCGCGCCGCCCGATCATTATGTGTGTAACCGATCACTGTAAACTGAGGTCCGGTCGGATCCCTCTGCGCCCGAAGGGCTGTCGCCATCAGGATATCGATCCCCTTGATCGGTCCGATGGCTCCTAGGACAGCCACCTTCAACGGCCCGCGACGTGTCTTCTGCAACGCTGGCGCAGCCGGCCTCGGTTTCTCGTGCGGAATGACCGAGACGTTCTCCAAATCCGGGAAATAGCCGCGCAGTCGATTCGCGACGTCGCGATCGGGTACGATCACGCGCTGCGCTTCGCGCAACAGGTCCTGATAACGCCCCCGCCATGCGATTATGTCAGGCCGCCCGGCTTGCGACCCGCGCCGCAACAGGCATCGTCGGCACCCGGCCACGTCCGGTTCGCCGCAATACATGCCACCGAGATCCACCATGTTAATTCGTGGGCATACGGCGAGATAGTCATGGACTGTGAAGGACCAGCCGACCCCCAATTCAGTCAGACGTCGGCGGAGTACCTTTGGGGCGTCGACCTCGAAGTCGATCAGGTGATGGATCAGAACGTTGTCGAGCGACAGCGAACCGAGAGTGTCCCAGAGCTCGTCACCATCAAAGTCCATTGCCTCGAGTGTTGGAAGCATCCCGGCTTCAGGATGGCTCAGGCAGGCCTTGCCGCGTTTCTCCGGATCGCCGGTGAGTACGAAGACCGATGTATCCTGATCGGCAAGGCGCGCGATTTCACTCTCGACGTGTTGCTTGGTCCCGCCACCAAGCGAATGCGTGATGATCAGGACGTTCTTTCGCCCTCTGAGCGCACTCATACGCGCAAGGTCGATGCGACGCCGCAACGGTCGCAACGGATCCTCGGCGAGAAAGCGCTGCACGTCGGCACGGTAGCGCGGATACATGCGGTCCAGCACCGCGAGGGCCGAGTCAACCCGGACAGACTTTTCCGCACCGAACGAGACCCCACCGAAGTGCCGCACTAGCGTGTCCGCAGCGATAAGATTGCGCCAACCGGCGGCGATCGCTCGCTGGGAAAAGTCGTTCTCCTCACCGTATCCCCGACCGAACGAGCTTTCGTCGAGATACCCGATCGCGTCGATCGCATCGCGCCGGACATAGGTTGCAAAACCCACCGCGGTCGGGGCTTCAATCGCCTGCCCGGCGTTCTCCTGCGCCGCCAATCGGTCGATCACACGCCAGGGCTGCTCAAGCGCCACCGAATTGTCCGTGTCGATCCGAGGATACGAGCAGATCGTTGCATTGTTGCTCAACGGCGTGACCGTCGCGACGTTCGGCATCCGAAAAGCGGCGGCGCGCAACCGGTCCAGCCAGCCATCGTAGACTTCAGTATCGGCATTCAACCACACGACATCGCGGTCCGGATTCTGCCGCATCCCCTTGTTCGTCGCGGCGACGAAGCCGCTGTTTTGGGGTTGCTCGACAAGATCGATGAGACCGCGTTTCGCGAGTCGTCGAATATCCGCCTTCAGCGCGGCGTAAGGAATCTGATCGTCGATCACCAGGACGCGAAATGCCGTGCGATTGCTGGCAGTGAGAACATGGAGCAGTGCGTTAAGCGTCTCGGCGTGCCCACGGAACACTGGCATCACGACATCCACAAGCACCGAAGCCGATCTCTCGGTTCGGCATTCGGCCAGACGTCGCCGCAGGATTCGCACATCGGCCACTGAGTTTCGTGCGGGCAGGCTACGACCGAGGACGCTCTCGAACGCGTTCGATCGCGCAATCCCGATTTCCGGATGCCGCCTCGACCAGTCAGCGAGCGATACCCGAGGATGCGGGGCGATATCTGCCCGTTCGCCGATAGCGAGGAAATGGCCCAGCGCGCTGACCGGCGCGCCGGGCGCCATGCCTGCGGCGAGGCGATAGTGCTGATCGTCGAATCTGGGATTGGGTGAACGTCCCTCGCGCCACCCGTGGCTGAGATAGTGGCGCAGCGGTTCAACACCGGCTTCGCGCACATCGGCATTCACATCGAGATAAAAGTCGCGGTCCACCAAGTCCGCGGCGCGTGTTCCGAGCAGAGCGCGTTCAAACGGGATCAGCAAGCTGCGGGGCAGACCGTGCAACAAGCGTATCCGCGTCACCGCCACAACGATGGACCGGGAGACGCGCAGGACGACTTGCTCCCTCAAGCGCTGCAATCGCCAGGAAATCCAGACCGGCAAGCGCACCGTGCGGGGCGGCGCACCGCTATTCAGAATGCGCCACGGAATGTCAGGCAACAGACCTCTCCTGAACCCCGAGAAGTTGGCGCCAAAGCGCTCTCTGCGGCCCCGGATCATTCAACCGACGAGCAACGGCCCTCGCACCTTCGGCAAGGTGACGGGCCCGCTCGGGTGCCCGGATCAGAGCCGCGATTGCATCGACCCAGGCGTGCTGCGTGTTCGGCAGACAGAGCCCCGAGGCGCCATGCACTATCCTTTCGGTCTCCCGCCATTCGGCGGAGTAGATCGGCGCTGCACCGACCACCGCATGTTCGATCAGCTTGTTCGGCGACCGCGCCCGGTTGAACGGCGTGTCGAGCAACGGATAGAGGGCGACGTGAAAGCGCCTCTCGGTCAGGCGGGTCCGGTATTCGGTCCAGCCGAGGCCCGGGATTCTGTGAACCCTCGGGTGCAGGTCGAACGGAGACGGAAGCGCATGGCGCTGGGGCACGTGAACGTGGACTGTCTCGAAGCGCGCGAGCAAGTTTGCCAGAACCGGCAGCAGGAATTGAAGATCGCTGCGATGCGCGAAGCTGCCGAGATAGGCGATTTCGAACCGCCCGCCCGGCAGGACGGCCCGATCGAAATGATCGAGCGGCGCCAGACCCTCGGACCAATACGGCATCATAAGGTGAGTCTCCAGGTGACGCGACAGCATCTCTTCCAGTAACGGCGACGAGACCACAGCGATGTCGGCCCGGCGCACCAGGTCCTTTCCGGCCGGACGCTCGACCATCCGCAGTTTTTGGCGATAGAGGAACGGCAGGCTCATGTCGGCCACGCCCGCATCGACATCGTCGTCGAGCATGTAGATCAGACGACGCCCCTGTGGCAACGGACCCGATCGCATCGCATGACGCATCACCAGACACGCTTCGTCGGACAGAAAGACTGTCGGCGCGATTTGTCGAACCTGCGACCCCAGAAGATCCCCGCACGCATTCCTAAAGTAGAGATCCGCCGTCGGGGAGTCGGGGGCACTGAGCAGCCGCGATAGCAAAGTGTCGATCATCGGCAGCCCTCGTCTTGCTCTGTTCCGATCGTCAGTATCGGTCGACGGCTCCGGACTGCCTCGGAGGGCGTCGGGAACGTCCTTAACTTGGAATTTACCGCTTAAGGCTGAGTTAACGGTGTCACCGGAGTGGAGAATTCCGAGATGAAGCCGGCGCCTTCGGCCCTTCAACGCCATCTGCGTGTGCTGCACGCACTAATCGTGCGCGAGATGATCACGCGGTATGGGAGATCGACGCTGGGCTATGTCTGGGCCGTTCTCGAACCGGCAGGGGTGATCCTGCTGCTGACGCTTCTGTTTACGCAGATTGCCCAGACACCGCCCTTCGGCGAGAGCTTCGCGCTCTTTTATGCGACAGGGTATCTCGCGTTCCATTGGGTCCATGACATCGCGAACGTTTGCGCGCGCTCGGTGCACGTGAACCGTCCGCTGCTGAGCTTTCCGGCCGTCACAGCACTCGATACGATCCTGGCGAGATTTCTTCTGCAAACGCTGACCGCTCTGGCCGTCGCAGCCCTGATCCTCGGCACGATCTATGCGACCAGCACCGAGCCATTCCGACCGAGTATTTCCTATCTCGTGCTCGCATTCGGTCTTGCAGCGCTACTCGGGCTTGGAATCGGGTTGCTCAATGCGTGGGGGTTCGCGCTGTCGCGTGGCTGGGAAATTGCGTGGGGTGTGATCTCGCGGCCACTCCTTTTGGTCAGCTGCGTCTTCTACAGCTTCGAGTCGCTCCCCCGCGAGGCGCAGGACGTGCTCTGGTACAATCCGCTCATCCATGTCGTCGGCATGTTGCGCGTGGGCCTATACCCGACCTACGACGCCGCGCACGTCGCGCCAGAGTATCCGTTGTCGATCGCGGTTGGATGCGCGCTGCTCGGGCTCGTCACGCTGCGGATGGCCCGCTCCCGGATCGTTCTCGCATGATCGCACTGCATAACCTGTCGAAGAGCTTCAGGCGCGGCGGATCGAAGGTTCAGATCCTGCGGGGTGTCTCGTTCGAGCTCCCGGACCAGTCCGGGATCGCGCTTCTCGGGCGCAACGGCGCAGGCAAGTCGACATTGCTGCGCCTGATCGCCGGAAGCCTCGCGCCGGACGGCGGACGGGTCGAACGGAAAGGTTCGATCTCATGGCCGATGGGTTTCGCAGGCGGATTTCATCCTTCGCTGACCGGAGCCCAGAACGCCCGTTTTGTGGCCCGCGTTCATGGGCTCGACCCTGAGGCACTCAGCGCATTCGTCGAGGGCTACGCCGAACTCGGAGCGGCCTTCTGGCACCGGGTCGAGACCTATTCGACCGGCATGCGCGCGCGCCTCGCATTCGCAACAAGCATCGGCGTCGACTTCGACATGTACCTGGTCGACGAGATCATCGGAGTCGGCGATGACGCGTTCCGGAGAAAGTGCCAGCGTAGCTTCCGGCAACGCCTGCGCACCGCACGTCTGCTGATGGTCTCTCACAACCGTCACATGCTGCGGGAGTTCTGCCAGTCCGCCCTCTTGCTCGAAAAGGGACAGCTTTTCTGGTTCCCCTCGCTTGAGGACGGCCTTGATCGGTTCGATGACGTCCTCGGCCTCGAGCGAGCATAGGAGGCACAAATGTCCATTAGCGTGCCGGCCGAGCCAGAGATCCGCCCGAGAGAAACGAATGTTGTAGGACACCCCGCCGCCCTTGGCGCGCTTCCGGTGCGACGTGCGCGCGTCCCGTGGTTGGGCATCGCGTCTGGAACTCTATTGGTCCTTGCACCGTTGCTGGCCATTGCATGGTACCTGTTTCAGATCGCCGAGGATCGTTTCGCTTCCCGCGCAGCCTTTTCGATCAGATCCAACGACATGACCGCGCCGGTGGAGATTTTCGGAGCGGTGACCCAGCTCGGAGCGTCGTCCTCGGCCGCCGACGGCCAGATCCTGTACGATTACATTCGCTCTCAACCGATGTTGCGGCGGGCCGAGGCGGAGCTCGATCTGGTCGCGATGTTCAACCGCGCGCCAGGCGATTGGCTTTACACTCTCGGCACGGATCGGCCGATCGAGGACCGCCTACGCCACTGGCGCCGCATGGTCGACATCTCGATCGACAGCAGCTCCGGGATCCTCACGGTCGAAGCGAGGACGCACGTGGCCGAAGACGCGCGATCGATCGTGTCGGTCATTCTCGCGGCCAGCAGCGATCTGGTGAACCGATTGTCCGAGACGGCCCGGACAGATGCAGTGCGCCACGCTGAGGACGATCTTTCAAAGGCCGAGGCGCGATTACGGCGGATCCGCGCCGATCTGCGCGCTTTCCGGGACCTCGAACAGGATGTCGATCCGACCCAGAACGCGCAGGCAGCCTTGGGTTTGGTCACATCGCTCGAAGGCGAGATGGCGCGGGCGCAGGTGCGGCTGGAATCCCTGTCCGACGTTCTCGCGCCGGATGCACCGCGCCTGCGCACGTTGCGGCGGGAGATCGCGACGCTCGAGGAGCGCATCGAGCAGGAACGGACGCGCCTCGGATCCGGCGCACGTGTCGAAGGTGGCGAGACCCGCTCACTGTCGGAAGTTGTCGGCGACTACGAGGAGTTGCTCGTCGATCGGGAATTCGCCGAGCAGGCCTACACGTTGGCACTCACGACACTGGAGCAGGCTCAGGCCGAAGCGCGGCGGCAGCATCGATATCTCGCAGTCCACATCGAGCCCACATTGTCCGAGGAAGCCGACTACCCGGACCGACCGATCCTCCTGGCCGCGGCTGCAGCGATGTTGATCGCGCTCTGGGCGATCTTCATGCTCGTGACGACGAACATTCGCGAACGCGCCTGACGCGCCGGATTACAAAAGGGTCCCTGCTTGGTGATCAGATCGCCGCCGACATCCCGTCGCCAGACGGATCAGCCCCGCCATCGAGCTTCCCGTCGACAATCCGGATCGCATGCACGGTCGGCATGTAGTAGCTGTAAGGAAGACGGCGGGTCGGATACCCCATGACCCGCAGGTCCCGCTCCGTCGAACGCAAAATCCGGTTGGTTAGTTCGATCGTGTCCGATGTTGCCGTGAACCGCGGCGCCGACACCGCTTGCTGCGCGTCCATGCCGAAGTCGATGACATTCAGGATCGCCTGAAGATTTCCCATCGTGATCGTCGTACCGCCCGGCGCACCGAGCAGCAGGAATGGCTCGTCGCCCTTGAACACCATCGTCGGCGACATCGCGGAGAAGCGCGCCTTGCCGGGCGCCAGAGACCCGGTCCGTCCAGGGCGCGGGTCGAACACCATCATGCAGTTGTTGTACATGAAGCCCAGCCCGTCGGTCACGACGCCCGAGGACGAGCCCAGTGAATGCGTCATGCTCACGCAATTCCCGGCGTGGTCGGCGACGCAGATATGGGTCGTCTCGGTCGATTCCCCGCCCGAGTTCAGCCGTTCCACGCGCGCCTTCTCTCCGCGACGAATACGACCGGCGGCCTCGACGGCAAAATCCTCGGACAGGAGCGTTTCGATCGGAATTTTCACGAACGACGGATCTCCCATCGAACGATCCTTTTCGATCGTCGCGATCTTCATCGCCTCCGACACGATCGCGATGTACTCGGGCGAATTGTGACCGCGGGCGGCGAGGTCGAAGCGCTCCAGAATGTTCAGCATAACGGCGATCATCAGGCCACCGCCCGGCGGCTGGTTCGTCGCGATCCGATATCCGCGATAGGTGGTCCAGAGCGGGTCGGTCTCGGTGCTGGAGCATGCCGCCAGATCGTCCATCGTGATCAGTCCGCCATTGGCCGCCATGTCGTCGGCAATCTGCTCGGCAATCTCTCCGTGATAGAATTCGTCGACCCCGAGTTCGGCGATCCGGCGATAGGTCTCGCCCATATCTGGGTTGCGTAGCACGTCGCCCACCTGAAGCAGGCTCCCGTCGGCGTGCGTGTAAATCCGGCGCGCTGACGTGTCCTCGGTCACGCGCCGCAATGACGCAATTCGCCCCGCGTTTGCCGGGGCCGTCCAGAAACCGTGGACATGCGGGCGGACCTGAAAACCCTCCTCGCAATATGCAATCGCCGGAAAGATGAGCTCCGATAGCGGTTTCGAGCCCCACTTGTTCAGAATGTCGTCGAACGCGCGCAACGTCATCGGCGTCGTCATCGACTGATAGCCGATCTCGTTGACCTCTCCTTTCAACACGAATCCGAAGCCGTCATCGCATTCGCGGACGATCAGATCCTCCCACATTTCGGGTTTGACCGCCGCTGGGGCGCGCCCGTGAAAATCGATCAACTTGTGCGTCCCGTCGGCCAGCCGGACATGGCACGAACCAAAGCCCGCGATCCCGCACATCTGCGGATCGACCGCCGTCTGAACCAGCCCCGCCCCGATTGCTGCGTCAACGACGTTGCCGCCTTCCGCGAGAATATCCAGCCCGGCCTCCACGGCCTCCGGCTGCGGTGCCGAAACCATGCCATGCGTCATGAAAAGATCTCCCTCAGGTGCCGGACTTCTCCGAACACGGCTTTCTGCCCGCGCCGAATTTCTGATTACCTAGGAGTGACGCGGCCTTTCGTGATTGTCACGCCTGCTATGTTCTCGGACGAAACATCCTTCCGACGCATTTCCTACCAGCATCCTTCCAGCGGCAGTTAAGACGGAAGGCGCAGGTCCACAGATCCGGGAAGATCTGCGCCACGCCGCGCGCATGTCATCGCGGCAGCCCGCGCCGCGAAAGCCAGAATCTCCGCCAAGTCTTCGGACGAAAGGTCCGCCGGTCCGACCGCCATCGCGCCGCGCGCTTGTAATGCGGAGAGCACCGCCGCCTGGAACGAATCACCGGCACCGACGGTATCGACGATCTCGACCGCCTCGGTTGCCACCGAGATTTCTCCGTCCGCACGCCAGGCGCGGACCGCCGCGCCGCCATCCGTAACGATGACGCAATCGGCACCGAGGCCAAGCCACTCATGTGCGATTTCCGCCGCAGCGCGTCCCGGCCAGAGCAAGCCGAGATCCTCCGCACTGACCTTGATCAGATTCGCACTCGCCGCGAACGACGCAATCCGCTCGCGCCAAAGGCCGATCTCCGGCTCGATTGTCAGTCTCACGTTTGGATCCAGTGACAGGAACCGGTGGCTCTCGCGCGCGGCCAGTTCGGCGAAGGCATCCGCGACCGGTCTGACGGCAATCGAATAGGAACCGAAGTGCAGGGCCTCGACATGATCTGGGACCGCGGGAAGATCGGACGCCGAGATCGCGCAATCCGCAGAGCCGACGCCGTAAAATGCGTACTCCGGGCTTCCATTCGGGTCCAACCCCACCAGCGACAGGGTGGTGCGCCTGCCGCTACGGATGATCAGGTCGACACCGACCCCTTCGGCCTCGAGACGAGCCATCAACCGACTACCCAGAAGGTCGGTCGAAATCCCGGTGAGCAGGCTGGCTTTACCGCCGAGGCGCGCGATGCCGATCGCGACATTGAACGGTGATCCTCCGACCCGCGCATCGAGGCTCAGACGCCCAGGTTCAGGCTCGTCGACCTGAAACAGATCATAAAGCGCTTCGCCGCATACCAGGATCGTCACGAACCCTGCTCCTTCCCGTCCAGATGAGCGCCCTTGAGCCGCGCATAAAGCGCTCGAAAGCGCGCAAGACCCTCTGCATGGCAATCCGCAGATATTGGCTCGAAACGTCTTTCTACGGGCGGCCGCTCAGCTAGATCCGCAGGGCTCACCGTTCCGGTGCTTACGGCGGCCAGCCTTGCAGCGCCGACGGCAGGACCCGTCGCTGCATCCTGCGCCCGCTCGATCACCGCACCCGTTGCATCTGCGATGGTCTGAAGCAGCAGATCGCTCTTTGCGCCACCACCAATCGCCAGCACATCGGTCACGGATGTCCCGGCGGCGCGCAGGCTCTCGACCGCGTCTGCAAAACTGTATGCGGTGGCGTTGACTATGGCGCGCATCATCTGCCCCCGCGTCGTGCCGTCCGAGATACCATAGAACCCGCCGCGAATGTGCGGATCGCCGTGCGGCGACCGTTCGCCCGTGAGGTAGGGCAGGAAGAGCAGTTCCTCAGCTGGCTCCGCGCATTCGGCCTCAGACATCAGTACGTCGATCGGCGCTTTGACCGTTTCGGCGAACCACTGCATTGGGCGGGCGCCGTTGAGCATCGCCGCCATCTGAAACCACATCTCCGGCGTGGTGTGGCAGTAGGCGTGGACCATTTGCTCGGGGTTGGGTCGGTAGCTATCTGTCGCCACGAACAATTGTCCGGACGTGCCAAGCGAAATGAACGCCGCCCCATCGCGCACAGCCCCAATACCGACGGCTCCGGTCGCGGCATCGCCGCCACCGGCGACAACAGGAACACCTTCGGGCAAATTCAGCGAAGCTGCAGCCGTCCGCCCGGTGGTGCCGGCCACTTCCGATCCATGCCGCAGTTCGGGAAGCCAGGCGCGGTCGGTCATCGAGATCGCACACAACTCGTCCGACCAATCACGTGCCGCCTGATCCAGCCAGTGCGTTCCTGCCGCATCGGAGAGATCCGTGACGAACCGGCCGTGCAATCGGAACCCGATATAGTCCTTGGGCAGCAGCACCTGCGCGATCCGCGCATGCGATGCCGGTTCATGCCGGGCCAGCCAGAGAAGCTTGGGTGCCGTGAACCCCGGCATCGGCGGCACGCCAGCGCGCATGCCAATATCCGGCATCGCCTCGGCCAAACCGATGCATTCGGCATGGCTGCGTCCGTCATTCCAGAGAATCGCCGGACGGATGACGGCATTCCCTGCATCAAGCAGAACGGCCCCGTGCATCTGTCCAGACAACCCGATCGCGCGGAGGTCACCGATATCGTGATCGCGCCGCAGCTTCGCGCAGGCGTCGGATAAAGCGCTCCACCAGGCCTCGGGATCCTGTTCGGACCAGTACGGCCGGGGTGTCTGCACCGTCAGTGGCGACGAGGCCTCGCCGATCTGTCGAAATTCATCGGAGACGAGGCTCAGCTTGACCGAAGACGTGCCGATATCGATGCCGAGAAACACAGTCCTTCAGGCCGCGATGGCCCCGGCGGGAGGTTCCTTGGCGCCGGTCATGAACGCGACAGCGTCCGACATCTCGTAGTCGCCCGGCCGGATCACGCAAAGCCGCCGCCCCAAGCGGTGAACGTGGATGCGGTCGCAGACTTCGAAGACATGCGGCATGTTGTGCGAGATCAGCACGATCGGGATGCCACGAGACTTCACGTCGAGGATCAGTTCGAGCACCCGGCGCGACTCCTTCACACCCAGCGCTGCCGTCGGCTCGTCCATGATGATGACCTTCGAACCAAAGGCAGCGGCCCGCGCGACCGCAACGCCCTGGCGCTGACCGCCCGACAGGGTCTCGACCGCCTGATTGATGTTCTGGATGGTCATCAGACCGAGTTCCGAGAGCTTGTCCCGCGCGATCTGCTCCATTCGTTTGCGGTCCAGCTGGCGAAAGACCGACCCCATGATCCCGGGTTTGCGCAACTCGCGGCCCATGAACATGTTGTCTGCGATCGACAGTGCAGGCGACATCGCAAGCTGCTGATAGACGGTCTCGATGCCTGCCTCGCGCGCGTCCAGCGGCGAGGCAAAGTTCACCACCTGCCCATCCAGATGTACCTCGCCCTCGTCCGGGATGACGGCGCCGGAGACCGCCTTTATCAGCGTCGACTTCCCGGCTCCGTTGTCGCCGATGACGCCGAGGATCTCGCCCGGGTAGAGCTCGAAATCACAATGATCGAGTGCAGTGACGCGGCCGAAGCGTTTGACCAGGCCCTTGCCCGACAGGATTGGCTCCATCATGCCGCCACCTTCCTGATCCACTGATCCACGGCGACCGCCGCTATGATCAACACACCGATCAGCAGGTAGGTCCACTGCGCATCGGCACCCAGAAGGCGCAGGCCAAGCGTGAACACGCCGACGATCAGCGCACCGAAGAACGCGCCCATGATCGAACCGCGCCCACCGAAGAGCGAAATACCGCCGATGACGACGGCGGTGATCGACTCGATGTTGAGCAGTTGCCCGGAGGTTGGCGATACCGATCCAATCCGCCCGATCAGCGCCCAGCCGGCGAATGCACAGATCAGCCCGGACAGCATGTAGACCGAAATCAGGGTCTTGCGGACCTGAACGCCGGATAACTCCGCCGCGTCAGGATCATCACCGACAGCGTAGACGTGACGTCCCCATGCGGTCTGGCGCAGCGCGTAGGCGAGCCCGAGTACCAACAGCACCATGAAGATGACGCCATAGGTAAAGATCGCTCCGCCGAGATTGATCTTGTTGCCGAAGAACTGCAGCAGCGGTGCCGCGTCGGCGATCTCCTGGCTCCGGATCGTCTCATTTGCCGAATAGAGAAAGTTCGCGGCCAGCACGATCTGCCACATGCCGAGGGTCACGATGAACGGCGGAAGCTTGATCCGCGCGACCAGCCAGCCGTTCACGAACCCGCAGGCGGTCCCGACGATCAATCCACTCGCAATCGCGATGGGCACGGGCAGACCGTATCGAAAACTGAAGGTTCCCATCACCACGGAACTCAGCACCGCGATGGCGCCGACCGAAAGATCGATCCCGGCCGTCAGGATCACCAGTGACTGCGCCGCCGCGACGATGCCGACGATTTGCACCTGTTGCAGGATCAGCGTCAGCGCGAATGGCGAGAAGAATTTCGAGCCGAGCAAAAGGCCAAAAACCGCGACAGATGCGAGTAACACGATGAGCGGAACGGCGGCGGGGGTCGTATGGAGGAAGTGCTGGAAGGCACCGACAAATCCGCGGTTGTGCGTATCGAATTCCGCAACGGACTCGTCACGCGCGGCGGCCGTCTCGAAGTCTTGACCGGCGGACATGCCGTCCCCTCCCCCATGGCCCGGTCATGGGCGCTCACATACGAACGGGGGCACGCTTGGAGCCCCCGCTTCCAGCTTGATCAGATCGAACGTGGGATCAACCCCAGCAAAGATCCGTTCCCTTTGCCGTGTCGATCGAGTCGACACCTGCCGCCGGCTGGTCGGTTACCAACGCAACACCGGTGTCGAAGAAATCCTTGCCCGGCGTCGGCGAAGGCTTCGTGCCGTCCTTGGCCCAGGCCGCAATCGCCTCGATGCCGAGCGATGCCATGAGCAGCGGGTACTGCTGTGAGGTCGCACCGATCACACCATCCTTGACGTTCTGCACACCGGGGCATCCGCCATCGACCGAGACGATCAGAACGTCGTTTTCGCGGCCAATTGCCTTTAGAGCTTCATATGCGCCTGCAGCAGCGGGCTCGTTGATCGTGTAGACGACATTGATCAGCGGCTCCTTTGCCAACAGGTTCTCCATCGCCCGGCGGCCGCCTTCCTCGTTCCCAGCGGTGACGTCATTTCCGACGATCCGGGGGTCGGTCTCGTCGCCCCACTTGTTGGGGTCGCCAAGATCAATGCCGAAACCCTTCAGGAAACCCTGATCGCGCAGAACGCCCACGGTCGGCTGGCTTACAGCGAGATCGAGCATCCCGATCTTCGCATTTGCGGCCTTGTCTCCCATCGCCGCCGCGGCCCATTTTCCGATCAGCTCACCGGCCAGGAAGTTGTCCGTGGCGAAGGTCGCATCGGCTGCGTCGATCGGATTCAGCGGCGTATCGAGCGCGATGACCAAGAGGCCTGCTTCGCGGGCCTGCCGGACGGCCGGTACGATCGACGAGGTGTCGGACGCGGTCAGAAGAATGCCCTTGGCGCCGTCAAGAATGCAGGTCTCGATTGCCTGAACCTGCGTCTCGTGATCGCCGTCGATCTTGCCGGCAAAGCTCTTGAGATCGATCCCCAGTTCCTGCGCCTTGGCGGTCGCACCCTCCTTCATCTTGACGAAGAATGGGTTGGTATCGGTCTTGGTGATGAGACAGGCCGAGATGTCGGCCGCCTGTGCAAATCCGGTGCCCGCAAGCACCGCAGCAGCCGCTGCAATCAGAATACGCTTCATTGTGTCCTCCCTGACATGGCGATGTTGTTGTCCCGTCGCCGGACGCCCTCGCCTTCTGGTGGTAGACCGCGATTCTCAGGACGTGTCAAATCCTAGAGCGCGACCTTCAGAGAGCGCGCCGACGCGGCCAAGCACGAACAACCTGCACTTCGCAATCACCTACGCCTCGCTCCACGGGTCCTCAGAGACCGAGCAACTCGCGATAGAGCGCGCCGGTATTCTCGGCAGTCATCTCGACCGGGTTGCCGCCGCAGCTCGGGTCCTGCAAGGCATCGGCCACGAGCCGATCGAGATCAGGGTCGGTCACGCCCATCTCGGCCAGCGTCGCCGGAATGGCGAGAGCCGCATTCAGATCGCCGACAAAGGCACAGAAGCCGTCGAAACCGCCCTCGATGCCGAGATAGGCGGACGCCGCAGCCAATCTGTCCTCGATCGCCGGGCGATTGAATCGCAGCACCGCCAGCATCACCACCGCATTCGTCGTTCCGTGGTGCGTCCCGTAATAGGCACCGATAGGATGACTGAGGGAATGGATCGCACCGAGACCCTTCTGGAACGCCGTCGCCCCCATCATCGCCGCAGACATCATGTGGGCGCGAGCCTCGAGATCATCCGGCACGTCGTAGGCCCGGCGCAGGTTCTCCGCGATTAGGCGCATGCCCTCCAGCGCGATCCCCTGGCTCATCGGATGGTAATGCGGCGAGCAATAGGCCTCTAGGCAATGGGCAAAGGCATCCATCCCAGTCCCGGCAGTGATCGCCGAGGGCATCCCGACGGTCAGTTCCGGGTCCGCGATCACCACGGAGGGCAAGACCTTCGGGTGGAAGATAATCTTCTTGCGGTTGGTCGCCTTCTCGGTCAGCACGCTCGCTCGGCCAACCTCCGAGCCCGTGCCCGCCGTGGTGGGCACAGCGATATTTGGATAAATCGCGTCGGCATCCGCCCGCGTCCACCAGTCGCCGATATCCTCGAAATCCCAGACCGGCCGCGTCTGTTTCGCCATGAACGCGACCATCTTCGCCAGATCGAGGCCCGAGCCGCCCCCGAACGCAATCACCCCGTCATGACCGCCGGACAGGAAAGCCTCGATCCCTGCGCCAAGGTTATCCTCGGTCGGGTTCGGATCGACATCCGCGAAGATCGCACGGCCAAACCCGGCCTCCTCGACCAGATCAAGCGTCCGCTGGGTGATATCCAGCGCGGCCAACCCCCTATCCGTCACGAGCAGCGGTTTCGAGATCCCGGCGGCGGTCAACGCCTCGCCGATCTCCCGAATACGGCCGGCGCCAAAGCGGATCGCGGTCGGGTACGACCAGTTTGCTGTGAGTGTCATCGGGAGGCTCGCGCGCTGTTTGCTGGGTCACCGCATTGGCACGCGGCACATGCCAAATGTCAAATGCCCCAGGGCACGTCCCGGTCGTTCTTCGCCATCAGTCCCTGATATCGGGCGAGCGCCCAAAGCGGGAAGAACGCAGCGTAGCCGTGATACTTCAGGTAGAAGACCTTCGGGAAACCGGTCCCGGTGAAGTGAGCTTCTTCCCAGCGTGCACCGTCGCGCGGGGCTTCTGAAAGCCAGCGAATACCGTGCGTTACCGCGTCGGTCTCGGTCTCACCCGCCGACATCAGGCCCAGCAAGGCCCAAGCGGTCTGCGACGGCGTCGAGGATCTGGCAAAACCCGCACCCCAGTTCTCATAACTTTCCAGCCCTTCGCCCCAGCCGCCATCGGGACGCTGACGCGCCTTGAGCCAGTCGACGGCCTTGCGCACGTAGGGTTGGTTCATGTCCTCGCCCGCACCTTTCAATGCGACGAGCGCTGACCAGGTGCCGTAGATGTAGTTCGCGCCCCAACGCCCGAACCACGAACCGTCGGGTTCCTGTTCGCGCTTGATATAGGCGATGCCGTTCGCGATCTCGGTGGCAAACCGTTCCCGGTCGACCTGCGCGAGACAGCCGACGCAGCGTGCCGAGACGTCGACCGTCGGCGGATCGAGCAACGCTCCGTGATCCGCGAACGGGATGGAGTTCAGGTAATAGTGCTCGTTCTCCGGGTCGAACGCTCCCCAACCGCCATTGCGGGACTGCATCCCGGCCAGCCATTCGCACGCCCGGTCGATGTTCTCGGCGTAGCGCTCGGGGTCCGCGCGGTGCATGGCCATGACGACGACCGCCGTGTCATCGACGTCGGGGTAGTCCGGATTTTCATACTGGAAGGCCCAGCCGCCGGGCCGAAGCCCTGGCCGGCGCACCGCCCAGTCACCGACATGCTCGAGTATCTGCTTGTCCGCCAGCCAGTCCAAAGCCCGGATCAGACGCGGATCGTCCGCGTCACCACTTTCCAAAAGCGCATGTGCCGCCAGCGACGTGTCCCAGACCGGTGAAAGGCAGGGCTGGAAGTACAGATCCTCGCCGCGCTCGGTCATAAGTTTCTCGACCGCGTCGCACGCCGTCACCATGTGCGGATGATCGTCCGGGTAGCCGAGCACCCGGAACATCATCACCGCGTTTGCCATGGCCGGATAGATCGCACCGAGCCCGTCGTCTCCGTTGAGGCGCTCAATGGTGAAGGTCTCGGCGGCGCTGATCGCCTTGGAACGCGCGCCCTTCGGCAGCCATGGCTCGACGATGCGCAGACCCTTGTCGAGCTTGAGGAACAGGTCACCGATCCGGCTCCCCGTCGGGTTGATGTTGTAGACCTTCTCGTCCTCCGGCGGCACCGTGAACAACTCGCGAATGTCGAGCCCGGTCGGATTCGCGGCACGTGCGCGCTTCGCATAGAGAACCAGCAACGGTACCAGGACGGTCCGCGACCAATACGCGATCTTCGAGAGGTGGAACGGGAACCATCGCGGCAGCAGCATCGCCTCGACCGGCATCACCGGAACCGCACGCCACGGCACCTGACCGAACAGTGCCATGGCGATCCGCGTGAACACGTTGGCCCGCGCGGCACCGCCCTGCCCGAGCAGCCAGGACCTTGCGCGTGCCATGTGCGGGGCATCCACGTCCTCGCCCGTGAGCTTCAGAGCCCAGTATCCCTTTACCGTAGCCGAGATATTCCCCGCGCCGTCATGGAACAGCGGCCACGATCCGTCCGGGTTCTGAACCTTGCGGAGATAGGGAACGATCCGCGCCTCGCGCGCCGGATCGATGCGGCCGAGAAAATGCTGCAGCAGTATATATTCGGACGGGATCGTGCAGTCGGCCTCAAGTTCGAAAACGATGTGGCCATCGTCGCACTGCATCGCCCACAACGCTTCGGTCTGTTCCTTCAGAAGTTGCTCGCGCGGCACAGGCGCGTCGCCCGAACCGGTATCGAGCGGTTCAGCAAGGCCGAAGTTGCGAGTCTCGTCGTTCATGCCTGCCTCATGCGACGGCCAGTCGTGCCGCCACCTCGCCAGAGCGAATAGCGCCCTCGATCGTCGCGGGCAATCCCGTATTGGTTGCGTCACCTGCCAGAAACAGGTTTGTGAAGGCCGTTTGCGCCTCCGGACGCTTGGAAATCTGCTCCGGAGACTGGTCGATGGTGGCGCGGCGTTCCTTGTTGATCCTCCACGCGGCGTGACGTGACCCGGCAATCCCCAGCCCCCGGGTCGTCTCTTCCCAGAGCTTTGGCGCGAGCTCTTCCGGGTCGGCATCCATGAGGCCCAGACGATCGGCCGCCGAGATCGTCAGGCTCACGACATCCCCGCGCACGAAGGCCCAGTGGGTCATGCTGTTGATCAATCCCGTGACCGGAGGAAGGCTCTCGGCGACGGTGGCGTCCTCCAGAACGAAGTGTGCATTCAGGATGCCGGCATCATCGCGCGGCAGATCCGATCCCGGCAGCACGGCGCCGAGCCGCGTCGGTGGAAGCGCCAGAACGACGCGGTCGGATGGGAAGACCTCGACGCGTTCGCCATTCGCAAAGCGCAGGCCCGACACCCGCCCGGCATCCTGATCCAGGGATTTCAAGGCATTTCCGAATGCCGCTCTGACGCCGCGCGCCTTAAGATAGTCGAGCGCCGGATCGACCAGCGCCGTGCCGAGACCCGTGGGCGCGAACATCGGCCGGCACTTGCGTCCGCCGAGCGCGAACGTCTCGCGCATTGCAGACCAGAGGAGCCGCGCCGAACCTCTCTCGGGCGTCGTATTCAGAACGGCGAGCGTCAGCGGTTCCCAGAACCGTTGCCACAGACTGCCGCGCTCCGGAATCGCGTCTGCCACCGTTTGGTGCGGCGCGGCCCGCAGCAGTGCGATACCCGAGATATAGTCGCCCGCGCCAGTCTTCGGGATGCGGCGCATAGGCGACAACACCCACCACGGGAACATCCCGTCGTTCATCTGGACGTTCCACCGGGTGCCATCGCCAAGATCGGCGAATGCGAACGAGGCAGTCGCCGCAGTCTCCATCAGATGGGTCGCGTCGATCCGATCGAGGTAACGTGCAACCGAACCATTGCCGGAAAGGACCAGATGGTTGCCGTTGTCGATCGCACGATCCAGGCGCTTGTCGTGCCAGGTCCGGCAGCGCCCCCCAGCGACGGGGTTCGCCTCATAGATCCGAACACTGCGTCCACGTGCCGCCAACGATGTCGCAGTGGACAGCCCGGCCAGACCGGCGCCGACGATATGAGTGATACCGGATATGTCGACTATCCCGCGATGACTGCCCGAACGCCGTAGAAGAGTTTCTGAGGGCCGGTCATCTTCGGCGCAGGGCGCTGCCAGTCACGAGTTTCCATTAGGTCAAGATAGCGGCGGTAGACCCCCATCATCGCACGCGCAGGCGCCAGCGCGACGCGCCCGTGCTGCGCGCTCAACGCCTCTGCCACAGCATAGTTTTTTCGCGCGATCCCTCCAACGATCCTGCAGACCTCTGACAGGTTGGCGTGTATGGCGACATCGGCGGGGGTTGGCGGCATCTCCGACTGCTTAAGAACCTCCATCGGCAAATAGAGTCGCCCGATCTCGGCGTCTTCTTCGATATCGCGCAGGATGTTTGTCAGTTGAATACCGTTCGCCAACGCGATCGCGAATTCGTCCGAGACGGCACCGCGATACGCACCGAATATACGCATCGAGAGGCATCCGACAGAGCCTGCGACCCGGCGTATGTAGACCATCAGGTCTTCGGTCTTCGGTGCGATCACCGGGCCGGCTGCATCGGTCTCCATTCCCTCGATCATGGCGATGAATTCCGCTTTCGGCAGGTCGTAGCGCCCCACCGGCTCCAAAAGAGCCTGACCGATCGCGGACACTGGCTGCCCCGCATAAAGTCGGTCAATCTCCAACCGCCACTCGGCCAGGAGAGATAGCTTTGCCGACGAACTCATCGTATCTGCCGGAGGATCGCCATCCGCGATATCATCGACCACCCGGCAGAACGCATAAACCGCGCGCATCGCCTGCCGGCGCGGATGCGAAAGAAGGTTCATGCCGAGCGAGAACGAAGACCGCGCCGCACGGGTGATCTCGTCCGCCACTTGCTGCGGCGGAACCGGGCCGCTGTGCGGAAGGGGCTCAAGCGACGTGAAACTCATGTCGGGGACGCGCCCCAGAGCGCAGGAATTCCCGTCAGGGCCGCGCGCAGAAAGTCGGCTTTCGACGGCTTCACCCTTTCTGCAAGGGAGTCCTCACGCCGAAGTCGTCCGGCCAGGCAGCGCGCCAGCGCCGTGATCATCCGCATCTCGGCATCAAGCCTCCGGCTTTTCAACCGGACAACACGGCTTGCGGCGGTCGCAATCATCGGATCGCAGCGGTCCAGAACCCCGTCCAGCACCTTCCGAAGCGGTCCGGACATGGCTTCGGCTTTGAGGGCCTCGACCGAAAGCCCCTCACCAGCGAGCATGTCGAGCGGCAGGTAGACCCGGTCCATCTCGACCAGATCCGGTTTCAGATCCTGCATGTGGTTGAGTATCTGCAAGGCGGTGCAGAGCGCGTCCGAGGCTGGCCAGTGCGCCCGATCCTCTCTGTGAAGATCCATCAGGTAACGCCCGACCGGATTGGCCGACAACTCGCAGTAGCCGATCAAACCTTCCCAGTCCGCGTAGCGCTGCGTCGTGGCATCCTGCCGGAACGCCGCCAGCAGATCGCGCGCGTGCCGGTCGGTTACATCCGTCTCGACAAGGCTCTCACGCAGCGCCAGCGCTTTCCCGACCTCGCCCTCGCCGTCCAGCCCGGCTTCAAACTGGTCCAGCCGACGGATCTTCTCATCGGGCGACAAGGCCGGATTGTCGGCGATGTCATCAGCCGCGCGCGCAAACGCATAGAAGCACATCACGTGCGGGCGCAGCATCGGAGAAATCAGGTACGACGCGACCGGAAAATTCTCCGTGCCCGCTCCCTTGCCAGAGGGCGTCTCGATCGATCCTGATGCGCTGAGAGCCTGCTCGGACATTCTGTTCATCGTATCGTGGATGTTCCCCGGACAATAAGATGCTGCACCGGCGAAAACAATGCGCAGCATGTCCCGCGCACACCTTGTCGCGAGCGACGATCCTGCCTATCCGAAACTCATGATCGTCGTCGCCTTCTCCTGTCTCGCCTGGATTTTCCTGCTCTTGTTCTGGGGCGGGTTCTGGCGGGCTGATCAGAGACTCAGTCAAACGGCTCCACCTGCAAACTGGCCCGAGGTCGCCATTGTGATCCCAGCACGCAATGAAGCCGAAACCATTGCCGAGGTCGCGGCCAGCCACGGCGCATCGGATTATCCTGGCGCCACACACCTCATCGTCGTCGACGATTCCTCCTCCGACGGCACCGGCGAGATCGCCATGCAATCAGGGGCGCACGTCGTTACGGCTCCGGACCTGCCCGCAGGCTGGAGCGGCAAGCTGTGGGCAGTCTATACAGGCCTCGCCGAGGCTGATCGCATAGCGCCTGAGGCTGAATTCATCCTGCTGACCGATGCCGATATCGTTCATGCACCCGGCACGCTGCGGGCACTCGTCGCACAAGCGACTGCGCACGATCTCGCGCTCGTCTCGCTGATGGCGCGATTGGATGCTCGCGGTATCTGGGGCCGACTGCTGATTCCCGCCTTCATCTTTTTCTTCCAGAAGCTCTATCCGTTCCCATGGGTCAACGCGCCTCGCATGCCCATCGCCGGAGCCGCCGGTGGCTGCATGCTCATTCGCCGCGGCGTGCTTCGAGACATCGGTGGCATCGCCGCACTGAAGGATGCCCTGATCGACGATTGCACGCTTGCCGCACGGATCAAGCGCGGCCCGCCACGCCGCAGGATCTGGCTCGGCCTCGCCGACGAGGAAGTGTTAAGCCTGCGCGACAATCGATCGTTCAAATCAATCTGGACGATGGTGCGCCGGACGGCGTTCACGCAATTGCGCCACTCCTGGCTTCTGGTGGTGGCCGCCACGCTCGGCATGTCGTTTCTCTACCTGTCACCGGTTTTCGGAGTGCTGGTCGGGCTGGTTTTCTCGCAACCTCAGATCGTCGCTCCGGCTCTGGTGGCATCGGGTCTTATGATGTTTGCCTATCTGCCAACCATTCGCCTCTATCGGCTTCCAATGATCTCGGCTGTGACCCTCCCGCTCTCAGCGGCACTCTACATGGGGATGACCATTGCGTCGGCACACGCCCACCTCCGCGGACGCGGTGGGGCCTGGAAAGGCCGGACCTACGACTGAGCGAGGTCACGTTCGCGCGCCAGGATCCACTCGACAACATCTGGCAGGATCTCGGCGACCGGGCGCGGGGCAAAACCTAGTTCGCTGCGAGCGCGTTTTGTGTCGAAGACCACCGGTCGCGCTGCGAGGCGCACGCCCGTCAACGGCGCCTTCGGCGGCTGCCCGGTAAAGCGCGCAAGTGCCGTCTCGACCCTAGCCGCCGCGAGCGCAATCCAAAGCGGCACCCGCAGACTAGGCGCGCTTGCTTCGCTGAATTCGGCAACCCGCTCGGCCAGATCCGAGAGCCGCCAATCCTCACCGGCCAGAATGTAGCGCTGACCGGACTGGCCCGAATCCAGTGCTGCAATCGTGGCCGCGGCAACCGCCTCGGCATCGACCAGATTGATCGTGCAATCCAGCAGCGCCGGCAACTTTCCAAGCGCGAGATCACGTATCATCGCGCTGGGCGGGCTCATGTTGTGGTCGAACAATCCCAAGGGCGCGGTCGGGCAAACAATCGAGACGTGTTGTCCAGTCGCGGCGGCAGAGATCGCCGCAAGCTCCGACTGCCGCTTACTGCGCGGATATCTGCCGAGAAGCTGGTTCGGCGGGAGTTCAACTGTTTCATCGATGACGTCGCCCTGCTTGGCGCGACGACCGATCATCGATGTGTAGCTGGAGATCAGCGTCACCGGGACCCCGATCCGCCGGGCCTCGGCGAGAACCCGGCAGGTGCCCACGACATTCACCCGATCATAGTCGAAACGACCTGGGGTCCAGAGATGCGCGATCGCCGCTGTGTGGATGACGGCGCACGCACCGTTCATCGCATCGCTGATCGCATCGGGGTCGAGGATCGACCCGGTTCGGGTCTCGAAGTCGGCCTCGGACCGGAAAGCCAGGTCAAACCCTCGCACGGGACGCCCCGCCGCGTGCAGTTGTCTGACGATGTGGCCACCCAGGAAGCCCGCCGCGCCGGTCACAAGAACGGTCATTGCGCCGGACGTTGACAGACCAGAATGCCGTCGTCCGCGACCGATCCTGCGATCAGGAGCTTTTCCGTCTCGATCGCCGACGTCGCAGCGGAAAAAACCTCGCCGCCGGGATCGTCGAAGATCACGTCCACCTCGGCCGTCAGCACGTTGGCGCGGACGATACGCGATGGTGCCGTCGGCCAGACATCCTGCAGATACAGCCAAAGTCGTCGCAGGCTCGGGTGCACCGCGACGAGAAGGTGCCGGTCATCGATCCGCGTGATGTTATCAGGACCGCCAGGCAGTCTGATCGGTTCCCCGCGCGGCCGGAGAATGCGTCCCTTCCGGGTCTCGGCGACAAAAGTGCCTGAGATGCCGTTGGGAAAAGACAGATTCTCGCGAATGATATTGAGGCGCCCGCCATCCCAAAGCGCGATTCGACCGGTCGTGCTGCCGGGCATCAGGTCTTCTGCAGACAGACCACAGCTCTTGCGATCCAGAGTGATCGTCAAAGTCTCGACCTCCCGGTCGAGAAACTCCAGATCATTCGCCCGGCAGAGGCTATTGCCGGTCAGGCGCTTGTCGATGAACCAGTTCTCTGCCGTGAGGTCGCCGATCTCTACAACCGCCTCACCCTCGGCAATCCGGTTGACGATGGCAAGGCGCGACCCGTCCGGCGACAACGCAATTCCATGCGGGCGGAATGCCCGCGCCCGCTGATCATCGGGCAGGAGGGTCCCGACCTCGAGGCGCGCGGCAGATCCCAGCGCCCACAGATCCAACGCATAGATCGCTCCATTGGGCCGGGATGCGTCCCGACGATCATGCGCCGACATAATGATGCGCTTTCCGTCAGGCATCACTGCGAGATCCTCGACACCGGAGATCGTGACACCGGTATCGCGGTCGACGAGTTCGACGCGCCGACAATCGTCGGCGCCGAGCAGCGCAGGCGTCGGTTCAATCGGCTGCAGCAGCCAGAGAGCCAGCAACAGCATTGAGAAGACGAGCGCCGCCGCCGTGATCAGGCGCATTGCCGCGCCTGTACGGTCGGGATTTCGTAACCCCATCTTTCGATCCAGGGACCAAGGCGTCCGGCCACATTCGCAATGTCCTCCTCTGTTCCCCGGAACGCATTCTTCTCGAAGCTGCGGACACTGGCGAGATACTGTTCAAACTGCGGGCGCGCGCGCTCGAAACCGTCGAGCGCCAGGTCATTGTAGATTTTTTCGAGCGTTGCCATGGGGGCCGTGTCCAGATCGGCATAGGCGATCTCGGTCAGATCGGGCGCGCTCAAGCCCTCGGTGTCCTTGGTGTATGCAGCAAGCATTCGATCGTAGACGCGCAGGATCGTGTCATCGACGTCGAGATCGCTCGGCACATCCTGAAGTGCCATGACATCCAGCAGACGCGCGTAGAAGTTCCGCATCGACAGAAATACGTCGAACGGATTGCGATGCAGAAAAATGAACCGCGCCTCGGGAAACAGCCTGCGCAGTTGCGCGACACGGCCGGTGTAGACCGGGTTCTTAATCAGCATCCGACGGCCCTGCAAGTGGCCGAGCTTTCGCATGAAGTAGAGAAACCGCTCCTCCCAGCGTCGGATATCGCGGTCGTCGCAGTCGTCGAAGAACAATCCACGGTCGATCAGACGGTCGAATTCATGTGGAAAGTATATCCCGTGATAGAACGAGAGATCGGTCATGGACGCAAGGCCGACCTCGTCCTCCTGAGGGCTGGTAGGCGTTACTGGGATCCGGTCGATCCAGCGATGTTCAGGCAGCGCGCGTTCGAGCAGAGGACGAAAGGCGGACGCGATACCGAACATGTCCCAGGGCAGGCCGACCGCGACAGGCGAGACATAGCCGAATTCACCCAGGCTCATGGTGTTATACAGGTGGGTGGTGCCCGACCGCCAGTGCCCGAGAATGAAGATCGGTGGCGGTTGCTCGGAAGTTCTCGGCAAACGAAAGCGCATGGCAAGACGCTCGGCCGCGCTGATTGGCGCTCTGGCGAGCGCAGCACCCCAGATTCCGGCGGCCGCACCCCAACGGTCCGGGGCGCCCCCCTGCCGGAAAGCGCGCCACAACGTTTCGAGATTTGCACCGCAAAGCGGATGCGCCATACGTATTGCTCCTGCGTCGATCCTGCATGCCGTAATTCGGAGTGCGATGCTGGGCAAGCCATCAGTTCATCACAGAAACCCGCTAGTCAGCACGATGTCGCGGCCACGAGAACTTGAAGGTAGATCGCACGTCCGCGTCTGCCGGAAAGATGGAGGCGTTAATTGCCAGCTTTCGGTCGGGCAAAAGGTGCCCTAGACATTCACGCGCTGCGCGGCTCCGGCTCCGACGCGCGTTGCTTTCGCGTCCGCAACCAATCCTGCGTGTCTGCTAGATTCAACACCGGCGCGTGATGATCGCCCTGCTGCACGCGAATTCCACAGTCGCTCAGAAGCGCGGAGGTCTCGACGCTTTCGACGCCCTTCGCGCACACCAGCAATCCGGCAGAACCGGCTCCACGTTGCAGGTTCGCGATCAAATCCGCGCTGGCTTCGAACCCGCTCGACTGGGATCCACTTCCGAAAATTGCGGGCACATTGAATTTGATCGTCCCGGCGCCGACGCGAGAGATGTTTTTCAGCGCGCCATCACGCGCGCCAAAATCGTCCAGAACCACGCCGACGCCCAGTTGCGCCAGCCGGCGCAGGTTGGCGACCGCCACATCGCTGCCCCGGAAGACGCAATCCGCTTCGCTGATTTCGACGGCAACCATCGCTGGCGGAATGTTGTTGTCGTCGAGCATCCAACTCAGACGGTCGACAAAGCTCGCGGACAGCAGTTGCGTGCGGCTCAGGTTCAAATGCAGCACAGGCACATCCAGCGACGATCTGTGCCACTTGCGGATCGCGGTCAAAGCGCGGTGCAGCACCTGAAGTCCGATGTCCTCCATCAGCGAGTTCGCTTCGGCGTCCTGTATGAAATCCTGCGGCATCACGATGCCGCGCTCAGCGTCATGCCAGCGCGCCAACAGTTCCAGACCCGCAGCCTTGCCCGTCGCGCAATCGACGATCGGCTGGAACCAAGGATGAAATGACTCCGAGTGGATGGCATTCCCAAGCGCGATCGCGCGTTCGTTCCGGCGCCGGGCCTCGTCTGCCATCGCCGAATTGAAGATCGCGAAACGCCCGCGACCCTGCGATTTCGCCCGGAACAAAGCCATGTCGGCATTGATCAGCAAACGCTTGGGGTCACGCACCCTGCCCCGCTGCCCGCCAAGAACCATACCCATGCTGACACCGACGCGGCAGACCCTTTCGTCGTAGATGATCGGGTTCTCGAACTGCGCGATCAGGCGTTCGGCCATCCGGGTCAGGTCGGCCTCACACTCGATTCCCGTGGCGACGATCAGGAACTCGTCTCCGCCCAGCCGCGCGAGCAAATCCGAGTCTCGGATCGCCGTCGACATCCGCCGCGTCGCCTCGCGCAGCACGAAGTCTCCGGCATCGTGGCCGAGCGTGTCGTTGACCGCCTTGAAATGATCGAGATCGAGATGGATCAGACCGATCTTGCCGTCGTCCTCCCAGACGTCATCCCGGTTGGCGAGCAGATCTAGGAACGCCAGCAGACCACGCCGATTCGGCAGCCCGGTGAGCGAGTCCGTGAAGGCCATCCTTTCGATCTTCTCGTTTTCAAGGAGCTTGTCCCGGAACTCGAGCGCCAGCGCATCCAACTGATCCGTCAGGCCCGAAATCGGTCCTGCGACGCGATCCAGAGGTTCTGCCGTTCCATCTGCCAGATCGGAGAATCGGCCCGGCAGCCGCTCAAGGGCACCGCGAAGCCCCGAGACAAGCTGGAATACAAACAAGAGCCCGATCGCGCCGACCATCCCGACAGCGGCGACAACAGCATGAACGATCTGCTCCTGCAAAAGGGCCTGCGCCGCGAAATTCGCCGCCGAGATTCCGACAAGCTGCCGCAGCACATCCTCAACCCGGCCGGGCACGGTGCCCGCAGACCGGGCAGCCCCTTCGAACAATTCTGCCGAAAGCGTTCCCCGCCTGAGAAAATCCTCGGAAAGCGACGTGATCTCCGTGGTCGTCTCCAAAAGCGCATCGAACCGCGCGCTCGAAAGATCCGGCGGGATCATGCGCTTGAGCTGCCCCGCAACAGAATCGAGGCGCACAGCGGCCGACCGCAGCTCGGTGCTGTTTCTGTCAGCCGGAAATTCCGAAAGCTCCTGCGTCGAGACCGTGCGCAGGGCATCCACCAGCCGGATCGTCTCGACCTGAACCAGACGCGTCTGCGCCGTCATCCGCAACACCCGGTCAGACGAGTCCTCCAGTTCAGCGAGCCGCGCCGACGACATCCACGCGCCCCAGATCGCCGCGGCGACCACGGCAAGACCAAGCGCGACAAGCGGCATCAGTAACCTGGCAGTGAAACTCTTGGACACCGGCAACCGTGAGTGGAACAAAACTACGACCGGCGGGATCATGCCGAAAGAGTGTTGCCAAGTCGGAAACGAAGCTCGTCGCCAACGCATTCAGCTGCTTTGTCGAACGCAGGTCCCGGCAGAGGGATTTTCGCGGCATGAAAGTGTCGCTTTCAGACCTTCGGGGGTTGCAAACGGACCCCCGGCGAGAAAATCCAGCCGCGAATAATGCCTTGGTTCCGCAGCGGCGACATGTTTAGCTGCGGCGTCGATGTTACCAAAATGCGGACAGGGAGATACGCATGAGTGAACACATGATGACGGACCGTTCGCTGCACCCATGGGCAGCGAAGTTCGTTGAAGCATTCAAGGCCGGCAAGATGGACCGCCGCGAATACCTGGCCTCGATGGCCGGTGTCGGGGTCGCCACTGCGGGCGCGCTCGCGCTGGGTGGGCTGACGGCAACGCCGGCGCGCGCCGACACGCCGAAAAAGGGCGGCACGCTGCGCGTGTCCATGCAGATCAAGGGCTGGAAAGATCCGCGCACCTATGACTGGACCGAGATGGCATCGGCCGTCGCATCCGTGAACGAATACCTCGTGCGCTGGAATGCCGACTTCACGTTCTCGCCGTGGCTGCTTGAGAGCTGGGAAGTTTCCGACGACGCGAAGACCTACACGCTGAACGCCCGCAAGGGTGTGAAGTGGTCGAACGGCGACGAGTTCAATTCGGAAGACCTCGCCTTCAACATCGCGCGCTGGTGCGAGAAGGACGTCGAGGGCAACTCGATGGCCGGTCGTATGGCCGCGATGATCGATCCCGACACGAACAAGGCGGTCGAGGGCGCAATCGAAATCGTCGATTCGCACACCCTCAAGCTCAACCTGCCGCGCGCAGACATCTCGATCATCGCGGGCATGTCGGACTACCCGGCGCAGATCATGCACCGCAGCTATGACGGCGGAACCGATCCGTTCAAGGGCATGGAGATCTCGACCGGACCCTGCAAGCTCGTCCAGTACGAGGTGGGCGTCATGGCCCGTGTCGAGCGCAAGGACGAAGCGTGGTGGGGCGGCGACTTCTGGCTCGACGCGGTCGAGTACCATGATCACGGCACCGACCCGACGGCGATGATCTCGGCGATGGAAGCCGAGGAAGTCGATGCCAACTATCTGACGCCGCCGGACGCGATCGAGCAGCTCGACTCCATCGGGGCCGTCACTTCGCCGAAGGCAACCGGTTCGACCATCGTGATCCGGATGAACGTCGACAATGCACCGTATGACGACATCAAGGTCCGCCAGGCCGTCACGGCTGCCGTGGACAACTCGGTCGTCCTCGATCTCGGCATCAACGGAACCGGCATCCCTGCCGAGAACCACCATGTCGGGCCGATGCACATCGAGTATGCCGAAGTCGGTGCACCGAAGCGCGACGTAGAGAAGGCGAAGGCTCTGCTGGCCGAGGCCGGACAGTCGGACCATGAGTTTGAGATCATCTCGATCGACGACGACTGGCGCCGCAACACGACCGATGCCGTTGCCGCGCAGATGCGCGACGCCGGTCTCAACGTGAAGCGGACTGTCATCCCGGGCTCGACCTTCTGGAACGACTGGGCGAAGTACCCGTTCTCGTCGACCAACTGGAACGGCCGACCTCTGGGCGTTCAGGTTCTGGCGCTGGCCTACAAGTCGGGCGAGGCATGGAACGAGACCGCGTACTCGAACCCGGAGTTCGACGCGCTGCTCGACAAGGCCTTGGCAACGCCGGACGTCGAAGAACGGCGTGCGATCATGGCCGACCTCCAGAAGATCCTGCAGGACTCGGGCGTGATCATCCAGCCCTACTGGCGCTCGATCTTCCGGTCGCACCGCGAAGGTGTGAAGGGCTACGAGATGCACCAGGCACAGTTCCAGTTCGCCGATCTGTACTGGCTGGAAAGCTGATCCCGTCTCTCTGAAAGCGTCATGGGCGGCACCCGCCGCCCATGACCGCGCACCCGACACGGGATGTGCATCGATAGCGCGAGCCAGACCGGGGGGCAGACATGCTGATGTTCGTTTTGAAGCGCCTGGGAACCATGATCCTGACGATCATCGTCCTGACGCTTATCGTGTTCTACATGGTCAATCTGCCAGGCAATCTGGAAAAGATCGCCAAGACCGAAGGCAATATGCGGATGACCGACGAACAGGTCGCAGCCTGGCTCGACAAGGAAGGCTACACACGCCCCTTCTTCACCCGCTACGGCGAATGGATCGTCGGCACAGTTCAGGGTGACATGGGTTACTCGCGCACCGCGCGCAAACCGGTCAGCGAAGTGATCGCGCAACGGCTCGGCCTGACCGGCTGGCTGATGTTTTGGGTCATGATCGTCATGGTGCCCGGCGCGCTGATCGTCGGGGTTCTCGCGGGGATGCGAGAAGGGTCCGGGCTCGATCGAGGGCTCTCCGTCGCCTCGATCACGTCGACCTCCGCGCCGGAATACGTGACCGGCATCATCTTCACCGTTCTCTTCGCCTCGATCTTCAAGGGCTTCGCGAAGGATCTCAGTTGGTGGCCGAGCTGGTTCTTCCTGAACGGCTCCGCGGCGACCGCCGCGTCGAAGGGCATCACGTTCTACAACTTCACCCTGCCGGTGATGACCATGGCGATCTACGGCATGGGCTACATCGCGCGCATGACGCGCGCATCGATGGCCGAGGTAATGACCTCGCAGTACATCCGCACAGCCCGGTTGAAGGGACTCGACTTCAGAAAGGTCGTTCTGAAGCACGCGCTCCGGAACGCGCTGATCGCACCCTTCACCGTGATCATGCTGCAGTTCCCGTGGCTGCTCACCGGCGTCGTCATCGTGGAGACGATGTTCAACTACAAAGGCTTCGGCTGGTCGCTGGTGCAGGCCGCCGGAAACAACGATATCGACCTCCTGCTCGCGATCTCCTGGGTGGCGGTGATCGTCGTGCTGCTGACGCAGCTGATCTCCGATGTCGGCTATGCCTACCTGAACCCGCGCATCCGCGTGAAATGACCGGACTACCGGGGGGAGCACAATGAAACCGGAAACGATCTCGGCACTCGAGGTTTTCATCACGTCGGTCGTGCGGTTCTGGCCCGTCTGGGCCGCGCTGGCCGTCACGCTGACAAGCGGGTACTTCGTGCGCGACCGGCTCGGCACGTTCGGGCGGCTTTACGGGTCGCCGATCGGCATGGCCGGGCTCGGTATCGTGCTGTTCTGGGTGTTCACCGCCCTGTTTGCAGATCTGATCGCCGTCCTGCCACCGCTCGAACAAAGCTTCACCGGCGGCATGAAGAAAGCCCCAATCGGGTCGATCGACCCGGAATCGGGCGTGCTCTTCCTCTGGGGTGCGGACAACCTCGCGCGCGATATCTTCAGCCGGGTCGTCTATGGTAGCCGGATCGTCCTGATCATCGCGCCCGCGGCGACGCTGATCGCCTACATGGTCGGCTCGACGCTGGGCCTGCCGGCGGGCTACTATACCGGCTGGATCGACACGGTGATGAGCTTCATCGCCAACCTCGTCCTCGCCTTCCCGGTGATCCTGCTGTTCTACCTTCTGGTGACGCCCGAGGTTCGCAATCCGACGTTCTACGGCTTCCTCGGGATGAACATTCCGTGGTCGATCCCGATCGCCATGGCCGCCCTGTTCTTCCTCTTCCCGATCATCTTCTTCAGCATGATGTGGTGGACGAAGTACGAGAAGAACGTGACCCGTCTGAGCACCTACATGGCGGTCACGCTTGTCATCGGGCTCTGGCTCTACCTGCAGCTTGTGTTCTCGGCGCCGGTCGGCTTCCTGTCGCTCGATCCGAACGAGCTGAACGTCTTCGCGGCGGTCGTCTTCGCCTCGTCGCCCGGCGTCTTCAGGATCGTCCGCGGGCTGACCATGGACATCAAGACCCGCGATTACGTCGCCGCTGCGCAGACCCGCGGCGAGCGCCCGTGGTACATCATGCTCTGGGAGATACTGCCGAACGCTCGCGGCCCGCTGATCGTCGATTTCTGCCTGCGCATCGGGTACACGACGATCCTGCTCGGAACGCTCGGCTTCTTCGGTCTCGGTCTGCAGCCCGAATCGCCGGACTGGGGCTCGATGATCAACCACGGTCGATCCTTCGTCCGCCTGACATCGACCATCCACCTCGCGGTCTTCCCGGCGCTCGCACTGATGACGCTGGTGCTCGGCCTGAACCTGCTGGCCGACGGCCTACGCGAAGAAAGTCTGAAGGACTGATACGACCTGCGCGGGCGTGACGGCGCCCGCGCACCCCACATGACAGCCATGCGCTGATCCAGGAAGTCCGCCCCGGAAATCGTTCCGGAGCCAGCCACCGGGAGATCTGTACGATGCTGGACCTCAATCTGAGCACCGATCCGAACACCCCGATCCTCGAGGTCGAGGATCTGAACATCTCGTTCTACACGCGCAAGGGTGAGATCCCGGCGGTGATGGATTTCTCGATGACCGTGATGCCGGGAGAGACCATGGGCCTCGTCGGTGAATCCGGCTGCGGCAAGTCCACGGTCAGCCTCGGCATCATGCAGTACCTGGGCAACAACGGGAAAATCAAATCCGGCTCGATCAGGTTCATGGGCCGAGACATGGCCACGTTCAGCCGCGAGGAATTGCGCGACATCCGCGGCTCGAAGATCTCGATGGTCTACCAGGAGCCGATGGCCTCGTTGAACCCGGCGATGAAGATCGGCAAGCAACTCAACGAAGTGCTGACCCTGCACGAGGGCCTGAGCGAGGAGGATGCAGCGAAACGCTCCGCCGCCATGCTGGACGCCGTCCGCCTGCCCGACCCGGACCGGATCATGGGCGCCTATCCCCACCAGCTTTCCGGCGGCCAGCAGCAGCGCGTCGTGATCTCGATGGCGCTGCTTTCGAAACCGCAGCTTCTGCTGCTCGACGAGCCGACGACGGCACTCGACGTGACGGTCGAGGCGGGGATCGTCGAACTGATCCAGGATCTCGCCCGCGAGTTCGGCACCTCGATGATCTTCGTCAGCCACAATCTCGGCCTGATCCTCGAGACCTGCGACCGCATCACGGTGATGTACTCGGGCGAGGCGGTCGAGGAAGGCGACATCAATACCGTCTTCGACAACATGCGCCATCCCTACACAAAAGGCCTGCTGCGCTCGATCCCCGTGCCCGGCGCTGACAAGTACGCAAAACCGCTCGTGGCGATCCCGGGTCAGCTTCCGTTGCCGCACGAACGCCCCGTCGGCTGCAATTTCGGGCCGCGCTGCGATCACTACGTCGAAGCGGTCTGCAACAAGGGCCTCGTGCCGATGGCCGAAGTCGGGAACCGCCACTGGTCGCGCTGCGCACGGATCGGCGAAATCGACTGGGATGCGGATATCGCGACCGGCGAAGTCGATGCGCCGATCGAGGTCGGCGATGTCGTGGTGTCGGTTGAAGGTCTGCAAAAGCACTATGCCGTCTCGACCGGCATGTTCGGCGGCGGCGACACGCGAACGGTGAAGGCTAACGAGAACCTCTCGTTCAATGCCCGCGAAGCAGAAACCGTCGCCATCGTCGGCGAATCAGGCTGCGGCAAGTCGACCTTCGCCAAGGTGCTGATGGGGCTCGAGACCGCCTCGAACGGTCAGGTCACGCTCGGCAATCTCGACATCGCACACCTGCCGGTCGAGATGCGCGATGCAAAGACAGTCTCGTCCGTGCAGATGGTCTTCCAAAACCCGTTCGACACGCTGAACCCGTCGATGACCATCGGCGACCAGATCGTCCGCGTGCTCGAACAGTTTGAAATCGGCGACGACGACGAGGACCGCTGGAACCGGATGCTGGAACTGCTCGACATGGTCAAGCTGCCGCGCGAGTTCGCCAAGCGCATGCCGCGCCAGCTTTCCGGCGGCCAAAAGCAGCGGATCGGCATCGCCCGGGCCTTCGCGGGCCGTCCTAAGCTCGTCGTCGCGGACGAGCCGGTCTCAGCCTTGGACGTCTCGGTGCAGGCAGCCGTCACCAAACTGCTCACAGACATCCAGCGCGAAAGCCGCACGACGATGCTGTTCATCAGCCACGATCTCGGCGTGGTACGCTACCTGTCCGACCGGATCGTCGTGATGTATCTCGGCCGGATCATGGAGCAGGGCAGGACCGAGGACATCTTCGCTCCGCCCTATCACCCCTATACCGAAGCGTTGCTGTCAGCCGTGCCGGTCGCCGACACGCATGTCCGCAAACGTCACGTCGTGCTCGAAGGCGAATTGCCCTCGCCGCTGACACCGCTGCCGGGTTGCCCGTTCCAGACCCGCTGCCAGTATGCCATCGCCGGGACCTGCGACAGCGAACTGCCGCCGGCACGCGATATGGGCAACGGTCACGTCATCGCATGCCACCTTGCGCCCGAGACTCTGAAGGCGATGGAGCCTGTGATCGTGGTCGAAGATGCGGTTCCAGCGGGCTGACACGTCCGGTCGCGCCGCACGCGTCCTCGGCGACCTCAGGAACTGCGAGCTCGAAGCCGAGCTCGAGCGAGAAGGTCGTACCGACGCCGTGCTCGGAGCGCACTGACAGGCGCCCGTCCATCAGCTCGGTCAACGAGCGGGCGATCGACAGGCCGAGCCCCACGCCTTCGCTGCGGGCGCCGCGGCCGGTATCGATCTGGCTGAACTTCGCGAAGATCTCCTCCAGCTTGTCCGAAGCGATCCCGCAGCCGGTATCGCAGACCTCAATCGTGACCGCGCTGCAGCCGTTCGCGGGCATAGCCCTGGCCGACAAGCCGACCGTTCCCTGATCGGTGAACTTCACGGCGTTGGTCAGAAGATTGATGATGACCTGCGTCAGCCTCGTCGCGTCGGCAACGACCTCGGGCGCATCGAGATCCAGCCTCAGATCCAGCTCGATGCCCTTTTCCACCGCTTTGGGTCGAACCATCTCGAAGCTGTCGCGCAGGATCAGTTCGAGATCGCACGGCTGTGCATCAAGTATCAGGTCACCCGTCTCCAGCGTCGAAATCGTCAGCAGACCGTCGATCAGGTCAATCATGTGCAGCCCCGAACGCCTCAGCGTCGCCAGGAACCGCTGCTGTGTCTCGTCGAGATCGGACTGTTCCAGCAATGCCGCGATCCCCAGGACACCGTGCATCGGCGTGCGCAGTTCGTGGGTCACGCGGGCGATGAACTCCGACTTCAGGCGGCTCATGTCCTCGGCCTCGAACTTCGCGACCTCCAGCAGGCGCTGCCGTTCGTGGATCTGCGTGATGTCCCGGTGGGTCGCCATCACCCCGCCGCCAGGAAGCGTCACGCGGGTCACCTCGAAGATGTTACCCCAGGTCGTGCGGATGACCTGATTGCGGATCAGCGGGCGGTCGAGGCCCGAGTTTCGCTCGTCGATGCTCAGAAAGGTCTCGAGCGCCTCACCGTCCATCTCGGCGATGCGCAGCAGATGGCGGATGAACTTCGAGATGTGGTCGCCGACCCGAATATCGGCGTCCTCGAACCTGTAGAACTGGGCCATGCGCTGGTTGAACAATTCGATCCGGCCGCTGCCGTCCATCTGGAAGACGCCGTCTTCGGTGTTCTCGATCACCGTTTCGAACTGCTTGGTCTTCCGCGCGAGCGAGGTCTCCGCCGTGACATCGCGCACCGTGATGATCGCGCCGCCCTCGTCCATTGGAATGCGGCGCATCTCGATCTTTCGACCGTCGCGTAGGTCCCGCCTGCTGGAGAACGCGCCGCCGTCATGGTAGCCGCCGAGGATCAGCTTGGATCGGATATGGATCTCGCGGTCGAGTTCATCGCCGGAGAGACCGATCAGATCACCGTGCAGCGCAATCGTATCGCGCACATGCATGCCTGTCAGATCGACGTTGGGATCAACGTTGAGGGTCGTGAAGATCTGTCCGTTGGCGGCAAGGATGCACCCGTCGGCGCAGACGATGACGACGCCCTCGTCGAGCGCCTTCAGCAAAGGCGCCAGTAGCGACTGATCAGCCGATGCGATGTGCGCACTTCCATCCATCCGCGAAACAGCCCTCCACGCGGCTCACCCCGGCATGACCTTAGGCAGAACCGGTCTAAGGTCGGGTTAATCGCGGGGTCCGCGCGCGCCCGACCGTCCCGGCAAACGCCGGGGACGGCCCGCTGGACAGCACCTGACCGCTCCTGATACAGCCGGGCGTCGTCCTGCCGGAGCGAGACCGATGACCAAAACGATCCATGTCCTGAACGGGCCCAATCTCAACCTGCTCGGCCATCGCGAGCCCGAGATCTACGGCTCTGACACGCTAGAGGACATCGCCGGGCGCCTGTCCGAGCGCGCGCAGAGAACCGGTTACGAGGTCGTTCTGCGCCAGACGAACTTCGAGGGCGAACTGGTCGAGCACATCCAGGCCGCACGGACCGAGGCCGCGGCCCTGATCATCAACCCAGCCGCCTACACGCACACCTCAGTTGCCGTGCACGACGCGCTCCGGATGCTGAAGATCCCGATTGTTGAGCTGCACCTCTCCAACCCGCATGCGCGCGAAGCGTTCCGACACCACTCCTACGTATCGCCCGTGGCGAACGGCATCATCGCCGGTTTCGGCGCACGCGGATACGAACTCGCGCTCGATGCCGCCCTCGGGATGATCCCGCACGACTGATCGGCGCAGAAAAATCGCCGGGACCGCGTAGGGCACCCGCGAAGCCTCCGTACCAATGAACGAGCAACCGAACGCTCGTTCAAAGAGGAGACTTCGACATGACCACAATCCGCACCTACGTCGCCGCTTCGCTTGCCTGCTGCGCCGTGATCGTCGCTGTGTCCGCCAGCGCCCAACCCATGGGCGGGCTCGCCCGCGCCGATGCCAACAACGACGGTGCCATCAGCCGCGCCGAGGCCACCGAAGCCCGCCGCGCGATGTTCGCCCGCCTCGACCGCAACGCCGACAAGGTCATCTCCGGCGACGAGATGGAAAGCGCCCGCAACCGTCTTGCCGCGATGGCCCGAATGGCCGACGCGATGATGACGCTGACCTCGCAACGTCTCGATCTCGATGGCGACGGCGCGCTGAGCGAGGCCGAGTTCATGGCCAGCAACCCGATGTTCGAGCGGATCGACCGCGACGGTGACGGCATCGCCAGCGCCGAGGAAATCGCACTCGTGCGCGACCGGTTCGTCCAGCCGACCCGTTGAAATGACACAGCCACAGGAGAGCCTGATGACACGACCGGGAACAACCGACCTCGCGGCGCTGATGCTTGCGACTCTGACGGCTGGAGCCGCCCTCGGGCAGGAATGGAGCCGCAGCGGCCCGAACGGCACGGTTGATCGCAGCTATGACGCCGATACGGGGTTCACGATCAACCGAAGCGGCACGAACGGCGGCAGCTCGACCGGCACGGTCAGCTGCTCCGGCGGCGGAACCTGCCAGCGCGACTACTCGGTGACGGGAGCCGATGGCCAGAGTGCCAGCGGGCAGCGCGTGACCCGGCGCGGCCCGTGGGGTGCCAGATCCGCCAACACCGTAACCGACTCGGATGGCAACGCGGCGACCCGCTACCGCGCCGCGCCCGCCCCGCGCGCCTACCGGCCACGGGCACGTCGGGCCATCCGCTGGTAAACTCCACGGCAACCGGTTGCTGCAAGTCACCCATCGATCCGTGTCAGACCGAACACAAGCCCATTCCGCCGACCTGATGTCGGCCATCGCGCGCGGCGACCGCCGCGCGCTGGGCGAACTGATCGCGCTGCACGGGCGTAGCCTGACGCTTGTTGCAACCCGCTTCCTCGGAAACCCGGAGGATGCCGACGAGGTGATGCAGGACGTGTTTCTGCGAGTCTGGCGTCACGCGCAGAAATACGACCCGGCGCGGGCGCGCGTAAAGACCTGGCTCTACAGGATCACGGTCAACATCTGCATCGACCGCCAGCGGCGCACGTCGTTGCGCCGCTTCATAGGTCTCGACGATCCCCCCGTCGAGATCGCCGATCCGCAGCCCGGCGCTGCGGATCGGCTTGAGAGCCGCCGCGAGCTGGCCCATGTGCGCGGCGCCATCGCGGACCTGCCGGCGCGCCAGCGCATGGCCCTTTTGCTCAGCGCCGTCGCCGAGTTAGACACGACCGAAGTCGCCGCCGCGATGGCCGTTAGCAACGGCGCAGTCGAGCAGTTGCTCGTCCGCGCCCGCCGCACGCTTCGCAAGACCATCGCCGAGAGCGAGGAGATGCCGTCATGACCCATCCCAAAGACGACCGGGACAAGGAACTCGATGCGCTCGTGCGCGCCGCCAGCGCCGCGCCGACCGACGAGGTGGGCACCTACTATAAGGTGCTCAGCCGCATCGACGCCGCTCCGCGCCCGGCTCTCATACCCCTGCCCGGCCTTTCGCCCAATCTGGCGCTTGCCAGCTTTGCAGCGCTGATGCTTGCCGCGGGCGCTGCGGGCTATGCACTGCCCGATCTCACCACTCAGGGCGCGGACGATCAGATCCTCGCGCTTGCCTTCGGCATCACTGACGCAGCACCGGATCCGTTTGCGCCGACCGTAGCGGGGACCGGGCAATGACCGGGCGCCGGATATTCCGCATTGCCTTCATCGCGGTTGCCTGCATTTCGCTTCTGTTGAACGCCGTGGTCATCGGCGTCGGACTGCGCCTCGCCGACCGTGGCTGGTTCGCGCCGGGCGCGCTCGCCGAAATGCCGAGGGACCTGCGCCGGACCTATGCCGAAGCGCTGCGCGCCGAACGCCCAGTGCTGCGGGCGCTGGCGGATGACCTCAAGCTCCAGCGCAGCGAGATGCTCAGGATCGCGGCGGAAGAACCCGTCGACCGCGCCGCGCTCGATGCCGCAATGGCGCGGGTCCGCGCAGCGACCGGCAAGGTCCAGAGTGCCGCGCACGACATCATCCTGAAGACCGTGGACGGCAGGGTCGCCAAGGAGTGACGACGTTGAGCGCGCTCCGCGAACCAGAAGCGCGTCAGCCGAACAGCTTCAGATACAGCGCCTGATCGAACCGGCGCGGCTGGAACGGGATGATCGCGTTGTTGTGGCACAGCGTGACCTCACCGATAATCGGATGCGGCCCCGGCACGTTCATGAAGTCGACCCGGACCACGCCGAAATGGCGCCCGATCTCGGCCGCCGCACGCAGCATCAGCGCGGCCTGTTCCGGCGGAGGATCGTCGACCGCGATCCGGCCCTCTTTCGACTCCGCGTGCAGCACTTCCAGATCGGCGTTGAACAGGCGCTGACGCTTCGGTTCGGAATCGGTTTCGAAAGTCATCCAGAACAGTTGTACCCGGCCGTCGCGGACGAAGATCCGCACCTCGGGCCGGCCGGTCATCTGCTGCGTGAGGTCCTCCTCCAGGAAGTAGCGCGGCGGCGCCACGCTGTACCACCACTCGCCCCAGCGCAAACCGAACTTCGCCTGTGACCAGCGCGCCGCTTCGGCCTCGATGCGTGCACGTTCAGCCGGCGCGAGTGGCCATTCCAGCGCCACCTGCATGCTGTTGCCGGACGCGAACTTGTAGAGGTAGCGCCCGGCCGGCACGGCATCGTCCGGTGGCAGCTCGGCGTCAAGCGAGACCCAGGGCCGCTTGGGAAGACCGACCGCGGCCAGCGTCTCGGGCGACAGGTAGTCCGGCACCGTCAGCTTGTCACCCGGCCCCGGCAGTCGCACTGGCTCGAAGAACTTCATCGCGAAGAAACCGTCGATCGTGGCGTGCGGCGTGATCAGATCGGGGAACCGTCCGTGGGCATGAAAGAACAGGTTCGATGCCTGGCGGAAGACCGTCAGCAGATCCTCGGCCCGGTAGTAGTCGATGCCGCGCAGATATCCGTCAGGCGTCGGAGCGTCGAACAGCTCCGGGCGCGCTCGGCGCAACCGACCGAGTGCTGTCTCGGCATCGCGCAGCGTCATCGGCGCGCCGTACTGGCGCAGGATCAGCTTGGGATTGGGCCCGATCTGCTCCACGGACTCCCCTTTGTCAAAACGGCAGGAACTTGCCCACTGCGGTTTAGCGCGAAGAGCTTCTCGTTCAACGCACCAGCGATGCTCGGAACGCCAGCAGCGCCATCGCGATACCGACCGCCGTTAGGAGCGGAAGCACCGAGATGCCCACCGTCTCGTAGGCCGCGGCACTGACCGCCGAGCCGACCGACATGCCGACATAGACCGCCGAGGCATTCAGGGCGAGCGACAGGTTCGACTTGCCGGGGTCCAGGCGCACCAGGCGGGTCTGCAGCGGCGCCATCACCATCAGCCCTGCTGCCGACCACATCATCATGGTCGGCACGATCAGCCAGAGCACCGGCGGTAGCAGCCAGAGCGTCGCCAGCGCGAGGATCACCGTCACCAGACAGGCGGTCACGGTTCCCTCGGGTCCGAGCCGCCCTGCGATCACCGAGGAGACCTGGTTTCCCAGCACCCCGCCGATCCCGAAGCAGAACAGCAGCAGCGGCACCAGATGATGCGGCGCTTCGGCGACCTGCACCAGCCAGACCGCGAGAAGCCCGTAGGTGATGAACTGGCCCATCAGTTGCAACGCGGTGGTCGAAATCGACAGCGCAAGGGCCCGGTCGCGCAGCACCGAAAGCAGCACGGACAGGGTCGCGCGGCTGCCGCGGTTGTCGTCGTCCATGACCCGCAGCACGACCGGAGCGGTCGCCAACGCGGCAAGCCCCATGATCACCCACGCAACGCGCCACCCGAAGGTCTGACCGAGAAAACTGGCCAGCGGCATGCCGAGGACCGAGGCGACCGTCAGCCCGGTGAACACCGCCGCCAGCGCCCGCGCGCGCTGTTCCGGCGGCACCATGGCCGCCCCGGCCGCCGATGCCGTCGGCCCGGTGATCGCAGCGCCCAGCGCCATGCCGACACGGCTCGCCGCTGCCGTCAAATAGTCCGGCGCGATCGCGCAGATAAAGCACGACACCGCCATTAGCGTGACACCCGCAGCGATCAGCCGACGCCGCGCGATGCCTCCTAGAACGGCCTGCGCCACCGGCGCCGAGACCGCGTAACAGACAGCGAAGATCGTCACGAGACCGGCAATCGCAGACTCGCGCACGCCAAGGCCCGCGCTCATCTCCGCGACCAGTCCGATCACGCCGAGAGAGGTCGCGCCCACGAAGAAATAGGCGACGGCCAGCACGATCAGGGCTGTGCGGACGGGCACGGGTTGCGCCGCCTCGGGGTCTGTCATGATATCTGCCGGAGAGATCCGGGTCCGCGTTAGTTCAGATTGCGCGCTCCGTAGGCGCAGCAATTAGGAATGCCGCCCCGGTTCACGCAGTCAAGCGCTGCATTGTAGAGTGCCGTATCCCGGTCGGGCCCGTTGCCGTACCCGGTCACACCGGTCTGGGCGCAATAGGCCTGCGCGCGGAAGGCCGAGTTTTTCTTGGCTGCAGCCTTCTTGCGTGCAGCCTCTGCCTGGTATCGGACGAAGGCCGCCTCGGTCTCTTCTTCCAGCGCATTGAGTTGATCGGCATCGAGATATCCGGTGATCGGGAACCCGGCACCGCTCTGCCAGGACGAGATCGCACGGCGCGAGCCCGGTCCGAAGATCCCGTCGACCCCGCTCGGGTCGTGCCCCGCCAGCTTCAGACGGCGCTGGATCGCGCGCCGGTCGGTGCGGTCGAGATCCAGCGCTTCTTCGGTGAACGCAGTGCCTGCAGCGGGACCAGCGGGTTGCGGCTGGGGTTGAGGGGCCGGTTGCGCGGTTGCCGCCTGTCCGCCCGCCGTCGCCAGCCGGTCGATCCGGGTCCGCGCAAGTCCCGAAAATGCGCCCTCGGGGAACTGGTCGAGATAGGCTTGGAAGTCCTCGGCCGTGCCGCCTGCCTCAGCCGCTTGCCAGACCGCGATCTCCAGCGTGCTGTCGCTGCGCGGAACCTGGGGCGCCTGCACCGTCGGCACGGCCGCCACCGCCGCGCTCTGGCTTTCCGTCTGTTTCGCGGGTTGCTTTTCCGGCTCGACCGGATCGGACAGGAACACCTCGCCGATCAGCGAGGTCGTTGTCCAGGGTCGCTGCTTCTCGCCGGTCTGGCGGAACACATCTGTCCTCACCCGCTGCATCAGCGAGTTTATCTCCAGCCCCGGCGTGTCCATGTGCTGCAGCAGCGCCTCGGTGAACGGGCTGTGACTGCCCTCGCCGTCATAGGCGACATTCCCGGGATCGGTCGCAAAGGCGATCAGCGAGCCGCCGGAGGCCTTGATCTCGGCCAACCCGCGGCCCAGTGCTGCCGACCGGGTCGAGCCCATCGACCGCGCCAGTTCTGCCGCGAACGGATTGTCCCGGCACGCATCGAGGATCACGATCTTCGTCTTCGCCGCCCGGTCGAGCTGCTTCAAGACCAGATCCATCTGGATGGTCGCAAAGTCCAGATCGATCTCGGCCGCAAGCTTGGCATCTGTCGGGAGAAGATAGTTCTGTCCGCCGACCTGAACGCCGTGACCGGCATAGAAAAACAGCGCCAGATCGGCCCCCTCGGCGACCTGCGCGAACTCGTAGAGCGACCGGCGCATCTGATCCATCGTCTGGTCGATCCCGGTCACCACCCGAAAGCCCAGACTTTCCAGCTTGCCGGCAATCGCCCGCGCATCGTTCGCCGGGTTCTTCAGCGGACCCGCCTGGGTGTACGCCCCGTTGCCGACGACCAGCGCAACCCGCTGCGCTGCCTGAACCGGCCAGACCAGAAACTGCAGACAGAGAAGAACAAGCACAGCCCGGAGCATGTCTCACGCCTCGATCACCGATGGATATCGCCCAGTCTACCACCGCCCGCGCCGCGCCCAAAGCACTGCCCGCAGAAATCGCATTGCATGGCGAACCTCGCCACGCCCTGCTCTTTGCGCTTGAATTGAACGCTCGTTCACTTAACGTGCGCCGGGGAGGAAGAGTAGTCGCATGGCACGCCGCACAGGATCAGACGGAGCCCGCACGCGCGAGGCAATCCGCGCCGCCGCACGCAGGCTGATCGCCCGCGTCGGTTACGAGGCCGTCTCGATGCGCCGGCTGGCCGAGGAGGTCGGCGTCGGCGCCGCCGCGCTCTATCGCTACTTCCCGACCAAGCAGGCAATCCTGTTCGACCTCCTGCGCACCCACATGGACGATCTTCTGACGGCCTGGGGAGCCGCCCGGCCGCCCGAAACCGGACCGCCACCGGACCGCCTCGACGCTTTCGCGCGGTTCCACATCCGCTATCACCTCGACCGGCCCGACAGCCTGTTTCTCAGCTACATGGAACTGCGCAGCCTCGACGCCGCGAACTTCACCGTGATCGAGGACCTGCGCCGCAGCTACGAATACGAGATCGCCGAGATCATCGCCGCCGGCATCGCCAATGACGACTTCCGCCCGCAGGACCCGCGCGTCACCGCCCGCGCCCTGATCGCCATGCTGAACGGACTGCCGGTCTGGTACCGCGACGGCGGCACGCTCGACCGCACGGACGTCGAAAAGCTCTATATCAGCATGGTCGCTGGCCTCGCCGGCACCGCCGCCAAACCCGAACACCAGGAGACCGCATGTTTCACGCCAGCATGAAGTTCGGCCTCGCCGACGAGATCGAGGCGCTGCGCGAGGCCGTTCACCGCTTTGCCCAGGAGCGCGTCGCACCGCTCGCCGCGAAGACCGACGCCGACAACGACTTCCCGCACGAACTCTGGCGCGAAATGGGCGAAATGGGCCTGCTCGGCATCACGGTCGAGGAAGACTACGGCGGCTCCGGCATGGGCTATCTCGCCCACTGCATCGCCGTCGAGGAACTGGCGCGCGCGTCGGCTTCGATCTCGCTTTCCTACGGCGCGCACTCGAATCTCTGCGTCAACCAGATCCGCCTGAACGGCACCGAGGAACAGAAGCAAAAATACCTCCCCGGCCTTTGCTCGGGCGAGCATGTCGGCGCGCTGGCGATGTCGGAGCCGGGCGCCGGTTCGGACGTCGTCTCGATGAAACTGCGCGCCGAAAAGCGCAACGACCACTACCGCCTCAACGGCAACAAGTTCTGGATCACCAATGGGCCGGACGCCGATACGCTCGTCGTCTACGCCAAGACCGATCCCGACGCAGGCTCGCGCGGTATCACCGCCTTCCTGATCGAAAAGGCGATGACCGGGTTCTCGACCGGCCAGAAACTCGACAAGGTCGGGATGCGCGGATCGAACACGTCCGAGTTGATCTTTGAGGATTGCGAGGTGCCCTTCGAGAATGTGCTCGGCGAGGAAGGCCGCGGCGTCGCCGTCCTGATGTCCGGCCTCGACTACGAGCGCACTGTGCTCGCTTCGATCAGCGTCGGTCTCATACATTCCTGCCTCGACACCATCATGCCCTACCTTCATGAGCGCGAGCAGTTCGGCCAGCCGATCGGCAGCTTCCAGCTCATGCAGGGCAAGATCGCCGACATGTACACCGCGATGAACGCCAGCCGCGCCTATGTCTACGCCGTCGCGGCTGCCTGCGATCGCGGCGAGGTCACCCGCCAGGACGCCGCCGCCTGCTGCTTGTTCGCCTCGGACCAGGGGATGGAGCAATCGGTCGAGGCCGTTCAGGCGATGGGCGGTGCAGGCTACCTGCGCGACAACCCGGTCGAGCGGATCATGCGCGACGCCAAGCTGATGCAGATCGGTGCTGGCACACAGGAGATCCGCCGCATGCTGATCGGCCGGGAGCTGTTCGCGGCAACGGCGTGAGGGCGCTTCTTCTCGTGTTCGCTTTGGCGGCCTCCGGCTGCGGCGCGCAACCGGCTGAAGACCATGTGCAAAGCAATTTCGAGAGCTGTGTCGCGCAATCGGGCAACGATCGCATCGGATGCAGCGAACTAACTTCGAACGCCTGCAAGCTGGATCGGGGTCGGGACTGGCTCCGGGCTTGTTCAATTGCCAGCGGAAAGCTTCGGCGAAACATGCGAACCGAGGTCTTCACAGACTTGCAAAGGAAGTACCCATCCGTGACGAGTGCAGACCTGCGCGCAGATCGCGGATTAGAAGTCTCACGATGCGTGTCCGCAGCAGCAGATCGGAAGTCTTGTCGGAACAAAGCAGAAACCGCGTGGCTTCGATTGGTTCGCGACACCGACCCTCAACTGATCAGCAGGCTCAGATCGTACAGAGATGATTTGGAATCCCTTGAGTCCTGCCTCCTCGAATCCGGTGCGGCTGGACATGCCGAAGACTGTATCGGATTGTTTCATTCGGACTGCGAAGCGGTTTTCGGATCAGCCGAGTATTGTTTTCGACGCGAGAAGACGCAGTTGGAAACCATCTCGAAGAACTACGGGCCTGCTCTCCCCGAAGACCCAAAGCAGCGCGAATGGATGGTTCGCGCGTTAACCCACGGAGCTATCGCGACGGACAGGAAGTGCAGCGCGGATCCGAACCCGGAAAAATGCCAGCGCGACGCGCAGGCCGTAGGAACCATTTCCGTCGTGATGAACTATGCTCTCTAACTTCGTAGTGGCGGCGCTGCACATAAGGTTTAAACTTCATCGTTCGGCTTCCGAAATTCTGGCTTCCATGCGCCGACGCGACCTTTCAATCCCGACCGATGATACGAGGCACCAATTTGGTGTAAAACAGCGGAACCCCTTTCGCATCAACGCCATTGGGCTGATCGCAGTCCTCACATTTTTTTTTTGAGTTCTCTGGACGCATCGGCTCAGACAAAGGAGCCGGAGCGACCTCAACACTGGGACACCTGCCTTCTGATCGCCGGCCCGAAAGACACAAGCGCCTGTTCGGATCTTGTCCTGAACGAATGCGCTGGAACCGAGACCCCCGCCGCATGCATCCGTGAAGCGACCGAAACCTGGATGAGCCACTACGTGAACGAAAACCTCGCAACGGCGATGCGGACCGAGATCGAGGGCGCCTTGATCGGCGCAGGCCGGGACGACAACCGCACACTGATGCGCGAGATGATCGCAGTCACCGACGCGATGGTCGCCTCAATTCGCAGCCGAGGAAGTTACGACCGCGCACTCGCGCTGATCGTCGATATCGCCCTCAAACGTCACTTCGCATCGATCAATAAATGAGGGGTCGAGCGCTGCCGCTATAGCCCAGACTTCACGCCTACCCCGGATAGTCCCGCACAAACACCAGCCGATGCGCTTCCGATGCATCGGCCTGGTACTCATACCCGCCGGTCGAGAAGGCTTTGAGGTCCTCAATAGTCTCGGCCTGCGTCTCGATCGCGTAGCGCGCCATCGCGCCGCGCGCCTTCTTGGCAAAGAAGCTGACCATCTTCTCGCTGTCGTCCTTGCGTTCGAGGAATACTGGCTCGATCACCTCGAGCTTCAGCGCATCCAGATCGACCGACCCGAAATATTCCTGACTCGCACAGTTCAGCAGCAGGCTCGTGGCCTCGGCTTTAGCGTCTTCGTTCAGAGCCGCTGCGATCTTCTTGCGCCAGAAATCGTACAGCGTCTTGGCGCCCCGCGTGCCCAGCCTGCTGCCCATCTCCAGCCGATAGGGCTGGATCCGGTCGAGCGGCCGCAGCAGACCGTAAAGGCCGGACAAAATACGCAGCCGCCGCTGGGCGTAGGCCATGTCGCCCTCGTCCAGCGTCCGCGCCTCCAGCCCCTGATAGGTGTCCCCGTCAAATGCCAATGCGGCGGGCTTCACGGAATCTTCTTCCGGTTCTTCGGCGAACGCCTTGAACCGCTGCTGATTCAGCTTCGCGAGCGGGGCGCTGATATCCATCAGCTTGCGCAGATCGGCCTGCGTTAGCCTGCGCGCCGCCTTGGCGAGCGTGTATGCGTCCTTCTGGAACGCCGGTTCCGTCGCCGAGGACATGTCAACGGGCGTCAGATCCAGCCGCTTGGCGGGGGAGATTACAGTCAGCATCGGGGCTCCGGGCAGAATCTCGTTCGCACCGCATATAGCGCGGAAAGAACCTGAGAACACCACTCGTGGACAGCAACCTCCAAGTCCGCCGCCCGTCTTGTGGCGGCATTCAGCCCGCCACCATTTCTGCACAGTTCGCCATGGCTCACCCGAAAGCCTTCGCCAGATCCCGTGGCGGCTTGGCGACGACCTGCTGATGATCCTGCCAGATCACTTCGCCTGGGCAAGAACGCCGGATCTCCTCGACCGGCACCTCCGCCTCGGTCATCAGCCACGCAACGTAGCGCGCCCGATCAATTGCTTGATGTGCCTCGGGACGAAACCAGCAGATGCCCCGGATCCATCCCCGTCTCCCGGCACTGCGGCCAAAGCGCTCCGGCACATCGAGGTGCAGGTTGAACCAGCCAAGTTCCAACCGCAACTGATCGCGGACCCATGGCGGAGCGTCAATCTCACCATTCCTCACTGAGTAGGCACGTTGAAAGAATCCAAGTTCCAGACCGCACACCTCATCGCGGTCCCGGACGACAAACCGAAAATGCATGTTCTCTTCCGCGCGGGGTCGATACCCGCGCGCCCGTTTGTCAGAATTTCAGAAAGGGCGTTACCGCCTGCGGCGTACTCAGGCCGCGTGCGGAGGACGCAAGGCTGCGAAGTGCAATCTGGAGAACATGTCTCTCTCTCTCTCCGAGGAGGTGGCCCGTATCAGGTCGCGCACCGCCGGATCAAGCAGTCGAAGTCCGTCACGCCGATTCTGTTGCGGATGCAGCACTGTTGCGAACGCTCGGCCTAAACCGGCGCGGCGCCGTTAACCTCTTCAAACCGACTTTCTATACATACGCCTGCCATACGCGAGCCATACAGGTGCCATACGCGAGCCATACGCCTGAAATCCGGGCGTCGATGGAGTTAACGTCCCCCGCGCAGGGCAGCATTCTGCGCCATGCAGAGCGTGTGATCCGCAAGAATTTGCGCCGCCCGCAATACGATGGTCCAACCCGATTTCCTGACGCTTGAAGTCTTTCGCGGCCGACTCGGCGGCGGTATGTCGGTCGTCAGTAATCCCGGAAACCTTCGACCGACCAGAGCGTGTAGGTGTACTGTCGGTTGGCGTGCGTCGCGAACGTCTCCGTCTCGATTTCCTGAGCAAAATCAAAATATTCTACGATCTCCGCGGCAGCTTCCGCAGTGCCGATGATCGCCAGAACCATGCGGCGATGGTCGCCTGGCCACAGCGTTGCGACGAGCTCGTGATGGTTCTTCGGATTGAGGTCCGGGTTCCACACGGCGATCTGGTCGAAGCTCAGACCGCCCAGGAACATGCACTCCGAAAGACGGCGCCGGTCTGTCGATAACAGCACATCCGCCCCCTCGGCTCCCATCGCCGCCAGCGCTGGCTCACAAAACGGCTCCGATATCCGCATTTTCTTGAATGGATCCGGCCCACGCGGCAGGTCGTTCGCCGACATCCCGTAGACAACGGCCATGGCGAAGACGGCGGTCGCGCCAGCCACTCCGATAATACTCTGCCATTTCAATGCGTTGAACCACTTGCGCGACAGCAGCCAATGCGCCGCCATGATCGATCCGGCGATGTATCCCGGCGCCGCCCAGTTGGCATGCGCCCGCGTCGTGAGACTCAGTGCGGTGATCGCGATCAGCAAAGGGAAGGCCTGCCACGCGAGCAAACGCATGCGCCAGTCGCCAATCCAACTCTTGCGCTTCCACAGCACCACGAGCATCGCGACGAACCAGACCGGGCCGATGACCCCGAATTGCGCGCCGAAAAACTCGGCGAACTTTCCTGGGTTGAACAGGCTGCCTCCGGGCGCGGCGTCCTCGGCAACGTGAGAGACGGTGTGGAAACTGTTGTCGATCTGCCAGATCAGGTTAGGCGAAAACACCAGAAACGCCGCCAGTGCGACGATCGCTGCTCCCCGCCAATCCCACGAACGCAGAGAGAGCAGCCCGTAACCGATCATGCCTCCGGCGAAGGCCAGCGCCGTGTATTTCGCCAACATCGCGGCCCCGAGCGCCAGGCCGCAGACCGCCCACCAGACCGGAGGAGACTTCGCCTGCGCAGCGCGGACCCAGGCATACAGGGCGACCGCCCAGCCCATCATCATCACCGGGTCGGTCGACATGATCATCGCTGATACGCTGACGCCCGGCGCCACGGTGTAACCCGCCGCCGCCCAGAATCCCGTGCGCCCGTCGAACAGCGCACGTCCCGTCAGAAAGATCATCCCGGCGACGACGGCGTGGCTGATCACCGCCCAGATGCGCAGCGCGAACGTCGTGTCACCGCCCAGTTCGGTCGCGATCAGGATCAGCCAGCCGACCAGCGGCGGTTTGGAGAAGTGCCCAGCGGCGAGTTCGTGTCCGTACGCCCAGTACTGCGCCTCATCGAAATGGACGGGCACAAGACCAAGCGAATTGACCGCCAGACGCATCAGGACCGCGCCGACGATCACCAGCGCGCTCCAGACGAGCCACGGCCGATCCTGAGTCTTCTTTTTCGATTTCTTTTTCCTGGAGCGGGCCATCTCAACTCGTGCTGTGTGCTTACCTGCGATCGGCAAGCTGTCAGGCGGGAACCGCGTCTCCATAGCTCAGGGGAAAGCCGCTAGGAAGGCCCCGCGTGCCGCGCTATCATCGCGCAATCAAAGGAAGAAAGGTCCGTTGATGCGTACTGACGTCAGCCCCGAGCAGACTCCCACCCGTCTGATCGATTACCGTCCGCCAAACTGGCAGATCGACCATGTCAAACTGGTTTTCGACCTCGCACCGTCGGCGACGCGTGTTCGGTCCACGATCCGGTTCCGCAAGGGCGAAGGCGGCGATTTTCATCTGCACGGGCGCAAGTTGACGCTGGTCTCGGCCGCCGTTGACGGACGCGATGTGACGGCTGACTGCATCACCGATGCCGAGGGGCTCACGTTGCCCGGCGCCCTGCCCGATGCGTTCACCTGGGAGTGCGAGGTCGAGATCGATCCCACCAGCAACACCGAGCTTGAGGGGCTTTATCAGTCCAAGGGCATGTACTGCACACAGTGCGAGGCCGAAGGCTTCCGCAAGATCACGTTCTACCCCGACCGGCCCGACGTGATGACCGTGTTCGACGTCCGCATCGAGGCGGACATCGTCGACTCGCCGATCCTCCTGTCGAACGGTAATCCGACCGCAACGGGCCGCCTGCCCGGCGGGCGCCACTTTGCCGAGTGGCACGATCCGCACCCGAAGCCCAGCTATCTGTTTGCGCTTGTTGCCGGGAACCTTGTGAGCTTCGAGGATTCCTTCACGACAGCTTCCGGGCGCGATGTGTCGCTTAGGATCTGGGTCCGACCGGGCGACGAGACGAAGTGCGCCTTCGCGATGGATGCGTTGAAACGCTCGATGCGCTGGGACGAGACGGCTTATGGCTGCGAGTACGATCTCGACCTCTTCCAGATCGTCGCCGTCGACGACTTCAACATGGGCGCAATGGAGAACAAGGGGCTCAACATCTTCAACTCGAAATACGTTCTGGCGTCGCCCGAAACGGCGACCGACCGCGATTTCGAATTGATAGAGGCCATCATCGCGCACGAGTACTTTCACAATTGGACCGGCAACCGGATCACCTGCCGTGACTGGTTCCAGCTCTGCCTGAAGGAAGGGCTGACCGTCTTTCGCGACCAGCAATTCTCGTCGGATGAGCGCTCGGCGGCGGTGCACCGGATCGGCGAGGTCGCGCAACTCCGCGCCCGCCAGTTCCGCGAGGATGCCGGCCCTTTGGCACACCCAGTGCGCCCGGAGGAATACATAGAGATCAATAACTTCTACACGGCCACGGTTTACGAGAAGGGCGCCGAGGTCATCCGGATGCTGCATACGCTGATCGGGCCGGAGGCCTACCGCAAGGGCACCGATCTGTATTTCCAACGCCACGACGGACAGGCCTGCACCATCGAGGACTGGCTGAAAGTGTTCGAGGACGCCACGGGCCGTGATCTCTCGCAGTTCGCGCTCTGGTATCGGCAAGCGGGGACGCCAAAGGTCCAGATGTCGGAGGACTGGGACGAGATCGACGGCGTCTACACGATGACGCTGGCGCAGCAGGTGCCGGATACGCCCGGTCAGGCCGAAAAGGCCCCACATGTGATCCCGGTCACGGCGGGGTTCATCGCGCGCGACGGCGAGGAACTGATGCCGACCGAGGTGCTCGAGCTGACCAAGGCCGAGCAGGTTTTCAGGTTCTCGGGCCTGCCATCTCAACCGGTACCATCGTTGCTCCGCGGCTTCTCGGCGCCCATCAGTCTGGAACCGCCGCTCGCGTCCGAGGACTTGCTGGTCCTGCTGGCGCATGACACCGATCCGTTCAACCGGGCCGAGGCCGGGCGTGCCCTGGGCCTCGATATCGCTGACCGGGTGATGGCGGGTGCCGACGTGCCCGAGGCGTGGACAGCCGCGCTCGGCAACGTGCTTGCAGACTCGTCGCTCGATCCTGCGTTCAAGGCGCTCGTGCTGGATGCGCCGTCGATCGACGAGGTGTCGGCCGATCTTGCCTCACGCGAGGTGCCTGTTGATCCGACCGCGGTGCACGCAGCGGTGAAGGCGATGAGGACGGCTCTCGGGACTGTCCTGTCCGAACCACTGCGCAGCACCTACGATACGATGGATGTGCCGGAACCGTATGCGCCCGATGCCGAGCCCGCCGGAAAGCGTGCCCTTGCCAACCGGTGCCTGTCCTTGCTTGCGGGAGCATCGTCGGACGGTATTGCGCTCGCTCAGACGCAGTTCGACACCGCGGAAAACATGACGATGTCGCTCGCCGCCTTGCGCGAACTGGTCCACAATGGGGCGCCGGGGGCAAATTCGGCGCTCGACCAATTCCATGCGAAATGGGAAAACGACCTGCTTGTGGTCGACAAGTGGCTGATGTTGCAGGCCTCGGCACCTGTCGACGGCGTTCTTGGCAAGGTTGACGCACTGACGGAGCATCCGAGCTTCGACTGGAAGAACCCGAACAAGTTTCGCTCGCTCATCGGCGTCTTCGCCATGGCCAACCCTGTCGCATTTCACGCGCCGGACGGCTCAGGCTACGCGTTCGTCACCGATTGGCTGCTCAAGCTGGATGCGCTGAACCCGCAAACGACGGCGAGACTGGCGGGCATCTATGAGACCTGCGGGCGGTACACGGCGGATCGCCAGACCCTGATGCGCGCCCAGATGCAACGCATGGCGGATACCAAGGATCTGTCGAAGAACACGCGCGAAATCGTTGAGCGGATGCTGGCAAGCTAGATCGGCGACCTCAACTCAGTTCTTGAGGATCAGCGTTTCGTCGATTTCGATTAGCGTGGGGCCATTCCGGTTGGCAGCTTCTTGCAGCAAACCGGGGAGGTCCGCGAGATCCGAAAGCGACATCGCCTCGGCCCCATATGCCTTGCCGATCATGACGAAATCCGGCGTGTGCAGGTCCACGCCCACGGGCTTGATCTGAGCGCGCTCCATCCAGTGTTTGATCTCGCCATAGCCCTGATTGTTCACGATGATCAGAATCAGCGGCAGTCGTTCCTCGACCGCCGTACCCAGATCGGTCAGCGAAAACTGGACGCCGCCGTCACCGGCGATACAGACGACCGGGGTGCCCGTTCCACGCGCGGCTCCGATCGCGGCTGGTAGACCGTAGCCTAAGGCCCCGTACCCGGTAGCGGCATTGTAGTACTGGCGCGGGGCGTTCGCGTTGTAAGCCATGTTTCCGGCGTAGATCGCGTTGGTGCTGTCCCCGAAGACCGCCGCTTCGGGCAATGTATTGCGGATCACGTTCAGGAAACCAACGAGGCTGCGGTAGTCCGGACCGATCTCCTCCCAGGCTGCATCGCGGATTTTCGCTGCACGTTCGGCCCCACCCGATACCCGCGGTGCCTCAATGCGCTTCTGCAACGCTCTCGAAACTGCATCCGCATCTCCGACGATTGCCTGGTCCGGTATCGCGTTCAGCATCATCTGGTTCGGGTCGATATCGACGCGGATCAGGGTGCCATCGAATTCGACAGAAGACTGATCGTTCATATCATAGTCAGTCCGTCCGACCTCCGTGCCAAGCGCCAGCACCACATCGGCGGCACGGATCGCGTCCCGGACGGAACTCAATGTCGGACTGGCAGCGAGTCCCAACGGATGGTTCGGCGGCAACAGCCCGCGCGCGTTGACGGTCATTGCGACGGGTGCATCCAGAGTCTCAGCCAGGCCCGCCAGTGCAGCGCTGTCCGAACAGCCGCCTCCGGCGAGGATCAAGGGGCATTCCGCGTTCGCCAGGGTCGCCGCGGCCTGATCGAGAGTGTGCGGAGCCGGATCGGGCGGCGTAATCTGCGCTGGCCTCACAACCGCGATCTCAGGCATCGGCTCTGACAGCATGTCCAGCGGGATCTGGATGTGCACGGGTCGCGGGCGCGCGCTTTCAAACACCGCCCAGGCTCGCGCCAGCACGCTCGGCAGTTGCGCTGGATGCGTCAGCAGATGCGAGAACGCTGCCGCCTGCGCTGCCATCAGACCGGGATTGCGAACCTCGTGCAAATCGCCCGCACCCATGCCCAGCGCCTCACGCCGGTTGACGGACGAAATCACCAGCATCGGCACGCTGTCGGCATAAGCCTGCGCCATAGGTGTCAGGATGTTCGTCAGCCCCGGCCCAGTGATCACGAAGGCAACCCCCGGCTTGCCGGTGACCCGCGCAAAGCCGTCCGCCATGAAACCCGCACCCTGCTCGTGCCGGGGCGTCACATGACGGATCGTCGAGCCCGCGAGACCGCGATACAGCTCGACCGTATGAACGCCGGGAATGCCGAAAACCGTATCGACCTCGTACGCCTCCAGCCAGGTGATGTTCTGTTCCCCGAGTGTCGCCATGCCTGTCTCCCGTGCGCTCGCGCCCCGCTATCGCTTGCCAGCAGGCAATGCAATCTCTACATCTCGCGCAGCGAAAAGCCCAAGGACGCCGCCATGCCTGTACCCGCCTCCGAGATCGAGCGCCTGATCCTGGCGACGTTTCCCGATGCGAAGGTCGAGATCCGGGATCTTGCAGGCGACGACAACCACTGGGCGGCGACCGTGATCGACGAAAGTTTCCGCGGCAAGAACCGTGTTCAGCAGCAGCGCATGGTCAATGCCGCTTTGAAGGATATACTTGAGGGGCCCGACGCCCCTCTGCACGCGCTGGCGCTAACGACCAGCGCCCCGGATTGAAAGGAAGACGAGATGCTGGATACGACCGCCGCAAAGGAACAGATCCAGAAGGATGTCGACGGCCACGACGTGGTGTTGTTCATGAAGGGCAACAAGACGATGCCGCAGTGCGGGTTCTCGTCCCGCGTCGCCTCGATCCTGACCTACATGGGCATCGACTTTCACGACGTGAACATTCTGGCATCGGACGAGTTGCGTCAGGGCATCAAGGAGTTCTCCGACTGGCCCACCACGCCGCAACTCTATGTGAAGCAGGAGTTTGTCGGCGGCTGCGATATCGTCACCGAGATGACGATTTCGGGCGAGCTCGACCAGCTTCTCGATGACAAGGGCGTCGCCTATGACAAGGACGCAGCCAACAAGATCCGCGAAGCCAACGGCTGAAGCGGCGGCAAAGCCCGGCAAGAAACCAAAACGTGACAAGATCTTCGCGACCGGGCCTGTGATCCTGATCGCGGGCTTGGGCAATCCGGGCGCGCAGTATTCCGGGAACCGGCACAATATCGGCTTTCTGGCGCTGGACGAGGCTGCCGAACAGCATCGGTTCACGCCTTGGAGATCGAAATTCCAGGGTGAGATCGCCGAGGTTCGCATCGGCGACAAGCGGGTCATCCTGCTCAAGCCGATGACCTACATGAACGAATCCGGGCGATCCGTGGGTGAGGCCGCGCGTTTTCTCAAGGTGCCGCCCGGCGACGTGATCGTGGTGCACGACGAACTCGACCTCGCACCCGGTAAATGCCGCGTGAAGCTTGGTGGCGGTCACGCCGGACATAACGGGCTGCGCTCGATCCACGCCCATATCGGCGCGGACTATGCTCGCGTGCGGCTGGGGATCGGTCATCCCGGGGACAAGAACAAGGTCTCGGGATATGTGCTGCGCGATTTCGCCAAGGCCGAGGAGACGTGGCTGGCCGACCTGTTACGCGGGTTCTCGGATGGCCTGCCGAAGCTGGTGGCGGGAGACGACGCGGGCTTCCAGAACGCCGTAGCTCTGCGGGTGAATCCGCCAAGGCAACCATTAGCTAAGGCGACACCGGGGGTGAAACCGTCCGGCAAGGCGCCGCCGCATCAGGCCAAGATGTCCGGTAAGCGCCCGGCAGAGGCCGTCAAGAAGGCTCAGAAAGCGCTAAAGGATGCTGGGCCGACCAATCCGCTAGCACGGCTGCTCGCCAAGTTTTCGAAATAGGCTACCCTCGGGCGTTCGACACTCGGAGAATCCTTGCCTTAAAGGAGCATACCGGCCGGTCTTGACCTGCCTCCAAACGCACGACAGCGTACTTTCGCAGCACGTCGGACTTAGGGTGAACGGAATCTATAAGACGATACGTTTGTCTCGTTGGTGCGTTCGGCTCGGCGTCGCATATACCGCAAGCAGTGGTTTATCACCCAATCAATGGCACGCTTGTTGCTGGTAGCCTTGCGTCCATCAAGAACACCTGACCTCGCCAGCAGCGCACTTCTGGTGCGAACCGAGGCGACGTATTGCGCGCGCGCCGCCTGATCGCGCAGCCAGTCCATCATTGCGCGGTTGTCTTTCTGCGACCGGGTACCGGCAGCGCCCGGCACCAGAATGATATCGTAGGAAAGTCCGTCGGAGAACGCACCACTCGCAACAACTTCAGGCAAAGGCACCGAGGTAACCGGCTCGCGCTCCTCGGCGACCATTCGAATTTCGAACTGATCGCGGTGCATCCTGAACATCTCGACGCGCCCAAGCGCATCCAGTGTCTCGAAGCGCGGAAAGAGGGCGATGGCGACAGTCAGCGTGGCAAAGGTCCGACAGTTGCCCGGAGCGTAAGTGGTGGCGCATCGCTGACAAGCGCACGCCGCTGGACAACACTTGAGTAGGGTGGGCGCACCGCCCACCCCGCTGTCAGATCACACGAACATGAAGTCGTCTTCGGTGAGCGACGAGGCCGAGTTGCGAGCCAGGAAGATGCTGCCTGCATCGCCGAAGTCGAGCTCGACACCGAAGAACCGGTACTCGATAGCGCCTTGCACGTCTGCAAACGAGTCGACGCCCTCGATGTCCAGCACCAGAACGTCGTCGCCGCGACGGTCGAAGTCCCAGATCGTGTCATGGCCATCGCCCGCGGCAAAGAGGAACGTGTCGTCGCCGCGTCCACCTGTCAGGTAGTCGCGTCCTGCGCCGCCAGCCAGCAGATCATCGCCCGATCCGCCACTGACCTTGTCGCGGCCATCACCACCGTTGATCTGGTCATCGCCCGCGCCACCCCTCAGGAAGTCGCGGCCTGCACCTCCGTCGATCACATCCCAGCCACGGCCACCGAAGACAATGTCATTTCCCGCACCGGCGTCCACAATGTCGTCGTCCCTACGTCCGATGATGATATCGCGGCCATCGGTGCCCGTGCGCTCGACGACTGTATTGATATGGACAACAGCGATCTGTGCGCCCGGCAGCGTGAAATCAGCGGCGACAGGGTCAATCTCAGCCCCGAACGCGTTCGTGCCACCCAGAATGATCTGATCTCCCTCGCCAACCGGATTACCTGCAGAACCGTTGAAGCCGGGGTGCAGACGGATCACGCCATTCTCGTCTACGCCGGTGTTCGGTCCCGTCTGATTGATGAAGGCCGCGTCGAGTTCCGTGTTCACCTCGGTCCCGGCATCGTAGACATCCTCGCCCGAGAACGTGACCGTCTGGGCACCCGTGAAGCGGCCGTGCTCGTCGAACAGAACCAACGCATCATCCGTCCCGACAAACGCGTCGTTCGAAGGCAGGATCATGGCGCCAAAGCTGACCGAAGTGTTCACCGATCCGTCGATGTTCACGATCTGCGATGTCACCTCCTGAGTCGCGATCGGGCCCCCTTCACCGGCAACAACGACGCCTTCGCTATCTGGCGATACAGCGAGACGCTCTGCCGCGATCGCGCCGAAAGACCCGTCTTCGGCCAGAGCCTCCAAGCCAGGAGACGCCTCGGCGCCGGCATCGAACAGATCGAAGGCACCGTCGTGAAAGCCGAAGTAGAAGGGTGTCGTGAAGGTTCCGCCGACAGGCGCTGTGTTCTTCACGGTGATGCGCAGTTCAGTCATGGGTGTCTCCTGGGTGTTTCCCCAACGTCATGTTGGCGCGCATCGAGCTAGGCGGTTTTCTCCTTCGAGGCGAATGACACCTGATCGCGCATTCGTTCTCCGTCGTGTGAAGAGGTGCAGTGAATTTTTAACCTCGTTGGGTGTTGGCGGGCTGCGGCGCCACCTTGACCGGCCTCACGACGCATGCCAGACGACCGCGCGAACGAACAGGAGCAGATCATGGGTTTCAGGTGCGGGATCGTCGGATTGCCGAATGTCGGCAAGTCGACGCTGTTCAACGCGCTCACGCGAACGGCTGCCGCGCAGGCGGCTAACTTCCCGTTTTGCACGATCGAGCCCAATGTCGGCGAGGTCTCGGTGCCCGATCCACGGCTGCAACGGGTCGCCGACATTGCGAAGTCGGCCAACGTCATTCCTGCGAGGTTGACCTTCGTCGACATCGCGGGGCTCGTGAAAGGAGCAAGCAAGGGCGAGGGCCTCGGCAATCAATTTCTCGCGAATATTCGCGAGACCGACGCGATCGCGCACGTGCTGCGCTGCTTCGAGGACGACGACATCACCCATGTCGAAGGCCGCGTGAACCCGGTCGAGGACGCAAGCGTGATCGAGACGGAGCTGATGCTGGCCGATCTCGAGTCGATCGAGAAACGGCTGCAGAATCTCAGCCGCAAGATCCGCGGCGGCGACAAGGAGGCCGTCGAGCAGGAGCGCCTGTTGAAGATGGCGCAGGAAGCCATCGAAGACGATCGCCCGGCGCGCACGGTCGAGATTGCCCCCGAAGACCTCCGCAACTGGAAGATCCTCGGGCTGCTCTCGTCCAAGCCGGTACTCTACGTCTGCAATGTCGAGGAAGAGTCCGCGTCCGACGGTAACGCTCATTCGGCAGCGGTGGCAGAGTTGGCAGCTGAACAGGGTGCTGCGTCGGTGGTGATCTCGGCAGCCATCGAAGAGGAAATAAGCCAGCTCTCGGACGAGGACCGGACCGAGTTTCTCTCGGACCTCGGACTCGAGGAGGCCGGTCTAGATCGCCTGATCAAGGCGGGGTACGGCCTGCTCGGATTGCGGACCTACTTCACTGCGGGGCCGAAGGAAGCGCGGGCATGGACGATCCGGGCGGGTGCGCTGGCGCCGCAGGCCGCGGGCGTCATCCACGGCGACTTCGAAGCCAAGTTCATCCGCGCGGAGACGATTGCCTACAACGACTATGTGGCGCTTGGCGGAGAGCAGGCCGCAAAGGAGGCCGGCAAGATGCGCGCTGAGGGCAAAGGCTACGAGGTTCTGGACGGCGACGTCTTGCACTTCCTGCACGGGGGCTGATGCGTTCCGGGATCGATCAGCCGGATTTGCTTCGAATTCAAGATGACACTATCTTGACCTGATGCCGGTCGGCGGCTATCTGACCGACCTCGCTGCTGGGGAATAGGTTAACGGTAGACCCACGGACTCTGACTCCGTTAGTCCTGGTTCGAATCCAGGTTCCCCAGCCAAACCTTTTCAATGACTTAGCGGAAACGAACGCAGACCCGCGTGACCATTTGGGAATAGACGTTCACGATTCACGCCTTTCCAGCTTTGCAATTGCCGACTCCGCTGTCCATTGTCAGATAACTCGGGCTGCCGTAGGTATTTCGATAACGCAGGTTTCCAGTTCTAATAGTTCCAATTATGCCGCTTACATCTGAATGAGCAAGCGACGCTGTTTCATGGTTTCGGTTTTGATGCGTCTCCTTACCTCCAGTGTAAAGCGAGCATTCAAGTCCTGATTTGTCCTTCGTTCTTTTTACCCTTGGCGTCCTACGTGAGCGGCCGCTCGCCGTGAAAGGCGCCGTTGTCATGGGTCGTTCACTGAGAGTTAGAGACTTGCGACTTGAAGACGTGCTGATTGAATCCCGATGATTGTTAGAGCATGTCTGTGCCTCCAAGCACGAACGCGCCATATACGGATGGTGGAAATCCCTCTGCGCGCAACGTGTCGCGCGCCGCGATCCACGCGTTCCCGATTTTGCCCGTTCTGGCTTTGGAGTGAAAGACCTCCATGAACCTCCGGGTTGGTTTGTCGTAAACCGGCCAGAGTGAATTCATCACGGCCCGCGCACCGCCCAGATAGAAAGACCGGCTAAGACCCAGGAAGTCATCACCTGCCGAGACTCTGCCCAAGCCAGTCTCACAAGCCGACAGGATCACCAGATTTGCTTTCAACGGGTTCTCGAACAGTTCTTCGGCTGTCAGCGGATCAGAGTTACCAGCATCACTGAGAAGGATCGAGGATGCCAGCGGGTCGCGCGCATTGAACTGTCCGTGCGTTGCAATATGCAGAACGCCGACCCCCTTGCCGATCGCCTTGCGCAGCCCTTCCTCGGTCGCGTTTGGTCCGATGAGCGCTTGCGTGCCATAACCGCTTGCGACCTGGGTTGCTTCTTCTTTTGTTCCGGGCAGTGGATCCCAGGCCATGCCGAGGTCCGGGCTGCCGATCACTGCCGCTGAGCTCAACGAGGCGCTTCCGGCAGTGCGCGCAATCCAACCTCCGTTTGGCAGCACCACAACCGGTGCATCTACCGGCAATGCGCCCCACGGCAGGAAGTAAAGCGAACGCGACGGCACCACATAGAGCGTACCTGATGGCATCCAACTACTTAGATTGAGCGCTTCGGTGATCCGTTCCGCTGTCGCTGCCTGCTCCGTTGCATCACCCAGCGGATCGTCTGTTGTGAAGATCGCCAAGGCGCCTTCCAAGCTGTCGTGCGTCAAACGGGTTTCGATCAGGCTTACGTCTCCGCGCTGGATCGCCAGAAAGCGGATTGCCTGATCGTCGCCGTCGCTGGGCAGCGTGTAGATCATGAGGTCCCTTGGCCCAAGACGTCGCTGCACGGTCTCCAGCGAGGTGTGAGCAATCGAAAACGCATCGGCTACCTCCGGATCACTGCGCCGAAGATTGCTGATCATCTGGACGCGCTGACGTTCCAGCGCGGTGATGATGTTCTTTGCCTTTCGTCCCCGTCCTTGCGGCAGGGCAGCGAGGATCCGCGCCTCCCGAATGTTGGCGTCGATGCGGCGGATACGTTCAACTTTGTGAGAACTTCTACCGCCGCTCAGGGCCGTCGCGCCCAGCATGTCGACGAAGGCGCGGGCGCGTCCACGTTCCAGGTCGGCAAAAGCTTGGGCATAGTCGCCACGTTCGAGGCTTGCGATGACCAACGCTCGCGTTATGTCTCCCTTCCCGATACCGAACTGACGTTTCGATGAATCCGAGGCAAGCGACCCTGAAACGGATTCAATCGCTGCTTGCGCTGCCCTGAGCGCCTTTTCGGCCTGCTCAGGTTTGTCCAGACGGGCCAGTGCTTCGCCACGCATTGCCTGCAGCTGCCAAAGTAGGTCCGAGTTGCCGGTATCTACCGCAAATTTTGCGGCTTTGCTCGCCGTCTGTTCTGCAAGTGCCGCATTGTCCGCATCCAACAGTGCACGTGCCCACGTCGCCTCGATGGTGATCAGCCCGCTATCGAACTCCATCGCGTTCAGGTACGCCCGTGCCGAGCGCATTGTCTCATTCGCGGTCGTTGCATCCTGCTCGATGGAGAGCTGCGCACCGGCCAACACGGCCAGATTGACGCCGCGTGCATAGAACATGTCGGCATCCAGCTTCAGGTAACGGCGATAAAGCTGATGCTGCCATGTGTAATGCGCCTCCTCGAACAACTCCTCAGCCGCCTTCGCCCAGGGCAACGCCAATTCCGGTCTGCCAGCAAACATCTGCGAACGTGCGATCCCCAGATAGGCACGGTATTGCGCGCGGGTCATCAGCGCCTGCTGCGGGACTTCAGGTTTGAAGACCAGCAACGAGGGTGGGCGGAAATCGCCCAGTGCCTCGACCACCTGAGCAAAGTCCCGCAATGCGCCGGCGTTGTCACCGAGCCAGAACTTCGCTTCGCCACGCAGCGCCCGCGCGCCCAGGTTGCCGCCGAAGAAAGCCTCTTCCTTCGCCTCCAGATCGGCGATGCGTTCAACGGCTTCGGCCGATTGCCCTGCCAGGATCAGAGTCTTGACCGCCTCTTCCGTCGCCTGCCAGCGTTTCAGAGGATCGGTTTCGGTCGCGGCGATCCGGTCCAACCGATCGATCGCGTCACGGTAATCGCCCGTCAGGATAGCGGCATTGGCCTTGGCAAGTTCCGGGCCGACGACAAAACCATATGCATTGACTGCACCCTCACCCGGCAATTCGATAGATCCGGCTTCCGGCACCGGCAGTTCCACGTCCTCGCGAACCTGCAAGTCTTCGGGCCGGAAACGGATCATTTTAGACAGCCGTTCCGACGTCACCGCCGGCGGTTCCGGCAGAAGCCCGATGCGTGCCGTTTCCTGCGGCCTGAGCCCGGTGTCATAGAGGACGTAGTTCACGATCGAGTCGACCAGATAGTCGCCCCATCGATACTGAGCCTGACGCAGGAACGCCTTGGCCCCGTCGATCAGATGCTGGCTGGCTTCGATGTTTCTGCTGACGCCGATCCGTGCGGCAGCGTAGCAGGCCATCATCCATGCCTGACCTTCGTACATATAGGTCGTCGGGTTGACGAAAAAGCCGTAGAGTGGATGGTGACTTATGCCTAATACACTCTCCGTCATGTCCAGTCCGGCGCGGCCCCACGCCATAGCGGTCTCGTAGTCGTGCAGCACGATATGCTCGCAGGTCAGGCCGATGTGTGACCGCATAAGCGCGCCGGCAACCCGCTTTGCATCGCCTGTGTTCTCGGGTTTCGCGTAGTAGAACTCGGGCAGCCACCAGGGACCGGCAGCGTCCACGACCGCCGCGTTGTAAGCAATCGAATCGTAGGAGTTATTCAGCCAGGAGTTCAGCTGTGCGTATTGCGATGTCGTCTCGAGCACATTGCCAAAGATCTCGCGCTCGATCTGTTCGATCCTCAGGAGTTCCTTGCGGACTTCATCGATCCGACCCGAGTGCATCATGGCGCGCAGGCGCTGGGCACTTAGCAAGAAAGCGGCTTCCGGCGTATCAGGAAGCGATTTCGTGGCCGCGTCAAACTTCGACTCCCAGCTTTGCCAATCCTTCAAGACGGTGGCGGCCCAAAGCTCCTCGGCCTCTGGTGTCATGGTCACGCCGTAGCCTAGATCATCGCCTGCTTCGAGCAGTCCAACGGAGTTGCGCGGACTGGGGTGGCTTTCGTGCTGCGTCCCGTCGCCCACTACAGGCGGCGTGATGCGTTGCAATACTTCGGCCAACTGTTCCGGCGGAACCGGCAATGGTTTTTGCTGGACCAAGTCCGGCGTACCGACCCACTGGGTGCAGGCGGCCAGACAGCACAGCGCCAGAACAAGGTATTTGGATGGCATCGGATGATTGCTCCGCGTTTGGAAGGTGCAAGCAATCGTAGTCTATGCAGCGTTCATGAATGCTTTCAATATGGACGTTCCGAAGCAGGCTTGCATCGGCTAGGCTGCTCCGAGGGGAAGATCGAGGCTGCAGAATTGTTGCCTGAAATGATGAAACTGCTCAGGCATGTGGTGGCCCGATTTGTTGTGGTTGCAGCTGTCGCGGCAATGTCGACGCTGGGTGTGTTCACGTTCGTTTCCCCGGCTGCCGAACTGGAGACCCGTTTGCAAGACCGGGTTCGCATCGCATTCTCAGGGCCAAGTACGGCGCAAGACTCTCGCATTTCGCTGGTCCTGATCGATGAAGCGACCATGGCGACTTTGCCGTACCGTTCGCCGGTAGATCGGAGTTTGCTGGCGCAGATAGTCGAGCTTTTAGATACGGCGGGAGCGCGCGCGATCGGCATCGACGTGCTTCTGGATCAGCCGACCGAAGCGGAGAAGGACAAAGCTCTCATAGATGCGGTGTCGGCGTTCAACGGCCCGGTCGTTATCGCCTGGGCCGACGCGCGTGCGGGCATGACTGATGCGCAATCCGCATGGCTGGCGCAATTCGTTGACGCCTCCGGGGCCACTCCCGGCTTCGCCAATCTGCAGCAGGACTCTGACGGTATCGTCCGGCATCACTTCTCGGCATTATCGGAAACGTCAGTGGCAGGGTTTGCGGCGGTGTTGGCCGGGCGCACTTCTCCAGAGGACAGCCTCACCAGTTGGCGTATTGACTGGCGCCTTCCGCAGACCAGCGGCGCGCCCGTGTTCCAGAAGACGCCAGCGCATGTGCTGCCGCTGATGCAAGCGAATCCGCAAATTCTCGAGACCTGGTATCGCGATCGCATCGTCTTGATTGGAGCCGACCTGCCGCAACAGGACCGTCATGTCACGCCTCTATCGCTCGTGCAGGGCGGCAATCCGACCGCAGGCGTGGTGATACATGCGCATCTCATTGCACAGTTGCTGGACGGGATCGTTGGTCAGGAAGTGTCGAGGTCTCAACAGATCGGATATCTTGTTGTGGCGGCAGTGATCGCGGCGTTGCTCGCCATTCTGCCGATACACTTTGTCTTGCGCTTGTTGCTGTTGGCCGGGGCGGTGGCAGGTCATCTTGGTGGGCTGGTTCTGATCTTCGGTCAGTCAGATGTCCTGATGCCCATCGTGCCGCCAATCATCGCCACTACGCTTTCCGCGGCCGGAGCTATGGGGGTTGATGCAGTGCTGGCCCATCGCGACCGACGTTTCGTCAAGCAAGCCTTCTCACACTATCTCGCGCCGGAACTGGTGAATGAACTGGTGCGGAACCCGGAAAAGCTAAAGCTGGGCGGCGAGCGTCGCTTCATGACCTTCCTGTTCACCGACATCGCCGGATTCACAGGCATGAGCGAGCGACTGGAACCCGAAGTGTTGGCGCGCGTGCTAAATGACTATCTGGATGGGGTCAGCGCCATCGTTATTCGCAACAAAGGCGTCATCGACAAGTATATCGGGGACGCTGTGGTTGCCCTGTTTGGCGTACCCCATGAGGACCCTGCGCACGCCGCCAATGCGTTACGGTGTGCTGCTGAGATCGATGCGTTCGCTCAGTCATTCCGCCGGCAACACGCTGGGAGAGACCTTGGCGTGACCCGGATCGGTGTGCATTCCGGCAGTGCGGTCGTCGGCAACTTCGGCGGCGCAGCGCATTTCGACTATACCGCCATCGGTGACGCGATGAACACGGCAGCGCGTCTTGAGGGTGCGAACAAGTCCTTTGGTACGCGCGTGAGCTTCAGCGGTGCATGTTTCGAGGCGGCTACCCCGCATTTGACACAAGAGATACCCGTACAGCCGGTTGGCGACGTGTTGCTCAAGGGTAAGACCGAACCGATCACGGTGCTCGCTCTGGCGCCGGATCGCGACCCTGCATGGCTCGACGCTTATGCGCATGCCTATTCATTGCTTTCCGAGAAGACAGGTGCTGCAAAGGAAAACTTTGCATCTCTGAGCGAGGATCCGTTGGTGACACTTCATCTGGATAGACTCGCTCGCGGCGCGACAGGTACAGTGTTCGAACTGACCGAGAAATAGATGGATTTCATGAAACAGATCGCCTGCCTTTTGATGATTGCTCTGTTCGGTTGGACCAACGTGCCCCTTGCGGCACCAGTGGTCATTCTTTCGGGTGAGGTCGACGGGCTGGGGCCAGGTTCGCTGATCGAGGAGACAACGGTCGTTTCTGTTTCGGCCGGTGAAATCTTGATATTCAATGACGCCAAGGGACAAACGAGGACGATTGCAGGCCCGTTTAAAGGCCCGCTCAATGCAGATCCATCGGCTGGTATTGCGCCTGAGTCCGGACTGGACCGCCTGATCGCATCACGCACTGCCGAACAATCCCGGCTGGGTGCGATCCGCGCCGCGCCCGGACACGTGCCGCGAGAAGCAGAACTGATCAGTGTCGCTCAGTCCTCGGTCCAGTGTCTCGCCGCTGGCGTTGAAGCTCGGCTCTGGCGGCCTGCGACGCTGAACGCCGATAGTTTGTTTACCGTTACGCACCCCGACAGCGGAGCGAGCGCCCGGTCGGTCTGGCATGCGGATGTCACCCAGATCGACTGGCCGGTCAACGTGCCGGTCATTTCGGGCGCGCGCTATCTGTTCGAACTTGATATCGCCCCCCGTCCTATCGAAATCACAATTTTCCTGGCGCCGTTCGAGTTCGACTCGGATACCGACCTTGCGGCTTGGATGGGACAGATCGGCTGCCGCCGTCAGGCCTTCGCACTGCTGGATCGGATTACCAACTGAGACATGATCGAAACGGTCGCCCAGGTTCTGCGACGACGGCGTTTAACCGGTCAGACCTCGGCGGAGGATGGTTGCCGTGTCGCTCTAGTCGCCGAAGGCGGCGCAATGCGGGGTGTCTTTGCCGGCGGCATGGTTTCGGCGCTCGAGGCGGAGGGCTACACGAGTTGTTTCGATCTCATGGTCGGAGCCTCGGCCGGCGCCTGTGCGTTGGCCTATCTGCGTGCCGGTCAAGCACGGTTCGGCACTCGTATGTTCTACGAAGATCTGAACACCGGCGTATTTTTCCGCCCTAGACGAATGCTTGCGGGCGGCCCAGTGCTATCTATCGATTATCTCGTGGATCGAGTTTTTGCCGTCATCAAGCAGCTGGATATAGGTGCCCTGAACGCCCCTGGCGCAACGCTATATGTCACGGGCACGGACATCGATCGGGTTGAAACGGTGGACTTCAACCTGTCCGACTACCCGGGGCGAACGCTTGACATTCTTCGTGCAACCGCACGGATGCCGCTGGTTTCCGAAGCTCCGGTCCATCTGGACCGGCGCAGGCTGCTCGACGGAGCGCTGCTTTCACCGCTACCGACTGACCGTGCGATCTCGTATGGTGCCACGCACGTGCTCGCGCTCCTGACACGTCAACCCTACTCGAGGCAGATTGACCGCGCCTCGTTTGCTGAGCGCCAGTTCGCCCACCGGTTTATCGCTCTGCGCTATGGTCGTAAACTTGCGCAGGAGATAACGCGGCAGCGTCAAAACTACGGCGCCGTGTACCGCGAGCTTGTCGCCCTCGAACAGATCACTGTTTCGGGTGCGGTCGTTGCGGCTGTCGCGCCGTCAGGCGCCGCCCCCAGGGTTCATCGAACATCTCAGAACACACGCCTGCTGCGCGCTGGAGCAGACCACGGGTATCGGCGAATGCAGGAGTACCTGGGAACCGCTTAGAGGATCGATCGTCATGGGCGCGCTCAGCGAATGTCGCTCTCGGATAAAGAGCAAGTGACCGAGCTGGGAACCCGCTCCTGTTCCCCTAAAGATTCTAGTTCTTTTAAAGTTCGCTCTTGTTCAGTTTAAGGAATTCGCGTTCCTGCGTCGCTACAGTAGAAATTAGTTCAGCCTCTGCGTAGGACTTACGGCCGTACTTCGGGGTAGATCGTGCCTTCGATCTTCGTGGCAGCAACGAATGGCAGGAAACAAGAACGCAGACGCAGAAATTGGCGGGGTGGTCAACGTCCGGAACGCCGAATGCGTCTCGCAACATCACATCCGCTTCCTGCGCACTGTGCAGATTGGTTGAGAAGCGCGTCGAGTGAAAGTAGCCCACTGCAAAGAGGTTTAGGTGGAGTTGGAGTTCCCTGGGTTTCGTGGACACCCTTTGACTGAATTGGAAAGGTGTTCAGATGCCGAGAACGAGGAACCCGTACCCTGCGGAACTCTGGGAGCAGATCGTTGAGCTGCACAGAGCCGGTCGGAGGGCTGCGGACCTCGCGCGGGATTTCGAACCCTGCGTCGCGACGATCCCTACCCGGATCAGACAGGCGGATCGGGACAGCGGCAAGCGTGCCGATACTTTGAGCATTGAAGAGCGGGATGAATTGTGTAACGCTCCCTTTGATTGGGCCACGTTTTCGGTCTTTCTCTAAATTGTCTCTGGCACTGGCGGGCGCATGCCGAAGGCCTGATGTGGCCGCAGCTCGTTGTATTGCTTGCGCCAGATGTCGATCACGACCTGGGCTTGGGATCGCAATGATCTGCTCTTCGCTGAACCTCGATCTCTTCATAATCCGTCTCCTTCATTCGGACGGATTCTACCTCAAACTGCAGGAGGAAACGGGTCTCAGGACAGCCTGAAGACACATTCGCACCGAAGTCAGATGCTGCGCAGCAACCTACCAAAAAGGGGGCCATTCATGCGGCGATCGTAGTTCGTCGCATCACTGCTTTGAAGACGACATACGCCATGGTGCGCACTTATCGTGTTCAACGGAGAGCTCCACGGGACCCACTTAACGCGTCGCATGATCAAAGTGCCAAGCAAATGGCGTCGATCGAGACGCGAAGAGTTGCAGCTTCGGATGTAGATTAATTATCCTCGCGCCAGGAGAGACTTGTCCATCATCATGTGAACGCCCTTCTCGCCATCGACAACTTGGGAGATGCGCAGATCGCCGGCGAGCGACAGAAGCATGTACGCTTCTCCGCGAGATATCGCTGCGCGCTCCGCAACCACGCCGATCATCTGGCGTAACGCACGGCGCATCGCTTCATCCAGGCTCTCGTGAAATCCCATCGAGATCAGGTGGGTTGCATTCTCGGCGAACGGCATTGTCAGTGTGAGATCCTTGCGGGCCGTCAACCGGAACCGGCCCGTCATCGCGGTCTCCAATCCGGTCAGGCAGACCTCTCCATCGCCCTGGCAGCCATGGCCGTCACCCGCCGTGAAGAGCGCGCCTTCCTGGAAGACCGGCAGGTAGAGCGTTGTGCCTGGTTTGAGTTCCTTGTTGTCCATGTTACCGCCAAAGGCCCGTGGCTGAGCCGCGCCGACTCGACCCCAAAGCTTAGGAGGTGCGACGGCCATGATTCCGAAGAACGGGTCCAGCGGGACGTCCAAACCCCAAGGCATCCGGCAGACATTGGCGTTCAGATCAATCGGGATGTGCAGAAGCTCCGGTTCGGGAAAGTCGTCGGGCAGCGCCCCGAGCAGGGGGAGGATCGCGGTGTATCCCCAGTCCTGAGCTGGCACGGCCTCGAGGATATCGACTTGCAGCACGTCGCCCGGCTCCGCGCCCTCGACAAAGACCGGACCCGATATCATGTGCGACGTCGCACCTTGCCGGGGCTCGTGGTAGTCGAGTGCTGCCATGTGAGCAGGCAGGACCCCAGCGCCATCCGGCGGCAAGGCACTGCGTGTGGCTGCCGGCAGACAATGGAAGATCACTTCTTCGCCCGACGCGATGGACGCCACGGGCCCCCGATCCGCGTCAAAGAAGCCGAAGGTCAGGTTTTCTGGGCTCCAGTCGATGGTTGTCGTCATGGGTTCTGAACCTCCAAGATCTAAGAGAATACTCGCGTCATGACCTTGCGCCGGAGCGCGCCGGCAACAGGCCGTCCGGGCGCAAGAGCAAGGCCGCAATAACGCAAGCCAGCACGATCGCATCGCGGTACGGGGAGAGCGCATCGGGTAAAAACGCCTGGGTCATGACTTCTATCGCCCCGACGACGAAGCCCCCGAGTACGGCACCGGCGAGGCTACCGAGGCCGCCTAGCACTGTCGCGATGAAGGCCTTGAGGACAGGGAAGAAACCCATCATCGGATCAACCGACCCGCGCTGCGCAGTCCAGACAACTGCGGCCGCGCCTGCGAGCACGCCGGAGATTGCGAAGGCCGTCGCGACCACGCGGTTGGCCCGAACGCCGAGCAGCCGCAGCATCTCGAAATCCTCGGCGGCTGCGCGCATTGCCATGCCGGTCGTCGTGCGCCTTAGGAACAAGGTCAAACCGGCCAGTGAGACGAGCGCGACGACAATCGAAATTGTCGGCCCGACGCCGATCACCACATCGCCAATGCGGTAGCTGCTTGACCACGCGGCGGGCAGCGAGATCGGCACGGGCCGCGGCGAAATCGTGTTCTGGAACAGTACCTTCAAGATCTCGGAGACGGCGAAACTCGTGATCAGGAGAGCCACGACATCGGCCCCCCGCATGGCGCGAAAGGCTGCCCGTTCCATGGCCAGCGCCATCACCACAGCAGCGCCGATCCCGATTGCGAGCGCCCCGAGCGGCGGAATCCCGAAAGCTAGTGACAGGAAAATACCGTAACCGCCGAATGTCATGATGTCGCCATGGGCGAAGTTGATCAGCCGGACGATAGAAAAGACGATCGCCAACCCAAGGGCCAGCATTGCATAGACGCCCCCGAGGCTGATCGCGTTGATGAGTTGCTGAATGACGATATCCATCAGTCACGCTGCAAGGTAGGCTTCGCGGAGCACTGAGTCGCTCGCAATCGCTTCCGGGTCGCCGGACGCTGCAACTGTACCGTTTGCCAAAACGACTGCGTGACTGGCCACCTGCAGGGCCAGGGTGGCATTCTGCTCCACCAGCAGAATCGAGATTCCTTCATCTTGCAGTTCTTCGACAATGTCGAAGATCCGATCGACCATTTGCGGCGCGAGCCCAAGCGACGGTTCATCGAGCAGAAGAAGGCGCGGCGCGCTCATTAGGGCGCGCGCCACCGCCAGCATCTGTTGCTCTCCACCTGACAGGAGCCCGGCGAGTTGACGGCGACGCTGTCCCAGGATCGGGAAGCGTTCCATCAGCTTTGTGCGTCGCTCGGTTTCCACGTCGGCGTCGGCCACAACGTTGCCTGCGACCTTGAGGTTCTCCTCGACGCTCAGCGACGCGAAGATCCGCCGACCCTCTGCCGAGATCGCGACGCCCGAACGGATGATGTCCTCGGGTGTCTTGCCGGTCACATCTTGGCCGAAGATTCGAACCGTCCCGAATGCAACAGGCCGCACGCCGGCCACAGCCATGACCGTTGACGTTTTGCCCGCCCCGTTCGCGCCGAGTAGCGCAGTGACGCCGCCTTGCGTGACATTCAACGAAACGCCACGGACGGCATGTACTTGCCCGTAGCGGACGTCGAGTGCGTCGACTTCGAGTACGGCGTCACTCATCGTTCAGGCTCAGGGAGCTGGCAAGATTGCCGGGTCAGCCGCAGAGCGCAGGATGAATTCCTTCTGTCCGCCGCCCGTGATCCGCGCAACAACGACATCCCTCAGTGGCATTCGATCGGTGCCCTTGAAGGTGTAGTCCGACATGATCCCGTCGCCGTTCTCGATCGAGGCCATCGCGGCTGCGACCGCACGCGGATCGGTCGTGGCAGCGATGTCCACGGCTTTCTCGATCATGTAAGCAATGTCGCAGCCGTTGACATAGTAGTTGTTGTCCGGCGTGACGCCTGTGGCCGATTTGAAGCGGTCGATGAAATCGGCGTACTGCGAGCCTTCGTCCGGGAATCCGCCCGACGTGTGCACAACGCCGTCGACCACCTCGCCGAGTCCTCGTACGGTCGGCGTGTCCAGCACGTCGCCACCCATTACCTGCGTGTCAATCCCTGCCCCGCGCAGTGCACGGATGAAAGCTGGAAAGTCCGGCTCCCACGCCCAGGTGACGATCACGTCGGGCTTCGGTTCGGCAGCCGCGATGGTGGTGACGATGGCCGAGAAGTCCGGCTGGTTGAGGGAATAGAGCGACTCACCAAGCACCTTGCCTCCGAGGCTCTCGAAGGCCGTGCCGAAGTACTCCGGACCACCGAGCGTGTAGGCGCTGTCCGGTGACTTCACCAGCCAAACCCGTTCGAAGCCCTGATCCCGGGCATAGGTGGCGAGAACCGCGCCTTGCTGATTGTCGGCAGGGTAGCTGCCGAAGACGTGCTCTCCCACCTGCGTCAGAACAGGCGCAGTCCCGGCGAATGTCATCGTCGGCACACCGTCGGGCAGCGTGATCTGAGCCGCTGCGATCGTTGGATCGGCATCGGCCGATGAGACGATGAACTTGGCACCCTGATCGAGCATCTCCTGCACCACCTGCACGCCGACCGCGATGTCAGAGCGGGTGTCCTCGACGATCAGTTCCACCGGTAGCTTTCCGTTCAGGCCGCCTGCAGCGTTGATCTCGTCGATGCAAAACTGGAACCCGGCATAGGCAGGTCCGTCGTAGGGCGCGAGGTACCCGGACTGGGCCGACATCACGCCGATTTTGTAGGTGTCATCGGCCATTGCAGTTCCGGCGACGGCAACGGCGCTGGTCGCGGCCAGCAAGCATTGTCTTAGTTTCATGATACGACTTCCTCTGCTGCTTTAGTTTCTGGGTGTTGGACTTGCGTTGCCGTGCGACCGCGGCCGACATAAGCCTCGATCACCTTCGGATCGGCGCGGATCGCCTCTGGTGTACCCTCAGCGATCACGGCGCCGCGGTTCATCACCACTATGCGCGTACTGAGCCGGTTCACGAAGCGCAGATCATGGTCGATAAGAAGCATGCCCGTCCCGCGCTCTTCGACGACCCGGATCAAACGGTTGGCAAGATCTTCTGTCTCGGAAGGGTTCATACCAGCGGCAGGCTCATCAAGCAGGATGATCCCGGGGTCCTGGGCCATGGCGCGGGCGATTTCCAGCCGCTTGCGCGCACCATAGGGCAAGGCAGCGGCCCGTTGAGACGCCAGATCACCGAGTTCGAATGCTGAGAGTTCCCGCAGCGCTATGCTTGCGGCGTCGCGGTCTCCGTGGCCAGCGGCGATCGCAGAGACCAGCACGTTCTGGTAGACGGTCAGTTCATCGAAGAGCCGCAGGTTCTGGAACGTCCGCGCCACACCGAGCTTGGCGATCCCATCTGTTCTGGCATTGAGAAGATCCGCCTCACCGAACTCAGCAGATCCGCTGTCAGCATCATAAGCCCGGGTGAGCAGGTTGACGAGTGTTGACTTGCCCGCGCCATTCGGTCCGATCAACCCGGTGACTTCACCGGGCGGTGCGCTCAGCGCCGCATCGGAAACTGCGTGGACGCCCGCGAAGCTTTTCGACAGGCCTTTTGTACGAAGAACGTTCCCTCCGAGCGCCTTAGCTTCCGCAGCAACCTCGTTCGGGGTGCCAAAGTTGGCGAAGATTCTCGCGTCAGCGGACGGGCCAAGCTCCCTGCCGCCAACAAGTCCTGCCGGGCGCAACCAGATGATCAGGAGGATCGCGATTCCGAGCGATACGGTGGTAAGCCCGAACACCGCGGGCATCTCATAGCCGAGGATGGTGAGCCCGCCCTCCAGACGCCTGACGCCGTCCTGCAGCAGCGTTACCGCTGCAACGCCCGTGACTGCTCCGCTGACCGACGCCATCCCGCCAACGATCAGCATGGCGACCTGCGCGAAGACCAGAGAGAGATAGAAGGATGCGGGCGAAAACGCCCCGAGCATATGGCCGTACAGCGCGCCGGCCAGCGCCGCCATCGTGCCCGACAGACACCAGGCGAAGCAGCGCGTCTGGCGCGGATTGATGCCGAGCGCCTCCGCTGCCGCGGCATCGTCGCGAACGGCACGCGCCATCAGGCCCCAGCGGCTTTCACGATAGAAGCGCGCAATGAGAATGAAGCAGACGGCGACGGCGAAGATCGGCATGACATCGGTGATCCGAGTGATGCCATAGAACGTCTGGCTGCCGCGCGTGATCTCACGGGCGCCAACTGCGAGACTATGCAGGATGATCAGCAAGCCGAGGGTCGCAATCGTCGCCGAGGCTCCGGCGAGCCTGGCAATCGCGCTTCCGCTGGCGGCAGCAAGGGCCAATCCCGCCAACGCAACCACGGGTGTCGCCGCGAAGAGGCTCAGTTCATGACCGGCCAGGAAGTTGGGCAACTGAGGTAGCGCCGTGCGCTGCAGGGATGCCGACATCGTCAGGATGCCTGATGTGTAGGCTCCCAACAGCATGAAGGCCCCATGGCCGAAGGAGACGATGCCCGTGTTGCCGCAAAAGACACCGAGCGCGACCACCGCCGCCACATTGACGCTAAGCAGGACAGCAATGCGCTCACCCGTCCGGCCGAAGAGAAGCACAAGTCCAAAGACGACCACCGTCAGCACTGCCAGACAGACCAGCGTTTGCGCCAGATTGGCGGCCCGGATGCGCCCAGGCAGGGTGGCCAAAGGTGCGTTCAAGTTCGCAACGCCTCCAACTCTGCGACCAAGGCGTCAGCGTTGACTTGGCGACAATAGCCTTTGATGGTCCGTAGCGAGTGGTTGTGCCGCTCTTGCGTGTATGTGAGGCAAGCATCCGTCACCTGCGTCACCAGATACCCCAGGTCGCAGGCATCGCGGATCGCGCTCTCGACGCACTGATCAGTTACCAGCCCTGCCAGCACGACCTGGCGAACGCCAAGATTGCGCAGAACGTAATCGATATGGGTGGAGACAAAGACCGAGGATGAAGTTTTGGGTAGAACGATCTCATCACCCTGCGGCGCAATCTGATCGATCACCTTGCCATCCCAGGACCCTTTCGGCACATGAAAGCCAGTGATCTTGTAGTCCAGCGACCGATCCCGCCCGTCCAATGTCAGGCTTTCGATCGTCGTGTACATGACCTCGACCCCTGCCTCTCGGCACGCTGCCTGGATGCGCGCCATGTTCGGAACTACCCGGCTTTCGAGTTCTTCGAAGAACCAGCCATACTTCAGGTCGAACTCGTCCTGCGACAGACCCTTGAACTCGCCTCCATCGCGCCGGGCGCAGAAGTTCTGAACATCGATAAACAGAAGCGCGGATTGAGCAGGGTCGAGTGCCACTTCACGCGTGAGGGTCATCTCAGTTCCTCCAACACTTCGGATATCGCGGTTGCCAGGAGTGCCGCCCAACGCGCGGCCCCTGCGTCATCGGAAATTTCGTCGTTGCGTATCTCGATCAGACTGTGCGGCAGGCCACGTGGTTCGGCATGGTGAGGGATGAACCAGTCTCCGTCATCCTCGATTTGATACGGCTCGTTCATCGCCACGTTCAGGTCCGAGGCCTCGCGGCGCAGCGTGGCGATCAATCGTTTTGCCGTCTCAGGCGAACGCCGGGTCAGCATGCCTGCTTGCCAAGGCCGATACACACCATTCAGTTCGGGTGTGTAACTGTGCACGGAAAACGCGGCGCGGCGCGGAAAGCGCTCGAAAGTCTCCTCGATGGCCGCATCCATGGGCTCAAGGATTTCGGAAACGCGGGCTGTCCTTTTTGCCTCGCTCAGATCGCGGTTGGCCGGGATTTCAGCACCATGGCTGATTTCCGGGATCGAGCTTGCGCTGCCGGGCGGGCGGTTCGCGTCGATCACGAGTCGGGAGTAACGTTGCAGCACCAACGGTGCATCGAGATGGACGGCCAAGCGCTGCGCCACCGATGCGGCTCCGATATCCCAGCCTCGGTGGCTCTCCAGGACCTCGTTGCTGATACCCAGCCCGTTGAGCTGCGCCGGCACTTCACGACCAGCATGTTCACATACCAGCAGGACGTCAGCCGAACTTGTCGGATGCAGTATCTCCACCGGCTCCGGGTCATTCGGGGCAAGCAGCCCTAGTTTCTTGCGCGCCGCCATACACGAAGCTTTACGAAAACATGGTTTCAAAGCGAGTCAAAATTGCGATAACTGAAAGAAGAATCACAGAAATGCATAAAGCGATGTCAGTTCGCAGCAGGATTGAGCAACATTCAGGCAGTCTAACCCAGACCGAGCGCAAGCTCGCTGCCGCTCTGCTTGCGGACTATCCTTATGCGGGTCTCGCACCGATCCAGGAGTTGGCCGAACGCGCGGAAGTGAGCCCGCCCTCGATCTCGCGTTTCGTTGTGAAAGTCGGGCTTTCGGGCTATGCCGAGATGCAGCGTAAGCTGCTCGCGGAACTTCGCCAGGGTACGCTGTCGCCGGTGGAGATCCACGAAACCTCAGGCAGGATCGAGGGTGGCTATCTGGTAGAATTCCTCTCCCGGACCGCTGCACAAGTGCAGTCGGCCGCGAAAGGGATCACCGAGGATCAGTTCGACCGGATTTGTGCACTGACCGGCGATCACAAGCGCAGCCTCTACATCATGGGCGGCCGGGTCAGCGACAACCTCGCGCGCCACCTCGCGTTTCACTTGGGTCAGGCCCGACCTAGTGTTTTCCATATTCCGCGCGATCCGGAAGTTTGGCCGGAATACCTCTTGCGCATGAAGTCGGGCGACGTGTTTTTGGCATTCGATTTCAGAAGATACGAAACCATGCTGGCAGAGTTCGCCGAGAAGGCCTCCACCAGGCGCAAGGCGCTCGTCGTGGTGATCACAGACAAGTGGCTTTCGCCAATTACCCGGTCGGCATCAGAAGTCCTTGCCGTCCCGATCGAAACCGGCACGATCTGGGACAGCTACGCGGCAGCCATGGCCGTGACGGAAGCTATAGCCGCCCGCGTGGCGCGCGAGGACTGGGAAAACGTGCGAGCGCGGATCAAGGCTTGGGATGCGGCGCGCGACATGAATGGAGATACCGGACGATGATGCCTTTGATCTTTGCTGCAACCTGCGATCTGGCAGGAAAGGTGAGAGGCAAAGCATTTCCTGCCGCCGACCTGGACCGTCGGCTCGGCCGCGGGGTTGGGTGGACGCCGACGAACGTGCAGATCAATTGCTTCGACGGGATCGCTGAAAGCCCATTCGGTGCACTAGGTGATCTGCTGCTGATCCCGGACCCTATGGCTGAGGTGCGCGCGGAGTTCGGAACGCGAACCGAACACTTTATGCTCGGCGACATTGTTTCATTGGAAGGTGAGGCTTGGACTCTTTGCACGAGGTCCATCCTGAAGAAGGCATTGGATCGACTCAGGACCTTGTCCGGGGTCAATCTTCTCGCGGCCTTTGAGCACGAATTTCAGATCAAGTCCGAGTCGTCTCTTCTCGGCGAGGGATACGGTCGCGCCGGGTTCGAGGCGCAACGCATCCTTTGCGAGGCTTTGATGCATCAGCTGGAAGCCGCAGGTTTCTCGCCCGACAGCATCATGAAGGAGTACGGCGCGAACCAATACGAGGTTGTTATCGGACCTGAACCAGGCATCCGGGCGGCCGACGCAGCCGTTATCTTGCGCGAACTGACACGCTCGGTCGCCCGTAGCTTGGGCGAAGCGGCGACGTTCTCGCCGATCCTCGACCCTCAGAGCGTCGGAAACGGCGTTCATATCCACATGAGTTTCGTTGACGCTGCCGGTGAGCCAGCAACCTATGATCCGGATCAGCCGCATGGAATGTCCCGGCTGGCCGGTGCCTTTGCGGCAGGCGTTCTGAAGTATCTCGATGCGATCCTCGCCCTGACGGCGCCGTCCGTGATCTCCTATCTCCGGCTGACGCCGCACCGCTGGTCTGCGGCCTACAACAATCTCGGATTTCGCGATCGCGAGGCTTCGTTGAGGGTCTGTCCTGTTACGGCCAAGGAACCCGCAAGTATTGCAAGACAGTTCAACTTAGAATACCGGGCCGGGGACGCGGCTGCCTGTCCGCATCTCGCTCTCGCCGCAATCGTCCATGCCGGATGTCAGGGTATCGAAGAGAACCTCCCCACGCCGACACCAACCGAAGAAGATCTGTCGTTGCTCTCTGATGAGACACTCGCAGAGCAGGGATTTCAACGGCTCCCGACGACGCTGGAGGCGGCATTGGATAAGATGATGAGCAGTTCTGTGGTCTCACGTTGGTTCGGCGAGGAACTTCTGTCCGTCTACAACCTCCATAAGCAATCAGAGATTACGCATGTCGCTGAAATGGACATAGAGGAACGCTGCGCTGCCTACGCGGCCACATATTGATTGTGTTTGAAGACTTAAGGCGCGGTGACCACCCATTGCTCTGGTGTGTGTTCTAGGCCGTCGCCGTTTGTTCAGGCACCGAAAGAATACCTTTGGTGGTCGCGTGTGGGCTGATCGGATTTATTCGATGTGTTCGGCTCTTCAATCCGATCCACTCATATCACCTCGACGCCGAGTACTGCGCGTCCACGCGATCGTCTGTTCAATCGCGCGGTCGGTTTCTGTGCGAGGCAGCTCCCCGATTACCGCCCGCAGGCGGTCTAACCGCATTGGGGGGCGGCCTGTAGTGAAGAGTTCAATCCTACGTTTCGCTGAGCCGAACTTGCCTCCGGCAGCGGCGGCAGCATTCTTAGCGAATTCGTGTAGGTCGATCATTCGGTCGATACCGACATTGAAGACGCCCTCTGCCTCACTCACTGCCAGCCGAACCAACATCTCTGCCGCATCTTGAGAATAGATCAGCGGCAATGCGGCACCGTCCGGCACCGAAGGTAAAGTTCCATCCAGTACGGTCTCGATCATTTGCCATGGCGGAGAGAGCGTCTGGCGGTGCGGCGTGCTGTATTCCCACGGCCCCCAGGCTGCCGAGAGCCGTGGCGTTGCCACACTTAGTCCGTGAAGTGCGCCAAGGCGCAGTGCCACCTTTTCCGCTGCAAGTTTCGAAACAGCATAGAGCGCAGTCGGACGGCACTCGGTCTCGACTTCATCAAGCACATCGGTATCTTCCAGCGTCCGCCCGTATGCGGCACCAGATGAGAAGGCCATGACGCGACCGACGCCAGCAGCGGCCGCGGCCTCTAGTGCATTGGCAGTTCCTCCGACATTCACCTCGAAGATCGCAGCTGTGCCACCAGCCCGCTCGGTCTTCTCATCCGGCGTCAGGGCAGCGCCGTGGATCAAGACGTCCGGGCGCGCTTCTCGCATGGCGGATGTCAGTGCATGTTTATCGCGAATATCGAGCGTCTGGAACGTGACGCCACCTCCCAGCATTTGAGTCGCCCAGTCTGGTGGCGGTGCTTCTGCGACAGAGACAACATCAGCGCCGTCCCGCAATAACCGCCCTGTCAGCGCGAGCCCGATAAAGCCTGTGCCACCTGTCAGAAAGACGCGCATGATGCTGGTCTCCGCTCCAAACCTGTCCTAGCGTTGCTGCATCGCAATAAGCTGGAGCAAGCTCATGGATGTTGCCACCGGATTGGCCAGTCTGGAAGCCCGGGTGGCGACCGATTTGGCGAGCATCGCGTGGCCATCCGCACCGTGGGTGAAGCCTGTTCGGGCGCCGGACGGGACAGACGCTCTGAACGTTCTCATTGTTGGAGCCGGCCAGGGCGGGCTGACCCTCGGACTGCAGCTACGGCGTGAGTGTGTGGACCGCGTGATGATCATCGACCGGGCTGCGCCCGAGAGCCGCGGACCGTGGAAGACCTACGGGCGGATGGTCACACTGCGCTCGCCAAAGTTCACGACAGGACCCGACCTGGATGTCCCCAGTCTGACATTTCAAAGCTGGTACACCGCTCAGCATGGCGCGGCAGCCTGGCAGGCTTTGGGCAAGATCCCAAAAGGCATGTGGTGTGACTACTTGGAGTGGTATGAGCGCGTGCTGGACTTACCGGTCCGCCATCCTTTTGAAGCGCTTGCGATCCGGCCTGACGCAAAGCTGATCGCTGTGGATATGGCCACCCCGGACGGCCCGCAGACGGTCTATGCACGCCATGTCGTTCTCGCCACCGGGATTGAAAGCACTGGGCGTTGGTGGATGCCGGATTTCCTGGCAGCGCTGCCGGTCGAAAAATGCCAGCATACTGGTGGGGATATCGACTTCGAGGCGCTCGCCGGGAAAAGGATTGCAATCCTTGGCGCGGGCGCCTCAGCCTTTGACAATGCGGCGGCCGCGCTGGAGGCAGGAGCGGGCGAGGTTCATATCTTCTGGCGGCGCGACGAGATCCAGCGCATCCAGCCCTACAAACACATCTCGTATGCCGGTTTCTTGCGTCATCTAGGTGATCTTGATGACGCAATGCGCTGGCGTTTCACACGGTATCTGCTGCGCTTGCGCGAAGCGTTCCCGGCCGAGACATGGGATCGAGTAACAGCGCATCCGAACGTAACGCTGCACCCAGGTTCTGACTGGACGGGCGCACGTGTTGGTTTAGACGGGTGTCTCAAAATCGACACCGTGAAGGGAGAGTTCCGCTGCGACTACGTAATCGCGGGAACAGGTTTCGACGTGGATGCTGCGAGTTGCCGTTTGCTGGGCTCGCTGTCAGGCAATATTGCGCGGTGGTCCGATCGGTACGACCCGCCTGTTGACGAACGCGATGACAGGCTGGCGCGTTATCCCTACCTGGGAAGTAGTTTCGAACTTCTTCCGCGTGGGAAAGACACTCCAGGGCTGGATCGCCTTCGATTGTTTACATTTGGCTCTACCATGAGTTTCGGCCCGTCTGGATCCTCGATCAATGCATTGAAATTCGCCGTCCCAAGGCTGGTTCAAGGCATTACTCGTGACCTGTTCCGCGACGGGGCGACTGGGCACTTCGAGGACCTACTTGCGTACGAAACGCCGGAATTCAGCTCGACGCTGAAGAGAGACCAAGTGATCTGATACGATCGCACTTCAACCTGGACTGGGTACTCGCACAGTCTCCGGCCTCTCCTAGTTGCCGTCATTTGACCTCGGAGAGCCTTATCCAGATTAAGCGCGGGGGCGACATGCACCGCATAGAGACCAAGATTTTTCCGTGCGAGCAATGTCGGCTTTCAGAAAGAACGGCAAGCCGGTCTTGCACTCGCAGCGAATGCCTGCAATCAGCCAATTCTGTTCTCTAATGGGTCAATGAGCGGCTGTATTTTCCTGAGCTGATGCGTCGGCCCTTCGGGTGACTTCGTTCTCTGCGAGCTCTTGGGCTCTTGATGGGGTCTGCTGGGGCCGGGCGGCTAGGT
>JBCDAV010000018.1:0-88433 GCA_039184865.1 Pseudomonadota bacterium | reverse complement strand
CGCATCGCAACTGTTCTGCCTGGTTTGAAGCCGGCCTGGACAGCCGGCGCGCCAATGCCGGGCGGAGACTTTCCAGTCGACGGTGTTGCCGCTTTGCAGGATGAACTGGCGGCCTTGGCCCCATGGCTGGATGCCCGCACGATAAAACGTCTGGTCCTGGCCTATGGCACACAAGCGAAGACGATTATCGGTCAAGCCAAGTCCGCGGAAGACCTGGGCCGTACCTTCGGAAGCGGGCTGACCGAGGCCGAAGTGCGTTGGTTGATGGACCAGGAATGGGCCTGCACTGCTGATGACGTTATCTGGCGGCGGAGCAAATTGGGCTTGCGCTTGACGGGAAAAGAGGTCGATGCTCTCGACCAATGGATGAAAACAACCCGAGACGGCGAAGACCGTCCAGAGGTTGCCTAAGGGGGAATATGTCACTTCGCTTGGATAACATCGCCAAGATTGTCGGGACCGAGGTGCACATCCACCCGACCAGCCTGGATCTGCAGCGCGGCACGATGAACGTGCTGCTGGGCCGGACGCAGGCAGGCAAAACGACATTGATGCGCCTGATGGCAGGTCTAGATCAGCCGACGGGCGGGAGGGTGCATTGGGACGGCCAAGACGTGACCGGCGTGCGCGTGCAACAGCGCGATGTGGCAATGGTCTATCAGCAGTTCATCAATTACCCCTCGATGGCGGTCTTCGAGAACATCGCCTCGCCATTGCGGATCAAAGGTGCTTCGGCGTCCGAGGTTGATACGAAGGTGCGCGAAGCGGCGGCTCTGATGAAGCTGACCGAGGATCAGCTAACCCGCCGTCCGCTGGAGCTGTCCGGGGGCCAGCAACAGCGCTGCGCCCTGGCCCGGGCTTTGGTCAAGGATGCGGGTTTGGTTCTTTTGGATGAACCTCTGGCCAACCTGGATTATAAGCTGCGGGAAGAACTGAGGTCCGAGATCCCAAAGATCTTCCAGGCGTCTGGTGCGATCTTCGTCTATGCGACCACGGAACCCCATGAAGCCTTGCTGTTGGGTGGGAACACCGCCTGCCTGTGGGAAGGCCGGGTCACGCAGTTCGGTCCAACGGCGGACGTCTACCGCAACCCCCAAGACGCAGTCACTGCCGAGGTCTTTTCGGACCCGCCGATGAATTTCTTCCAGGCGCGTCTGGGCGGCGGGCAGTTGGAACATTCGGGGGGCAGCGGCCCTGCTGGACCCTTGGCTGGGGTCGGCGACGGCACTTACCGCGCGGGCGTCCGGGCCAACCATCTTTCTCTGGTGCCGGTCGCCGGTGGCATCCGGTTCACCGGCACCTCCACGGGGACCGAAGTGACGGGATCGGAAAGCTATGTGCATGTGGATCACGATGGCGAGCGCTGGGTGTCCCGGCAGCATGGCATCCATATGGTCGAGGCTGGCGAGGCCGTGGATCTTTATGTCGATCCCGCGCACCTCTTCCTGTTCGACGCCGCGGGCGGCTTAATCAACCCCGCAAAGGCGGCCTGACGCATGGTTGCCATTCACCTCGATAACCTGGCCCACGCCTATGGCCCGAACCCCTCGGCACCCACGGATTACGCCCTGCGCCCGTCCATCGACCATGTGTGGGAAGACGGTCAAGCCTATGCGTTGCTGGGGCCATCGGGATGTGGGAAGACAACGCTGTTGAACATCATCTCGGGCCTGGTCGTGCCGTCGCACGGCAAAATTCTGTTCGATGAACAGGATGTTACCGCCGCCCCGACGGCTGATCGCAACATTGCCCAGGTTTTCCAGTTTCCCGTCGTCTACGACACGATGAGCGTCTACGACAATCTGGCCTTCCCCCTGCGCAATCGTGGGGCGGATCAGACCTATGTTGATCGCCGGGTTCGCGAGATCGCCGCGATGATCGGCCTGGAAGACCGGCTTGACCGCCGGGCCCAAGGCCTGACCGCCGATGCCAAGCAGAAGATTTCGCTGGGTCGCGGGATGGTCCGCGAAGACGTCGCCGCGATTTTGTTCGACGAGCCTCTGACGGTGATCGATCCCCATATGAAGTGGGAGCTTCGCACGCAGCTAAAACAACTGCACCGCCAGTTCGGGCACACGATGATCTATGTGACCCATGACCAGACCGAGGCTTTGTCCTTTGCCGACAAGGTCGTGGTCATGCTGGACGGAGAGGTCCTGCAACTCGGCACCCCGCAAGATTTGTTCGACACACCCGCGCATACATTCGTGGGATACTTTATCGGCTCTCCTGGGATGAACATCCTGCCTGCGACCGTTTCCGGTCCCGGCGCTCAGGTGAATGGGACCAGCATTCGGCTGGGCCGGGCCTATGACGGACTGAAACTGGCGCCGGTGGAAATCGGCGTCCGGCCCGAACATACCAAGATGTCTGCAACGGACGGCCTGCCAGTTGAGATCGACCGCGTCGAAGACATCGGCCTGCATCGCATCGTCCGCGCCCGCCATGGTGACACGGAACTCTGCGCGATCCTGGAGGAAGGCGAAGAGCTTCCCACCGACGCCACGCGCATGCAGTTCGACCCCACGCAAACCCATGTCTATCAGGACAGTTGGCGGATCGAAGGACAGCGACATGAATAAGACGCTGAACCAACGCGCCTGGTTCATGGTGCTTCCGGTCCTGTTCCTGGTCGCCATGAATGCCGTGATCCCACTGATGACGGTGGTGAATTATTCGGTGCAAGAGGTCTTCTACGGCGTCTATTCCTTCGTGGGCGAACGCTGGTATGCGGACACGCTGGCCTCGGAACGGTTCCAACAAGCCTTGGGTCGCCAGTTCTTGTTCACCTTTATGATACTGGCCATCGAGATCCCGCTGGGTGTGATCATCGCCTTGTCGATGCCGCGCTCTGGGGTATGGGCCAGCGTCTGTCTGGTCCTGATGGCCCTGCCCCTGCTGATCCCGTGGAATGTCGTCGGCGCGATGTGGAACATCTTCGCGCTGCCGGATATCGGGCTGCTCGGCTTCTCGCTGAACTGGATGGGCATCGACTACAACTATACGCAGCAGCCGATCAGCGCCTGGATCACGGTCATCCTGATGGACGTCTGGCACTGGACCTCGCTGGTAGTGCTGTTGGCCTATGCCGGTCTGCAGTCGATCGACGAGAATTATTACCGCGCGGCGCGCATCGACGGTGCCTCACAATGGGCGGTATTCCGCTACATCCAGCTCCCGAAGATGAAGCGCGTGCTGACGATCGCCATCCTGCTGCGCTTCATGGACAGCTTCATGATCTACACCGAGCCGTCGGTGCTGACCGGCGGTGGGCCGGGCAACTCAACCACCTTCCTGTCGATCGATCTGGTCAAGAAGGCGATCGGCGAGCAGGACCTCGGCAATGCCGCTGCGATGAGTATCATCTACTTCCTGATGACTCTGCTGGTCTGCTGGCTCTTCTACACCTTGACGATGCAGGGCGAGGAGGAGAGCTGATGAACATAGTATTCAACCTCCTGCTCGATGGAGCAACCAAGCTCTTTCCAGCGCGCATAAGGAAAACAAAGGCTTTCGTTTGGATCGGTGTGATCATCGCGATTGCAGCTTCATTTGTACTCACTTACGGTAAGTGGTTGCGCAACTCTGGAGGCCAACCATGAACCTCCGCTGGTTGATACCGACGCTTTACATCATCTTCCTGATGCTGCCGATCTACTGGCTGCTGAACATGTCGTTCAAAACGACGAACGAGATCCTCGGCGGGTTCTCCTGGTTCCCGGCGGACTTCACGACTGAGAGTTATGTGAAGATCCTGACCGACCCAAGCTGGTACTGGGGTTACATCAACTCGATCACTTATGTCGTTATCAACACGGTGATTTCCGTCGCTGTCGCCCTGCCGGCAGCCTACGCGTTTTCGCGCTACCGGTTCCTCGGCGACAAGCATCTTTTCTTCTGGCTGCTAACCAACCGGATGGCGCCGCCAGCGGTGTTCGCGCTGCCGTTCCTTGAACTCTATTCGTCCATGCAACTCTTCGACACGGTCTGGGCCGTGGCGTTGGCGCATTGCCTGTTCAACATCCCGCTCGCGGTGTGGATCCTCGAAGGCTTCATGTCCGGCGTACCAAAGCAGATCGACGAGACCGCCTATATCGACGGGTATTCCTGGCCGCGCTTCTTCACCAAGATCTTCATGCCGCTGATCGCGTCGGGCATCGGCGTGACTGCGTTTTTCTGCTTCATGTTCAGCTGGGTAGAGCTGCTTCTTGCGAAGACGCTGACAGCCGTGCATGCAAAGCCGATCGCGGCCGTGATGACCAAGACCGCCTCGACTTCAGGCTATGAACTCGGCCTTCTTGCTGCCGCGGGCGTGCTGACGATCATTCCCGGCGCCATCGTCATCTATTTCGTGCGCAATTACATCGCCAAGGGCTTCGCCCTGGGGAGGGTGTGATGGGCGTGCTCGACCTGCGCAATGCCCTGTTCAATGCGCGCGTGTGCTCGGACGCGAACAGGGACGGACACCCGGTCGCCGATGTCTCCTTCCTCAACATCGCTCGTATCCTCTGGGTCGAGCGCGATGCCGATGACCAAGTGCTCAGGTTCCAGCTCGACGCCGATAACTGGCTCACGCTGGACTTTTCCGACGCCGAGGGTTTTGCTCGCGTCGACGCCTCATGCGCAAACCTATTGGTAGGAGCAAGCGGATGACCAGAACGGGTCACTGGATTGCACGCGGGTTGACCGCGGGGATGCTGGCTGCCCTTCCGACGCTTGCACATGCCCAGAATCAGGTGTCCGAACCTCTCCTGCAGTGGATGGCCTGGACCTGGCAGACGGCCGCCTTCTTCGGATTCATCGCGCTCTGCCTCCTGACCCTGTCGGCCTGGGAATACCTCAAGCCCGGCGGTGAGCCGCGCAGTCCCGGCATCCTCGGCATCGACACGACCCGCGGCGACCGGCTGTTCATCTCGCTCCTGAGTGCTGCCTACATCCATCTGATCTGGCTGGGCCTGATCTCGGCGCCGCTTTGGGGTGCGACCGCGATATCAATCATTCTGGCACTGGCGGTGTTCCGCTGGGTCTGAATTCGACCGGCCCGTCCGGGCCACAAACTGGGAGGAAAAAGTGAGAAAGACACTTCTTGCAACGGCGGCGATCAGCCTCCTCTGGGCGGGTTCCGCCTGGGCGGATGCTGCTGCGGCCAAGAAATGGATCGACAGCGAGTTCCAGCCCTCGGTGCTCTCGAAAGAAGAGCAGATGTCCGAGATGGAATGGTTCATCAAGGCTGCCGAGCCGTACAAGGGCATGGAGATCAACGTGCTCTCGGAGACCATCCCGACGCACACCTACGAGTCCGAGACGCTCACCAAGGCGTTCGAGGAGATCACAGGCATCAAGGTCAACCACCAGCTTCTGGGTGAGGGCGAGGTCGTTCAGGCCGTGCAGACCCAGATGCAGACCCAGCGCAACCTCTATGACGGGTACATCAACGACTCGGATCTGATCGGCACGCACTCGCGTCTGCAGCTGGCCTACAACCTCACCGACATGATGGCGGGCGACTGGTCGGGCACGACCAACCCGGGCCTGGATCTCGACGACTTCATGGGGATCAGCTTCACCACCGGGCCGGACGGCAAGCTCTACCAGCTTCCCGACCAGCAGTTCGCGAACCTCTACTGGTTCCGCAAGGACTGGTTCGACAAGCCTGAACTGCAGGCGCAGTTCAAGGAGCGCTACGGCTACGATCTGGGCGTTCCGGTCAACTGGTCGGCCTATGAGGACATCGCCGAGTTCTTCTCCGTCCACGTCAAGGAAATCGACGGCGTGACCGTTTACGGCCATATGGACTACGGCAAGCGCGCACCCGACCTTGGCTGGCGCATGACCGATGCCTGGCTGTCGATGGCCGGTGCCGGTTCGGTCGGTGAACCGAACGGCGTGCCGATCGACGAATGGGGCATCCGCATGGAGGCCGGTTCGTGCAACCCGGCGGGCGCTTCGGTGTCGCGCGGTGGCGGCACCAACGGTCCGGCTGCGGTCTATGCAATCCGCAAGTGGGACGAGTGGCTGCGCGCATACGCCCCTCCGGGTGCGGCATCGTATGACTTCTATCAGTCGCTCCCGGCGCTGAGCCAGGGCAACGTCGCCCAGCAGATCTTCTGGTACACGGCGTTCACCGCGTCGATGGTCGCCGACAAGGCCAGCGGCAACAACACAGTCGATGATGCAGGCAAGCCGCTCTGGCGGATGGCGCCGTCACCGCACGGTCCGTACTGGCAGGAAGGCCAGAAGGTCGGTTACCAGGACGCCGGCTCCTGGACGTTCCTGAAGTCGACCCCGTCGGATCGCGCACAGGCCGCATGGCTCTATGCGCAGTTCGTCGTCTCGAAGACGGTTGACGTGAAGAAGTCGGACGTCGGTCTCACCTTCATCCGCGACTCCACCGTACGTCACCAGCACTTCACGGATCGCGCACCGAACCTCGGTGGTCTGGTCGAGTTCTACCGCTCGCCGGATCGCGTGCGCTGGTCGCCGACTGGAATCAACGTGCCCGACTATCCGAAGCTGGCGCAGCTCTGGTGGCAGCAGATCGGCGACGTGAACTCAGGTGCGTTTACCCCGCAGGAAGCCATGGATCGCCTGGCCGGTGAAATGGACACGATCATGGCCCGGATGCAGGCCGCCGATGAAGCCGCCAATGTCTACGGCGGCTGCGGTCCGCGTCTGAACGACCCGAAGGACGCAGCCGAGTGGATCGGCAAAGGCGGTGCCAAGGCCAAGGTCGATGAGAAGCCGAAGGGCCAGACCATCGCCTATGAGGAAATCATCAAGCGCTGGCAGTAAGCTGACGTGAGACTGTGGTCCTCCGGTGCTGTCGGGGGACCTGAAAATCAGAGGGCCGGTGGGAAACCTCCGGCCCTTTCCTTCTTGATGGTGGATCGCCCTCAAGAAGCAACCGCGCCCTGGTCCTCCGCGCCGAAGCGCTCGCGATATTCGCTCGGCGACACGCTCAGAACGCGCTGCATGGCCCGGCGCAGCCGCTCGTCGTCCATGAACCCGCAGCGAACGGCGACCTGCGAAACGGACAGTCCGCTTTCCTCGAGCAATCTGCAGGCGGCATCGACGCGAAACTGCTCGACTGCCTTGGCTGGCGTCAGACCTGTCTCGGCGGAATAGATCCGCGCGAAACTTCGCGCGCTCATGCGGGCTCGTTCTGCAAGCCGCTCGACGCGAAGGTTTTCTGTTAGATGATCGCTGATCCAATGATGCAGCGCGTCGAAACGCCCCGAGATATCCTGGGTCTGCAACTCCAGCACGCGACTGAACTGCGACTGCCCGCCGGGCCGCACCATGAAGGTCACCAGTGAGCGCGCCAGAGCCATCGCGACCGCTCGGCCATGATCCTCGCCCACCATTGCCAGCGCCATGTCGATCCCTGCCGTCACCCCTGCCGATGTCCAGACCGGGCCATCGCGGACATAGATCTGATCCGGCTCGACGCGCACGCCCGGATATGTCTCGGCAAGTCGCGCGCAGGATTCCCAGTGGGTGACGGCTCGACGGCCCTCCAGCAATCCGGCCGCGGCCAAAACCAGTGCTCCGGTACAAATCGAGCCGATCCGCCCGGCGCGGCCCGCGAGACTTCGAACGGTCTCGACAACGGATGGGTCATTGGAGGCCGTGTTAGCGCCCGGCCCGCCAGCCACCAGAAGCGTTCCAATCGGTTTGCCAACCCAGGCCGATGCGGGTTCGGTTGACAGCGTGACCCCGGCATCCGTCGCGCCGCCCTGGGCGGAGATCGTCACCAGCACCGTACGGTAAGCATCAGCCCCGTAATGCCGTGCGTCCGCGAAGACCTGCAGCGGGCCAGCGATGTCCAGCAACTTCGCTTGCGGATAGGTCAGGATGACGACCGAACCCGGTTTGGCAGAATTTGAGGTCATACTGTCATTTATGCCAGACGCGAACGTGATATTCCAGACCGAGAACAAAGGAGGACACAATGCTTCTGCTGAAACCGAACTGCGAATGCTGCGACAAGGATCTCCCACCCGAGAGCACGGAGGCGCGGATCTGCACCTACGAATGCACTTTCTGCGCGGAGTGCGCCGACACCCGCTTCAACAACACCTGCCCGAATTGCGGTGGCAACCAGATCCCGCGCCCGATCCGCCCGGCCAAAATGCTCCTGAAGCATCCGGCGTCTAAGGATCGTTTCACGAAGCATCATCCGGAGTGCCATGCAAATGCCTGAGACACCTCAACGCTCGCTTGCGGCGCTGATCTTCAACGGATTCGAGACGCTCGATCTGTTCGGGCCACTTGAGATGTTCGGCACGCTGGAGGACCGGTTCGCGATCACGCTTGTCGCCGAAACCGCTGGCTCGGTGGTTTCGCGTCATGGCCAGTCAGTCGTGCCCGACGCAACGTTCAGCGATGACGAGCGCTATGACATGCTGCTGATCCCCGGAGGACGCGGCACCCCGATCGAGAACGCGCGTCCGCTGGTCGATGGCTGGCTGGCTGAGCAGTCTGCGACAGCCGAACTGGTGCTCAGCGTCTGCACCGGCAGCGGTCTTTTGGCCCGAAACGGCCTGCTCGACGGGCACCGGGCTACCACCAACAAGATGGCCTTCGACTGGGTCGCCGGGTTCGGCCCGAACGTCGAATGGGTTCCGAAGGCGCGCTGGGTCGAGGATGGAAAGTTCTTCACCTCGTCCGGCGTCTCGGCAGGCATGGACATGGCACTCGCGGTGATCGAGAGAACCGTCGATCGGACCGCAGCCGAACGTGTCGCCAAGATCACGGAATACGATTGGCACGATGACGCCGACTGGGATCCGTTCTCGAAACTGTTGTGATGACGCGGGGCTGGATCGTCTGGGCGCCGGTCGGTATTCCTGCGGTCGAAGTGAGGCCCGCAAGTCATTTCGTTTTGACAGAAACCTATCGACCGGAGAGAGGCTATCGGATCGACGCCTGATTTTCGGCGATCAAACAGGGAAGCGTTAGGACGGGCGAAATCAGGTGGCGGCTTCTGCAAACAGGAAAAGGACCGAAGGCAGGCGATGAGTCCGATACTCTACTCTTTCCGCCGATGTCCTTACGCAATGCGACTGCGCCTCGCGCTAGACGCAAGCGGGTTCGCGGTCGAATTGAGGGAGATTGTGCTGCGCGACAAACCTGCAGAATTCCTCGCGGCTTCGGTCAGCGCCACCGTGCCATGCATGGTGACGGACGGATTGACGATCGACGAAAGCCTCGACGCAATGATCTGGGTGCTGGAGCAGCACGATCCCGAGGGTTGGCTCGACATGCCGGAGGAGAGCCACGCTTGGATCGCACGTTGTGACGGGCCGTTCAAAGACGCGCTGGACCGGACGAAGTATGCGACGCGGTATCCCGACGCGGATCCCGAGGAACAGCGCGTCATCGCGACTGACTTTCTGAACGATCTGAACAGTCAGATCGACGGATGGATTTTCGGAAAGCCGACGCTGGCCGACTACGCGATCCTGCCGTTCGTCCGCCAGTTCGCCTTCATCGATAAGCCGCGGTTCGACGCCGAGCCTTGGCCGAACCTCCAGCGCTGGCTCGAGGCGTTCCTGTCCTCGGACCGCTTCGCAAGGATCATGCAGAAGTACCCGAAATGGCGGCCGGGTGACGCACCCACGCTGTTTCCTCAGAAGGCCGCCTAGGCGCCGACCCGCTCGGCAATCGCGACGATCCGGTGCATCTCGCGCAGGACAGGCTTCTCGATCAGCTTCCCGTCGATCACGACCAACCCGGTGTCGGCTTCTTCGAAAGTGTCGATGATCCGTCGCGCTCGGGCGACGCTGTCCGCGTCCGGCGTAAACACCGCGTTGATCGCCTCGATCTGCTTGGGATGTATCGAACCCTTGCCTGAGAAGCCGAGATCACGAGCCTTTTCGGCCTCGGCCGCCATCCCGTCCGGGTCTTCCAGATCCAGCCAGGGCACGTCGATCGCGTCGACGCCAACGGATGCCGCCGCATGCACCACGCGGGAGCGCGCGTAGAGCAGCGGCTCCCACGCATTCCTGCAGCGCAGTTCCGCCGCCATGTCGACGCCGCCGAAAAACAGAGCATCGATGCGGGGCGAAGCAAGGGAAATGTCATGGACAGCCTCGAGCCCCGCATTGGTCTCGATGATGACGTGCAGCCGCGTCGCATGTCCGCGCTCGGTCAGCAGCGTATCTAGCCACACGACTTCATCTGCAGTCCGCACCTTGGGCAGCATCAGCGCGGGCGGCGGCGTGTCCGTCGCCAGCACCGCCTGCACATCGGCCAGTCCAAAGGCCTCGCGCAGGCAATTGATCCGCACGATGCGTTCAACGCCATCTTCCGCCTGCGGCTCCGCGAACAGCGCAATCGCGTTGGCTCGCGCGACGTCCTTGTCCTTGGGCGCGATGCCGTCTTCCAGCTCGACGCAGACGATATCGGCACCCGATGCAAGCGCCTTGGGAAACATCTCCGGCTTCAGGCCAGGCGAGAAAATGAAGCTGCGCCGCGGGCGCACCATCCGCTCGGTCATGTAATCAGCTTCTCCCCCAGAACTTTTCCGCGACGACGAGTTCGCGCGTCCCGTCCGGCGCCTCCACAAGCAGACGCGTGTCGGCTTGCCAGTAGGCGCGGTCGATCATCGCGATCGCAACGTTGGTTTCCTGCTCGGGTGACCAGCACGCGGAGGACACCTTGCCCACGGATTCGCCCTCGAGCGTGCGCACCGGCCAAAGCTGCGCGACCGGCGGAACCTTGTCGCCAGCAATCTCAACCGGGCGGATCTGCCGCGCGGGCTCCTGTACCGTCATCAGGGCATCGCGCGCAAGACACTCCGTTGCATCCTCGAGATGGCAGAACCGCGCCAACCCGGCCTCGAAGGGCGTGTGGTCAACCGAGATATCGTTGCCATAGGACAAGAGACCTGCCTCGATCCGTTCGATCAGGTTCGGGCAGCCCGCGCGGACATCGAGATCGCGCCCGGCCTCCATGATCTTTTCCCAGATCGGCAGCGCATAGTCGGACCCATCGACATGGAGCTCGAAACCGCCCTGAACGGACCAGCCGGACCGCGCCAGCACCATCGGCTTGCCGCCAACATCGACCCAGCCGTATTTGAAGAACCCGATGTCGTGGACCATCTCGCCCCAGACCCGCGCCGCCAATTCGTAGGAGCGCGGCCCCTGAATGGCGATGATCCACACGTCAGGTTCGAAAATCCGAACGTTCAGCCCGGCACCGGCGGCGAGGCCCTTGAGGTAGAGGAACATGTCGCTGTCCGCGAGCGCTAGCCAGAACCTGTCCGGCGCCAGCACCGTCAGGACCGGGTCGTTCAGCATCCGGCCTTGGACGTCCACCATCGGAACATAGGCGCACCGGTCGGGGCCGAGCCGCGAAAGATCGCGCGGCGTCGTCATCTGGATCAGCCGTTGCGCATCCGGCCCGCTGACCTCGACGATCCGCTCGCCACCGACATCCCAGACCTGCACCGCAGACTTCAGATGGGCGTAGTCGTCCTCGAGCGTGCCGAACCACTGGCTGATCAGGGTCCGGTTGTAGACGGAATAGGCCTTGGCGCCCTCCGCCCGAACCCGGTCGAACAGCGGAGAACGCCTGAGCCGGTTCGACGGATTAAGCCGGACGTAGTGGTCCGCCCCCACGTCACATCATCCCGGCGGCAGCTTTGTCTTCCCCGGCCTGCGCGGCATAGATCGACGTATAGCCGCCCGACCAGTCCGGCGGGATCTGACACGGGCGCGGATCGTGATGGGCCCAGGTCACGGGCTCGCCGCGCACGCTCTGATAGACATGGCTCGAAGGATCCGGATGCGGCGTGTAGGGCTTCGCGTCGGCGGATGTGAAGCAATTCAGGAGGAGCGGGCGCGGCAACGGAGACTTCGACGACGGCGAGTAATGCAGTGTTCGGGCATTGTGCACGGTGATCGAACCGGCGACACCGGTCATGTACTCGACCCTGCCCATATCGACGCCCGCCGCATCCTCGTCCGAGAGCATGCCCGTCCAGTTCCCGGACTTGTCGTACTGGTCGTAGAGCGGCTCGTCATGGCTGCCCTTCAGGGCTGCCAAGGGGCCGTTGTACAGGTCGGTAGCGGCCAGGTAGCAACCGATCGTCAGGACGTTGTAATTTGTGTGCGGGAAGAACTGGATGTCCTGATGCCACTTCACGGTGTCGGACTCGTCGTACCATTTGAAGTTCAGCTTCGAGTGATGGAACGTCACGTTCGGTCCGACCAGATCGGCGGCGACATCCGCCATCAGGCCCGTCGCGAATGCCCAGTAGGTCGCGTGCTGGTCGTCGGGCCGCTTGAGGCGTCGCAGAACCGGCGTTTCGGCGGAGTGTCCGGGACCGATGTCGAACGTGCTGCCCGACTCGGTCTCTGCCCGGGACTTCTCGACAAAATCCTGCGTGACCGCCTGCAATTCGGACAGTGTTCGCTCGGGCACGAAACCCTCGACGCTGACAAAACCGTCACGGAAATACTTCTCTCTCTGCGCCTGCGTCAGCACGCGCGGGGCGTATGCGAGGACTTCTTCTGGTGTCATTGTCGTCTCCCTTAGTCTTTGCTGCGCCCCTGCCCGGTCACACCGGCCCTCCGGATCGGTCCTGGCCCCTCCTCGATCCGAAATGGCGTCACTGGTATACGGCGTAGGAGCGTCGCTTGTCTGCTGTCACTCTGTCGAATCTTGTTCCATTCGGGAAGACCCTATCGGGCGTTTCCGACTGAATTGGTGCGGCGCAACAAGCGTTTGGGTGATGATCCTCACTACACCAATACACGAATCAGTAGAAAATGCGCATTCTGAGCCGGGTTAAGTCCGCGGATTGGCTTGCAACAATACGATTGAAGAAACGAACGACAGAAGTCGAACGGAGACAGAGATGAAGATATTTTTGAATACATGCGCGGCACTTGTCACCGCGGGCGCTCTGGCTGGCTGTGAAACCGTGAAGACCGTGGCACCGCAGACCGCTGCGGGCTTCGAGGCGAACGGCATAATCGGTGCGATCGACGGCGCCTCGGGCGCGATCATCGCGAAATGCCAGACGCTGGACGGCGATACCGTCCGTGTCTCCGTCGACATTGCTGGCGACGTGACCGGTCAGGGCGAGCTGGTGGACCGGGTGCGCGACGCCCGCAAGAAAGCCTGCGAGAAAGCCGGCAAGGTCCAGGCCTTCGTCGAGACGGACGCGGACGGCTCAGAACAGGTCGTCGAGCTGGATAACACCGCGGTCACTGGCATCGCCGCGACGACAACCGTCAGCACCGGCGACGGGACGACGGCCACAGAATAGGGAGTTTCCCGGCGCACCGGTTCCGGCTATCCACGGCGCCCAGATTCGAGGAGGCGCCGGATGCCGCGCAAGAAGAAGGGCCGCCCGCTGCATGGCTGGCTGCTCGTGGACAAACCTGCAGGGATCACGTCGACTGCCGTCGTGAACAAGGCGCGCTGGGCGTTCCAGGCACAGAAGGCAGGCCATGCCGGCACGCTGGACCCGCTGGCCACCGGGCTTCTCGCCGTGGCGTTCGGCGAGGCGACCAAGACCATCGTCTACGCACAGGAAGGCCTCAAGACATACCGGTTCAAGGTTCGGTTCGGGATCCGAACCACCACCGACGATGCCGAGGGCGAGGCCATCGCCACATCGCAATCCCGTCCGGACGACGCGCAGATCAAATCGGCTCTGCTGGCATTCAAGGGCGATATCGAGCAGGTCCCTCCGCAATTCTCCGCCGTCAAGGTCGAGGGCGAGCGCGCCTATGACCTCGCACGGGACGGGGTCGATCTCGACCTCGCGCCGCGGCCTCTCTATGTCGAGCGGCTCGACATCCTCGACCGATCCGACCCGGACCACGTCCTGCTCGAGATGGTCTGTGGCAAGGGCGGTTATGTCCGCTCCATAGCCCGCGATCTTGGCGAGGCGCTCGGCTGCCACGGGTATGTCGCGGAGCTGCGGCGGATGGAGTCCGGCGGGTTTTCCGTGACGCAGGCGATCCCGTTCGACCTGCTCGAGAAGATTCGCGAGAACGGGGGCGACGAGCATCTGCTGCCGATCTCGGCGGGTCTGTCCGACCTGCCCACGGTCCGCATCCGCGCGCCCGAAGCAGCGCGGTTGCGCAACGGGAACCCTGCCCCGGTCACATACGCATCGCTGGACTACGGCGACGATGCCCTGGCCATGATGGACGACGAGGCCGTCGCCATCGTCACCTACAAGGCTGGACAGTTGCACCCGAGTCGTGTTTTCGTCTTCTAGGAGAGTTTCATTGAGGAGACACCGGATGCGCGCACTGACGATCTTTGTTCTGACCGCTTTCTCCGCCGGAGCCGCGATGGCCGGCGATGCTGGCTTGAAGTCTGCCAAAACGCCTGGCGCCAAATACGCGGGCTGCGCCTATCACTCGGCTGTCACGGCGAAGGCCGAGCCAAAGCAGTCTCAGCCCGTTCAGTCCACTGCAGCGGCTGAAGCGCCACAGAAGCTGGCCCAGAGCAAGCCGGTCACGAAGACCGAATAGGTCAGAGCGCGTTGCAAGACTCGCGTGCGTGGAACGGCAGCGTCCCGCGCTCCGAGCTTGTTTGTCGGTGAACCGGAAACGGAAGCGCGATTCTTGCGCCACCACCAAAGCATCGCGTCCGACGTCCCCGATAGCGTGATCAGCGAACCGAAGGCCGCTTTTCCGTCCCGCTGATTTTGCTGGATTTTCCCGCTGCAAACCCCTATAGCGCCGCATCGCTCACGATGTGAGCGACTACCGTGATCCATGACCGTGCTGGACGACATCCCGGCATTGGCCTGAGGACGCGGAACAACCCTCTGATCTGAAAGGATATTCGATGTCGATCACGCCAGAGCGCAAGGAAGCGCTCATCAAGGAATACGCCACCAAGGAAGGCGACACCGGCAGCCCCGAAGTGCAGGTGGCCATCCTGACAGAACGGATCACCAACCTGACCGAGCACTTCAAGGGCCACAAGAAGGACAACCACTCCCGTCGTGGCCTGCTCAAGATGGTGTCTCAGCGTCGCAAGCTGCTCGACTACACGCGCAGCAAGGACGAGGCCCGGTACAAGGACCTGATCAAGCGTCTCGGTATCCGCCGGTGATGGCACGCGCGCGCTTGATGTGGCGCGCTGTTCCGTAAAAGGGTCGGTCTGCTCGCCCCGGGACGCGTCCGCGCGCCCCGACAATGCAGACGTACACGTCCGAGCGTGGAGGTCCGTGATCCCAGACCACCGCCATGGGAACCTGAAACCGGGGATCGGTGCCAAAACGGGCACGACACGCGGGCCGCGCCAGGGGGCGTGATCCGTTCGCAAAGGAAACGAAATGTTCGATATCGTACGCAAGGAAATCGAGTGGGGCGGCGAAACGCTGTCCATGGAAACGGGCAAGCTCGCTCGCCAGGCTGATGGCTCCGTCGTCGTCACCTACGGCGAGACGACCGTAATGGCCAACGTCGTCTTCGACAAGCAGCCGAAGGTCGGTCTGGACTTCTTCCCGCTGACCGTGAACTACAACGAGAAATACTACGCCGCCGGCAAGATCCCGGGCGGCTTCTTCAAGCGCGAGGCGCGTCCGACCGAGAAGGAAACGCTGACCTCCCGGCTGATCGACCGGCCGATCCGCCCGCTGTTCGTTCCGGGCTTCAAGAACGAAACCCAGGTCATGATCACGGTGCTGAGCCATGACATGGAGAACGATCCCGACATCATCGGCATGATTGCAGCATCGGCGGCCCTGACCATTTCGGGCGTGCCGTTCCGCGGTCCGATCGGTGCCGCGCGCGTCGGCTTCGTCGACGGCGAGTACACGCTGAACCCGAAGGTCGACGACATGCAAAAGCTCGTCGACAATCCCGAGCAGCGCCTGAACCTCGTCGTCGCAGGCACGAAGAACGCCGTGATGATGGTCGAATCCGAGGCCTACGAGCTGACCGAGGAAGAAATGCTCGGCGCCGTCACCTTCGGACATGACGCCATGCAGCCGGTGATCGACATGATCATCGATCTGGCAGAACACGCGGCGAAAGAACCGTTCGACTTCCAGCCCGACGACAACTCGGCGCTCTACGAGAAGATCCGCGGTCTCGGCGAGGACAAGGTCCGGGCGGCCTTCGCCATCACCGACAAGCTCGAGCGTCAGTCGGCGATCGGTGCTGCGCATGATGAGATCAAGGCCGGGCTCGGCGAAGACGATCTCGAGAACGACGGCGCTGTCAAAAGCTGCCTGAAGGAACTCGACTCCAACGTTCTGCGCGGCGACGTGATCGCCACGGGCAACCGGATCGACGGCCGGAACCTGACCACGGTGCGCCCGATCGAGAGCGAGGTCGGCCTGCTGCCGCGCACGCACGGATCGGCGCTCTTCACTCGCGGCGAGACGCAGGGCCTGCTGGTTACGACGCTGGGCACCGGCGACGACGAGCAGATCATCGACGCGCTCGAAGGCGAATGGCGCGAGCGCTTCCTGCTGCACTACAACTTCCCGAGCTACTCCGTTGGTGAGACGGGAAGAAACGGCCCTCCGGGACGGCGTGAAATCGGCCACGGCAAGCTCGCCTGGCGCGCGCTCCAGGCAGTCCTTCCAGCGGCGACGGACTTCCCCTATACGATCCGCCTGGTCTCCGAGATCACGGAGTCGAACGGCTCGTCCTCGATGGCAACCGTCTGTGGCGGCTCGCTCTCGATGATGGACGCGGGCGTCCCGCTGAAAGCTCCAGTGGCCGGTGTCGCCATGGGCCTGATCCTTCAGGATGACGGCCAGTATGCGGTGCTGACGGACATTCTCGGCGACGAAGACCACCTCGGCGACATGGACTTCAAGGTCGCGGGCACGGAAGCCGGCATCACGTCGCTGCAGATGGACATCAAGGTCGCGGGCATCACGCCGGAGATCATGCAGACCGCGCTGGCCCAGGCCAAGGACGGCCGCATGCACATCCTCGGCGAGATGGCGAAGGCACTCACCGAGGGCCGCAGCGAGTTCTCGGCGCATGCTCCGCGCATCGAGACGATGACGATCAACCCCGACAAGATCCGCGAAGTCATCGGCTCGGGCGGCAAGGTCATCCGTTCGATCGTCGAGGAATCGGGTGCGAAGGTCGACATCAACGATGACGGCGTCATCAAGATCGCATCGTCGAACGGCGAGTCGATCCAGAAGGCCTACGACCTGATCCACGCGATCGTGGCCGAGCCCGAAGTCGGCCAGATCTACACCGGAAAAGTCGTGAAAATCATGGACTTCGGTGCGTTCGTGAACTTCTTCGGCAAGCGCGACGGACTGGTCCACGTCTCCCAGATGGCGCAGGAGCGGGTCAACAACCCGAAGGACCTCGTCAAGGAAGGCCAGGAGGTCAAGGTCAAGCTGATGGGCTTCGACGACCGCGGCAAGGTCCGCCTGTCGATGAAGGTCGTCGATCAGGAGACCGGCGAGGAGATCAAGCGCGAGGAGAAACCGAAGCAGGAAGCGCCTGCCGAGGGCTGATCCCAACCTTCGCCTTGCTGTGGCAAGATCAGGGCTCCGGAGTTGCTCCGGGGCCCTTTTTCGTCATGATCCCGTCAACAGCCCCGCATATGGGTCATCGTGGAACAAGTGAGGAGAACGGATATGTCACTGCTTCGGATGCTGGAACAGGCCGGCGGCGGCCAGGGCCTCGCGCAACTCGCGGGACAGTTCGGGCTGGATGAGGAGAAAGCCGGCGGGCTGGCCTCGATGCTCGCTCCCGCGATCGGCTCGGCCGCAAAAAAGCGCGCAGAATCAGGTGGTTTGGAGAGTCTGCTGAGCCAGCTTCAGGGCGAGGCGCAGGGCGGTCTCTTCGATGCGCCGGAGCAGGCGGCGGCGCCCGAAGCTCAGGCCCAGGGCCAGAATTTCCTCGAAGGACTGCTCGGCTCGCGCGAAGCCACGGACAGCCTGGCACAGGAAGCGGCCGACCGGTCGGGCGTCGATCTCGGCTCGGTCCAGCAGTTCATGCCGGCGCTTGCGGCGATGCTGCAGGGCGGCATGCAGAAGCAAACGCCGGATACGTCGATCCAGGGCATGCTGACACAACTCGGCGGCGGCACCACCAATCAGGGCGGCGGCATCATGTCGATGCTGTCCGGCATGCTGAGCACCCAGAACAAGGGCGGCCCGGACCTCGGCATGATCACGAGCATGCTGGACGCCGACGGCGATGGCTCGGTGATGGATGACCTGCTCGAGCGCATCATGAAGTAAGGTGGGCAAAGCGCGTGACGGGAGGTGGGTTTCTTATCCACCTCGAGGTGGACATCTAGCGCGACAATTGTTGCGCAAGCTGATGTTCACATGCGCAAAGCCGGATTTTCGCGGAGATCGCCCGTTCGGCTCAAGACCGACTGCCCGCGGTGCAAGCGCCCGTGACTGACCGCGTCCGCAGCGTCCTGTTCGTCTGCACAGGCAATGTCTTTCGCAGCCTGACGGCGGAGCGGGCCTTGCTGCGGGCGCTGGGCCCCGGCGGCGAGGTCCGGGTCTCCTCCGCCGGGACGGACGACGTGCCGGGTCTGGAAGTCCGGTCGGACGTCGCGGCCCATCTCGCGTCGCGCGGCCTGGACGTCTCGGACCACAGGCGGCGGACCCTGACGCCCCGGATCGTCTCTGATGCCGGACTGGTGATCGCGATGAACTCGGATCACCGGCGGTTCCTCGACGAGCGTCACGGGATCGACGCGCCGCTCTACGAGGCCGCCATCGGCGGCCCGCCGCTCGACATGCCGGATGTGAATGATCTGTTCGAGCCGCACGAATACTTCACGGAGCCTGCGCTGCAACACGTGCGCCATACGATAGACCGGATCATCGATGGTGCGCCGCTGCTGGCGCGCCGCCTGAAGAACGGAACGATCCGCGACCGAGATCCCACGCGATAGATCGGGCGGGACGCCTTCGGATCAGAAGGTGCCGTCCTGTTTCCGGGGTCCCTCGACCTCCGGACCGGTCGACCCCTTGCCGTCCTTGCCCTGATCAGCTTCTCCGAACAAATCTTTGTTGGGATCCATCGGGTAGAGATAATAGAAATCGCTGCCACTCTGGTAGTTGAACTGCTTATCCTTCGAGTCCGACCAGATCTGGAAATGCGGTCCTCCGCTGATCTCGGAGAGATCGTCATCGCTGACGGTCTCAGGGCCTTCAGGCTTCTTGTCAGTCATCTTCCCCTCCCTTGCGAGCGTGAGATTTTACCACTTGCGGATACGTCGATCAATTCGCCGGGCCTCGGCGCACCGCTGGCAGCGATACCGGGCAGCACTGCCCTTGCCCCCGACAGGAGGGATACCATCGTTACCGGGTTCCTGCCCGTTGCGCAGGGTCGAGGCCGAGGACTTCTGAACCCGTCCGGTGCTCAGAAGGTCAGGCGGCCGTCGGAATCGACATAGATTGGCTTCGTGAAAAGCGTGGCCGGCGCGCGCGCCGGACTGCCCGGAATCTTGAAATCGACGATCACGGAGCCGCCCTGGGCGGTATCCAGATCGTCCTCGGTCAGACTGCACGGTTCGGTTCTGATCGTTTGGTCGTCCACTCAGATATCCTCCTTTGTGCGTTGGATCACGTCAGGGCCTTTCGGCTCGGCCCGGCGACTGATCGGGAAGACGAAAGTGTGCCGCGTGAACTCTGGCGGCGCGGGCCGCCCGCTCAGCCCAAGGAACTCGGTCTGGCGCGCGAACTCGGGATCAGCCCCGCCGCTGCCAGTGCTGACCGGTTTGCCGTTCGGATAGAGGCCAGAGCGTTCGGTGACATCCACGCCGCCGTGAACAAGATCGAGCGTGCCATCGGTCAGCGCCTCGGGCGCCGTTTGCTGTCTGATCATATCCGGCCACCTTTCCCCTGTGCTGACAGGAAGAAGGGTGGACGTTCGGGCGATTCTGATCAGTAGCGGATGCTACAATTGTGGTGAATGCCACAGATCGACGGACGGGCGGCGCGCAAAACGGATTGCAGCCCGCCTTATGGCGATCTCAGCCGTTCATCCGGATCGTTTCGTTCTTCGGATCGTACGGGCTGTCCTCGACGATCTCGGCGTCCCAGAGTTCGCGGAACATCCGGACCTGTAGCTTCTGTCCGGTCACGGCGAGGTCCGGGCGGACATATCCGATCCCAATCGACTTGCCGAAATGGACCGAGTGCCCGCCGGAGGTGAGGCGCCCGACCTTCTCGCCGTCGAGCACCAGCGCCTCGCGACCCCAGGGATCGGCATCGGCCGGACCGTCGATCAGCAGGGTGACGCATTTCGCCCGGATGCCGGTATCGAGCATCGCCTGCTTGCCCTTGAAGTCCTTTTCGAGATCGATGAAGCGATCGAGCCCGCTCTCCATCGGCGTCGCGTCGCGGCCGAGGTCGGACCCGAAGGCGCGATAGGACTTCTCCTGCCGCAGCCAGTTCTGGGCGCGCGCGCCGCAGAGCTTGAGACCGTGTGGCTCGCCAGCCTCCATCAGCAGGTCGAACAGGTAGGTCTGCATCTCCATTGGGTGGTGAAGTTCCCAGCCGAGTTCGCCGGTGTAGGCGACACGGATCGCGTCTGTCGGGCACATCTTCAGATCGAGGCGGCGCGCCGAAAGCCAGGGGAACCGCTTGTTCGACAGCGCGGTGTCGGGATCGGGATCGACCACCAGCGGCTTGAGGATGTCGCGGGATTTCGGCCCGGCGATGGCGAACACGCCGAACTGCCCGGTGATGTCCTGCACCGCGAGCCAGTTCTCGGGACCGGCATTGGCCGCGAACCACTCCTCCTCCATCTTGGTCAGATAGTCGTGGTCATAGGCCTGCGCGGCGCCGGCGGTGACGACGTAGTAATCGTGCTCGGCGCGGCGGACGATGGTCATCTCGGTGCGGATCGTCCCGGCGGTGGTCAGTGCATAGGTCAAGTTGGTCCGACCAACGCGCGGGAGCTTGTTGCAGGTCAGCCAGTCGAGGAAGGCGGTCGAGCCCGGTCCGAAGACGCGGTGCTTGGTGAAGGCGGTCGCATCGAAGAGACCTGCCCCGTTGCGCACGGCTTTGGCCTCGTCAACCGCGTATTGCCACCAGCCGCCCCGGCGGAAACTGCGCGAGTCGTGGTCGAAGCCGTCCGGTGCGTCGACCGGGCCGAAATAGTTCGGGCGTTCCCAGCCGTTGACCTGGCCGAATTGCGCGCCATGCGCCTTCATACGGTCATAGCTGGGCGCTGTCTTGAGCGGGCGGCAGGCTTCGCGTTCCTCGTCCGGGTGGTGGAGGATGTAGACGTGCTCGTAGCATTCCTCGTTCTTGCGGGCGGCGTATTCGCGATTGGCCCAGGGGCCGTAGCGGCGCGGATCGAGCGACCACATGTCGATCTCGGCCTCGCCCTCGGTCATCATCTGGGCCATGTAGTAGCCGGTGCCGCCAGCCGCCGTGATACCGAAGCTGAAGCCCTCGGCCAGCCACATGTTGCGCAGGCCGGGTGCCGGGCCGACCAGCGGGTTGCCGTCGGGTGTGTAGCAGATTGGGCCGTTGTAATCGTCCTTCAGACCCACGGTTTCCGAGCTTGGAATGCGGTGGATCATCGACATGTACTCTTCCTCGATGCGTTCGAGATCGAGTTCGAACAGGTCGGCGCGGAAGCTGTCCGGGACCGAGTGGATGAAGCGCGCCGGAGCGTTGCGCTCGTAAGGCCCCAAGATCCAGCCGCCGCGTTCCTCGCGCACGTACCACTTGGCATCGGCGTCGCGCAGGACGGGGTGCTCGCCGTTCTCCTTGCGCCACTCGACCAGGGCCGGATCGGGTTCGGTGACGATGTACTGGTGCTCGACCGGGATCGCGGGCATCGAGATGCCGAGCAGATCCGCCGTGCGCTGGGCGTGGTTGCCGGTGGCGGTGACGACATGCTCGGCGCGAATCTCGAAGGTCTCCTCGGAGGCGATCAGCGAGTTGCCCTTCTCGGCCATGATGGTGCCGGAGACGATCCACTCGGACCCGGTCCAGCGGTAGCCGTCGACCTGGGCCTTGCGGTAGATCTCGACGCCGCGCTGGCGCGCACCCTTGGCCATCGCCTGGGTCACGTCGGCGGGGTTTATGTAGCCATCGGTCGGGTGGTAGATCGCGCCCTTCAGGTCCTTGGTGCGCACCAGCGGCCAGCGCGCCTTGATCTGGTCCGGTGTCATCCACTCGAACGGGATGCCGACGCTTTCGGCGGTCGACGCATAGAGCATGTACTCGTCCATCCGGTCCTGCGTCTGCGCCATGCGCAGGTTGCCGACGACCGAGAAGCCGGCGTTCAGCCCGGTCTCTTCCTCGAGCGTCTTGTAGAACTTGACCGAGTAGTCGTGAATGTGGCTGGTCGCGTAGCTCATGTTGAAGAGCGGCAGCAGGCCCGCGGCGTGCCATGTCGAGCCCGAGGTCAGCTCGTCGCGTTCCAGCAGCACCGTCTCCCAGCCGGCCTTGGCCAGATGATAGGCGATGCCGGTTCCCACCGCGCCGCCGCCGACGACCACTGCCCGAGCCTGATCCTTCATCGCGCCCTCCATGACCTGCTCGATCCCGATTAGCGGTTTCAGGCGGGCCGTGCCAACGGGTCCCGACTGCGTGAGGGCCGAAATCGACATGCGCGCCCCGCACACGCACCACTCACGTCCTGTTTACGAATTTCGATTATCTTCAAAGCAGATGAGCCACCATCTTCGGGGTGAGAAAGGAGGCTCCGGATGTATCTGTCGTTTGCGCACCGGACACTCGTATCCGTTCTGGGTCTGGACCCGGCATTCGCCGGAACCGGCGCCCGCGCAGCCGTCATGACACCGGCACAGGTCTCCCCTTTGTTTCAGGACGAATACGCGCCCGAGGCGCAGCCCGGATGGGATCTGATCGAGCGCGAGCACCGCGTGCGTGCGGGTGGCGGGCGCATCCTGCATCTCTTTGGCGAAGTGATGGATTTCGACGGCGCCGCCGTCCCGGGGGCGCTGGTGGAGATCCGGCAGGCGGACCTCTCCGGGCGTGAACCCGATGCGGACGCGGCTCTGCGCGATTTCCGCGGCTGGGGTGCGGTCCGCACCGACCGCGAGGGCCGGTATCAGTTCCGCACGATCCTGCCGCGCCCGACAGCGGAGCGCACGGCGCACATCCAGGCGCGCGTCGCGCCACCTTCAGGGCGCGTGCTGGTCACGCAGCTCTATCTGGTGGACGAGGCTGCGAACGACCAGGACTGGACCTATCAGTCGCTGGGGCCATCGGGCCAGGCCGCGGTCTCGCTGGACCCGGTCGAGCGGGCCGACGGCGACATGGAAGCGGGCTTCAATTTCGTGCTGTAGCCTGCGCCCGGCTGTCGTCGGCAACCATCTGCGCGTAAACGCCGCCGCCGATCGTCGGCAGAAGCTCGGCCGCGCGGCGCTGGACATGCTGCTGGTCAACAAAACGTCCGCAGAACCTGAGATGCGAATAAATGCTGGCGAGATCCGCCGTGCTGAGATCGTCGGCCTGCGATCCGTCCACATCCGGCAGAGCGTTTGATGCGACCTGACTGATCGTCCGAAGTTCCTGATCGACGATCGACTGCGGCAGGCCAAGATCCTCGGCAAGATTCGGACGGCGCGCCGGCGACAGGTTCGAGAGCAGGCGCAGCAGCGCCACCTGCTGTGGCGTCAGACCGGCCATCAGCTCAAGCCACCGCGTCAGGGTCTCGAGGTCGATCACGTTCAGCCGGTGCAGCCATGCGAGGTAAAACGGCAGGTTGAGATACTCGGCCACGTCCTTGGTCAGGTTCTGACCGAACTCGCGCGGAAAATCCGTCTGGAAGGTGAAGCGGACACCGAGCCCCGTCTTGAACGGGTACGGATAGCTCAGGATGAGCGCGTGATGCGTGCCGGTATGCGCCTTGAAGCGTTCGAAGAACTCGGTCTTGCGCCACCGGCCCAGATCCATGAAGTCCGAGTTCAGCACCGCCGTTCCGGGGAGCTCTCGATTCAACGGGTCCATGGCGTCGAGATCCGCGACCTGCATGTAGAGACGTCGGGCGTTCGGGTCGACCTTGTAGCGCCCGGTGTAGATCGGGCGTTCGAGCTTTCCGCCCTTCTCGTAGAGCGTGATCAGGACCGACAGACTGTCGGCGCAGAAATCGTCGTGGAACCCGCGCATCGCGCGGCACTGGAACCGCGTGAACTCATCATCGGTCATGGCCTCAATAGCCTTCGGCAACTCCCTCAGCAGGAAGTCGGGCGCATACGCTTCGCGCGCTCTGTAAGCGTTCCGCAGGATCAGTCTGCTCAAGATTGCACCTCGCTGAGTTGCGAGGATGCAACAGTTTTCTCAAAATTGGAAGGCTGGTTTGGGCGTGATGGGAGATTTTTCTCTTACTCGGCGCCGCTTTGGGCAGCCCCTCGACGGGTCCCTGAGATCAAACGAAAAGCCCGGTTTTCTCGAACCGCTTGACGTCCACGAGACCGAGATCCGAGATCCGAAGCTCCGGTATCACCACCAGTGCGAGCAACGAGTGCTGCATGAAGGCGTTGTTGAGCTTGCAGCCGCACGCCTCCATCGCCGAAATCAGCTGATCGGCCCGCGCGGCGACCTGATAGGCCGGATCGTCGGTCATCAGCCCGGCGATCGGCAGTTCGATCAGGGCGAGTTCCTGGCCCTCGCGCCACAGCGTGACGCCGCCGCCGACATCGGCCAGACGATTGGCCGCCGCCGCCATGTCGGCATGGCTCGTGCCGACGACGATCATGTGGTGGCTGTCATGGGCGACCGTCGAGGCGAGCGCGCAGGGCTGGTCGTACCCGAAGCCCGAGACGAACCCGTGTGCGACATTTCCGGTGGCGCGGTGGCGCTCGACCAGTGCGATCTGGCAGATATCCCGCTCGCGATCCATCTGCACCACGCCGTCTCGCACCGGCAGCGAGGCCTGCAGCGCCTTGGTCGGCGCCTGGTTCTCGACGACGCCGATCACGCGCACGCTCGTCGTCCCGGTGCCGAGCGGCGCGGCGATATCGAAGTCGCTGGCGCTGAGCTCACGCCTGACGTTGACGGTGTCGTAAGCCTCCGGCGGGTAGGTGAAACGCGCGCCCGGAATGCGCATCGTTCCATCCTGTGCTGCCACGACGCCGCGCGCGATCACGGTCTCGATCGGCAGGGTTTCGAGATCGGAGGTCAGGATCATGTCGGCCCGGCGCCCCGGCGTGATCGAGCCGAGCTCGCGCTCCAGCCCGAAATGCGTCGCCGTGTTGATCGTTGCCATCTGGATCGCGGTCATCGGCTCGACGCCGCACGAGATCGCGTGGCGCACGACCCGGTTGACGTGCCCGTCATTGACCAGCGTGCCGGAGTGACAGTCGTCGGTGCACAGGATGAAGTTGCGCGGGTCGAGACCCTTTTCGGTCACGGCGGTGATCTGTGCCGCCACGTCATACCAGGCCGAGCCGAGCCGCAGCATCGCCCGCATGCCCTGGCGAACGCGCGCGATCGCGTCGATCTCGCGCGTGCCCTCGTGATCGTCGGCAGGGCCTCCGGCGACATAGGCGTGGAACGCGGCGCCGAGATCGGGCGATGCGTAGTGCCCGCCGACCGTCTTGCCGGCGGCCTGGGTCGCAGCAATCTCGCCGAGCATCTTCGCATCGCCATTGGCGACGCCGGGAAAGTTCATCATCTCGCCGAGGCCGATGATGTTGGGCCATGTCATCGCCTGGGCGACATCGACCGGGCCTAGTTCATGCCCGGTGGTCTCGAGCCCCGGCGCCGACGGCGCGCAGGACGGCATCTGCACGAGCACGTTGATCGGCTGTTCGAGCGCCTCGTCGTGCATCAGGCGCACGCCGAGCATGCCGAGCACGTTGGCGATCTCGTGCGGGTCGATGAACATCGACGTGGTGCCGTGCGGCACGACCGCCCGGACGAACTGGCTGATCGTGAGCATGCCGGATTCGACGTGCATGTGCGCGTCGCAGAGACCGGGAACCATGAAGCGGCCTTCGGCGTCGATGATCTGGGTGTCGGTGCCGATCATGGCCGACGCGTCGAGCCCGCAATAGGCGAACCGCCCGTCGGCAATGGCGACGTCGGTCCCGAGCAGCAACTCGCCCGAGTGGACATTGACCCAGGTGCCGCCGAGGACGACGAGATCGGCGGTTTCCCGCCCCGCGGCCACGGCGATCAGGCGCCCCGCCGAGGATTGCCAGGTTCCGAACGCCATGGCCTCGCCTCCAATTCCCTCGGTTACGGTGACGGCTGACGGACGCGCTGTCCAGTGTGGCGCCCGGCCGCGTCAGCCCCCGGCGGCGCGCACCGACGACAGCAGTGCTGCGGACACATATCCGTCCGGGACGAGGCCGCGCGACGCCTGGAACGCGCGCACCGCCTTCCGGCTGTTCGGACCGATGATGCCGTCGATCCCGCCGGTGTCGAAGCCGAGGGCCGTGAGCAGGCTCTGCAACTCCTGCTTTTCGGTGCGCGACAGCGTGCGGTCGCCGCGCGGCCATGTCCCGGCAAAGCCGGGCGCGCCGCCGATCCGGTCGGCGAGATGCGCGATGGCAAGCGCGTAGGACGTCGAATTGTTGTAGCGCTTGATCACGCCGAAGTTCGGGTAGATCGCGAATGCCGGTCCGCGCGCCCCGGCGGGCAACAGGATCGACACGCGATCGGCGGGCGGAAGCGCGCCCCCGCGCGTCGGCCGTATGCCGCGCGAGGCCCAGTCCGCAGCGCTCGCCGTAACGCTCGGCGCGGCTTGGAGGTAGTCGAAACCGTTCGGCAGCGAGACCTCCACCACGGCAGGTGCTCCCAGCCGCCAGCCGAACCGGGAGAGGTAATTCGCGGTCGATGCAAGCGCGTCGACGGCATCTCCGGCCCAGAGGTCGCGCCGGCCGTCGCCGGTGAAGTCGACGGCATATTCAAGAAAGCTCGTGGGGATGAACTGGGTGTGGCCCATGGCACCGGCCCAGGAGCCGACCATGCGGCCAGGCGTTATGTCGCCGGCCTGAAGGATGCGCAGGGCCGCGATGAGCTGCTCTTCGGCGAACTTGCGGCGGCGTCCCTCATAGGCCAGCGTCGCCATGCTCTCGATCACGGGTGTCGAGCCGAAATTGCCGCCATAGCCGCTTTCGAGGCCCCAGACCGCGAGCACGACGGGGTAGTCGACGCCGTAGCGTTGCTGGATGCGGTCGAGGACGGCTGCCTTGTTGCGTGCGTTGCGCTGGCCCGTGGCGATGCGCGTCGAGGAGACCGCGCTGTCGAGATATTCCCAGATCGGCCGGGAGAATTCGGGCTGCCGGCTGTCGAGCTCGAGCACGCGCTGATTGACCCGCACGCCGCGGAAGGCACTGTCGAAGGTCGCGGCTGAAATCCCCTCGGCGAGCGCGCGAGTGCGGAGTGTCGCGCGCCAGGCATCGAACGTTGCGGGTCTTGCCGGGCTGGTCTGAGCCGGCGTCGTCACCTCAGGCTTCGGCGGCGCCTGCGGCACCAGCGATCCGGTGCTGCTCTGGGCGCAGGCGCCGAGCATGGCCGCCACGGCGAAGGCAATGCCCGTTGTCCCGTGCCTGTTGCGATTCGACATTCTGCTCTCCCGCGCCGGTCGTTTTCTTTGAACCTTAGCCCAGCAATCGCGGAATGTACGCGATTCCTTGGCGCTGCGATGAAAATACGGTGGCCGGGCCGCGCTCCGGCGTTATCGGTCCCGGAACCGCGCACGGCGGGTGATCGAGCTGCCTTCGGCCTCGGCTATGCGCGCCGCTGCCACCGCCAGCGGTTCGCGCACGACCGCCATGTGGTGACCGTTCGCGTGAAGAAGCGTCAGCGCGTCCAGCATGATGCCGACATGGCCCTTCCAGAACACGAGATCTCCGCGTTCTGGCGCTGCATCCTCGGGCAGCGTTTCGCCCTCGCCACTGAACTGCATGTCGGAGTCGCGCGGGCAGGCATGCCCGGCTGCCTGACGGGCCAGTTGGACGAGCGCCGAGCAGTCGAGCCCCCAGTTGGTGCGACCGCCCCAGAGGTAGGGAACCCCGAGGAAGCCCTCGGCCACATCGATCCAGTGGGTTGCCGGGGCATCGAGGCGTTGCAGGTGCGGGGCGGGGAGCCAGCGATCGCGACCGATCCGGGCATAGCCGTTTCGTTCCTCTTGCACTGTGACTTCGGCACCGAACGGCAGCGCGCCGAGGGTGGGTATCTTGAGCGTCGCATCGCCATAGAGATTGCTGCCGAGCGTCGCGACGCGGTGCGTCGGTGCCTCCCCCGCCGCTGCAAGCAGCGCGCCTTCAGGAACGTAGCCGACATAGCCGTCCGCGTCGGCCTGCAGCCATGCCCAGCCGCCCGAGCGCTCGAACACGGTGACGGTTTGTCCGTGCAGCAATTCGGTATCGGGGCAGGCTGCTTCATCGGGCTCGGGGCGAAGGGCCGCGAACGGTGCCGAGATACAGTCCGCGCTTCCCGACACGAACCGGGATGCCTCGACCTGACCGCGCAACGCTTCGGCGGCGAGATCGGGTCTGGCCGGCGTCAATCGCCGGTCATGCGATGTCATTTGGCGGCGGCGGCGTAACGCTCCTCGAGCACACGCAAGAGCGCGCGCGCACCCTGGCATTCACCGCCCTTCGGTCGGCCCGGACGTGCCGACGGCGTCCAGCCATAGATGTCGAAATGCGCCCAGGGCGTCGAGCCGACGAACCGTTTGAGGAACAGTGCCGCCGTCACCGAGCCTGCCATCCCGCCCTTGGGCGCGTTGTCGAGATCCGCGATGTCGGGCTCGATGTCGCGCTCGTATCCCGGCCAGAGCGGCATCTGCCACAGCGGATCGGCCGCCGCTTTTGCGGCATTCGCAAGCTCCGCGCCAAGCTCGGCATCGTTGGTGTAGAACGGCACGACTTCCGGTCCGAGCGCAACGCGCGCTGCACCGGTCAGGGTGGCCATGTCGATGATCAGGTCCGGCTCCGCCTCGACCGCGAGCGCCAGCGCATCCGCCAGCACCAGCCGCCCCTCGGCATCGGTGTTGTTGATCTCGACGGTCTTGCCGAGCCGCGAGGTCAGCACATCGCCCGGGCGCATTGAGCCGCGCGCCACGGCGTTCTCGACGGCCGGGATCAAAATGCGAAGGTGGAGCGGCAGGCCGAGGCCCATGATCATGTGGCCCAGCCCCAGCACCGTCGCTGCACCGCCCATGTCCTTCTTCATCAGGCTCATGGATGCACCGGGCTTGAGATTGAGCCCACCGGTGTCGAAGCAGACACCTTTTCCGACCAGCGTGACCGAAGGATAATCCGGATCGCCCCAGTTGATGTCGATCAGCCTCGGCGAGGCCGCAGCAGCCCGGCCGACCGCGTGGATCAGCGGGAAGTTCTTGGTGAGCAGATCCTCGCCGGTAGTGACGTCGATCTCGGCCCCGTGCCGGTCGGCGATCTTGCGCGCGGTCGCCTCGAGCGTCGCCGGGGTCATATCCGAGGCCGGCGTGTTGATCAGGTCGCGCGTTAGGAACACGCCTTCGACCATCCGGATCAGGCGCGCCGGATCGACCCCCGGCGGGGCCAGTAGATCCGCCTGCTGTTCCTCACCGCCGGACTTGTAACGGGTAAAGCGGTAGCGGCCGAGCAGCCAGCCGAGGGCTGCTTCCTCGGCGGCGTCACCATCGAGGGTTTCTTCGAGCCGGTAGGTTCCCGGTGGCGCCTGGCGGGCGAAGTCGCCGAGATGGAAGCGCTCCCGCGACCGGGCCGCCGCGTCTCCCCATCCGAACAGCACGCGGTCGAGCCCGCCCTGTTCGTTCGGCAGGCAGATCACCTGACCGAGCTTGCCGCGGAAGCCGTTGAGGCGAACCCAGCTTGCCTCCGGGCCGTCGAGTTCGGAGAGGAACGCCTCGCACTCATCCGTCTCGACCAGCGAGATCGGGATGGCTGTCTCGCCCGTACCTGCCGGTTCGGGAGAGCTGCTTTCCTCGGTCGTGAGGTCCGGTTGTGGCGCCTCGTCCATAGTCTCCTCCGGGCCGGTCTGCGCGGCCGACATTTCTTGCCCCGATGGATCTGGCGGCGATGCCGGGCCGGTCGGTTCCGGTTTCAGCATCATGGCCTGCACTGGTCCGTTGAGAGGCTCCAACGCCAATCATCGGCTACCCGCTTCGGTGACGCAACCCTGACGCGACCTTTGTGGCATTCTCCGTGCGAAAACATGTCAATCACCCGGCGGGGCATCGAGGAAGTCCTTCAGCGCCGCCAGCGCGACCGGTGTGGCAGCCTGCAGCGGCTGAACGGCAACCAGGAGATTCGCGTCTTCATCACGCAGGAAACGCTCGGCATCCACAGCCAGATGCCCCAGCTGCGCCAGCCCGAGATGCCCGGCCATTCCAGAGAGATCGTGAACCAGCCTGCCAAGCCCGGCGCTGTCGCCGGCTGCGGCGAGTTCCTGCGTCTGGGCAACGCGGTCGCTGAGTTCGAGCAATCCGTCGGAGAGAATGTCGCGCAGAACGGCCTCGCCGAGATGCTTCGAGAGGCGCTCGAGATAGGACTCATCGAGGACAGCGGGCCCCGGTCCGGACGGTTGGCGTCTCCAGTTGAACATTCTGTCTCCTGCTCAGGTGCTTTTGCACCATCCCGAAACAGATTTCAGATCTCGGATAAGGAAGGGTAAACGCGGAACATCTCCGCGGTCATTTGCGGCGCATATGTTCCTCGAGCCGCGGCATGATCTCGACGAAATTGCAGGGCCTGTGCCTGTAGTCGAGCTGGAACTTCAGGATCTCGTCCCAACCGTCCTTGCAGGCGCCGGGCGAGCCGGGCAGCGCGAACAGATAGGTGCCGCCCGCGACCCCGCCGCAGGCGCGCGACTGCACGGCCGAAGTGCCGATCTTGGCCATCGAGACATGCGTGAAGACCGTGCCGAAGGCGTCAATCTCCTTTTCGTAGACGTCGCGATGGGCCTCGACCGTGACATCGCGCCCGGTCAGTCCGGTGCCGCCGGTCGAGATCACCGCATCGACCGTCTCATCGGCGATCCAGGCCCGCAGTTGCGCCGCGATCTCGGACCGCTCGTCGGGGATGATGCGACGGTCGGCGAGGCTGTGCCCGGCCGCTTCCACGCGCTCGACCAGGACATTGCCGGAGCGGTCGTCCTCGGGCGTGCGGCTGTCCGAGACGGTCAGGATGGCAATGCGGATCGGGATAAACTCGCGGGTCTCATCGATGGCCATGGGGCGCGCTCCTCAGAGGTCGAACCAGTTCGCGGTCGGGCCGAGATTGTGGACCTGCGTCGATCCGATCGTGCCGACCTGCCCCCAGCAATCGTGGATATGTCCGCAAAAACAGAGCTTTGGCTGAACGCGTTCGATCGCGGCGCGAACCGAGGTCGATCCGAGGGACAGCCCGCCGGAGTTCCTGTCGACCACGCCCTTGGGCGGCGAATGCGAGATCAGGATGTCGGTGGGCGCGGTGCAGGCGGCGAGCATTTCCGCCGCGCGGTCCTCGCTCAGATCGCAGGACCAGCCTCCAAACGGTGTCTCCGGGATCGCGTATCCGATACCGAAGATGCGCACGCCGTCGATCTCGATTGCGTCGCCGTGCAGAACCGGTGCGGTCGTCTCGGCGCGCAATTCATCGGCGCTTTCGGCGTTGCCGGGAACGTAGATCGCCTTGGCCTCGATCTGGCGCAGCAGGTCCATCGCCTCATCCAGCCCCCGGCGCATGTTGCAGAAGTCGCCCGCCCCGATGACGATGTCCGCATCTTCCGCCGCATCGACGATCTGCGCGATGCGAGTCCGCGCGAGGTGAACATCCGAGAACGCGAGAACACGGGTCACAGCGGGTTTTCTCCATCCAGCGCGCGGCGCACCGCGATCAGATCGTGCCAGGCGAGTTTCTTGTCGGCCGGTTGACGCAGAAGATAGGCCGGATGGAAGCTCGGCAACAGCGGAAGACCCGTGGCCTCATGCGCGACCCAGTGCCCGCGCATGCGTTTGATGCCGGTTGTCGTCCCGAGGAGCGCCTTGGTCGGCGTGTTGCCCATGGACAGGATCACCTTCGGTTTCGCCAACTGAACGTGGCGGATGACGAAGGGCAGGAACACGCCCGATTCCTCCGGCGTCGGCGTGCGGTTGCCGACCGGGCGCCACGGCAGGATGTTGGTTATGTATGTGGCCTTGGCCGGGTCGTCCGAGGTCCGGTCGAGGCCGATCGCGGCGAGCATCCGGTCGAGCAGTTGCCCGGCGCGGCCGACAAAGGGCTTGCCTTGGCGGTCCTCCTCCTGCCCCGGTGCCTCGCCAATGACCATCAGATCGGCCCCCGGAAGACCGTCGCAGAAGACGAAGTTGCGGGCCGTTTCCTTGAGCGGCGTTCCGTCCCAGGCGCGCATCACCTCGGCGAGGTCGTCGAGCGTCTCGGCCTGTGTGGCGAGCGCTGCGGTATCGGTCGCGGGGGCGTTTAGTGGAGGACCCGGTGTCGGCGCGGTCTGCGCCCGGCTTTTCCGCGTGGACGCCGGGATGTCGACTGCGGGAGTTGTGTTGGCGGCAGTGCGAGACGCCGGCTTCTCTGCTATCGCTGCCAATGCAAACCGGTCGACAGGGGCCTCCGCAATCGCCTCGTCCGCGCCCATCTCGATCTGCCATTGGAGGGCCGAGATCAGTGCGCCACGAAGGTCCGGGTCTTCGTTCATGCTGGCGGCGGCCCATCGCGCGGGTCGATCGGGCTGAGATCGAGACCGAGATCCGCCTCGAGCGCCGCCGCGAACGACAGAAGCGTTGCATCGCCCCGGAGCGGGCCGACCATCTGAAGACCGATTGGCAACCCGTCGCCGGTGAAGCCACAGGGCAGCGAAAGCGCGGGCGCCGAGGTCAGCGTCACGGCGAAAGCAATCGCCAGCCAGTCAATATAAGTTCCGAATTCCACGCCGTCGCAATGAGTTACGGTGCGATCCTCGACTGCATAGGGCGGCACGATCGTTGTCGGGCTGAGCAGCAGATCGTAGGTCTGGAAGAAAGCCGCGTGGCTCTGCGTCATGCGGTTGCGGATCGTGTTGGCCTGGACGATGTCGGCGCCGGTCACGTCGAACGCCTTCTCGATGTTCCAGATCACGTCCGGTTTCAGCTTGTCCTTGTGATCACGGTAATGGCTGTCATGGCTCGTGGCGAAGGCGACCGCGCGCAGGGTCTGGAATGCCTCATGTGCGCCGGAATAGTCCGGGCAGGCCTCCTCGACCGTGGCGCCGAGCGCCTCGAAGCGCCGGGCGGCAGCCTCGGTGATGCGGCGGACCTCGGGATCGACGGGCGTCAGGCCATTGAAATCCGCGGACCACGCGATCCGCTGAGGGATGCGCGGCGCCTCGGCAGCCGCGCGAAATCCGGTATTGTCGGGCTGCGCGAAGGGCTCGCGCGGATCTGCGCCTGCCATGGCATCGAGGAACAGGCCGAGATCGCCGACATTGCGCGCCATCGGACCCTGCTGGCCGAGAATCTCGAACTCGTTCTGTGACGGCCCGGAAGGCACGCGGCCCGCCGACGGGCGCAGACCGACGCAGCCGCAGAAACTCGCCGGGTTGCGCAGCGATCCTCCCATGTCGGAGCCATGCGCCAGCCATGCCTGGCCCGAGACAAGCGCCGCCGCGGACCCGCCCGAGGAGCCTGCGACCGAGCGCGACAGGTTCCAGGGATTGTGCGTACGCCCGAAGACCTCGTTGAACGTGCTGGCCCCTGCCCCGAATTCCGGCGTGTTGGACTTTGCGTAGACAATGCCGCCGGACGACTCGATGGCCTCGACGATGTGGTCCGACGCCTCCGGCAAATGATCGGCATAGATCGGCGAGCCATGCGTCGAAAGCACGCCCGCGACATCGGAGAGATCCTTGATCGCGACCGGCATGCCGGCGAGCGTGGTGTCCGCGTCCGGCGCGGCCTCGCGCGCGCGGTCGAAACAGGTCGTCGGCAGCGCGTTGATCCGGCCGTCGACCTCTGCATGGCGAGCCTCGAGCGCGTCGAGCAGATCGTTCTTCGCAATCTCGCCGGACTTCAGACCGGCGACAATCTCTCTCGCACTCTGATGGATCAATGACACGACAGGCTCCCTCGGTTCTCCGCCGGGAGATCTAGCGCTTGCGGAGCACCGGGATCAATGGATCGTTTCGGTGCATCGCAATCGCCGTGATCGCAGAACGCGATGAACTGACTGTAATTGTAATGTTATAATATCACAAATCACCAGTAATGCCCGAGTTTCACACGTAGCGCCGTACAACAGTGCTTTGCGAATCCAATAATGCGTATGTAGACTCTGCATCAACAAAACCGCTTGGGAATGGGGAGAGGCACAATGAGAACGCGCGCAGCAGTGGCCGTCGCGGCCGGAAAACCTTTGGAAGTCATGGAGGTCAACCTCGAAGGCCCAAAGGAAGGCGAGGTCCTCGTCGAGATCAAGGCGACCGGCATCTGCCACACGGACGAGTTCACGCTGTCGGGCGCCGATCCGGAGGGCATGTTCCCGGCGATCCTGGGCCACGAGGGCGCGGGCATCGTGCTGGAGTGCGGGCCGGGCGTGAAGGGCCTGAAGCCGGGTGATCATGTGATCCCGCTCTACACGCCGGAATGCCGCGAGTGCGATTACTGCCTGCATCCGAAGACCAATCTCTGCCAGGCGATCCGGGTCACCCAGGGCCAGGGCAAGATGCCCGACGGCACGTCGCGGTTCTCGACGCTCGATGGCGACGAGATCCTGCACTACATGGGTTGCTCGACCTTCTCGAACCACACGGTGCTGCCGGAGATCGCACTGGCCAAGGTCCGCGAGGACGCCCCTTTCGACAAGATCTGCTACATCGGTTGCGGCGTGACCACGGGCATCGGTGCCGTGATGAACACCGCCAAGGTCGAGAACGGCAGCCGCGCCGTGGTGTTCGGGCTCGGCGGCATCGGGCTGAACGTGATCCAGGGCCTCAGGCTGGCGGGCTGCGACCAGATCGTCGGGGTCGACATCAACCCCGGCAAGGTCCAGATGGCGCAGTATTTCGGCATGACCGATTTCGTGAACCCCAAGGAGGTCGAGGGCGATCTGGTGCCGTATCTGGTCGACCTGACCAAGGGCGGGGCGGACTACTCGTTCGACGCGACCGGCAATGTGAACGTGATGCGCGACGCGCTGGAATGCGCCCACAAGGGCTGGGGCGAGTCGATCATTATCGGCGTGGCGCCGGCCGGTGCCGAGATCGCCACCCGTCCGTTCCAGCTCGTCACCGGGCGCGTCTGGCGCGGCACGGCGTTCGGTGGCGCGCGCGGGCGCACGGACGTGCCGAAGATCGTCGACTGGTACATGGAGGGCAAGATCGAGATCGATCCGATGATCACTCACACCATGGGCCTGGACGACATCAACAAGGGTTTCGATCTGATGCACGCGGGCGAGTCCATCCGCGCGGTCGTCACCTACTGATCACACATTGAATGGCGGCGCCGGGTGCAAGCTGGGCGTCGTCAGCGCCAAGTTCGCATCACATCATCGGGCCGCTCATTGGCTCTTTCGTGGGCTGCGATTTGCGCTTTCGACGTTTCGATCAAGGCCATTTAGCGCTCCCATCGCGATCCTGAAGACCCGGAACATCGGCGCTTGCCCGCGTGCGCCGTTTGCATCAGACTTGCCGCCAAATTGATTTGACGGGGGTTTTTGCTGTGGATCGCATCATTCAAACGACCGGCGCCGCATGGTTCATGACGCGCCCGGTGACATTTCCGGTCGAGATCATCCTAAACTCGGACAAGCCCGCCACGAATGCCGAGCGCATGCGCCTGTCGATGGCGATGGACACGCTTCTCAAGGGCATGCTCGACGCCGGGCTGCCCGAGGACCGTCTGCGCCAGAAGCCGGGCGGCGATCCGATGCAGTTCCTGCGCGACCCGAACGAGATGAAGGCCGGCACCATCATCGACTGCGCGCGACCGACCGAGCTCGGACAGGTCCACGGGCTGGTGAACAAGCATGTCCACGGCGAGGTCAGAGCCGAAATGACCGATCTTCAACCGGTCTTCGGTGAGAACCCGGCCGACCGGGCCGAGGCGATGGCGCGGGCCACGGATGCCGCGACAGCTTCGGCCGTTGCGATTGCCAATCAGGTCGGCATCCAGCTCGGCGATCTCGTGGGCGCGCACGAGATCCGGGCTGACCGTCCCGCCGGTGCAGTGGAGGCCGAGCGGATCAATGTGCGTCTGAGGTGTTCCTTCGCCATCGCATGAGCGGGACTATCCTGCGTGACGCGACGCTCGAGAGCGATGGATACTGCCGGATTGCCGGTGCCGTCCCGCCGGACCTGATCGCGCGAGCAAAACAGGCCTTCGACACGCGCTACCTCAGCAACGAGGCCGGTTATCAGGCTCACATCACCGCCGGCAAGCACCCGCCGGTGCGCCATGTCGGCGACGGGCGTTACATGATCACGGTCGGCCTGTCGGGCGCTTTCGCCGTGCCGGATTTGGCGGTGAACCTCCAGATCGTGGCGATCGTGCGCACGGCCCTCGGCCCGGATGCGATCCTCGAAAGCTTCGGCGCGGTGCTGGCCTTCCCCGGCGCCGGACCGCAGCACATCCACCGCGACGGCCCGATCCTGTTCTCCGAAAGCGAGGGCCGCGACCTCCCGGCCTACGCGCTGACGGTCGCGATCCCGCTGGTCGACATGACTGCCGACAACGGTGCGACCGAGCTCTGGCCCGGCAGCCACCGGTTGCCAGCACCGACGGCCGCCGAGGCCGATGAGGTTCGCGATACCATCCCATGGCGGCGCGCCGACGCGGCAGCGGGCGACGCGCTGATTTGGGATTTCCGGCTGTTTCATCGTGGCGGAGGCAATGCGACCAAGACGCCGCGCCCGATCCTCTACATGACCTACGCCCGCCCGTGGTTCACCGACCGCAACAACTGGCAGGAAAAATCCGGGCTCTGGACCGGATCGACGTTCCTCGATGGCCTCGACCACGAAAGTGCAGCGCTGTTTCGCCATGTGAGGCGAAGGGACGATGCCCAGTTCACGGGGCCGTGAACGCCGAGGCAGGTCCGCTTTGACGGAACATGAGGGCTTGGGCGCGGCCGTCGCGTGCCTGGATACTTCGCGTTACCCGTCGCGCCCCGGTTCGTTCGGATCGCTGGAGAAAAGTGCGATCTTGTTGCCTTGGGGGTCGCGCAAATAGCCGACATAGAAGTTCGGGCCGTAGGAGGCGCGGAAGCCCGGCGGCCCCTCGTCTGACCCGCCCGCGAGAACGGCGGCGGCATGAAGGTCGCGGACCTGTTTCTGGTTGCGCGCCTTGAAGGCCACCATGGAGCCGTTGCCGAAGGTTGCCGGGCGTCCGTCGAAGGCCGGTTTGACGTAGAATTCAGGCAGAACTGCAGACTGGCCCGGCTCCACGGGCAGCGCGTAACTCAGTCCCTCGGGCCCCTCCTCCATTCCGTAGCCGAGAGCCGGCAGGAACGCGGAGTAGAAGCGCCTGGCGCGCGCAATATCGTCCGCTCCGACTGTGACATAGGAAATCATGCGTCGTGCTTTCCAGAGGGTCGGTCATGCAATGGCGCCTAACTGTAAACCTCTGCCAAGTTCAGCTCAACCGACGCGTCGCGTTGGTGTCGGTACACGCTTTGCCCATTGTCCTGCAAAGGCTCCCTTCGCTCCCATCTGCGGTACATCTCGGAGCGAAGTTCACAACCATTCAGCCATACCGACGAGGCATTTCTAGGTGTGAGCAAATAACACAGTGATCAGGTTTCGATAGCGTTGGATCACGTCCACCAAACATCTACCCTACCCGCGCAGGCAAATTTTTGGTTTCAGACGATCCATCTTTGGTCACAGCCGGGAGCAGGTTTCGTTGAGCCACGAGCGCAAGGCACTGACCGGCGCCGACCGTTGATCACCATCCCTGCAAACGAAGAACAGCGATCTCCCCTGCTCGACGCCGATATCACTCAAATGAACCAATCGCCCTGCGGCGATATCGTCTGCCACGAGGATGTGACGCACGAGGGTCGCGCCCTGTCCATCTATTGCGGCCGCGATCAGCACGGCAGAGTCGGGAAAGGCGGAACTTCTGGACAGAATATTCGGGTCGCGCAATCCGGCAGCCCCGGCCCAAGTGTCCCAATGCGGATGGAACTGGTCGTGCAGCAGCGGAAGTCGTGTGATCGACGCGGGCGCAAGACTTCCCTCAGGCACGAGCGAAGGAGCTGCGACGACAACCAGGCGCTCATCCAAAAGGCGCTGAGAAAAAACTTCAGGCGACGGATTGCGATCATACCGCAACGCCACGTCGACATCGCTGTCCGCGAAGTCGACGAACCGGTCGTCCGTGTCCAGAAAGACCGCAATGCCCGGATGCTTCTGGCGGAAATCCTGGAGCTTCGGGACCAGCCACTTGATCGCCAGCGAGGACGACAGAGAGATCGTGATGGCCCGCCGCTTTCGGGTTCGCCTTGTGGCACCGACCCCCTGCTCCAGCACTTTGAATGCTTGCTGCGTCGCCGCGTACAGGCGCGCGCCGGCATCCGTTAGGTCGACACCGCCGGGTAGCCGTCGCAGCAGCGCAACGCCCAGATACTGCTCTAACTGCTTGATCTGTCGGCTGACCGCGCCGTGCGTCACGCCGAGATCCTCGGCGGCCTTGCTCAGGTTCGACCGCTTTGCCGCCGCATCGAACGCCTGCAGCGCCCGAAGATGCCTCACCACTGTCATGGCTATGAGATATTCTCACAGTGGGCTACCGTAAAGTCGTTACAGACCGGCCGGGCTTTCCCCTATCCTCACCGCGGTAGAGCAGGTTCATCTCAGCGAGGCAGTGGAATGTCCGATGTCAAAGTCGCCCTGATGACCGGAACGGGTCAGGGCATCGGCAAAGGCTGCGCCATCGAGATGGCGAAGGCGGGTTACAGAGTCTCGCTGATGTCGCCGTCGATGCGGTCGATGGAACTGGCCGAAGAACTGGGCGGCATCGGACGTCAAGGTTCGGTACTCGACAACGCCGACTTGCAGGCCATGGTCGACGCGACGATAGAGGAGTACGGGCGCATCGATGCCGTCGTCAGCAATATGGGCCATGGCGGCGGCGTGCCGGAAGCGATCAAGACGGTCGGCTTTGATCCCGACTTCGACGGGCCATTGCTCGAACTTCCCGATGAGCTTTGGCATGAAAGCCTCGACATGTACGTGCTCAACGTCGTCAAACTGGCGCGGATCGTGACCCCGATCATGATAGCGCAAGGTGGCGGGTCGTTCGTGAACATCTCGTCGATGAACACGGTCGAGCCGCGTGCGCCCTATCCGATGAGCATGTTGAGAGGGGCGCTCCACAGCTTCTCAAAGCTGTTCGGAGACCGATATGCGCGTCACAACATCAACATGAACAACCTGATGCCCGGGTTCTGCGAGAACGTGAACCTCTCGGATTTCGCGAGGTCGTCCATCCCGGCTCAACGTGCGGCGTCGTTCGCCGAGATCGGCCATGCATGCGTCTTCCTCGCCTCACCGGAAGCACGTTACATCAATGGCCAGAGCATCCTGTCCGATGGCGGCATGAACCGGGCCGTGCGTTGAAGGCTGGCGGCTAAGCAGTATTTGGGGACATCCCCGCACGCCCGATTTCGTGGGCGTCCGGGTTCAGGGTGCGTCGATCCATCTGAGTTTGACCTGAACTGAGATCTGCTCAGAGTCGGGCGCTGCACCACGTGAATGCAGTGGTTCATGGCTTACGGACGGATGGAACCAGACACCGCAATCGACCTGGAGGAGACACGCTGAATTCGTGGGTTCGACAGGGTCAGTTCACACGCTCGCCGTGATTACGCCACCGCCGGCTAGCGGTGCCGATCATCCGAGGATCGAGCCCAAAAAACCCTAGCTCTTGACGCAATAGGCCACTGCCACGAAGGGCGGCATGTTGTTATGCGGCTTGCCCGATCCCTGGCGGGAGGTATTGTATCGTTTCGACCCCTTTCGGCCGGCCGTGCCCAGGCCTTCGTTCCCTCCGATCAGGTGGACCGTCGGCATGGTGACGCTGTGCGCGTGCGGGGGCATCTGCGCAATAGTCAGGGTGACGGTTTCGGCGCCGCCGACCGCGTCGGGTGGATACTTCTCGCTCGTGCCGAGCAGGAACCGTCCCGTTGCTGACTCGTATGGGCCCCAGCCAGCCGGACATGCGCCATTGGCGAACGGAATGACAGCGCCCGGCGGGAAAGCTGCCGCATCCACGATGAGCTGACGGATCTCCTGGTCGCCCAGCGCGAACTCGATCAATTGCTGCGCTGTTTCGGCAATCGGATTTTCACCCTCGATCAGTTCGGACAGCAACCGCTGTGCGGTGTCGAGCTGCGTGCGGGCGTCCTGAAAGGCAGCCGCCTCCTGCTCGAAACTCTGCTTTACGGCGCGCGCGCTGGTCAACGCCGCCTGAAGTTCCTCGCGCAGACTATCGGACGTGTCGATCTGTTCCGACAGCGCGGTCGACTGCACATCCGCGGTTTCTGCAGCCTGCGCAGCGTCCTCGATCAGCACCTGCAAACGTGCCTGGAGGTTCTCGACTTCGGCTGCGATCTGCGTTGCCGCCTCGCTCGCCCGATCCGCCTGCGCCGCCGCGACGGCCACGCCGCCGCTTTGCGCAATCACCTTGTCGACCAGATCCTTCTGCAGGTCCAACAGGCGGCCACCGTCGGCAAGCTGGTCGTTCGCCACCTTCTCGGCGACTTCGGTGGCGATCTGCTTGGCGCTGACCTCGACCCCGCTGGTGATCGCCTGATAGGAAAAGCCCGCGACCGACAACAGGACGACCCCGACACCGACGCCGAAGATCGTGTTGCGCTTGGCGATCCGGCCATCGGCGGCGTGCACCTCGTCGCGCGCCGTCGCGCGCGCCGCCTCGGCGGACTGCATCCTCCACGTCTCGGCCCGTTCGTCCATGTAGGCCTTGATTTCTGCAAGCTGTTCGCGGTCGAGCGTCATCCGAATTCCCCAAATGAAAAGGCCCCGCCGGGATGGGCGGGGCCAGTCTAGCAAAGATCCGGACCTGGGACAGTCAGTCCTTTCGGTTCATCCGGTTGTCGATCAGGTCGTCGACCACGGCGGGCTCGGCCAGGGTCGAGGTGTCGCCGAGCGATCCGAAATCATCCTCGGCGATCTTGCGCAGGATGCGGCGCATGATCTTGCCCGAGCGCGTCTTGGGCAGGCCCGGCGCCCACTGGATCAGGTCGGGCGAGGCGATCGGTCCGATCTCGGTCCGCACCCAGGTGCGCAACTCCTTGCGCAGATCCTCGGTCGGCTCCTCGCCCGCCATCAGCGTGACGTAGCAGTAGATCCCCTGCCCCTTGATGTCGTGCGGATAGCCGACGACAGCGGCCTCGGCGACCTTGGAATGGGCGACCAGCGCGCTCTCGACCTCGGCCGTGCCCATGCGGTGGCCCGAGACGTTGATCACGTCATCGACCCGACCGGTGATCCAGTAATAGCCGTCATCGTCGCGCCGGCAGCCATCGCCGGTGAAGTAGTAGCCCTTGTACTGCTCGAAATAGGTCGAGACGAAGCGGTCATGGTCACCGTAGACCGTGCGCATCTGCCCGGGCCAGCTGTCCTTGATGGCGAGCACGCCCTCGACGCCGTTGCCGTGGATCTCGGCGCCGGTCTGCGCATCCAGCACCACCGGCTGCACGCCAAAGAAAGGCGTCGTGGCCGAGCCAGGCTTGGTCGATGTCGCGCCGGGCAGCGGCGTGATCATGTGCCCGCCGGTCTCGGTCTGCCACCAGGTATCGACGATCGGGATCCGGCCCTTGCCGACGACCTCGTTGTACCAGTTCCAGGCCTCAGGGTTGATCGGTTCGCCGACCGTCCCGAGGACCGTCAGGCTGGAGAGGTCGTACTTCGTGACGAACTCCTCGCCCTGTCCCATCAGTGCGCGGATCGCCGTAGGTGCAGTGTAGAACTGGTTGACCTTGTGCTTCTCGCAGACGGCCCAGAAGCGCCCGGCATCGGGATAGGTGGGAACGCCCTCGAACATCAGCGTCGTCGCGCCGTTGGCCAGCGGACCGTAGACGATGTAGGAGTGCCCGGTGACCCATCCGACATCCGCGGTGCACCAGTAGATGTCGCCGTCATGGTAGTCGAACGTGTACTGATGGGTCATCGAGGCCCAGACCAGATAGCCGCCCGATGTGTGCAGCACGCCCTTCGGCTTGCCGGTAGATCCCGAGGTGTAGAGAATGAAGAGCGGGTCCTCGGCACCCATGGGCTCGGCCGCGCAGTCGGCAGAAGCCGCATCGACCAGTGCCGTGTAGCCGTGATCGCGCCCCGGCTTCATCTCCATTACCGTACCCGTGCGCTCGACCATCAGGACGGCAACGTCCTGGCCCATGATCTCCTGCGCCTTATCGACATTGGCCTTCAGCGGCGTGTTGCGCCCGCCGCGCGGACCTTCATCGGCGGTGATGATCAGCGACGCATCGCAATCCTGGACCCGGCTCGCCAGCGCGTCCGGCGAAAAGCCGCCGAAGACGATGGAGTGCACGGCCCCGATGCGGGCACAGGCCAGCATCGCATAGGCCGCCTCGGGGATCATCGGCATGTAGAGGATCACCCGGTCACCCTTGGACACGCCGAGATCCTTCAGCACGTTGGAGAGCTTGCAGACCCGTTCGTGCAGTTCGGTGTACGAGATGTGCTTATCGACCGTCGGATCGTCGCCTTCCCAGAGGATCGCTGTCTGGTCGCCGCGGGTCGCGAGATGCCGGTCGACGCAGTTGGCGCAGACGTTCAGAACGCCGTCCTCGTACCATTTGATCGAGACGTCCGGATACGCATAGGTCGTGTCCTTGACCGTCGTCGGTGCGGTGATCCAATCGATCCGCTTGCCGTGCTCGGCCCAGAAACCATCGGAGTCGTTGACCGACGCCGCGTACATCTCGGCGTATTTCTCAGGCGTGATATGGGCGCGCGCAGCCATCTCCGCGGGCACAGGCACCATGTCGGACATTCTCTTCCCCTTCGTCTGTTCTTGCGGCGGGCCGGCCCGAGGCCCGCCCGTCCCGATGGTCCGCCCCGCGATCAGATCGCGAGGTATTCCTGGCGCAGTTCGGCGTTGTCGAGGACTTCCTGCGCGGTGCCGTCGAAGACGACCTGACCCATGTCGAGAATGATCGCCCGGTCTGCGAGGTGCAGGGCCGCGATGGCATTCTGCTCGACGATGACGGTGGTCATGCCCAGGCCCTTGATCTGTTCGAGCGTCTTCTCGATCTCCTGCACGATCACCGGTGCCAGCCCCTCATAGGGCTCGTCCAGCAGCAGCAGCTTGACGTCGCGGGCGAGCGTCCGGCTGATCGCCAGCATCTGCTGCTCGCCGCCTGACAGCGTCGTGCCCTCCTGCTTGCGGCGCTCGCCGAGACGCGGGAACAGGTCATAGATCCGTTCGAGCGACCAGCCGACCGGCGGTGCGATCTGGGCGAGTTTGAGGTTTTCCTCGACCGTCAGGCCCTGGATGATGCGGCGATCCTCGGGCACGAGGCCGATCCCGGCGCGCGATGCCTGATGGGACTTCATCTCGTGCAGCGGCTGGTGGTCGAGCCAGATCTCGCCCTGGCGCAGTGCCGGATCGTCAACCCGGGCGATGGCGCGCAGGGTCGAGGTCTTGCCCGCGCCGTTGCGACCTAGAAGGGCGACGATCTCACCTTCGCGGATGTCGAAGCTCACGCCCTGGACGATGTAGCTCTCGCCGTAATAGGCGTGGATGTCCCATGCCGAGAAATAGGCCGGCTGGCCACCCTTGCCCGATACCGGTGCTACGCCGGGCGCCTGCTTCTGGAGATCTTCGTCACTCAGCAGCGTTTCGCGGTCCGTGGTCTCGGCCATGGTGTGTCCCCCTGATCCGTCCATCATAGGTGCGCCCCCCCAAGATAGGCTTCCTGCACCTTAGGATTGCCCTTGATGTTCTGCGGCAGATCCTCCGCGATCACGGTGCCTTGCGCCAACACGCTGATCTTCTGCGCGAGGCTGAAGACGACGTGCATGTCGTGCTCGATGACGACCATGGTGATGCCGCGCTCAGCGATCCGCTTGAGCAGGTCGATGGTGTTGTTGGTGTCGGCCCGCGCCATGCCCGCGGTCGGCTCATCGAGCAGCAGCAGCTTCGGCTCCTGGACGAGACACATGGCAAGCTCGAGGCGGCGCTTGTCACCGCGGCTCATCTGGTTGGCGATCTCGTTCGCCTTCTCGCCGAGGCCGAGATCCGAGAGCGTGTCCATCGCCTTCTGCTGCAGCGAGGTCTCGCCAGCCACGGTCGAGAACGCGTTGAGCGTGAACGCCCCGTCGCGCCGCGCGAAGGCCGGGATCATCACGTTCTCCAGCAGCGTCAGCTCGCCGAAGATCTCGGGCGTCTGGAAGACCCGGCTGACGCCCGCCTGATTGATCTCGTGCGGCTTGATGCCGAGCAGCGACGTGCCGTTGAACATCACGCTGCCGGTATCTGGCGTCAGGCGTCCGACGAAGGTGTTCAAGAGCGTCGACTTGCCCGCGCCGTTCGGCCCGATTATGGCGTGAACGCTGCCTTCCTCGACGTCGAGATTGACCTCGTTAAGCGCCTTCAGGCCGCCGAAGCGCTTGTTGACGTTCTGGACCTTGAGAATGGTGCCCATGGTCTCTCTCCTCACTCGGCCGGGACGGCGGCGGGCTTGGCGCCATCGTCACCGGATTTGCGTTTGAACAGGCGTCCGATGCGCGCGATGCCTTCCATCAGCCCTCCGGGCAGGAAGATCACGATCACCATGAACAGCACACCCAGGGTCAGGTGCCAGCCCTCGCCGACGAACAGACCGGCGAGCGAGACGACCGCGTTCTGCAGCCCTTCCGGCAGGAACGAGAAGAAGCCCATCAGGATGTTCTCGTTGAAGGCCGAGAAGATGTTCTCGAAGTACTTGATCGCACCGGCGCCGATGACCGGGCCCAGAAGCGTGCCGGTGCCACCCAGGATCGTCATCAGAACGACCTCGCCCGAAGCGGTCCACTGCATGCGCTCGGCACCGGCCAGCGGATCGGTCACGGCCATCAGGCCACCGGCCAGACCGGCATACATGCCCGAAATCACGAACGCCGCCAGCGCGTAGGGCCGCGTGTTCAGTCCGGTGTAATTCATCCGGTTCTGGTTGGTCTTGACCGCGCGCAGCATCATGCCGAAGGGCGATCGGAAGATCCGCATCGAGATGTAGAAGCAGAGGATCAGGATGACCGCACAGAAATAGAAGCCCTGGAAGCCCGTCATCTCGAGCCCGAACAGGCTGGAGGACGGCAGCACCGAGCCGTAGTCGATGCCGAAGATCGCGGTGTCGACCCAGCGCGGATCGGACTGCACAAGCTGTAGCCCCGTCTCGCCATTGGTGATCGGCGTCAGCACCGAATAGGCCAGGTTGTAGCTCATCTGCGCGAAGGCCAGCGTCAGGATCGAGAAGTAGATGCCCGACCGGCGCAACGACACGAACCCGATGATCAGCGCGAAGACACCGCCCATGATCACCGCCATGATGAGTGCCGGGATCGGGTTCATCGAGAACAGCTTGAACGTCCAGACTGCCGTGTAGGAGCCCGCGCCCAGGAAGGCCGCGTGACCGAAGGACAGGTAGCCGGTCAGGCCGAACAGGATGTTGAAGCCGATCGCGAAGATCCCGAAGATCGCGAACTTCTGCAGCAGGTCGGGATACCCGGCCCCGAACGGGGCCATGATGATCGGTCCGGCCAGCACGGCGGCCGCGAAGCACACCAGCAGGATCATGTCGGAGGTTTTGCTCGGAGTGTTCATGGCTCAGGTCTCCATCACGCCCTTGCGGCCCATCAGTCCACGCGGGCGAACCAGCAGGATGATGACGGCGATGAGATAAATGATGATCTGGTCGATGCCCGGGAAGATCGCCTTGACCTCGTTCATCGAGGCAAAGCTCTGCACGATACCGAGCAGGAAGCCCGCGGCGACGGCGCCACCCAGCGAGCCCATGCCACCGACGACAACCACGACGAAGGACAGCACCAGGAAGTCCATGCCCCAATGGTAATCCGGCGGCTGGATCGGCGTGTACATAACGCCCGCAAGGCCCGCCACGACCGCAGCGATGCCGAAGACGGTGGTGAAGCGCTTGTCGATGTCGATGCCCAGCAGGCCGACGGTCTCGCGATCCGCCATACCTGCGCGCACGACCATCCCGAAGGTGGTGAACTGCAGAAAGGCAAAGACGGAACCGATCACCAGCAGCGAGAACAGGAAGTAGACCAGCCGCCACGTCGGATAGGGGACCGAGCCCGGATCGAAGCCCAGCATGACGCCGAAGTCGACCATGCCCTTGAACATCTCGGGGGCGGCTTGCGGGATCGGGTTGGCGCCGTAGAATTTCTTTACGATCTCGCCCAGCACGATCGCCAGACCGAAGGTGACGAGGATCTGCTCGGCATGCGGGCGCTTGTAGAAGAAGCGGATCAGCCCGCGCTCCATTGCAATGCCGACGAGCAGCATCACCGGAATCGCCATCAGGATCGCGACAGGGACCGAGAATTCGATCAGCGAAGAGCCGAAGTCGCCGAACCAGTGCACCAGATAGGGCGTCTCGACCTCCAGCGGGTTGCCGAGAAAGTCCTTCTGCGTGGCGTCGACCGTCACGAACGACAGGTTCAGCAGCGTCTTCATGGTCACCGCACAGAAGGCGCCGAGCATGAACAGCGCTCCGTGGGCGAAATTCACGACACCCAGCGTGCCGAAGATGATCGTCAGGCCAAGCGCGATCAGCGCATAGGCGCCGCCCTTGTCCAGACCGTTCAGAACTTGCAGGAGTATCGCGTCCATCGCCCCCTCCGGTGGCAGTGTTGGGATCCGGCCGCCTCGAAAGGCGACCGGGGGTCATTTGGCCGATCAGGCGCCGTCGTTGATCGCGCCCTTGTTGCAGCCGAGTGCGTCGGTCGAGTACTCGACCTTTGCGCGCGGCGTGACTTCGACGACTTCGAGAACGTCGAACTTCGAGCTCGGATTCTCCTTGCCCTTCACGACGAGAACGTCCTTGAAGCACTGGTTGTCGGCGCCACGGTAGGTGGTCGGGCCGTTGCCGAGACCGTCGAAGTCGAAGTCGGCAAGTGCTGCGCCGACAGCCGACGGACGGAACGTGCCGGCACGCTGACATGCGTCTGCGTACAGGATCGCCTGGCAGTACGTGGTGTGTGCGGCCTGCGACGGCGGGAAGCCGTACTTCTGACCGAACGACTGGACGAAAGCCTTCGAGCCGGCGTCCTGCAGCGACCAGTGCCAGTTCGTCGAGCCGTAGATGCCTTTCACGTTCTCGCCGGCACCCTGCGCCATCAGACGCGAGTACAGCGGCACCACGATGCCGAAGTCCTTGCCGTTGACCTGCTTGTCGCGCAGACCGAACGAAACCGCCTGGGTCAGCGAGTTGACCATGTCGCGGCCGTAGTGGTTCAGGACCAGCACGTCAGCGCCCGAGTTCAGCACCGGCGTGATGTACTGCGAGAAGTCGCCGGCACCCAGCGGCGTGCGCACGGCAGCAGCCGTCTGCCAGCCGAGCTGCTCCGAGTACTTCTGGATCGAGCCTTCCTGGCTCCAGCCCCAGTTGTAGTCGGCGGTCAGGTGATATGCGACGCGGTCGCCACCGAACTGGTTCTTGAGCACCGGACCCAGTGCTGCGCCGGTCATTTCCGTGTTGAAGAAGTGGCGGAAACCGTTCGCGCGGCAGTCCTTGCCGGTGGTGTCGTTGGCATGGGTCAGGCCCGCCATGAAGATGATGCCGGCGGTCTGGCAGTAGTCCTGCACGGCCACAGCCACACCCGACGACGATCCCCCGGTGACCATGATGGCGCCGTCCTTCTCGACCATGCGCTTGGCCGAAGCACGGGCCGCATCCGACTTGGTTTGCGTGTCGCCGGTCACGAAGGCGACCTTCTTGCCGTTGATGCCGCCGGTCAGCGCCTTCGAGCTGAACGTATCCAGCATGCCGCCGCCGCCTGCGTTGATGTGCTCGACTGCAAGCTCGTAGGCGCGCAGCTCATCCGCACCCTCGTCGGCATAGGCACCGGTCTGGGGGACGTTGAAGCCCAGCGTGACGGTGTCGCCCGTCGGCTCGTTGGTGTAGCCCGCGGCCCATGCCTGAGACGTGAAGATCGTCGGCGCGGCAAGGCCCGCACCAAGGGCTGCCGAGCCTTTCAGAAGACCGCGGCGGCTGGTGATTAGTTTGCTCATTCGATGTTCTCCCTGAGCTTTTCCTCTGTGCGGGGCGGACCCCGGTTTTCCGAGCATGCCCCGCCTGGGCGACCCCTCGCCCGTAAAGGAACATGGCTGAAATCTGTCAATTTCTCAACAAGCCATTGACTTTGCTCATATTTTTTGTCAATAATTGTGTCGCACCCTTGTCGAGTTTGTAAACAATTTACAACGCCCGGGATCAAGGCGCTGAGACGAAAGGATATTTCGAGGTGGTTGAGTCAATCCTCGGCGCACGCATCCGCGAGACCCGCAGGCGCGCCGGCGTCACGCAGAGCGAACTGGCCCGGCGGATCGGCATCTCGGCGAGCTATCTCAACCTGATCGAACGCAACAAACGGCGAATCGCCGGGCCTCTGCTGGTCCGCACGGCCGAGGAACTGGGCACTGAAATCTCCGAGCTTGACGGCGCGTCGGAGCGCCGGCTGGTCGAGACCCTGCACGAAATCGCGCACCTGCCCGCACTGGCCGCGCTCGACGTCGAGTCCGAAAGCGCAGGCGACCTGCTCGGTCGCTATCCCGGATGGGCGCGCGCGCTCGCCGCCATGGCCCGCGCCGAGCATGATGCGAGCCGCACCGCGCGCCAGATGGCCGACCGGCTGACCCACGATCCGTTTCTGGCCGAGACCGTCCACCGGATGCTCAGCCGCGTCGCCGCCGTGCGCTCGGCGGTCGAGATCCTCACCGATTTCGACGATATCGAAGCGCCGCAGCGTGACCGTTTCACCGGGATCATCCGCGACGAGTCGGCGACGCTGACCGAGATCGGCGAGGCGCTGGCAACCTATTTCGAGAAAACCGAGGCGGCCGAGGAACGCCTGACGCCGCTCGACGAGGTTGAGGCGCTGCTCGAGTCCAATGCCAACCACTTCGCCCGGCTCGATGCCGCCGGGGCAGAGCTTTCGGGCCTTGTCAGCCAGCGCCAGCCGCTGCCGCCCCTCGTCGCCGCGCATGCCATTGCCGAGGAGTTTCTGGCAGACCCCGTCGCCGAGATCCTCGAGAACGCGCCGCAGCTCGAAACCACGGCTGCGCGCAACCGGGCGCGGGAAATGCTGACCGAGTATGCGACGCGGGCCATCCTGTTCCCGCTCGACGCATTCGTCGCCACCGCCCGCGAGCATCGGTTCGATCTTGAAGCCCTCGCCCATCACTACACTGCTGACGTGATGACGATCTGCCAGCGCCTCGCCTCGCTGCCGCCGACCCTTCCGGACCAGAGCGCCGCCCTGCCCGCCTTCGGCTATTTCCGCGCCAACGCCTCCGGGACAATCATCGAGATGCTGGGCCTGTCTGGGCTTTCGCTGCCGCGCTATGCCGCCGCCTGCCCGCTCTGGGCGCTCTACCGGGCGCAGCAGGCACCCGAGACGGTTCTGCGTCAGCGCGCGGTTTTCCCGAACGGACGCCGTTTCGTCTTCCTTGCACGCGCCCGGCGCACCGGCCCCGAAGGCTTCAACCGCCCCCGCCATTACCTGACCGACATGCTCGCGCTCACCGAGGAAGACGCAGCCCACACCGTCTACGCGCCCGACACCGCAACCCCTGTCGAGGAAGTCGGACCGGCCTGCCGCCTTTGCCCCCGTCACAGTTGCCTGCACCGCACCGACGATCCTCTCGGAAGCTGAGCGCGCGAACGCTCCGCGCCCGCAGAATCCCGTTGCCTCGACGCGCCACTTGTCGTGTAATCAGAACGTGACGACCCGCACGAGACGGGCGCACCAAGGAGGAAATTAAGGAAGATGGCGGGCGTGATGGCACAAAGGGTGCTACTGGCCGAGGACGAACCGAACATTGTCGAGTCACTGCGCTTCCTGCTGGAACGCGCGGGCTACGCGGTCGACGTGCGCGACACCGGAACGGCCGCACTGGAAACCGTTTTGACAGACCCGCCGGACCTGCTGATCCTCGACGTCATGCTGCCTGAGGTCGACGGGTTCGAGATCCTGCGCCAGGTGCGCGGTTCGAAAAGCGCCGCGACAGTGCCGGTCTTGATGCTGACGGCCAAAGGGCAACGCGAGGACCGCGAACGCGCCATGTCCTGCGGCGCCGATCTCTTCATCTCGAAGCCCTTCGGCAATTCCGAACTGATCGAGGCGGTCGGCAAGCTCGTTGGACAGACCGGAAGCTCCGCCGCCCCGGCGGGCGCAGGGGCCAGCCTGCCGGCCGAATGAAGCAGCGCGCCGAACAGTTCTTCACCTCGCGCCGGGTTCGGGACCGGGCCGCGATCCTGACGCTCGTCGGCACGCTTCTTCTGGTGTCGCCGATTGCCGGCATCTTCCAGATCGACGCGAAGATCGGCGGGATCCCGGTCACGCTGCTCTACCTCTTCGCGGTCTGGGCCCTGCTGATCGCGGTCACGGCCCTGCTGTCACGTCAGATGACGGATGACGCGACGCCGGGCGAGATGCCGCCGGACGGGCGCGCGGACCGCCAGCGCAACGCCGACACGCCGCCGTGACGCTCTCCGGCGATCTGCTCCTCGGCGTCTGCCTCGCCTATGTCGCCGCGCTCTTTATCATCGCAGCCCTGGTCGACCGCGCTGCCGCCGAGGGCCGGTTCCGCTGGCTCCAGTCGCCGCTCGTCTACACGCTCTCGATATCGGTCTACTGCACGTCCTGGACCTTCTACGGTGCGGTCGGTTCGGCGGCGCGCAACGGGCTCGAATTCATCACGATCTATCTGGGTCCGACGCTGGTCTTCGTCGGCTGGTTCTGGCTTTTGCGCAAGCTCGTGCGGATCGGCCGCGAGCACCGCATCACGTCGATTGCCGACCTGATCAGCTCGCGCTACGGCAAGAGCGCCAGCCTCGCCGTCCTCGTCACCCTGATCGCGGTCGTCGCCACCACACCCTACATCGCGCTACAATTGCAATCGCTGACCCGTAGTTACCAGGTGGTCGCGGGCGAGAGCAACGCGGTCGCCACCGCCTTCTGGATCGCCGCGGGTCTCGCGCTGTTCACCATCCTCTTCGGGACACGCAATCTCGATGCCAACGAGCGCCACCACGGCGTGGTCGCGGCCATCGCCGTCGAGGCGGTCGTCAAGCTCTTCGCGCTGCTCTCGATCGGGCTCTTCGTGGTGATCTCGGCTGGCGGTCTCGGCGAGATCTTCGTCGATGTGCCGACGGCGGTCGTCTACGGCGGCGAGGAGTTTTTCAGCGCCCGCTGGGTCACTCTCACCTTCCTGTCGGCCACGGCGATCATCTGCCTGCCGCGCCAGTTCCAGGTCACCGTGGTCGAGAACGTCGACGAGCGCCACCTCGCCACGGCGTCCTGGCTGTTCCCGGCCTATCTCTTCGGCATGTGCCTCTTCATCGTGCCGATCGCGATCTACGGGCTCAAGACGATGCCCGCCGATGCCAATCCCGATCTCTACGTGCTGACGCTGCCGCTGACCGAAGGCCGCTCCGATCTCGCCCTGCTCGCGTTCATCGGCGGATTTTCCTCCGCGACGTCGATGGTCATCGTCGCTGCCATCGCGGTCTCGACCATGGTCTCGAACCACATCGTCATGCCAGTGGCGCTGCGCATGCTGCCGCAGGGACAGGAGGTCTCGGGCGATGTCCGCAACCTGCTGATCCTGTCGCGCCGGGTTTCGATCGGCGCGATCCTCGGTCTCGGATTTCTCTACTTCCAGCTCTCCGGCGGATCGGACGCGCTCGCCGCCATCGGCCTGATCGCCTTCGCCGGCGTCGCCCAGTTCCTGCCAGCGCTCCTCGGCGGCGTCTTCTGGCGGGGCGCGACTGCGCGCGGGGCACTGGCCGGAATGATCTCGGGCGTGCTGATCTGGGCCTACACGCTGCTGTTGCCCAGCTTCGAGGGCAGCTTTCTGATCTCCTCGGCGATGCTTTCAGACGGTCCCTGGGGCATCGAAGCCCTGCGCCCGCGCGCGCTCATGGGGCTCGACGGGCTCGACCCGCTGGTGCACGCGATGATTTGGAGCCTCAGCATCAACGTCATGGTCTTCATGACGGTCTCGGTCATGTCCGAGATGTCGCCGCTCGAAAGGCTTCAGGGTGCGCTGTTCGTCGAGGTGTTCAACACAACGAGCGACAGCCATGCCACCTTCGCCGCGGGATCTGCCAATGCCGAGGATCTCTTCATCCTAGCCCAGCGCATCCTCGGCACCGAACCGGCACGCCGCTTGTTCGACGAAATCGCCGCGCGCCAGGGCAGGCCGGGCAACTTACCCTTGCCAAGCCAGGACATGATCACCCGGCTCGAGCGCGAAGTGGCCGGATCGATCGGCGGCGCCTCGGCGCACGCGATGATCTCGCGCCTCGCCGGCAAGGCGCCGCTGTCGATGAACGAGTTGATCGACATCGCCGACGAGACCTCGCGCCTGATCGAGACCTCGCGCGCGCTCTCCGAGAAAACCGACGAACTCCAGCAGACCGCGCGGCAATTGCGCGAGGCTAACGAACGCCTGCGCATGCTCGATGCCCAGAAGGACGACTTCCTCAGCCAGGTGAGCCACGAGTTGCGCACGCCGATGACCTCGATCCGGTCGTTCTCCGAAATCCTGCTGGAGGACGGTAGCCTGACCGAGCAGGACCGCACCCGCTTTGCCAAGATCATCAATGACGAGAGCATCCGCCTGACCGGCCTGCTCGACGAGATCCTCGATCTCAGCGGGCTCGAGGCCGGCGGTATCTCGATCACGCGGGAACCGATCAGTCTGCCCGGCGCGATGACCGCGGCCGTCGACACGATCTCGGCGCTGGCGCAGCAACGCGGCGTCTCGATCGAGATCGAACCCTCGGAGAACATGACGGTGATGGCCGGCGGCGACCGGCTGCGTCAGGTGCTGATCAACCTGCTGTCAAATGCCATCAAGTACAACACCGCCGCCGATCCGGCGGTTCGCGTCCTCGCCCACGCGGCCCGGGGCACGGCCTTCGTCGACGTGACCGACAACGGCGGCGGGATCGGTCGCGAGGAGGCGCAGACCGTCTTCGACAAGTTCTCGCGCGGGCAACGGGCGGCAATGGATCAGGGCGCGGGCCTCGGCCTGCCGATCAGCCGGGCGATCATGCGCGCCATGCGCGGCGATCTGACGGTGCATTTCGCACCTGACGGCAGCAGCTTCTTCCGGATCAGCGTCGAGTTGGCCGAGGAAACCCTGTCGCAGACAGCGGCGGAGTAGGACTGCGCTCAGACCGCCTTTCGTCCGAGCAGGCTGCGATGTGCAGACCGTTTGATTGCACCGCCCCGGCCGTTCCAGCCTATCCGGCAGCGCCGCAACACGGTCCCACGATCCTAACCTGCGATCCCGCCGAAACCTCCGGTCAGGCTTCGCCGAGTGTACGCCCGATGATCTCCTTCATGATCTCGGAGGTTCCCCCGGCGATCCGCGCCATGCGGTTGTCCGCCCAGGCCCGCGCAATCGGCGTCTCCCACATGTAGCCCATGCCACCGTGCAGTTGCAGACAGTCGTCGAGCACCTCGCACATCATCTCGGTCGAGGTCAGCTTTGCGATAGCGGCGTCGTCTGCGGTCAGCCCGCTGTCCAGATGCAATTCGATGCAGCGGTCCACGAAGGCGCGCAGCATCACCGCCCGCGCCTTCACCTCGGCGAGCTTGAAGCGCGAGTTCTGGAACGCGATCACCGGCTTGCCGAAAGCCTTGCGCTCCGAGGTGTAGGCCACCGTCCACTCCAGCGCTGCCTCGATCACCGAGGCACAGCGGATCGCCACCAGCAAACGCTCCTGAGGCAGCTGTTCGACAAGCTGGATGAACCCGCGCCCCTCGCCGCCCAGCAGGTTCGTTGCGGGCACCCGGCAATCCTCGAAGAACAGCTCGCCCGTGTCCTGCGCGTGCCAGCCGACCTTCTCCAAGTTCCGGCCGCGCGAGAACCCCTCGGCCCCGGTCTCGACGATGATCAGACTGATCCCCTTGGCGCCCTCGCTCGGATCGGTCTTCGCGGCGACGATCACGAAATCCGCCATGATGCCGTTGGTAATGTAGACCTTCTGTCCGTTCAGCACGTAGTGGTTGCCGTCCATCCGCGCGGTGGTTTTCATCCCCTGCAGGTCCGAGCCCGCCGCCGGTTCGGTCATCGCGATCGCACCGATCGCTTCGCCCGCCACCATTTTCGGCAGCCAGTGCGCCTTCTGCTCGTCCGAGCCGTACTGCACGATGTAGGGCGCCACGATCTCGGAGTGCAGGTGAAAGCCGGGTCCGGTCATGCCCAGCCGCGCCAGTTCCTCGATCATGATCGCCGACATCAGGAAATCGCCGCCGGGGCCACCCAGATTCTCGGGCAGCGAGGCACAGAGCAACCCGGCCTCTCCCGCCTTTTGCCACGCCTCGCGGCTGATGTGGCCGTCCTTCTCCCACTGCGCATGATACGGCGCGATCTCGGCCTCGACAAAGCGCCGGGCCGAGGCGCGGAACATCTCGTGTTCTTCCGAGAACAGCGTGCGGGGTATCATCCTTGTGTTCCTTTCCGACTTCGTGGTCATCCGCCGTGGACAACCCCATCCTGCCAAGCAACCCTGCGCGACGCATCTGAATGAACGCGCCCCGGCGCGAGATATCACGGGGGAGGAACGAATGGGACTTCTGGACGGCAAGGTCGCGCTGATCACGGGTGCTGGACGCGGCATCGGGCGCGACATGGCGATCATGATGGCCGCGCACGGCGCCAAGGTGGTCGTCAATGATCTCGGCGGCGACACCAAGGGTACCGGCGCCGACCAGATCCCGGCCCTCGAGGTCGTCAAGGAGATCGCCGATGCCGGCGGCGAGGCTGTCGCCAATTTCGGCTCGGTCACCGACCGCGACGCGACCGAGGCGATGGTCGCTCAGGCAATCTCGGATTTCGGCGGGCTCGACATCGTCGTCAACAATGCGGGCGTGCTGCGCGATGTGATCTTCCACAAGATGAGCTACGATGACTGGGACACGGTGGTCGGGGTCCACCTGAACGGCGCGTTCAACGTCTCCTACGCCGCCGCCCGGCATTTCCGCGAGAAGGGCTCGGGCTGCTTCGTTCACTACACCTCGACCTCGGGCCTGATCGGCAATTTCGGTCAGGCCAACTACGCCGCAGCGAAACTCGGCATCGTCGGGCTGTCCAAATCCATAGCTCTTGACATGAGCCGCTTCGGCGTGACCTCGAACTGCATTTCGCCGTTCGCGTGGTCGCGGATGATCGGCACGATCCCGATCAATGACGAGGCCCAGGCCGCGCGCATCGAGAAGCTCAAGCAGATGACGCCCGCGAAGATCGCGCCGGTCGTCGTCGCCCTCGCCTCGGAGACGGGCAAGGAGGTCACGGGACAGATCTTCGCCGTGCGTAACAACGAGATCTTCCTGATGAGCCAGAACCGCCCGATCCGCTCGGCGCACAACTCGGATGGCTGGACGCCCGAGACCGTGCTGGACACCGCCTTCCCGGCGATGAAGGCGCAGTTCTATCCGCTCGACCGCAGCCAGGACATCTTCAGTTGGGATCCGATTTGAGATCACCCGAAACGGCGTTGGAATTATCGTGTCTATCTCCGCCGCAACTTCGTTGGGTCAGCGCCCGAGCCGCCTCCAAGGACGGGCGCGATCACACTTAACCGACAACTTGCCGGAATGAACCCATGCCCATCGACTATGAGAAACTGAAGAACTGGCCGTTCGATCCGGTTGAGCAAAGCTACACCACGCGCGACACGATCCTTTATGCGCTGGGCCTCGGGGTCGGGGCATCGCCGCTCGACGCAGGCCACTTGCGTTTCACCTTCGAAGAACAGCCGGGCTTCGCCGCCCTGCCCTTCATGGCAGCGGTTCTCGGCACACCGGGCTTCTGGCTGCGCGATCCCGAAAGCGGCGTCGACTGGACCAAGGTGCTGCACGGCGAGCAGGGCATCGAACTGCACGCGCCGATCCCGACCGAAGGCACCGTTGTCGCGCAGAACCGCGTGGCCGAGATCATTGACAAGGGGGCCGACAAGGGTGCGCTCCTCTACATCGAGCGCGAGATCACCGACAAGGTGACCGGCCAGCGGATTGCCACGACAACCTCGACGACCTTCGCGCGCGGCGACGGCGGCTTCGGCGGCCCGACCGGCCCGCTGAAACCGGTCCACCAGATCCCGGACCGCGACGCCGAAACAGTCGTCTCCCTCGCAACCCTGCCGCAGGCCGCGCTGATCTACCGGCTGTCCGGAGACCCCAACCCGCTGCACGCCTCGCCCGAAATCGCCGCCAAGGCAGGCTTCAAGGCCCCGATCCTGCACGGGCTCTGCTCGTTCGGGGTGGCCGGTCTCGCGGTGCTCCAAGCCTGTTGCGACGGCGATCCCGCCCGGCTGAAGCGCTTCGGGCTCAGGTTCTCCTCGCCGGTCTATCCCGGAGAGACCATCTCCACCCAGCTCTGGCGTGACGGCAACATCGTCTCGTTCCGCTCGATTGTCGGCGACCGCACCGTCCTGAACAACGGCTACGCCGAACTCACACTCTGATCCCAGGGCGGCTCCCACGCCCGCCCGCTCCTTCAAGGATACCGCATGACCGACCGAGCGATCCCGAAACCGACGCCCGAGACCCAGCACTTCTGGGACGGCGCGCGCGAAGGCAAACTGCTCCTGCAGCGCAGCAACGAGACCGGCAAGGCCTACTTCCCGCCCCGGCCGTTCTGCCCGGAGACGGGATCGCGCGATGTCTCGGTCTTCGAGGCGTCGGGGCGCGCCACGCTCTACTCCTATGTCATCAACCACATGAAGGCCCCGGGGTTCGAGCCGCCCTATGCCATCGCCGTGGTCGAACTCGAGGAAGGCCCACGGATGATGGCGAACATCGTCGAGTGTCCGCAGACGCCGGAGGCACTCGTGCTGGACATGGATCTGGAAGTCACCTTCGAGAAGCTGACGGACGAGATCACCCTGCCCCAGTTCCGGCCAGCTGGAGCGGCCCAATGACCGGCGTCTCCATCGTCGGCGCGGCCGAGACCACCGAGCTTGGCAAGATCCCCGGCGTCTCCCAGGTCCAGCACCACGCCGACGCCGCCCTGAACGCGCTCGCGGATTGCGGGCTGACCCTCAAGGACATCGACGGCATCGCCACGGCAGGCCACGACCCGACCGAGATTTCGCACTATCTCGGTCTGACGACGGAATGGGTCGACGGCACGTCGGTCGGCGGCTGCTCGTTCATCGTCCACGTCCGCCACGCCATGGCCGCGATCAAGGCCGGCCTCTGCAAGACGGCGCTGATCACCCACGGCGAGAGCGGGCGGCACATGATCGGCAAGCACCCCGCATTGTTCCCGCTGCAGTTCCTGCAACAGTTCGAACTTCCCTACGGTGTGACGACGCCGCCTACACGTTTCACGCTCCCGGTCCTGCGCATGATGAAGGAGACCGGCCTGACCGAGGAACACCTCGCCCAGGTCGCCGTCGTCCAGCGCGAATGGGCGGCATTCCACCCACGCGCCAGCTTCCGCGACCCGATCACCGTCGACGACGTGCTGAACAGCCGGATGATCACCTATCCGTTCCGCCTGCTCATGTGCTGCCTGATGACAGATGGCGGCGGCGCGCTGATCCTGACCTCGACCGAGCGCGCCAGGGACTTCTCGACCCCGCCCGTCCACGTCCTCGGCACCGGCGAAAGCGTCGAGGCGCCGCTGATCTCCCAGATGGAGGACTTCACCTCGTCCCGCGCCTTCCGTGTCTCGGGCCGACGGGCCTTCGAGGAAGCCGGGATCGCGCACGGCGATGTCGATCACTTGATGATCTACGACGCCTTCGCGCACCTGCCGATCTACGGGCTCGAGGATCTGGGTTTCGTCGGGCGTGGCGAGGCCGGTCCCTTCATCGCCGAGGGCCATACTCGCCCCGGAGGCAAGCTGCCGCTCAACACCAACGGAGGCGGCCTCAGCTACATGCACTCCGGCATGTACGGCATGTACGCGCTGCAGGAGGGCGTGCGCCAGATCCGCGGCACCTCACCGGCGCAGGTCCCGGATGCGAAGATCTCGGTGGTTCACGGCGTCGGCGGCATGTTTCACGCGGCAGGGACGGTGATCCTAACGAACGAGGGGTAGTGGTCCGAGCGCGTCAGAACCGCTCGGGCCGGAGCACCTCGCAGTCGGTCACTGTGATCATGCCGATGTGCCGCTCGACCACTGGAAAGGCGCGATCGACCATGTCCTGCAGCTTGTCCTCGCTCAGGATGCAGACGACCTGAACCAGGGTGCCCGCCGTACCGAACGAACTGTCCGACGACCAGGGTCCGGACCGCCCCGATCCGGCCAGAACCGGCAGCACCGAATAGCCGGTGACACCGGCATCTTCCAGAGCCTCGGTCAGACGCCGGAGCATCGGCGCCTCGATCACGATCGCGACGCGCTTCGCGGGGTGTAGTTGCATCATCCTCCTCCCATGGCCGCGGTGGCCAGCATCAGGTACACCGGAATGCCGATCGTCAGGTTGAACGGGAAGGTCACGCCCAGCGACAGCGTCAGGTAGATCCCGGGGTCGGCCTCGGGCAGCGCGACGCGCATTGCCGCCGGTACCGCGATATAGGACGCCGACGCCGACAGAACCGCCAACAGGAACGCACCGCCGGGCGACAACCCGATCAACACGGCAGCGAGCGTTCCGACCATCGCTCCGGCCAGTGGCATCACGACTCCGAATGCGAACAGACCGAGGCTCAGCACGCCGCGGCTCTTCAGCAGTCCGCGCCCCGCGATCAGGCCCATGTCCAGCAGGAAGATGCAGAGCGCGCCCTTGAACGGATCGACCACGAAGGCCTCGATCTCGCGCAGCCCGTCCTCGCCCGTCACCGCGCCGATCAGGAACGCCCCGATCAAGAGCACGATGGAGCCGTTCAGCAGAATCTCGCGCCAGAGCCGCGCGTCCATGCGGCCCCCGCCCGAGGCGCCGCCGGAACTGACAAGCCACAGCGCCGACAGGATCGCCGGCGCTTCCATGGCAGCGGCGACGGCGACCATGTAGCCTTCTGACGCGATGCCCTGGGAATCCAGCACCGAGGTCGCTGCTACGAACGTTACGATCGAGATCGAGCCATAGTGCCCGGCCACCGCCGCCGCATCAGTCCGGCCGAGCGAGGTCATCACCCGCAACAACGCCATCGCGATGAACGGGATCAACGCGGACAGGACCACCCCCGCGATCAGTGCCGTTCCGATGTCGAGCGTGAGCCCGTGGCTCGAGACGCTGACCCCGCCCTTGAAGCCGATGGCGAACAGCAGATAGACCGACAACGCCTTCGCCACGGCCTCGGGAAACGAGAGATCCGATCGCGCCAGCGCCGCCGCGAGGCCGAGCACGAAGCTGAGGATCAAGGGCGACCCGAGGTTGCCCAAGGCCAACGAGAAGAATTCCTGCACTGATGCCCCGCCTGTCTTTCAGTGTCTTTGCCTCGCGCTGCCCGGCGACCGGACATGCTGACTTTTTCGATTGCTTCGCATTTGGGCACACACCGCAGGCGCGCAAGATGATCGCGCCGCAGCGGATTGCCGCGGTGCAGCATGAGGGTGATCCCACGTTCATCTGCTGGTCGAAGGCCGAGGCGCGGCTCGACAGGGCCGGGACAAGCCACTAAGCGCGAAGTGACGCCAAGCAAGGACCTTTGAGCACATGAGCCTTCTCGATCCGCAGGACTGGACCTTCCCCGTGCCCATCGCATACGGGCCTGGGCGCCTGCGCGAGATCGGCACCATCTGCCAGCGCTCCTGCATGCGGAGCCCGCTGATCGTCACGGACCGGGGGTCAGCCAACCTGCCGTTCATAGCCGCCCTGTCCGATTATCTGGCCGGGGCGGGCCTGAGTTTCGGCATCTACGACCGGGTCTCGCCCAACCCGCGCGATGATGAGATCGCCGATGGGCGCGCGCAGTATCGCTCGGACCGCCATGACGGGATCATCGCCATCGGCGGCGGCAGCGGCATGGATGGCGGCAAGGCGATCTGCCTAACTGCGACGAACCACATCCCGCTCTGGGATTTCGAGTTCGAGCGCCCAGCACCCGACATGGCCGGCCGCGCGCCCTTCCCGCCATTGATCACGATCCCGACCACCGCCGGCACCGGGGCCGAGACCGAGAGCACCGCCATGGTCACGGACACGGACCAGGCGATGAAGTTCTGCGTCTGGCATGCCGAACTGAAACCGGCCTGCGCGCTCCTCGACCCGGAACTCACCCTCGGCCTGCCGCCGCATCTGACGGCCTGGACCGGGGTCGACGCGCTCGTGCACGCGATCGAGGCCTATTGCGTACCCGGCTTCCATCCGCTTTGCGACGGCATGGCACTGGAGGGCATGCGCCTGATCGCCCGCTGGCTGCCCGAAGCCCATCGCGACCCTGAGAACCTCGAGGCGCGCGGCGGCATGCTCACTGGCTCCTGCCTCGCCGGGATTGCCTTCCTGAAGGGCCTCGGGCTTGTCCACGCGATCTCGCACATGGTCGGCGCCGAGTACGACACCCAGCACGGTCTCACCAACGCCGTGCTGCTGCCCGCGGTCCTGACCCACAACGCACCCGACATCGCGCGTCACGTCGCCCCGATGGCTCAGGCGATGGACCTGCCGGGGACGACGTTCGAGGCCTTCCACGCGAGGATCTGTACCCTCCTCGACGATCTCGCGATCCCGAAAACCCTCGCCGACATCGGCGTTCCGCACGATTGCGCACAGCGCATCGCGGAAAAGGCCATCCGCGACAGCGCCGCCGGCACCAACCCGCGCGCCCTCACCGTCGATCAGATCTGCGAGGTCACCGAAATCGCCATCGCGACCGGTCGATAAGGCACCGACCCGCCGCCATCGCGCCGCAAAGCAATCCTTGGAACGCTTTCCCTTTTCAAACCGCACGGGTGAGGCATACTCGGCGTCGCGATGACCGCGATCTCGGAATATGCGACCAGCCTCGCCTTGCTCGGCGCGATCTTCGCGCTGTTCCTGTTGCTCGAGTTCCGCGCCCCGCGCCGCGCCGGGCAACGCCCGGACGCCCTGCGCCTCGTCCAGGGCGTCGTGCTCTACGCTTCGGGCGCGCTCCTGAACCGTGTTGTCCTGCCGCTCGGCATCGTCGGCGGCGCGCTCCTCGCCCGGGAGCACGGTTGGGGCCTGCTCAACGCCCTCGACGCACCGCTCTGGCTCACAATTCCCGTCACCGTCCTCGCGCTCGACGCCACCAACTACGTCCGCCACTGGGCCGAGCACAACGTGCCGCTGCTCTGGCGGCTGCACCGCCTGCACCATTCCGACGAGCAGATCGACCTCTCGACCGCCTTTCGCTTCCATCCGCTCGAGGCCCTTCTGGCGAGCGTCTGCCATCTGATCACGACGCTGGTTCTGGGTCTGCCCTTCGAAGGCGTGCTGATCCACATCGTGCTCGAAGCCGTCTTCGACCTCTGGGAGCACTCTAACGTGCGCACGCCCGCAGCGCTGACCCGGATCGCCGCAATTCTGGTCACGCCGTCGGTCCACCGCGTCCACCACGAGATCGCCCGCGCGCCCGATGGCAGCAATTACGGCACGCTCTTCACCCTCTGGGACCGGGCAGTCGGCACTTACCGCGCGCCCGACGCCGACGAGCAGACCGCAAAATACGGCTTGCACAACGGCGCCGACCATAGGATCGTCGGTCTTGTTGAGATGCTGACTGATCCAGTCAGAGGGGAAGAACCATGAACTCGACCATCAGACTTGCGTTTGCCGCAGGCCTCGCCGCGCTGTCCAGCCCGGCCCTGGCCTCGGCACCGGTACCCGAAATCGGTGGCACGGGAAGCCTCGCGGCCCTCGTGATCGTCGGCGGGATCGCGGCCGTCATCCTGGAACGCCGCCGCCGGAGATGATGTGAGGGCCGAACGCCCGCACGCAAGGTCGGACGCACGCTTTTCCTGGGCCGCTCTGCTTGTCCTCGCGGTCGGGGCGATTGTCTGCGTCCTCGCGCTCTCGCCCGAGACCCTGCGCCTGATCGCCGGAAAACTCTGGAACGTGCCAGGCGTCGACACCGTCACCCTCGGCGCTGTCAAGGCGCTGCTGCCGCTCGCCGGGATCGAGGCGAGCTTCGAATACGAGGTCCGGCGCATCATCGTCGGCGACTTCCGCGTCCGCGTGAACCAGAGCTGCTCCGGGATCGAGGGCGCCGCCCTCGTCGGCGGCTTCCTGACCGGCATCGCGATCCTGCTGCGGCGCGAGCTCGACCCGCGCCGCATGGCGCTGCTGATCCTGATTGGCGCGATCCTGAGCTGGTGCCTGAACGCCGTGCGCATCACCGCCCTCGTCTGGATCGGGGTGCGGATCTCGCCGGAACTGGCCATTGACGGTTTTCACAGCAACGCAGGCTGGCTCCTCTTCGTGGCACTGTCGGTCGTGCTGCTCTGGTGCGCCGTCAACCTGAGCTGGTTTCGCCGTCCCACTGGCACCGCGTCCGAACCGGCTGCTCAGGTCCCGAACCTTCGCCGGGACGAGCGCGCCGCCCAGATCCTGCCCTTTGTCGCCTTCCTGCTGCCCGTCCTTGTCCTGCCCGCGATCACGCTGACGCCGGAACAGGTCTATCCGGTGCGCCTTGCGACCGGCGCGGCCGCACTCGCGCTGTTCTGGCCGGTCCTGTCGCGCCTGCCGTGGCGGCTCGACCTGCTGCCGCCGGCGCTCGGCCTTGCCATCGCCGTGCTCTGGATCGGATTGCACACCACCCCTGCCGATGCCGCCGCACCGGCACACGGGCCGTTCTGGATCGCCGCGCGCCTCGCCGGAACCATCGTGATCGCCCCCGTCGTCGAGGAGCTGTTCTTCCGCGGCTACCTGTTGCGCCGGCTCGATACCGGGAGCCCGTGGATGCGGGTGCTGGCCATCCTGGCCACGAGCATCCTGTTCGCCGCACTGCACGAAAAATGGCTGCTCGCCGGACTGGCCGGGCTGGTCTTCGCCCTGCTCGCGCTGCGCCGCGGTCGAGTAACCGACGCGATACAGGCGCACGTGGCCGCGAACCTCGCCATCGGCGGCTGGGCCGCAGCGGCAGGCGACTGGACGATGATCTAGGTCGCGATAATCCTCCCAACGGCCTCGTCGCTTAGGCGAGCACAATGCGGTAGACTCCCGCCAAACCTGAGGAGACGGCATGGCCGATATCGAGATCAGCGAACACACCGTTCAGGGCTGGCGCCCACTGCGCGACACGTTCGGCTTCGTGCCGGATCCGATGATCCTGCGCGCCGCCGAAATGTTCCTCAACGGCGCCTCCGCTGCGCATAAAGTCGGCAGCAATGACTGGGACATGCGCTGTGCGTTGCACGAGAACGTCGGCGGCATCTGCGACTTCTTCGACATGGTGGTCACCCGCGACCACATCCCGTTCATTAACTACGAAGATACGTTCGATATGGTGCACGACGTCAACCCGCTGCGCAGCCTGCTCGGGACGCAGGCCAAGTCCGTCACCATCGGCTACGAACCCTACCAGCAGATCAAGGCCGGCGCGCTGGAGAACATGGCGCGAATGGAGCTCGACCGCCTCGGCGATCTGGTCGGCATCATCCTGGAGATGGGCGCCTTCGGATGGGAATGGCGCCCAGAGCTGCAAGCGCACCCATTGGCCCGCAGTGAGTCCCTCGACGCTGCACAGGACATGCTTTCCGGCTTTGAGGGCACTGATCTCGACGCAAGCGGTATCCTCTCCTTCCTGCTCGGCGGGCTGATTTTCAGCGGCATGGCGCAGGCGGCCGACGCGGTCCACCACATCCAGCCGAAGCGCGCGCGGCTCTATCTCGGCATGACCGGCAGCAGCCAGGACGCCGATCCGATGAACCACGAATCCGAGGACCGGATTTTTGCTGAGGCCCAGGCCGCTCTGGCGAACACTGAAGCGCGCGCTGCGTTCGCGCCCAACGCGCCACCGGTCCTGCCCTACCTGCTCAGTCTCGGCCCGGTCAGTGGCCCCAAGGATCTGATGGAGCGCGCCCTGGAATTCAGGTTCAGCGATCTCGGACGCGCTTACCGCGCGCTGGCCGAAGACCTGCGCGGCGACGGGCCAAGCGCCCGCGAAGCCGAGGCAATCTCCGAGGCCGAGAAGCAGCGCGCGCAGGCGCTGCTGCAACCCGACGCCGAGACGCGCGACAGGTCGAGCCCGCTGAATGTCGAGTTCGGCGTCGGCCTGTCCGGACCGGACATCAAGTTGACGCGATCCGTCGCCGTCCCGGCGTGGCTGCGTTTCTGGTGGAACGACTGGGTGACCTTCGACGGCGGCCTGCGCAAGACGCTGCGCCGGATGTGGCTGGCCGACGGCTCCTACCGCGATTTGCAGGACGGCCTCAGGGACATCTGGGCGCGCGCCTGAAAGCGGCTTTTAAACCCGGCTCGCGGTACGTCGCTCATTCGCTTTCGGCCCGCAGGCTCTCACGCGTATACCGCTTCGTCGCCAGCAAATGGGTGAACTCACACACGGCCCACAGATCGATGAAATTTCTATTTGTACGCTGGTCGGCGAGCCTGCGGAAAAAGGGATCGTCGGGATCCAACACGTGATGAAAGCTCATGACCGCGAAGGCGCCTCCATCCTCGGCAGCAACGACCCGCCCGGTCCGCCGGAGCGGAAGAAGATCGCGCAATTTTTCTCCCGGGACAAAAAGCGGCGGGAGCGTTCGCAGGCGTTTTTCGATGGCGTGCAGCGCGCGCCCGGCGATCTCGCGGCTGGGATAGAGCAATGCGAGACTCGCAACTCTCTTGCGACCATTCTGATGATCCAGAAGCCCCAGCCGGGGCCATTCGGGTATTCGGGGCCCCTCATTGAGTCTGCGCAGCGCTTCATCTTCTCCGAACGTCCGAGACAGCGATTGGCGCAAGCTCTTGAAGTACTTGAGGGACAACGGGGCCGTGAAAGAATTGATGAATTGCACAAGTTCACCGGCGATTTGTCCGCCGGTCGCAAGCGAAATCAGCGTCTCACGCTTCGGGCGCAAAGGGGCTTGTCGCGCATCGATCAGATCTTGGAGTCCCGATTGCGTATGGGAGATCCGAAGTTCGCCGGGTGCAGCTGAGAAGAACATGTCCAGATCCGGATTAACCACGAACGGCCCGTCGAAATAATCTTCGTGCGAAACGTATCCGCGCTCCGAGACCGTCCGCCGCCAGAATGACTGCTGCGCATAGACGCCTGCAGTGAAGCCGCGCCGCTTCAGCGCGCCGCCAACGGCAGCGTTGCCGCCTTGCAAGACTTCACCGCTCATCAGAAACGCCGCCTCCTCTCCGCCCCCCGAAATTGACCAGCCTGCCGCAGCGTCGATTGCGCTGAAACGAACACCTACCGCACCTTGAAAGGCTTGATCGGGCTCAGGTTGTGGAAACAGGAATCGCGACAGCGCATTGTAGTGCCATGGACTAAAGATCAGATGCTGACTGATCGTGAGTGCGCGCTGACGCGGCTCGAGCGGTCCGTGAATGGCCTCGATTGCCCGCGCGGCGCGAAAATCGACGAAGTGAAAGGACCGGTCCCGACTCTCCGGCGGCACCCGTTCGGCGAACCATCTCAGGTCACGCGGCTCGGCCGTCACTGGCGCGGGCAACATGCCCACCAGCACGAGAAAAACAAAGGCCCAAAGCCAAAGGTTTATGAGAGAACCGACGATGCGCCCATGCAGTCCGCTACAAGAACGCGAACGCGACACGCGCGCTTCCGGCCCGGTCAATCAGGCTGCCCGGCTGCCCCGCCAGCTGTCAGAAGATGAAGTCGTCCCCGGTCAACCGGTCGGCTCGCGTGTCTCCGTCCTCGAAGCGCAGGATAAGCTCCCGGTCGCCGTCGCCGTCAATGATCTCGACCCAGCTCACCGATCCGTCCTTGCGCACCAGATCGCGGATCGTCAGCTCCTCCATGCCCGTGGCAATCGCGGAAAGATCGATCATGTCCTCGCCGTCGACGAAGTCGCGGATCAGATCGCGCACGTCATCGTCGGTCATCGCGAAGATCTCGGCATCCGCCGTCCCGCGCAGGTCGTCCAGCCCTGCGGTGTCCTGAACCTCGACCAATCCCGGCACCGCCGACATCACGTTCTGCGGACAGGCGAAGATGAAATTCTGCGCCCCCAGCGTCTCGGCCGAAGCAGTGCCATCCGCGAACCGCAGGATCGCCTCGGCCTGCCCGGTCGTGTCTGAGATCTCGACCCAGCTCACCGACCCGTCCTTGCGCACCAGATCGCGGATAACGAGATCGTCGAGCGACTGCGCACCGAACGCCGACACGTCGAGCCGGTCCATCGCCACGTCGAAGTCCCGCACCAGATCGCGCTCCCCGTCATTGGCCAGCACGAACACCTCGTGCGCCGCGGTCCCGCGCAGATCGTCGAGCATCCCGGTCTCGACCCGCGCCACCGAGGACGCAGCCGACGCGAACTCGAGCCGCGTCATCTGATAGGCATCGAGCGACAGCAGCACCTGATCGCCGCCATGCGCCGCAGTCTGCTGCACCACCGGCAGCGCCTGGTGATCGAGCGGATCGACGCCTTCGCCGACCGTCAGCTCGGTGATCCAGAGATGGTCGAACGCCGCATCGATATCCGCCAGATCGCCGAGATCGAGGATCACGTCGCGCGCCGTCCCCTCCAGCGAGGCCGCGAACACCACCATCCGCCCCGCATCCTCGTAGCCGTAGACCAGCAGATCCGCCGCACCGTCGCCGTCGACATCCTGATCGACTGCGAAATTCAGCGCCCGCGTGCCCTCCAGGCTCTGCACCATCTGGCGGAACACCTCGCCGCCGATCATCAGATCCGCACCGGCATCGGGATCGGAGATATTGCCGGCCAGCCGCGTCGTGTTGTTCTCCAAAACCGGCCAGACATGGCTCAGATCCACGCTCTGCTGGCTGTGCTGATGCACTATCTCGAGCAGCCCGGCACCCTGCAGCAGCCCGTCATTGGCGCTCGCATTGCCGACATTCCACTCGGACAGCACCACGCCCAGATCGCGCCCCGCCGCCGCCTCGAACAGATCGACATGATCGAACTTCTCGACCGTGATCGACCGCTCGGCCCACGGATCCGACCGGTAATTGTGGATCACCACCGCGTCGATCGCCGCCAGCGCCTCGCCTGAGAGCTGCGCCACGATATCCGCCGTCTCGTTCAGCCGCGCCGCCCGCGCCGAGGGCTGGATGGCGATCATCGGATCGAACCCGGTGCCCGCGGCCCCGCGCGCCGCCGCCTCGGCCATCGCACTGGCCACCGCGCCGTAGGCCGACGCCGAGGGGAAATAGGTCGACCACTCGTTGCCCAGCTCAAACGCCTCGACCACGTGCCCGTACGGTCCGTCCAGCACCGCCCGCACAAACGCCTCGACCTCCGCCGCCGCCTGCGCCGGATTGCCCGCGTAGCGCGCCGAGGGCAGCACGATCGTCACCATCGCCCCGGCCCCGTCGGCATAGGCCAGAAACTCCGACATCGGCGTCAGCGCGTGCTTCGCCGGATTGTCGATCACGCCACCCGTGGTCAGATTGGTGTCCTGGAAGACCGCCTCGGGGTCGGTCAGGCTGAACTGATCCTCCGAGATCGTCCCGCCCGGATAGCGCACATGCGTCACACCCAGTTGTGCGGCCACCTCGTCGAATCCGCCGGCCGCACCGACCCCTTCCGAGAAGCTGACCCGGTTGAACAGGAAGTTCGCCCCGAAATCCGCCGCATCCAGAGCCTCGCCCGCGTGGCGCGCACCCGCCTGCAACTGGAGATTCACCTGCATCACTCACCCGAACGCTTTGACCGGGCGCCCGTTCCACGCCCTACCTGCCCGTCACGCACCGTTCTGGCCGAGATCCCTTAACAAACTGTCAGAGCTTTCGCGAATTTGCATGAAAATTCGCATCAAATCCCATAATAGTTCAGACAATATGCGAAGTGAAAATGCCCTGTTCCGGTCCTGAACACCCTTAACCATGCCCCTTCAAATGCCGTTGCAGATTGCACTCTCGGACCCGGTCATGTTCTGGGCGATCGCAGGCGCGGGAGCATTTTTCATGTTCTTCGTGCTCTGGTGGAAGGGACGCGCGTGGGGTCTCTGGTGCGCGACCTATGCCATGAGTGCTAAGTTCTGGCTGCAGCGGAACTATCTCTGGATTATCGTACCTGCCGCGCTCCTCGCCTACGGCATCCTGCTCGGACTTGTTACTTGGGAGCTCCCCTTCATTGCCGATGCGGCACTCATCCAACTGACCGCGGCGATCGGAAACGATTCCAACGATGTCCGCAACTACGCCTACGCGCTGACTGCACTGATGGGTGGGATCGCCCTGCTTGCCACTGTGCCCTTCCAACTCATCAAGACGTGGGTGAACGAGCGCCAGGCCAAGACCGCTGAGCAGGGGCACATCACCGACCGGCTGACCAGAGCGATTGAACAGCTCGGCGCAGAGAAAACCCAGAAGCAAACTGATACGTTCCGCGTGCGGTCCATCGAGTACGACATGCCCGCGGGCGATGAGAGCCACCGGGTAGAGTTCCAGCACCGCGAGGGCGATCCCTTCACGATCCCCAAGGATGTCGAGCACGTAGACTTTGGCGACTGGCAGACCGTCAATTCGATGGTCGAGAAGACCGTGCCTAATCTCGAGGTTCGTCTGGGCGCGATCTACGCGCTCGAACGTATCGCCCAGGACTCCGAGCGCGACCATATCACGGTCATGGAAACGCTTTGCGCCTACATTCGCGAGAACGCCCCTGCTTCGTCTGCGCAGAACCACGACCTCGGCGACTGGCCCGACATGCTCCATGAGTCCATGGATGACTCCGCGCGGACGCGCGCCGAAAGATTGAATGAAAGAGAGCTAAGCCTGTTATCTTGGACGAGCTCTCTCGAACCTCCGCGGGTCGACATTCAGGCGACACTGACCGTGATTGGACGGCGCTCTGCAGAGCGCATCAAATACGAAAGAACCCGCGAGCGACCTTTCCAGATCAACCTCTCTTCGACCAACTTACAACGTGCTGACCTTAAGTTTTCTAAGCTGACAGAAGCCAACCTCTCCGATTGTCGCCTCGATGGTTCCGACTTGAGATCTGCGGAGGTCGAAGGTGGCGCCTTTTGGCGCGCCCAATTGCTTGGCGCCGATCTCTCGAAGGTTAATGGCCACAAGGCCTACTTCAGTGAGGCGATAATGCAGGGAGCAAGGATGCGCGACGCTGATCTCTCAAATTCAAATTTCTTCAGCGCGAAACTCCAAGGTGCTGACCTGTCGCACTCGGTCTTCGACTACACCCTTCTAGACTTCGCGGAACTTGAACGAACCAACTTCCACGCCAGCAAACTTTCTTTAGCGCTTATATCGTCGACGCACTTTGATAAAGCCCTCGTAGCTGGCGCAGACTTAATGAACCCGGACTTTTTGCAGAGCCACGCCAATCATTGCTATGGTGATGCAGCTACGCTCCTTCCCGAACGGGTTGTCGCCCCGGATCATTGGTCCGTGGATATATATAATCCCAGTGACGTGCTAGCAGACCTAATCGACGGTCTTGGATACAAGATCTGGCAGGACGAAGGTGCGCCGCCGGGCAAACCGCGTCTCCCAGAAAGCACGGAGTAAAGACAGCTCGGCCCCGAGCTATAACCCGGGCCGTCGCGTGCCAAGCGCAAGACCCCCCAAGAAACCCGGCAGATTCGCGCGAGCACTCGCGCTCCGAGAACTTCGGAACAACTCGACCGCGCGCTCGCAAAACAAACCGTGCAACGCGACTACCAGGTGGGCAGATTCGTTGCGTCGGGGCGTTGCGAGCGCACGCTGACCGCCACGCAACCACCGGCTGTGATGCACGAAAGATGACCGCGCGCTCGATCTTTCAGTGCAACGGTTTCGCGGCACCCGTTAACGCCTCGCCCGGCGACTTTTCGTACGCACGGATGCCATACGCGAGCCATACAGATGCCATACGCGCGCCATACGCCTGTTTTGCCGGCACAGATTGGTTAACGCGGGCCTCTCTGGCCCCTTGCTCCGCCCCGCCGACAGGCGTAGGAGTCTCGCGCCCAAATCCGGGCCGACACCAGACTCAGGAGAAGACCAATGGCTTTCCTCGCCGACAGCCTCGCCCGCGTAAAAGCATCGCCGACCGTGGCGCTGACAGGCAAAGTCGCCGAGCTGAAGGCCGCGGGCGCCGACATCATCGGACTGGGCGCGGGAGAGCCGGATTTCGACACGCCGGACCACATCAAGCAGGCGGCGATCGACGCCATGGCGGCGGGCAAGACCAAGTACACCGCCGTCGACGGAATCCCCGAGCTGAAGCAGGCGATCGCGGAAAAGTTCAAGCGTGAGAACGGCTTGGACTATGCGCCGGGCCAGGTCACCGTGTCGAACGGCGGCAAGCAGGTGCTCTACAACGCACTGATGGCGACGCTGAACCCCGGCGACGAGGTGATCGTGCCGGCACCCTACTGGGTCAGCTATCCCGACATGGTGCTGATGGCGGGCGGCGAGCCGGTGATCGTCACCGCGACTGTCGAGAACAGCCTGAAGATGACCGCCGAACAGCTCGAGGCGGCGATCACGCCGAAGACCAAGTGGTTGATCTTCAACTCGCCGTCGAACCCGTCGGGGGCGGGCTACACGGCCGCCGAGCTCAAGCCCTTGTGTGACGTACTGATGAAGCACCCGCATGTGTGGGTGATGACCGACGACATGTACGAGCACATCGCCTATCCGCCTTTCGAGTTCGCGACCATCTGCGGCGTCGAGCCGGGTCTGATGGACCGCACACTGACAGTGAACGGCGTCTCCAAGGCCTATGCCATGACGGGCTGGCGGATCGGCTATGCGGCCGGGCCGCAGCAGCTCATCAAGGCGATGTCCAAGGTGCAGTCGCAGTCGACCTCGAACCCGTCCTCGATCAGCCAGTGGGCCGCCGTGGCGGCGCTGAACGGGCCGCAGGACTACATCGCCGAGAGCCGGGTGGCATTCCAACGCCGCCGCGATCTCGTGTGCTCGATGCTGAACCAGGCGAACGGCATCACCTGCGCCGTGCCCGAGGGCGCATTCTACGTCTATCCCTCCGTCGCGGGTTGCATCGGCAAGACCGGCCCGGCCGGCGCGGTGATCGAGGACGACGAGGCGTTCGTGACCCAGCTTCTCGAAGCGGAAGGCGTCGCCGTCGTGCACGGATCTGCCTTCGGCGTCAGCCCCTGCTTCCGGGCGTCCTACGCGACCTCGGACGAAGCCTTGGAAGAAGCCTGCACCCGGATTCAGAGGTTCTGCGGATCGCTGACTGCGTAACGCCGAGGACTCTGCAAAACAGACGCGATTCGCGGGTTTAGAGCCCGCGGATCGCGGCGTTATTCTGGGATGGTAACTGAAGAACCTTAATTTTAACGCGATCATCCCGAACCGTGACAGATTTCGCGGAACGTGCATCCAAAGGTTGTCAATCGCCGCGCAAACCGTGATTTCGCTTTACTTTCCGCCCGGATCGGCGTTTCCTCACGTCAAACGCGCATGGTGCGCAGATGTACGTGATATACGTGGCTTGAAGCTGAGAAAGCTCGCCGCGGCCCAGGACAAAAGCAACCGTTTCCGCGGGTGCAGTCCGTCCACGCACAATCTGCCCTTTCGTGCGCCCATGTTGCGAAAGGACACGATATGCCGACGATCACGCTTACGAACAATGATGACGTCCTGGATCTTTCCGGCGATGCCAATGATACCCTCGTCGACACTATCCTCGCTCTCGACGGCAACGACACGATCATCGGCAGCAATGACGACGACCTGATCTACGGCGGGAACGGCACGGACTCGCTGTCCACCGGTCAGGGCGTCAACCAGATCTTCGCGGGCGACGGCGACGACATCATCGACAACTTCTTCACGGCCGCCGACGGCGGGCCTGCAACCGGCGGATCGCTCGTCGACACGCTTGACGGTGGCTTGGGCAATGACTCGATCATCGGCTCCCAAGGCGACGACGTCATTTACGGCGGCGACGGCGCCGACACGATCAACTCCAACTTCGGGGTTCTGTTCGATGCGCTCGGTCTGCCGACAGGTGGCGATACCGTCTATGGCGGCGCGGGCGACGATGTCATCACGACCGACGGTCCGGGCTCGACCTCGTCTGTGCGCGACACCGTCTATGGCGGTCTCGGCAACGACTCGATCGTCGGCGCGATCGACTCGACCAACGCGGTCCGCGATCTGGACAGCCTGTTTGGCGGTGCTGGCAATGACACGATCGACGGCAATGGCGGCGAGGACTCGATCGATGCGGGCGACGGCAATGACCTCGTTATCGCGCGGGATCAGGTTGATACCACGACCGGTGGCGCTGGCATCGACACGATCGACTTCTCGAACGAGAGCGGATCGGTCGTCTTCGACATGGGCACCGGCGCGACCAACGCCGATGGCGATGTCGAGCAGAACACGCTTTATGAAAACGCGATCGGTTCGACAGAGAGCGACACGATCACGGGCAGTACCGCAGACAACTCGATCGATGGCGGTCTCGGCAATGACTCGCTGATCGGCGGCGGCGGCAGCGACACGTTCGTTTCCGGCGGCGGCAACGACACGATCGCGGGATCCGAGGACGCTGGCGACACCGATATCGACGTGCTCGATTACTCGAACGAAGCAGCCGACATCACTGTCACCTATGACGGCGATGAATCCGGAACGGTCACGGGTGTCAGCACGGGCACCGATACGTTCTCGGAAATCGAGCGCATCATCTTCACCAATGCGGACGACAACGTAAATGCAGCGGCCGACACCGTCGGCGTGACGCTCGACACACAGGGCGGCAATGACTTCGTGCGCGCAGGTCAAGGCGACGACAGCATGGATGGCGGTGCCGACATCGACCGTCTGAGCTACATCGACTCCACGTCTCCGGTGACAATCGACATTGAGGCCGGCACGGCCTCGGGTGCCGGGACCGGCAATGACACATTCGCGAACTTCGAAGAGTTCACGCTGACGACAGGCGATGACAGCGCGGTTGGTTCGAGCGGCAATGACAGCATCGACGCCAACGCGGGCAACGATGTTGTCGATGCGGGAGCCGGTGATGACACGGTCATCGCAGGCGACGGCAACGACACCGTGGCTGGCGGCGCAGGCGCTGACTCGCTGAATGGCGGTGCCGGGTTCGACACACTCGACTATTCGAACAGTTCCGCGCCGGTGACTGTCGATCTCGCAGCCAAGGCGGTGACCGGCGGCGATGCGACGGGCGACACGATCTTCTCATTCGAGGCCGTGACCGGTTCTGCCGGCGGCGACAACCTGCTCGGTGACGGCGGTGCGAACGTCATTGACGGCGGCGACGGCGACGATGCCATCAGCACTGCGGGCGGCGACGACTCGGCCATCGGCGGCGCGGGCAACGACGCCATCGATGCAGGCGCAGGTACCGACACCACGGACGGCGGCAGCGGCAACGATGTGGTCCAGGCCGGTGCAGGCAATGACACGCACGATGGCGGCGCGGATATCGACACCATCGAGGTCGACGATGCGACCGGTCCGGTGGTCATCGACCTCGCGAACGACACGCTGACCGGCGCTGGCGTCGGCAACGACGTCATCCTCAACTTCGAGAACGCAACCGGCACCGCCAACAATGACGACATCATCGGTGACGGTGGCGACAACACGCTGGACGGCGGAGACGGCAACGACACCGTTGACGGCGGGGACGGCAACGACTCCGTCACCGGCGGCGGCGGCAACGACACGGTCGAAGGCGGCGGCGGCAACGACACCGTCGACGGTGGCGACGGATCGGACTCGCTGGACGGCGGAGACGGCAACGACACGCTGGACGGCGGTGCTGGCGATGACGATATCGCAGTCGGGTCTGGCGACTCGGCGTTCGGTGGCGGCGGCGATGACGAGTTCTTCATCGACGGCGACACCCTGATCCCGGGCAGCAATATCACCATCACGGGCGGCGAGACCGAGGAAGGCGATCCGAGCGACACGACCAACAACCCGGGCGATGGCGATCCGGCGGTTCTGGTCGGCGACGAGATCATCATCAACACGCCGACCGGCGGCAGCTTCATCGTCGATGAGGATCCGACCGATCCGGAAGCTGGGCAGGTCTTCATCCTCGACAACGGCGGCAACACGATTAGCACGATCACCTACAGCGAGATCGAGGCGATCACCTGCTTCACCCGCGGCACGATGATCATGACGCCGAATGGCGAAGTGGCAATCGAGGATCTCTCCGAAGGCGATCTGGTGATGACCCGCGATCGCGGCGCTCAGCAGGTACGCTGGATCGGCTCGCAGACGGTCGCGGCCGAGGGCAAGCTCGCTCCGGTCATGATCCGCGAGGGCGCGCTCGGCAACGACCGCGATCTGCTGGTCAGCCCGCTTCACCGGATGCTGATCGAAGACTGGCGCGCCGAACTGATGTTCGGTGAGACCGAGGTCCTCGCGGCGGCCAAGCACCTGATCAACGGCGACACGATCCACGTGCAGGAGGGCGGCGACGTCGAGTACTTCCACATGCTCTTCGACAGCCACGAGATCGTCACGGCGAACGGTGCCGCGTCCGAGAGCTTCCACCCGGGCGAGCAGGGCATCGGCTGGATGGCCGAAGAGGTCCGCGAGGAAATCTTCGAGATCTTCCCGCAACTGCGCGTCGAGATCGAAGGCTACGGCCCGGCGGCCCGCACGTCGCTCAAGGCCTACGAGGTCCGCGCGCTCAAGCGCTGACCCCGACGATCAATCACTGAACGGGCCGGCCATTGCGCCGGCCCTTTTCATTTGCGCTGCGATCCGCGGCTTTCGGGCTGAAAAGATTATCCTTTGCGCGGCTTAATCGCTGATTTAAGCGTTTCTTGTCACACCAGAGAGCGAAGCTCCGCCCGATCCAAAGGCCCGCGCCGCGATGAAACTGTATTACCGTCTCAGAAAACAGGGCGCACAGGTCTTCCGGATGGAGGTAGCGAACAAGCAGCGCCGGATCGAGTTGAACCAGATCGCCTCGATTACCCAGCAGGGCGAAATCGTCCCGCACAAAAGGCGTCCAGCCAACGAGAGCGAGTTGAGCGAGATTGCCGCGTGGTGGTCCGACTGGAAGGCAAGAGAGGGCGACGGCTCGCTCTACAAGACCGAACTGTTGATGGCCGAACTCAACGAGTTCACCAACTGGATTGCCAAAGATGCCCCGGCCGAAGAGGTCGACAACCTGTCCGACGATCTGCTGACGACGCTGCTGGATCTTCGCCAGACAATCGTGCGGCGGCTATCGAACATTCCGACCGACGAGGAATGACGGCCCCTGCCCCGATATTGGCAGCTTCGTGAAGAGTGCCTCGTTGACGCGCGAACTGATCTGAAGGCACTTCATCTGGGCACGTCTTTCGGGTCGGCCGGAATGCCAGCGAGCAACGCGTCCTTTCCAAGCGAAAATCCGCTTCCAATCCACCGCTCCTCGAGCTGCTTGAGCAACGCACCGATCTCGGGGCCTTCGGGAACGCCGGAGGACAGAAGATTGCCTGCCGTTACCGGAAACCGCATGGCCGCGCCGCGCCTGGCCTCCTCCAGCAGGCCCGCGGGAATTGACTGTGCGACTGAGGCTGCGCGGATCAGGGCCGCGGACACTGCCGCGTCATCGCCGTGGCGATAGGCAGCCGCGTCCACGGGTTCATCAGCCGACATGGCGGCCCGGATTGCCGACAGCGCCTTGTCTTCGGCATTGGACAGCCGGAGATCCGTCTGCGCGATCGCGCCGCCCAGCACGACAAGACGACGTTTCCAGTCGGGAGCGATCCCGGCTGACGCCTCCAGATGAACCAGCGGTGGCAGAAACTCGGTTGAAGCGCCCGGCAGGCACCGTAAAAGAACGCCCGATGCAGCCATGGACGAGACCGCGGGGGCCGGATCCGGCGCCGACAGCAGCTTTCGGATCTCCCAACCGATCCGCTCGCGGGCCAGGGCTTCGATGCCGTCCGCAAGTTCTGCGCAGGCCGCAAGCCCGTCCGCATCGATCCCGTCGGCACCGTACCAGGCATGGAAACGGAAGAACCGCAAGATGCGCAGATAGTCCTCGCGGATACGATCCTCGGCGGCTCCGATGAACCGGACCCGTCGCGCGCGCAGATCCGGCAGGCCGCCGAGCGGGTCCACCAGTTGCCCCTCGCGATCAGCATAGAGTGCATTCATCGTGAAATCACGGCGCGCGGCATCGACGGAGATGTCGGTTGTGAATGCGACGACCGCCCTGCGGCCATCCGTTTCAACGTCGGCCCGGAATGTCGTCACCTCGACCGGCGCGCCCTCATGGATTGCCGTGACCGTCCCGTGCGCGATACCGGTCGGAACGGCTTTCAACCCGGCGTCTTCGAGCCGTGAGATGACCGCGTCCGGAACAAGCGGTGTCGCGACGTCGATATCGGCAACCGGCGCGTCCAGAAGCGCATTGCGGACGCAGCCGCCCACAAAGAACCCCTGACCGTCTAGCGCTGCCATTACGGCGCGGCTCTCGGGCGAACGCACCCATTTTGCATCGAGACGGGTCATCCGAGGAGGCTCACGCGAGGTCGCCGCCAACCGCCACCAACCGGTCGGACAAGCCCTTCAGCATGCCGGCGGTGGCCCCCCAGATGTAGAAGCGCTGCCACGGCATGGCATAGTAGTACCGGCGATAACCGTTCCGGTCGTGATGATGCCGCTCCCGGTTCTGCGGGTTCATCAGGAAGTCGAGAGGCGGCTCGAACACCGAGTCGACCTCGGAGGGGTCGGGAACCGGCGTCCAGTCAGGATCAATCACGCCGACATAGGGCGTCACCTTGAACCCGGTCGACGTCAGATAGGTGTCGAGCGAGCCCAGAATGCGCACCTGATCCGGGTTCAAGCCAATCTCCTCATCGGCCTCGCGAAGTGCCGCATCGCGCGCGCTGAGATCGGCCTGGTCTACCTTGCCGCCAGGAAAGGCGACCTGCCCGGCATGGTTGTTCAGATGCGCAGCACGCTGCGTCAGCACGACCTGCAGACCAGAGGCGACGGGGCGCAAGGCGCATAACACCGCCGCGGGCTGGCTGCGATGGATGCGCAGTTGCTGCGCCTTCACGTCCGGGTTGAGGTCGAAGTCCGTTCGGACTTCGGACGAGGCGAGCGCCAACGCGGCTTCGACCTGGGATGTGGTGATCGGCATCGCGCCTGAATGCCCCGAGGCGGATGATATCGCAAGTCACTCGTCTCGCGACCATGGGTTTCCGCACCGCGAAGGGCGTCTATGTTACCGGTATCATTCGTTAAAGGTCTGTCGCGAGGCGGCGCGTTCAATGGCCCGATCGAGATAAAGCAGCAAGCTGCGAAGCGCTGGATCTGACTGTGCAGCCACGGTTTTCTGCACAGAAATCAAACGATCTGCGTCAATGTGACGAAAATCACAGAATCATCCGATGAGTCGCCGCTAATCCTGTTCTTACGGAGACGACACCCACTCCGGAATACTGAAGCGGCCCGGGATACCCCCCCAGTTGGCAATTACCGCCGGCTTCTTGGGCAGCGAATACTGAAGGCCTACTACTGAGCATAGTGAAGTCATTTTGATTTTTTCGCACGGTCCCGAATTACGGGGCCGTGCTATTTTTTCACCGAAGTCCGGAAAGTTGGTTGGGCCGGGATGCCGTTCACTGAACCGGGACGCGCGATACACTGAAGCCCCGCGCACGCAAGAGCTCGATCAAGCCGACCTCTCCGGGCAGGTGAAGAGCGCCCACAGCAACGAACGCGCCGCCAGCCGAAAGCTCGCGCTCAAGCGCCGGCATCCAGTTGCGGTTTCGCACATCGAGCAGTTCGGTCATCATCGCGCCGTTGATTTCGCGCGCGTCTAGGTCGGGGCGGACACGCTCTGTCAGGTAGATCCCGAGTTCGGTAATCGCCTGGATGTTGCCTTGCTCATAAAGAATACTGTTGGTGCGGTAGACATCCTCGTCCCGATCGAGCATCTCTGGCGCACCGACCAGGGCAACCATCATGGTCTCGCGCGGCACACGATTCAGGCTTTCGAGCGCGACGTCGTAGCTCTCGAGTCCGATCACCGGAATACCGCGAGCCTGTGCGCGGCGCGCGAGCGCATCGTCCATCGGCTGATCGCCGTTGCTCATCGCCTCGAGATGGCACGGCGGAAAGGCGAGGAGCGCTGCAAGGAGCCAGGGCCGCATCCGGTCCGCAGCCTGCAGGTCGACGCCCCGGCGATCGAGCGCGTCGCGAAACGCTTCCCTCTGTTCCTCGGTCATCTGAGCCATTGCCCCAGGTCCCTCGAGATCGAACGCAAAGCTCGGGTCCGTGGCCATGCGGGCCTCGAGCGCGGTCTGCTGGTCAAGGCTGACCTCGAAGACGCTGGACCGCGCAGCCTCGAGCAAGGACCAGATTTTCGGCGTCACGGTCGCGATCGCCTCGCCGGAATGGAAGGTCCCGAGCAGGTAGGACGGATCTACGCCCTCGCGGTCGACCCGCCAGAGGCGACCCTGCGAGTTCGGCACGGCGTGGGCCTTGTCGAACATCGCGTCGACCCCGACGACGTCGCTTGCTCGCAGCTCCGGGATCAGGTTGACGCCGGCGCAGGCCGCGACTGCCCCGACGGTCGTCGCGACCCAGATAAGCCCGGCAAGGGCGCTGCGGCCGAGTGCGCGATGAAGCGGGTTCAGATCGGACATCAGGTGCTCAAGCGTCGGATTGGTGCGTTTCCGAAAGCGCCGTGTACTGCCCATACGGCCGGTACGCATAGAGGTAACTGTCCAGGACCGCTTCCATGGCCGTCGGCGCAATACCGATCGCGTCGAAACCCTTCGCGTCCTCGCCGACCACATTGTCCTTGCGCAACAGCTTGATCTGATCGCGGGTCAGGAGGGGCTGAACGCCGATCCACGCGGTGGTCTGGGCGAACGTGGCGATGATGTTCGCGAGGAAGAACGGCAGGTCGATGAGCAGTCTGCGCCGCCGTATCACCCGGAGCATCAACTCCATGCATTCGCGGAACGTTGCAACCCGCGGCCCACCGAGTTCATAGAGCCCGGAATTGACCTCTCCGGCGACCGCGCGAGCCGCCGCCTCGGCCACATCCTCGACCCAGACCGGTTGAAACCGGGTTCCGCCCCCGACCAGCGGCAGTGCTGGCGTGAGCTTGGAAAGCCCGGCGAACTGATTGAAGAACCCGTCCTCGGTCCCGAACACCACGGACGGGCGCAGGATCACCGCATCCGGCATCGCCTCAAGCACTGCAGCTTCTCCGGCAGCCTTCGTGCGCGCATATTGTGATTCAGATTCAGCATCGGCACCGATCGCCGAGATATGCACAAACCGGGCGACCTGCTCGTCGGCAGCGATCCGCGCTATCCGCGCTGCACCTTCAGCCTGCGTCGCTTTGAACGTGTTCTTTCCGCTCTGCCAGAGAACGCCGACGCAGTTCACCACGGCATCCGCGCCCGTGATTACGGCCCGCAATGAGACTTCGTCGCGAACATTGCACTGGACCGGTTCGACCTGCCCGACAACGCCGTATGGCTTGACGAACATCGCTTCGTTGGGACGGCGCACTGCGACTCGCACGCGCCATCCGCGCCGCGCCATGCGTTGTGCGATGTACCGGCCGACAAAGCCGGATCCGCCGATGATCGTGACCAGGGGTGTTGAACCTGCCATCGCCTGACTTTCTGTCGTCGATTCAAGCATGACATGTAGCTCCGGGGTTCAGAATCGGCAATGAGCTACCGGGTCGCGTATTCGCGATCTGCACTATGTGAACAGAGCCAAAGTAGCCGTTGACAGGCCGGACCCGCGCCGGTATCTCCCGCGCTCACGCAACCAGCCCAGGTGGCGGAATTGGTAGACGCGCTGGCTTCAGGTGCCAGTTCCCGTATGGGAGTGGAAGTTCGAGTCTTCTCCTGGGCACCACTTCTCAACTCAGCACTGTCGAGTGCGCGTAACGCCTTGAAGGGAATGGATAAATCGGGAGTTATAGCACCCTCAATTCGGCAGTATCTCAGGCGGTCGGCGAAGGCCAGTTTGAGGACCATGCGGCGCAGGGTGGTCTGACCACTTTCCCAGAGTTTCCAAGGGTTTGCGAGGAACTGGAGCGAGAGTTCTAGTTTGTCTTCGAAGGCGCCCTTGGGTTCGGTGTGTTTGGCCAGTTGATCGGAGGCAATCGCCTTCGCACGTTCCAGATCGCCGATCTTCGCCTCGTAGGTCTGGATGATCGTCGGGCTGGTCGCACCGAGGATGCGTTCCAGTAACGTGTCGATTTGCTTGGTGATGTCTCGGACCTGCTGTTTGCCGGTCTGGATGGCATCGACGGCCAGCGCCCGACGCGCCTCCCAGGCGATGTGGAACATGGCACTCGCCATCTGGATTAATTCCTTGGATGGCTGCAGGGTCTTGATAATCTCGCCGACCTCGCCCTCGATCCGGTCGCGCGGGATCGACTTGCCGTAGGCCTCGCAGGTTTTTGTCTGGCATAGATAGTAGGCGTAATGCTTGTACTTACCCTTCACCCATGATGACCGCAGCGGCACGCCGCAGCCATCGCAGCAGACGACACCGCGCAACGCGAAGTCAGCGCCGATATTGGCCCGTTTCGGAGCCTTGGCAGCACCCGCCCGGCGGTCCTGCACCTTTTGAAACGTCTCGACACTGATCAGCGGTTCGTGCTGACCCTTGAGCCAGTGCAGGCCATAGCGCTCGGAGCAAATGTATCCAGCGTAGAGCGTCTGCTTCAAGATGTCTGTGACACGCTGCTGTTTGACCTCACCATGCTTGTTCCGCGGGAAATCAGGGAAGCTTTCGAAGAACCGCTTGACCTCAGCCTGACTGCCAAAGCGCCCATTGGCATAGCCCTCGAAAGCCTCGCGGATGATGCCGTCGAAGGGCGGGTTCGGGATCAGCATCTTGCCTCGACCCTTAATCGTTTGGTAGCGCATCCCAATCGGGGCATCGTGCACCCAGTAGCCGCTCTCCATGCGTGCGCGCATCTTCTGGGCAACCTGGCGGCCATTCTGTTCGCGCTCCAGCTCGCCCTGCGCGGCAACGATCGTCTCGAAGAACTTGCCTTCCGGGGTTTCCTCGAACTTGAAGTTCAGACATTCGATCGTGGCCCCGCGGGCACGGAAGGCATCGCGCAGATCGAGATGGAACCGGGTGTTGCGGGCGAACCGCTTGAGGTCATCGAAGATCACGACGAAGCGCTCATTGGGCTGGGCGTCGATGAAGCTGAGCAGGGCCACCATGCCGGGGCGTTTCATGAAGTCGATGCCGCCCGTGATTGTGTCCGGGAACAGGGCCGCGACCTCATAGCCGCGCGCCTCCGCATACTGGCGACATCGTGTTTCCTGCGATTCCAGCCCGTGACCGTCCTCTTTTTGGTTGCGCGACGAGACGCGGCAATAAATCAGTGCTTTCGGTGAGCTCATGCCTCCTCTCTTTCTTTTTGAGTGTCTTCCGAGTCTATCACAGCCGCCATCAAAGCAGCCGTCAGGTCGAGATCTTGTCCACAGGTTTTTTCGAAAGTCTCAGAGGCAGCTTCAACATCCCATCCGAGATCGACGAAGGTCAGGACGATCGCCCAAACCGTTTCGATCAACTCGCGCTTCTGGTCCTCAGGCGCATCGGAGGCAGCGAGGTATGGCAGCCAGTCTCGCCAGTCGAATTGGACCTTGGGGCGTGCATTCGGTTCGCGCTCCGGTGGTGTTGGCGGGACAGGGTTTGGGTTCTGCATAGATGCCTCCTTTCTAATGATGCGTCCGGGGTTCAGATTCCCTTCGTTATTGAACAAAAGAGGAACATATTGAACGCTAAGTGCATGGATTGCAAGGGATATTTCAATTCAGGGTTGTTTTCCTTCAAGCGCGTTGCTGGCTGCGGGTTTGCGTCTGTGCCTGTGCTTCACGACCCTGTTCCGCCTCCCGCGCAGGTTTGTAGTAGAGCCGCTCGACTTCCTTGCAGTCTGCTGCCAAGTCTCTGTGGACCTTCTCGTGATAGGTCTCGGTCAGGAGCGTCTTTGCCGCGCGTTGTGTGATCTTAAACTCCGCTGCCAGTGTTGTCGCGGCACGGTCATAGGCCTGGTAGAAGGGTTGGGTCGGCGGTGCCTGGATCAGCTCGCTGATCCCCATCGCGCAGGTCAGCGCCCGCTCCCGTGCTGCCTCGGGCAGGGTCTCCGCGGACGCCGCCAGAGCTTCACGGGTCTGGTTCATGGTCTCACCGAAGCGACCCTTGTAGACATCGCGCAGAATTGTTTCTCCACGCAGGGAGTCGAACCGCTGATCCCGCGCATAGGCATGGGCGTAGTCGGTCAGCGTATCTCGGAACGATCCGGTTGCGTGGATCTTGGTGTTCAGGATGGCGGTGATCGCCCACGCCTCCTGGAACTGGCTCTCTGTCAGGGTTCTCCCGGAGAACGACTCTCGGGCGGCCTGCATCGGGCTTTCGGTGGTGTCGGTCATGGTCTCTCTCCTTGTCTTAGGTTCGGGTGGGGCCGGTCCAGCCCCGGCTCTTCGCCACTTCGGGCGAGATCGTGTTGGTCTGGTTGAAGCGCTCACGGGCGTGGCCCTGGAGCGCCTCGCGGCTGCGGATCGTCTCGCGCAGGGCTTTGTATTGATCGAGTTCGTCCTGCTGGATTGCTGCCAACCGGCGCGCGTGATCGGTGCGCACGCGCCGGTCGGCCTTTTGATCGAGCGTCTCTTTGTCAGACGGGGCGGACAGCGCCCAGGTTGGCCTTGGAGGCTCTAGTGGGCGTCCATTCTCCTCCCGGAGGAGCACCTGGCGCGCGACGTCGAGCCGCTTGGCGTAGTCCTGCTGGAAGGCCTCGCGTTCTGCTGCAAGCCGGTCTTGGGTCTCTTGCCCGATCGCGCCAAACCGCGCCCAGTCTTGTGGGGTGCGCAAGGCACGCGTGAGGTTCTGCTGGACGGCCATGCGGTGGACTTCGTGGAGTGACTCAGATGTGGATAAGCTCATGGAAACACTCCGCAAATTTGCACCGTGGGATCAGAGTTTGTTAAACTGGTCCCATGGTGGTGTTTGAAGACATTCAGGACGTCGAGGAGTGGTTGGAGCCGCTTGGCTATGCCGCGTTCTGGCGTGCTGTCCTGCCCTGGGCGATCTTCGGACCACGCGATAAGGCGCATTGTGACCGCCTGACCAAAAGCGGCGAAGTTCGCGAAGACGCTGTGCTGGCAGGCCTCAAGGTCATGGCACGGGTCGAGCTGGCGTCCCGCCTTGGCCTGGAACACCGGATCCATGATCCGGTCGATCGGCAATATCTGATGTCCACGCATTAGCCCGCCTCCGGCGCGCGAATGACTTTGATTGACGCAATCTCACGACGCTTCGCCGGGTCGGCTTCGCTGGAGATTGCTTGGGGCCGCTCCGCTTTGAAGAAGCGGATCCATGGGCGCGTACCGTGCTCAGCGGGCACGGGGAGTGCGCCCAGCGCCCCGAAATACGTGCACTCCGTGTAGTGCCGTTTGGCCAGTGGGTTGTAGCGATCTCCGTTGTCCAGGAACCGGTAGCTGAGCACGATGTGCGGCGAGCCCCAGATCACGAAGATCGCCCAGAGTGCTGCCGGGACCAGTACCCAAGAAAACAAGCTGGCAAACCTCATCTCCATCTCCATCCAAAAGTGCGCTTGGGGGTGGTGAGCCGGATCTTCGATTCCGGTGGCAGACGCCCGCCTTCGAGCGGGTTGTCGCCGACCCGGTGACAATACGGTGCGACCTCGTTCTGGGCGATCGTGCGTGCCAGAAAGAAGCCCACCCCCTTGATGTGAACGAGCTGGATCTCACGCGGCAGCGCCATCAGTTCGGAGGGCGAGAGCACGCGTTGGCGGTTCAGGCTGAGGCTTTCCTGCGACTTCAACCCGTCCGTGTCGCCGCTGAGCCCCGACGCGACCGCGTGCTCTTCGCCAATCGCCTTCGAGACGCGCTCGGCTTCCTCGAACGATGAGAAGCCGAACCATTGCTTTACAATGGCATTATCTTCGATGGTTCGGGTCTCCTGCTCACCAAAGCGACGGATGATCTCGGAGCGCGACTGTGCGATCATATGGATCTCACCGCCAAAGGCCCGCAGGGTTGTCAGCGACTCCACCAGCGACTTCAGCGGGGTGTTGGTGAACTCATCTGCGATCACCCGGAGCGCGCCCGCGCGCTGGTACAAGGCCGTCGTGAAGGACAGGATGTGCAGGGCGTAGTACGGGCCGAGCCGGGTCATGGTGGCCTGCGGTCCGCAGAGGAAGATCACATAACCTTCGCGGATCAGATCCTCATGGGTCAGCGTGGCTCCGCGCCCGGCCTCGTGCAAACGGCTGTCTTTGGAGAACAGCCGCAATGAGCGCTGGGCAGCTTCGAGATGCTGGGGCCAGTGTTCATGGCCTTGCATGTCGCGGATCGCCTGTCCCAGGTCCTGAAGAGAGCCATCGCCTTCCTCAGCTTCGATCCGGGCAAAGCTCAACAGCAGGTCCCGATCATTGATCAGTGCCGAGACAGCACCCGGTGTCGCGTCCATCGGATTGCGCTTGAGCATGACGCCCAACGCAAAGTCGGCGATGTTTTGCGGCCATTCGTAATAGTAGCGGTTCTTGGCGTCGTCCTTTGGTTGCTCGATCAGAGTCTTGCTGATCGTCTCTTTTGCGAGCAGCACATCCCGCGCATCGCGGCGATGTGCTGCGATTGCCAGCCCGTTGGGGTTCAGATCGACGCGATACGCCGCCAGCTCCGGGCAGGTCCCCATATCATCGATGACAGCGACCTTGCGGCCCATCCTGGCCAGCATCGGCACCACTTGCTGCGCGATCTCGGCATCCTTGCTGTCGAGCACGAGGATTGCTTTGTCGGGCTCGGAGGCGATCAGGCTGAACAGCCCGGGCATCGCCCCGCGCGTGGTCTTGCCGCCGCCATTGGCCGAGAGCAGCAGACTGTGTCCCTTGGGTGCGAAGATCGGCCTGCCGCTCTCGAGCGACAGACCGAGCAGACGCTGGCCTTCCGGGTTGAAGGCAGACGATCCGAGCATTCTGCTCCAGAGGCTCACCGCAGGATCCCCCGGCGCTTCAGATCGGCCTCGCCCGCCATGCGGTCTGCCTTCGGCGCAGTCCCCTGCCGGTGATACCGCGCCCACTTGCGCTGGCGCAGGATCAGGCGCACGAGCGCGATCAGCGCGATGATCGCCTGCTTGACGGCGGCCAGCGCGAAGATCGCCGCGAAGAAGATGAAGAGTTCCCAATCAGGGGACTTGCTTGCCTGCCAGAACAGCCAGCCGAGCCCTCCTGCTGCGGCGGCCCGAAGGCACGCCGCATTGAACTTCCAGATGGCGCTGGTTCCGTTTGCCTCCGACATCACGAAACACTCGGCCAGGGACACTCGGCCCGTGCCGCCTCGATGTCGGAAAGATCGACGCCGAGCACCGACATCCCGAAAGTGTCGACGCTAGCCTGAACGGGAATGCCGTCTGGCCCCATCTGCGCCAGTGTAACCCGTGGGTCGAGACCTCCTCGGTCCCTGGTTCCCCAGCAGATTGACCGGATGAGGCCAGTACGCGCCGCGTGATCCTTGTAGCTGGTGCCGACCACGATGGTCATTCCAGCGACACTCGGTCCTTCGTCGAAGCGCATGTTTCCGGCCAGAGATTGTACTGCTAGGTCGCGCGCGTCGTTCGCAGACTGGACCTTTGCATCGTTTTGCTGGCGCAACTGCGCCATTTCCTGATCGAGCTTCTGCTGATGATCTGCCATCTGCTCTGACAGACAGGTGGTCCCAGCCAGATCGACCAGACCGGCGGCGCACAGCACCTTCTTTCGAAAGTCAGGCGGGACAGCTTTCTCCGCGATCAGGACTGCGGTGATGCCAGCCGCCGTGGTGATGGCGAGGCCCATGCCCGCATAGGCGATCAGTCGTCCGATGAGACTCATGGTATGTTCCTTTCTCACTTCCGGGGATTGCGAGGGTCGGTCGGGGTCGGACGCGGTTTCGGCCCCTTGACCAGCAGCACCGCGATCATGAAGGCGACGAAGCTGTCGATCCCGAGCGCCAGCAGGACGTTCTGCGGGTGCTGGCCGACCGAGTAGCGCATCAGCTCATGCACCGAGGGCCGGTTATCCAACGTGATCTCCGGCACCTCGATCGCATCGACCTTGGCGATCATGTCTTCGATCACCGGCAGACGTTCCTCGAAGCCTTGCCGCAGTGCCGCCAGAACCGTGTTCTGCGTGCCCTGAAAGTCGTTGGCGTTCTGTGGTCCGAGGGCTGCGACCGAGGTCACAAGGGTCTCGAAGAACGCCTTGACGCTTTCGGTCATGCGGGCACCGCGCACTTCTCGGTTCATCTCATCAAGATCGCGGATCAACCCTACGATTACCCGTTCGCGCACCAAGATTGGTTCGTTCACTGCGATCAGCGCCAGTTCGAGTTGGTCGATGACTTCGACCGCCCGCTTCGCGTTGTCCTCATTGGTTTGGACGGCGGCGGTGATCGCCGCTTCAGCTTCGGTTGAGCGGCCACAGATCCCGTCAAGGGCACCCGAGACGAGGCCCTTGCCTTTGGACCCGGAGTAGATGCCGGTGTCTCTCTCGAGCTTGGCCGCCGAACACCCAGCTTCCTTCTCTCCGCGCACCAGAGGAAAAAGCTGCTTTGCCGCATCTGCCTTCAATCGAAGGGCGGCGAACTCATTGATGCGTTCGTCGATCTGGTCGCCCAGATAGATCGTCGTCGCGGAGGGTGCCGTTATGCTCGAGTAGTTGAAGTAGCTACTGGTTCCGAAGCCGAAGGACAGAAAGGCGAGGGTCAATCCAAGACCAGCAACTTTGCGCGGGGCTGTCGGATAGTTCTTCGTGTCCAGTAGAATCCACCAGCCGATCAGCTGAAAGGCCGCGATCACCACGGAGACCATGAACGCGGCACCGACTGTCTCGAAAGTCACACCGCCATCGCGTTCCAGATTGTAGACGGTTCCTGAGAACGACAGGCCCAGGCTCACGATCTGGCCCAGCACTGCTGCAATCAGGACCATGAAGCGCTGGAAATCGAGCTGCGCGAGGACGCGGTCGTGTTCTTTCTGCCAGTTCGGCGTGCGGGACCGTTTGCGGCCAAACAGCCTTGTCAACACCTTACGCATCAGGCTTTCCTTTCGAGTTGGGGATTTCGGTGGAGGGCGTCGCGCCGGGGTCGATTTCGAAGTGCCCGGCCAGGACCGAGCCGGAGCAGTCGATGTCCGTGTGAATCCACCGTGCAGGCAGACCATGCTCATGCACTGCCGCAGACACGATTTCGGGCAGCGCTGTGTAGAGTGCCTCGGCGCGATCCAGCGTCACCGTAACTTCGATTGCGATCCCGTCCGCAATCTCAAACGGACCCTGATAGCGATCCAGATCGAGCGATCCGTCCGCTGCCCAGATGCCTTTGATCTGTCTGATCGTCGCGCCACCTGAGATCTCCGAGATTGCTTCGGCAATGTCGTCACCAACGGCAACAATTTTGCGCAGCGGCGCATCGCAGACGATACGCATCTCAAGACGGGCGCGGCGTGTTGCGGGGTCAAAAGAGAAATACTTCATGCCAAGGCAGCCGCTGACTTCAGCGCGAACCAAAAGCTACTGGGATGGTACAGAACTATTTGATTACGCCAAAACATGTATCGAAAGAGCTGGCCGTTGAAACTCACGCGACGACTCAAGCGACTAGCGAAGTTCGACTCTTCTGCATTGCCGGGACTTCTTTGCGGTACGGAGGAATTGGGTATGTTCGGCATAGCTCGCTCCATCGTTGATTCCTTGGAGCGGACCTTGACGACTGCAGTTTCGCAGATCGCCGTTGATCAATTGATTAGAATTGACCGGCCAATTTGCATTTCACAGCAAGAAAATGTAGAATTAGATGGTTATGACGTGTTCGATTGGTGAGCAAATTGGCGCGATGGTCGCGCATCTTGAAAACGATCTTGCAGAAGATCCCGATGACCTAGAGGCAATGCGCAAGCTTGCACTCACCTCTGAGATTTACCGGAACTTTGCAATGGGTGGGCTCGAGGGTTTTCGGCAAGGATATGATCGTGGTTACGAGGCAGTTGAAGAGGATTTGCGTCGTGCCGGAACGTGCCCGGCCCCCGAGCCGCAAAGGACAAACACTGCACATGTAAACGCCGAGCTCTTAAGCCCGGATCCCACTCGTTAACGATTGACTTCAAACGCTAACTTACGATCCCTTTCCCCTTAGTAGTCCGGTAATCCCCCCGAAAGTTAGTGGTGCGTGGCGGTAGAATTTTCTCGAAGATACCGAGGAGGTTCTGATGAAGAAATCGAAGTACAGCGATAGCCAGATCATGGCGATCCTGAAGCAGGCTGAGAATGGCGTGCCGGTGG
>JBCDAV010000017.1:0-95326 GCA_039184865.1 Pseudomonadota bacterium | reverse complement strand
CCGCCGACGCGCCGTGCGCGTCGGCGGTGGTGGGGGTGGTGGCGGGCTTTCGCGCAGGAGCCCGGATGCGGCAGCATCCGTGCGGATGCGCAACACGCTCACGGTCTTCCCGTGGCGTGCAAGGCGATGTGACAAGGCGGGACTAGCCCCGGCGAGAGTGCTGCGCCATGTTCCCGGGCGACAGAGGAAAGGATTCGCGATGGACCTGGGTGTGACGGACCGGCTGAGACCGCTGCTCGCGCAAGTACGATCGATGGTCGAGGACGAAATCATCCCGATGGATGACGAATTTCATGCCGAGATCGGGTCGACCGGGAATCGCTTCCATTACACCCCGAAGATGATCGAGATCCTCGATGGGTTGAAGGCAAAGGCCAGGGATCGCGGGCTCTGGAACTTCTGGCTGACCGGCGGCGAGCATGGCCACGGTCCTGAAGGCGGTCTGACTAATGTCGAGTACGCCTATCTGGCTGAGGAGATGGGCCGGTCGCGCATCGGTCCCGAGGTTTTCAACTGCAATGCCCCCGATACCGGAAATATGGAGGTCTTCGCGACCTACGGGACGGACGCCCACAAGGAGCGTTGGCTGAAGCCCTTGATGGCGGGCGAGATACGCTCGGCCTATGCGATGACGGAACCGAACGTGTCCTCGTCGGATGCGACCCAGATCGGCTTGCGGGCAGAGAAAGACGGCGATCACTGGGTGCTGAACGGCGAGAAGTGGTGGATCACAGGTGCCGGCAATCCGCGCTGCAAGGTCTTCATCGTGATGGCGTGCTCAGACCCGGATGCGCCCAAACATGCGCGTCACTCGCAGTTCGTCATGGCGCGTGAGACACCGGGGATCGAGATCCTGCGGCCGATGCAGGCGTTCGGAGATGATGACGCGCCGATGGGGCACATGCACCTGCGCTTCACCGATGTTCGCGTTCCCGCCGAGGATCTCTTGCTCGGCGAGGGGCGTGGCTTCGAGGTCGCTCAGGGGCGGCTCGGACCGGGGCGTATCCATCATTGCATGCGAACCATCGGCCTCGCCGAGCGGGCACTCGAGATCATGTGCCGTCGCGGTCTGAACCGCTCGGCCTTCGGCAAACCGCTGGCCGAACTGGGCGGAAACTACGATCTGATCGCCAATGCCCGGATCGACATCGAGCAGGCGCGGTTGCTGTGTCTCAAGGCCGCCTACATGATGGACACCGTCGGGACGCGCGACGCGCAGCCCTGGATCAGTATGATCAAGGTGGCCGCTCCCGAAATGGCGCTGAAGATCATCGACGAGGCGATCCAGTTGCACGGTGCGGCAGGGATTTCACAGGACACGCCGTTGGCGACCATGTGGACCGGCGCGCGGACGATGCGCCTCGTCGATGGCCCCGACGCCGTTCACCGCCGCCAGGTCGCACGCCGCGAGTTGCGCCAGTACACGAACGAAAAGGTCTGATCGCTTGGGTGAAATCGTTTTTGTGCGCCATGGTCAGGCGTCGTTCGGGACGGACGACTACGACCGATTGTCTGAGCTTGGGTGGCGGCAGGCCCGATGGCTGGGCGAACATCTCGCGCATGAAGGGCGGCGGTTTCACCTAGCGGCGTCGGGGGATCTGCGTCGGCACCGAGAGACGGCGACGGCGATCGCGGAGGCCTGCGGTGCCGACGATGCGGTGGTGCTGCCGGGGCTGAATGAGATGGATTTCGACGTCCTCCTGGCGGATGCCCATGCCGCTGGCGTAATTCCCGTGGCGGAATTCACGGACTCGGACGATTTCATGCGGGAGTTCCCGAAGATCATGACCGCGTGGGAGACCGCGAGCTTTCCGACGGAGCATGAACCCTATGCTGAGTTCCACGAGCGCGTGACCAGCGCCGTCAACTCGCTGATGCAGGACGGGCGCGACGTGCTCGTCGTCTCCTCGGGCGGCCCGAAGGCCGTGATGATGCGCCATGTGCTTGGGATTGGCGTCGCGAAAATGGCTGAAGTGCTGCTAACGATCCATAATTCATCGTTCAGCCGGTTTCTTGTGCGCAACGGGAATCTGCTGCTGGGTGAGTTCAACGCGACCCCGCATCTTGCCGGTCCGGACCGGGCGCATCTGCGCACGTATATCTGAGGCTCCGGGATGGCCGTGGAGCTTTGGCTGGTGCGGCACGGGCAGGCGGCATTTGCCTCGGATGACTATGACCGGTTGACCGATCTCGGGCTTCAGCAGGCGCGTTGGCTGGGCGAGCACTTCGCGGAGATGGAAGTTCGGTTTGACCGGATTGCGTCCGGCAGGCTGCGGCGTCAGCGCGAGACGGCCGATGCGGTCGCTGGCGTCTTGGGCGCGACCGCAGAGATCGCGCCCGGGCTCGAGGAATATGACGCAAAGGCCCTGCTGGCGGGCGCCGGTTTCAAGGACCGCGATCCGTCGCTCAGCCGCCGGGAGCATTTCAAACGCCTGCGCGGCGTCCTCATCGATTGGTCGCAACGAAAGACCGAAGGTGCGGAAAGCTGGCAGGACTTCCGTGACCGCGTGATGGCGGCCATTTCGGCCCTCACGGATAATCAGGACGGACGGGTTTTCGCAGCGGCCTCCGGCGGGTCGATCGCAATGGCGCTGACCACGATCCTCGACCTCGCGCCCGAGCAGATGATCGAGTTCAATCTTCAGGCTCGTAACACGGGTATCAGCCGGCTGGTCTTCACGCGGCAGCGCGTCTACTTCAATATGTTCAACGCGATCCCGCATCTGGAGCGCCCGGACAGGCGGCACGCAGAGACTTACAGCTAGGGGAGGGGGCGATGGCAACGCACGCGGCGGCGCAACTCGATGTCGACGTTGTCAGCAAGTATCTTGAGGCGCATGTCGACAGCTTCCGTGGTCCCGTAACCTTCGAGAAGACGCCGACCGGTCAGTCGAACCCGACCTTCATTCTGACGTCGCCATCGGGCAAGTACGTCCTGCGCCGCAAGCCGCCCGGAGAGCTCTTGAAGTCCGCCCATGCCGTGGATCGCGAGTTCCGTGTCCAGAAAGCTCTGGCAGAGACGGACGTGCCGACCCCGCACATGCACCATCTGTGCGAGGACGAAGACGTCATTGGCACGATCTTTTACGTCATGGAATGCGTCGAGGGCGAGGTTCACTTTGACCCGCGCCTGCCAGACAAGAGCCCGGAATGGCGACGCGCGATGTTCGACGACATGAACCGCGCGTTGGCGGCGCTGCACGATGTCGACTACGAGGCGGTCGGACTGGAGGATTTCGGGCGGCCCGGCAGTTACTTTGAACGCCAGGTCGGGCGCTGGTCGAAGCAGTTCTACGCCTCGCAGACCCGACCGTTGCCCGAGATGGACGACCTGATCCGATGGCTTCAGGACAACATGCCTGCGGATGACGGGATCACCACGCTGGTTCACGGCGACTACCGGATCGACAACATGATCTATTCCGGTGCCGAGCCGAAAGTGCTCGCCGTGCTGGATTGGGAGTTGTCGACGCTGGGGCACCCGTACTCGGATCTCGCCTATCAGTGCATGCAGTGGCGGATGCCGCCCGGCCTTGAGACGCGCGGATTCGGCGATCAGGACCGGACGGAACTCGGCATCCATTCCGAGCAGGCGTACATAGATCTTTACTGCGAGCGGCGCGGGTTGAGCGGTATCCCGATCTTCGGGTTCTGCCTTGCGTTTTCGTTCTTCCGAATGGCGGCGATCGTCGAGGGCGTTCTGCGGCGGGGTCTCGACGGCAATGCCTCGAACCCGGAGCGCGCGCTCAAGATGGGTGAGTACGTCCCGATGTTCGCGCAGCGCGGTCTGGAAGCAGCGCAGGGGGGCTGATATGCGGTTTGAGGGAAGTGTGGTGATGTTGTCCGGCGCGGCCAGCGGGTTCGGGGCCGTCGCTGCGGAACGATTTGCCGCCGAAGGTGCCCGACTGAGCCTCTGTGATATCAACGGCGAGGATCTCGCCGCCACAGCAGCCGGTCTGGATGCCGAAGTCTTGACCTCGACCGTCGATGTTTCTTCGATGGCCGACCAGCAGCGCTGGATGGATGAAACAGTCGCGCGGTTCGGCAGGGTCGATGTCGCCGTCAACAATGCGGGCGTGATCCACGACCTCAGTTCCATCGTGAAGACTTCTCTCGACGAATTCGACCGGATGATGTCGATCAACGCGCGCGGCGTGTTCATCAGTTTGAAATGCCAGATCCCGGTGATGCGCGAGCAGGGTGAAGGCGTCATCCTCAACACCGCTTCGGTCGCCGGGCTGATCGGGGCGCGGGAGTTCGGCGCCTATGTGGCTTCGAAGCACGCAGTCGTCGGCTTGACGAAGACGGCGGCGCTTGAAGTCGGGCGGCACAAGATCAGGGTCAACGCGATATGTCCGGCCTATGCGCAGACGCCGATGCTGGATGATATTGTCGCGGACATGGCAGGGAGCGAAGCCTACAGCGATCAGGCCCGCGAGAAGCTGGGCAAGCATCTGCCGCTGCAGCGGCTCGCCAGCGCCCGCGAGATCGTGGATGTCATGCTGATGATCTGCGACCCGGCGAATTCCTTCATGACCGGGCAGTGCATCGCCGTCGATGGCGGTCTGACTGCAAACTGAGGACGCAGGATGAGAGCCTTTTATGCCGAAGAGCAGGCGGGTCACGACCCGCAGACCTTCATGGTTGCCGGCAAGTTCGTACAGGCCGAGGAGCAGCCCGAGCGCGCCGAACGATTGAGGGTCGGTGGGCAAGCCGCCGGTCTGGTCTTTGAGCAGCCCGAGGCATCGGGCATCGCCGAGATTGCCGCGGTCCATACACCTGCCTATCTGCGGTTTCTCGAAACCATCCACGACCGGTGGAGCGCGCTTCCGCATGCCGCTGCCGAAGTCATCCCGAACCAGCATCTGGATCGGTCCCTGGGCGGGATTCCGACCTCGGCGACGGGGCTGGCATGTTACTATCAGGCCGACGCCGCGTGCCCCATCGGACCGAAGACCTGGGATGCCGCATGCTGGTCGGCCTGGTCTGCCGTGGCGGCGGCAGAGGCGGTATTGGAAGGCGACCGATCAGCTTATGCCCTGTCTCGTCCTCCGGGACATCATGCCTACGCAGACCTTGCAGGCGGCTTTTGCTTTCTGAACAATTCGGCAATCGCAGCGCAGATGCTGCGCGGAGCCTATGACCGCGTCGCCGTGCTTGATGTCGATGTGCACCACGGGAACGGCACGCAAGGCATCTTCTATCAGCGCGCCGACGTGCTGACCGTCTCGCTCCATTCCGACCCGGTCGTCTACTATCCGTTCTCCTGCGGCTATGCGCACGAGCGGGGCTCGGGGCCGGGAACACACTACAATCGCAATCTGCCTCTGCCGAAGACGACCGGGAACGCGGACTACCTTGTCGCGCTCGACGACGCGCTGGCCACGATCCGGGCCTATGCTCCGGGTGCGATCGTTTTGGCGCTGGGATTGGACGCTTACATCGATGATCCACTGAAGGGCATGGAGGTGACGACTTCGGGGTTCGAGAAGATCGGCGCAGCAGTGGCCGGGCTCGGTCTCCCGACCGTGATCGTGCAGGAGGGCGGTTACCTATGCGATGATCTCGGGCGAAATCTCACGGCGTTCATGACCGGATTTCAGGCCTGATATTGTGGTCCCGGTAGCTTTCGCTCTGCAGGCAGCATTCCACAACGATTATTGCGTCGCCTGATAAGCAAGATGATCTGGTCAGGAGATCTCGGCCGCGTCAATTCATGAGCGGATCGATGAAAACACTGATCGTGGACTGTTTGGCGAACCTCTCGCCTAAGCAGCCTTGCTCCGCTCGATCTTTTCCATTTCCTCGGCGACGATGCGCTCGTGATGTTCCTCGCCGGGACGGGCCTTCGACAGATCGATTTCAGGCGCCAGCGGCCCGGACGTGCGCAGCCCGTTGATCGCGAGCTTCAGCATCTTCAACGGGTTGGAAAACGCGATGTTTGCGGCGGCGGGTTCGTAGCCGCAATGCGCCATGCAGTCGGAGCACTTTTCGTAGTTTCCGGTGCCGTACTTGTCCCAGTCGGTGGTCTCCATCAACTCGGCGTAGGTCTTGGCGTAACCCTCGCCCAGAAGATAGCAGGGCTTCTGCCATCCAAAGACGTTGCGCGTGGGCATGCCCCACGGCGCGCAGAGCATCTCCTGGTTGCCGAGCAGGAAGTCGAGGAAGAGCGGCGAGTGGCTGAGATCCCATTTCGAGCCGCGTTTCTTGCCGATCGACCAGACCTCACGGAAGAAGTGCTTGGTTTTCTGGCGGTTCAGGAAGTGCTCCTGGTCCGGCGCGCGCTCGTAAGCGAAGCCGGGTGAGATCGAGACGCCGACGCCAAGCTCGGCGGTGTAGTCGAGATAATCGGCCAGTTCGTCGGCCGGATATCCATCGAAGATCGTGGCGTTCACGTTGACGTTGAAGCCGGCGTCCTGCGCTGCCTTGATGGCGCGCACGGCGCGGTCGAAGACGCCCTTCTGCGCCACGGCCTTGTCATGGTGAACCTTGAGCCCGTCGAGGTGGACGGAGAAGAACATGTACCGCGACGGCTTGAACTGAGGCAGTTTCTTCTCGAGCAGCAGCGCGTTGGTGCAGAGAGAAACGTACTTCTTGCGCTCGATGAGACCCGCGACGATCTCGGGCATCTCCTTGTGGATCAGCGGCTCGCCGCCCGGAATGGCGACCATCGGGGCGCCGCATTCCTCGGCCGCGTCCCAGCATTCCTGCGGCGTCAGGCGGCGGTTCAGGATGGCACCGGGATAGTCGATCTTTCCACAGCCCGGGCAGGCCAGATTGCATCGAAAGAGCGGCTCGAGCATCAGAACAAGAGGATAGCGCTTGTTCCCCTTGAGCTTCTGTTTCGCGATGTACGCGCCGATATCCATCTGCTGACGAAGGGGAACGGACATGCGTTGCTCCTGATTGCCGCCGGCCCGATCCGGAGACATTCAACTTAAATATCGAGCAATACGGTCAGGTCAACTGTTGCAATACCGCAGTGCACCCAAGGTCGATCACGTCGATGTGGGTCAAAGCGATTTTCGCTGCAGGTAATCGATCAGACCGCCCGGCCCCGCGCGGTCGATGATGGCGACGAACTCTTCCCGGGTCTGGAGCATGAAGGAGACACCGCCCACAAGGATATCGACGATCTTGGCCTCACCGTTGCGCAGGCTTTTTACGCGCCACCCGACGGGGAGCGCCTTGCCGTTCGCCCTGCGAAAGCGCGTCAGCACAGCGATATCGCGTCGCGCCGGGCGCGTCCCTGTGACAACGGGCACATCCTGCATGCCGCCGGCGAAACGATCGACATAGAGATAGGCGATGTAGCCGGGCATGAGTTGGCGGATGCGCCGCATTTGGGTGCCGGAGAACTGTTGCTGGCGCGGTTTGGTGAGGAAGCGGGTCCAGAGCTCCCAGGCGAAATAGCGCGCGATCGTTCTGGGGAGCTGTTTCGGGCTGCGGCTGGTGATCGTCCGGTGAGTGTCGGCCAGCATCTCTTCGATCAGTTCGACAGCATGCGCACCCTTGTTGGCCTCGGCATTGCCGGGGGCAAGGGAAAGCGACAGCGCCAGCAGGCACGCCGCGAAACAGCGCAGGGTCAGCATCATCTACAGGTCTGCTCGAGGTTCATGTTTGCAGCCTATACGGCCAGAAACTGAAAAATCCGTCGATCGTATTGCGAATATGTGACTCTAAGCGCCGCGTCGTGTCCAACGGATCACAGTCGGTGTCAGCGCCATGACCGAGACGACGGCGGCGCACATCGCGATGGCCAGCAGGACGCCCATACTTGCCGTGCCGCGATGATCACTGAGCGCGAGCGTTCCGAAAGCGGCCATGGTTGTCAGCGCCGAGAAAACCACCGCACGCGGCGTCGATGTCGCAAAAACGGCGCCCGGCGCCCGGCCTTCGCGCAGTGCAATGTGGATGCCGCTGTCCACTCCGATCCCGATCAGAAGCGGCAGGACGATCACATTTGCGTAATTGAACGGCATGTCGAGGATAACGCTCGCCGCTGCGATGAGAATCCCCGCGACCACGAGCGGACCAAGGATCGCGATTGCGTCCAGAAGCCGCCCGGTGCCCAGCCAGGCCAGCAGTCCCGTCGCCAATGCAGCGAGAAGCGTTGCATGGAGCATTGCCTCGCTGACGGTGCGCCCGGCAGCTTCCAACTGGATAGGTCCCCCGGCAGCGTTCGGCGCGATGTCGCGGACCATTTCGGCAAACTCGGAGAGCCGCACCGGATCGCGCAAATCGTATTCCGGCACGATCTCGACCCGTTGCTGACCGTCAGGCGCGACAAAGCGTTCGTTCATCGCGCTCGGCAGGATTTCGCGATCGACGTAGTCGGCCGCGAGCATTGCATCGAGGCGGCTCGTCAGAAGCGGAAAGGCGCGGAAGAGATCGATCTGCAACGCTCGATCACTCGCCGGACTTCTCAGGTCCAAGTAGTCCGACAGGGCCTGCTCCAGCGCTTTCGAGCCGTCGCTGCTCTGTGCGGACTTTAATGCATCGGCGAAGACCACCAGCGGGTCCTGTTCGACAACCGAGTCTCTCTGGCGCAGGTCGGTCGGATCGCCAGACAGCGCGTGATCGATCGATGGCGCCGCGATATCGAGCAATGTGAGCTTTTCGTCCTGTTCCTCCGGTACGAGGTCCGCGAGCGAGATCACAGCACCGATGCCCTCGCGGTTCGCGAAATTGGCAACGGTTTCTCCGGCGGCATCGTCGTCCGGCACAAGGATACTTGCGCGATACGGGGTCGTGTCAGGGTCCGAGGCGAGGAGATTGAACGCCCGGACGGACGGCGCGTCCGGGTTGCGAAGCTCCATGGGATCAGGATCGAATCGAACCTCCGACGCCGGCCAGATGGCGGCGCATGCGATTACCAGAATAACGCCCGGGGCGATGATCCCGTCGACCTTCGGGCCGCGCCGCGAACGTTCATGAACTGCCGTGGTCGCGGTCAGGGGCCGGAGTGCCAGCACCGCAGGGATCAGGGTCATCGAAACCGCGCAGGCGATCAGGACACCGACACCGCCGATAATCCCGAGTTGCGCCATGCCGAGGAAGTTGGTCGTGCCGAAGGCGAGAAAGGCGAGCGACGTTGTCGCGGCACTTAACAGCAGGGCAAAGCCGAGGCGCCGACCGGTCATGCGGATGGCGTCGGGCATCTGCGTGCCGTGGCGTTCAAGCTCGGACACGTGGCTCAGAATGTGTATCGCGAAGTCGATGCCGAGCCCGACCATCAGAACGATGAACGCAATCGAGATCAGATTCAGGCTGCCGATCGCGAATCCGGCAAAGCCAGTCGTCAGGACGAGCGTCACCACGAGCGAGGCAAAGGCAAGCGCAGCGCGCGTGGGTGAGCGCAGCCCGATCCAGAGCATGGCCGCAACCAGGATCAGCGAAAGTCCGAGCGACAACCCGATGGTGCCGACAACGCTTTGCATCTCCTCCGCCCGCAAGGCAGGCTCTCCGGTAACGCCGATGTCGACCTCGTTCACCAGTTCAGGCGGTAAGCTATCGATCGCTTCCGCAATTGTCCGGAGCGCCGGTCTCGCAGGACTGAGCCGGGAGAGATCGAGTTCAGGCGTCACGGTGATGAGGCGGGTGGCGCGGCTGCCTTCAGACTCGTCTGCGAGAATACTGCTCCATCCGAAAACATGCCGCGAACCGGTGATCTGTCCGCGGATCGTTGCGGCGGCTTCGGCGAAGAGCCGGTCCAGCGACTCTGGCCCAAGTTCGGCGCGCTCCGCCAGAGCCCGTGCGTCATCGAGCGCGGTGATGAACCCGGGGACGGTCTGATCCTCACGAAGTTTTGCCAGCAGGTTCGACGATGCCGAAAGGCGCGTCATCGCGCTGTCGACCTCGTCAGTGTCCTGATAGAGAAAGCCGTGGGTTGCGAGGAACGGATCGGCCGACGGCGCGTACACGTCCCTGATCGTCGCCTTCTCCTGTCCGAGCGCTTTGACCAGTTCAGCCGTGGCCAGATCGGCGACGTCCGACTGCCTGCTGCGAACCACGACGACGATGGATTGCTTGAGCTGTGGAAAGGCGGCGGACAATTCCAGGGCGCGTCGCTGATCCGGAAGATCCGGCGACAGCATCTTGCTGGAGTCGGCATTGATGTCGAGCCGGAGACCGCCGAGCAACGCGATCAGACACAGCATGCCGAGCATGGCGAGCGTGCTTCGGGGCCGGGCCGCCGCAACCGACATCACTGTTCCCGCACAGCGCCCGGCCAATTGATCCAGTCGCCAGGTTTGCTCGGTCATCGCGAACCGGCCTCCGCCTTCGCGTCAATCAAATCGTAGGGATAGTGCTTGAGGTTGCCCGTCACGTGTATACTTATCATCGTTAAGGTGAGTGAGGACGTGCTGGCACAGCGCCCTGCGTTCCGCAGATCGGGAGCATCTGATGACAATGCCGTCGTTCGTCAAGTGGTTGGCGCTGAGCAGTGCGGCGCTGCTTCTTGGGGCGTGCGCGTCCACCGGACCGCGCGACGGGTTCGCGGCGTCAGACGACTACGAACCGACAAGCCGCTTCTTCCATGAAAACAACGTACGTTTAGACAGGTACGTATTGCGACCGGCGGCTCAGGGCTACGACTTCGTTGCACCTGAATTGATCAAGCATCTGGTTGGCAATGGCCTTTCACATCTCGAACTTCCTGGCGACTTTGCGAATTACCTCCTGCAGGGAGACATTGATCGGTCGCTCGACACGCTGGGCCGGTTCACGCTGAACACGCTGATGGGTGCTGGAGGGTTGCTCGATCCCGCCAATGAGTTCGGGCTGAAGCAGCAACCGACCGACTTCGGGATCACGCTTGGTAAATACGGCGTGGGTGAGGGCACGTATCTCGTGCTTCCGCTTCTCGGTCCGACGACCGTGCGAGACGTGTTTGGTTTTGCTGTCGATACCGCCTTCAGCCCGACATTCTACATTGGCCAATTCACGGCCCTGGATGCGTTCGGCCCTTCGATAACCGTCGGCGAGATCATCCACGGCCGTGACGCTCAGTTCGGAATCATCGACGACCTCCTCTACGAGAGCGAGGACAGCTACGTGACCCTGCGCTCGGCCTTTCTCCAGCGTCGGCGCGCCCAGATCGCAGGCCCGGACAGTGCGATAGATGCGCTTCCGGATCTCTTCGACGACGACAGTTCCAGCAACTGAACCCGTTTCTTTTGCCGGAACCGCTCGGCGGTTTTCGGTGATCCCGCGCAACACAGAGCTGTGATCATTAGGTTCGCTCGCAGATGAATGCTCGACATATAGTAAGCCTGCTCATAATAAGTTCGCATGTTTGGCCTCGACCCCGATGTCAATGTCGGCTTCCTCATGTACGACGTGTCGCGCTTAATGCGCGCGTGGTTCGATGAGCGGGCGCAGGCGTTCGGACTGACCCGGGCGCAATGGCGGGTGCTCGTGCACCTTGCCGGACGCCAGGGGATCAATCAGCGCAGTCTCGCGGAAATTCTCGAAATCGAGAACGTAACGCTCAGTCGCCATGTCGACCGCCTGGAACGTGACGGCTGGTTGGAGCGTCGCGCGGATCCCGAAGACCGCCGCGCATGGTGCCTTTTTCTGACCGAAGCCGCGGGGCCGATGCTCGACAAGATGGAAGCGCTGGCTGTCGAGACGCAGGCAAAGGCAATGGAAGGCCTGTCGGAAACCGAACGCGCGCAGCTTGTCGACATGCTGACCCGGATCAAGGGGAACATATCGCCTGCGCGGGACTTGAGAAACACTCCGACTGACGCGGCGGCCGGGGGCTGACGTGAAGTATCTCGCCCGATTTCTGCGACGACTGTTTCGGGTCGGCCTTCTGATTCTCGGACCCGTCGCAATCGCGATCGCCGGAGCGTGGTTTTACATGAGTTCCGGGCGGTATGTGACGACTGAGAATGCCTATGTGAAATCGGACCTCGTGTTTGTGACCGCCGAGATTTCCGGCCGAGTCACCGAGGTCGCCATAGCGGACAATCAGCCGGTCGCGCCGGGCGACCTGCTGTTTCGAATCGACCGTGGTCGTAAGGAAGTCGAGCGCGCGATGAAGGATGCGGAGCTATCGGCCGCACGCCAGCGCGTCTCTGCCTTGAAGGCGCGCTATCGGACGAAGCTGGCAGAATACGATGCCGCGGAGGCGGATCTCGATTTTCTGCGCGAGGAACTCGAACGGTCTGAGCGTCTGCGCAAGGGCGGGACGATCTCTCAAATCCGATTGATCGAGGTCCGCCGGCAGACGGTACGCGCCGAGTCGTCGCTTTCAGTTCTGCGTGAGGAGGCAGAAGAGGTTCTGGCCGAGCTGAATGGACAGGCTGAACTCGACATCGATACCCACCCGGAAGTCATGCGCGCGAAGGCGGAACTGGAAGAGGCTGATCTGGATCTGCGCCTGACCGAGGTTCGCGCGCCGAGTGGCGGGGTCATCGCGAACTTGCAGCTTCAGACCGGCGAATATGTCTCGGAAGGCGATCCGGTGATGAGCCTCGTGGCTGACAAGGGATACTGGGTCGAGGCCAATCTCAAGGAAACCGACCTCACGCATCTTCGCATCGGACAGCGTGCCGATCTGGCAGTTGACGCCTATCCTGGCGTCACATGGGCGGCGGAGGTCGACACGATGTCTCCGGCGACCGGCGCCGAATATGCGCTGCTTCCGCCGCAGAACGCGTCGGGCAACTGGGTGAAGGTCGTTCAGAGGGTTCCGGTGCGTCTCCGCATCCTGCCGGAGGCAGGCGCGCCGCCGCTCCGCGCAGGCATGAGCGTCGCGGTCAGCATAGATACCGGGTACGAGCGGCCGTTGCCGGACGTTGTCGCCAAGGCGCGCGCCTGGATTCTGCCGGAAGCTCGGGAATGAGCCAAGACGCCGGGGTCGCCGACCTCCCGCCCGGCGCGCCGCGAACTCTTTTCGAGCAGGTCATGCTCCTGGTCACGGTCACGTTCGTGACCATGCTCTACGCGATGACCGTGACGATCGCCAACGTGTCGCTCCCGCAGATGCAGGGATCGCTGTCGAGCACGCCGGATCAGATCGCTTGGATCGTCACTTTCAACATCGTCGCGACAGCAGTGGTCACGCCGATTGCAGGCTGGCTCGCCGCCCGGTTCGGGCGTCGTCGGCTCATGATCTGTGGGATCATCGGCTTCGGAATGTCGTCGGTTTTGTGCGGGCTGGCGACTTCCGTCGAAGAGCTCGTGCTCTTCCGCATCTGTCAGGGCGCATTCGGCGCGCCCCTCGTCCCACTGTCTCAGGCGATCGTGATCGAGAGCTTCCACGAACGCATTCGCAGCCGGGTCATGTCGATCTGGGGGACCGGTGTGATCCTGGGCCCGATCATCGCGCCTGCAATCGGCGGCGCTCTGAGTGAGGCTTACAACTGGCGCTGGGTCTTCTTCATGCTCGTGCCATTCACTCTGATCGCGCTCATCGGCGTGATGTCGTTCATCAAGCGCCGCGGCGATCAACCGGAAACGCGACTGGACTGGATGGGGTACGCAGCGCTCGCCATCGCGATCACTGCTCTGCAGTTGATGCTCGATCGTGGCGAACGGGCAGGCTGGTTCCAGTCCGGCGAGATCCTGATCTACGCCGGATGTTGCCTCGCCGCGTTCTGGGTCTTCATCGTGCGCAATTTTCAGTCGCCCAGACCGTTCCTGAACCCGGCTCTGTTGGGAGATCGTAACTTCGTGGTCGGGCTGCTGCTGATCTTCATCTTCGGGATGCTGAACTTTACGCCAATCACGCTGTTGCCGACGCTGCTGCAATCGGTTCAGGGCTATCCGGACTCAATCATCGGCCAGATCCTTTCTGCCCGCGGCGCCGGCACCTTCATCGGGTTTGCCCTGCTTTTGGTCCTTGGCGGGATTGACCCGCGCATCCCCATGGCAATCGGGCTGTTTCTGCAGGCGTGGTCCGGCTGGGTCATGGCGGGCTTCGATGTCGAGGTCATGACCTCGGACGTGCTCTGGGCGGCGGCAATCCAAGGCTTCGGTGTGGGCCTAATCTGGGTGCCGTTGTCCATCGTGACCTTCGCGACGCTGCCACCCGCACTCGTGCCTGACGGCACCGCAATCTTCCATCTCCTTCGGAACATGGGATCGTCGATCTTCATTTCGCTTTCGGTGGCTCTCGTGATCCGCCAGACACGTGTGAGCTATGCCGAGATGGCGCCGAGTGTCTCGCCCTTGAACGAAGCCATGCGTCAGCCGGGTATTGCGGACCAAGTAGACCTCGGCGCCCATGGCACGCTGGCTTGGCTGCATGCCGAGATAGGTCGGCAGTCGACGATGATTGGCTATATCGACGGGTTCCTGTTGTTTGCGGGCGCCGCGGCGATTGCCTTGCCCCTGATCGTGCTGGTACGCGTGCGCCGGGCGACTTGAAAATCACGGAGTGCGAGTACGGTGGATCAATGGTGGCAAATCCTAGCGGCCGCAACTGTCATGGCCGGCGTGGGTTTGTTTTTGATCTTCGCCGGTCGCATGCTCTGGATGCTCGGAACCGGTGAAGCGCATCGGCGTGAGATTGCGCGGAAAGAGCAGAATGCTGAGGATGCTGTGGCGCAGGCTGACCAACGAGAAATTTCATAGAATCCCAAGTTACGCGCACTCCTAACAAAACGCAGTGTCTCCGAGGTATCGATTGCTCCTGCTCTGGAGGACTGGTCAGTTTCGGAACGTCGGCCCGCGAGATTTCATCGACGGGCATGACCTGTCGGGGCGTGGCGCCCGTCAGGTCTTTTTGAACGGCATCATCTCCGCGAGATGCGCGTTCTCGCGTTCGACCGCGTAGCGCTCGTTCTCGAGGTAATCGTCGATTGCGCGGCGGAACCCCGGATCCGTGATGTAATGCAGGGAGCGCGTCGTTACGGGTTCGTAGCCGCGCGCGAGTTTGTGACCGCCTTGCGCCCCGGCCTCCACGCGCGTCAGGCCATGCTGAAGCGCAAAGTCGATCGCCTGATAATAGCAGGTCTCGAAATGCAGGAACGGGTGATCTTCGGTGCAACCCCAATAGCGACCGTACAGTGTTTCGCGCCCGATCAGGTTGAAGGCTCCGGCGATCCAGCTGTCGTCCCGTTCGCACATGATAAGGAGAATATCGTTCCGCAGCCGCTCCTGCGCCAGATCGAAGAACTTGCGCGTGAGATACGGCGTGCCCCACTTCCGCGCGCCGGTGTCCTGATAGAAGCGCCAGAAAGCATCCCAGTGTTCAGGCTGGATCTCATCGCCCGTCAGCCAATGGATCGTGACGCCGTGTTCGACGGCCCGCTCGCGTTCCTTGCGCAGGTTCTTGCGTTTGCGGGACGCGAGCGCGTCCAGAAAGCCCTCCCAGTCGCCATATCCGCGGTCGATCCAGTGAAACTGTTGATCAGTGCGCTGTAACAGCCCGACACCGCCTCCGAAGGCGTATTCCTCGTCCGTGCAGAATGTGATGTGGATCGAAGAAATCCCATGCCTTTCAGCCAGTTGCGTCGCGCCCTGAAGAAGCGCCGATCGAGCGGCGTCGGGATCGAGTGGTCCGTTGGGATTGTGTAGCAGCCGAGGGCCTGTCGCCGGCGTGAACGGAACCGAACACTGAAATTTCGGGTAGTAGCTGCCACCTGCACGTTCAAAGGCATGCGCCCAGGAGTAGTCGAAGACGTACTCGCCCTGGCTGTGGTTCTTGAGATAGAGCGGCATGACGCCGACAATCTCTGACCCCATCGTTGCGACGACGTGATGTGGCGCCCATCCTGTGCGCGGCGTTGCCGATCCGCTGTCCTCGAGAGCCTTCAGGAACGCGTGGGTTTGGAACGGATAGTTCGGGCGGCCACCGTCGGAGCATTCGGGAGCAGCACAGGCGTCCCAGTCGGCCTCCGAGATCTCGGAGAGAGATTGGATGGCGCGGACTTCAACGACAGCGCTCGCATCCATGACGACGACTCCTGTTGCGGTGCACCATCGATGATGGGTGCTCTCGCCGCTAGGTCAAGTGCGTCGCTTGCGCTTCACTCCGCATATTGGTCAGCGTCACTCTTCACGCATTGCCCGGTTGAAATAGTCCGTGATGGGCTTCACCATGTAGTTGAGCGGCGTCCGGTCGCCGGTCTGGATGTAGACTTCGACCGGCATTCCCGCGACCAGTTCCTCGCCCTCAAGCTTTTCCAACTCGCCGTCGCGGAACTCCACTTCGGCCTTGTAATAGGCCATGCCGGTTTGTTCATCGACGACGCTGTCACGGGATATATTTTTCACCTGACCGAACAACTCGGGCGTTGTCCGGGTGTTAAGACCCGAGAACCGCAGGACGGTTTCCTGTCGCGGGTCGACCTGATCCCGGTTCAGCGGATCGACGCGGGCATCGACGATCAGGTCGCTGTCGCTCGGGACGACATAGAGAATGGGCTCGGCCGGGCGGACGACCGACTTGATCGCGTGCACCGTCATATCGAGCACCGTACCCGGGCGCGGCGCACGGATTTCCAGGCGTGAGAGTCGTTCTTGAAGGGAAAGACGGCGCTCTTTCAGTTCGAGTTCCCGGAAGCCAAGTTCGCGCAACTCTGTGATCGCTTCTTCGCGAACAGCCGCTTCCATCCGGAGAGCCTCGATATCGATCTGGCTGATTTGTCCGCGCAGCTGCGCGATCTGAGAGATTAGCCGGCCCGACTCGCCCTGCAGTCTTGCTGCCTCGCGCTCAAGTGACAGGACCCGGCCAGCCTGAACGAGGTTCTTGCGCAGCAGTTCGCGCATGTCGGCGAGCTCTTTGCCGATGAGCCTGGACTGCTCTGTCAGCGAGGCGACTTCCGCATCGGCACCGACGATCTGATCCTCGAGCTGAAGTTTTCGTTCCTCCATCACCGCGAGTTCCTTCGCCACAGACTCGCGCTTGGCCGAGTGTAAGGAGCGCTGACCCGCCATCAAATTTGAGATCTCGGCGTCCGACCCAGCGCGCGTGACAATCTCGGGATCAAAAGTGATGTCCCGCCGATCAATCTGTGCTGCCTCGAGCCTTCCGCGTCGCGCCATGATCTCGAATAGCTGGCTTTCGAGCGCCGAGAGTTCGGATTGAAGGAGCGTGGCATCAAGCTTGATCAGAACTTCACCGGCCTCGACGATATCGCCATCCCGAACGAAAATCTCGCCGACCACGCCGCCGTCGAGGTGCTGCACGATCTGGCGATTGGTTTCGACCCGCAACTGCCCGGTTGCGATCACAGCACCTGATAGCGATGCGGTTGCAGCCCAGGTCCCGAAGCCCCCTGCAAGGATCATCACGCAGATCAATCCGAAGCGGATATATCCGCGACCGCTCCAACCATCGTCGCCTCCGGCCGCTGCCGGTCCTCCGATTTGAGGGTTCATGACTTTTTGTCTCCGGACATAGCAACTGTCGTTTGGGTCGGTGTGAGCGTCGTGGCCGGGGTGCCCTGACCGCCCTGCGCAATGGATTGCTGCGCCCCCGCAGCGGCTGGCTGGGCTTGACCCGCAGCACCACCGCCTTGCTGGTTGTTGACCAACTGCGGGTAGTTTCTCGTGCGTTTCTTCAAGACTTCATCGCGTGGTCCGAAGTCGACCTGCTGCCCCTTGTCGATCATCAGCAGCAAGTCGCAGGCCGCAATTGCGGATGGACGATGCGCCATGATCAGGACAGTGCGTCCGCGGCTCTTGGCATCGCGGATCGCATCCACCAAAGCCTGCTCGCCCTGCGCGTCGAGATTGGCGTTCGGTTCGTCCAGGATCAAAACGGGCGGATCGCCGTATAAGGCGCGTGCGAGCGCGACGCGCTGACGCTGTCCGCCGGACAGGCGCTGGCCGCCGGCGCCGATATCGGTGTCGTATCCCTGCGGCAGGCTCAGCAGTAATTCATGGGCGCCAGCCCGCTGTGCAGCAAGAACGATCTGCTTGGGATCGGGTTCCGGATCGAGCCGAGCGATGTTCTCCGCAACCGTTCCGGAGAGCAGGCCGATCTCCTGCGGAAGATAGCCGATGTAACGTCCGAGGCGGTCGCTTGGCCATTGGTCCAGTGCTGCCGCGTCCAGCCGCACTTTCCCTGCCGCGGGCTGCCAGATGCCCGTCAGCACTTTCGCGAGTGTTGTCTTGCCGGCACCCGACGGGCCAATCACGCCCAGGGCCTGGCCGGGTTCGACCTTGAAGTTTATGCCGCGCAGGGCGGGAACCTGCTCGCCCGGGGCGACCACGCTGATCCCGCGTGCCTCGACGACGCCCTTCGGTTCTGGAAGCTCTGTTTTGGCCACTTCGATCGGCGTTTTCTCGAGAAGCTCGGACAGCGACTTCCAGCCCCGCGTGGCGCGCTGGAAAAGCGCCCATTGACCGATTGCCTGCTCGATCGGGGCAAGCGCGCGGCCCATCAGGATCGAGCCCGCGATCATCATCCCCGGTGAAATTTCCTGTTGCAGCACCAGCCATGCGCCAGCCGCCAGCATGAAGCTCTGAAGATAGAACCGCATCGCCTTCGAAGACGAGGTGTAGCTCGCTGTCCGGTCCGAGGCGAGGATCTGCTTGTCCAGCGCCTTGTCGCGGAGGACGGACCAACGCTGCATCCCGATGCCACGCATCCCCAGACCCTGAACGGCCTCTGCATTCTGCCGCAGGGCTTCGCCAAGGTTCTCTGCCTGCGCACTCGCGATCTGGGACTCGGCATTCGGTTCCTTAGATCGCCACTGGTTCATCAGTGTGAGCACGATGAGGATCAAGCCGCCGCCGATGGCGATGAACCCGAGCACCGGATGGAAAATGAAGATCGCCGCAAGGAAGATCGGCGTCCACGGGATATCGAACAGCGCGAACGGCGCGGGCCCGGACAGGAGCTGGCGCACCGAGTCGAGATCGCGCGCGGCCGTATTCGGCTTGGCCCGGTCGGCTGGCGCGACCGAGCGCCGGAGCACGGCGTCGAAGATGCGCATGTCCAGCAGGGTTTGGAAACGTCCGCCGGCCCGGGCGAGGACCCGGCCGCGGGCGAATTCGAGTGCGCCATAGGCGATGAACAGGAATGTCACCAGCAGAAGCAGCGCGACCAGCGTTTCCTCCGACCGGCTCGACAGAACGCGGTCATAGGTCTGTAGCATGAACAGCGGACCGGTAAGCATCAGAAGATTGACGAATATGCTGAAAATGGCCACCGACCAGAAGTGGCCACGGCATTTGCCCATGTTCTCGCGCAACTCGGCGAGACCCTTATCGTATTTTACGTCTGGCACTTCCAGCCTCGCTATATCGGACAACTGCCATGTTGGGCGCCATCGCTTAACATGGAATGATCAAAAGTCGACCGGCCCACGCTGAAATCTGACCGCTGAGATAGGCGATCTTGCGATCAGGGGCAAGAAACGCGCCCGATGCGCGGCAACGCTTTCAGAACTTGGCGCAGAAATGTGTTCCCGGTACTATACCGGCGTTCACGCCGGCCTAACGTCCCGGATCAATAAGACAGAATAAGACGAGAGGGGCGACGCGTGCAGCTTTCCCGCGCCCGGATCACCGCGATCCTGATGATTTTTTGTCTCGGCGCGTGCTCGGGCGGACGTTCGGACGGCGCGCTTGTCCACGATCCGCTCGAGGATTGGAATCGCGGTGTCCACAGCGTGAACAAGGGTTTGGACGAGGTTGTCCTGCGCCCGGCCGCCGATGCCTACGATTTTGCGACGCCGACACTGTTCAAGCACGTGTTCGGCAACGCCGTCAGACATATCCGCCTGCCTGGCATCTTCGTGAATTACGTGTTGCAGGGCGACGCCGAGGAGGCAGCCTCGACGCTTGGGCGCTTTGCAATCAACACGGTCTACGGGGCTGGCGGCGCGCTCGACCCTGCCGCAGATCTCGGCCTGCGGTCAGTGCCGACCGACTTCGGTCTCACGATGGCGACCTGGGGCGTCGGTGAGGGCGCTTATCTGGAATTACCTCTTTTCGGTCCCTCGACGGTGCGTGACGCATTTGGCCTCGTGGTTGATACCGCGTTGCAACCGACCACCTATATCAGTGGCGGAAGCGAGGTTTTGATAGCCTCCGCGACGGTTCGGGTGCTCGATGTCGTTGATACTCGTAACAGAAATAAGGGATTGATCGACGAAGTGCTCTATCGCAGCGAAGACAGCTATGTCAGCATTCGCACGGCTTACATCCAGAACCGGCGCCGCCGCGTCGCTGGAGGTGAAACGAGCGTTGATGACTTGCCTGATCTGTTCGCGGACTGAACCGTCGATGGATCACCCTAAACTCGGCAGGGGAGAACCGAATTGATGTCTCTGAAAAGACGATGTTTTCTGGCGCTCGGAGCGGCTGCCGCCATTCTCCCGGGCACTACATCCTATGCTCTCAGCGAAGACGAGGCGCGCGCCCACGTGCAGACAACGATCGAGGAAATCCTCGCTCTTCTGCGCGAACCGGGTTCTGGCGAGAGCCGTGCGCCGAAACTTCAGGCGATCATGGAGCGGCGCGCAAACATGCCGCTGCTCGCCAAGTTCTCCGCCGGGCGGAATTGGCGCGACATGAGCTCTGGCGACCAGACGGAATTCGTCTCGGCCTTCTCCAAGTACGTCTCGGTGACCTATGCGCGACGCTTCGACGAGTATTCCGGAGATCCGAAGATCGTCGTTGGAAAGACGATTGATGCCGGGCGCAAGGGCATCCTTGTCGAGAGTCCGATCGAGTTGCCGGACCGCGAGCCCATCGCGATCGAGTGGCTGGTCAGTGATCGCGGCGGTCGGATCGAGATCATCGATCTCATCATCGAGGGAATTTCAATGGCGGCCAGCCAGCGCGAAGAGATCAATGCGATGCTCGAAAAACGCAACGGAGACGTCAAGGCGCTGATCGCGCATTTGCTCAAATCGTCCTGAGCCATTGGCGGTCGGCAATCAGGCCTGCCGCGGGCGTCTCGGGGTACGCGTTGCTCCGCCCTCACATGACGAAGACTGTGGCCATCAGCGCAATGTAGGCGGTGATGCCCATGGCGGGCGCGATCACATAGATGTTCTGCACGGACTTGCTCCTCTGCATTTACCTGACGTGACGCTCGGACCGACCGAAGGCCGCGTCGGACGTCCCTGAAGCCGAAGCTTTAGGTGCGACATTTCTGTGCACCTGTTCCCTAATGGGACGTTAATCACGCAAAGAATGTTGGAGTCTGGCGAGGATTGTGCCGATCCAATGCATCGGGATCAACAATCAACCAGTCAAACTTGCTTCTCGCCAGATGCTGCAAACAAGGAATGAAGCGACCCCGTTCCCGCTGCGTTCCTTGCATCGCAGCGGAGCGCCCGTATATACCCCGCAGCGAACAGGGCCGCGGCCCCAAGAACACACGAGAGACTCATGTTCATAACTCCCGCCTATGCTCAGGGCGCCGGTGCGCCCGGCGGTGACTTCATCACCTCGTTGATCCCGCTGGTGCTGATCTTCGTGATCTTCTACTTCCTGCTGATCCGTCCGCAGCAGAAACGTGCCAAGGAACATCGTACGATGGTCGAGGGCTTGCGGCGCGGTGACCAGATCGTCACGGCAGGCGGCATCGTCGCGAAGGTGACGCGGGTGAAGGAAGGCGAGGAAGAGATCGAGGCGGAGATCGCCCCAGAAGTTCGCGTGAAACTCTATCGCTCCACCATCCAGACGGTCACCTCCAAGACCGAACCCGCCAAGGACAGCTGATCCGCACAGGAGGGGCGCCGTCCCATGCTTTACTTCGCCCCGTGGAAGAAAATCTCGATCCTGCTGGTCTGCCTCCTCGGCATCGTGTTCGCGATGCCGAACCTCTGGTACGAGACCGCGGATCAGGCATCTCGGGCGACCACGGCGCTGGAGGCGGGCCGCTACGACGGTGAAAATCAGCCGAGCCAGGAAACACTGATCGAACAGGCCGCCGGTTGGCCGAGCTTCCTGCCGCCCAATGTCGTCAATCTGGGTCTGGATCTGCGGGGCGGCGTCCACCTGCTGGTCGAGGTCAAGGTCGAGGAAGTCTGGGCGGAACGTGTTCAGAACCTTCGCCGCGAAGCATTCGACACCCTGCGGCGGGAGAAGATCCGCCGAAAGATCTCGATCGACGGCGATCAGGTTCGGGTGTTGATCACCGAGCCTGCCGATCAGGTACGGGCTGGCGAGCTTTTGCGTGGTCTGGCACAGCCGATCGGTGGCGGCATCGGCGGCGGCTTCATGACCGGCGGCGGCGGGCTCGGTCAGACCGATCTGATCGTCACGGAAATCCCGGGCGGCTACACGATCGGATTGAGCGAACCCGGCAAGACCGAGATCACCAATCGCACGATGGCGCAATCGCTGGAGATCATGCGCCGCCGGATCGACGAAACTGGAACGCGCGAACCGACCATTCAGAGACAGGGCGACCGGCGGATCCTGATTCAGGTGCCGGGTCTCTCCTCATCGGCCGAACTGCTCGAGATCATCGGAAAGACGGCGAAGCTGACCTTCCACGACGTGAAGGGTTTCGGCGCCGATGCGGGCAATGCCGGTCCCAATGAGATCACGGTCGCCGATGCGGACGATCAGCGATACTTGCTCGAAGAACGGCCGGTTCTCACTGGTGAGAGCCTGGTCGACGCGCAGCTTGGCTTCAATCCGGATAACGGGCTGCCGGTCGTCAATTTCCGGTTCGACAGCAACGGCGCACGCATCTTCGGCCAGTACACGGCCGCCAATCAGGGCAGACTGTTCGCGATCGTGCTGGATGAGGTCGTGATCACTGCACCGCGCATCCGAACGGCGATCCTCGGCGGGGCCGGTTTCATCGAGGGTGACTTCACCGTTGAGAGCGCCACCAATCTCGCAATCCTGCTGCGCGCCGGTGCGCTGCCCGCTTCGATTTCGGTCGAGGAGGAACGCACGGTCGGTCCCGATCTCGGCGCGGACTCGATTGCCGCGGGCAAGCTGGCCACGATCCTCGCCTTCGTCGGGATCCTGATCTTCATGGCGGCGACTTACGGGCGGTTCGGACTGTTCGCCAACATCGCGCTGATCGTCAACGTGGCGCTGATCTTCGGCTTCCTTTCCGCGATCGGAGCGACACTGACCCTGCCCGGGATCGCCGGTATCGTGCTCACCATCGGTATGGCGGTCGATGCGAACGTCCTGATCTTCGAGCGAATACGCGAGGAACTGCGCGGTCAGAAGGCGCCGTCACGGGCTATCGAACGCGGCTACGAGCAAGCATTCTCCGCCATCATCGACGCCAACATCACGACATTCATTGCAGCGGTGATCCTGTTCGCCATGGGCTCGGGCCCGGTTAAGGGTTTTGCGGTCACGCTCGGCGTCGGGATCATCACGTCCGTCTTCACCGCCACGCTGGTGACCCGCTTCATGGTTGCGTCGTGGCTGCATTGGGCCCGCCCGAAAACGCTGAAGATCGGGCTCTTCAAGATGGTGCCTGAGGGTACGAAGCTGAACTTCATGGGCGGACGGCGGCTCGCGGCCATGGCGTCGGCAGTGCTGGTCGCAGCCTCGATCGGCGGTGCGGCAGTCCTCGGCCTGAATTTCGGGATCGATTTCAAGGGCGGGACGCTCGTTGAGGTCCAAACCGCGGAGACGGCTGACCTGGCCGAGATCCGAGGTCTGGTGAGCGGCCTGAACTTCGGTGAGGTCGCCGTGCAGAATTTCGGATCCGAGCGCGATGTGCTGATCCGCGTTGAAGCGCAGGCCGAGGACTCCGGTAACAAGCTGGTGGCTCAGACAGTCGAGCAAACGATCGAGTCCGAGATCGCCGGTGCCGAGGTGCGGCGCGTCGAGTTCGTCGGGCCGAAGGTCTCGGGCGAATTGCTTCAGGCTGGTATCATCGCGGTCGTACTCGCGGTGCTCGCGGTCCTGATGTACATCTGGCTTCGCTTCGAATGGCAGTTCGGTCTGGCCGCCGTCATTGCCCTCGTCCATGACGTGGCGCTCACCATCGGCGTGTTCGAGATCACTGGCATCGAGTTCAATCTCGCGATCATTGCCGCCATTCTGACGATCGTCGGATACTCGTTGAACGACACTGTCGTGGTGTTCGACCGGGTTCGGGAGAACCTTCGAAAATACAAGCAGATGCCGCTCGTCGATCTGATGAACCAGTCGCTGAACGAAACGCTCAGCCGAACCTTGATGACCTCTGTCACCACGCTGATCGCGCTTGTGGCGATGTTCGTCCTCGGGCCCGAGGTTATCAAGGGCTTCACCTTCGCGATGATCTGGGGCGTTGTCGTCGGGACTTATTCGTCGGTCTTCGTCGCAGTTGCTGCCTTGCTGTGGTTCGGCGTCAAACGGGACTGGACCACCCAGGCCGAGAAGAACGCCGGTACGAACTTCGGTGGGGCGCAGGTTTGATCGCTCGGGTGCGACCCGTCGCACCCCAGAGCCGGGAGTTTGTCCCGTGCGCATGATCGAGATCGACTACGAGGCACGGCCACCCGTTGATGGCTACGGCCCCGGCGGATTCCGGCTGGGCGGTGAGTGGCGCTTTGGGTCGCTCATCCTGTTGCCCGAAGCAACGATCTCGTTCGGCGGAACGATTACCGTCGAGACAATGGAGCCGGTTCTGACCGCTGCTGCGAGCGTTGATGTGCTCCTTATCGGCATGGGCGCCGAGATCGCGCCGCTTCCGCGCGAGGTCCGGGTCGCTCTGGACGCTGCGGGTATCGGTCTCGATCTTATGTCGACCCCGTCGGCCTGCCGGACGTTCAACGTGCTTTTGAACGAGGATCGTCGCGTCGCCGCCGTGCTCACGGCGGTCTGAATTCAGGCGCTGAGCCGTACTGGAAGATGCGCGAAGCCTCGAAAGCGTACGCGTCCCGTCCGCACCCCAGCTCCGTCCCGCCGGTAATCCGGGTAGCGAGAGAGGAACCGCTCGATCGCGACGCGGCCCTCGAGGCGGGCAAGCGTGAGGCCGAGACAGATATGCGGCCCGCCCGCGAAGGCGAGATGCCGGTTGGGCGTGCGCGCGACATCGAACCGGTCGGGATCGGGGAACTGATCCGGATCGCGATTGGCAGCGCCCATGAGCAGGTGCACCCGCGTCCCAGGCTCGATCTGGAGCCCCCCGATTTCGCAGTCTTGCGTCGTGATCCGATTGCCGAGCTGGTTCGAACTCTGATGACGGAGGACTTCCTCGACCGCGAGGTCGATCAATGACGGGTCTTCGAGCAAGCGTTGTCTCTCGTCAGGGAAGTCCAGCAGCAGATCCAGAGCATTGCCGATCAGGTTCGTGGTCGTCTCGTGTCCCGCATTCAGGATGAAAATGCAGTTCTGAAGAAGCTCGGACTCCGTCAGGTGTTCGCCACGGTCACCCTGCATCAATCGGGTCAAGACATCTGTCTCCGGGTCACCCGGGGCCTCGCGGCGCCGCGCCACGAGATCGCGCAGGTAGTCGCAGAACCCCGTTACGGCGCTATTCCCGCGGATGTGCTGATCCGGCGCGAGCACAGGTTCCAGCGCCCCGAGAATCGCGAGTGACCAGTCACGCAGCGGGCCCCGTTCATCGTGGGGCATGTCGAAGAGGTTGCCGATCACCTCGACCGGGATTGCCGACGCGTAGTGTTCGATGAGATCGCACGGGTCGGGCAACTCGCTGAGCAACCTGTCGACCAGCGCGACGAGACCTTCTTCCATTGCTGCAATCGCGCGCGGCGTCAGCGCGCCCGACATGATCCGCCGGACTCGCGTATGCAGCGGCGGGTCGTTGAACACGAGCGACGTGGTGTGATGCTCATAAAGCGGCGTATCGCCGTACTTCGGCAGGAACTCCGCCTTCTTGTCAGATGAGAACGTGCGCGTGTCGCGGTAGATCCGCATCAGATCGGCGTAGCGCGCGACCATGACCGAGCCGTCTTCGAACTGTTTGACCGGAGCATGTTTCAACAGCGCGCGGTATGTCGGAAACGGATCCTGCGCAAACCCGGGTGAAAGCCGTGTGATCTCAAAGGCTTCCGCCAAAGCTCGGTCGTCAGGCATGATCCGGATCTCCCTTCAACGACTCTAGGGCATGACCGGGCGGCCGGGAAAGCCTCGCTTGCTCAAACGGCAAATGTTCCTGTAATGTTCTTGTATCTGGAGGGAGAATCGCGTGACGGATCTGCTGGGCGATCCTATCGAGCCGGAGCGGCGGCGTGGCCGCGGAGCAGGGTCCAATCCGGCCAATCGGTACGAGCGCCTATGCACGTCCCGCACAGATGACGGATGGGAGCGGCCCTCCGATGCTGAGGTGCGGACGCGCGTCGACATCGACAGTTCGCGAACAATCCTCGCACGCAACACCTCGCCCGATGTGCCGTTCGATCGCTCGGTGAACCCCTACCGTGGATGCGAGCACGGTTGCGTCTACTGTTTCGCCAGACCGACTCATGCGCATCTCGGTTTTTCCCCGGGGCTCGATTTCGAGACGCGACTGCTTGCCAAGCCGAATGCTGCAGCGCTGCTGGCTGAGGCGCTGCGCAAGCCCGGCTATACTGCCGCGCCCATCGCCATCGGGACGAATACCGATCCCTATCAGCCGGTCGAAAAGGATTGGCGGATCATGCGGCAGGTTCTCGAAGTGTTGTGGGAACATCGCCATCCGGTGACGATCACGACCAAGGGATCGCTTCTGACCCGCGATATCGACCTCATGCGCAAGATGGCCCGCGAGAACATCGTGCGCGTGACAGTATCCCTGACGACGCTCGACAACCGCTTGAGCCGGGCGATGGAACCGCGATGCGCGGCACCCGCTCGGCGCCTCGCCATGGTGAAGGAACTCACCCGCAACGGCATCCCAACCGGCATTGGCCTCGCGCCGATCGTGCCTGGACTGACGGACCACGAAATCGAGCATTTGTTGCGCGCCGGTGCCGAGGCCGGTGCTGACTTCGCGACATTCATCATGCTGCGCCTCCCGCTCGAAGTGGCGCCGCTGTTCGAGGACTGGCTTGCCCGGGAATTTCCGGAGCGCGCTGCCAAGATCATGAACCGTGTGCGGGAGATGCACGGCGGCAAGTCGTATGACTCTCAATGGTTCAAGCGGCTGCGCGGCGAAGGTGTGCACGCCCGATTGATCGCGCGGCGCTTCGAGCTTGCGCGGAAGAAGTTTGGTCTCGACTGCGAGAGGACACAATTGAGGACGGATCTTTTCCGACTTCCACCCCGCAAGGGCGACCAACTCACGCTGGGCCTCTGAGACAAAATGAGATTGCCCACGTGATGAGCCCCAGCAGAACTGACCGAACGCAGGAGAAATCTGCGCTGAAGGCCTCCCTTTGCAAGCGACATCGGGCGAGAGCTGCCGCAATTTGAACGTGGTTTGGCGGTCTCTCCGCCCTGCCGAAGACAAGCCCCTAAAACGCATACTGAGCCATCGGTCGGTCCGACCACCGCGCGTTCGTGCATGATAAACCAAACTGGCGTACAATTCCTCCGCTGCTGCCGGGGAGCAGCGATCGGACACGCCTGTTTGAGTTTCCGCCAGCAAGGGGATCTATCATGGCCAGAACCGCCAAATCCGGGACGAAGAAAAAACCTGTGAAGGTCGAGCCGGTCAAACAGCAGAAAATCAGTCTGGACGCCTATGAAACCGAACTGCGCCGGTTGCAGATTGAACTCGTGAAGCTCCAGGAATGGATCCGGACGACCGGGCACAAGGTGGCGATCATTTTCGAAGGTCGCGACGCTGCCGGCAAAGGCGGGACGATCAAGCGCATCACTGAACCGCTCAACCCGCGCATCTGCCATGTGGTGGCGTTGCCCGCGCCGACGGAGCGCGAGAAGACGCAGTGGTACTTCCAGCGCTACACCGCCCACCTGCCGGCGGCGGGCGAGATCGTGATCTTCGACCGGTCCTGGTACAACCGTGCCGGCGTCGAATGGGTCATGGGGTTTTGCTCGGACGGCGAGCATGATGAGTTCCTGAGAAGTTGCCCGGAGTTCGAACGGATGCTCGTTCGCAGCGGCATTCAGGTCATCAAGTACTGGTTCTCAGTGAGCGACGAAGAACAGGAGAGGCGCTTCCAGAAGCGGCTGACCGATCCGACGAAGCGCTGGAAACTCAGCCCGATGGATCTCGAGAGCCGGAAACGCTGGGTCGCCTATTCCCGCGCGAAGGACGTGATGTTCTCGCACACCGATATCAAGCAAGCGCCCTGGTATGTCGTGGACTCGGACGTCAAGAAGCACGCGCGGCTGAACTGCATAACCCACCTGTTATCGCTCATTCCCTACGAGGACGTGACACCCGAACATATCGAACTGGAACCACGGCCCCCGCAATCGGGTTACATACGTCCGCCAATCGATGATCAGACATTCGTTCCGACGGTCCACGCGCGCCTGCTCAATGGTGCATGACGGCGACGTTCGATCTCAGATAGTTCTCGTCTGTTTCTACGACGGCTGATCGACCCGGTGCCGGACTTCGAATTCGAGAATCTGTATCCTGCGCCGGTCGCCGGTGTTGACGAGGCCGGGCGTGGCCCATGGGCCGGGCCGGTGGTTGCGGCGGCGGTGGTGCTGAACCGGGACGCGGTTCCAGATGGTTTGGATGACTCCAAGAAGCTGTCGGTGAAACGACGCGAGGCGTTATTCGACGTGATCCTTCGACAGGCGCGTGTTGGCGTCGGCATCGGATCCGTCGACGAGATCGATCGTCTGAACATCGCGCGCGCAAATGATCTCGCAATGGCGCGAGCGGTTGATGATCTGGGGCTTGTGCCCGGTTTTCTGCTGATCGATGGACTGTTTGTCCCCAAGAATCTGGATCTCCCGGCGCGGGCGGTGACCGGCGGCGATGGGCTCAGTCTGTCAATCGCTGCGGCATCGATCATTGCCAAGGTGACCCGCGACCGGATCATGGCGGATCTGGCGGTGGCGTATCCCGGATATGGCTGGGAAACCAATCAGGGATACGGAACCGCTGCGCATCGGCGCGGCCTCGAAACGCTGGGTGTGACACCGCATCATAGACGATCCTTCAAGCCGATACACAATATATTGGGTGAAGAAACTTAAATAACACATTGATTCAAAATGATATTGACCGCGAATCGCGATTGACTCATCTTGCCTCCGAATCAAGGAGTGCAAAATGACTGACTTGGCTGCCGACCGGATCATCGAAGGGGATTGCATTTCGGCAATGAAGACGCTGCCGGACGCGTCGGTCGATCTCATCTTCGCCGATCCGCCCTACAACCTGCAGCTCAAGGGCGATCTGCATCGGCCAAACAACAGCCTTGTCGATGCCGTGGATGATGCCTGGGATCAGTTCGACAGTTTCGCGGCCTACGACCGGTTCACGCGCGAATGGCTCACGCAGGCAAAGAGGTTGCTCAAACCGAACGGCGCGATCTGGGTGATCGGCAGTTATCACAACGTGTTCAGGTTGGGCACGGCGCTACAGGATCTCGGCTATTGGATCCTGAACGACGTTGTCTGGCGCAAGACCAATCCGATGCCGAATTTCCGTGGCAAGCGTTTGACGAATGCGCACGAGACGCTGATCTGGGCAGCGCCGCACGAGAGCGCGAAGCCGACATTCAACTACGATGCGCTGAAGGAGTTGAACGACGGTCTGCAGATGCGATCGGACTGGCTGCTGCCGATCTGTTCCGGGGGTGAACGTCTCAAGGGAGAAGACGGCGCCAAGGCGCATCCGACCCAGAAACCCGAGGCGCTGCTGCACCGCGTCCTCGTCGGGACAACCGAGGTCGGCGACGTCGTCCTGGACCCGTTTTTCGGCACCGGAACAACCGGCGCGGTCGCCAAGCGCCTGGGGCGAAAGTGGATCGGGATCGAGCGTGAGCGCGCCTACATCGAGGCCGCGCAGAAGCGAATCGCGAACGTCAAGCGGGTTGAAACGAAGGCGCTGACCATAACCCGTGGAAAGCGCGCCGAGCCCCGTGTGCCATTCGGCCAATTGGTGGAGCGACGGTTGTTGGAACCCGGCGATGTTCTCGAGTCGATGAACGGTCGTCACCGGGCGAAGGTGCGCGCAGATGGAACACTGGTCGCAGAGAGTGTGTCCGGTTCGATCCACAAGGTAGGTGCCGAGTTGCAGGGCGCTCCATCGTGCAACGGCTGGACCTACTGGTGCTTCCGGCGCGACGGCAAACCCGTTCCGATTGACGTGCTCCGCCAGCAGATCAGGGCCGAATTCGCCGAATAAACGTTAATCGCTCAGGCAAGAATCCAGTTCGGAAGTCGGCTCCGTTGAGTTCACCTTCGATGCGAGCGGTGCGGCGTCTGCAAGTACGCCAGCCGACTCTGCCCGCAAATAGATGAAGAGTGCGTCGAGCCTGCACATGATATCAGGCGATGTGCCGAAGGCCGGCATCACGCGCGCAATGGCGCCGTCGAACCCGATCCTTCCATTGGTCACGGTGTCGATGAAGTCGAGATAGCTCTGTGAGCGAAGAGATGCGACCAGTTCGGGCGCGAGTGGCGATCCCGCTCCACGCGGGCCGTGGCAACCCTGGCAGGATCGATGATAAGCCGCATATCCCTCGGCCGTGAACCAGTCGACCGAGCCGTCCGGAAAGATGCGGTACGTGGGCTCGTCAGCGATGTCGAAGTGCTTTCCGGAGATTTCATAGCTCGGAGAGGCAACCGCTAACTGCGCGACGCAAAGCATGATTGCCCCCACAAGAAAGCAGATTGCCGCGTTCATTCCTGCGTCAGTGCTCGATAGGCGATTGCCGCATTTCTTCGGTTCGTTTCATCGAAGTTCAGCCAACGGTACTGCTCATCCGCACCAGCCCGCCTTGCGGCCGCTTCGATCTCGGATCCTGCTGCAATCTCGGCCTTTATGTCCTGCTCAAGCGTCAGCAGGTAGCGCGAGACGGGCCCGCTGCCTTCGGGCCACCGCATCGCCACCGGCCCGTGTCCCGGAACGGCGCGCGTCGCGGGAAGCTCTGACAGCGATTTCAGCGTGTCGATCCATGCTTGCGGCGGTCCGCTCAAGGCCGGTACTTGCCTTTGGTAAAGCAGATCTCCCGCGAACAAGGTTCCGCTCTTCTCGTCCAGAACCGTTAGCTCATACCCCGCAGGTCCGGTTTCGTGGGCGGTCAATGTGAGTTCCCGGTTGCCCAGACTGATGGTCCGGGTGCCACTGACGCCATCGTCCGGCACGACGACATCCGTCGGTGAAAGACTGTCCGGAAGAACATCCTGAAGGTTTCTCACAAGTTCGTCCGCTCGCTCAGCCAGCGTCTCTGCCAGCACATGATGGCCAATCACCGAGCCGCCGTCCTCCAGCAGCGGTCCCGTACCAAGCACGCGCTCAGGGCCTGCGCCAGTCAGAATTATCGCGCTGATCGGCAATGCGGTTTCGCGACGGATCGCGTTCAGCATCGCGCGTCCGATCCACGGGTGCATGCCCGTGTCAATCACGGCGACAGAGGCTTCGCCGATGACGAACCCGACATTTGCCAGATCGCCGCGGTTCTCCTGGTTCGGCGCGCTGTCATAGCGCCCCTTGTGAACGAACACGCCGGGCGCGATCTCCGAGAAGCCGAGTTCGGGAAACTGACCTGCTTCGACGCAGACGAAACTCTGGATTTCGGCACTCGCAGGCACGTTCGCCGCAATCACGCGCGCACGGTCGCGGCACGCGCCCAGATCGCCCGAGACAGGAATCCGGCCCGAGCCGCAATCGTCGATGTCCGTCGCGAGGCAGGACGTCAATAGGATCTCGAAAATCATCTCGCCGCCCGTGCTGGGGCCTGATCGATCACAACCGTTCCGCGTGCCAGCGCACGTGATCTTCCATGAAGGTCGATACGAAGTAGTACGAATGATCGTAACCTGCCTGCATCCGCATGGCCGACGGAATGCGTGTTTCCGCGAGCGCGCCCGCGAGCGCCTCGGGCTTCAGAAGGTCGAGGAACTGATCGTCTGCACCCTGATCGATCAGCATGTCGCGCGACCAACCGCGCTCGCGCACCATCCAGGTGGCATCGTGCGTAGCCCATGTCGCCTCGTCCTCGCCGAGATACGCCGAAAGCTGCTTGCGACCCCAATCGGCTGAGGTCGGGTTGGCGATTGGTGCGAACGCCGAGACTGAACGGTAGAGGCCGGGGTTGGCGAGCGCCAGCGTGATCGCACCATGCCCGCCCATCGAGTGGCCGGTTATGCCCTGACGATCCGCGTCGACCGGAAACTGACCGGTCAGCAGTTTCTGCAGATCCTGAACGATGTAGGAGTACATCTTGTAATGCGGCGCCCACGGCTCCTCGGTCGCATCGACATAGAACCCGGCGCCCTGGCCAAGATCATACGCCTCGTCGTCGGCAACGCCCTCGCCGCGCGGTGACGTGTCGGGGAACACGACCGCGATGCCGTGCTGCGCCGCCCAGCCCTGGGCGCCGGCCTTGGTCATCGCGTTTTCATGGGTGCAGGTCAGGCCGGAGAGGTACCAAAGACAGGGAACCCGCGTATCGGCAGCCTGCGGCGGGAGATAGACGGCGAAGGTCATGTCGCAGCCGGTCGCCTCCGAGGCGTGCTTGTAGACGCCCTGCACGCCACCGAAGGCCTTGTTCTCAGATACGATTTCCACCGACTCGCCTCCCGGATTTGATGTTGCGGGGAGACTACGTGCAGCGCGCGGGTCGGACAACCTCGCCGTCTACCGATTTCGAGCGAAGATCAGACCTGCTCGACGACCGCGTTGCAGGAGACATCGAAGTTCAAAGAGCGCGCAATGAAACACATCGCATGAGCACGGTGATGCAGTTCGTCAGACTGTCCGGGATCGCCCTGCGAGATCGTCACGACAGGCTGGAGCGCCGCAGACGTAAATTGGCCGGAGCCGTCCGAATTCATCTGCATCTCTGCCGTCGCCCGGTCCTCGTAGCTTTCGACGACCCAGCCGGCATCCGACGCAAGGTGCAGAAACCAAAGCATGTGGCAGGTCGAGATGCTCGAGAGCAGCATGTCTTCCGGATTCCAGCGCGCCGGATCGCCGAGAAACGCGGGATCGGCGGAACCTGCGATGACCGGCTTGCCGTCGATCGCAATCTCGTGCTCGCGACCATAAGCGCGGTAATTCGCCGTGCCCTCGCCCCGGTTGCCGATCCATCTGATCACTGCAGTGTAGTTGTGGGTCTGAGGCATGGTTTCGGTCCTTGTGCATGCACCGGAAACGCACGGGATTTGCGCTGGCGAGCCGCGGGCGATGCTCCTATACACGCCGCCAATCCCGACCAACCACCCGGATCATGCGATGCCCGCACAGGAAGAGTTCTACCGGATCAAGCGCCTGCCGCCTTACGTCTTCGCCGAGGTCAACCGGATGAAGGCGGAGTACAGGGCCGAGGGGCGCGATATCATCGATTTCGGCATGGGCAATCCGGACATGGATACCCCGGCTCACATCGTCGAGAAACTGATTGAGACCGTTCAGAAGCCGAGGACGCATCGGTACTCGTCCTCAAAGGGAATCCCGGGTCTGCGCCGCGCGCAGGCGGGCTATTACGGTCGGCGCTTCGGCGTCGACGTCGATCCCGAAAAGCACGTCATCGCGACGCTGGGCTCGAAGGAAGGACTCGCAAACCTCGCGATGGCGATTACCGCGCCCGGCGATGTCATCCTCGCGCCGAACCCGAGCTATCCGATCCACCCGTACGGTTTCATGATCGCAGGTGGTACGCTGCGCCATATCCCGGCGCTACACAACGGGCGGTTCGACCCGGAGGCATACTTCGAAGCGCTGGATCGCGCCGTGCGCCATTCCGTGCCTGCTCCGGTGGCGATCGTCGTGAACTTTCCGTCCAATCCGACGGCACAGGTCTGCGATCTCGAATTCTATCGCGAGCTCGTGGCGTTCGCCCGCCGCCATCACATCTGGCTCCTCTCCGACCTCGCCTATGCCGAGGTTTACTTCGATGGAAACCCGCCGCCGTCGATCCTGCAAGTGGACGGTGCGATGGAATGCGCGGTCGAATTTACGTCATTGTCGAAGACGTACTCGATGCCGGGCTGGCGCATGGGCTTTGCCGTCGGAAACGAAAGGCTGATCGATGCGCTCACACGCATCAAATCCTACCTCGACTACGGGGCTTTCACGCCGGTGCAGGTCGCAGCGGCCGCCGCGCTGAACGGACCGCAGGACTGCATCGGCGAGATCCGCGGCGTCTATCAGGCGCGGCGCGACACGCTGGTCGATGCGATGGGGCGTGCCGGCTGGGAAATACCTGCCCCGCCCGCCACGATGTTCGCCTGGGCGCCCGTGCCTGAACCGTTCCGGGCGCTCGGCTCTATGGAATTCTCCAAGATCCTGTTGCGTGAAGCCGAGGTCGCGGTCTCGCCGGGCGTCGGCTTTGGAGAGTACGGCGAGGGCTATGTCCGGCTGGGTCTGGTCGAGAACGAGCAGCGGATCCGTCAGGCGGCGCGCAACGTCAAACGCGTCATCGCGCGGGCTGACGAGATCGTCGGCGAATACACGCAGTTGCGCGGCGCCGCCGAGTAGCCGGCTAAACCGCTTTCCACTTGATCGAGCACCCCATCGAGGCGTGCTGCTCGTCCGGCCCGCGCCCGGTCTTTGCAATCAGCGTCATCGCCTCTACCAGATCGCGGCGCAGGTTGTCGGGAACCGCACCCATACGGCCTGCATCGAGCCTGCCACGGTATTGCAGCTGCAGATCGGCGTTGAAGCCGTGGAATTCGGGAGTGCAGGCCGCATCATAGGCTCTTGCGACGGACTGATCCTCGTCGTGGAGATAAGGGAACGTGAAGCCTTGCTTTCGCGCCATTTCGCCCATCTTGTCGAAGCTGTCGGCGGGGTAGGATCTGGCGTCGTTCGAGCAGATCGCGGCAACGCCGATCCTCATGTCCTGAAGCGTTTTCACATCCCGCACCAATCTGTCGATCACCGCGAGCACGTAGGGACAGTGATTGCAGATGAACATGATGACCGTGCCCTTCGATCCGGCGAGATCGGCGAGTGCGTGGGATTTGCCGTCTGTGCCGGGCAAAGTGAAGTCGGGCGCCTTGATATCGAAATCGAGGACGGGGTGCGACGAGGCCATGCTGATCCTTTCGCTTCGCAGGACGATTGGGAGAAGCCCGTAACTTACACACCGGAGGACGCGTTCGCCAGCGCCGCCGCTGGTTTGGTTCCGGAGCATGCGTTTGACCGCCGCAGTCGATCAACTAAGCTGAGGCCCACGCGCATGTCGCGAGGGGGCTTGGCTCATGTACGGAATCCTCATCTACGAAGGCGTCGAGCCGATCGACATCGGCGCGACTTTCGGCGTTCTCTCTATGGCCAGGCGGATCGCGCCGGACCTCACCTATGCCGGTGTCGCACGCCGCGCCGGTGAGATCGTCTGCGCCAACGGAATGCGGATGATGGCGGATTTCAGCTTCGAAACAGCGCCCGAATTTGCCGATCTGATCGTGACCGGTGGTCCGGGGTGGACCCAGGCCGCGGAGGATCAGGAAACTTTAGCCTACCTGAAACAGTCGCGCGCGCGGATCACTTCGATCTGCACCGGCGCAATGATCCTCGCAGCGGCCGGTCTTTTGACTGGGCGCAAAGCGACAACGAAGCGCGAGGTCTTTGCGGGCGAGAAAGCTCCGCTCGAGATGCTGCCAGCCGATGTGGACGCGATCTCCGCAGCGATTGCAGACGACGATGGCGTCGTGACAGGAGGCGGCGTCAGCCTCGGCATAGATACCATGTTCTACTGCCTAGCTCGCAGCCACGGACAGCACGTGTCCGATGAAACCGCCCGCGTCATGGAATATACCCGCGCACTGGATGCGAACCGCTCGGCTTTGGGCTACGCTCTGTCGCCATAAGCCACCTTGGAGACGGCGGATGTCCGGGAAGCGAACGCTGAACACCATGTGTCCGATGAACTGTCATCCGACGCTCTGCGGGATGAAGGTCGAAGTCGACGGTGACAGCTTCGTTTCGCTTGTTGGTGACAAGGACAATCCAGACAGCCGCGGCGGGCTTTGCATGCGCGGCAAGGCGGCCCACCAGATCGTCGGAAACCCCGCGAGGCTCCTCACACCCAAAATTCGGACTGCGCGCGGCACGGACACCTGGCGTGACGCGACTTGGGACGAAGCGATGGACCTGATCGCCCAGCGCATGGCGGATGTCGGGCGCGAGGCGGTCGGGCTCTGGCAGGGTCATGGGAATGCCGCGAATGACTACGGCACCGGCGTGAAACGCGGTCAGATGGAGCGGTTTGCCAATCTCTACGGGTGCCAGCACTGGAACCCGGCGATGATCTGCTGGGGCCTCGGCGGATTGGGACTCGGTCTGACAGGCGCGCTCGAGACGTCGACCAAGGAGGACATGAGCGCCAATTCCCAGATGATCGTGCTCTGGGGGGCGAATACGGTCAGCCAGGCAAACACGACACCGCATCTCGACGCCGCGAAACGGCGCGGCGCGAAGATCGTCGCCATCGATGTGCGCCGGACCGAGGCGAGCGCACTGGCTGGCGAGGTGATCCTCGTACGGCCCGGCACAGATGCGGCGCTCGCGCTCGCCCTGATGCACGTGATCGTTCGCGAGGGTCTGTCCGATCAGACGTTCATCGCTCAGCACACGGTCGGTTACGCAGAGTTGCAGACTCACTTACATGACAAGACGCCGGAATGGGCCGCGGCAATCACCGGCGTCCCCGCTGACCAGATCGTCACGCTTGCCCGCAGCTACGCAGGGACACGGCCCGCGATGATCATCATCGGCGGATCATCGCTGCACAAGGGCGAGAACACCTGGCAGGCGGCACGGGCAATCTCCTGCCTTCCGGCCCTGTCCGGCAACTTCGGCGTTGCCGGTGGCGGGATCGGTCCACGCCACGGCGCGCGCAGCCACGGCGCGGGCTTTGCCGACATTACCGCTGCTGACCGGCGCCCGCCGGGGCAATACATCCCGAACCAGATGGAGGCGATGGTCCGCGCTCTCGAGGGCGGTGATGTGAAGGTGTTGCTGACGCTCGGCTCGAACTTCCTGTCGTCCTTTCCAGATACCAACCGGACGCGCGCCGCACTCGCGAAGACGGATCTTGTCGTCAGCTACGACATATTCTGGAACCAGACGGGCCGCGAGGTTGCAGACATCGTCCTGCCCGGCACGATCTGGCTCGAGGAAGTCGGGATCAAGGCAACCAACACCCATGTCTATCTGGCCGACAAGGCGCTCCCGCGCGCGGGGCAGGGACGTCCGCTCTATGAGCTTTATCAGGGATTGGCTGCGCGCCTCGGTATTGCGGATGTCTATCCTTGGGCCAGCCAGGAAGCGGCGATTGATGCGGTGCTGGACCATCCCGGCACTGGCCATGCAACCGTCGCCGGGATGCGGGCCAATGGCGGGCGCGCCGAACTTCAGATCTCTCCCGTGGCCTATCCGACGCACGCCTTTCACACGCCGTCGGGGAAGATCGAGTTCTTTTCCAGAAAGGCAGAGGAGATGGGTCTGCCGCCGCTTCCCGAAGCCGAAACCCGCACTGGCGGGAACGAACCGCTCGCCTTCGCGCATGGACGAACCTTCGCGCACTTTCATTCGTTCTACGATCATGCTCGGGCCTTGCCCGCCCTGGCGGCGCGCGAAAAAGATCCGCAACTCTGGCTGGCGCCGGAAGATGCCGAGGCGCGCGGGGTCTCGGACGGCGACCCCATATCGGTCGGCAATGCGCGCGGCGAATTCTCGGCCGTCGCGAAGGTCACCAAGCGCATGCCCGCGGGCACGGTCTGGATGCGGGATGGATGGCCCGGACTGAATGCACTTACGAGCTCCGAGCCGGTCCTGCCCCGAACCGCGCTGGACGGCTTTCCGTTCTCGGTTGGCCAATCGCGCTATTCCGCCCGGGTCGAGGTGCGACCGGTCGCAGCCACCTTTGCCGAGGCCGGATGAGCGCTTGACCGCGCGCGCGTCCTGCCGTCTATGGGGCCTTCCGGACTCTTGGAGGCTTCGTCATGTCCACTCCCTTTCGCCTCGGTATCGCAGGTCTCGGCACGGTCGGAATCGGCACCGTCAAGATGGTGCAGACACACGCCGCGATGCTGGCGGCGAAGGCGGGCCGACCGGTCGAAATCTCGGCAGTTTCTGCCCGCAATCGTGGCCTTGATCGTGGCGCCAACATATCGGGCTACGCTTGGGTCGATGATGCCGTGGAACTTGGTGCACGCGACGACGTGGACTGTGTCGTCGAGGTGATCGGCGGTTCGGACGGCCCGGCGAAGGCGCTGGTCGAGAAGGCGATTGCAAACGGCAAGCACGTCGTCACGGCCAACAAGGCGCTGATCGCGCATCACGGACACGCTCTCGCCGATGCTGCGGAAGCCGCGGGACTCGCGCTTCGCGTCGAAGCCGGCGTTGCCGGCGGCATTCCAATCGTAAAATCGCTCGGCGAAGGCCTGGCAGGCAACGGCGTGTCTCGGGTGTTCGGCGTACTGAATGGCACCTGCAACTACATCCTCAGCGAAATGGAGACGCGCGGCGCCGACTACGAGCCGGTCCTGCTCGATGCGCAGAAGCTCGGCTATGCCGAGGCGGATCCGAGCTTCGATGTCGGCGGGATCGATGCAGCGCACAAGCTGGCAATCCTCGCCGCGATCGCCTTCGGCACCAGGATCGATTTCGATGGTGTCGTCTGCGAAGGGATCGAACGCGTCACGCTCGACGATATCCGAACGGCGCGCGACATGGGCTTCTCGATCCGGCTTCTCGGTTTGGCAAAGCTGCACGACGAGGGCCTCGAGCAGCGCGTCCGGCCCTGCATGGTCCGCGAGGACACCGTGATTGGCGCGCTGCCCGGCGTGACAAATGCCGTCGTCGTCGAAGGCGATTTCGTCGGACAGGTCTCTTTGACTGGACCGGGTGCTGGAGAGGGCGCCACGGCGTCGGCGGTGATCGGCGACGTGCTGGACATTGCGCGGGGCATTCGTACACCGCTCTTCGGACGCCCCTCACACGACTTGACCGTGGCGTCGAGGCTCGCGCACGGCGACGAGCACTCACCCTATTATCTTCGGTTCGTCCTCGAGGACCGCCCCGGCGCGCTGGCGGAACTGGCCTCGGCCCTCGGCGAGGCCGGGATTTCGATCCACAGGATGCGTCAATATGGGCAGGGATCGCCCGCCGCTCCGGTCGTCATCGTGACCCATGATGCGCGCCGTGACGGGATCGACAGTGCCCTGAAGACAATCTCGAACCTCGACGTCTGCAAGGCCGACCCGGTGGCAATCCGGATCGAGGAAGTCTGATATCGGGCCATAGCCGGACGACAGAGACCAAAGTCGCCGCGCCGCTTGCCTGATGCCGCTTCCGGCGATAATGGGCGCACACCGATAAGCAAAAAGACCATTCGGAGGAGACATCATGGAACCCGACAGCTCGCTGGATTTTCAGGACCGGATGCTCTCGCTGGGTCTCGCCCGGGTCTCCGAGGCTGCTGCGATTGCCGCGGCACGCATGATCGGACGCGGTGATGAGAAGGAAGCCGACCGCGTCGCCGTCGAGGCCATGCGCACGCAACTCAATCTGCTCGAGATCAAGGGAACCGTCGTCATCGGAGAGGGCGAGCGCGACGAAGCGCCGATGCTCTATATCGGCGAGGAGGTTGGCACCGGCGCCGGGATCGAAGTCGACATCGCGCTCGATCCGCTGGAAGGCACGACGCTCACGGCGAAGGCGATGCCGAACGCGCTGACAGTCGTCGCGATGGGTCCGCGCTATTCGATGCTGCACGCGCCAGATGTCTACATGGACAAGCTGGCGATCGGGCCGGGCTATGCCGAAGGTCTGGTCGATCTGGACATGCCGCCGACCGAACGCATCCGTGTCTTTGCCGAGGCCAAGGGATGTGGTGCGGACGGCGTCACCGTCTGCGTTCTCGAACGGCCGCGACACGCCGAGATGGTCGACGAATTGCGCGAGACCGGCTGTTCGATCCGCCTGATCACCGACGGCGACGTTGCCGGCGTGATGCATTGCGCGGAACCGGAGCAGACGGGCATCGACATGTACATGGGCTCGGGTGGCGCACCGGAGGGAGTGCTCGCGGCAGCGGCTCTCAAATGCATGGGCGGCCAGATCCAGGGGAGGCTGCTGTTCCGCAATGACGACGAGGTCGGTCGTGCCCGGAAAGCCGGGATCGAGGATCTCAACACGAAGTACACACGCGACGAGATGTGCCGCGGCGACGTGATTTTTGCGGCGACGGGCGTGACCAATGGCTCGATCCTTCAGGGCGCGCGCCGCCTCGGGGAACATCTGGAGACCGAGACGATCCTGATGCGGTCCAAGACCGGATCCGTCCGCCGCATGCTCTATCAAACGCGAAACTTCTGACCTTTTTGACCGGTCAGTGAAGGAACACCGGCCGGTAAAGCAGAACGCGTGAAATCAGAAGATAGGCAATGAAGATCACGTAGGGCAGGCGCATGCTCCGCGAATGCTCATCGGTCAGCGCGTAGCCCATCATCAGATTCATCGACAGGAACACGTTTTCCGCCGTGAGGCTGTAGACCATGACCGAAAACCCGAAGATCAGGCGGTGTAGCCAGATCCCGAAGGAACGGCGCCAGATCAGGGCGGCTTCGAGCAGGCCCTGAACAACCACTGAGACCATCGTCATAGCGTAGATCACCACGAGCAGAAACAGGCCGATCTCCGGCAGGTCCACGGCGCCGATGGTGCTCTGAATATCGTAATTCGTATGAATCTGAGCCTGTGCTTCGCGGGTACGCTCCACGATGTCGATTGTCCCGCCGTATAACTGGTTGAGGATCCGGGTGTAGAACTGGCCCGAAAGCAGCATTTCGCCGAGCAGATTGCCGTTCATGAAGTACGGCGAAACCAGTTTGTGGCAGAGTGCTGCCCCCATCACGAGCGCCATCATGGCCCGCGTGAACCAGACGGCCTGTTTCCAGAAATCCGCGCGCGTGATGGCGCAGGCGGCAAAGAACACGGCGAAGTAGGCGATCAGGAAACCGTGGTTCGCGAACAGCATCCAATCGACGAGCAACAGGCCGACGACGATGATCGCCCCGGCAATTTGCAGTGCGCGCCCGAGCAATCGCTCCGCCATAGCGAGACCGCTAACAAAGCAGATGATCGCAGCCCACCTCAGCAGGGCGTCGGCGTGCGGCGTGATGTAGAGGTGCACGCAGACGATAACAGTGAACAGTCCGAGCCAGAATCGCGGCGCCTTGTCGGTCAGGGCCTTGAGCCAGTCTCTCGCGGAGACCGCCGGAGCTGCCGCGACGCTCATTTCGGAACCGATTGAATGACGCCTGCGCCGATATCGTATGCAACCTCGTAAACCTCTATGCGGCTCTGGGTCTCGCTAACCGGCTCTCCGGAACCAGGTGTCAGGCTGTCTCCGTTCGCTTGCCACGGGATCTTGCGGGCGGCGTCGAGGATCGCTTGGTCAAGTGCCACGTCACCAGACGCCGCGCGCCGGTACGCCAGAGTTTCGAGGTGTTTGAGGTCTTCAAGCGCTCCATCGGCAGACGCGCTGGCGGCGTCGCGGATCTCCCGCGGCAGTGGCCAGATCCTCTGTCGGTACTCCTGACCGGTCTCGTCGGTCAGGATCAGCCACGCAAAGCGTCGGTACGGGTGCGGTTCTGTGTACATCCCGAAACCGCCGCCCTTCCAGCGGGTCTGGGGACCAAACACGGATTGGCTGAACTGCACGACGGCGACGATGTCCGCGACGAGGACGATCGCGCGAACGAAGAAAGTCATTCTGCGTTCCGAGAGTGCCGGTGGGTCAAACATGGGTCCGCTCAGTCAACAGCAACATCCACACTTTTCGAACGCAAAACCATCGTTAGATTGCATCCGAAGCCCGGTCGCTTCCGCGCGTCGAAACTATTCGAGACTCGTTTTGGTTCGATGAACCGGGACGACTCCGGTTTGTGCGGCCTGGGACAACGATCTGGAATCTTGCCGGGGAGAAGGCAGGCGATGAGCCCGGACGCCTGAACCGACACGCAGCTCTGGCGCGTCACCGGATCAGTGACGGGCGGAACCCGGTCAGATGGCTGATCAGCAGATAAGCGATGACGATGATGTAGGGCAGACGCATACCCTTTGCCCGTTCGTCGGTCATCGCGTAACCCATCATCAGGTTCATCGACAGGAAGATGTTCTCGGGCCTGAGCGTGTAGACCAGCAGCGAGAAGCAGAAGATCAGCCGATGCAGCCAGATGCCGAACCAGCGCTGCCAGATCAAGGCGGCTTCGAGCAGACCCTGCACAAAGACGGATACCGCCGTCATCCCGTAGATCACGAACAGCAAGATCAACCCGAGATCCGGCAGCTCCGTCGAGCCGCCCACCTGCTGCAGATTGTAATCGTTCAGAAGTTCGTAGAGCGCCGTCTTCGTGGCCAGAAGGACATCGGCCATGCCGTCATACGCGGTCGCGAGGATCTGGGTATACCCGTCGCCACGCAGCAGCATGTCGGCGATCTGATTGCCGGTCATGTAGTAGGGCGACACCAGCTTGTGCAGGAGCGCCGCCCCCATCAGGAGCGCCAGCATCGTTCGTGAGAACATTGCTCCGTGGCTCCAGAAGTCCGCGCGCGTCACGGCGCAGACCGCAAAGAACAGCGAGAAATAGGTGATCAGAAAGCCGTGGTTCGCGAACAGGATCCAGTCCACGACGAGCATCCGGACCAGCAGAACGGCTCCGAGGATCTGAAGAACGCGCCCGGCCGGTCCCTGCGCCAATGGCAGGGCGCAGAGGAAACAGGCGATCGCCGTCCAGCGTTCGATCGGCTCGATATGCGGGGTCCCGATCAGATGCGCACAGACGATCGCCGTGAAGACCGCGAGCCAGGCGTGCGACGACTTCTCCGAAATCGCTTCCAGCCCGGTCATGGGCAGACGCGAAACTGCCTGGACCCCGGTCATTTCGCGACGGCCCGTATCACGCCGTCATGGATGTCGAAGCGCAACTCGTAGATCTCGACCCGCGCCGATACCGGTTCCAGCGGTGTGCCGCCTTCCACGACAAGGTGCCCGTCCGGGCCTGCCTGCCAGGGGATCTTGTCGGCGGTCGCGAACATCGCCGCGTCCAGAGCCGTATCGCCGCTGCCGGCGCGCCGGTACGCCAGTTCCGCAAGGCCGTACATGGCTTCGTTGATCTCCGCCGGCTGACGGTCCGCCTGCTCCCTGTAGCTCGACGGCGTGCGCCACAGGCGCTGGCGATACTCAGTCCCGTCCCGATCGGTCAGGATCAGCCAGGCCACCCGCGAGTTCGGATGCGGTTCAGTGTACATCCCGAACCCGCCGCCCTTCCAGCGCGTCTGGTCGCCAAACACTGATTGTGCGAACTGAAACGCCGCAATCGCGACGGCCAGAGCGATGACCGCGCCGACGAGGGTCTTCATGGTACGTTGGCCGAGAGACGGCATCAGGCCCATGTCCGGCAATGCTCCCAATCGTTGCGCGAGGTCAGGCCGAGACCGGTTCGGCCTCGACAGTATTCCGCAAGGTCCCGACCCCCTGAACCTCCACTTCGACGACATCGCCCGGCACGAGCCATTTCGGCGGGTCGAACCGGGCGCCGGCGCCGGTCGGCGTCCCGGTAGCGATGATATCGCCGATCTGCAGGGTCGTGAAGGTCGAGATGTATTCGATGATCTTTGCGAACGGGAACGCCATGTTGGCCGTGGTGTCGTGCTGGCGCTCCTCTCCATTGACCCGCGTGGTGACGGTCATGTCGGTCATGTCGACCTGCGGATCTGTCTCGATCCACGGACCGAGCCCGCCGGAGCGGTCGAAGTTCTTGCCCTGCGTGACGTTGAACTTGGCGTGGCGCAGCCAGTCCCGCACCGACCCCTCGTTCATGATGGTCAGCCCGCCGATATGCTCGTGCGCGGTTTCCTGAGGAATACGCCGGCCGGGTTTGCCGATGACCAGAACGATCTCGCCCTCATAGTCGAATTGCTCGCTCTCGGGTGGCATGAAAACCGGTGTATCGTGTGGCGAGAACGAGAGCGGCGTGCGCATGAACAGCGAAGGGTTCTTCGGCGCCTCCTGCCCGTCCTTGTACTCCTCGTTGCGGTTCATGTAGTTCACACCGACGCAGATGATCTTGGGCGGTTGAACCACCGGCAGCGCCAGGGTCACTTCATCCAGCTTGAAGTCCGCATCTCCTTTCATGGCCTCTTCGGCCTTCGCGAGCATGTCACCCTGAAACATCCAGCGCATGCCCGGCGCCCGGATACGCGCGCTCAGGTCGAACACCCGATCATCGTCGACGGCACCGACCCGATGGCCCTCGTCGGTGGTGAAGGTGATCAGACGCATGACAGGTCCCTCCCTTGCCCGGGTCGCGTAAGCGCCGTAGTGACAGGGGGCAGGGAGAGGGTCAACCGGGAGCGCGCGATGCCGCATCTGACAGTCGAGTATTCCGACAATCTCGAGGACACGGTGGACATGGCGGCGTTCTGCGCATCGATGCGCGACGCGATGCTCGAGACCGGGATCTTTCCACTCGGCGGCATCCGGGTGCGCGCATTTGCGTCCCATACTTACGTCATCGCCGATGGCGATCCCGCTTACGGCTATGTCAACATGATCTGCAAGGTCGGCGCCGGTCGTACGGAAAGCGTCCGCGAGGCGGCTGCCGACGCGATCTACAAAGCCGCCGAGGCGTTCCTGAAAGCGCGTGTATCGCAGCCACTGGCGCTCAGCCTCGATATGGCCGAACTGGACCCGGTGACGTCCTTGAAGCGCTACAACACGATCCATGAGCACCTGCGGGCCAAAGCAAGCTAGGACAGTGCCGGAATGCTCCTCAGATCAGCATTCGCACGAAACGCAGTCCGCGATGCTTCCGGATTTGCGACTGATGCCGTTCACGGAGAACATGGCGTCTGAACTCGTCGATCTGCTGACCGAGGACGGGTTGCGGCAGGACCTCTATGCCGGTGTCCGTGTCGCGCCCGGCGAAGCGATCAAACAGTGGACGAGACCGGTCGGGCAGGGTGTTTATCGCCGGATCGCGGTCGACGAACCATCGGGGCGCGTCCTGGGCGGCGTGAAGATCTCCGGGCAGTTGATGTCGTGGTTCGTCGCACCCTTCTGTCAGGGCCGCGGGATCGGTTCCAGGATCGTGCGCGACGCCCTCGCAGCAGCGGATTCTGATCGTTTCAACATCATCGATGCCCGCATTGCCCGCGAAAACTTCGCCTCACGACGCATTGCCGTCAAAGCAGGATTTATCGAAACCGGTCTCGCGACGCGCGACTCCGGTCTGCCGCCGTTCATTCTCTATCGTCGGACGATCGCGCGGGGCTGAGGCAGCGACTGTCGCGCCAAGCGGTCAGTTGAACCCGCGCCAATTGACGACACTTTCGAACTCTTCGCGCTCCGAGACGATACCGTTCTCCACTGCGTCCCAGTTCGCGTATCCCAAGGACATGCCGCTCACCAGTTTCTCGTCTTCCGGGATGCCGAGATGCCTGCGCAGCGGTCCCTGAAACGGGATCCACGCCGCTTGCGGGCAGGTTTCCAGACCCTTGCCGCGCGCGGCCAGCATGATCGTCTGGATATACATCCCGGCGTCGGCAAACGACCCGTCCAACAGGTATCCGTCGATGGTGACGAAGATCCCGACGGGCGCGTCGAAGAACATGAAGTTGCGCGCGGCCTGCTTCGCGGCAGCCTCGCGGTCGCCTTTCTGGATGCCGAGCGACCCGTAAAGCATCCAACCGATGCCGCGCCGACGGTCGCGGTGCACATCCTTCCAGCGATCCGGGTAGTAGTTGAGCGCCTCGTAGCTGTCAGCCGCACCACTTTCCACCAGTTCCAGCGTATCCCTGACGATCGCATCGCGAACCTCGCCGGTGCAGACATAAGTGTGCCAGGGCTGCGTGTTGGTGCCGCTGGGCGAGCGCTGTGCGATCGTCAGAACTTCTTCGACGAGTTCCTTCGACACCTCCTGATCGGTAAAGGCGCGGATCGATTTGCGGTTCAGAATTGCGTCGATGACATCCATGGTCGTGTCTGGTCCTGTGCGGTCTTGACGAGGTCAGGAGGCAGATGGGCGCGGCGGATCGCCCGGGTCAAGCGCGCATCTGATATTCCAAGGGTCAGCGTGGCGCCGGGACCGGATCAGGGCTTGCCGATCCATTGCTTGAGTTCCGCATTTTCCGCCTCGAGTTCCGCGATGCGCATGCTCAGCTTCCGGGTGACAAGCCGGATCGTCTCCTCGGAATAGAGGGAAGGAATGTGCTGCGGGCAATTGACGTCCCAGGCCTCGAGCGTGATCACGACAGCACGTTCGGGGCGCCCGCTATAAGGCTGGTCCTGCAGGCTTATCAGCAACTCCGTGTCGTCTTCCACAACGCGCGCCCGTCCCCAGAGCTTGATCCTGCTCGAGTTCGCATAGTCCATGAAAAACAGATGGACCCGGTCGTTGCCCTCGAGGTTGCCGGTCGTGATGTACTGCCGGTTCCCGGCGAAGTCGGCGAAAGCCAGCGTCTGGTCATCCAGAACCTTGAGAAATCCTGCTGGCCCGCCGCGATGCTGGATGTACGGGTGTCCGGTCTCTGATGTGGTCGCCAGATAGAAGCTCGTGCGCTTGGCGAGGAAGTCTGCAAGCTGCGGGGTAACGCGATCCTGAAAGTCGCGCCGATCCTGCTCCGCGCGCGAGCCCAACCGCTCCTGCCGCGCCTTCACGGCGTCAGTGAATGCAACATCGCTGACCCGGCGCGTCATGGCGGCTCCCCTGCGTGAGCTAGACCCGTTTTGCCTCAATCGTCGTAGCGAGAGACCTTGTTCAGCGCGAGCGCGGTGTTCCGGGCTTCCAGATACGCCGAAGAACTGACCGCAGCGTATTCGGCGACCGTGTCGCGATAGGCGAAGTAGCTCTTGTGGATGCGCCCGGCGAGGTTGTCGTGGGCGGCGGTCTCGTCGAAGGTTTCGGTCGACAGCCGGAACAGTTCCTTCAGAAAATCATCGGGGAACTTGTGGACCTGAGCGCCGTACTCGCGCTTCATCGACACCACGGACTCGCCGTTGAGCTTGTTCAATTCGGCTTCGAGCAACGTATTTTCGCGGGCTGCGGCGAGTTCGAAGACCGCCTGCTCCGTCGGCGAAAGCTGCGCGAACAACGCCGCGTTGATCCCGAAGGACCGAATGCCGCCGGGATCGTGCCAGCCCGGATACATGTAGTGGGGCAGAAGCTTCACGAAGCCGTAGTCGAGATCGAGATAGGGGCCGATCCACTCGACCGCCTGAATGTCGCCGCCGAACAGGGCCTCGACAAGCTGCGACCCCGGCAGGTTCACGGTGTCGACACCGGCTGCCGCATATACCTTGCCCGCTGCACCCGGGATCCGGAACTTGATCCCCTCGAAATCCGCGGTGGTGTTGATCGGTTTTGGGAACCAGCCGCCCATCTGGGCGCCGGGACTTCCGGCCATCAGCGCGCGCACGCCGAATGCGCCGGAAAGTTCGTCCCAGAACTCCTGCCCGCCGCCGAACTTCAGCCAACCCGACATCTCGTGCGCGACCAGTCCGAAGGGCACCGCCGAGAAGAAGACGAATGCCGGGTGTTTCTTGATGAAGTACTGCTCGACCGAGTGGTAGCAATCGGCGACGCCGTTCCCGACGGCGTCCTGCACCTCGAACGGCTCGACCTTTTCGCCGGAATGGAAGATCTCGAATTCGATCTGACCGTTCGTGAGCTGCGTGATCGTGTTGGCGACCCGCTCGGCCGACTGCGGCAGGATCAGGGACTTCCTCGGCCAGCTCGTGACCAGCGACAGCTTGCGCGGCGCGCCCTGCGCGATCGCGGGCGTCGCCAGGGCTGCCGCTCCGGCGGTGGCGGCGGAGCCGAGGATCTGACGACGGTCGATTGCTTTGGTCATCGCCCGGCCTCCTCAGACCTGTCCAAGCACATCGGCGCGGGCGCGCAGATAGGCCTGATCGGAAATCGCGGACCAGCTCGCGACCGATTTTCGGAACCGCTTGTAGCTGCTGTAGATTTTCGCGCTTGTCAGATCGTCCCGCGCCGCATCGGCGACGACCTGATCGCCAACCTTGGCGATCTCGGACCAGACATCCTGCGGGAAAGCGTTCAGCACGACGTCGTGCTCGGAGGTCAGTTCGCGCAACGAGCTGCCGTTGTTGGCGTTGTACTCGGCGATCATCACATCGTTCTCGGCCTCGGCACAGGCCTGGATCAGGGTCCGGTCACTGTCCGTCAGCCCGTCCCACCAGACCCGGTTGATCCCGAGCGACGAAACCGTGCCCGGCTCGTGGAACCCCGGATACATGTAGACCTTGAGCAGCTTCTGGATCCCGAAGGCCAGATCGTTGTAGGGGCCGACCCATTCCGTCGCGTCGATCTTGCCCGACTGGACGGCCTCGAAGATCTCACCACCTGGCAGTGAGATCGCATTGGCACCGATCTGGCGCAGCGTCTCACCGCCGAGGCCCGGCATCCGGAAGGTCAGCTTCTTTAAATCGTCCATCGTGGTGACGGCTTCGCGGAACCAGCCGCCCATCTGGACGCCGGTGTTCCCGGCCAGAAGCGACTTCACGCCGAAACCGCCGGACAGTTCGTCCCACAATTCCTGCCCGCCCCCATAGGCGATCCAGGAATTCATTTCCTTGGTCGTCAGGCCGAGCGGGACTGACGTGAAAAAGTTGAACCCGCGGTGCTTCTTCTCGAAATAGTATTCGGCTGAGTGGTACATCGTCGCCTCGCCCGAGGCGACGGCATCGAACACGCCGAAAGCCGGGACGAGTTCGCCAGACGAGAACAGCTTGACCTCGAGCCTGCCGCCGCTCGTCTGCGTGATCCGGTCGGCGATGCGCTGGGCTCCGGTGCCGAGACCGGGGAAGTTCCGGGGCCATGAGGTCACCATTCGCAACCGCTGTCTGTCCTGCGACAGGGCGGGTGCAGCAAGTGCTGCTGCGCCTGTCGCTCCGGCGGTTGCGCGCTGGAAAAATGCTCGACGATCCAACGGTTTCCCCTCGATGTCCCCCGAAAGCCGGAGTACGGCTTTGCCATCTGTTCTATGAGCGGCGCACAATAGTCATTGCTCCGCCAATGTAAATTCTTCGCATTGGAAAGTGGCGAAAAATCGCCAAGTCCTTGTCAGCCTCGCGTAAGTGATTTCCGGTATTCGGAAAAGCCGGTTCTTATTGTGGTCTGTATCAGCCCAGCAACCGGTCCTGAATCAGCGTCATTCGCCTGACCTGCCAGGCGTCGAACATTTCGCGGCTGTCGAAACGGTGCCAGCTGGAACCGTCGCAAAGCTCAAATGGCCGGAAGCTGATCTTGTAGTCCATCTTTCTCGAACCGGCGACCCAATACCCGAGATAGACGTGCGCCAGCCCCATTTCGCGCGCCATTTCGATATGATCGAGGATCATGAAGCTGCCGAGGCTGCGATCGCTGTAGGCCGGGTCAAAGAACGAATAGACCATTGACAGGCCGTCGCCGAGGATGTCGCTCAGACACGCCGCCACCAGCGTCGTGTTTCCGGTCTCCGGGTCCGTGTCGTGATATTCGACGACCATCGAGTTCACCGGCGTCTCGTCGACCATCGAGGCATAGTCGAACGCGTCCATATCCGCCATGCCGCCGTCCGCGTGACGATCGCCGAGATATCGGCGGAACAGTGCGAACTGCGTCTCGGTCGCCCAGGCCTCGCACGGCCGGCGCGCCAGATCGGCATTGCGCTTCAGGATGCGCCGCTGCGTCTTGCCAGCCTTGAATGCCGAAACCGGAACGCGGATCGACAGACAGGCCGAGCAACCGACGCAGGCAGGACGGTAGATGACCGATTGGCTGCGCCGAAATCCCTTGTGGCTCAGCGCATCGTTGACCGAAACTGCAGACGTGCCATTGAGCGTCGTGAAAACCTTCCGCTCCTCGCGCCCTTCCAGGTAAGCGCAAGGTTGAGGCGCTGTCAGATAGAACTGAGCCTTGAGGGAAGTTTCGTGATGGCTCATCCGGACTCCGAACTCGTTACCAACTTCGCAACGATACCGAATTCGCCCGTGTTGTCACGCGGCGCGAACGTCAGATTTAGAGAAAAATGGATCAAATACACTTGTGTTTGTCCCGCCGAAGAACATCCGCCCGCACAGCGGAAATTTATTGCATTCTGCACTGCTGCGAGGGGGCTGGCTCAGGCTGGGCGGTTGATCACCACCGAACCGAGAATCAGGTCATGCATGGCGCGCCGGTGGGGCGAGGTCAACATCAGGAACCAGCCGATGAACAGCAGCGGCAGGAAGAAATAGGTCACGTAGAACCCCGCCGTGTGGATGAACGCCGTGAGTTGCGCCATCCGGTCGCCTTCCCGGTCGCGGATCTCGATCCCGGTGATCATCATCCCGACCGTCGCCGAACGTTGAGCGATCATGATCCAGCGATAGAGAAACCCGACGGCGCCGAACATCACCATAAGCAGCGGCCCTGCGAGAAAGATCGTGCCGAGCGACAGGGCGCCACCGACAAATGCCATGCACAGCAGCAGGAACATCACGATCACGAAATCGATCAGAAACGCCACGAACCGGCGCAATGGAACGCCGGCGTAGAACTGCGGATCACGCTCGGGATCGGGTACGCCCATATTGCGGCCTCTTCGCTTCAGACACTGCCCCAGACGGCTTCTGCGGTTCGCACGACCAGCTCCAGCTTGCGCCGTTGATCGTCCTCGGTGATCGTGTTGCCCTCTTCGGTCGAGGCAAAGCCGCACTGCGGCGCGATGCCGAGCTGGTCGAGATCGGCAAAGCCTGCTGCTTCGTCAAACCTTCTGCGCAGATCGTCGATGTCTTCCAGCGGTGCTGTCTTGGTGGTCACGAACCCCGGCATGACGCGCTGCTTGCCTTTCGAGAGCAATCTCAACGGCTCCAGCCCTCCGGCGCGCTCGGTGTCATACTCCATGAAGAAGATGTCGACCCCGGTCTGGTTGAACACGGCGTCCGCCGCAGGGTCATAAGCGCCCTCAGCCGCATGGGTGGAACGGAAATTGCCCCGGCACATGTGCATTCCGATCACCATGTCGTCGGGGCGATCCCGAATGGCCTCGCGCATCATCCACGCGTAGCGCTCGATCAGCCAGTCCGGATCCTGGCCCTGCGCCTCTTTCTGGGCGCGGTGCTTGGGATCGCAGAGATAGGCAAAAAAGATGTCGTCCATCTGCAGGTAACGGCAACCGGCATCGTAGAACGCCTGAACCGCCTTCCTGTAGGTTGCGGCGATTGCGGCTGTGAACACTTCGATATCGCGGTATTCGGGCACGGCGATGTCATCCAGTGCCGTCCGGAAATGGCAGCAGGACGGGCCGGGGATCGAGATCTTCGGCATGACCGCAGTGTTCGCCGCAACGAAGCGGTAATGTTCCAGCATCGGATGGTCGTCCGGGAAGTCGAGCGGCCCGGAGATCGTCGGAAAGATCGGCCTCAGCTTGACCCCGGCGAACTGCACGCCCTCGTCGCGTTCGACCAGATCGAGCCCCGTCAGCATCCCCATGAAGTCGTAGTGCCAGAAGGACCGGCGTGCCTCGCCATCCGTCACGGCCTTGAGGCCGACGTCCTCCTGCATCCGGATCGAGTCGCGGATCGCGGCATTCTCGACCTCTGCAAGTCCCTCCGCCGAGAGAGTTCCGTTTTCGAGATGCTCCCTGCGGGCCTGTTTGACGCTCTTCGGGCGCAACAGGCTGCCGACATGATCAGCGCGAAACGGTGGCGTAGGCATCCGATCTCTCCCCAGGCTCGGGCCGTTGTATTCGTTGGCTCTTGAGCCGTGTTATCGCTGCAAGCCGGACCGGCGGCAAGCCTGCCCGAGGGCGGTTGCCAAGGGGGCGGGTGACGCCATATATGCGTGGCGATACGACAGGCGGTGAGAACATGCAGACGCGCTCGAAGTTCTTTGACGATCTCAGTCAACTGATGACCAACGCGGCCGGGGTCGCACAAGGCGCGCGGGACGAGGCGCAAACCGCCGTGCGCAGCATGATGGAGCGGTTTCTGGCCGAGAGCAATCTCGTCACCCGCGAGGAATTCGACGCCGTGCGCGAAATGGCGGTCAAGGCGCGCGAGGAAAACGAAACCCTGCAGGAGCGTATCGCTGCGCTGGAGGCAAAACTCGCGGACACCGAGTGATGTCGGCGCGGCATGGCTGAGCAGCAGGTTCTCCGCTCGGGTGCTCGGACCAACGCGGCTTTCTGGCTGGTCATGCTGTTGTGCGGGCTCGCCTGGGGCAGCACGCAGCTTTTTTCGAAGCTCGTCGTAAACGCCGGCCACCACCCGGTCGGGATCAGCTTCACCGGCACCGTGCTTGGGGCCGTTGCGCTGGCCGCCTTGTTGATCGTGCGCGGGCAAAGCCTGCCGCTGACCCGCCGCCATCTGATCTTCTACGCCGTGTGTGGACTGACCGGCACGGCCCTGCCGCACGTGCTCGGCTACACCGGGATGCAGCACCTGCCGGTCGGCGTGATGTCCATCGTCATCGCCATGGTTCCGATCATGACCTATCTCGGGGCAATCATCATACGCATGGAGCGCCTGGACGGGGTCCGCAGTCTCGGCCTGATCTTCGGCGCCGTCGCGGTTCTGTTCCTCGTGGTGCCCGACGCCAGCCTGCCGGAGCCCGAAAAGGTCGCCTGGCTTGCCCTGCCGCTCCTGACGAGCCTCTGCTACACGATCGAAAACCTCTACATAGGCCGCGCTCAACCCCGGGATATAGATCCGATGCAGACCATGTGCGGTCTTTTCTGGGCAGCGCTGCTGCTTCTGCTTCCCGCGGTGTTCGTGAGCGGAGAGATCATGATGCTCGGCGCCTTCGACCTCGCCGAGCTGTCTCTGATCGCCATGACCGCCTGCCATGTCGGCGCCTATGCGGGTTTCGTGTGGCTGATCTCGCGCGCGGGTCCGGTCTTCGCAGCACAGGTGGGCTATGTCGTCACGCTGGCCGGCGTGTTTCTGGGGATCATCGTTCTGGGCGAGCAGAACTCGATCTGGGTCTGGGCATCTTTGATCGTTATGATGCTCGGATTGGCGCTAGTGCAACCGAGGGAGAGAACATGATCGACCTGCTCAAAGCCCTCGGCCGAGGGATTCTGGCCCTGCTCATTCCGATCGTCCTGATCGTGATCGGCGGCGGGGTCGCGTTCTTGGGCATCTCGGTCGACGTCGAGTTCGTGCTCTACGGCGGTCTCGCCCTGATCGGCGTCGGCGCGGTCTGGTTGTTCCTCCTGTTCAACGGCGCCAACGGTGGCAGCCCGTTCGGAGACTGACTCCGCATCCGGGGAAGCCCAGCCGAGTTTATCCACACTCAGCTGTGAATATTTCTTGGTGGCAGCAGAATCATCTTTACATCCACTGGTTTCCTGACACCATATCTCGTGGGCGAGAAGAGCAGCCGCCCGGTATATGGCAACCCAGGGGCTCCTGTGGGCCAACCTCACAGAGCCACCACAAAATGGGGCAGTGAGGCAATGTCAGCACTCGAGCAAGATTTCCTATCCACCGACATTCATCCCATCGACATCGTGGAAACCGTCGCGGAACATGCCGACTGGGAATTCGACCGCGTCGGCGAAGACCAGATCGCGATGGCGATCGAAGGGCACTGGCGCGTCTATTCGGTCAATCTCAACTGGTCGAGCTATGACGACATGCTGCGCCTCGTCTGCACCTTCGAGCTTACGCCGCCCGAAGAGCGCATGGACGAGATGCTCGCTCTGATCAATATGGTCAATGACCGGGTCTGGTGCGGCGGGTTCACGCTCTGGCCCGACCAGAAGATGATGGCGTTCCGCTACGGGCTGACCCTCGCGGGCGGTGCCACGGCGACCGTCGAGCAGATCGAGGCGATGGTGATGACCGCGGTGGCCTATGCCGAGAAGTTCTACCCGGCATTCCAGTTGGTCGGATGGTCGAACCAGTCGCCGCAGGAAGCGATGACGATTGCCATCGACGATGCCTACGGAACCGCCTGAGGTCTCTCAGAGGATCTGAACACCACGTCGACGCAAAATTGTGCGGCGCACAAAAAACACCTTGCATTTCGTGTTGCGGCGCACAATATTGGCTCCAGCCACCGAGGACACGTCATGCAGACAGGTCCGGAACACAGGAGCAGACCAATGATGGACAAGTTTCCGTTCTTCGACTTCAACGCCATGACCGACGCAATGAAGGTCCCGGGCTTTGACAAACTTCCGGGCTTCGACAAGATGCCGGAATTCCCGACATTCGACATGGGCGTCTTCCAGGAAGCGCAGAAGAAGAACATGGCCGCCTTCGTCGAGGCCAACAAGACCGCCTATTCCGGCTACGCCGCGATCGCCAAGCGCCAGACCGAGATGTTCGAGGCTGCGATTGCCGAGACGAAGGACCGGATCAACGCGCTGCAGGGTCAGGGCATGACCGTCGAGTCGGCTCAGGCAAACTACGAGACCCTGAAGACCGCGATGGAAAAGGCGATGTCCGACGTCAAGGAAGTCGCCGAGATGGCCAACTCGACAAACACCGACGCGTTCGAGATCCTGAAATCGCGCGCCGAAGAAGCATTCGCCGAGATGCAGGAAGCGACCGGCAAGCTGGCCAACTGAGACCGAAGACTTACCCCAAGGGCGACGGGTACCTCCCAGCCGCCGCTCAAGAGACCGTCCGCGCCCTCCCTCGCGGGCGGTTTTCTGTTGCCTGATCAACATGTCCGGAATACGGGATGCCGCCGCGGGAGGATCCATCATGAGCGACCAGATCAGTTTCGACGATTTCCTGAAAGTCGATATCCGGGCCGGGACGGTCACCGACGCCCAGCCGTTTCCGGAAGCGCGCAAGCCCGCGATGAAGCTCTGGATCGACTTCGGCACCGATATCGGCGTCAAGAAGACCTCCGCACAGATTACGGCACATTACACGCCCGAGCAGATGATCGGCCGCCAGGTCATGGCCGTCGTGAATTTCCCGCCGCGCCAGATCGGGCCGTTCATGTCCGAGGTCCTGACCCTCGGCGCGCATGACGCGGCTGGTGAGGTCGTGCTGTTGTCGCTCGAGCATCCCGTCCCGAACGGCTCGCGGATGAGCTGACCTGTCAGTTTCGATCCGTCGAAAAATCTCGAAAAAATCGTCTCGGATTTCCGATTAACTCTTATCCTTCAAGGTTTATCAGAATTTCTCCCGTAGTTTTTCCGTTCATCACGGATGATGCCGGGGGAGACCATGGCCACGCCAGTAGATGTGAACACGACGGACGTACGCGCCCTCGCGACGGCGTCGGTCGACCGGACGCAGAGCGGCGTGACGTCCGATCAGGACGGAACGCTCGTCCACATCGGGGCGGGGCTTTATCTCAGCGCCGGCCACGTCTTCTTCCAGTTCGTCAATCCCGACGCGCCGCGTTCGGCCGAGGACTACCGGGTGACCACGGCCGCGGGTCTGGCGTCTCCATCGACGCACACGGTCACGGGGCCGGATTTCTCCAGCACGTTCGAGAACCACGGCTGGGGTACGACCGGCGGCGCGGACATCTCATCGGTGGTCACGCCGGACACGACTGACGTTTCGATCCCGATGATCATCTATGCCGATCCGGACGAGGCGTCCGGAACCCTGACGACCTTCGGCTTTCCCGTTGACGGAGGTTTCGATGGCTCGACCATGGTCGAGGTGACAGGAACCCTCGCGACCAACTCGCACCTGACCGTGCCGACCGGAAACGGCGACATGACCGTTCTGTCGTCGAATATCGGGATGCAGGTCTATTCCGGACAGAGCGGCTCCGGCATGTGGCTCACCAACGATGTCGACGGCGACGGATTTCAGGAGACCTATCTCGCCGGCATCGTCAGCCTCGATATTCAGTATGTCGGCGGTTTGCATTCGACCGGCTTCGAGCCTCTCGGAGATATCTACACGCAACTCGGCGCGACAATCGATGCGGCAGGTCTCGACGCCGACGACTTTGCGCGGGCAACGCTGGTGTCCGGCCAGACGCTGGGCAGCGCGCATACCTCTCTGACCGGGACGTCGCTCAACGAGGACATTCTGGGCGGCGTGAACGCCGATACGCTCGATGGCAAGGGCGGCGACGACGACATTTCCGGCGGGGATGGCGACGATGTGCTGATCGGCGGGCACGGGTTCGACACGCTCGATGGTGGCGACGGCGCGGATTCCCTCGATGGTGGGATCGGAACCGATGTGCTTTCGGGCGGTGACGGCGACGACACACTCGTGGCCGGGCAAGGGCGCGATATCCTCGACGGCGGCGCCGGAGACGACCTGTTCATGGACGGTCTCGGCTTCGACCGGATGACCGGTGGCACCGGGACCGACACGTTCCAGATGTCCGCGGACCGCAAACCCGACTCGATCCTCGACTTCGAGGATAGCGTCGATGTTATCGATATCACCGAGTGGGGCGTCTTCAATTATGTCGAGCTAACGGTGTCGGACCACCATTCCGGCCGCGTGCGCATCGTCTTCGGCGATGAGACGCTGGTCGTTGACGATGGCAGTCGCAGCCTGACGGCAGCGGATTTCTCGGCAGACGACTTCATTTTCACCGATCCGAACGCGCCGCTCCCTGTGATTTCGGGTACAACCGGCAACGACAAGCTGATCGGCACGATCGCCGCCGAAGAGATCCATGACGATGCCGGGATCGACTCGATGTTCGGTCGCGGCGGTGCCGACTATTTCGTGCTTGCCGCCGACGGCGAGGTCGATCTGATCAAGGATTTTCAGGACGGCTTCGACCAGATCAATGTCGTGGCCTGGGGCGCTTCGGACATCACGGCCCTGACCGTCACGCAGCACAACGCGGGCCGCGTTGCCATCTCGCACGGCGCCGAGACGCTCTACGTCACGAACACCGCGCGCAACCTGCTGGTCTCGGATATCGGCGCGGACGATTTCATCTTCGTCTGAGGTCGCGCTCAGCGCGGCAGCAGCAGGCTGACCCGCAGACCTCCCATGCGCTCACTGTCTTCGAAGCGCAGCGATCCGCCATGGCTGCGCGCGATATCCAGCGCAATCGACAGCCCGAGGCCGGTGCCCGAGGTTTCGTTCTGATTGCGCGCCGCATCCAGCCGGGTGAAGGGCTTGAGCGCCTCGTCGCGCTGCTCGGCGGGGATCCCCGGGCCGTCATCTTCAACAACGAACTCCACGAATTTTCGCGTCAACCGGACCGAGATCGCCGCCCGTTCGCCGTAGATCACGGCGTTCTCGACCAGATTGGCCAGCGCGCGCTTCACAGCGCGGCGGCGCATTTCGATCAATGGCGACTCCGGCGTCTCAACCTGCGCGAAGACCGATACCTCGGCGTGGCGCCGCCGGGCATCATGCGCGACCTCCTCGGCGAGATCGACCGGCGAGGCCGGGGCCGAGTCCTCTCCGCCTTCGCCGCGCGCAAAGGCCAGGAACGCCGCGAGCATCTGTTCCATCTCGTTGACGTCGCGCGTCAGTTCCTTGGTCTCCGGCGTGTCGTCGGACACCGCCAGCGCCAGCTTCATCCGCGTCAACGGCGTTTTCAGGTCGTGGCTCACGCCTGACAGCATGCTGGTGCGCTGATCGACATGGCGTTCGATGCGATTGCGCATATCGAGAAAGGCCGCACCGGCGCGGCGCACTTCCTCGGCCCCCGAAGGCCGGAACGGCGTCGATCTGCCCCGCCCGAACGCCGCCGCGGTTTTCGCCAGATCGCGGATCGGGCGGATCTGGTTGCGCAGAAAGACGATGGCGATCCCGGTCAGCAGGAGCGCGCTGGCACCCATCCAGACCAGCAGCAGGTGCGGGTTGGCGGCGTTCATCCGGCGGCGCGGGATCAGGATGCGCAGCACCCCCTTTGAGGTCGCCGCGCGCACATCGACCAGCTTGGACAGGCTCACCATGTCGAGTGCGACTGGCTGGCTGACCTCGTCGCGCAGGGTTTCCGCGATGACGCCGCCGGTGACATCGTAGAACTCCCGCAGAGCCGACGGTGCCACGGTGTCGCCCTCGCTCAAGCCCAGTTCCAGCCCGAGCGGCGTACTCAATTGCTCCATCATCTGGCGCGCCTCGTCAGCGTCCGCCGCACGGTCGACCACATCGATCGCGTAGTTGATCTCCCGCGCGATCGAGCTCGCCATCTGCGCGGTCACCCCGTCATAGTGGCGCTGAATGAACACCAGCGCGACCACTGCCTGCAGCAGGATGATCGGAAGCACCAGAATCATAAGCGCCCGCCCGAACAGGCTGTTCGGCAGGTAGCGCTTGAGATTGGAGGCCAGCCTGTCCATGAAGGCTAGGCTTATGGGGCAGTGAGATGGCTGACAAGCCACTGGAGCGCGCGATGAACGATCCGTTCAACAAGGATCCGGCGGTCGAGCACGGCACGCCGGTGCACATTGCGCCGAACGTGCGCCGGATCACCTGCCGCAATCCCTCCGCCTACACGTTCACCGGAACGCAAACCTATCTGGTCGGTGAGGGCGATGTCGCCCTGATCGATCCCGGTCCTGAAGATGCAGAACATCTCGACGCCGTCCTGCGGGCACTCGCGCCGGATGAGCGGATCACCGACATCATCGTAACCCACAGTCACCGCGATCACTCTCCCGGCGCGCGAGTTCTCGCCGAGCGGACGGGCGCGCCGGTCTGGGCCTGGGGCGCGCACGGCGCCGGGATCACGCCGACCATGCAGTCGCTGATCGATACCGGGGCCGAGATCGGCGGTGGCGAAGGCGGCGATCTTTCGTTCGCACCCGACCGGATACTGGCCGATGGAGAAAGCGTCTCCGGCCCGGACTGGACCCTCACCGCGCTCTACACGCCCGGTCATCTCTCGAACCATATCAGCCTGGCGCTCGAGGGCACTGGCATCGTGTTCACCGGCGACCTCGTGATGGGATTTGCGACCACGCTGGTGTCACCCCCCGATGGAGACATGGCCGCCTTCATGGCCTCGCTCGAGCGGCTCGCCGCGCGGAGCGAAGACGGCCTTTACCTCCCCGGCCACGGCCACCCGGTCGAGGAGCCGCACGCCATGCTCGCCTATCAGCGCGCTCATCGCCAGAAGCGGCTGGAGCAGATCCTGTCGGCTCTTGTCGATGGATCGAAGAATGCCGCGACCCTCACGCGCGAGATCTACACAGATGTCGATCCCGCGCTGCACGGGGCCGCGCAGCGCAATGTGCTGGCGAGCCTGATCGGGCTCTATGATCAGGGGCAGGTTGCTGCGGACGGGCCGATCGCGGTGGATGCCGTCTTCTCGCGATCCGCGTGATCGCGGGGCCGCGCTGTCGTCAGTTCAGCATAAGGCGGCCCGCCGACCAGATCTCGATATCGTCCGCGCTCACCGTCGGGTTCTCGATCATCCAGCAGATCTCTCCCGGCGGTTCGGCACCGCAGGTGTGAAAATGCAGATACCCCGGCGACCCGAAGATCGTGTTCGACCAGAGATCGGGATCGTCCTCGATGGGCCTGTTGTGGAAACACCCGTCGTGCAGACCGGCGTGGAAGGAATGTACCGCGTCTGCGTCCAGGCCAAATTGCGTCGCGACCCTGTCATAGTGACGCCGGATCGCCTCGACCGCGCGCGACGGACCGGACAGACCGGCGATACGCCCGTTCTCGATCTCGGCGACCACGTCGTGCTCCAGCCGCAGAGAGTTCGGGTGATAGACCCGGGAACCGGTCGGCGTCAGCCAGCCGCTCAGCACCACGCGACCCGAAAACGTTGCCGCAGGCATCGGCGCCGGCACGCACATCGGAAACCGCAAAATGGTGACGTCGGATGCGCTTTCCGGTTGGATGTTCGGCACCTTTCCGGACAGGTCCGTGCCCTTCGGACAGGTCACGCGGACCGCGGTCGCGCCGAACAGGCGGTCATGCACCGCCGATTTCAGGCCGAGCATTTCCCGATGGGGACGGCTGCCAAAGGGCGATCCCAGCGCCGCGGCCGTCCGGGCGTAGACCATCACGCAGTGCCCCGGATAGGGCCGCTCGCAGAACCGGGCCTGATCGCCAATCCGGGCGAAGAAAATCACGATATCGGCCTGTGCCGCCAGCCGGTCGAGCCCCGGTGCAAGGGCGGCATCCGGCCCGCCGACCCGGAGCAGGGCGACATCGCCGCCCATGTCGCGCGCCGTCTCGGCCGTGACCTCCGGCGCCTCGGCGTCATACCAGCCCAGCGCGGGGTCTTCGGCGAGGATCACCACGCGCTGCCCGGCGACCAGACCAGCGCAGTCCAGCAGCAGGTTGCGCGCCCCGGCACGCGGATCGCCCTCATCGAGATGAAGCGGATGCGTCCCCGCTTGCTCGTGGAGCAGTTTCACGTCGCTGTGCCCTTGCGATAGGCAAAGGCCTTGCCGAACCGCCAGAGCAGATAATCCCCGCAGGCGATCGGTTCCTCGGCGGCCGTGACGCCCGGTCCGTGCACCTGCCGCGCGTCGATCAGCGTCTCCGGATTCGGGTCCCAGGCGAGCACCAGCGATAACCGCTCGCGCCCCGAACTGTTCACCACCCGGTGTGGTGTGGACTTGTAGGCGCCACCGGTCCAGCGCGCCAGCAGGTCGGCGACGTTGACGATCAGCGAGCCCGGGATCGGCGGCGCCTGAATCCAGTCGCCGCTCACGTCCTGAACCTGAAGCCCGCCGACATCGTCCTGGCACAGCACCGTGAGCACGCCGAAATCGGTGTGCGGCCCGACACCGAACTGATCGGCACCCATCTCCGGCGGCTGTGCCGGATAATAGACATAGGACGCGCGGCTCAGCGGCTTGTCCGCGGTCTGCAGGAAGAACTTCGGATCCAGCCCAAGTCCGATCGCAAAACCGCGCATCAGATGGTGCGCGACCTGGTGCGCCGCGTCGAAATAGGCGGTCGAGACCGTGCGAAGTTCGGGCACGGTGCCCGGCCAGCGGTTGACGCCGCGCAGCGGATGATCGTCGGGCAGCGCGCCGCCGGGGGTGTCGAGCCCCCAGATGAAGCTCTCCTTCAGGTCGGCCTTGGCATCGTCCTGCATCTTGGCGCCGCCGCGTGCGAGCCAGCCGCGATGGGCGCCCGAGACGCGGACCTCGGCCTTGCCGGCGTCGTCCGACCGAAAGAATGCATAAGCCGTGTCCCGCGCCGCAGTGATCGTTTCCTCGGGAATGCCGTGCCCGGTCACATAGATGAAGCCGAGACCCGTGCTCGCCGCGTGCAGTGCCCGCGCGACACCGGATGGATCGGAGCCGTCGCGCAATGGCGTGATGTCGATCACCGGGATCTGTTCGGCCTCGAGCGTGCGTGCGGTCGCGTAGGCCATCAGAGTATCGCCCGCACAAGGATGGCGGCGGGCTCGCCAATACGCCGGTCAGGTCGCATTGGAATCGTCTCCTCCTGTCGTCGAGTAATACCCCACGATGTCCCCGGCCGTCGTGACCCCCAGGCCGTTGATCGAGCGGTTGACGTAATTGAAGTAGCAGATGATCTGGTTTGCCTCGAGGATCTCGCCGTCCTCGATCCCGGCAGCCCGGAGCGGCGCGATATCGCTCTCCTCCATGCGCCCCGGCGTCAGGGTCAGCTTCTCGGCATAGCGCAGCAGCGCGAGTTCCCGGCCCTGGAACACATCGCCCAGACGGCGGGCGTGCAGTGCCGTCTCGATGGCATCGGCCCGCGCCTCGTTTCCGATCAGATGCCGCGCGTTCGCCCAGTGGTTTGCATAGGAATAGTCGCAGGAGTTCAGAACGCTGACATAGGACGCGATTGTCTCCTGCAGCCACAACGGCAGCGTGTTGGCCTCATCATGCAGCGCTGCCTTGTAGAGCTTCATGTGCCCGCGCATCGTGTTCGGGCGGAGCGAATGCACGCGCAGCACATTGTCGACCGTGCCATGCGGGGTCCGCGCGCCCGCCAGTGCATCGGCGAGATCCGGGTCAGCCTCGCCATCCGGGACCATTCTGATCCATGCGCTCATCTCGCGGTCCTCTCGTCAGCGCCCATCCGGCGTTCGAGCCAGCGCACCCCGGCGGACAGGATCAGCACCAGCACGAGATATTCCAGCGCCAGAATCGTGTAGATTTCAAGCGCGCGATACTCGGTGACGATCAGTTCGTTCGCCTTGCGGGTCAGCTCGGGCGCACCGATGATCGACACCAGCGAGGACATCTTGACGACGTAGATGAACTGGTTGCCCATCGCGGGCAGGATGCGCTTGATCGCCTGCGGCAGGATCACGTAGCGCATGGTGTCGGTGGGCGAGAGCGAGATCGCCTTCGCGGCCTCGATCTGGCCGCGCGGGACGGACTGGATGCCGCCGCGGAAGATCTCGGCCTGAAAAGCACTTTCGCCGATGGCCAGCGCGATCACGCCCGACCAGAACAGCGAAATCCGCACGTCCAGTTCCGGCAGTCCGTAGTAGACCCATAGGATCAGCACCAGCAGCGGAATCGCCCGGACGAACTCGACATAGGCGCGGTTGAAGCGCGAGAGCACAGCGTTGGACGAGAGCCCGCAGAGGCCGATCACCAGCCCCATCGGGATCGAGATCGCGAGCGAAGTCAGGCTGAGCAGGATCGTGTACCAGAAGCCCGAAATCATGAACTCGAGATTGGACCGGCCGCCCTTCAGCGTGGGGTCGACCACGTGCCAGCCAAAATTCTGACCGCAGCCGGAGAGAAGCAGGAGTAATAATAGGGCGGCAACGAGGATAGCGATTGTCTTCGGCCGCGAACCGCGCGCGCCGGATCCTATTGGCGGTAAGGTACGTGACTCACACAAAGCATGGGCATCGGCATGGCCACGCTGGCCGATCCCCGTGACCACCTTCGCAGGCCGGAGCGCCGCGCCGCTTCCAATTCGGTCTCGGCACAGCCCCATCCTGTTCTCAATGCCCCAGGATCTGGTCGAGGAAGGTCCGACACCGGGCGGTTTCGGGCGCCGAGAAGAACTGCTCCGGCGCTGCTGTCTCGACGATCTCACCCTGGTCCATGAAGACCATCCGGTCGGCGACGCGCTTGGCGAAACCCATCTCGTGCGTGACCACGATCATCGTCATCCCGCTGTCCGCCAGCTCGACCATCACGTCCAGCACCTCGGCGATCATCTCCGGGTCCAAAGCACTCGTCGGCTCGTCGAACAGCATGATCCGAGGCTCCATGCAGAGCGCCCGCGCAATCGCCACGCGCTGCTGTTGCCCGCCCGAGAGCTGACCGGGCCGTTTCTCGGCTTGTTCCGGAATCCGGACCCGCTCGAGATATTCCATCGCCTTGGCCTCTGCAGCGGCCTGATCGAGGCCGCGTGCCCGCATCGGCCCGAGCGTCAGGTTGCGCAGGACCGTCAGGTGCGGAAACAGGTTGAACTGCTGAAAGACCATGCCGACCTCTCGCCGGACCTGATCCGCAGTCCGGTCCGTCAGCACGACGCCGTCTACCGTGATCTCTCCCGCATCGTGTTCCTCTAGTCGGTTGATGCAGCGGATCAGCGTCGACTTTCCCGAGCCCGAAGGCCCGCAGATCACGATCTTCTCGCGCGCCGCCACGTCCATCGAAACGCCGTTGAGTGCGGTGAACTCACCGAACCGTTTCACGACATCGGAAAGCTGGATGATCTGGCCGGACATGGCGCCTCCCCGCGCCGACTATGCAGAAAATTTGTGCGCTGCACATGGTTTTCCGTTGCAAGCCGGCTGGAATCCGGTCTCCTTTGATCAGCCATCGAACAGGGAGATAAAGATGAAACAGATCGCAACGGCGACCGTGGTCGCCTTGAGCCTGCTTGCTTCGGGTGCAGCACAGGCGCAATCCGCCCTGCAGGACATCGTCTCGAACGGCGTTCTCAAGGTCGGCACGACCGGCGACTGGAACCCGATGACCATGAAGGACCCGGCCAACAACACCTATACCGGCTACGACATCGACGTGATGACCGAGATGGCCAAGGATCTCGGCGTCGAGGTCGAGTTTGTGGCGACCGACTGGAAGACGCTGGTGAACGGCGTGGTCGCGGGCAAGTATCACATCACCGGATCGGCCTCGGTCGCGCCGAAGCGCGCCAAGGTGGCGGGCTATTCCAACAGCTACTTCTCGCTCGCGACGGTGCCGCTGACGCTGAAGGAGAATGACGGCAAGTTCAGCGACTGGGGCGATCTCGACAAGTCCGACGTTATCGTCGCGGCGACGCTTGGGACGACGCAGGAACAGCAGGTCAAGCAGTTCTTCCCGAACGCGCAGCACAAGATCGTCGAGGCGCCCGCACGCGATTTCCAGGAGGTGCTGGCCGGTCGCGCCGATGCGCACATCACCTCGAATGTCGAGGCCTACAAGCTCGTCGCGAAGTATCCCGAGATGATGGTTGTGCCGGTCGCGAGCCCGAAGGCCCCGACGCCGATCGCGATGCTGATGCCGCAGGGCGATCAGGTCTGGATCAACTACGTCAACACCTGGATCGCCCTCAAACAGGAGCGCGGATTCTTCGACGAGCTTGGTAAGAAGTGGCAGCTTTCGAACTGATCTGAACCGAGGGCGGGCCGCGCGCCCGCCCTGCGCCCATGCTGCAGCTCTATGCCATTCCGGTCAGTCTCTACTCTGCCAAGACGCGCATTCTGCTGCGCCACAAGGGGCTGATGTGGGAGGAGATCGCGCCGCCCGGCGGATACGGTTCGGACGAATACAAGACCGTCGTGGCCAGCGGCAATCTCCCGGCGCTACGTGACGGCGATCTGCTGATCGGCGACAGCGAGGCGATCGCCGAATATCTCGAGGAGCGCCATCCCGAACCGCCAGCCCTGCCGTGGGACCCGGTGGCCCGGGCGCGCGTGCGCGAGCGATCGCGGTTCCATGACACGCGGCTCGAACCGGCGCTGCGGACGCTGTTCCCCCATCTTCCCGGCCGCCCGTCCGCGCCCGAAGGCTTCGTCGAGGCCCGCGGCGTGGAGATCAATGCCCGGCTGGCGCAACTCGCCGCGCTGATTGGTGCCGACGATACGGCGGGGCTTGAGCTGACCCTCGCCGAATGCGGCTTTCCGATCACCTTCGCCTGGATCGATGCGCTCGCCCCCATCATGGGGTTCGAGGTCCGCTGGCCCGACTTTGTGACCGCGTATCGCCGACGGATCGACACACTGGCTCCGGTCGCGGAAGAACTCGATCAGTACCGTCCGCGTCTCGCGAATTTCCTCGCCGCCGGCGACTGATGCTGCTGGCCCATTCGACATGGCTGGAAGTCGAGGCCTATCTTGAGCATTCGGACGGGATCATTCTGCCCGTCGGATCGACCGAGCAGCACGGACCGATCGGCCTGATCGGGACGGACACCATCTGCACCGAGGAGATCGCGCTGCGGGCTGGCGAGGCTGCTGATGCACTGGTTGCGCCCGCCCTCGGTTGGACGCCCGCGCCCTTCAACATGAGCTTCCCCGGTACGATTTCGATCACGCCGGATCTGTTTGCGGACCTTGCCGGGCAGATCGTCGACGGTCTGGTCAGCCACGGGTTTCGCCACGTCTATCTGCTGAACGGCCACGGCGCCAATCTTGAACCATTGCGGAGCCTCGCGGCGACCCGCCCTCAGATGCGCATCCGAAGCTGGTGGGATTTCGACGCGGTGAACGCGATCCGCCGCGCGCTTTACGGAAGCTGGGAGGGGATGCGCGCCACACCGGCGGAGGTGGCGATCACGCAGGCGACCCGGCGCACCGTGCAGCACCCGCTCGCCGACGAGCCGCCCGAGCCGATCGACGCCGCGTTCATCGCCGCGCATGCGGGCGATCGTCATGGCCCGCCCGTTGAGCACCGCGCCGCCTTTCCCGACGGTCGCGTTGGCTCCCATTCGGCGCTGGCAACGCCAGAAGCCGGGCAGCGGCTGCTCGCTGCGGCCGTCGAAGCGGTCATCGAGGACTATCGCCGCTTCGTGGCCAAGGACGGCACCGTGTGATCGTTATCTGACACTTCCAAGGATGGACCCGGCGCACCCGGTCTTGCGCTCGTCCTGCGATCCATGCCTGATGTCCGGACGCTCCCTCCTGCCGAAGCTGCGTGCATGACCCGAGAACTCAAGGTAGATCCGGACGATCCCGTCTTCCGAGCGCGCGTGGAGGACCTGACCAGCGCGTCCATCGTGTCGGCCGAATTTCCCGGGGGCAAATCGCGCAGCACGATCCGGCTTCGTCTGTCGAACGGCGAGACCGTGTTCGCCACGGCACGGCGGCGATCCTCGCATGCGACGCAGGAACTGAAGATCCTGTGGGCGCTCAGGAAATTCGGTGCGGCCTGTCCGCAAGTGATCGGCGTCGAGGAGGGTTTTTTCCTGCAGTCGGATGTGGGCCCGCAACGCATGTCGCAAGCTCTCGCCGTTGCGACAGAGGCGGAGCGTTTCGACCTGCTGAGCCGGGCGCTTCAGTCGCTCGCCACTGCCCAGGACGCGCTGCGCGATGCCGGGCTGGCGGATGACCTTGCCGAGATCGGTGGTTCCGAAGAAGCGCGTCTCGAGCGCGCGCGCCTGCCCGCATCGCTCGCCGAAAAACTCGACGTCCCGCCGCCCGATTTGGACGTCTCGGCCATCGCCGACCGACTGGCCGTGCTGGACCACGCGGCGATCAAGTTCGACTCGCGGCCTGCCAATGCGATCGTCGGCGAGGACGGTGCGATTGCCTGGATCGACTGGGATCGCGCGGGGCGAAGAAATCTCGTGGATGATGTGGTCTGCCTGCTCGCCGACGAGTACATGAGGCACGCGCCGGAGACAGAAGGAAAGCTGCTGGACCTCCACCTGCACCACTTTTCCGGGAAACGCTCGGTGCCGCAGGCGCAGGATTACATGGCCATCGCGGGCTGCCTGCACTGCTGCTTTCGTCTGGAACTCATCTTAAAGAAGATCCGCGAGACCGGGCGCTGGTCCGATGCGCAGAAATGCCTGCGTGAAGATCGTGTTGGATCGGCGCCCGAGTTTGTGTCAAGATTGTGTCAGACGGGTGCGAGGTGGGCGACTTCATCGGCTGAAATCCACGATCTTGAGGCGTTTTTCGCCGCAATAGAGATGCGATTCCTTCAGCAGTGACGCGCGAATCACCATCCAGCCAGGCTGTCTCGTTGAAAATATCTTTGCGTTCTGCAAATCAATAATGCAAAGGCCGCTTATCATCTTGCAATCGATTGGTGGCCGTCGTTAACCTATTTGCCCGTAATGGTTGATCCGATGGTGAATACTTGGGCGGTTTTCGAATATATCAACCTATTTTCGATCACTCGAGCAATTTCGTTTGAACCGGTTCGCCGATGAGTTTAATTTTGGCACAAATGGGGCGGGCGCTGCCCAGATTACGTTTTTTTGCGAATAGGAGAATGATATGGGGTCGGGATCAGGTTCAGGTTCAGGTTCGGGATGGGGAAGCGGCTCGGGCTCGGGAAGCGGCAGTGGATCGGGTTCTGGCAGCGCCTCGGCTAGCGGCTCCGGCGGCGGCGGCACCGAAGTCGGCTGGATCAAGGGCCGGTTCTTCAGCGACGAAAACTGCGACGGCACGGAACTGGACAGCCAGGGCGCAAGCGAGCCCGGCATTGCCGACGCCCGGATCGAACTTCTCGATCTCTTCGGGAACGTCGTTCAGGTCACCCGCACGGACTCCAACGGGAACTACAATTTCGATGTACCTCCGGGCACCTATCAGGTGCGCTTTCCGCCGGTGGATGGCACGACGTTCACTGAAAAGGACGCGGGCTCGGACGACACGATCGACTCCGATGCCGATGCGCACGGTCTGACGCATCCGATCACGGTCGCGGGTCACCAGACGGTGATGGATGTCGACGCCGGTGTGAAAGACAGCAACACCGGCACGATCAGCGGATCGGTGTTCTGCGACGTTGACTGCGACGGCGTGAACGGCAACATCACCGTGATCCCCGGCTGCGACTACACGATCGAAGCCGAGGACATGCACGCCTACAACTACCAGACCGTCCACGGCTCGCAGGCATCGGGCGGCGAGCTTGCGCGTCTCAGCACGGCGGGCGGCGATGGCGATCTCTGGACCGATTTCACGGGCAAGACCGGTGTCTATGATGTCACCATCCGCATCCAGGACGAGAATGACGGTCAGAGCGAGGTCTCGTTCAAGGTCGGCGATCAACTCGTCGAGGTGATAAAGCTCGACCGCGACAGCGATGGCGGCGGCAGCAACAATGGCGGGTTCTCGGAATTCGTCATCAAGGACGTGCCGATCGCGGCTGGCGAGGAGATCAAGCTCTGGGTCGGCGGTGACGGCCACGAATACGTCCGCGTCGACAACATTGTCCTCGAAGGCCAGGACGAGACCGCGGTAACCTCAGAGCCGCCCAAGGAGGGCGTCACCGTCGCGCTGCTGGACGCCGACGGCAATCCGGTCCTCGACGGGTCGGGCAATGCGATCACCACGGTGACCGATGCCAACGGCAACTACAGTTTCGAGAATGTCGAGGTCGGCGACTACAAGGTGCAGTTCACGGCGCCGGACGGCACGGTCTTCACCGATCAGGACGTCGGCGGCGACGACCGCATCGACTCGGATGTCGATGCCAGCGGCACCTCGGGCACCGTCTCGGTCACGCGCGGCGAGACGACGGATGTCGACGCCGGTCTGAAGGACGTTCCGGTCGGAACGATCACCGGCACGGTCTGGTGCGATCTGGATTGCGACGGTCTGCAGGACGCAGGCTCCGAGGTCTGCGTCTTCGGCCCCGACCTGATCGTCAACGGCGATTTCGAAAACAACTCGCTGAACAATTCCGGCGCGATCTGGAACCTCCAAACCGGCGATCTGCCCGGCTGGTTCTTCGTCGGCGCTGAGACGGCCGATCTTCTGGAGGAGAATCTGGAAGGCCACGGCAATGCGACCGGACAGGCGATCATCGATCTCGACAAGGGCGCGATCCTTTGTCAGGAGGTCACGATCACGGAGGCGGGCACTTACCAGCTCTGCATCGATCTGCTCGAGAACCCGCACATCTCGGCCGACGACAACAGCATCAAGATCTTCGTGAACGGCGAAGAGATCGAGGTTGTCCGCGCCGAGGGCCAGAACACCGTTCTCGTCGAGCTCGATCTGCCGGTCGGCGTCGCGCGGCTCGACTTCAAGTCGCAGTCGACCCAGTACGACGGGCCGGGCATCGACCAGATCAAGCTGCAGCAGAAGACGATCGTCACCACGCCGGGCGAGGACCCCAAGCCGGGCGTGACCGTTGCGCTGATCGATGTCGACGGAAACCCGGTGCTCGACGGAAGCGGCGATCCGATCACGACGGTCACGGATCTGGACGGCAACTACACGTTCTCGAACGTGCCACCGGGTGACTACCGGGTTGCGTTCGAGACGCCGGTTGGCTTCGTGCCGACGCTCCAGGATGTCGGCTCGGACGACACGATCGACTCGGACATCGATGCGAACGGCATCTCCGGCGTCGTCACCGTGGTCGATGGCGGTGTGGTCGATGTCGATGCGGGTCTCAAGGAAGCACCACTCTGCATCGAGGAAAACACCACTTTCGTCGCCGATCTCGACCTGTCGATCCCGTGCCCCGATGGCAAGTTCACAGTGGAAGGCGACCTGACCTACTCGATCGCGGGCGGCGCCGACGCGGCGCTCTTCACGATCGATCCGGTGACCGGGGAACTCAGCTTCATCGATCCGCCGGACTTCGAGAACCCGCTCGATCAGGGTGCCGACAACTTCTACGACGTGGTCGTGCGCGCAACGGCGAACGACGCGCCGAGCGCGAATGTTCACATCGACTTCGAGACGCTGGCCGACGGCTCGTCGCTCAGCGCGGGCGATGGCGGCACACTGGTTCTCGACGGCGTGACGTTCAGCGCGATCCGGTCCGAGGACACCGACGGGGTGTTCGATGACGCGATGATCTTCGACGCGGCCAATCCGACCGGCGGCGACGGCGATCTCGATCAGCCTGCTCAGGGCAACATCCTCATCATCTCGGAAGACGGCGACAGTTCGGACCCGGACGACGAGGCGAATGGCGGGACGTTCGAGGCGGTCTTCGATCAGCCGTCGACCGTGCAGTCCATCGTCATCCTCGACACCGAGGAGGCCGGCGGCTCGGTCGAGCTTTACGACGCGCAAGGCGGCCTGATCCGCTCGTTCACGTTCCCGGTAATCGCGGATGGCGAACTCCAGTCCATCGATCTCGAGGATACGGCGGATGTCGCGTCCATGAAGGTCCACCTCGCCGGTTCCGGCGCCATCGACGATCTGAAGTTCGCCCGCCCGGTCGATCCGAAGTTCGTCGAGAAGCCGCTCCAGATCGAGGTCAAGGACGTCGAGGAGAACGGCTCGATCTCCGGCCGGTCGTTCTGCGACGTCAATGGCAACGCGCTCGACGATGCCGGCGACACGCCGGTGATCCAGCAGCTCGTGCTGTTGCTGAACCCGGATGGCACGGTCGTGACTGACGCCGCCGGCGATCCGTTCTTCACCTTCACGCAGCCCGATGGGTCCTACGAGTTCCTCGATGTCCCAGCCGGCGACTACCGGGTCGGGTTCGAGGTGCTCGGCGGCAAGGACTTCGTCGCCCAGGGCGAAGATCTCGACGGCGACGGACGCTCGGACGATCCGACGGCTTCGGATGTCGACGATACGGCAGCGCCCATCGTGGTTCCGATCGGCGTCGCGTCGGTCACCGTGCAGGCGACAGACGTGTTCAACGTCGCCGGTGGCGAGGATGTCGAGGACGTCGATGCCGGTCTGTTCATTCCGGCGAACCCGCCGGATGCCAACGACGATGCGTTCACCACCGGTGAGGACGATCCGCTCTTCGAGGATCTGCTGGACAACGACACCGATCCGGACGGCGACACGCTCGAGATCCTGTCGGCCAATGGCGTCGGCGTCGGAACGGCGTTCGATGTCACGTCGGCGGACGGCCGGACCGGTGCGGCCATCGTCGCGGCGTCGGGCGTCTTGAACTTTGCCTTCGATCCGGACGGCAACTTCAACGACCTCGCCCAGGACGAGACCGATACCGTGACGCTGGACTACACGATCACGGACGGAACCGGCCTGACCGACACGGCGACCGTGACGGTCACCATTCTGGGCGAGAACGACGCTCCGGACGCGGTGGACGATTGCTATATCATCCCCGAGGACGGGGTGGTGATCGAGGATCTTCTGGTCAACGACAGCGATCCGGACGGGGACACGATCACCATCGTGTCGGTCGACGGTATCGCCGTCGGCAGTGCGTTCAACGTGACCTCCGAGGACGGGCGGACCGGGATCGCCATCGCGTCGGCCGACGGCGACCTGAACTTCGCCTTCGATCCGACCCAGAACTTCCTGGATCTCAACGACGGTGAAACCGACACCGTGACGCTGACCTACACGATCACGGACGGCAACGGGCTGACCGACACCGCCGAGATCAAGATCATCGTCGAGGGCGAAGGCGATCCGACCGCCACGGTCAGCGGCTTCATCAGCAACACCGGCCCGGGCGATCGGCACGTTGCCGTGATCTTCGACACGTCGCAGGATGCGGTCAGCATTGCCAATGCCTTCCCGGTCGCTGACTTCGATGACGACGGAAATGTCGGGACGGCCATCGATCAGATGCTGGGCAAGACCTCGGATCTCGCTCTGACGCTGATGGATACGGACCTGATCACGCTGATCCCGTCGGGCTTCAGCGGTGTTCCGGACACGCCGGCCTTCATCACCTTCCAGGCGAGCGTGCTCAAGTTGGCAATCGAAACCGACACCGCCAACGGAAACATCGAGGCCCAGCAGACGATCTACAACACGCTGGTCAGCCGTTACGATTCGTTCGATTTCACCATCGACTTCGAGCAGGCCTTCGACACCGCCAACAGCGTGTTCTCGGCAAGCACGGGGATCGAGCAGAACAAGGTCATCGCCATGGTGGCCTCGGAGTCGACCTTCGAAGTGCAGGGTGGCACGTTCGAGTTCTTCGGCGATGACGTGCCGGGGGCGTTCTCGGATCTGACCACGCCGCCAGCCAGCGCCGATGTCGATATCCTCGTGATCCCGAACGGTGCGCCAATCAATGTCGCCAATCTCAACGCGATTGACAGCGACGGCGTCGCCGACGAGGACGCCACGGGCGACTTCGCGCTGTCCGATTTCGTCGAGGACGCACCCATCGTCTCGAGCGCTGCGGATATTGTCAGCTTCGTGGTCACGGTCGACGACACGCCGGTGGCGGGCTTGGGTGTCGGTTCTCTGACTGCGGGTGTCGACGGGTTCGATTTCGCGCCGACCGAGGTTCTGGAAGGTGTGTTCGACGTCACCATCGGGCTCGACATCAACAACGATGGAAACGCCGACGAGTTCCGCAGCCTGTCGGACAACGTGTCGGAGGCAGATCGCACGCTCGCACAGGGCGACGTGTTCGACTTCACCCTCGATGCGTTCCTGTCCGACCAGATCTCGCTCGGCGGCTGACGATTGGACTTTCCGGGGCGGTTGAGCCGCCCCAGCGAACAGAGCGCACCCCGGTCCGTCGGCCGGGGTGTTCTCGTTTGCGCCCGTCCTCATCATGCCGCGAACAGCGAAGGCCCGGCCTGCACGTGCGGCCCCGGGCCGAACTGTGTCCGGCGGGGCTTTCAATCACATCTCGGTCGGGGGAAGAGGACGGTCCGTGCCTGTCCTCTGAGGTTTCGCGATCCCGTTCCGGGATCGGGGATGTGGCAGGCCCGCCACGGGTAGTCTGACACGAGGCCACGACATCGGGAGCTGCCGTCCTGCCGTGGCCGAGTGCTCGTCCGATCGAACTTCGGGGCTTGATGGGCCCCGGCTAGCGAGGGGCGTTATAGGGGCCGATGCTTAAGATTTGATGAAAAGTCGATGGAATCCGCGAGAGTTCGGTCGTTGTCCGCGATGCGGGATCGGGCGGTCCTCTGCCGGACGGAGAAGTGCGCGATCAGATGAGCAGGAAGATCACCGCCGTCGCGACGATCCCGAGTACCGTCGAGAGCGCCACCATGCCAAGGGAGTAGCCATTGCGCACCGGCTCCTCTTCGAGGTGACTGCGGCGGGTCCGCGTCTCCTCGGCGAGCATCAGCAGTTCGCGCGCGAGCCCCGGCAGGCGCGGCCCGAGCCGCACGAGGATCTCGACGGTTTCGCGCGTGTTCTCGAGAACCGAGGCCGGGCCGAGGTTCTTGCGGATGTAATCCTCGACGACCGGCTTGGCGGCCTCGAAGATATTGGCTTGCGGGTCGAGCGTCCGGGCGACCCCTTCGACGACCACCATCGTCCGCTGCAGCAGGATTAGCTCCGTGCGGGTCGCCATACCGAAGCGTTCGGTCGTCTCGAGCAGATAGGCCAGCACCCGGGCCATCGAGATCTGCGAGGCGTCCTGTCCGAAGATCGGCTCGCCGATGGCGCGCAGGGCCTGGGCGAAGGCCTCGACATCGCGGTCGGGCGGCACGTAGCCCGCCTCGAAGTGGACCTCGGCCACCCGTCGATAATCGCGGCCGAGGAAGCCGTAGAGGATTTCGGCGTAATGGCGCCGTGTGATCGGGTCGAGCCGCCCCATGATCCCGAAGTCGAGCAGGATCAGCGTGCCGTCGTCGCGCACGCGCAGGTTCCCCTGGTGCATGTCTGCGTGGAAGAAGCCGTCGCGCAGCGCATGGCGCAGGAAGGTGCGCAAGACGTGGCGCGATATCTCGGAGAGGTTCTGGCCCGCGACGGCGAGCGCACCCGGGTCCATTTCGGTGCCGCTCACCCATTCCAGCACGAGGATCCGCCGGCTGGTTGCGTCCCATTTGACCGCCGGGATGTGGATCTTCTCGTCCTGCGTGGTGTTCTCGCGAAACTCGCTGGCGGCGGCGGCTTCCAGCCGGAGGTCGAGTTCTGCGTTCACGACGCTCTCGAAATGGCTGACGATTGCATTGGGACGTAGACGCCGCGACATCGGCACGAGCCGTTCGATCGTCCCGGCAATGAAGTGGAACGCGCCGATATCCCGGCGGAACTGCGTGCGCACGCCGGGGCGCAGGATCTTGACGGCGACCTTCTCTCCGGTCGGGCGCCATGTCGCGGAGTGGACCTGAGCGATCGACGCGGCGGCGACCGGCTCGCTGAGATCATCGAGCAGTTCCCAAGCGCGGGCGCCGAGCTCGGCGAAGATCTCGGCGCGGGCTTCCTCGATCGGGAACGGCGGCAGGCGATCCTGCAGGTAGCGCAACTGCGCGACCAGATCGTCTCCGACGATGTCGCGACGGGTCGAGAGGATCTGGCCGAACTTCACATAGGCCGGACCCATCGCCTGCAAGGCGCGCGCGACCGGCGGAAGCGATGGATCGCCCGTGCGGCCAAAGACGCCGAACGGCCACGCAAAGGCCCGGACCGCGAAGCGCCGCCAGCCCGAGATGCTGAACGCATCGAGGATCTCGGTCATCGCGCCGGTGCGTTCGAAGGTGGCCCCGGTCCGCAGCAAACGCCAAAGATGCGACGGGGCCTGGTAGAAGCTCACAGACGCCAGCCTGAATGGAGCGCGACGACGCCCATCGACATGTTCCGGTATTTGACCTGACCGAACCCGGCGTCGCGGATCATCGCCGCGAAGCTTTCCTGATCGGGGAAGCGCCGGATCGACTCGACGAGATACTGGTAGCTGTCGCGGTCGCCGGTGATCGCCTGGCCGAGCGGCGGGATGATGTTGAACGAATAGCGATCATAGACCCATTGCAGGGCGGGCGACGGTATCTGGCTGAACTCCAGCACCAGCAGCCGCCCGCCGGGTTTCAGCACGCGGTACGCCTCGGCCAGCGCATCCTCGATCCGCGTGACGTTCCGGATGCCGAAGGCGATGGTGTAGGCGTCGAAACTGCGGTCCTCGAAGGGCAGGGCCATCGCGTCACCGCAGACCCACTCCATCGTGAAGAGGCCGCGCTTCTCGGCGCGCGCCGCACCCTCGTCGAGCATGGCCTGGGTCATGTCGCAGACGGTGACGTGCCCGTCGCCGCGGACGCGGTCGAGGAAGCGGAAGGCGATGTCCCCGGTGCCGCCGGCCACGTCGAGAAGCTGCATGCCCGGGCGCGGCGCCATCCAGTCGATGACCGCGTCCTTCCAGAGCCGGTGAACGCCGCCCGACATCAGGTCGTTCATCAGGTCATAGCGCCCCGCGACCGAGGAGAAGACGCCGAGCACGCGGTCGGCCTTTTCGGTCTCGGGGATGGTCTCGTAGCCGAAATGGGTCGTTTTATCGTCGTTCATGTCCCATATCTAACGCCACGTGTGTTACCTTTCCATGCGGCACGCGAACCTGAGGCCGGGTGTTTGTGATGAGTGCATCGAGCCAAAAGCCGGGAAACAAGAGCTTGGCCGCTGCTCTGTGTTTCTTGTTCGTGACTGCCATAGTCTTCGTTAAGTTTCTTATCGATGACGATTTCCCTGACTGGCTGACGGCTGCATTCTCAACCGTGCTCTTTGTACTTTATTTCGTCGTCCTAGTTGGCTTTTCTGTATTGATAGGCCGCTTGCTCACCGGATTCAGCGATTGGGCGCGTAGCGCAATTGGCCTTACCGGACTGGTGTTGTCATTTGCAGCTCTCTTCGCACTCAAGGATGTCGACCGGATCGACAAAGATGTTCGCCTGTTGATCTTCATGATCCCGCTGATTGCTTTCTCGACGCTTGGCGCCGTTTCCTTTGTCCGGGCAATGATCGCTGTCGGATCTGATCCAATCGAAGACCCGGACGGTTGGCGGGTTCATGGCTTCACCTCGGGAATGCAGTGGCTGTCCGGTGGAACATGTGCGGTCCTCAGCTTGCTCTGGGCATGGATCGCCTATGACAACTCGAATTTCGTTTCCGTTGTGTTCGCTATCTTGGGCATCGGACTGAGTGCCTGGGGATTTGTTCTGACGCGCCGTCCTCAACTTGCTGTCAGAGAGTACGATATCTGGATTCGATCCTGGTGGCACGGTTGGAGACGCTTCGATTTGCGGACTCTGTCAGCGGTCCGGCGCCTTGCGGACGGAGAGTATATGGGATGGGAGTTAACCTTCCATCCGTCTGGCAGCGTGAACGTTTCAATGGCCGTTCAGGGATCCGAAGCGCTGATCAAAGAGATTGAGGCCTTCATTCCGCACAATTGACTTCCGTGTCAAAGCGGTCGACCCACGGCGTTTCCGCCATGGGCCAGAATGTCAGAGTTCGGATTGCGCCTTAGCGGTCGGCGAGCCGGTTCTGGATGACACCTGCGGCGACGAGAGCGAACAGGATGTGGCCCCAGAGCGCGACCCAGGTCAGGCCGCCGAAGCCGAGGAACGGCGGGTTGCCGGCGATCAGGTGCGCCATGAAGTAAAGCGCGAAGACCCAGAGCGCGATGCCGTAGACGGTGGCCGGGATCGCCCAGTGCAGACCGCCCGCGAAACGCTGCCAGAGCGGGCGCACCACCAGCAGCCAGCCCAGCGGATAGGCGATCAGCCCCGTCAGGATGTGCAGGCCGTAAGGCAGGCCGAGCGCGCGCAATTCCTTGCCGGGAATGCCGGTCAGCTTGGCCATGACCGACTGCGCCAGTGGGACCGGCGCGAGCTTGGCGCCGAGATAGGGCGACGCGACGCTCTTCAGCAGCGGACTGATGAACTGACCGAACAGATCGAACGCGACCGTCGCGGCGGCACCCGCGAACAGGATCGTTGCGATCAGGTGCGCGTCGATGGCCGGCCATGTCGTGCGGGCGGTCTGGGTCGTGGCGATGTCGGTCATGTTGTCTCTCCTATGGCAGGGTCATGCACGCTCACTTAGAAGGGGCTTGCACTGCCGGAAGGGGCGTGAAAGATCGCTCACGAAGGCGTCAGCGGATGTCAGTTCACGTGTCCGTTCGGACCCGAATGTTTCAGAATTCAGGAGGATCCGGTGCCCGAATTGCCCGAGGTTGAAACCGTGCGGCGCGGTCTCGAGCCGGTTCTCGACGGCCGGATGCTGGCCGAGGTGATCCAGCGCCGCCCGGACCTGCGCTGGCCGCTGCCGGAACGGTTTGCCGAACGGCTGACGGGCCGGCGGGTCGCTCGGCTGAGGCGGCGGGCGAAGTGGATCCTGATCGATCTGGATGATGCGGGGCAGGGTGCTGAGACGTGGATGGTGCATCTCGGGATGTCGGGCAAGATGCTCATCGATGGCGCCGAGACGGTCGATCTGCACCATGAACGGGCTGTGCCCGACAAGCACGATCATGTCGAGGTGACGACCGACAAAGGTGTGCGCATCACCTACAATGATGCCCGCCGGTTCGGCGCGATGGACCTCTGTCCGACTGCCGAACTGGACGCCCATCCGCAGCTTGCCACGCTGGGCCCGGAGCCGCTCGGCAATGATTTCCACGGCGATGCCCTGGGGGCGGCGTTCGACGGCAGGATGACGCCGGTCAAGGCCGCACTGCTGGACCAGAAGACGGTCGCGGGGCTCGGCAACATCTATGTCTGCGAGGCGCTGTTTCGCTCCGGCATTCATCCGACGCGGATCGCCGGGTCGATCTCCCAGAAGCGTGTTGGTGCGCTCGTCCACGAAATCGTCGCGACACTGGGCGAAGCCATCGAGGCCGGCGGTTCCAGTCTGCGGGATTACCGGCAGGCCGATGGGGAGCTGGGATACTTCCAGCACGCGTTCAAGGTCTACGACCGCGAGGGAGAGGCCTGCGTGACCGGCGGTTGCCGCGGTGAGATCCGCAGAATCGTCCAGTCCGGGCGCTCGACCTTCTACTGTCCGCGATGTCAGAGATGACTCGACGCGGGCATCCGGCTGACTAGACTGCCGGTCCGACTCGGGGACGAATTGGAGGGAGCGGACCCATGGCCTACACCTGCATTGCGGTCGAGACACGCGAGCATGTCGGTCTGATCCGGCTCGACAGGCCGAAGGCGCTGAACGCTCTGAACACCGAGCTTCTGAACGAGCTGGCCGACGCGTTGCAGAAGTTCGACGCGGACGAGCGGATCGGCGCGATCGTGCTGACGGGAAACGAGAAGGCCTTCGCCGCCGGTGCCGACATCACCGAGATGCAGCCGAAGAGCTTCGTCGACGTGTTCTCCGAGAACATGTTCGCGGCTCAGATGCAGGTGATCGAGAACACGCGCAAGCCGATCATCGCGGCGGTCGCGGGCTATGCGCTGGGCGGCGGATGCGAGATCGCCATGGCGTGCGACTTCATCCTTGCGGCCGACAATGCAAAGTTCGGTCAGCCCGAGATCAACCTCGGCGTCATTCCAGGCATCGGCGGCACCCAGCGGCTTACGCGGTTCGTCGGCAAGTCCAAGGCCATGGAGATGAACCTGACCGGCCGGATGATGGATGCCGAGGAGGCCGAGCGCAGTGGTCTGGTGAGCCGCGTGGTGCCGGCTGACGATCTGATCGACGAGGCCGTGAAGACCGCGGCCAAGATTGCGGAGAAGTCTCCGCTGGCGGTCATGGCGGCTAAGGAGGCCGTCAACAGGTCCTACGAGACGACGCTGGCCGAGGGCATCCGCTACGAACGGCGGATCTTCAACGCTCTGTTCGCGACACAGGACCAGAAAGAAGGCATGGCCGCATTCGTCGAGAAACGGTCGGCGAAGTTCAAGGGTCTCTGACGCGCGCATACGGGCGTTGACGCGAAAATGCGAATCCGTTATCTGCCGCGTTCGTCTTTTCCAGAGGGAATGAACACAGCATGGCAAATTCGCCGCAAGCCAAGAAGCGCGTCCGCCAGATCCAGCGCCGCACGGCCGTGAACCAGTCGCGCCGCTCGCGTGTGAGAACCTATGTGCGCAAGGTCGAGGAAGCCATCGCAGCTGGCGATCAGGACGCGGCGCGCGAGGCGTTGAAAGCCGCGCAGCCCGAGATCATGCGGGGCGCCACGAAGGGCATCATGCACCGCAACACGGCATCGCGAAAGATTTCGCGCCTGAACCATCGCATCAAGACGATGGGTGCCTGAAACACCAATCCCACTTTTGAGACAGGTTCGCCGAGCGCATCCTGACGGGTGCGCTCTCTCTGTTTGAGCGTCTGCCCGTCTGTTATGAAATTGTCATGTTCACGGTTTCTCCCCGTTGTTCTGTGCTTGATTCTCAGCGACACTGACAACGCTCAAACCACCAAAGCATGAAATCGAAATATCCGCGAAAAACCGTGTGTTCCGCTAGGAATACTCGCATTAAATTCGTGTATTTACGGATTTTATAGCGGTGCAGAATGCAAAATCACCGCAGAATTATTTCCAAAGTCGGGTCTGATATTTCTTGAGCCGAATCTATAGCCGCAAGTAGCACTGTGCCACCAGCGAGATGGGCAGAGAGGTTTGTATGGTGACGCAGGGTGCATCGATCGTCGATGAAGCGTCGCCGGAGCAGACCTGGGCCTTGCTCGATCAACTGGACGCCGCGGCAATGGTGGATGTTCGCACAAAGGCCGAGTGGTCTTTCGTCGGACTTCCGGATCTCTCTGCCGTTGGCAAACCGCTCTGGCCCATTGAATGGGTCATGTTCCCCGCGATGGCGCCCAATGCGCATTTCGTGGAGCAGCTTCTCGACGAGGCGGGTGGCAATCTGCCGGGCCGGATTTTCTTCATCTGCCGGTCCGGGGCACGTTCGATGGCGGCAGCTCAAACTGTCGCTCAGGTTATGCAGGGCTCGGGGCACGCCACGCATTGCACGAATGTCGCTGAAGGTTTTGAAGGCGATCTCGATGCCGGAGGACATCGGGGAAAGATAAATGGCTGGAAAGCGCGCGGCTTGCCGTGGCGCCAATCCTGATCCGCGAACGCGGGGATCGCGGTCAGGGAATGGAAAAACTGAAAATGATGACAAGAGCACTTGGAGAGAGAATGTCGGGGGACGGACACGACGGTGGGGGAGACCGCCATGGACCGATCTGGATCAAGGTTTTGCGCGCTGCGGAGAATGAACTGGGAGCAGATGCCGTCAAGAAGTGGCTGGCGCCTGTAAAAATCCAGTCGCTGCAGGGCGATCTCGTTGTTCTGGAAGCGCAATCGGCTTTCAGCGCGGACTGGGTCGAGCGCAACTATGGCCTGCAGTTGATGCGGCTCTTCGTGGCGAACGGTGCGGCGATCCGGCGTATCAGCGTAACGGTCGCCGAGAGCGGGAACGCCGCGGTCGATCTTGCTGCGCTGGAGACGGTCGAGCAGCCCCCGGTTCACGGCCTGCAGTCGGCTCCGCTTGACCCGCGGTTCAAGTTCGAAAGCTTCGTCGTCGGCAAACCCAACGAACTGGCGCACGCTGCGGCGCGGCGCGTCGCCGACACCTGTGATGCGACCTTCAACCCGGTTTTCCTCTACGGCGGCGTCGGCCTCGGCAAGACGCACCTGATGCATGCCATCGCGCACCGGATCCGCGATACGCGGCCGACCTGCAAGGTGCTATATCTCAGTGCCGAGCAGTTCATGTACCGCTTCGTGCAGGCCCTGAGGTTCCGGGACACCATCACGTTCAAGCAGCAGTTCCGCGCGGTTGACGTGCTGATGATCGACGACGTTCAGTTCATCGCCGGCAAGGATTCGACGCAGGAGGAATTCTTCCACACCTTCAACGCGCTGATCGACCAGAAGAAGCAGATCGTGATCTCTGCCGATCGCTCGCCCGATCAGATCGATGGCTTGCAGAGCCGGATCATCTCGCGCCTGCAATGGGGGCTGGTGGTCGACATCCACCCGACCGATTACGAGCTGCGCCTTGGCATCCTTCAGTCCAAGGCCGAGCGGATGATGGCGGACGATCCTTCGGTCACGATCGACAACAAGGTGCTGGAGTTCCTCGCGCACCGGATCAGTTCGAATGTCCGCGTGCTCGAGGGCGCCCTGACCCGGATCCTCGCCTTCGCGACGCTGGTGAACCGGCCGATCAACCTCGACATGGTTCAGGAATGCCTGGCGGATCTCTTGCGGTCCTCCGAGCGCAAGATCACCATCGACGAGATCAAGCGCCGGGTTGCCGATTACTACTCGCTCAGGATGAACGATCTCGTCTCGCCGCGGCGGGCACGCTCCGTCGCGCGCCCGCGCCAGATCGCGATGTTCCTGTGCAAGTCGCTCACCTCGAAGTCCCTGCCCGAGATCGGGCGCGGGTTCGGAGGGCGCGACCACACCACGGTTATCCACGCTGTGCGCAAGGTCGAGGAGTTGCGCGCCATCGACACGCAGATTGACGAGGACATCGAGAACCTGCGCCGGATCCTGGAAGGTGGCGGCGTCTTCTGACGCCGCTTGCCTTCATAGGGTGTAAAAGCCAATTGGCCGGGCAGTCGCCGACTGTCCGGGGATGTTCGTGGCAAGAGTGTCGTAACGGGCTGGTCGTCCACGGCAAGCCTTCCGGCATGCTCTCCGTTTCGGCGATGTCTCGACTGCCGGTATCCGGCCGGGCTTTTCAGGATTGCCGTGCGCAACGCTGGAATTGACGGAATGGTGCAGACATGACCGGGCAGGTGCTTCTGGTTCCGAACTTCATCACATTCACGCTGGGGATGATCGTGTACTTCGTCGGCGCGCATCTGACCCGCAAGCGCGCGTTCCTGAGGAATTACAACATACCCGAGCCGGTTTCCGGCGGCCTGACGGCGGCGCTGGTCGTCTGGGCGGTCTACGTGATCGCCGGGTACGAGATTGTCTTCAGGCTGGAGGCACGGGACGTCCTGCTGGTGATCTTCTTCACCACGATCGGGCTGAATGCGCGGCTCTCGGATCTGGTGCGCGGCGGGCGGCCTCTGGCCATCCTCCTCGGGCTTACGCTGGCCTTCATGGTGCTGCAGAATGTTGTCGGTCTGATCGGCGTCACCAGTTTCGGTCTGCCCTCGCAAGCCTCGGTCCTCGTCGGATCGGCCGCGCTGATCGGGGGGCATGGCACGGCCATCGCCTGGGGGCCGGAGATCGCGTCCGCGCACGGAATTTCCGGAGCCGTCGAGATGGGCATTGCCGCAGCCACGCTCGGGCTGGTGCTCGCGGCACTGATCGGCGGTCCGATCGCGCGGTTTCTGGTCACGCGCGACAAGCTGGAGCCGCGCAACGAGGATTCCGACCCGGTGGTCGGCGTCCGTCACGGCTCGGCCAAGCTCGCCGAACTCGACTATATCGGCTTCATGCGCGCGATGGTCACGATCAACATCGCGATCATGATCGGCTACTTCGCGAACAACGTCATCGCCGAGGCCGGGCTGCGACTGCCGCTGTTCGTGCCATGCCTGATCGCCGGAATCCTCATCGCCAACATACAGCCGCTGCTCTTCCCGAACGTTCCGATCGTCACCGGAACACCTGTGCTCGCGCTGATCTCGGAGTTCTCGCTGAGCGTCTTCCTGTCGATGTCGCTGATGAGCATGCAACTCTGGACCCTTGCGGATCTCGCAGGCCCGTTGTTCGGCGTGCTGGCACTGCAGGTCGCGATGACCTTGGCCTTCTGCGTCTACGTCCTTTACCCGGCCATGGGACGCGACTATCGCGCCGCAGTGCTTGGTGCGGGTTTTGGCGGCTTCGCGCTGGGTGCGACGCCGACCGCGATTGCCAACATGACCGCCGTGACCAAGCGCTACGGGCCCGCGCCGCTCGCTTTCATCATACTGCCGCTCGTCTCGGCCTTCTTCGTCGATCTCGCCAATGCCTTCGTCATCCAGGCGTTCCTGTCGTTCGGATGATCCCGGGGTGTCCGTGCGGTCACGACCGCGTGCGCATCATCCTGCGGCCGGGCGGGAAAAAACCCCATGATCTAGGCGCCTCGGCACATCGCGGGCATTGATCGCACAAAGGTTTGGTATAGTGTTGCCGTCCCGCTCGGGAAAACCGGCGGAAACAGGCGATCAGGAACGGGCAACAACGCGATGAAGGTCACGATCGAACGGGCTGCACTGTTAAAGGCAATGAGCCGTGCGCAGGGTGTTGTCGAGCGCAAGAATACGATCCCGATCCTGGCCAATGTTCTGCTGGAGGGCGAGGGCGACAAGCTTTCCCTGCGGGCGACCGATCTGGACATCGAGATCATCGAGGAGATCCCGTCGATGATCGAGCAGGCGGGGGCGACGACCGTTTCCGCCCATATGCTGCACGAGATCGTGCGCAAGCTGCCCGATGGGGCGCAGTTGAACCTGAACGCTGATCCGTCGACCGGCAGGCTCGACGTGGTGGCCGGGCGCTCGCGCTTCTCGCTGGCGACGCTGCCGCGCGAGGACTTCCCGGTGATGGCCTCGTCCGAATACCAGTGCTCCTATGCGATTTCGGCACCGATCGTGCGGCGCCTGTTCGACAAATCGAAGTTCGCGGTTTCGACCGAGGAGACGCGCTACTATCTGAACGGCGTCTACCTGCATGTCACCGATGAGGACGGCAATCAGGTTCTGAGAGCGGTCGCCACCGACGGCCACCGGCTTGCGCGGATCGACGCCGAATTGCCCGAAGGGGCCGGCGATGCGCCAGGCGTGATCGTGCCGCGCAAGACGGTGGGTGAGCTGCGAAAGCTGCTCGACGATGACGAGACCGAGATCGCCGTCTCTGTTTCCGAGACGAAAATCCGCTTCTCGGTTCCCGGTCTGGTGCTGACGTCGAAGGTGATCGACGGCGCGTTCCCGGACTATTCCCGCGTGATCCCGACGGGCAATCAGCGCAGGCTCGAGGTCGATGCGTCTGAATTCGCGTCCGCTGTCGACCGGGTCGCCACGGTCAGCCAGGAGCGCTCGCGCGCCGTCAAGATGGCCATGGACCACGACAAGCTGACGCTCAGTGTGAACGCCCCCGATGCGGGGTCGGCCGCAGAAGAACTTGTCGTCGCCTATGGTGATGACAACATGGAGATCGGCTTCAACGCGAAATATCTGCTCGAGATCGCCAGCCAGGTCGACCGCGAGAACGCTGTCTTCATGTTCGCCGATGCCAACGCGCCGACGCTGGTGCGCGAAGGCGACGATACCTCGGCCGTCTACGTCGTCATGCCGATGCGCGTGTGAGCCTCGGGATGGATGGGTTGCACCCATCCGACGATCTTGGCAGCGGCCGTGCCGTGAACGGCACCTCGCTTCGCAGCCTCACCCTTTCGCATTTTCGATCCTACACCCGCGCTGAGATCGAGACGGACGGAGAGTGCGTCGCGCTGTTCGGGCCGAATGGCGCGGGCAAGACCAACGTGCTGGAAGCGGTGTCGATGCTGTCGCCGGGGCGTGGCCTGAGGCGTGCATCAACCGAGGATCTGGCGCGTCAGCCGGAGGCGCTCGGCTGGAAGATCACTGCGCTGCTGGCGGCCACGGATCGCGAGCACGAACTGGAGTCGTCGTCCGAGGCCGGCGCGCCGCGCGCAACCCGGATCGACGGCAAGCCGGCACCGCAACTGGCGCTGGGACGCCTGTCGCGCATTCTCTGGCTGGTGCCGGCGATGGACCGGCTCTGGACCGAGGGCGCCGAGGGACGCCGTCGCTTCCTCGATCGCATTGCCATGAGCTTCGAGCCCGCACACGCCGAAGCGGTTCTGACCTATGAGAAGGCGATGCGCGAGCGAAACCGGCTGCTGAAGGATCAGGCGCGCGATCCGGCTTGGTATCGCGGGCTGGAGGCGCAGATGGCCCGCGCCGGTGCGCTGATCCAGAACCATCGCGATCAGGCGCTCTTGTTGCTGCACTCGGCGCAGGACGAGGCCGACACGGCATTTCCGACCGCTGATCTTGCCCTGACGAACGCCAATGCGGACGAAACGGAGCCGCCGGACGGCGAGGATGCGTTGCTGGCGGCGATCTCGGCGAGCCGCCCCCGCGATCTCGCCGCAGGACGCTCGCTCACGGGGCCGCACCGGGCGGATCTGGCAGCGACCTATCGCGCCAAGGGCGTCGCCGCGAAGTACTGCTCCACCGGCGAGCAGAAAGCACTGTTGATCAGTCTGGTGCTCGCCAATGCGCGCGCACTGGCGCGCGATTTCCGAACGCCGCCGATCCTTTTGCTGGACGAGGTTGCCGCTCACCTTGACGCCGGACGGCGACAGGCGCTTTATGCCGAAATTACCGCACTGGGCTGTCAGGCCTGGATGACCGGAACCGGACCTGAACTGTTCGACGGCCTCGAAGGCGCGCTTCATCTGGCCGTATCGGAAAGCGAAGGTCGATCCCGGCTTGATCCGGTCGATTGATCGTGGCGCCGCGAAAGGAACCTGGAACCGCTCCATGACCGTGACCTTTGCCGATCTCGTTCTCTACGCCATCGCGTTGACGGTGCTGGTGATGACGCCGGGGCCGGTGGTTGTCGCGACCATCGCCAAGACGCTGGCGTCGGGCTGGCGCTCGGCCATGCCGCTCGCCGCAGGCGTCTCGATTGTCGATGTGCTGTGGCCGCTGCTGGCGATCCTCGGCCTGTCGGCGCTGGTTCAGGCGAATGCCGAGATCTTGCAATGGATGCGCTATGTCGGCGGAGCGATCCTGATCTGGATGGGCTGGCGTCTGATCGTCGGTTCGCGCAAGGCGCTGGATACCGACCCGGACCCCAGCCTGATGCGGCGCACGGCCTGGCAGGGCTTCGTGGCCGGCGTTCTGGTGAACCTCGGCAACCCCAAGAGCATCGTCTTCTTCATCGGTATCCTGCCGAACCTCTTCGACATCCCGGCGCTGACAGGCGCTGATGTCGTGGTCATCCTGGCCATGAGCGCTGTCGTTCCATTCCTCGGCAATCTGGTCTGGGCGCTGGCGGCCAACCGGGCGCGCCGGTTCCTGACCTCGGCTCGGGCCGTGCGGCGGGTCAATAAGGCCTCCGGCGGGGCGCTGGCGGGCGCCGGTGCCGTGATCGCGGCGACATGAGGCGCATGACATGACCATCGAGTGGTATCAGCTCCTGCTCTACGCCATGGCCTACACGGTCATGGTCGTCTCGCCCGGCCCGTTCATGGCGGCCATCGTCGCGCGCTCGGCGGCCTTCGGATTTCCCGCCGGGGCGTCGATGGCGCTGGGCGGCTGGCTCGCCGAGAAGATCTGGATCCTGTGCGCGATCTTCGGTCTCGCCGTGATTGCCGCGCAGTTCGACAGCCTTCTGGTGGTGCTGAAGCTGATCGGCGCGGCGTGGCTGATCTGGCTCGGGCTGAAGCTGATCTTCGGCTCGACGGGTATGATCGCCGCCGAGGTCGAGACCCGGCGCGAACCCTTCTGGCGCGGCGTTGCCACCGGTTTCCTGATCAATATCGGCAACCCGAAGGCAGCGCTTTTCTTCATGGTGCTGTTTCCGGGCTTTTTCGACATGACGCGCATCGGCTGGATCGATGCGGTGGTTATCATCGCCGTGTCGATGCCGATTGGAGCGGCGTCCGATCTGGGGTATGCTTGGCTCGCCGATCGGGCGCGGCGGATGCTGAAGAACCAGCGTACCGCGAAACGGATCGATCAGGCGACGGGCGGTGTCTTGGCGGGCGCTGGCGTAGCGATCGCATCCGTCTAGGGAGGGCCGACATGAGCATGATCCAGCGGGCCATCGTGATGCTCGCGCTCGCTGCTCTGACCGGGTTCTGCGGCATCCCGGTGCTGGCGATCATGTTCGCTGTCGGGGGTCTTCTTCTGCTCGACGCCGTGCTTCTCTTCGGGCTTTTCCGGGCGGTCGCGCGGTTGCGCCGAAACTGACCTGAAATCACGCCAAATACTGCGATTACAGGCCGTTTGAACGGCATTTTCGGCTCTTTTTTCGGGACTCTCCGGTGTCGAGTGGTTAAACTCCGATACCCAAGAACGAGAGGTCGGAATTGACCGAAAACGAGCAGAACGAAAACCAGTCCGAACCTGAATATGGCGCCGACTCGATCAAGGTCCTCAAGGGCCTCGAAGCCGTGCGCAAACGCCCCGGAATGTATATCGGCGATACCGATGACGGCTCGGGTCTGCACCACATGGTCTACGAGGTCGTGGACAACGCGATCGACGAGGCGCTGGCCGGTCACGCGGACCTCGTGAAGGTCACGCTGCACGCTGATGGCTCGGTGTCGGTCAGCGACAACGGCCGCGGCATTCCGACGGACATGCACCCCGAGGAGGGGATTTCCGCAGCCGAGGTCATCATGACCCAGCTTCATGCCGGCGGGAAGTTCGACCAGAACTCCTACAAGGTCTCGGGCGGTCTGCACGGCGTCGGCGTCTCGGTGGTGAACGCGCTGTCGGACTGGCTGGAACTGACGATCTGGCGCGACGACAAGGAGCACAAGGCGCGGTTCGAGCACGGCGAGACCACGCAGGCATTGGCGGTGTCCGCCGATGCGGACGGTCGCAAGGGCACGATGGTCAAGTTCCACGCCTCGGACCAGACGTTCAGCAATATCGAGTACAAGTTCGCGACGCTGGAACACCGGCTGCGCGAGCTGGCGTTCCTGAATTCCGGCGTGCGAATCCATCTGCGCGACCAGCGCAGCTCGGAAATCCGCGAGGAAGAACTCTATTACGAGGGCGGTGTCGAGGCGTTCGTCCGGTATCTCGATCGCTCCAAGACGCCGTTGATCGCCGATCCGATCACGGTGCGCGGCGAGAAGGACGGCATCACCGTCGAAGTCGCCATGTGGTGGAACGACGGCTACCACGAGAACGTGCTGGCCTTCACGAACAACATCCCGCAGCGCGACGGCGGCACGCATCTGGCCGGGTACAGGGGCGCGCTGACCCGCACGATCAATGCTTACGCCGCGTCCTCGGGCATCGCCAAGAAAGAAAAGGTTACGCTCTCAGGCGACGACGCGCGCGAGGGACTGACCTGCGTGCTGTCCGTGAAGGTGCCCGACCCGAAGTTCTCAAGCCAGACCAAGGACAAGCTGGTCTCGAGCGAGGTGCGCCCGGCTGTTGAGAGCCTGATGAACGAGAAGCTGGCGGAGTGGTTCGAGGAAAACCCGCAGCTTGCCCGCGCCGTGGTCTCGAAGATCGTCGAGGCGGCCCTTGCCCGCGAGGCCGCGCGCAAGGCGCGTGAACTGACCCGGCGCAAGTCGGTGATGGACATCGCCTCGCTACCGGGGAAGCTCGCCGATTGTCAGGAGAAGGACCCGTCGAAATCGGAGCTGTTTCTGGTCGAGGGCGACTCGGCTGGCGGCTCGGCCAAGCAGGGCCGCTCGCGCCACAATCAGGCCGTCCTGCCTCTGCGCGGCAAGATCCTCAATGTCGAGCGCGCGCGCTTCGACCGGATGCTGTCCAGTCAGGAGATCGGCACCCTCATCACCGCACTCGGCACCGGCATCGGGCGCGACGAGTTCGACGTCTCGAAACTGCGCTATCACAAGATCATCCTGATGACGGATGCGGATGTCGACGGCGCGCATATCCGCACGCTGCTGCTGACCTTCTTCTACCGCCAGATGCCGGAACTGATCGAGGGCGGGTATCTCTTCATCGCGCAGCCGCCGCTCTACAAGGTCAGCCGCGGGAAGTCCGAGGTGTACCTGAAGGATCAGGGCGCCCTGGACGATTACCTGATCGCGCAGGGTGCGGAAGGCGGCGTGCTGAAGCTCGGCTCGGGCGCCGAGATCGGCGGCCAGGACCTGATCCGCGTCGTCGAGGAAGCGCGGTCTGCGAGAGCCGTGCTGAACGCCTTTCCGACCAATTATCCGCGCTTCGTGCTCGAGCAGATGGCCATCGAAGGTGCGGTGCATCCGAACCCGGCGGCCGAACTGATCTCGGCCGTGGCCGCCCGGCTCGACGGATTGGCCCCTGAGACCGAACGGGGCTGGACCGGGGACGTGACTGCGGATGGCGGTGTGCGCTTCACGCGGATCGTTCGCGGTGTCGCCGAAGTGCGGACGATCGACGGCATGGCATTGCGCAGCGCCGAGGCACGCAAGCTCGCCTCGCTGTCCGAGGCCCTGGCTGAGACCTATGGCGAGGCCGCGTCACTGATCCGCAAGGACAAGGAAGTCGCGATCCGCGCGCCATCCGCCTTGCTCGACGTGATCACGTCCGAGGGCGAAAAGGGCATCACGCTTCAGCGCTACAAGGGGCTGGGCGAGATGAACGCCGAGCAGCTCTGGGAGACGACGCTCGACCCCGAGGCGCGGACGCTGCTGCAGGTGCGGATCGACCACATGGCCGATGCTGACGAGATCTTCACCAAGCTGATGGGCGATGTCGTCGAACCGCGCCGTCAGTTCATCCAGGAGAACGCGCTCAGCGTCGAAAATCTGGACATCTGAGGTCCCGGACGGCACTCTCCGCGCATCACAACGCGATTGGCTCGGGGGACTGACCGTGAAACGTGCCTTGCTTGGAGTCACATTGGTCGGGCCGCTCCTCGCGGCCTGCGCTCAGCAGGCTGCTCAGGCGCCGCAGCCGGCGCAGTCGGAGCCCGCACCACTGCCGCAGCCGACCGTCGCGCAAGCCGAGAACTACAATCTGAACGGCGGCACGATGACCGTGATCACCGAGCCGCCGCCGGCCGTGCGCCGGACCACGGCAGCGCTGGACCTGGTGCAGTCGCGCTCATTGCTCGACGTCGCACGGAAGGCATCGGTTCGCGTCGTGAATGCCGATGCGGGGCCGACCTCGGTCGCCGGAGCGGTCGCGCCGCCGACCCATGACGTGGCGCTGCGCATCGAACAGACGCTGCTCGGCCGCCTGGGCAACGTGTTCTCGCTGGCGGTCAAGGTGAACCAGATCGGCAATCCCTCGCGGGCGTTTCCGTTTGATGAGGCCGGCGCGCGCGAACTGGCAACGCAGCTCACGGGGGCCGGGTTGAAGGGATATGCGCTCGATGTCCGGACGGAGGCACTGGATATCGAAACCGCCGGTGGCACGATCGAGAACCCGGTCGAGCGCTTCAGTCTGGCAGGTCAGGTTCAGGCCCGCCTGATCGACCTCTCCACGGGCGGCATTCTCAGGCAGGGCATGTGCCGCGACAAGCAGCCCATGGGCACGCTGCGCGAGATCTTCGTGGCCGAGGGGCGTCCCGTTCCGCCATCGGCCCAGGCGACGGCACAGGCAGCGCCTCAGGCGACGGTTGCTGCGGCGGGCGCTCCGGCTCCGACCGATGACGGATCGCCGAGACCGGCAGACGAAACCTCGGCTGCCGCCCTCGCGCTGATCGAGAAGACCGACGGATCGACGAAGTCGCAAAGGCTGGAGGGCTCGGAGGCCTCGGCTACCCCGCTGGCCGCTGCTCCCGCGCAACCTGAACCGTCCCAACCGACCGCATCGACTCCGACGCCCGAAGCCCCTGCTCCGGCGGTGCCAGCACCTTCGGCCACGGTTGAAACAGCGGCCGCCGCGCCGGCACCTGTGAGCACTGAAACGTCGGTTGAAACGGCCGCGGTCGCAGCTCCCGCACCCGCTGCGCCGCAGCCCGATGCGGCGACGCAAGCCGTTGCCGCAGATGCGGTCGCCTCGGTTCAATCCGGCCCGGTTCCAACAACGTCGACGGCATCGGTCGAGGCCGCAAGTCCCGCGCCGGTTCCGCAGCAGCCGGCAGTGCAACCGATCACGGCACAGGAGCGCGTTCAGCAGGCGCTGCGACAGGCGGCGCCGACCGAGGCCGAGATCGCCGCACAACGCCAGGCAGCCGTGCAGGCCGAGGAGGACCGGCGCACCCGCCAGGTTCCGATCCGCCGCACCGGCGCGTTCTCGGCTGTTGTTCAGGGCGCTTTCGACGAGACGAACGAGGTCATCGACGGACGCGTTCAGCCGCGCCGGGCCGTTCGTTTGGAGGACGGCACCGTCAAACAGAAGCTGCGCCTGCCGTCGCTGGCGTTCGGCACCCTGCTCGCGAGCCAGGCCAGCGCCCCGCTGACCCTGCCCGGACCGGCGGCCTCCGGCAGAGTGTCCGATGGTGCTGCGAACCGGATGATCCGCAAGTGCACCGAGGAACTTTGGCTGATGCTGTTGCCGCGTTAAGCGGTCACGTACGAGAAGGGACTTTCATGTCGGATGCCAAGCCGCGCCTCGTTGGAATGAACCATGTCGCGCTCGAGGTTGGCGACATCGACGCAGCACTCGAATTCTGGGGCGCGCTCTTCGACATCAAACTGCGTGGACGCAGCGAGACCATGGCCTTCATCGACATGGGCGACCAGTTTATCGCGCTTGCGAAGTCGGAAACGCCGCATCGCGACGATCACCGGCACTTCGGCTTGATCGTCGATGACCGCTCGCGCGTCCGCGCCCTCGCCGAAGCCGCCGGTGCCGAGATCCTGCCCTCGGGCCGTCTCGACTTCCTCGACCCGTGGGGGAACTTCATTCAGATCATCGAGTACCGCGATATCCAGTACTCGAAGACGGATGGCGTGCTGCGCGGCATGGGGCTGTCCGATCTGGAAAAAACCGAGGCGGCGAAGCAGGAGCTTGCCGCCAAGGGCATGCTCTGAGGCGGCGTCCGCGCCTCACATCTCGAGTTCCTCGAAAATCCGCTTGGCGATCCGGAAGGTTGAAACCCCGGCGGGCACGCCGCAGTAGATCGCGATCACGTGCAGCGCCGCGCGCAGTTCGTTCTTGGTGCAGCCGTTCTTGATCGCGCCGCGGAAGTGCAGTTCGAACTCCTCCATGCGGTTCAGTGCGGCGATCATCGTCAGGTTCATCAGGCTGCGGGTCTTCGGATCAAGCGTGTCGTCGCCCCAGCCAAAGCCCCAGCACCACGCGGTCATCGCCTCCTGAAACGGGCGGCTGAAATCGTCGGCGTTCTCGAAAACCGTGTCGACATATTCGGCACCCAGCGTGCCCTTGCGCTGCTGCAGGCCCCTTTCGAGCATGTCGTTGTCCATCTGGTCCTCCCTTGCGATATCGCGGCTTCGGTGTTGCGGGCATCCTTGACGCCCCGGTCAGCCGCCAGCAAGCATCAACGCCCAGCCGCGACAAGGAGCCCACCTTGGCCCATTTTCTGGACGGGACGGACCGTGACAGCCCGGCGCTGGCGGGCTCGCTCATGCTCGGGGCCCTGGCAATCCTCGCGGTTCAGGATTCACTGGTGCGGTTGGCCGGGTTCTCGCTCTCGTTCTGGCAGTTTCAGGCCATCCGCGCATCGTCGAACTTCGTGCTGCTCTGCCTCACCGGACTGATCCTGATGCGTGCGCTGCCGCCCTGGCCACGCACGCCATGGGCTGTTGTGCTGCGCAGTCTTATGATGATCCTCGCCACGGTCTTCTTCTTCGGCGCGATCCCGAAGGTCACGACGGTCGAGATGGCGGCAGGCCTCTACACCTATCCGATCTTCGTGACGATCCTGTCGGCGACCATCCTGGGCGAGCCGGTCGGCTGGCGTCGCGTGCTCGCGGTTCTTGTCGGCGCCTGCGGGGCCGCGTTGATCCTGCAACCGTTTCGGGCAGAATTTGAACCGATCAAGCTGATGCCCATCGGGGCGGGGCTCTGCTATGCGGTCAACGTTATCCTGACCCGGCGCTGGTGTCGGGGCGAGAGCGCCCTCACGCTCGGCGCGGCGGTCGCTGTGTCCTTCATGGTAATCGGAACGGTCGGCTGCGTGATCCTCACGATCTTCCCGACCTCGGAGGAGGCGCGTGAGACAATCCCCTATCTCGCGTTCGGCTGGCGCGAGATCACGCTTACGCTGCTCGGGGTCACGCTCATCTGTTCCGTCCTGAACGCGACGGCGAACGTCATGCTGATCAAGTCTTACCAGTCGGCAGAGGCGAGCTGGCTGGCCCCGATCGATTATTCCTACCTGATCTTCGCTAGTCTGTGCGGGTTGCTGTTCTTCGGCGACCTGCCCGACGAATGGCAGGTGGCCGGGATGATCCTGATCGCGTCAGCAGGGATCTTCACGGCGTGGCGCGAGCGGCTGCGGGCGGGAGCCTGATCGATAAGGCCGAGGAACCTTGGCCGGTCAGTTCGTCAGAACAATCCTTCGTAGATCCGCCGCGGAATTTCGACCTCGATCAGCGTGAACCGATCGGCTGCGAGCGCATCCTGCAGGGCCGGACCTGCTTCGCCCGGGCTACTGACGGTAACGCCGTTCCCGCCGTAGAGTTTCGCGACATCGGCAAACCGTGTCCGTTCGAAGTCGACACCGGCGTTCTGCAGGCCTGAGCGGCGCTGCTTCAACTCGATCAGCGCGAGCGAGCGGTCGACGAACACGACGACGACCAGCGGCGAGCCCAGGTCGCGCAGCGTGCCCAACTCGCCCATCACCATCTCCAGCCCGGCATCGCCCATGAACGCGATGACCGGTGCGTCAGGCTTGGCCAGCTTGTACCCCATGCCGAGCGGCAATGCGCAGCCCATGGTGCAGAGCCCGGTCGACTGCAGAACGGCGCGGGGATGCTCGGCGCGCCACTGCTGGCTCAGCAGGATGCGATGCGCGCCCGAGTCGATGGTGATCGTGGTCTCGGCCGGGGCGACGGCGAGCATTTCGGCGATGGCATGATCTGGCCCCCACTCAGTGCGCGTTCCGAACGTTTCCCAGTACTGCGCGTGGAGCGCCTCTACCTCGCCCGAGGGCCAGCCCGGTTTCGGGTCCATGTGCAAGGCGGCCAGCCCGCTCGTCACGGAACACACCCAGGAGTGCGCCGCATGGTGCATGTCGTGGTCATTCGGCGCATGGGCGAACTCGATGACCTTGGCGGGGTCCCACGGTGCCTGCCAGCCGACCCGCATCTCGATCGGATCGTACCCGAGCGCCAGGATGCAGTCCGCCTGCTCGAAAATCGGCAGGACAACCGTGTCGGCGAGCGGAGAAAGCCCATGGCCACCCAGCGAAAGCGGGTGCGCCTCGGGCAGTACACCCTTCGCCTTGTACGTGGTCATGACGGGGATGCTGTGACGTTTGGCGAAGGCCCGCACGGCTTCGGGTCCGCCCGGTTCGTTCAGCACGTCATTGCCAACCATCAGGAGGGGACGCACTGAATTCGCGAACAGTTCGCGCGCGGCGTCCAGCCCCGGCCCGGCCGGAGCGGTTGGGGCAAGCGACCCATGCGCCCAGGCGCGCGGGGCAGGGTGATCGGCATCGGCGACCCGGATGGGCAGGTCGATGTGCACGGGGCCGGGACGTCCGGTCAGCGCAATCCCGACGGCCTTGTCGATCATCACGTCGACCGCGCCGGCCTGTGCCGTGAACGACGCCTTGCAGACTTCGCGGAATACCGCGGAATGATCGAAGACCTGATGGTTATAGCTCAGCGCGTCCGCCGCATCGACGCAGCCCGACAGCACGATCAGCGGCACCCGGTCCTGTTCGGCGTTGGCCACGACATTGAATGCGTTTGCCACGCCGGGCCCCACGGTGGCGACCAGCACGGCCGGTGCCCCGGTCGCGTTCCAGACGCCCTCGGCCATGAAACCCGCTGCATTCTCGTGCTTGGTCAGGATAAAGCGGATGCCCGCGCGCTCCAGCGCGTCGATCAGGGTCAGAACCTCGCCGCCCGGAATGCCGAACGCCATGCGCACGCCTGCGGCGTACAGCCGGGCTGCGATCACATCTGCTGAATTCATGGATTGGGTCCTTCAGATCATGCCGGGAGCGCTACACCGCCGCCCGGGTCACCGTTTCGTAGGTGTTTGGAAATCGAAAGGGAAGCGCGTTTATCTGGCGGTGCGCGTGAGATATTCTCACAGAAGTCAATCTCCCTCGAAGTCACACAGCACGTGCAGGTCAATGCCCATCGCGCGCAGTTTCTTCGAACCGCCGAGGTCGGGCAGATCGATGATGAAAGCAGCCGCCGCGATGTCGCCGCCCAGTTGCTCCACCAGTTTGATCCCGGCCTCCGCGGTGCCGCCGGTTGCCAGCAGGTCGTCGATCAGCAGCACGCGCGATCCGGCGTGGATGGCATCTTCGTGGATCTCCATCTCGGCCTCGCCGTATTCGAGCTCGTAGGCGACCTTGATGGTCGATCCCGGCAGCTTCCCGGCCTTGCGTATCGGCACGAAAGGCAGGCCAAGCTTGTAGGCGACCGCCCCGCCCAGAATGAACCCCCGCGCATCCATGCCGACAACGACGTCCAGAGCCTCGGCCGTGTAGGGATTGGCCATGCCGTCGATCGCCAGCCGGAAGCCCGTGGCATCGTTGAACAGCGTGGTGATATCGCGGAACTGGATCCCCGGAACCGGGAAGTCCGGGATTGTGCGGATATAGTCCCGGACGGTCTTGGTTTCGTGCATCACGTTGGCCTCGCTGAAGTTCGAGCGACTTTACCGCTGGATGACATCGAGACAACAGACGGGTCGTCGCGTTCGTCCTGGGGACGTCAGTACGATGAGCTTGCGGATCAGCCCGCTTAGAGGATGCTCGGCGCGCGCATTGATTGACTCAATCAGATTGGTGATCGCTCTAAGCTGACGTCGGATCCGCTTAGGCGAATTACCGCTGTGCCGACTTTGTCGACATTCACTTTTCAGGCTTCGCTCACACTGCATGCGCACGCAACCAGGGAAGCGTGCAGCAGCCTCAGTGTTGATCTGCGTGAGAAAACAATGCTACGCGGTGTTTATAGATTTGAGCAAGACGAAGATCGCTGCAAGCGCGACGATGAATCGGAAGTTCCGAGCAGCCTTCTCGCAGCGTAGCGCCACGCGCTTGAAGCGTTTCAGCTTGCCTATCATCTGCTCGATGCGGGCCCGT
>JBCDAV010000016.1:0-99333 GCA_039184865.1 Pseudomonadota bacterium | reverse complement strand
TCCCGGCTTTCCGGCACGCCTCGGTAACGTCGTTGCCTGCAGCGAGGTGCACCTCGACCTCACGCAGCAGCCTCAACGCATCTTCGCCCGTGTGACGCTTCCGGGCCATCGCTCATTCCTGTTCAGCTCAAAGATCTATGGCCCAGCTCTAGGGGGCCGAGATAAGGGCATCGAGAGCACGCTGAGCGCGCTACAGCTTCTCGACAAGCCGGAGGCTTGCGCATGGGCAACGCTGAGTACGTCTGGAATGAAGACGGTCGACCTGCCTGAGACCGCGGGTGAACTGATCATCGCGGCCGACGGTGATGCGCCTGGCCGCGCAGCTGGCGCCGATCTCGCCGAGCGTGCATCGAGTTTAGGCTGGAAGGTTTCAATCGCCGACCCTGGCGACGGCCAGGACTGGAACGACGTGCTCTGCACTGGGCAGGTGGCGGCATGAAGTTGGCAGTTGATCTGAAGGCGTTCAAACCCGAGGGGCCTATTCCCCTGGTTCGGAGCATACCTCCTGCCGCAGAGTATCCCATTACTTCGTTAGGCCCTTTGGCCGAGGTGGCCGCTGCTGTCCACGACATGACGCAAGCGCCAAAGGCGTTGGGTGCTCAGTCGGCTCTCGGTGTGGCTGCACTGGCCGCGCAGGGTCTCGCGAATGTGGAGACGCTCTCCGGGGCGTCTCCGCTCTCCTTGTTCCTCTTGTCCGTTGCGCAATCTGGCGAGCGGAAGTCTTCGGGCGACCGTATCGTGATGCAGCCGGTCACTGACTATCGGCGCGAGCTGTCCGACGATCATCGCGACGACTATGGCGCCTACCGAAACCGTCTCGACGTCTGGGAGGCGCGCCGCAAAGCCATCTTGAAGTCCGCCAAAATGTAGGGGGCGCCTGCCGACCTCGATGCGCTGGGTCCGGAACCGGAACCGCCGCTTTTTGCCCTGATTGTTGCGACTGATCCGACTGTCGAAGGCATCACGCGAGGGCTGGCCACCTACCGGCCTTCCCTGAGTATCTTTTCTGATGAGGGCGGTATGTTCCTTGGCGGGTCTGGCATGTCGGACGAAAACCGTCAGAAGACCGTTACGACGCTGAGCGCATTCTGGGACGGAGCTCCGATAAATCGCACGCGCGCAGGCGACGGAGCCGCGACCCATCATGGCAAGCGCCTCTCGTGTCATCTGATGGTTCAGCCGGTCGTGGCGGCGGGCTTGCTAGGGGACAAGATGGCAAACGGGCAGGGGTTCCTCGCCCGCTTCCTGATGACGGAACCGGCGAGCACGATCGGAACTCGGACTCACAGGGAGCCGAAGCCTGAGAGCAGACTCGCGGTGGATCGGTTCGCGCGCCGCATTTATGAGATGCTAAGAAAGAACTTTCCTGTGCGCGAGGGAACGCGGAATGAACTCAACCCGCCTGTGCTACGCCTTCAGCCCGATGCGAGGGTTCTCTTACGGGCATTCTACGATCAGCTTGAACGGGCTCAGGGCGATGGAGGTGACCTCGCCGAAGTCCGACCCTTCGCGTCAAAAGCTGCGGAACATGCCGCTCGAATTGCGGGAGTACTGACTTGCTACGCCGGTGATGGCGCCGTATCTGCGGAAATGATGGCCCATGCCATCCGACTCTTGTCCTTCTATCTCGATGAAACCAAGCGTCTGGCAGACGCTGCGACGTTGTCCCAGGAAACCCAGGACGCAGAGCGGCTCCGCAAGTGGTTGCTGGAGCACTGGCCGGAACCGTTTATCTCTGCAACCGACGTCGCTCAGTATGGTCCATTCCGTGAGACGAAGAAGGCGAGAAAGGTTCTGGCGACTCTAGAGCGGTTCAACTGGGTTACGCCGGTCGACGGGGGGGCAGAGATCAAGGGCAAGCATCGCCGTGAAGCCTTCAAAGTATGGAGGGCCGCAGTATGAACGCTTTCAAGTTTGACCCGTACGCCGAACTGGCAAAAATTCAGAATCAAACGCCCACCCCTGCTATTGTTGCTACACCTGCTACAGAACTACGCCCTCTGGTTGAAACTGTAGCAAGTGTAGCAGGAATAGCAGGCTCGGGGCGCGAGTGTGAAAAACTCGCGACGTCTGCAAGCGACAGCGCCACCCCAACTCCAGACGACCCCGAGGCTTACCTCGCTTACATTCGTGAGCACGGGATCACGACCTACGGCGTCGTTGCGATGGGGCTCCGCTGGGCTGCATCCCGTGCCTGGCAGGCAGAGGCGAAGTTGCGCGCATCCGGAAAAGATCAAGATCGATGATCGCGGTCGGGGGGTGCCGACATGAGGTTCAACATCATCCCAACCGGCGACGTTCACCACGATCTTGTCCTCGAAGCACTCGACGCCGAACCTGAGTTCCTTGGGCGTTTCGACAATCAGGTCCGGGCCTGGATGGCCGCAAAAGATGCTGCCCGCGAGCGCGGCGTCAATCCCGGCACCGCCCCTAGGATGCGGCAAATTCGGCTTCCGAAGCCCAGAGGTCGGATGTTCTGAGCTGCCTGTAAATTCAGGAGATAATCAGAATGGGTAAGTTCCAGAAAGGTCAGTCCGGCAATCCGGCGGGCAAACCCAAAGGCGCGCGACATCGGACGACACGTGCTGTGGAAGCTCTACTGGAGGGCGAAGCCGAGGGGCTGACCCGCAAGGCAGTTGAACTTGCTCTCGACGGCGACACGACGGCGTTGAGGCTCTGTCTAGAGCGGATAGCGCCGGCTCGAAAAGACAACCCGATCAGGTTTTCCATGCCAGCTATGAAAAGTAGCGCAGACGCATCCACTGCTTTGCGGGCCATCCTTGAGGCGACGGCTGACGGCGAAATTACACCGTGCGAGGCAAACAGTCTCTCGGGCCTCATCGACAGCTTTGCACGCGCGCTTGAGCTGCAGGATTTAGAGCAGCGTTTGAGTGAGCTGGAGGACGGAAGGAATGCGAAGTCTTAAGAGGAGGATCAAAAGGCTCGCGAAGGCACACAATTATGAAGCAAGCTATACGATCATTGCGGCCGTACTGGACGGTATGAATGGCGAAACAGCCAAGCGCCTGCTTGAACTCAACGAAGCTATCGATATCTTTCCGTTCACACAACCGTCCGAAGAACTCGACCATCCTGAGATCGTAGATTGCTTCGACAGTTCGTTCCAAGACGCTATGGATCATATCGCACGCCACGGCAAACGTGTCGGAGATCCGCCCTGAGAGTCTGACAGATGCTCTGAGTTTCGCAAGAACGTCGCTACTGATTTCATTGAGGAATTTCAGGCGCCAAACCCACCTGAGATCTGCAGAATTCCCCATAGTGTAAAATGGCCCAACAGCTTCCGCATTTGGAAGAAGCGCGGAAGACATGTGGAAGATAGATCCAATGCTCAAGGCAGGAATGTAAATAACCCATTGATTTCATTGGTGCCGGCTGAGGGACTCGAACCCCCGACCCACTGATTACAAATCAGTTGCTCTACCAGCTGAGCTAAGCCGGCCCAATTCAGGAATGCGCACATAGCCCGCCACGCCGAGTGTGGCAATCGTCATTTTGTCGTGCGTGGATCAACCGCAATCAAAGCATCTCGTGGTTGACGTGTTCCTAACGCAGCGCGGCATGATACGCCGCCAACACATAGAGAGCGTCGCTCTCAGTCCAGAGCTTCGGGTCTGGAACAACGAAATCTGCGTGCTCCGACAGACGCTGAGCATCGGTGACGGCGACATTTCCCTCGGCGACCGAAGGCGTTTCGATCATCTCGCCCCACCACGCAAAGAGATCATCGTCGGCGCGCTCAGCATCTCCCAAGGCTCCGGCGTCGCCGACCGGGCCGAAGCTGACATACTCAGCTCCCGCCTCTGCCAGCACCATACCCTGGTGCCGCGATGCGCCGGCATATGCTCCGATGATCCGGTCATCCCCGAGCGTCTTGCGCAATTCGCGGACCGGAGTTCTTGCTGCTGCGGAGAGATGTACGCCGTCCAGGCCAAGTTGCTCGACGAGGCGATAGTGATCCGTAACGACCAGCGCAACGTCTGCATCATGGCAGGGGCCGATCAGATGATTGGCGGCACGCACCCAGTCTTCCTCGGGCGCCGCACCGAGATCGAGCCGCACGCAGGCGATCGGGATCTCGGCAAGAACCAAGGTCAGCCGCCCGGCCATCTCTTCCGGCTCGAAGCGCTGTGGTAACAGAAGATACAGACGGGATGCGTCGCTGTCGGTCATGGTTGCTTCGTTGTTTGGCGCCGCCGCATAACACGGCTGCCGCGAGAAGCAAACGAACCGAAAGGAGAATCCCGCGATGTTTGAGGTGGTGACCCTTGAGACGATTTCAGATCAGGTTCTTGACGAGCTTCAAGCCGGAAACCTGACGTCCCAATCGCCGACGGTTGGACATGGGTTCATGTCGAACGGCTACACCGACGGCTGCAATACGTGCTACTGTACAATGCCCGGCTTTGTTCAGACTTCGGGTGGTCCGATCCATGCGGCCGCACGAGAGGTGCCCAAGCCCACGCCTTGAGGATCAATTCGCGCGCGGCGTCGGGCGCCAATCCGGCGGCGCCATCTCGAAGCCCGAGAACTCAAAGCCTGGTGACACAGTGCAACCGACCAGCGTCCATGCCCCAAGCGACGTCGCCGTTTGCCACCAGCCGGCGGGCACGATCCGCTGAGGCCGCTGGCCGGCGTTCAGCTCGGGCCCGAGCACCATGGCCTCGGCGTCGTGACCGTTCGGAGACAGCGTCAGCGAAAGCGGACCACCGGCATACCAGTGCCAGATCTCGGCCGCATCGACGCGGTGCCAGTGGCTGACGTCTCCCGCTTCAAGCAAGTAGTAGATGGCTGTTCCCGAAGCGCGCTCTGCATCGGAGGCATCTGCGCGCCAGGTTTCCGCGTACCATCCACCCTCCGGGTGAGGTTGCAGGCCGAGAGTGTCGATGATTTGCTTTGCGCTCGGCATGCCCGAGTGATGGCAAGCTCAGCGCTCAGCGCAAACACATTTGTTGACCGCTCATGGTTGCACGCCAAGTGCGTGGCGCAAGTGCCACAGCGCCAGCCGGATCGAAGCACGCCGCTCGACGACGCTCGGTTTGATCGGTATGCAGCGCCGCATGTGGACGATGGACAGTATATCTTTTGGCGGACGGTTAACCAATCTGGTTGCCGTGTCGCTGTCCGCGCGTTCGCAGGTCACGTCCTAAGACGTCACCTCCCGAAAACACCGGAGACAGCGGCGCGCCGGGTGCGGCGGTTCGGTGCTGTTGTTCGGTGCGCGGGAAAGGATAGAGATGATTACAGGGAAGGACCTGATCGAATGGGGTCATGTGCCGGGCGATTGGTTCGGCGCGGCGATCAAGGCTGCGAACGCTGCGGCTTCTGACGGCAAGGAACTGCGAGAGGTCAAGGCTCTCGTCGATGGCATGAAGCCTCCGCCGGTTGTCCCGCTGCGCCCGGCCAATGCGGCTGCGTTTGCTCAGATGATCGAGGCGGAGACGCCGGATGAGCAGCGCAACCTTGGCCACGTGCTCGAAACGATGACCGAGTTGATGCGCACCCCGACCCTGACGGGCGGGGCCGTGATGCCGGATGCCTGTCCAGCGGGCGGCCTCGGCACGATCCCGGTCGGCGGCGTGGCGGCGGCCGAGGGGGCGATCCATCCGGGAATGCACTCGGCGGATATCTGTTGCTCGGTGGCGATCACCGTGATCGGCGACGTCAAGCCGAAGCATGTGCTCGAGACGGCCGCGAACGTCACGCATTTCGGAGGCGGCGGGCGCGCGACGAACGCGCGTGTCGCACTGCCAAACGAGATCGGAGCCGCGTTCGAACGCAACCCGATCCTCGCGCAGATCACGGACGCCGCCGAGGCGCATTTCGCGACCCAGGGGGACGGCAACCACTTCCTCTTCGTCGGGCGCCTGCGGTCAACGGATCAGATTGCGCTGGTCACGCATCACGGGTCGCGCAAGCCCGGAGCGATGCTTTACAAGCGCGGGATGTCCATCGCCGACGGGTTTCGCCAGACGCTGTCGCCGGAGACGCGCAAGCAGAACGCATGGATCCCGTTCGACACCCCCGAAGGCGAAACCTACTGGGATGCCTTGCAGATCATTCGCGCCTGGACCAAGGCGAACCACTTCGCGATTCATGACCTCGTGCTCGCGGGCATCGGGGCAACTGCCGAGGATCGGTTCTGGAACGAGCACAACTTCGTTTTCCAGCGCGGTGACACGTTCCTGCATGGCAAAGGTGCGACGCCGGCCTGGGACGGGTTCGCGCCGGATTCGAACGGTCTGGTCCTGATCCCACTGAACATGGCCGAGCCGATCCTGATCGCGAAGGGTTCAGACCGGCACGAAGCCCTTGGCTTCTGTCCGCACGGGGCTGGGCGCAACTTCTCTCGATCGGAAGACGCGCGCCGCCATCACGGCGTGCCGGTGGAAGACCGGGTCAGGCGCGAGACAGAGGGGCTGGATATCCGCTTCTGGGCGGGCAAGCCGGACACCGGTGAACTGCCGTCCGCCTACAAGCGGGCCGATGAGGTGGTCCGACAGATCCGCGCTTTCGATCTGGCTGAGATTGTCGATTATGTGGACCCGTATGGGTGCATCATGGCGGGTGACTGGCAGTCGGATTTTCACCGCCGTCGGATCGAGGCAAAACGCGCGCGCCGTCGGGAAAGAGAAGACCGTCAGCCTTAACCGTGACGGCCGCCGTTCGGCGCGGCGGCCGCCTGCTCAGATCCAGGCGATTGCGGTTCCGACAACGATCATGGCGCCCCCAACCATCTCGCGCACGGTGAAACTTTCTCCGAACCAGAGCGCCGATGCCAGCGCGATCAGAATGCACTCGGCGCCGAGGATCAGCACGTAGACCATGGCAAGGCGTTCGGTGCGCAGAGCATTGATCTCCAGAATGACCCCGCCTGACACCGCCGCGACGATCACGAGCAGAACAATTACGGGAGAGGCGGTGCCCCAGTGTTTCATGGCGATCATGGCGGCGGTGTAGAGTGCGGCGGATCCCAGGACGAAGAGGGTCAGGTTCAGGGCCGACGGAGCGGCACCTTCGGGCAGTCCGGCAGAAACAACATCTGTCATGGCGAATTCCCTTCCTAAATTACGGAAGGTTGCCGGGAAGCGACGCCGCATGTCTGTAACGTGTGCTACATTCCAGCGTCCACCGCGCGGGCTGGGGTACGAAGATGCAGGATCTCGAACGTTTCGTGACGGCGCAGGAACCGGTGCTCGAGGCTGCACTCGCTGAACTTCGCGCCGGGCACAAGCGCACGCATTGGATGTGGTTCGTTTTCCCGCAACTGCGGGCGCTCGGTCGGAGCGAACGGGCTTTGTTCTATGGGATCAATGATCTCTGCGAAGCGCAGGATTATCTCGCCCATCCGGTTCTGGGGCCGCGCTTGCTGGAGTGCACGGAAGCAGCGATGACCGGATATCCGAGGACGGCGCACCAGATCTTTGGCAGCCCGGATGAGATGAAGTTCCGCTCGTCGATGACGCTGTTCGATCGAACGAGAAACGCGCCCGAGACTTTCGGGCGCGCGCTCGACTTGTTCTACGATAGTCCGGACCCAGCGACGGTGCGCCTGCTCGCGCAAGCGCAGTAGGCGACGGTTGCCGCCCTCAAAGGTCGATCAGGCCTTGCCCCGGTAGATATCGATCAACTGGTTGAGCATCGCGATCGCTTCGTCGCGGGGACGCTGGAAGGTGTTCCGTCCAATGATCGAGCCGTTCCCGCCGCCGTCGCGGATCGCGCGCGCATCGTCATAGACCGAATTCTCGCCTTTCTTCGCTCCGCCGGAGAAGACGATCACGCGCCGGCCGTTAAATGCCGACTTCACGCAGTCGGCGACGCGGGCAGCCTGCGTCGAGATATCGATCTTTTCTTCCTGGTAGACCTTCTTGGCTTCTTTCAGTTCGAGATGATCGGTCGACAGCTTGACCTTGATGATGTGAGCGCCGAGCAATGCTGCGATGTGGGCGGCATAGGCGGCGATGTCGATGGCCGTCTCGCCGTCTTTGCTTATGGCCTCTCCGCGCGGATAAGACCAGATCACGGTCGCAATGCCGCAGGCGGCGGCCTCGCGGCGCATCTCGGCAATCTCCTCGAACATATCCAATGCTGCATCCGAGCCGGGATAGACCGTAAACCCGATGGCAGAGCATCCAAGCCGCAGCGCATCATCGACGCTGGCCGTGATCGCCTGGTTCTTGCCTGCTGTCGAAGACATCAGCGAGTTCGCCGAATTGACCTTGAGGATCGTCGGGATCTGGCCCGCGAACGTGTCGGCGCCGGCTTCGAGCGGACCGAGAGGCGCGGCATAGGCGTTCAGACCGGCATCTATCGCAAGCTGGTAGTGGTAATGCGGATCGTAGGCGTCCGGGTTGGGAGCAAAGGACCGAGCCGGACCGTGCTCGAAACCTTGATCGACAGGAAGAATGATCATCTTTCCGGTGCCGCCAAGCTTGCCGTTCATCAGCATCCGGCAGAGGTTTCCCTTCACGCCGGGGGTATCGCCCTCGTAGTTCGCGAGGATCTTCTGCACTGCGCGCGTCGCCTTCATGGGCGGTCTCCCTCAAACGGATCTATGATTTCCGGCGGGGTTACCCGAGCCGCAGGCAAGGGGTCAAGACGAGACGACGGCCTGTGGCAATCGGACGGTGCCGATCCGGCTTCAGTGCGGCTTTCGTATCATCCGAAACTGTGAGGAGACAGGCACCAGATCTTCTCTAACCTGCTGGTAACCATAGAAGGTCTAAGTGGAGCCCCGGGAGTATCCGGCCACGAAGCGACCGGCACGCGAGAATGGGCAGGTTCGTGAACAAACAACAACACTTCAGTTTCGGTTTCGACGAAGATGCGAGCCTGGATGGTCTTCTCGGTGCGCGAAAGCCAAAGCCCGCCCGCAAGCACACGGCGGGTCACCGGGCGCGGCTGAGAGAACGCTTCCTGACAGCCGGACAGCAGAGCCTCGCAGACTACGAGATGCTGGAGCTCGTACTATTCAGGGCGGTGCCGCAGCGCGATGTCAAACCGATGGCCAAGCGTCTGCTCGAAGAGTTCAGAGACTTCAACGGCGTGATCTCGGCCCCGCTGTCCCGGCTCGTCACCGTGCCGGGGATCGGTCCCGCAATCGTCTGTGAACTCAAGATCGTCGAGGCCGCAGCACACCGCCTTGCCCGCGCGAAGGTGATGCACAAGAACGCGCTCTCAAGCTGGTCTACGCTGATGGACTACTGCAAGACCGCAATGGCGCATCAGGATACCGAACAGTTCCGGATTCTGTTCCTTGACCGGAAGAACGTGCTGATCGCCGACGAAGAACAGGCCCGCGGGACGGTCGACCACGTGCCCGTCTATCCCCGCGAAGTGGTGAAACGTTGTCTTGAACTGAACGCGTCGGCGATCATTCTCGTGCACAATCATCCCTCGGGAGATCCGACACCCAGCCGCGCCGACATCGAGATGACGCGGCAGATCGAGCAGGCGGCGAAGGCCGTGGGGATTGTCGTCCATGATCACGTGATCGTGGGCAAGGAATACGACACGAGCTTCCGCAGCCAGGGCCTGATCTGAACCGGAGCCTCCTGTCAAACGGGCTTCATCGGCTGCACCGATGAAGACGACATGTCCTGTCCGCGGCCCGTCCGGGCCTCGGCCAGGTGCTGGCGCGTACTTCGGACGTTCAGCTTGCTGCTGCTCAGTTCTTCGGAGCTTCTGCACCGATCACCGGGCGCATAACGAGCGGCGTCATGTACATCGGGAACTGGTAGAGCGCGATGTAGAGCGTGACCAGCGGTGCATCGGGCAGGAAGGCCAGTGTGAGGGCCGCGTTGCGATTGCCCCAGGCCAGCGTGACGGCGCCGCCCGTCTCACGTCCCGCCAAGCGGCGTAAAATAGGAAAACCTGCGATCTGAACGCCGAGATTGGCGGCGAAGGCCGCGCCGAGGCACGTCAGGGCGAAGATCGGCATGGCAGCGATCAGTTCGGGCATCCCGTGGAACAGCGGGAACAGAAAGAGCACGAGGATCAGCGAGGCCGCCCCGTCAAACCTGAGGGCATGCCTGTCAATTCGGGCCGCCCCCAGAAGGCGACGCACAATGATTGCGCCGAGCGTTGCGAGACCGATCAATACCCCGAGCCGCGTCAGCATTTCGAGCCCATCGACGGGCAGGGCCTCGCCGAGAAGGGCGCGGGTGACGATCGGCATTGAGACGGGTGCTATAAGCGAGCCGAGGACTGTCAATTCCAAAGCGAAGGCCGCATCGAGACCCAGCATCAGGCAAAAGGCCGCCGCCGATCCCAGCGGCGGTGCCGCCGTCGTATAGACCAGAGCTTCGATCAGTTTCTGTGGGGCGTCGAGGCTCGACGCCAGGGTCAGCGCGAGGGCAGGCGTCACTGCCATCAGGAGCACGAGCAGTCCGACATTCCGTGTGAGCCTGCGCGGGCTGACCGCCCGCCGGGCGACCGCGCCCAGATCGATGCGGGTCATTGCCAGACCGTACAGCAACGCGACCCAGAATGGCACTGTCCCAGCGAGGAGCGCACCCGGTCCCGGGATGATCAGCGCTGCGATGACACCCAGGGCCAGGAACCACCGCGCGCGTGCGCCGATCCACTCAAGTGCCGGCAAATCGGGTCACGGATCGGTCAGGGAGGAGTAGGCCAGCGCTCGCAGCTCCTTGCGGTTCGGATAGCTGGACGACGGCACAAGCTGCGTCATGAAGATCACAACCATGTCTGTTACCGGGTCGACCCAGAACATCGTGGACGCCATCCCGCCCCATCCGAAGTCGCCCATGGAGCAGGCCGTTTTCGCAAGCCCCGGATTGATGGTGACACTGACGCCCAGGCCGAAGCCGACGCCGTCGAACGAAACCTCGGAGAACACCGGCTGACCCATCGATGCAAGATCGCCGGGCAGCGCATTGGTCGCCATGAGTTCGACGGTGCGCGGTGCAAGAAGCCTGACGTCTCTGAGCCTGCCCTTGCCACGCAGCATTTCGGCGAATTTCAGATAGTCGTCGATGGTCGATGCAAGACCGCAGCCGCCCGAATGCAGGTTCGTGTTGTCTGCGTGGTAGGGGGTGCGCGACGGCGTATCCATCAGCTTCAGAGGATCCTCATCGGTCTTGACGTAACAGGCCGCGAACCGGTCCAGTTTCGTCTCTGGAACACCGAAGAACGTATCCTCCATGCCCAGTGGTCCGAGAATGCGCTCGGCAAAGAATTCTGCCAGCGATTGACCGGAAACCACTTCGACGATGCGTCCGAGAACGTCGGTCGAGACGCCATAGTTCCAGCGCGCGCCGGGATCGAAGGCCAGCGGCAATTCCGCGAGGCGTTGCACCGTCTCGTCGAGGCGGTGCTTCTTGACGCCGAAGTCGAGCTTGGCGTCCAGCATGGCTTGCGCCAAAACGCCTTCATTGAACGAGTAGGTGAACCCGGACGTGTGCGTCAGGAGATGGTGCACGGTCATTCGCGACTTCGCCGGGCGCACCTGATCCAACGTAACGGCGCCGTCGATCAGAACCTGAGCATCGCGGAACTCCGGCAAGAACTCGTCGACCGGCGTGTCGAGATGACAAAGACCGTCCTCGAACAGCATCAGATAGGCGACCGAGGTGATCGGCTTCGTCATCGAGTAGATGCGAACGATCGTATCGCGCTCCCATGGCGTTTCCGTCTCGATCTCGCGCTGTCCGACATGGTCGCAATAGGCGATCTGGCCATGCCGCGCGATCAAGGTCTGGGCGCCGGGGAACTTGCCCTGATCCACCCAGCACTGCATCCAGGGCCTGATGCGCGCGAGGCGCTCCGGGTCGAAGCCGAGGCTCTCTGGCGCCGCGGTCGGGATCATATCGGCTCTCCTAACAGGAATCGTGCGGGCGCAGGTCTGCCCTCAAAGATGCGGCTCGATCACCAGCTTGCCGATGGCTTTGCGGTCGGCGATGTGGCGGATCGCCTTGCCACCGTCGATCAAAGGATAGCTGCCGGAGATGACCGGTTTCAGACGCCCGTCCTTGATCCACTGCATGATATGGCGGAGATCGCGAAGGTTGTTCTCAGGCTCGCGCCGTGTGTAATCCCCCCAGAAGACGCCGACCAACTCGCCGTGCTTCAAGAGTGCAAGGTTCAGTGGGATCTTCGGGATCGTTCCCGCCGCGAATCCGACGACCAGCAGCTTGCCGCGCGGTGCGATCGAACGGAATGCCTGCTCGGTCAGGTCGCCGCCGACCGGGTCGTAGATCAGCGTCGGACCCTCGGGGCAGACCTCTTTCAACTGCTTGCGCAGATCACCCGAGCTGTAGTTGATCAGGTGATCCGCACCGTGGTCCTTGCAGACCGCCAGTTTCTCGTCGGTCGAGGCTGCCGCGATTACCTCGGCACCAGCCGCATGTGCGAGCTCGACGGCCGCGAGCCCGACGCCCCCGGCAGCACCGAGAACCAGAACGCGGTCGCGCGCCGTCAACGCGCCCCTGTCAAAAAGCGCATGATAGGATGTGCCGTAAACCAGCCCGACCGCCGCTGCCATCTTCAGGTCCGCATCTCCGGGTAGCTTGATAGCCTTGTCCGCCTTTACGATCGCCTCCTCGGCGAAGGCGCCGCAAGTGTTCGAGCCCATCACCCGGTCGCCGATTGCGAAGCCGCTCACATTCGACCCGATCGCCGAGATCGTGCCCGCCATCTCGCCACCCGGCGAAAACGGCAGCTCCGGCTTGAACTGGTACTTGTCCTGAATGATCAGGAAATCCGGGAAGTTCACCCCTGCAGCCGCGACAGCGATGCGGATCTCGTCCGGGCCGGGTTCCGGTGCGTCGATCTCTTCGACCACCAGATCCTCCGGCAGACAGTGTTCCTTGCATAACAGCGCGCGCATTCCCGTCTCCCGTCCGGTGTCACTCATTCTTTGGCTCGATGATGGTGCTAGCGCAGACCGCGCACGGCCGACAAGCATGCATGCGTGATTTCGCAGCGTCAGCCTCGAAAGGCGCTGCGGCGTTTGGAGCTTGCCGCTGTCAGCGCGCGGTCCCGCACCAAGTCCGGCACGCGCCAGCGCCCCCGGCAACGACAGTGTTCAACTCGGGCAATCGCCCCCATCGGTTGCGCGCAGAAATTCGACCACGTCCCGGACCACCGGCTTTGACTCGCGGAACACCCAGCTGAAGGCGCCCATGATCCCGTAGTGACCCATGTCCGGATAGAACTTGAACACAGCACAGCCGCCGCTCGCCCGGATTACCTTGCTCAGATCGCTCGTGTGACCGGCCTCGACGATCCCATCATCCAGCCCGTGCAGCAGAAGCATCGGAGGCTCGGATCCGTCGGCGAAGGTCGTGGCCTTCATCGGCGCGAAATCGTCGAGATTGCCGAAGACGGCGCGAAACTTGTCTGAGGTCGGCGTGAACCGATAAGGTCCGGCAAGTCCGATCACACCCCGCAACGCGTCCGCAACAACGGCTTCAGCCAGATACCGCTCGTCGGTGCCCAGAAGTGCTGCGATGTGTGCTCCCGCGGAGTGCCCCATCAGATAGATCCGCTCCGGATCGCCGCCCAGATTGCTGATGTTCTTCTGTACCCAGGCGACTGCGGTGGCACCGTCCTCGAGGAAACCCGGGAACTGCACATCGGGGTATTTGCGGTAGTCCGGCACCACAGTGACGAAACCTTCGTTCGCCAAGGTGACACCGACGAACGGGTAGTCTCCGCGGTCGCCCCATTGCCAGCTTCCGCCATAGAAGAAGACCACGACCGGTTTCGGATCGCCGCGTTCGCCAGGAGGTGTGTAGACGTCGAGCTTGAGCCCCGTCTCTCGGTCGAAGACGATATCGGGCGCTGTGCCGCCCTCGAAGGACAGTTTCGCGGAATTCGCGATCGCCAGCAGCATCGGCATTGCCGCAAGCGCAACGCCTCCCAGCAAGGCTGCGAGAGCCGCCCCGATGATCAAAAGTCGCATGCGCTGCTCCCGAGGCATTCGTCTGACTTGGATACGCGCAGGCGGCTCGCCCGGATCAGTTCCAAATACCTGGCGGACGGGGCGATCTCTGTCTTGGCCTGACCCCCGTTCAAGCCGCCGATCATGCCGCCATCCTCCACCTGATGCCCGCTGCCTTGCATCGCTCCCGCGAACCGGCGATGACTTCGGCAACCAGCATTCGGAGGCCGCCATGAGTGACGTTGTCCGCTACGAGACCGACGGAGAGATTGCCGTTCTGACCGTGAACTATCCGCCCGTGAACGCGCTCAGCCACGCCGTAAGGTCGGGCATCATCGAGGGCATCAATCGGGCCAATGCGGATCAAGGCGTGCAGGCCATTGCCTTGCTATGCGACGGGCGGACTTTCATTGCAGGCGCTGATATCACCGAGTTCGGCAAGCCACGGCGAGAACCGAGCCTGCGTGATCAGAACGAGGTGCAGGAAGACAGCCCCAAGCCGATGGTCGCGGGCATCCACGGCACGGCGCTGGGCGGAGGCCTCGAGACGGCCTTGGCCTGCCATTACCGCGTTGCAGTGCCGTCGGCTAAGGTCGGCCTGCCGGAAGTCAAACTCGGCATCATCCCCGGCGCTGGCGGCACGCAGCGGCTGCCGCGCCTCGTCGGCATCGAAAAGGCCATCGAGATGATCTGCTCCGGCGACCCAATCCCCGCTGCCCAGGCGGCGCAGCTCGGCGTCGTCGACAAGGTCGTCGACGGCGATCTCCGCGAGGGGACTATCTCATTTGCCCGCGATCTGCTGCAGACCAATGCCGAATTGGTCAAGGTCCGCGACCGGACCGATCTGCTCGCCGCCGACCCGGAGGTCTTCAGCAACGCCCGAGCATTTTGGGCCAAGAAGAAACGAGGTTTCGAGGCGCCCCAGTTCTGCATTGACGCGATCGAGGCGGCGTCCACAAAGTCCTTCGACGAGGGCATGGCCGTCGAGCGCGAACTGATCGAACACGCCATGGCCTCCGCGCAATCCCGCGCCCAGCGCCATCTGTTCTTTGCCGAGCGCCAGGCCAACAAGATCCCGGACGTGCCCAAGGACACGCCGACCCGTCCGATCCACAAGGCCGCGATCCTCGGTGCGGGCACGATGGGCGGCGGGATCGCGATGAACTTCGCCAATGCCGGCATCCCGACCACAATCGTCGAGCAGAACCAGGAGGCGCTCGACCGTGGTCTCGGTATCATCCGGCGTAACTACGAGAACACCGCGAAGAAGGGACGTATCTCGGCCGAGGACGTCGAGAAGTGCATGGCCTGCCTTTCCGGATCGCTCGACTTCGATGCGGCCGTTTCAGACGTCGACATCGTCATTGAGGCCGTATTCGAGAACATGGCGCTGAAGAAGGAGATCTTCGCCAAGCTCGACGCCGCCTGCAAACCCGGCGCCATCCTCGCGACCAATACATCGACGCTGGACGTGGACGAGATCGCCGCTGTCACGGAGCGCCCGCAGGATGTCATCGGCCTGCACTTCTTCTCGCCCGCGAATGTCATGCGCTTGCTCGAAGAGGTCCGTGGCCAGGCGACCGCGCACGACGTCATCGCCACGTGTATGGGGCTCGCCAAGCGCATCGGCAAGGTTCCGGTCATGGTCGGCGTCTGTCACGGCTTCGTTGGCAACCGCATGCTGCACGCATATTCCGGCCAGGCAACAGCACTCCTCTATGAGGGTTGCCAGCCGCAGGATGTCGACGGTGCGCTCTACGGTTTCGGCATGGCGATGGGGCCTTTTGCGATGGGAGACCTCGCCGGGCTGGATGTCGGCTGGCGCATCCGTCAGGAGACCGGCAAGACCTCGCCGATCGCCGACCGGCTCTGCGAGATGGGCCGCTTCGGGCAGAAAACCGGCGGCGGCTACTACGACTACAAGGAAGGCTCGCGCACGCCGGTTCCGAACGCTGAGGTTGCTGCGATCGTCGAGGAAGAAGGCGTTCGCAAGCACAACCACCGCCGCGAGATCGGCACGGAGGAGATCATCGACCGCACCATGCTGGCGCTGGTCAACGAGGGCGCGAAGATCCTCGAGGAAGGTATCGCGATGCGCGCCTCCGACATCGACGTGGTCTATGCCTTCGGCTACGGCTACCCGATCCATCGCGGCGGCCCGATGTGCTACGCGGATGAGCTTGGGCTCCCGAAAGTGCTGGAAAAGATCAAAGCCTTCCACGCGGCCGGCCATGGAGACACCTGGGCCCCTGCACCGCTGATCGAGCGCCTCGTCGCCGAGGGTAAATCTTTCAGGGAACACGACGCTTCATAAGCGGCGGCTGGGCGAACTTGGTCGGCCTGAACAGAAGGCAGTGTTGCGGGACGCGAAGTTGTGGCCGTGTGGACAACATGCCGATCCAGGCTCTGACCAGCAGTCCGCAGCGATCTGCAAAACTGTTCTCTCGAACAGCTACCGGATCACGTGCACCGAGCAGTTGGCGTGGCGGACGACGCGGGCTGCCGAGGATCCGAGGAAGTAATCCGAAAGATCGGGTCGGTGCGAAGCGATGACAATGCAATCGACGCCGTGCGTTTCGGCGTAATCGATGATCGTGACGCCGGGATGCCCGCCGACAACGACCGCCTTTGCATTGGCGCTGGACTGCGCTGCCATCTGTTTCAAACTGTCTTCGGCTTCTCGAACCGCGTTCTTAAAGATGTCGTCCGGTATCTCCACGCGCACATAGGTCGGAAGGTCCTCGATGACATGCAGCAGAACGATCTCGGCACCGTCATCGGCAAGCAGCTTGGCTGTCCTGATGGCGTCGTCCCCGCGATGCCCGCTTTCCAGTGCGATCGGGATGAGTATCTTCTTGTACATGGCGATGTTTCCTCCGTCCGCACGACCCTGCCACGGAGAACGAAACCGTCGCAATGATCAGGATCAAATGTTCAAGACGTGCGACTCCAACGCTGAGGATCTCGCTGGAGCGAACACTGGGCAACGGCTTTGACCCGCAGCGGTCCTAAAGCATGATTTCCCGCGCCGGCGTGAAGTGATCCAGATCGCGCGGCTGATAGACGTACTGATCGAAGATGTCCTTGTTGAGTTCCACACTCAGTCCGGGCTTGGTCGGCAGTTCGAACGCGCCGTCTTTCATCACGAGCGGCTCGACCAGCACGTCCTGCCGCTCGGGCACGGGAATGTACTCCATGATCCGGAAGTTCGGCATGCAGGCGGCCGCGTGGATCGTGGCAGCGGTGCAGACAGGCCCGTTGCAATTGTGCGGGATCACCGGGCAATAGTATGCCTCCGCCATCATCGCGATCTTGCGCAGTTCGTTCATGCCGCCCGTGTAGATGGCATCGGGCTGGATGTAGTCGCAGGCGTATTTTTCCAGCACTTCGCGGAACTGGTGCCGCGCGACATAGCGCTCGCCGGTCGCAATCGGCGTCCGGGTGCTGCGTTTGAGTTCGACAAATGCGTCCAGATTTTCCGGTGGCAGTGGCTCCTCGAAGAAATAGAGATCGAATTCCTCGAAACGCTGCGCCAGCCGTCGCGCCTGGGGCAGATCGAACCGGCCATGCGCATCGACCATCAGCCAGACGTCGGGTCCGACGGCCTCGCGCACCTGGCGCACGCATTCGACCGTGATGTGTTCCTGTTCCGGCGTCATCGAATGTGCAGCGTAGCCGAAGGGGCTCCACTTCAGCGCGCGGAACCCGTTCTCGACGGCCCGGGCGGCGCTTTCAGCGTACTCGCCGACCGTCGTCTTGCCCATCCGCGTCTTCATGAACCAGTAATTGCCGTAGCACGGCACGGTTTCCCGGACGGGTCCACCGAACAACTCGTAGCAGGGCACGCCGAGCACCTTGCCCTTGATGTCCCAGCAGGCGATCTCGATGGCACTCAGCGCCACGTTGACCAAGAGATCCGAGCGCAGGAATTGCCCGCGGTAGCGGTCCTCCCACAGGAATTCAATGGCGCGCGGGTCCTTGCCGATCACGGTCCGTTTGTAGTCCTCGATCAGCGTAACCATCGTTCGCTCGAAGGGTTCGATGGTCGCCTCGCCGACGCCCGTAATGCCCTCGTCGGTCTCGACTTCGATGAAGACCCAGTTCCGCCTGTGCGCCTCAACCAGATAGGTCTTGATGTCGGTGATCTTCATGGCTCGGGTCCTTCGCCTCAGTCAGAACGTGTCCCAGATCGCGTAGCGGTCCGCCAGATTGCCGTTGGCATCAAACTCGATCGGGCGCGGCTCGTCGATGATCGTGTACTCCGGGTCGGCCTTCAGGCGTTCCATAAGGGCAGGAGAGACCAGCAACCGGTCCAGTGTCAGCGTATCGCGTATGCGCGCCATCAGGGGCGGCTCGTCGAACGTGTTTCCCTTTTTCAGCGCCATGGACATCGCGCCGCGATCATGAGGCATGACCGGCGGCACCGAAACGTCCTTGACCGTTGCAGGGTCCGTCAGCCCGTTCAGATAGGTGTCTGTGAAGTCGATCTGATCGTAGAGCCGCCGCGTCAGATAGTCGGCCGCCCCCATGCCGTTGGCGTTTCCGTGCGCTTGTGGCGTCAGGTTCAGAACCGCGAGACCGCTGACGTCGATGTCGCCCGTCCGGTCCGTCAGATAGCGGCCTGTGATGTTGGGATCCATTCCGGGCCCGGCGATGTTCTTGCCCATGTAGTCGATGACCAGGGCATGCAGCATCTTCGACGGCAGCGACGGCAGGCAGGTCCGCGCATAGTCAAGCAATGCCGCATCGCGTTCGATTAGACGCTCGCGCGGCACGCATTCGATCAGGGCCGTGCCGTGCAGCGCATTCTCGACGATGGCGAGGCCCCCGAGAAGCTTCGGCAACTTGTCGATGATCACCTCGGCTGCGCCGACAATGATCTCCGGAAAATGGGCGTAGCCAAGACGGTGGCATGTCTCTGCCGCGACGTGTTTGCCGCATCCGATGCTCAGCATCTTGCAGAACCCGGACTCGTGCTTCGCGATGAACCCCGGATGCGGCTTGATGCGTGACAACACGATGATGGCGTCGGCTGTGATGGCGTGTCTGTCGAAATGCACGTCCAGTGTGGTCCCGACGCGCGTTTGGTAACGCCCGACCTTGCTAGCTTCGATTTCTGACCGGATCGGGCAGCCAATGCGATCAGGGGTGACGCCGAGGCATTCGAGCAGCTTCACCTGGCCGTCGGAAGTTGCGCCGCCATGGCTGCCCATTGCGGGAAAAACGAACGGCCTCGCGCCCAGCGCAATGAACCAGTCGACGACACGAGCCACGATCTCGGGCAGATGCGAGATGCCGCGCGAGCCGACACCGATGGCGACCTCGTCTCCCGTCTTGAGCCGTCCGGCAAGGCCCGACGTCTCCAATTCCGAACGCACAGTCCCGGCGATGTCTGCGACAGTGTCCACGTCGAAGCGGCGCCGGACGCGGGCCATTGGCGGCAGGCGAACATCCCGGAACAGATGATCTATCTCCACGCGTCCTCCTGAGACCGGCCGTCAGTGACCCGCAAGCACCTGCATCGATCCGTCAGTGCGGGCGGCCGGGATGTGGGCTGGTGTCGGCACAGCACTCTTCGGTCAGGTATGAAATCAGGCCATCCATCGCCGGATAGTTCGCGCAGCAGAAGTGCGTCGTACCCTGCTTTCGGCGCAGGATCAGCCCCGCCAATTCGAGATGCTTCAGGTGGTGCGACAGGGTCGACGCGGCGATGCCTGTCGCCTGCTGGATCTGGCCGACAGGCTTGCCCTGGTCTCCCGCGCGAACAAGAAGGCGGTAAATCTCAAGTCGATTCGGATTCCCGAGCGCCTCAAGACCTGCTGCAGCTTCGTCGAGTTTTAACATTATCTTGTGCATCTCCCCAAGATAGCGACTTGTCAATGTGGGTAACTTCCGGCATGTTTTCCGCATCTGCAACATTCAGAAAGGAGGTGATCCAGTGTCGAGTGAGAAACTGGAGATATCGGTCGGGACAAATCGGGAGGTCGCCGCCTAAGAGCAGCCTCTTTTCCGGTTGGCAACGATCTGGCGCAGCGAGCAGTGACTCAGAAGAAAAGCGCCTAACCGGCTGACTGTCTCAAGCTCACGCAGGGCCACCCACGGGTGGCCCTGTTCGTTTTATGAGCGCGGGCTCATCTAAAGTTCATCCAGCCGTTTCCCAAGCTCGCGCTCGAGGATCTCCTGCGCTTTCACGCCCCAATGAAACTTGCCATAGCGCCGGTCGAACTCGGCCGCATCTTGCAACAACTTCCGGCGCCTCTCTGTGACTTCGCGCGCCTGCGCATCGCGCCGCCCGCTCGCGTCCAGACCGTAGAGCGAAAAGATTCCGCCAACCGACTCGGCCTGGGCAAGCGCGCCCTGCAGGCGGTGGGCCGAGACCAGCCGCGTCAACGCGCGCGTCTGTGGCGAGGAGACGGCATTTCCGATGGTCAGACCTGCCAGCACAATCCCCGCGCCAACCAGCACGACCGTGAGAAGAACGCCGACCACCACTAGCTTGCGAGGCAGGAGAAGACGTAGGCGCGCGCCTGCTCCAGCAACCCGTCGGCTGCCAGGTAATCGCGGGCACAATCGCGTTTCTTGAGCATCGCATCGGCATAGGGCGCTGCCGACAGCGTATAACTCTGAAATCCGGCATCGACTTCTCCGGCCTCGATGTAGACGAGCCCGGTCACACCGAATATCGGCTCCTCACCGGACTGTCCGGTCAGCCGGGCAGTTTGCGGCGTCTCGAAGCCCGTGAAGTTGATCCAGAGTTCCGGTGTCGGTCCGGAAGACCCGTCCTCGAAGGTCCGATACGGACCCTCGGCGTAGAGGCCGAAATCGCTGACATCGGCCCGGCGCGGCGTCTCCTCCAAGCAGTCGAGAGGCGTGCCGTCCCGTCCGACGGGCACCAGGAACATGTCGAGATAGACGACCTTGTCAGCGTTATCCTCGATGAATGCGAAGAAGTCGCCGGCGCTCATGTAATCGGGCCAGTCGGCCACCTCGCACAGCTTCACTCCGCCGGTTACGTGCGGTGCAATCCGGTCGGCGATGACCATCTCGTAGGCGGCGAACAGCGCAAGCACCACGCCGGTCACCTCTGTCACCCGGCCGACAAATACTTTCAGCCGGGTGTAGGCTGCGACGAGCACCTATTCCATCACCGGGATCGAGAAGTCCGAACCTTCCTTGATGCCGGACGGCCAGCGCGCCGTGACCGTCTTGGTGCGCGTGTAGAAGCGGAACGCGTCCGGTCCGTGCTGGTTGAGATCGCCGAAGACCGACTTCTTCCAGCCGCCGAAGGTGTGGTACGCGAGCGGCACCGGGATCGGCACGTTCACGCCGACCATGCCGATGTTGATCCGGTTAAGGAAGTCGCGTGCCGTGTCGCCGTCGCGCGTGAAGATCGCGGTGCCGTTGCCGTACTCGTGATCCATCGCAAGTCCGAGCGCTTCCTCATAGGAACTGGCGCGCACTGTGGACAGGACCGGGCCGAAGATCTCGGTCTTGTAGATGTCCATGTCTCTGGTCACGTTGTCGAACAAGCAGCCACCGATAAAGTTGCCGTTCTCGTAACCCTGCATCGAGAAATCGCGGCCATCGACGACCAGCTTCGCGCCTTCCTCGACACCGCGGTCGACGAGGCCCTTGACGCGCGTATAGGCCTCGCGGGTCACCAACGGACCGAAATCCACGTCATCGCCTGCCGTGTACGGCCCGATCTTCAGGCTCTCGACGCGCGGGGCGAGTTTGGCGACGAGACGGTCCGCAGTCTCTTCTCCGACCGGAACGGCGACCGAGACCGCCATGCAGCGCTCACCCGCAGCGCCATAGCCCGAACCGACGAGCGCATCGACCGCCTGATCCATGTCGGCATCCGGCATGACGATCATGTGGTTCTTCGCGCCGCCGAAGCACTGTACGCGCTTGCCGGCAGCACAGCCGCGTCCGTAGACGTACTGGGCGATCGGCGTCGAACCGACGAAGCCTACCGCGCCGATATCTTCGTCGTCGAGGATCGCGTCGACGGCTTCCTTGTCGCCGTTCACGACATTCAGAATGCCCGGAGGCGCACCGGCCTCGATCATCAGTTCGGCCAGCATCAGAGGGACAGAGGGATCGCGCTCGGACGGCTTCAGGATGAACGAATTTCCGCAGACCAGAGCCGGGCAGAATTTCCACATCGGGATCATCGCCGGGAAGTTGAAGGGCGTAATCCCTGCCGCGACACCAACCGGCTGACGCAGCGAGAACATGTCGATGCCGGGTCCGGCACCGTCAGTGTATTCGCCCTTGAGGAGATGCGGAGCACCGATGCAGAACTCGGCCACTTCCAGGCCGCGCTGAACGTCACCCTTGGCGTCGGGGATGGTCTTGCCGTGCTCGCGGCTCAATGCTTCGGCAAGCTTGTCCATGTCGCGGTGCAGCAGCGAGACAAACTTCATCATCACGCGCGCGCGGCGCTGCGGGTTCTGCGCGGCCCACGCCGGTTGCGCGGCCTTGGCGTTCTCGACAGCAGCGCGGACCTCGGCGACCGAGGCGAGCGGGCACTTCGCCTGCACTTCTCCGGTCGCCGGATTGAAGACATCCGAAACGCGACCGGACGTCCCCTTCATGTGTTCGCCGCCGATGAAGTGCGTCAGTTCCTGCGTCATGGTCTCCGTCCCTTTTCCGTCCGAGTTTGACCGCTTGGTTCACCACTTTCGCGAACGGGTCAAGGGGCGGAGGACGGAGATCAGGCGGAGCCGCTCGTTGCGTAGTCCGCGACCTTCAGGCCGAGGCCGTGACATTCGTTGTAGACGGTGTCCTGGGCCTTGCGGAACGCCTCGTTCACATCGGCGGCATTGTCATAGAACGCGATATAACGCTCGCGCACGGCAACGACGCCGTTGAACCCCTTGGCCTTCTTTGCAGCGAGCGACTTGTTCAGCGAGGATTTTGCGTCCTCGACATAGGTGTCGACGTTGCCCTTGGTGACAGGCGCGCTGTCGTTCAGGATCTTCTGGATCGTCCGTTTGTGCACGTTGTCGACGATCTTGTCGGCACCGGTGTTGACCGAGGCGGGCAGGGGCCTCGTTCCCCGGCACGAGGCCTTTAGCTGTTCATACAGCGAGAACGCCACCGGGTCCTTCGCCTCGGTCGCCAGTTCGGCAAACTTCTCCCGGTTCTTCGGGCTGATGCCGAGGTTGTTGAAATGCGCCGCGTCGATCCGCGCGAAATCCGTCGCGTAGCAATCCAGAATATCGACGTCCTTCTTCTTCAGCTTGAAGTGATTGTAGACGTCGTCCTTGTCCGAACGGTCGCCATCGCCGTACTGGTCCGTCGCGTTCAGATCGACACCGTCGAAATAAGTGAAGCTCTGCCCGTGTTCCGCGTTCAGCCGGTCGATCAGCGCCTTCATGGAAAACGCATACCAGAAGAAGAAATGCAGCCGTTCGGTCGCATGCGTGTAGAGCACGTCGCGAAGCTGGCCCGAGCGGACCCCTTCCGTAGCGCCATAGGATGTCTTGAAGCGTTGGTTCGCCATCATCTGTCTCCGAAAATATCTGGGAAATATTGCGCAAGTCTAAGACAGCGGGTCTGATTCCGCGACCGAAAGTTGCGCGCGTGGTCAAAGATTCGCGTTGCTGCACAGGCAACCCAGCACGGTTGGCCTCGCTCGCGCGATAGCAGTTGTCACATCCCGGCCTAGCCAATCTGAGGTTGAATCGAGTCGCTATCGTTTCAACCAAGCAATGGGTGATCCAATGAAGCTCTCTGATATGAAGTCACCGGTTTCGGTGAACCTGCGACTGCTCGACAAAAAGGCCGAGGACAAGGACGGCCCGGTCTCCTTCGTGCTGCTCGACCGCTCGGGCCAGACCCTCGACCGCATTGTCGAGCGCGATGGCGGCCAATTTCAGCTCGATCCCGAAATGCTCGGCAAGGCGGCGAGCGTTGCCGTCGTGCCCGGCGATGAGGAGGCAACCGTCGAAAGCGTTCGCGCGGCGTCGAAATTCAGCCCCGATCAATTGGCGGAACTCGTCCAGCCGAACGCCGAACTGACGCTCAGCCCGGATATCTGGAAGCCGCTCTTTCCGTTCACCACCTGCATCAGCGGGAAAGTCCGCAAATGCGACTGGTGGCCGTTCTTCCTGCGTTTCCAGGCCGATCGCGCTGTATCGTCCGGCCCGCTCGACAGCATTCGCGCCTTCGAGCCCGCAGGCGCAATCCTGAAGCCGGAACTGAACCCGATCTGGCAGGTGCCCTATCTGCCGCCGTTCCTGCCGCGCTGCAGCCCGGTCTGCAACGCGACCGTTCAGATCTTCCGCCGCACCTGTTGCCCGCGGATCGAGCTGGTGCCGTCCGACATCCTCGACATCTGCAAGCGGTTGAAGGACCTGATCCCGCGGCTGCCCGAAATCCCGAAAGTTCCGCAGATCGGACCGATCCCCGAGCCCGGTCCTCTGCCGTTTCCCGAGGCCGGCATCTTCACCGGTGGTGCTGCCGACGAGGTCGCACGCAACGCCGAACGGGATCTAGCAGCGCTCGAAGCGAGCTCGCCGAAGACTGCGACCGAATACGTGTTGGCCCGGCCCTACCTGGCGCAATTCGTCTACGACTGCTCCGAGCCGATCCTCGTCGCCACTGGCAAGGTCGGACCGGACGGCAAGTTCACGATCTGCTTCCGCGACTTCCCGATCGCCCTGCGCGCCGGCTGCTACATCGAATACGCCTTCCGCGTGATCCAGCGGATCAAGGGCGAGGACGTTACGATCTACAACGGTCTCGCCGCGAACGCGTGGTTCAGGTCGGACGACGATATTTGCCTGACGACCTATCACCCAGACGCGCGGGATTGCGAGGAGCTGCCGCCGGATCACAGCCACGGCGACGCGGATGTTTTCCTATCGCAGATCGGACTGACCGATTCCTGGCACCTGCACGAGCACGAGCAGGACATCACGGCACCGGGCGTCGATCCGGTCATGGGGCTCGGCAGCAAGACCGGCCTTGTCGGCGGTTCGCCGGATGCCGGGGGGCGCACGATCGGGGTCACCGATGCGCCCTGGGGCGGCACGCTGCATCTAAAATACTTCTTCCCCGATGCCCTGCAGGCGACAGGCGCGCAGTACTACCGGATGTCGGTTCGGCCGATCTCGGACGCAGGCGTCGTGTCCGGCACCCCGGTCTATCTCAACGATCCGATCACGTGGACGTACGATAACGGTTCGGATCAGGAACTTGCCTATGCGCTGAACCATCCCGGCGACGCCAGCTTCTACCGTATTCCCTACGACAGCTTCGACTGGGTCGGCACGCAGATCCACGGCATCCTCGACACGACGCGGACTGATGGAAGCCTGCATCACTTTGGCAAGTTCGTCCTGACGCTCGAGCTTTACACCGCGCCGAACGCTGCTGCGCGCATTGTGCCCAACGGTGCGCTCAACAACGGGGCGGGTCATTCGACCGGTGGCTTCGAGTTTGCTTGGCGGCGCCCCGTCGGCACCACCCGCGAGGTTCAGCCCTTCATCGGGCTCAGCCATGTGCTCTGGTGGGACAATCGCAAGGCTGTCGCCGACATCACCGCGATCAATCCGACCGATCCGATGAGCCTGATCTGCCAGTTCGTCGAGGCCGATGGAGACACGGACTTCTTCGTGAACTTCAAGGCCTACTGCGCTGATCAGACCACATTGAAGGACTGGCGGCTCTGGTATCGCCGCGGGCTCGAAAGCGGCACGACCGACCTGCAGACCGGGACGGTAAACCACGGCTCGGTGTCGAGCGCGCCGGACTCGGTGAAGCGCGATTTCGCGACCATGCTGAACGGTCACGAAAAATGCGCATTCGCGCTCAACCTGCGGACCGAGGTCAAGACCTGGTCGGGCTATGGCCGCATCCGCAGCCTGGATGCCTACGACCAGATCGCCTTTGCGCTGATCAACGCGACGCACGGGGCCTGATCGGCCCTCAGGACACTCGTGGGGCGCGGTTCGCCGCGCCCTATACCTTCGGGGCTCTCAGCGGAACAGGCCTTTCAGCAGCGATCGCACAACGGTCCGACCGAGTTGCGAGCCAGCCGAGCGCATGGCCGATTTCGCCGCAGCTTCAAAAATTCCCTGACGACCCGAGGACTTGCGCACGCGCTTCGACGGTTTCGCCGGGTTGTAGCGCTTGCCGCGGCTGTACTTGCCGCCGAACTTGCGCGCGCTGCCGAGCTCTCCCGAATCGACCTCTTCGTCCATCTCGACCTTGCGCGCTGCGCGGGCGGCGAGGATCTCGTAGGCGCTCTCGCGATCGGCTTCGGTGTCGTAGAGCCCGGCCACCGGCGACTGCGCGATCTTCTGCGCGCGGGTCATGGCATCACACGGGCCGAGCCGCGAGGACGGAGGCCGTATCAGCGTGCGCTGGACCACCGAAGGCACGCCCTTCTTCTCGAGCGTCGAGACGAGCGCCTCGCCGACCCCGACCTCTAGGATCGCCTTGCCAGTGTCGAAATCCGGGTTCTCGCGGAACGTCTCGGCCGCCGCCTTCAACGCCTTGCGATCCTTCGGCGTAAACGCCCGCAGCGCGTGCTGCACCCGGTTGCCGAGCTGGCCCAGAATGTCGTCGGGGATATCGGCCGGGTTCTGACTGATGAAATAGACACCGACGCCCTTGGACCGGATCAGCCGGGCGACCTGCTCGACCTTGTCGACCAGTGCCTTGGGTGCGTCCTCGAACAGCAGATGCGCCTCGTCGAAAAAGAACACGAACTTCGGTTTGTCGGGATCGCCGACCTCGGGCAGCTGCTCAAAAAGCTCGCTCAAGAGCCACAGCAGGAACGTCGCGTAGAGCCGTGGCGACTGCATCAGTTTGTCGGCTGCGAGGATGTTGATTCGGCCCTGACCGCCCTGAGTCGTGGCGATCATGTCCTCCAATTCCAGCGCAGGTTCGCCAAAAAACTGATCTGCGCCCTGATTCTCCAACACCAGAAGGCGGCGTTGAATCGCACCGATCGAGGCCGTGGAAATATTGCCGTAGGCGAGCGAAAGTTCCTTCGAGCGTTCGCCGATATTTACCAGCATTGCGCGCAGATCCTTGAGGTCGAGCAGGGCCAGACCTTCCTCGGCGGCGACCCTGAACACGATGTTCAGAACCCCTTCCTGCGTGTCGTTCAACTGCAGCAAGCGTGACAGCAAAAGCGGTCCCATCTCGATCACCGTGGTTCGAACGGGATGCCCCTGCTGGCCGAACATGTCCCAGAATACGACCGGGAAATCCTCGTAATCATAGTCGCTTAGGCCGATTGTCTCAGATCGCTCGATGAGCTTCTCGTGGAGTCTGTGCTGCGGGGATCCGGCTTGCGCGAGGCCCGAGAGATCGCCCTTCACATCGGACAGAAACACCGGGACACCCGCCTTCGAGAATCCCTCGGCCAGGATCTGCAGCGTCACGGTTTTGCCTGTCCCCGTGGCACCTGCGATCAGGCCGTGCCGGTTTCCGTATTTCAAACGTAGTGTTTGCGGACTCGCATAATCTTTGCCGCCACCACCGATGAAGATCGTCTTCGCGCTGCTCATTTAATTGCCCTCGATTTTAGCCGCAGTTGGGAGGATTAATCATTGGATACTTATTGTTAACCATTGGCTGCGATATTGGATTTGCGAAGGGCGACCTTCGCACTCCTCCCTGTCGAACTGGCCGCGTCTCGGACGCGGCCTTTTTTTTCGCCCGGCCCCGCCAACCACAAAGATTCCCGTTGACCTCAAACAATCAGCGGATACGCTTGGCCCACGAATTGGTGAACCAGTTCGACAGGGACAATCAAGAAGCAAAGCTTCATGCGGGGGTGCTCTTCAGCGCCCCTGCTTCATTTTTGGCAGGTCGCACTGACGCGGCTGTGCCGCCATGTTGACTTGATTTTGATTACCGCACTTGGCATGAGGCGACGCATCATTGTTACCCTTGGCAGCGCCACATTCAGACACAGGACCGCACACGTGATCGAAGCCCTCCGCCGCTCTGTAGCTCTCGCAATCGCCGCATTCGTGTTCGTGCCTTCGCTGGCCGCCGCACAGCAGCAGCCCAAGGAAATCAAACAGGCCACGCACGGTGACTGGGATATCGTTTGCGTCGAAGGAACCGACGTCTGCCGGATGGAGCAGTATGGCAAGGCGAATGACGCCCAGCGGGCGCTTCTGGTCCGTCTGCAGCGGGTCTCGGGCCTGTCGACGAATGATGGCGGGCAGGTGCCGGCGCTGATTTCGATGCTGTCTCCGCTCGGCGTTCTGCTGCCATACAGCCTGCGCGCGCAAATCGATGGCGGCGATCAGAAGCTGCTGCCGTTCGAGCGGTGCCTGCCGCAAGGCTGTCTCGCCGCGGGCCCGATGAACGAGGACACCGTGGCGCAGCTCAAGCGCGGCAACAGCATGTCGGTCGAGTTCGTGTTCGAGAAGAAGGAGACGGCGAGGGTCTCGCTGCGTGGCTTCACCAAGGCTTACAATTCGCTCAAGCCGATCCCGGCGAAACAGGCGCGCTGACCTTCAACCCGCAGGGCTTACTCAGGCGCCGGTCCAGCGGCGCATCGCCAGAACCGCGTTCAATCCGCCAAACGCGAACGAGTTCGATAGCGCCGCATCGACCTTGGCTTGGCGCGCGGTATTCGGGACGATGTCCAGCCCAATGTCCGGGTCGTCTTCCTCGTGGTTGACCGTGGGCGGGATCACGCCCTCGCGCAGCGCCATGATGGTAGCGACCGCTTCCAGCGCGCCGGCGGCCCCGATCGCGTGGCCGTGCATTGATTTTGTCGACGACACTAGGACCTGATCAGCATGGGCGCCAAGAACGCCCCGGATCACAGACGCCTCGACCCGGTCGTTCATCGCCGTCGCGGTTCCATGGGCATTGATGTACCCGACCTCGTCTGCCGCAATCGCGCCGTCGCTCAGCGCGGCGCGCACCGCACGGGTCGCGCCCGCCTCGGAGGGCTGCACGATATCGCCCGCATCCGCCGTCATCCCGAAGCCCGAGATCTCGGCCAGGATCTCGGCACCGCGCGCTTTCGCGTGCTCGAGCTCCTCAAGGATGAGAACCGCCGATCCTTCGCCCAGCACCATGCCGTTGCGGTTCTTCGAGAACGGCCTGCAGGCGTCCTTGGACATGACCCGAAGACCTTCCCAGGCCTTCATGCCGCCGAAACAGAGGATTGCCTCGGCCCCGCCCGTCACCGCCGCATCGACCGCGCCGGACCGCACCAGATGGAACGCCTGACCGATCGCGTGATTGCCCGATGAGCAGGCGGTCGAGACCACATAGGCCGGGCCCATCAACCCGTGCTTCATCGAGATCTGGCTCACCGGCGCATTGTTCATCAGTCGCGGCACGATGAACGGATGCACCCGGTTCTTCATCTCATGATAAACGAGGTAATAGTTCTGGTCCTGGGTCGTCAGACCGCCCATGGCCGAGCCGAGGATGGTGGCGACGCGCGGCGCCGAGGCCTCGCCGACCTCCAGACCGGACTGATCGAAGGCTTCGGCCGCGGCGACCAGCGCCATCTGGCTCACGCGGTCGAACAGAGCGATCTCCGAGCGGTCGAAGTGGTCCTCGCCCTCGAACTGTTTGGCTTCGCCGGCGATCTTGACCATCAGACGTTCGGAGTCGAAGCGGCTGACCGGCTCGATGCCGCAGCGTCCTTCGCGAAGGCCCTCGCTGTGCGCGGCATACCCCGTGCCAAGCGCCGAGACGACGCCAAGTCCGGAGACGACGACGCGACGCATGGCGCTCACTCCGCGCCTTTCTCGTCGACCAGTTTCGCGACGGCCTCGGTCACGGCCTTGACTGTCGTCAGTTCAAAATCGGATTCGGTCGGATCGTTTGCGTTGTATGGGACTGAAATATCGAAGGTTTCCTCGATGCCGAAGACGACCTCTACCATTGCGAGCGAGTCGAGACCGAGATCGTCCAGCGCCGTGTCGGCCGTGATCTCCGCCTCGTCCACCATGGCCTGCTCAGCGATGATGCGGATGATCTGTTGCCCGACATCTTTTGTCATTGTGATCCCCCGTTCGGCCCAGTCCGGCGCTTCCTATCACAAGATCGCGCCACGAACAGTCTTCTTACAGGCCGAGTTTCTTCCTCACCTCGGCGAGGTGTTCCAACGCTTTGGGCAGCCGTTTCAACGCGACGATCTGCTTTGCGGCGTCGGTACGCGGCTGTGCAGGAATTCCGAGATAGACCTGGTTTGGGCGCAGGCTTCCCGCGACCAGCGTGCCCGCGCCGCAGATGACATCCGAGCCGATGGTGACATGATCCGCGACGCCGGCCTTGCCGCCCATGACGACCCGGTCACCGATCACAGCAGAGCCGGCTATTCCGGTCTGCGCGCACAAAAGACAGGTCTGACCGACCTGAACGTTGTGGCCGATCTGGACCTGATTGTCGATTTTCGTGCCGGAGCCGATCCGCGTCGGAGCGATGGTACCGCGGTCGATCGTGGTCGCGGCGCCTATTTCGACGTCGTCGGCGATCTCGACTGCCGCCAGCGAGTGAATGCGCAGGAACCCCGAGGCCCGCGCTCCGTCGATCCGCCCGGTTTCCCGCGCAGCCTCGACCGATCCTCGTTCCGGCGGCTCAAACGAAAACCCGTCGGCCCCGATCACCGCATTTGCCTGGCCAATGAAATCGTTGCCGACGATACAGCGTGCTCCGATCCGGACGCCTGCGTGCAACAGCGCGCGTTCGCCCAGTACGGCATCACGACCGATCGTGCAGTTCGATGCGATCCGCGAGCCAGCCCCGACCCTGGCACCTTCGCCGATGACCGAGAATGGTCCGACCGAAACATCGTCACCGAGTTCGGCCGATGCCGCGATGATCGCGCTCGGGTGAATACCATCGTCGACGTCCGGTGCCGCCTGGAAGTGAGCCGTGACATGCGCGAGGGCGACCCTCGGCCGCGGCGCGATCAGTGCGCCCTGCAAGCCCAACGCCTGCCAATCCGCATCGGCCCAGACGACCGCAGCGCGAGCCGCGGACTCGGACAGCTCGCCGGCCAGTCGCGTGTCCATGGCAAGCGCGAGATCGCCCGGACCGGCTGCCTTGGGTTCCGCTGGCGCGCCCACTGCGATCGACCCGTCGCCAGCCAGCGACAGCCCGGTGGCGTCGGCGATCTCCGCAAGCGTGTATGTCATTGTCGTTTGCCAGCCCGATAGGAAAAAGCCGCGCCCTTCTAACGGCGGCGCGGCTTCAAACGCAAGCGCCTAAGCAGGCGCGGCAGACCCCGGTCGGATCAGCGGAAGATCGTCACTCCGGCGCCCTTCAGCGCGGCGGCAATCTTGCGGTCGCGGCCATAAATATCACCGCGGAACTGCTCAACGCCATTCTCGTCGATCCAGGCCGACCGGTAGGTGATGTGCACCGGCAGCGGCTCCTCCAGATTGACCCGGCGCTCGCGGCCGCGCCGCAGGACCGACTGGAAGTAACCTGCCGGATCGTCCTGCTGCGCCGCCAGCAGATAGGCCGCGAACTCATGCGGCTTCTCGACCCGAACGCAGCCGTGGCTATAGGCGCGCACATCGCGCTGAAACAGCCGCTTCGACGGCGTGTCGTGCAGGTAGATCGCAAACCGGTTCGGGAACATGAACTTCACGGTGCCGAGCGCGTTGCGACGCCCCGGACGCTGGATGATCCGCCCGTTGACCATGCGCATGCCGCGTTTGGTCATGTAATCCGGGTCATGTTCGAGCTTCGGCAGAATCTCTTTCTGGGCGATCGAGGTCGGTACGTACCAGCTCGGGTTCACGACCATGTGGTCCATCTCGTCGCTGAACTCCGGTGTCCGGTGCTTCTGCGCCTTCCCGATTACAACGCGCTGCGAGAATTCGGACTGGCCTTCGTTCATCACGTCCATCGTGAAACCGGCGAGGTTCACGAGGATATGCTTCTGTCCGAGATCCTGGTTCATCCAGCGCATGCGCTCGAGATTGACGGCGATCTGCTCCGCCCGTGTGGACGGCGATACGTTGATCTGGCGCAACGTCGCCGGTCCGATCACGCCGTCGAGGTTCAGCCCGTGACGCGCCTGGAAGCTTTGGAGCGCCTCGACCATCCGGTCATCGAAATGCGTCGGGTCATAGGCCAGAACCGGCGCATCCGTCTTGACCTCGGCCGTTGCGACCTGTGTGCCGTCAGCCGCCTTGGCCGTCGCAGTCGGGGTATCATAGACGTTCGGGTCGAGATCGCCCATCGCCGTCAGCCGTGCCCGCACCTGCGCGACGCGCTGGCTGCGCTCGCCCGGCCGCATCGTACGCCCCTTCGCGACGGCTTCGCCCCAGATATTGCTGGCATTCACGGACCGGAATGCCGCGAAGCGCTCGACCAGCCGGCGATAGACCGGATCTTGCGGCTCGAGGCTGACGAGCAGCGCTGCCATGTCCGTCGCATCCTGAGCCCGGCGGATCAGATCGCCTTCGTCCGCGGCCTCCGGATAGATGTGCAGTTCGCGGTCCACCGAACGCGGATCCAGGATCCCGGCGCCGATGTCACGTGCATAGAGGAGAAACGCATGCGCCAGATCTGCTTCGAGACCCGCACCGCCCGCCGTCGCGAGACGCCCGGCCAGTCCGGCGCCTCCGTATTTCTCCTCGGGCAAAGCATGATCCCCGGCGCGCTGCAATGTTTCGACGAGCACCTTCGCGGCATCCGTCGCCCGTCCTTCGCCGTCTGTCCAGATCGGCTTGAAGCTCCCGGCCGCGTAGGCCGCGATTGCCGTGGAATTCGCACCGAGCTTGCGTTCGAGCGCCGTCTTGAGCGCCTGCGCCTCGGGCGAAAGCGGCGCGATCGCCGGTGCCGGCGCGACGGTCGCAGCGGTCGTTCCGGGTGTCTGTGTTGACGATCCCGTCGACTGCGCCAGTGCAGGCGCGCCGCCCACCACGGCCAGCGCCAAACCTATTGCGACCGCCGGCCGCATGCGAAAAACCTGCGTGATCATCCTGTCACCAACTGTTGCCAAATAGCACCAAAACCCGCCCCGAGCTCGAGACAGTCTACCATAAACAGTAAAACGTCGACGAAAATCGGGCGCGTCTCACCAAATTTTCATTCCGGGCTGGAGATCGCGCCACAGTAACGCGCCGGTAACCAAAACCGAGCCATAAACGGCGACTCACATGCACGTCTCTCTGTTGTCATTCTGCAACTTGGCAGAAAAAACGGAATGTGAGAGAACATTAACCAGAATGGGACGTGGGCAAGTGGCAAAAGCCACACACTGAACGAGGCGAGTTCGTGAGCAGGAACGAATCAACCACGCAGTTGGTAAGCCGTAGGCTATTTTTGGCCGGTGCTGGCGCGGCTGCAGCGCAAGTTGGGGTCGCAGCGCCCGCACTTGCAAAGGGTGCCGGGCATTTCAGGTCAATATCGCTGGTCAACAAGCGGACGGCCGAGAAGCTCAACACTGTTTACTGGGTCGAAGGGCAGTACATCCCCGAGGCACTCGAGGCGGTCAACTACATCATGCGGGACTGGCGTCAGGGCCTCGTCATGCGCATCGATCCGAGAACGATCGACATCATGGCGGCAACCCACAATCTGCTGGACTGCAGCGAACCGTTCGAGATCATTTCGGGTTATCGCAGTGCCCGGACGAACGCGATGCTGCGCCGCCGCAGCCGAGGGGTTGCGCGCAAGTCGTACCACATGAAGGGCATGGCCTGTGACCTGACGCTCCAGACCCGCTCGGTCTGGCAGGTCTCGTCGGCGGCGAAGTCGCTGGGCGCCGGTGGCGTCGGCCGCTACCGCCGGTCGAACTTCACCCATGTCGATAGCGGACCGGTTCGCGACTGGGGTCGCTGACCAAGGAACCGGCGTGGCGCTCTGACAGAGCGCCTGAAGCTCAACATTCGACCAGATCGAGCGGATGGCGCGACAGTCGTTCGACGCCCGTGTCCGTGACCAGGACCGAGTGACCCCAGCACATCGCCAGACCTGATCCTGAGTCCATCAGGATCATGTGCAGGAAGAAGACCTGACCCGCCTCCATGATCTGCGGATTGCCCTCGTAGAACATCGGAAACTCAACCCAGATCGGGTTGTAGGCAATTCCCATCCCGTATCCGCAGGCCTGCAGTCGTGCATCGTGCAGCCCGTGCCGGTCGAAAATCCTGGCATGGGCATCGAAGACCTTGCCCATGGTTGCACCGGGCCGGATCGCGGCTTCGCACGCCTCCAGCGCCTCAACCGCTGCTGCGTGCATCCGGCGCTGCGCGGCATCCGCCTTGCCGATCACCAAGGTGCGCATCATCGCGGCGTGATAGCGCGCATAGGCGCCGGACCATTCCAGCGTCAGCTGATCCTCGTCGTCGAGATGGCGCCGTCCGGAATAGTAGCGGCAGAGCAGGGCGCCCGGACCCGAGCCGACGATGAACTCGTTGCCCGCATAGTCGCCGCCGCCCCGGAAGACGGCCCCCTGCATCGCGGCGAGAACATCGCCCTCGAAAGCCCCGGCACGCGTTTCCCCCAGCGCGGCATCCAGTGCGTCGTCGGACAGGGTAGCGGCACGGCGCACCATCTCGATCTCGGCGGCAGACTTCACCCGTCGCAAATCGCGCATCAGCGCATCGCAGGGCGTAACATCCCGGCCCAACGCGACCCGCAAGGCCTCCCAGTTGTGTGCGGTCAGGCCGACCGTGTCGGTCTCGATCCCCAGCCGCGATCCTTCCAGACCGCGTCGGATGAGCAGGTCCTGCAGATCGGCTGCAGGCTGCGCGCCCTCGTATTCGGGCCAGATGTGGATCTGATTGTCGCTCAGCGTCGATGTCAGGCGCGCCTGGCGCAGATCCGGCGCGCGCGTCAGCAGATCGATCCGGCCCTCGGCGTCCAACACCATGCACTGAAACATCGCAAAGCCGAACGTGTCGTAGCCGGTCAGCCAGAAATGGCTTTCCGGCGCGAACAGCAGCACCGCATCCAGCCCTTCTGCACGCAGCGCCTGCACGGCCCGATGCACGCGGCCAGCATATTCGACATCGTCGAAATGCAGAGGCATCAGGCCGCTTCGGGAACCGGAGCCGCGTCCGAACTCGACCGGAACGGCAGCCTGTAGAAGACCGCGTAGAGGCATGGGCAGACCACAAGCGTCAGCACCGTCCCGACCAGCAGGCCTCCGGCAATCACCACCGCCAGATCGTAGAACAGCACGTCGCGCGAGAGGATGATCGGCGCGAGCCCGAGAGCCGTGGTGCAGGTCGTCATGATGATCGGTCGCAACCGGCGCACGCCGGCCTCGACGACAGCGTCGAAGGCCTCGCGCCCGGCCGCGAGTTCGATCTCGATCCGGTCAAGCAACACAATCGCGTTGTTGATCACGATCCCGGCCAGAGCGAGTAGTCCCAGAATGCCCATGAAGCTGAAATTCGCGCCCGGGAAGATCAGCAACCCGGCCGACACTCCGGTCAGAACCAGCGGAATGGTCAGCAGGATGATGATCGGCTTCTTGAAGCTGTCGAATTGCCAGATCAGCACGAGCACCATCAGCGCGAACGCCAGCGGCAGGTTGGCGAACAGATTGCCCTGCGCCTCGGCCGAGCCTTCGAGTTCGCCGCCCTTCTCGATCCGATAGCCTTCGGGCAGGTCCGCCTCGATCGCAGCCAGTGCATCGGCGATCTCCGCGTCGAGTGCAGCGGCTGTCAGCGAGGTCGACTTGCCCGAAACCGTCATCACGCGCTGAAGATCACGCCGTTGGATTCGGGAGTACGAGATCTTGCCGTCGAACTGCGCCACCTGCAGCAGCGGCACCGGCGCGCTGTCGACAACACCGATGTTGAGCGTTCGAACGCGGTCGACATTGGTCCGCTGATCACCCTGAGCCCGCAGGACGACAGGAATGCTGACATCCTCGACCCTGAACTCCGTGATCTCGCTGCCCGCGAGCTGCGTATTCAGCGCGTTCGCAATGTCCTCGGAAGTCACGCCTGCCCGGCGGGCGGCATTCTGATCGACCAGAACCTGCAGCGAGACCGTCGGGTTCTCCCAGTCGTTCTTGATGCCGACCGTGTCGGTCGCGCCGCGCAGCGCCAGCATCAGCTGGTCGGCGGCATTCGCCAGCACCTGATCCTCGTTGCCGATCAGACGGTACTCGACCAGTCCGGCCTCCGAGGGCCCCATCGACATTTCCTTCGGCGTCACCCGCGCCTCGGGCGTCGCGATGAGCGCCCAGTCCCGCAGCCGGTCGCGCACCGCGATGACGTCCGGCGACTCGGCCACGTTAACAATCATGTAGGCGACGTTGGGAAACCCGTCCGGCGGGTCGAGCGCGAGGTAGAAGCGCGGCCCGCCGTTCGCGACATAGGCCACCATGCTGACGACTTCCGGATTGGCCTCCTCGTCTTCGAGAAAGTCCGTTATCCGTTCCACCACGCCCAGCGTCGCGTCCGTATTGCTGCCAACCGGCAGTTCGACGATCACCTGAACCTGGGTGCGCTCGGAGGACGGGAAAAAGGTCTTATCGGTGAACTGGAACAGCCATGCACCGAAGAACAGCGACCCCGCGGCGACCGGGAGGACGATGAAGCGGAACCGGATCGCCCAGCGCATGAAACCGCGATAGGCATGGTAGTAGCCCCGGTCGTACTCGGTATCCTCGTCCTTCGGCTCACCGGCCTTCATGAACCAGACGCAGATCATCAGAAGCACAGTCAGGGCGATGACCCACGAGATCGCCAGCGCGATGCCGATCACCAGCGAGATCGACCGCGTGTACTCGCCCGACGCACCGGGCGCGAGCATCAGCGGCATGAAGGCGAAGATCGTCGTCAGCGATGCGGCGAGCAGCGGCATCATAAGCGTCCTGCCGGACTCCAAGGCCGCGGCGACGCGTTCCTGACCACGCTGGATGCGCCCCTGTATGTCCTCGGCGACGACGATGCCATTGTCGACCAGCAAGCCCAGCGAAATGATCAGCGAGGCGAGCGACATGCGTTCGAGCTCGATCTCGACATAGCGCATCACCAGCGTCGCGATCAGCATCACCATCGGCACCATGGCGCCGACGATCAGGCCCGTCCTGAAGCCGAGGAAAGCGACGACGACCGCCAGCACGACCAGGCAGGTCTGCCAGAGATTGTTCATCACGCTGAAGACGGCCGTGTTGATCTCGTTCTGCTGGAACGTGATGAAGTTGAGTTCGAAGCCCCAGGGCAGGGAGTCCTCGTACTGCCGTGCGACTTCCTTCAGGGCCTGGCTGAAAACGTTCGAGTCCACGAGATCGATCATCGAGACCCCGACCACGACCGTCGGCTTGCCGTTGTAGAACGCCGGGCTCTCCGGCGGCTCGGAATAGCCCAGCCGGACATCCGCGATGTCGCGCACGTAGAGGCTCGTCGGCGGGTCACCCGGGATCTGGATCTGCAGACCAGAGAGGTCTTCCAGCGAGGTGAAGTCGCCGGACGGCTCGATCGTCATGGTCAGGCCATCGGCCTCGACGCGCCCGCCCGGAAGGATCACGTTCTGCTGCGTGATCGCCCCGATGATGGCATTGGGATCGATGCCAAGCTGACTGATCCGGATATTGTCGAACTCGACATAGACCGTCTGCTCTTCGACTCCGTAAAGCTCGACCTTCCGGACTCCGGGCACAGTCGCATAGACGATCCGGCGCAGTTCTTTTGCAGCTTCGCGGATCTCCCAGTTCTCGAAGCCCTCCGCCGTGATCGCGATCGTCGCCATGGCGACGTTGCCCTGATCGTCGAAAACCGCCGGGCCGATCGTGCCAGACGGCAGTTCCGCGCGCACATCGTCCATCTTGTTGCGCAGGTCCGCCCAGATCGGGTTCATGTCGACGTACTGGTCCTGCACCTCGATCTTGACCAGCGACCGCCCGGTACTCGACGTCGACTCGATGTGCTTGACCTCCGGGATCTCGCGCAGCTTTTCCTCCAGCTTTCGCGTAATCAGGTCTTCGATCCGGACTGCGGACATCCCGGGATACTCGGCCACGACCTGCGCATTGCGGATGGTGATCGAGGGATCCTCGCGCGACGGATGGGTCAGGAAACTCAGCGGCCCGGCGACCAGGCAGACCAGAAGGATCGCCAGCACAACCGTGCGGTTATCCAGCGCGAAACGCGTCAGCATGGCGATGTCCTCACTGCAGCAATTGCGGGTCGAACAGCGTCACTTCCATCCCGTCGTGGAGAAAGCTGACCCCGGCGGTGGCGATGATCTCGCCCGCCGTCAGATCGCCGATGACTTCCAGATTGTTGTTCTCGACATTCGTCACGGTCACGAGGCGCTCGGACAGCGTCCCGGTATCCTCGCTGTAGACGTAGATCACCGCGTCCCGGTCGTCCTGCGTCCGGATCTGCGGTTTCAGAGCCGACATCGGCACCAGAAACGCCTTGCCGGTCGCCGCCGTCTCGAAGCGGAAGCGCAGTTCCGCACTCATGCCCGATCGCAGTCCGGGCGGCGTGTTGAGCAGCTTGACCTCGATCGGGTAGGCATTGGCATCTCCGGCAAGCGGCGCGATCTCGTCCACCACGCCGGTCACCGTCACACCGTTGAGCGGCGGAAAGGCGACCTCGACTTCGCTGCCCAGCGTGACGGTGTTGATCATCGTCTCGGGCAGCGACGCCTCGATCTTGTCCTCGCCCGAGGTCTGCATGGTGTAGATCACCTGTCCGCCGGTGACGTCCTCGAACACCTCGACCTCGCGCCGGGCCACGACGCCATCGAACGGTGCTCTCAGATCGGTCTTGTTCAGATCGCGCTGCGCCAGATCGAGCTGGCTCTCGGCGACGCCGACGGCACCCTGCGCATTCTTGTACGTCGACTCGGCGGAGTCGAACGCGGTGCGCGTCGCAAATCCCTGATCCAGCAGGCGGCTCTGCTGCTCGAATTTCTTGCTAGCATCGTCCAGCGAGGCTTGGGCCTGCGCCAGCGAGTTCTGGGCCTGGCTGACCTGCAACTGATAGGGTTCGGGATCGAGCCGCGCGATCAGTTCGCCGGTCTCGACCGAGTCGCCGGCCTTGCGCAGCAGCTCGACGACTTGGCCAGATGTCTCGAACGCCACGTTCGACGAGATCGCGGCGATGACTACACCGGCCAGCCTGCGCTCCTGCAGACCCGCCTTCTGGTCCAGCGTGATGTACTTGATCGCCCGGACGACGGGCGCTGCGGTTCCTTCCTGCGCCTCTTCCTCACAGGCCGCGAGCGCGCATGCCAAAACTCCGAAAACGAGAAAGCGGAATGGAACCATGGCCGGCCGTCCTTCTGAGCGATGGGTAGAGGCCGCACCCTGCAACAGAATGCACGATTCTGACTACCGTGAAATGCACACGTTCCTGCGGGGAGGCAGACTGCGGTCAACCGCGGCCGCCACCTCCGCCGCCACCGCCGGGACCGCCGCCACCACCAGGACCACCCGACCCACCGCCACCGCCGGGACCGCCATCACCACCGGGACCACCAGGACCACCACCACCACCAGGACCACCGCCGCCGCCGGGACCACCCGGACCTCCGCCGCCACGTCCGGTGCCGGGACCACCGGCGCGTCCCCCCGCCCGGCCGCGCCCGGCAGCACGGCCACGGCCATTCCCGGCCGCATCGATCCGCTCGCACCCGCCTGGCGTGCAGCCGACCACCGTGCCGGCCCGAAACTGGTACTCGATCTGCTCTGCTGTCAGGCGCACGACAACCGCGCCTTCGTTAACCTGAAGGACGAAACTGTCGTCGCGCGCCAGGGCGACCGTGAAGTCGGTGCCGCGCACTCCGATGACCGCCGTCGGCGTATTCACGCGGTAGCGCCGTGAGGGCAGGCGCCCGCTGATCATCCTCAGCATGCCGCGTGCCAGCGTCATGATGGACCTGCCGTCGCGCGTCGCCGGATCGTAGACGAAGTCGTCGATGGTGACTTCGGAGTTCTCCTGAATGAACAGTGTTGATCCGTCGTCGAGCCGGACCGAGACCTGTCCAACCCGGTCCGTGTGGATCGATGCCTGCCGGATGATCGCGTCGCCGTTCGCCAACCATTCCGAGCGGCCTTCGATGCGCTGCAAGCCCGAAGCGCGGACCGAGACGGCTTCCCCGGCGCGCTCGGCCGCCATCGTTGGGACGGTGACAGCGATCAAGCAGATCGCCGCGCAGCTGACGAAACGCGCAAACCGCAGCACCGAAAAGCCGACCATCGATCGCATCCCAATCACCCCACGCAGCGACGTGAAGGCTGCCAGAGAAGTGCTGACATCAGATTTGCGGGTATCCTTGCGGGAACCTTAAACCGGCGCGGGAAAGCGGCGGCACGCGCGGCGGATCGCAGTGCGCGCATTTGATGCGCGAATGGCCTGCTTCCATCACGCCCCGCGCCAGGCGCGCCCGAAGAAAAGCACCTGAACCAAACTGTTCACCGGCGGTTCGACGCCAAAGACCTCGGTTCGATGCCCGCTTCTTCACCGGGACTAAGAGCACGAATTCTCTCCCGCAAACCGCCACGGGCAATCGTCCGTCCAATCCGAATGACAGGATTCGCACAGAGATTGCCAGGTTTCGCACCTGCGCTCCCTCGCTCGAAAGCGCATCTTGGTTGCACGAATGAACAAATCACTGCGACACGCTCGGCGATCGAGCGAGTTTGAACGCACACTCAGGAGACCGAAACCATGAGACTCCCGACACTCACAGTCCTGGCAACATTGATGGGAACCACCGCCATGGCCGACATAACGACCAAAAGCGTCACCTTCGAGAACGAAGGCAAGACGCTCTCCGGCACGATGTACCTGCCGTCGGGCTTCGACGGCACGCCGAAGGACACCGTCATCGTGACCGGTGCCTGGACCTCGGTGCAGGAGCAGATGCCCAGCACCTATGCCAAGGAAATGGCCGAACGCGGCATGATCGCCGTGACGTTCGATTTCCGGGGATGGGGCAAGTCCGGCGATCTGCCCGGCGGGCAGCGCTTCATCGAGGACCCGAAGGCGAAAACTTCCGACATCCGCGCCGTGATCGCACAGGTCTCGCAACGCCCAGAGGTCGCCAAACTGCACGGCCTCGGAATCTGCGCGTCGGCCGGATACATGGTGGATGCGACGCGCGGCAATGATCGGGTCGCATCGGTCGGCCTGGTCGCCCCGTGGCTGCAGGACCGCGAAATCGTCGAGACGGTCTATGGCGGTCCTGACGGCGTCGCCGGTCTGATGCAGATCGCCGCCAAGGCCGAGGACGCGGGCGGGCAGGTCATCCCGGCGGCCGGTCCCGAGGGTGCCGAGGGCGTGCTGATGCCCATCGGCGGCTACTACTACGATCCGGCACGCGGCGCCGTCTCGGAATACGACAACTCCTGGAACAATGCCGGTTGGGACGACTGGCTTGGCTACCATCCGGTCGATCGCGCCGAGACGTTCGACAAGCCGCTGACCATTGTCCACTCGGATGCGGCTGCCATCCCGCAGGGCGTACGCAGCTTCGTCCAGCGCATGACCGGAGAGGCGACGCAGGCCTGGCTCGAGGACATCACCCAGTTCGACTTCTACGACGACCCTGCGGCCGTCGAAGCCGCCTCGAACAAGGTCGCAGCCCACTTCGCCAGCCACTGAACCGAACCAGATGGTGGCGGGCCCAGAAGCCGGCCGCCAAGACAGACTTCGCATCACGAGGAACCAAGCCCATGAAATCCGTACTTCTCGCTCTGGCGCTCGCCTTCTCGGCTCCGAGCCTTGCTGCCGCCACGGACGGCACGGCGCCCGCTGGCGACGCCGACACTGCGCGTGTCATCACGCTGGTCGCATCGATCCCGTTGGCCGTGGACCGCGCGGCATACGATCTTGCCGAAGCCGCGTTCGCCCCAGAGGTTGTCATCGACTACACATCGCTCTGGGGCGGCGAGCCGTCGACCATGACACCGGCCGCGCTGATGGACGGCTGGCGCGGCATCGTACCGGGCTTCGACGCCACATGGCACGAACTCGGCCCGGTCGAGGTCGCCATCAGCGGCGATACCGCGACCGCCTTGGCGCAGGTTGATGCGCGGCACTGGATCGGCGATCGGTTGTGGCGCCCGGTCGGGGTCTATCGCTGGGACCTTGCAAGAACCGAAGACGGTTGGCGCGTCACACGCATGGTCTTCGACATGACAGACGAGATCGGCGACCGGTCGCTGACCGAGGAAGCGATCTCGCGCGCGGCCAAGTAGGGTCGTTCGAAGAATGGCGCTCGCCCCGGCGCGGCGGACGCATTACATTGCGGACATGGCTGGTCTCATTGCCCAGAGGATTGCGTTTCCTGCCGGTGGCGGAGGGTTTCAACTGCCCCGGCTGACGCTTGGCGTTTTCGGGTCCGATCAGAGCGAGCATCGCCTTGCGGTCGGCAGCGACCGGATCAGGCAGATGCCTCTGCGCCGCCATCAGGGTTGGATCCTGCCCGAGGGCGCCGAGGGAACCTGCCTCTACGATGCGCCGATGGACGTCACCATGCTCTCGGTCGACGGCGAGGTCTTGGCCGAGGCGGGGCTTGCAGACGAGGCTGCTGTCGCTCCGCTGGTCGGTGAAATCGAGCCGCTGCTGCTTCAACTCGCCCTGCAAGCCGAACAGTTCAGTTCCGGCGGCACGCTCTATCGCGAAACGATGCATCGCGCGATTGCCGCGCAGATCGTCCAAATTCTCCGCCCTGTTCAAAGCAGCGTTGCCGCAATCGACGACATCCGGCTGCGCCGGGTTGCCGAGTGGATCGAGGAGCATCTCTCCGAGGATCTGTCGATCCGCGCCATGGCCGATCTCGCGGCAATGTCTCCGACCCATTTCGCAAAGGCGTTCAAACAGGCGACGGGCCAATCGCCGCTGCAATACGTGATCGCCCAGAGACAGGAACGCGCGCTCGTCCTCCTGCGCACCACCGCGCTCACCATCGCGGAGGTCGCCCACCGGGTCGGCTACAACGACGTCCCGCGCTTTGGCAGCCACTTCAAACGCCGTTTCGGGCACACCCCCGGCCAGGCCCGGCAATAGGCGGGCGGATACTCAGAAATCCGTTCGGCAGGTGATCGTCCCCGGCAGTACACAAGCCGAAGACAGTCGAACGGGATGGCTGGCGGCTCAAAAGGAAGAGCTCGGCGCGCACGCAGTGTCGGCCCCCATGCCAATCTCGCCAGAGACCTGACGGGCGCCGAACCTCGCCAGTCTTGAAGGCCTGTCTTGCGCCAGTTTCGCCGAGCGGTTCAAGCGCGTGATGGGACAGCAACTCGGGGCGTGCCTTCGAACCTGGCGTCTCGACCGGGCCGCGGAGGCCATGCTGCACTCGAGCACCTCCATCAAAGCGATATCGTGACGCTCGGCCTGTGCCTCAAAAAGAGCCGTCAGCCGCACGTTTCAGATGAAATCCGGAGCAGCGCCCGCGGCATGAAAAACATTGCTCGATCGCTAGAAGATATGCACATTCAGGTCAATCAGCGGAACGTCAGAGCTTAAGCGCCCCTGAAACCCGTCGATCCCGTAGCAGCAGCCCTTTTCCACGAACACTCAGACTGTCCAAATCACATTTTCGGTGCCTGATAGGGCGTTGCGCTGGTCCTTTATCGACCTTTTCAGTGAACAAACCTTTCGTCAAAAGTGGACGTTGCTTCCAAGTGTATCGAGCGTTCGCTGCGAGCCCTCCTTGTAGTTTTCGACAACACCGTTGTATCGGCTGAAGTAGATTGGTTCGGCAGTCGGTGTACGGAGAAGCATGTGGCTGAATTTCGAGACGTTACGCGGGATGACCTCAAAGCTGTGTGCGACCTTGTCGTCGCGCCTGAACAAGCTGATCTGGTCACTCCGAATGTCATGACCATGGCCGAAGCTCAGTTCGAAGTCGGAGCACTCGTTCGAGCGATCTGGCAAGATGAAACGGTCGTCGGATTACTGGCGATGCTAAGACCTTCTGCTTACCCTGAAGATGAAGAGATCGTCATTCGCAGAGATCTGGCCTATGTCTGGCGATTGATGGTGGGCAGCGAATTTCAGGGACAAGGTTTTGGCGGCCTAGCCATAGAGGAAGCAAAGCGTACTGCGGCCGACTGGGGATACCCCGGCGTTTCGCTTACGGTCGGCAGGAAACCTCGCTCCGCAATTCCATTCTACAGAAAGCACGGCTTCGAATTTACGGGACGGACTCTCTGGGGCGATGAGAACGAACACGAAATGATATGCTGGTCTTCGCATGACACTGATCTTGAAGGCCGCGCGCTCATTTGCGGGCGCAGCAAGAGTCAGGTCTAAGCCCGACTTCCCAATGCGTGGCCTCGCCGCGATTGTCTGTTTTGTCACCTCGGCGGGTGTCAAAACCCCTCAGAACACAGCGCGGTCTTGGCGAAGGTTTGTGAGCAAGACAAAATCTGCGAACGGCCGCTCCCAACTCCTTTGTTTGATTCTTGTATGATCCCTGTCTCGACAGGTCGCGGAAGTTGCCAGCAGCGTAAGACTTCACACTGACCACCCTGGATCGGGAAGACTCGCAGGCTGACAAAGCACCTTCGTCCAAAGGTTATAAAAATCTAAGTCTTCGTGGAGACAATCTGAACCTTTTGCTGCTGCCGCGACACTCATCCCGAGACGATGAGATTTCGCTTGGGCCGTCGAAGTGCCCGCCGCAGAGCAAGGATTACTCAGATGAACCGCGACTTGGAACGTTGGCTGAACTGGACCTGGGACAACCGTGCCACGATCATGCGACTGGCACGAGAGAGCACCCACAGCGAGAAACACACCCACTGGTACGGGTACGACGCCAATCGAGGGATCCAGGAAATCTATCGCTACTACAACGGATCGATCGGTGGGCAGGCAACCGAGAATATTACTGCACAGGATGCGCGAAACCCCGATCTCAACAAGTTTGCGGCCAATCTTGCGTTGGCAAAGCTCGAGCTCGGTACCGTGCAAGTCGATGTTCAGCGCAACGCATTCGTTCACAATGTCAGCGTCTCGGATCTGCAAAACCTGACGCCGGACGAAATTGCTGGCACGTTCTTTCATTACCGCCGCCGCACAATCCCGACAACGAAGCGCGTCTACCTCAATCTCAGACCCGAGGGCCGGGGCGAGGCCTTCCGCCGTATTCTTGCAAAGATCTGGACATTACATGGGCTGGACACAGCAAAGGTGTCTGGTCCAGGCGCCGCGGACCGGGTCGACACCGTGGTGATCTATTGTCAGGACCAGGGCTCACAGGAGTCGGTTGTGGGCGAGTTGACCGACTTCAATCGCGAGAACCGGGGTCTGTTCCGAGCGCCTCTGCCAAAACTTGTTCGCCCAGTCGATGGTCTGGTCGGGATTGGCTGCGCGTCGGAGCCGCCCGACGTCAGGCTCGTGCGCATGAAAGGCAAAACCTATTTCCAGGCCGGGGTCAGTCAGAGCTTCGGCGCCTATCGCTCAGAGATTATCTTCGCCGCGCTTGAGGGGTCTCGCACCAAATCCAAGATGCCGGAATCTCTGCGCAAACGGTGGTTCAAGGAGAAGGCGCTGAAGCTTTTGCGCGCAGGCGGCGTTGATCCGGACAACCCCGCGCGGCAACACAGGACCCACGGAGGACGGATCCGGTTTACCTAAATGAAAAACTCGACAGAAGTGCCTTCATTGACCCAATGACCCGTCTGTCCACCATACAAACGTCCCTTAGACATCGCCAACCACGGCATCCATCGCATGCGATGAGTTAATGGGATTTCGGCTACGCAGCTTGGATTGAATGCAAATTCAGCGTCCGTGTCCAGCGTTCAAAGTCGCAAGAAAGGCTCGAGCGGGTTCGTCAGTTTCGGCAGAACAGTCCAGACTGAGCATTCGAAGAAACCCCGATTAACGCGAAACGGCCCGGAAGTGCTCCGGGCCGCTCGTTTCTGATAGGGCGGAGTTGCTCCACCCGACTGAGTTCGATCAGGCGAACCACCAGCGCTCGCAGATCCGGCTGCCGTCGAGCATCCAGAGATTGCCGATCGTACCGGAGTTGGCGAGCTTGGACGAGGCCGCGTCGACGTAGTTGGCGTACATCGGGACGACGACCGCGCCTTCGGCCGAGCACAGCATCTGCATCTCGGTGTACATCTCGCGGCGCTTGTTGGTGTCGAGCTCCGCCCGTGCCTCGAGCAGCAGTGCCTGGAAGCGCTCGTTCTCCCAGTAATTGTCGTTCCACGGGACACCGGATTCGTAGGCGGTCGAGAACATCCAGTCCTCGGTCGCCCGGCCTGACCAGTAGCAGGCGCAGAACGGCTTGGTCTGCCAGACATTCGACCAGTACCCGTCCTGCGGCTCGCGCACGACATTGACGTCTATGCCGACAGCCTTCGCGGACTGCTGGAACAGCAGGGCGGCATCGACGGCGCCGTTGAATGCGGCACCCGATGCCGAGAGATCGATCGCCAGCGAGTCGACGCCGGCCTGCTTCAGGTGGAACTTGGCCTTGTCCGGATCGTACTCGGTCTGCGGCAGATCCGCTGCGAAGTACTGGTTCGCCGGTCCGATCGGATGGTCGTTCGCGATCGCGCCGTGGCCCTGCAGGATCTTGTCGACCAGTTCCTGCCGGTTGAACGCGTACTTGATCGCCTTGCGGACATCCGCATTGTCGAACGGCGCGACATTGGCGTGCATCGGGAAGGTGTAGTGCTGGTTGCCCGTCACCTCGACGATGTTGACGTTCGGATTGCGCGTCAGCATCTGCATGGTCGCGAAATCGACCTTGTTGATCGCGTCGACCTGATTGGTCGCGATCGCGCTCATCCGGGCGTTCGTATCGGTGATCGCCAGCGCCTCGACCGAGTCGAAATGGCAGGAATCGTCCTTGTAGTGGTTTTCGTACTTGGTCGCTTCCAGCCGCACGCCGGGCTCGAAGCTTTCGACCTTGTAGCCGCCGGTGCCGATGCCCTTGGCAATCGATTCCTCGATCATGCCGGCCGGGTGCATCACGATGTGATAGTCCGAGAGCAGGAACGGGAAGTCGGCATTGCCCGCCGCCAGCTCGAACTGCACCTGGTGGCTGTCCAGCTTCTTCATCTCGGTGATCGCACCGATGATCGGCTTGGCCGGCGATTTCGAGCCTTCCTCGACGTGGATCGCGAAGGTCTCGAGCACGTCGTCGGCGCTGAAGTCCTTGCCGTTGTGGAAGGTCACGCCCTTGCGCAGGTTGAACGTCCAGGTCTTGGCGTCGGCGCTGGCCTCCCAGCTTTCCGCAAGCTCGCCCTTCAGCGACCCGTCGGCGGCGACCTCGGTCATGCAGTCGAAGACGCAGCCGTGGCCGACATTGATCATGTAGCTGTCCGAATGCGTCCGACCGTCCCAGCTGTCGGAGGTGTTCGCCCCGCCCATGCCGAGGCGGAAGTGCCCACCCTTCTTCGGCCCATGGCCATCGGCCAGAGCGCCGGACCCGGCAGCGGCATAAGCCCCCGCAGCCGCGCCCGCCTTCATCATCGTGCGTCTGTTCATGTTGAATGACATCGCGTGTTTCCCTGTTTGATCAGTTGTCATGGTTGATTGGCCCGGGTTTGCCCCAGGCTCCATTTTCAGCGCCGCCAACACAACGCGGCGAGCCGATGGCCGCTAGGGCCAATCTTACATTCGGCCTGTGGCAGCATCGCCGATATTGTCGACCCCACGCTGCTGCAGAAGCGTCGTCAGCCAGTCCGGATCCATTTCCGGTACCGAGGACAGCAACAGGTCTGTGTAAGGATGGTGCGGCGGCGTGAACATCTCGTCCTTCGGCCCACTCTCGACCACGATGCCTTCCTTCATCACCACGACCTCGTCGGCGATCGAGCGCACCGTCGCCAGATCGTGGGTGATGAACATGTAGGCCAGCCCCAGATCGTCCTGCAGCCGTGCCAGCAGTTTCAGGATGCCCTCGGCGACAAGCTGATCCAGAGCTGAGGTCACCTCGTCACAGATGATGAACTCAGGTTCGGCGGCGAGCGCCCGAGCGATCCCGATCCGCTGTTTCTGCCCGCCGGACAGCTCCGAGGGCAGGCGGTTGTAGTACTGCGACGGCTCAAGCTCGATCTGCTCCAGCAACTCCTCGACCCGTTTGCGCCGGTCGGCACCCTTCAGCCCGAGATAGAACTCGACCGGACGCCCGATGATCTCTGAGATCTTGGTCTTCGGGTTCAGCGCTGTGTCCGCCATCTGGTAGATCATCTGCGCCTGGCGCAGCTCGTTCTTCGAGCGCTTGCGATAGTCGGCCTGCAACGGCTGTCCGTTGGCGAGGATGCGCCCGCCCTTGGGCGGCAGCAGACCTGTGATGCAGCGCGCCGTCGTCGACTTGCCCGACCCGGACTCGCCCACGACCGCCACGGTCCGGCCGCGGTGAATGTCGAAGCTGACATCGTGCAGAACCGGGATCTTGCCATAGGCCGCGGTGACGTTCTCGACGCGGATCACCGGGGTCTCGCCCGCTGGTGCGAGTGGCTGCTGCGTGCGTTGGAAGGACCGCACCGCCCAGAGCGACTTGGTGTAGTCCTCCTTCGGGTTCGACAGCATGTCGCGCGTGTCGGACTCCTCGACCTCGTCGCCTTTCAGCAGCACCTTGATCCGGTCGGCCATCTGCGCCACGACCGCCAGATCGTGGGTGATGTAGATCGCCGCCGTGTTGAACTGCTCGACAATATCGCGGATCGCCGCCAGAACCTCGATCTGCGTGGTCACGTCGAGCGCCGTCGTCGGCTCGTCGAAGATGATCAGATCCGGCTTGCACGACATCGCCATCGCCGTCATTGCGCGCTGCAACTGTCCGCCCGAGACCTGATGGGGATATCGAAAGCCGATCTCGTCCGGATTGGGCAGGCGCAATGCCTTGTAAAGCTCCATCCCGTCCTTTTCGCTTTCCGCCTTGGACATCACCCCGTGCTGCGTCGGCGCCTCGGTGTGCTGGTCGATCAGCTTGTGCGCCGGGTTGAAGCTGGCCGCCGCCGATTGTGCGACATAGGCGATGCGCTTGCCGAGCAATCCGCGCTTGGTTGCCGCCGAGGCATTGACCAGATCGATCCCGTCGAACTCGACATCACCGGCCGAGATCCGGCAGCCGTCGCGGCAGAACCCCATCGCGGCCAGCCCGATCGTGGACTTGCCCGCGCCGGATTCGCCGATCAGCCCGATGACCTCGCCCTTGTGGAGATCCAGATCGACACCGTGGACGATCTCGTTCCAGATCTCGTCCGCCCGGCCCTCGATCTTCAGACCGCGGATCTTGACCAGAAGTTCCTGATTGGTGGCCATTGGCTTACTCCTTCAGACCCGAGGACCGGTGCAGCATCCAGTCGACCACGAAATTGACGGCGACCGTCAAGAGCGCGATCGCACCGGCGGCCATCAGGGGCAGCGATGCCTGCAGCAGGTCGAACGTCGCATAGGCGATGAACTGGCCGAGATCGCGGACCATCGAACCCCAGTCCGCCAGCTCCGGCTCGATCCCGAGACCCAGGAACGACAGCGAGGCGATCAACAGGAAGACGAAGCAGAAGCGCAGGCCGAACTCGGCCAACAGCGGTGCCGTCGCGTTCGGCAGGATCTCGCGGAAGATCAGGTGCCCCAGCCCCTCGCCACGCAGTTTGGCGGCCTCGATGTAGTCCATCACGACGATGTTCAGCCCGACCGCGCGCGCCAGTCGGAAGACGCGCGTCGAGTCGAGGACCGCGATGATCAGCACCATGAAGATCGTCAGCGAAATCCCCAGCTTGTCGGCCCAGGCCGACGCGATGGTCATCATCAGCAGCGCGAAGATGAGCTGCGGGATCGACATCATGACGTCGACGATCCGGCTGATCAACTGATCGAGCCAGCCGCCCACCGTTGCCGCGAGGAACCCCAGCGACGAGCCGAGCAGGAAGGCCAGCACCGTCGTGATGAAGGCGATGCCGACCGTGTTCTGCGCGCCGTAGATCAGACGGGTCAGGATATCCCGGCCAATCTGGTCGGTCCCGAGCAGATGCGCCGGGTCGCCGCCGACTTCCGGATCACCGCCCGGTGGCAGGAAGGTCTTGTCGAAGATCTGGTTCTGCCCGTAGGGCGCCAGAGCGTCGGCGAAGATCGCGCACAGGATATAGATGATGATGATGAGCACGCCGAAGCTCGCCGTCAGCGGTGCCTGCCGCGCCGGTTTGGCGATGACCTCGGGCATCGTCCGGCGCAGCACTTCGCGGAACACCCAGGCGGCCGCGGCGCAGCCCACCATCACGATTGCGACCCACATGAGGCCGGTCAGAAATCCTAGCATGTCAGCCTCACTTCGGGTGACGCAGACGCGGGTTCGACAGGATCGAAAGCACGTCGGCGGTCAGGTTCAGAAGAATGTATGCGGCGGCGAAGATCAGGCAGCACGCCTGCACGATCGGGATGTCGCGCAATCGCACCGAGTCGACGAACAACTGTCCGACGCCCGGATAGACGAAGACCACCTCGACCACGACCACGCCGGTGATCAGATAGGCCAGGTTCAGCGCGATGACGTTGATGATCGGCGCCAGCGCGTTCGGCAGCGCGTGAACGACGATGATCCGCGCCGGTGAAAGCCCCTTCAGGCGCGCCATCTCGATGTACGGCGAGGCCAGCAGGTTGATGATCGCCGCCCGCGTCATCCGCATCATGTGCGCCGTCACCACCAGCGTCAGCGTCATCGCGGGCAGGAAGACGATGTACACCTTCTCCCAGAACCCGGAGCCGTCCACCCTGATCGCGTTCGACGGGAAAAGCGGCGTAGACACCGCGAGGAACAACACCAGGATGTAGGCGACGAAGAACTCCGGCGACGAGATCGAGGTCAGCGTCGCGATGTTGGCGCCACGATCGAAGATCGAGTTGCGGTAGAGCGCCGCCAGAACGCCGATCGTCAGCGAAACCGGGATCGCGATGGTCGCTGCGTAAAGCGCGAGGAACAGCGTGTTGGCGAACCGTCCGGCCAACTGCTCGGCCACCGGGCGCTCGTTGCCGAAGCTCGTGCCGAAATCGCCTTGCAGCGCCGCGCCGAGCCACTGGACGTACCGAATGTGCGCGGGCTGATCCAACCCCAGCTCCGCACGGATCGCCGCCACGGCCTCCTCGGTCGCCCCTTGCCCCAGTCGTTCCTGTGCGAAATCGCCGGGCAGCATCTGCACCGCCGAGAAGATCACCAGCGAGACGACGAAGAGCGTGAGCAGGCCGAGTCCCAGCCGCTTCGCGATCAACGCCAGAATATCCTTCATACCTCGTCCCCAATCCCTGTTGCGCTCCGGATTTGCCGCTTTCCCCTGCTGCGGCTTTGTGTGTTCTTGCCCGGATGCGACATTCTTTGACGCGGCCAGAGCGAAGCGCAAGGCCCAACGCACGGAAATCCGGTTAAATCTTTCAGGTTTGATCGGGTATGCGAAATTTTCTGTCTCTGGATCTATCGGGCGACCGGAACTGGCACAGGCCCTTGACAGTGGACGCCGAATCCAAAGACGGTCGGCGCACCAAACAATATCTGCACGACTTACGTGCGTCCGTCACAGGGAGGAAACGAGGAATGCGCAGAGCACTGAAACTTGCGGCGAGTGCTGCAATCGGCCTCGCGCTGAGCGCCGGCGCCGCGATGTCCGAAAGCATCAAGATCGCCTTTATCGACCCGCTGTCCGGTCCGTTCGCGACCACCGGCACCAACGGACTGGCCGAATGGGAGTACGCCGTCGAGGAACTGGTCAACAAGACCGGACTCGCGGGCGAGGGCAACACGTTCGAGATCGTCGCCTTCGACAACAAGATCTCGCCCAAGGAGTCGCTCATTCAGCTTCAGGTCGCGATCGACCAGGGCATCCGCTTCATTGCCCAGGGCAACTCTTCCGGCGTGGCCAACGCGCTGACCGAGGCGATCAACAAGCACAACCGGCGCAACCCGGACGACCGCGTGCTGTTCATCAACTACTCGGCCGTCGATCCCGCGCTGACCAACGACAAGTGCAACTTCTGGCACTTCCGCTTTGACGCCAACGCCGACATCAAGATGGACGCGCTATCCGATGTCATCAAAGGCAATGACGCGATCAAGAAGGTCTACCTGATCGGCCAGGACTACTCGTTCGGCAAGGCCGTGGCGGCGGCTGCCGTGAAGTATATCGGCGAGAAGCGCCCCGACATCGAGATCGTCGGCAACGAGTTGCACCCCATCGGCAAGGTCAAGGACTTCACGCCATATGCCCGTAAGATCACGGCTTCGGGTGCCGATGCGATCATCACCGGGAACTGGGGCGCCGACATGGTGGGCCTCGGCAAGTCGGTGATCTCGGGCGGCTTCGAAGGCCCGATCTACACCTACTATGCGGCGGCCAACGGCATCACCAAGACCTTCGGGGCCGATGGCAAGGGCGCGATTAACCAGATCGGCGAAGGCGCGTTGAACCCGCCTGCGTCTGACCGGGCAGAGGCTTATGTCCGGGGCTTCAAGGCAAAGAACCCCGACTTCGACATCACGCAGGCCCGGATCACCAATGCCGCCGAGATGCTCGCCAGGGCAATCGCAGTTGCTGGCCCGACCGATGTCGTCGCGATTGCGAAGGAACTCGAAGGCATGGAGCACGACTCGATCTGGGGCGGCAAGATCTTCATGCGGCCCGAGGATCATCAGGCGATCCAGGATGTGCACATCTTCTCGCACACCGACGAGAACATCACGTTCGACTTCGACAATTCGGGGTACGGTCTGCTGGTCAACAGCACCGTCGAGATGGCCGCGATGGACAGCCCGACCACCTGCAAGATGAAGCGTCCGTAACCGACACCGGGGTGGGCGGCGCGCCCACCCCACAACCGGGGCTCCCATGGAACTGATTGCCATCAACCTGCTCGACGGGGCCGTGACGGGATTGCTCCTGTTCATGCTCTCGGCCGGCCTGACGCTGATCTTCTCGATGATGGGCGTGCTCAACTTCGCGCACGCGTCGTTCTACATGCTGGGTGCCTATTTCGGCTACCAGATCTCCAAGATCCTCAACTACGCGCTGGGCTACGACGCCGGATTCTTCGCGGCCCTGGTCGTCGCGCCCATCGTGGTCGGCTTCGCCGGTGCGGCGGTCGAAAAGTACGGCCTGCGCCGGGTCCACAAGTTCGGCCACGTGCCCGAGCTGATCTTCACCTTCGGCCTCGCCTTCCTGATCGAGGAGATCGTCCAGTTCTTCTGGGGCGTGAACCTGATGGCGTTCGAACTGCCGCCGGTGCTGAACTTCACGCTGTTCTCGATCGGCGACAACGCGTTCCCGGCCTACAAGTTCTTCATGATCGCGATCACCGTCGTCATGTTCGGCGGCCTGCTCGCGATCCTCAAGCGCACCCGGGTCGGCCTCGTGATCCAGGCGGCCCTCAGCTATCCGCAGACCGTCGAGGCGCTCGGCCACAACGTGCCGCGCGTCTTCATGGGCGTCTTTGGCGTCGGCACGGCACTGGCCGGCGTCGCCGGTGTCATCGCCGGTCCGATCCTCGGCACCTTCCCCGGCATGGCGTTCGTGCTCGGCTCGATCGTCTTCGTGGTGATCGTCGTCGGCGGGCTCGGCTCGCTCTGGGGCGCGCTGGTGGCCTCGATGGTGATCGGCTGGATGACCACCTTCGCCAAGTCCTACAATGTCAGCGGCGCCGACGTGATGGGCCTCTTCGGCTTCCTGCAGCCTGATGACCTTTCGGACAACCCGTTTCGCGACATCTGGACGATGACCCTGCCGCAGATCGCCGACATCCTGCCCTACCTCTTCCTCGTGCTGGTGCTGATCTTCCGGCCCTACGGCCTGATGGGGAGGCGCGAGACATGACCGACGCCACCGCAACCCGGGCATCCCGCGGCTTCGCGCTCGGCGCCAGCGCGCCCTGGGTCTTCGCCATCGTGCTGGTTTTCGTGCTGCCGTTTCTGTTCACCGACCGCTCGGCGATGACGATCCTCAACCAGATCGCCATCACCATCGTCTTTGCGCTCAGCTACAACATGCTGTTGGGGCAGGGCGGGATGCTGTCCTTCGGCCACGCCGTCTACATGGGCCTCGGCGGGTTCTTCGTGATGCACATGATGAACCGGATCGAGAATCTGGAGTGGTTCATTCCGCTGCCGCTGCTGCCGCTCTTCGGCGGGCTCTTCGGGCTGGCCTTCGCGGCCCTCTTCGGGTCGTTCTCGGTCCGGCGAGCCGGGACTGCATTTGCCATGATCTCGCTCGGGATCGGCGAGCTTGTTGCGGCGTCTTCGATCATCATCGTCGCGTTCTTCGGCGGCGAGGAGGGCATCTCCGGCGACCGGACCATGGGCCCCAACATCTTCGGCGTCGAGTGGTTCACGCCGGGCGAGGTCTATTGGGTCATCGCCGGATGGATGCTGCTCTCGGCCTTCCTGATGTATCTGTTCTCGCGAACGCCTGCGGGGCGCATGGCCAACGCCGTGCGCGACAACCCCGAACGCGCACAGTTCCTCGGCTACAACGAGGCCCGCGTGCGCTACATCTCGTTCTGTGCCGCCGGATTCTTCGCGGGCGTCGCCGGCGGGCTCTTCGCCATCAACTACGAGATCCTCGGCGAGGAGAACCTCAACCTCGTCACCTCCGGCACGATCCTGCTGGTCGCCTTCCTCGGCGGCGCCGGATTCTTCTTCGGTCCGATCGTCGGGGCCATCGTCTTCACGCTGCTGCAGACCGTGCTCAGCCTGCACACCAATCTCTGGCAGCTCTATGCGGGCGTGCTGTTCGTGGCGACCGTGATGTTCTTCCCGTTCGGCATCGCCGGGCTGCTCGCCATGCACATCGCACCCTGGAAGCTCGGACGGTTCGGCGGCTTGATCGTACCCTATCTCAAGACGTTGATCCCGGGCGTGGTCGGCATCCTCGGGCTCGCCGCGTTCATCGAGATCCTGCACCATGCCAAGCATGCGCCCATCGGCGAAGAAAGCATGACGCTGTTCTGGACCGAGTTCTCGCATTACGACGCTCTGCCGTGGGTGATCGCATCGGCGCTCGCCGTCGGTGGCTTCTGGCTTGCCAGCCGGTTTGCGGGTGAGATGAAGCAGGCCTATGAGGCGGCGAGCACGCTGGAGGGTGGCAAATGAGCGTCGCCCTCGAACTGAAGGACCTGCGCAAGAGCTTCGGCAAGACCGAGATCATTCGCGGCGTCGATCTCGCGATCACCAAGGGCGAGCGCCACGCCGTGATCGGCCCGAACGGGGCGGGCAAGTCCACGCTCTTCAACCTGATCACCGGGCGCTATCCGGTCAGCGCGGGCGCTGTCCACATGCACGGCGAGGACGTCACCGGCATGGCGCCCTACCAGATCAATCGCAAGGGCCTGTCGCGCAGCTTCCAGATCACCAACATCTTCCCGCGCATGACGGTGTTCGAGAACATCCGCTGCGCGTTGCTCTGGCCGCGCGGTTATCGCTACTCGTTCTGGCAACTGCTGCATCGCGAGACCGATCTGAACGAGGCGGCCGACCGGATACTCGATCAGCTCAACCTGACATCGCGGCGCGATCTGCCTGCGGGCGTCTTGTCCTATGCCGAGCAACGGGCGCTTGAGATCGGCATTACCATCGGTGGCGGGGCGGACGTGATCCTGCTCGACGAGCCGACAGCGGGGATGTCGAACACCGAGACCGACTATATCGTCAATCTGATCCGCGAAGTCACTGTCGGCAAGACGCTGATCATGGTCGAGCACGACATGGGCGTCGTCTTCGATCTCGCCGACAAGATCAGCGTTCTGGTCTATGGCGAGATCATCGCCTCCGGCGCGCCGGAGGACGTGCGCGGCGATCCCAAGGTGCAGGAGGCCTATCTCGGTGCGGCGCTGGAGGCGGAGCATTGACTGGCAGGCCGGGTGAGGAAGGATGCTGCGCAGCGCAATTGCGATTGTTGGGCGTCACGAACGTCAACGGAAGTGCTTCAACACGATCCGGGACGGTCACGGTGCACCCTGCAGCCCCGTCATTGACCTCGCCCGGTGGGCACCACCGGGCAGCGCCCGACCGGCCCCACGGGTGGGCGCTTTGCTTCCGCCCTCGGACGGTCGCTGCCCTCAAGGGCCTTGATCCGAGTTGTTGCACGGGACTTCGCGTCCGCGCTCGATCGATTGCCACTAGAAACCCGCCCTCGCCCTCGTGGACTCTCCCCTCAGACAAGGGCCGCCAGCCATGCTCGATGTAACCGATCTCCACGCCTATTACGGCAAGTCCCACATCCTGCAGGGCGTCAACCTGACGGTCGGCGACGGTGAGATCGTGGCACTCCTCGGCCGCAACGGCGTCGGTCGCTCGACCACCTGCAAGGCCGTGATGGGTGACGTTCCGCCCGTCGGCTCGGTCAAGTTCAAGGGCCAGGAGATCGCCGGGCGAAAGGCCTTCGAGATCGCCCGCCTCGGCATCGGCTACGTGCCAGAGAACCGCGATATCTTCCCCGGGCTGACCACGCGGCAGAACTTGATCCTCGGCCTCAAGCCGAACCAGAACGACGGCGACGGCCGCTGGTCGATGCAGGACATGTTCGACCTCTTCGAGAACCTGCGCGCGCGCGCCGATGTCGAAGCCTCGGTGCTCTCCGGCGGCGAACAGCAGATGCTCACCATGTGCCGCACGCTGATGGGCGACCCCGATCTCGTCATGGTCGACGAGCCGACCGAGGGTCTCTCGCCGCAGATGACCGAAAAGGTCGGCAAGCTGCTCGAGGAAATCGCCCGACGCGGCGTCTCGATCCTGCTCGTCGAACAGAAGCTGTCCATCGCGCTGAAGATCTCGCACCGGGTCTACGTGATGGGCCACGGCCACGTTGTGTTCGAAGGCACGCCCGCCGAACTCGCCGAGCGCGAGGACATCCGCAAGGAGTGGCTCGAGGTCTGACACCCTGCGACGGACCTTACTGCGACTCGAGCATCGCCCGGATGCTCTGAAACTCCAGGCCGAAAGCATCCAAAGCCGCGCGCTCGTCCCGGACGGTGCACGAACGCACGCCGTCGCGCAGCGAGGCATGCCCCTCGAACCGGCGCGCCAGTCCATATGACAGATCCGATCCGGCCAGCACGACCATTTGCGTGCCGTGCCCGTTCGGAAACGCCTGATCGTTGATCCTGTCCAGCAGATGCAGAATGTCCGCGGGCGCCATGCCGGGACCGGATAACTCACGGATATCGATCAGCTCGCGCCGTCCCGGCCGGTACTGCGGGTCCTCCAGATAGGTCTCGAAATTCAGGCGCGCATCCTCAAGCGTCACCGACCCCCACCACCGCGCATAGCAGAGGTCCAGCGCCACGCAGATATGATACTCGATCGGCATCGCTGCAGATTTCATCCTATGGTTGCAGAATACACAAGAACTTACGGATTGGCGAACCGCATTGCCGCGTCCGGGCACCGGGCGTCCGAACGGGAAGAGCAGGCGGCGCCGAGCGCCCTCTGCAAACCCGTTCCAGACACCGAAATACGCTCAATGTGATTGGCATCCCGCCCGCGATGTTGCAGGAACACGGCAACGATCCGCACGGTGCCAGCGCAGGAGGGGGAACCATGCTTCAGGTCCGCAATGTCCTCAGGGACGCGCTCGCCGATGACGGCCTCGCCCTCGGTGTCGGCCTGCGCTCGGCCCGCACCGTCGACATCGCCCGCGCCATGAAGACGGCCGGCTTCGACTGGCTCTTCATCGACATGGAGCACAACACCATGTCGCTCGACGACGCCTGCAACATCTCGGTCGCCGCCCAGGCCGAGGGCATCGCCCCGATCGTCCGCGTGCCCGGGACCGAGCACCACCACGCCACCCGCGCGCTCGACGGCGGCGCCCAGGGCATCATTGTGCCCCATGTTGACGATGTCGCGACCGCCCGCCGGATGGTCGCCAACACCCGCTACGCCCCGATCGGCAAGCGCTCGCTCTACGGCTCGCTTCCGCAGACGGGCTTCGAGAGCCATCCGATGCCCGAAACCATGGCAGCCCTCAACGCCTCGACCTACCTCGTCCTGATGATCGAAAGCCCCGAAGGCGTCGCCGCCGCCCACGACATCGCTGCCCTCGACGGCGTCGACGCGCTGCTGATCGGCACCGCCGACCTCACCGCCGAGATGGGCATCCCCGGCCAGGTCACCCACCCGGACGTCGTCGCCGCCTACGACACCGTCATCCGGGCCTGCCACGCCCACGGCAAGACGCCGGGAATGGGCGGCGTCTACGCCCCCGACGCGATGCAGGCCTACTTCGACATGGGCATGCGCCTGATCCTCACCGGCTCCGAGTTCTCCTTCATGATGCAGGGCGCCCGGGCACAGGCCCAGGCCGTCCGCGCGCTTATCCGGAAAGACACATGATCACACTCAGCGACATCCGCTTCTCCGAGATCTTCGCCCAGCGCCCGATGGACATGCGCTTCCCGTCGATCGCCGCGATGGAGCGCGCCGCCCAGCGCCGCACGCCGAAATTCGCCTGGGACTACACCTCGGGTGGCATCGGCGACGAACAGGGCCGCGCGCGCAACATCTCGGCCTTCCACGACATCCGCTTCATGCCGCAATACCTGCGCGAGATCCCCCCCGTCGACCTGACGACCGAGATCCTCGGCCAGACCCACGCCGCCCCGTTCGCGCCGGGCCCGGTCGGGCTCACCGGCCTGATGTGGCCGAACGCGCCCCTGCACATCATGCGCGCCGCCGCGTCGCACGGCCTGCCCTCGGGCCTCTCCTCGGTCGCCACATCGTCGCTCGAGGAAGGCGGCGAGATCCTCGGCAGGAACCTCTGGTTCCAGCTCTACCCGATGAAGGACGAGGCCGCCGAACAGGACATCCTCAAACGCTTCGAGGCCGTCGGCGGCGAGGTCCTCCTCGTCACCGTCGACGTCCCCGGCCAGACCCGCCGCGCCCGCGATGTCGGCAACGGCCTCGCCGTGCCGCCGCGCCAGGACTGGCGCACCTGGGCCCGCGGCGCCATGCGCCCGCGCTGGGCCGTCGAGACCTTCTTCAACGGCATGCCGAGCTTCAAGACGGTCGAGCGCTACAACGCCGGCGACACCGCCCAGAACGCCTTCGATTTCCTGAAGGAGATCTTCTACGGCCACTGCGACATCGAGAAACTGAAGAAATACCGCGAGTGGTGGCCCGGCAAGATCGTCGTCAAGGGTCTGCTCAGCCTCGAGGATGTCCGCACCGCCATGGATGTCGGCATCGACGGCGTCATCGTCTCGAACCATGGCGGGCGCCAGCTCGACGCCGCCCCGACCGCCGTCGAGGTCCTGCCGCAGATCCGCCAGCTCGTCGGCGGCAAGATGGCCGTCCTCGCCGATGGCGGCGTGCGCACCGGGCTCGACATCGCCAAGTACCTCGCCCTCGGCGCCGATTTCGTGCTGCTCGGCCGCCCGATGGTCTTCGCCGTCTGCGCCGCCGGACCCGAGGGCCCGCCCCACGCGATCGAGATCCTCAAGCAGGAGCTCTCGACGACGCTCAACCAGATCGGCTGCCCCGACTACCGCGACCTCGCGAAGTTCGTCTTCCATCCGTAGGATGGGTGCCAACCCATCGGGACCGCCGTCGCTCCGTAGGATGGGTGCCAACCCATCCGCGCACCATTCCCGCTATTGCTCCGCCCGATGTCTGCCAACCCGTCCGCGCGCCGTCTCCACGACGCCTCCGCACCGTGACTGCCAACCATCCGCGCGCCATCTCTACTATGGTTCCGTCAGATGACTGCCACCCATCATCGCACTTCGACCACGCCTTCGCACGATGACTGCCAACCGATCCAGCCCATCGCCATGAATGCGTTGGATGGGTGCTCACCCATGCACACCAACGCCGTGAGCCCGCACGATGACTATCAACCCATCGGCGCCTCCGGCGTGAATCCGTAGGATGGGTGCCAACCCATCCGCGCGCCATCTCCACGACACCTAACGATCACCGCCACCCCCTCCGAACCGGGCCACCGACGCCTGATCCGTGACATGCGTGTGAACCCGCCACCCTCGACCCGCGCGCGCATCCCATCGGCACGTGCCCCAATTCACGGGTTGGGTTTCAACCCACCACTTGAACCGCCCGCGCACACCGCCGACACTCGCCCCAAATCGTACGGTGGGTTTCAACCCACCACCCTTGACCCACTGGCACACCGCCGACACTCGCCCCAAATCGTAGGGTGGGTTTCAACCCACCACCCTTGACCCACCGGCGCATCGCCCCGACACTCGCCCCAATTCGTAGGGTGGGTTTCAACCCGCCACTCATGCGCAAACCGGACGGGCGCGTCGCACCTGTCACACAGCAAACCTCGGCTGGGCGCCCCGCCCACCACCGGCACGAGCAAAGAGGGCACCACCCCCTTGGTCGAGATCACCAACGAGAACCAACTCAGGGCATGGCTGGAGGATCGCCCGCGACGCGACGCAACGGTGATTGCAGCGAGATCTGCTTTGCGCGTTGTCTCGCTCTTCACCCCCTTGATTGAAGCAGATGAAACGAATTACGGCGCTAATGTCATCCTGCCGTGCTTTCGTGCGACTGCAGTAGCTTACGTTTCGGGCATATTCCCCGCCCGCGCAAAAGAGGTTGAGAGCTCCGCGAGCGCTGCCGACGAAATCGCCACTGACGTTGCCAGACACCGCCAAATGATCATATCATAGTCGTGGAAATCTGCCGCGCGCCCCACCAACTACTCTGGCCACGCCGCCGTACGTGTTGCCCACGCTTCAATGGCGATCTCCGAAAGTGCCGCCGCCGCCGCAAGAACCGCCGTCTCTCATACAGCGATTGCAGAAGCAGCCGAAGCGGCAGCACGGGCTGCCAGAGGCGCTGCAAGTGCCGGCGACGGCGCCGAGTTGGCCGCCCGCGCCACCGATGCTAACCGTTCCGCCTCCGCCGCAGAAACCAGCAGCAACGCCGAGGCTTTGTGCTGGCAAGCCGTTCAAGATGACGCCGATGCACTCGGAAATGGTTGGCGCTATGGGCGCTTCGGGACAACGCCCCTGTGGCATGCGGGTACACCCAGATGGTGCCGCAAGCTATGGCATGAACTTGGCGACTACCTCCTCTCTGCTGACGAGAGCTGGCAGGTCTGGATTGACTGGTATCAGGACCGGCTCGAAGGCAAACCGGCCAACGAGGACCTCGAAGTCGCCAAGGCCCTGATCCCGAACGAGATCTGGGAGGCCGGCCCCACCAAACTCAATGCCGAAATCGCCCGGCTGATGAACGAGCACTCGGATACCAGGCTCGCCACCCACAAATCGAAGATAGCCAATACGCTCCGCAGCGCTCCCGCGCGCGTCTCGGAAGCGGCGGGATTGTATCGTGACGCCGCAAAGGACCGCATCGCGGAAATCGAGAAGCGTTTGCCGGGAATCAACGATCCGGAAACCGAGACAGAACTGCGCGAGGAACTAACGCGCCTTCGCGGCGACATGGAACGTGCGAAAGATGTCGCGGACCATGTCGCTAGTCTTCCCGTCCAAGCTTCTGAAGCAGAGATTGATGCGGCGACAGACAAGACTCTTTCGTTCGCCGAGAGGGTGGATGAGCGGGTGCGAAGTTTCTTGGGAAAGCGGACCACGGGCATCGGCAACTTGCTGTGGGTCGGCGCCGGAAGTGTTTTCCTCATCGCCATAGGCATTCCAGTCCAGTTCGCCGTACCAGTGGCTGGGGTTACGCTCGCTGTCGGCAACGCGGGTCAGATGGCGGAAACCGCGGCCAAGATTGCGGATGCGGATGCAAAGATCAGAGCAGCGAAGTCATCCGCTGAAACCGATACAGACTAACGGCCGAGATCTGAAGGTTTAAGGCTCCAACGCCATTTCGAAGATCACAAAGCACCCGCGCATCGCACAGCGATGCGGCGCCCGACCCTCGCCCCGGGAGGGCGCATGGCGACACCGCATACCACTCAATCAATGTGGATGCTTTGAAGCACCGGAGCAGATCCAACTCACCGAACGCCCTCCCAGGGTCAGACGCCGCGTCCGCTGGCGATCCGGGTCTTCTATAAGACCACGAAGATTGCCGGACCTGTCCCCCAGAGACAGCCGAAAAGATCTTTCTCCCGCTCAGGCCCCGTCGCGTCTCAAGCGATCCATCCAGCCCGAGAGAACCCGGAAGCTCGCTTTGCCCATGTGAACATCGACTTGCGCAAACTTTGTCACGCTCCCTGTCCACCTAATGGTGGATAAATTGCCCACCTTGGAATCACGTTATGTTCCGCCCGGCAGGCTCTTCGAGCTTTGCTCGAACAGCAGCTTGCGCTCGGCGTCATCCGGCGGGCCCGAGCGCCGCCACTCCTTGCCGACATCGACGCCGCGCTGCACCGCCTGGTGCTCTTTTATTGTTTTTCGCCAGCGGGTTACGTTCGAAAAATTATCCAGTGAGGCGCCCAGCGGCTTCGCGATCAGCACCCAGGGCCAGCAGATCATGTCGGCGATCGTGTAGTCCGGCCCGACCAGCCACTCCCGGCCCTCAAGGCGCCGTTCCAGCACGCCCAGCAGCCGGTCGTACTCGCCGGAATATCTTTTCTTTCCATAGGGTTGGTGTTCTTCCGGGGCATAGTTCACGAAGTGCGAGAACTGCCCCGCCATCGGCCCCTGACCACCGACCTGCCAGAACAGCCACTCCATGATCTCTTTCTTCAGGCGCGGGTCCTCATACGTGAATCGCCCTGTCTTTTCAGCAAGATACCACATGATCGCCCCGGACTCGAAGACGCTCACCGGATCGCCCTCGACATCGTGGTCGACAATCGCCGGCATCCGGTTGTTCGGTGAGATCTTCAGGAACTCCGGCGCGAACTGGTCGCCCTTCGAGATATTCACGGGCCGTGTTTCATAAGGTATTTCAAGCTCTTCCAGAAGAATACTGACCTTCCAGCCGTTCGGCGTCGGCCAATAGTACAGATCGATCATCCCCGCCCTCCAAGTCCGTGATGAACGCCCGCGCCGCCCAAACTGCCGCCGCGTCCGGTTTGACTTCTTGCTGCCAACGCGGGAGAGATCGGTCAATCGCAATCTCAGCCGGAGGGGCACCCCATGAGAGAAGCCGTCATCGTCTCGACCGCGCGCACACCGATTGGCAAGGCCTATCGCGGGGCGTTCAACGACACCCAGGCGCAGGAGCTCGCGGGGCACGCCATCAAGCACGCCGTTCAGCGCGCCGGGGTCGAGCCAGGCGAGGTCGAGGACGTGGTGATCGGCGCAGCACTTCAGCAGGGCTCGACCGGCGGCAATATCGGGCGCCAGGCGGCGATGCGGGCCGGGCTACCGACCACGGTTGCGGGCATGTCGCTGGACCGCCAGTGCGCCTCCGGGATGATGGCGATCGGCACGGCGGCCAAGCAAGTTATCAATGATAACATGAACATAGCCGTCGGCGGCGGCGTCGAGTCGATCAGTCTCGTGCAAACGAAAGACCAGCGCACGGACCGGCTGCGCGACCCCTGGCTGAAGGAACATCTGCCCGCGCTCTACATGTCGATGCTCGAGACCGCCGAGACCGTAGCCGACCGCTACGGCGTCTCGCGCGAGGTGCAGGACGAGTTCGGCTATCAGTCCCAGATGCGCACGGCGGCGGCGCAACAACGCGGTGCCTTCGACGATGAGATCGTGCCGCTGCCCTCGACGATGCTGGTTCAGGACAAGGAGACCAAGGAGATCTCCTCGAAGGACGTTGTGCTCGAAAAGGACGAGGGCAATCGCCCGACCACGACGATGGAGGGCCTGCAGAGCCTCGCGCCCGTGTTCAAGGACGGACTCGTGATCAAGGAGGGCGGCTACATCACGGCGGGCAATGCCTCGCAGCTTTCGGACGGCGCATCGGCATCCGTGATCATGGAGGCCAAGGAGGCGGAACGCCGGGGCCTCGATCCGCTGGGCTACTATCGCGGCATCGCCGTGGCCGGTTGCGATCCGGACGAGATGGGCATCGGCCCGGTCTTTGCCGTCCCCAAGCTGTTGGAGAAGTTCAACCTCAAGATGGACGACGTTGATCTGTGGGAACTCAACGAGGCATTCGCGGTGCAGGTCCTCTACTGCCGCGACAAGCTCGGCATCCCAAACGAGAACCTGAACGTCGACGGCGGCGCGATTTCGGTGGGCCACCCGTACGGCATGTCGGGCGCACGCATGGTCGGGCACGCACTGATCGAGGGCAAGAAGCGCGGCGCCAAGCATGTCGTCTGCACCATGTGCATCGGCGGCGGCATGGGCGCTGCCGGCCTGTTCGAGGTCGCCTGAGATCCAATGGCGGCGTCGGGAGCAATGATGCTCGCATGAACGTTCCCGACTTCGGCAAGGCCGCAGGCGACTACGCACGGCACCGTCAGGGATTTCCGCCGCGTTTCTATGAGGAACTGCGATCGCTCGGGCTTGGCGTTGCGGGACAAGCGACGCTCGACCTCGGGACCGGCACCGGGCTGATGGCGCGCGAACTGGCGCGCAATGGCTGCTCGGTCACAGCTCTGGACCCGTCCGAGGCGCTCCTCGCGCAAGCGCGCGCTGCGGCCGATGCAGAGAGCCTGAAGATCGAGCATGTCGAGGCGTCGGCCGAAGCAACCGGGCTTCCCGCTGCCTCCTTCGATCTGATCACCGCGGGTACCTGCTGGCACTGGTTCGATCGCCGCGCCGCCGCGGCGGAGTGTCTGCGTCTTCTGAAGCCGGGCGGGCGCCTCGTCATCGCCCACCAGGACTGGCTTCGTCGACCGGGCAACGCAATCGACGTGACCTTGAGCGCGATCGACCGGTGGAATCCCGCCCCGAAGGATCGCAAGTGGACCTTCCAGTATCCCGAGTGGCTGTTCGATCTGACGGATGCCGGGTTCGGCGATTACCGGCTTTTCGGCTTCCCGGCGGATCTGACCTACACGCAGGAAGCCTGGGTCGGGCGGATCATCGCCTCAGCACAGATCGGACCGGCGCTTTCGTCGGCCGATCAGGACCGGTTTCGCGACGCGTTCCGCACCGAACTGGCCGAGCGTTTCCCCGACCCGATGCATGTCGCCCACCGCATCTTCGCAATCATCTTCGACCGCCCCTGAGAGCCCAGATGACCCGAGACCTGAATTCCGAATTTCTGACAATCCACGAGTTCATACCGGCTGCGCGCGAGGCCTGCACGGACGAGGCATGGAATTACCTGATCGGCGGCACCGAGACGGAAACCACCGTCGCGCGCAACCGGGCCGCTCTGGACGCGATTGCCATCCGCCCGCGCGTGCTGGTCGACGTCTCCGAGATCGACACAAGCCACGACTTTCTCGGCAAAACCTGTCGCTTGCCCGTGATGCTGGCGCCCGTGGGCGGGCTCGAGAGCTTTCACCCGGATGGCGCGCTGGCCGTCGCCGAGGCGGCCGGACGTTTCGGCGTGCCGACCATGATGTCGTCGGTGTCGCCGAGGACGAAAGACGAGATCCGCGCCGCAGCAACGAATTCTGCGGTCTTTCAGCTCTATGTCCGCTCGGGCGAAGGGTTCATCGAAGGTCATGTCGAGGAAGCGATGGCGGCCGGTTTCGATGCTTTTGCACTGACGGTCGACGTGGCGGTCTATTCCCGGCGTGAGCGCGATATCGTGCGCCGGTTCGACAAGCCGTGGCGGACCTATGTGAATGCCGAGAACATCATTGCGCAGGCGGCGTTGAACTGGTCGGACGTCAAGCGCATCCGCGCCGCCTATCCGGACCTGAAGCTGATCATCAAGGGGATCATGACGGTCGAGGATGCGCGGATCGCAGCGGATCACGGCGTCGACGTGGTCTATGTCTCGAACCACGGCGGTCGTCAGCTCGACCACGGGCTGGGCGCGATGGATATCGTGCCCGAAGTGGTCGCCGCGGTGGGAGAAAGTTGCAAGGTGATGGTCGATGGCGGCTTCTGCCGGGGCACGGATCTCGTGAAGGCGATCGCGCTGGGCGCACACTCTGTAGGGCTCGGTCGGCTCTACTGCTACGGGCTGGCCGCCGCCGGACCGAACGGGATCGTCCGTCTACTTGAAATCCTTGAGAACGAGGTTCAGTCGGCGCTCGGTCTCACCGGGGTCACGTCGTTCTCCGAACTCACGCCGGACCATGTTCACCGGGGCGCCCCGCTGGCGGTCCGCCCGCATGTTCATTCGGCGTTTCCGCTGCTCGAGGACTGAACGCAGGCCCCGAGCATACTGAAGAGTTTCGTCTGATCATCGCCTGAGCGGCAGGCGCCATGTTCCGGCGGCTGTTCCTTCCGACCGGCAAAATAGAACCCGGTTCCCGATCGCGTGGTTGGCGCTTTTGCCCGCAAACGCGCATCGCTCATCCCGCGCTCCAGACCGTACGGGTGGCGCATAGCCTCGCGATGTGCACAATCGAGACAGGGATTTGCGCGCGCAAAGCCAGAAATTGCCCCGACGCAGCACTCGGGCAACAGCGACAGGAGAGAACGATGTCAAAGCACATGATGACGAAACGGTCATTTCATCCGATGGCCAAGGCATTCGTCAGAGCTTTCCAAGACCAGAAGATGAGCCGCCGCGAGTATCTCGCGTCGATGATGTCCGTCGGGGTGACCGCCGCCGGGGCGCTCTCGCTTGGCGGATTGGCGCCGAGCCCGGTCAGGGCGGACGGGCACGCGAAGAAGGGCGGCACGCTGCGGATCGCGACGCCCGTCCGTGCCGCCGGTCTGAAGGACCCGCGCACGTTTGACTGGGATGCGCACGTCTCGCGCCAGTCCTGCGAATATCTCGTGCGCTGGGAGCGCGACTCCAGCTTCACGCCGTGGCTGCTCGAGAGCTGGGAAATCAACGACGATGCAACGCAGTACACCCTGAACCTGCGTCAGGGCATCAAGTGGACGAACGGCGACGACTTCACCTCGGAGGACGTCGCCTTCAATATCGCCCGCTGGTGCGAGAAGGATGTCGAGGGCAACTCGATGGCCGCGCGCATGGCCACGCTGGTCGACCCGGACACCAACAAGGCCATCGACGGGGCGATCCAGACGCCCGACGCGAACACCGTCGTGCTGAGCCTTCCGAAGCCGGACATCACGTTGATTGCAGGTTTCACCGATTACCCGGCCCTCATCGTCCACCGCAGCTTCGATCCGGAAAAGGGCAACCTCGTCGATCAGTTCAACATCGGCACCGGCCCGTTCCAGATCGTCGAGTGGGAACCGACCATCCGCGCCCGCGTCGAGCGGCGCGAGGGCTACTGGAAGGGCGACGCTCATCTCGATGCGGTTGAGTTCATCGATTACGGCACCGACGTGACGGCGATGATCAGCGCCTTCGAGGCCGAAGAAGTCGACGCCAACGAACAATCGCAGGGCGATCAACTCGACCAGTTGAACGCGATCGGTCTGGTGCAAAGCGAACTTGCCACCGGCGCGACCATCGTCTGCCGGTTCAACAACCAGGTCGAGCCGTTCACCGACCAGCGCGTGCGCCGGGCGCTGCAGCTTGCAGTCGACAATCAGGTCGTCCTGAACATCGGCGTCGACGGGCAGGGCGCTGTTGCCGAGAACCACCATGTCGGTCCCATGCATATCGAGTATTTCCCGCTTCCCGCGTTCGCTCGGGATGTCGAGCAATCCGCGGCTCTGCTCGCCGAGGCCGGACATACCGACACGGAGTTCGAATTGATCTCGATCGACGATGACTGGCGCCGCAACACGACGGACGTGATCGCCGCACAGATGCGCGACGCGGGGATCAACGTGAAGCGGACGGTCATTCCGGGTGACAGCTTCTGGAACGACTGGACCAAATATGCCGCCTCGACCACGAACTGGAACCCCCGTCCGCTCGGCGTCCAGGTGCTCGCGCTCGCCTATCGGTCCGGCGAGCCGTGGAACGAGTCCGGTTTCGCCAGTCCTGAATTCGACGAGGCGCTCGGCAACGCCCTCGCCACGCCCGATCCGGAGGCCCGCAAGGCGATCATGGAAACGGTCGAGCGCGTGCTGCAGGAGTCGGGCACATTGATCCAGCCCTACTGGCGTTCGGTCTTCCGCCATCACACCGAGCAGGTGAAGGAATTCGACATGCACCAGGCGCAGGAATTCCATCTGGAAAAGGTCTGGCTCGACGCCTGAGCCAAAAGTGCCGTAGCCGGTCCTCGCGCGGGACCGGCCAGGCGGCGAAATCACTCGGAAACGGTTTCGGCGAACCACGACTTCAGCGCCTTTGCCACGGTTCGCTCCGGGGCGTCCTCTGCAGCAGACCTGCGCGTGACCGCGTTCCAGGTAATGTCGATGCCGTTCCGGCCAAGTTGGGTCGCCTGAAGTGTTCCGGCATCGAGATGCTGCTTGAGCGCCCATCGGCTCAGGATGGCGGCGCCGAGGCCAGCCTTGAGAAGCTCGCTGATCGCCTCGACCGATCCGATCTTGAGTTCTCGAGCCGCGTGGACATCCGATCCCTTCCAGAAGCGGTCCCATTCGAAGCCCGGCTCCCGCACCATCGAATATGTCAGGTTGGTCTCGCTGCGAAAGTCCGCCGGATCGATGAACTCGCGCGCGACGAACGGGTGATCCGGCGCTGTGAACGCGACGAGTTCGTCGCGGAAAAGGGGCAGGCGCTCGAAGCCCTGCGGAACCGTGATGCCGGGAGAGATGACAAGGTCGATCTTGTCCGAGGCCAGGTTTTCCAACGGGTAGAGCACTGCATCGGCTTCGATATCGATATCGATGCTCGGGTGTTCGGCCCGGAACCAGTTCAGGAAGTCCGGTAGCCAGTGATAGCTGTTGTAGACACCGACCGTCAGGCGCACGATGTGGCGAACGCCCTGTGTCGTCGCCACAGCCAATTGCTCGGCCCATTCCAGATCCCCGAGAACGCGCTCGGCAGAGTCTGCGAGGATCTCGGCCGCGAGGGTGGGGCGAAGGTTGCGGCCCTGTTTCTGGTACAGCATCACATTCAGCCTGCGCTCGGCCTCGCGGATACGGTGGCTGAGTGCTGACGGCGTGACGCGCAGAGCGCGGGCGGCCTCGGCAACCGTGCGCTCGCTCTTCAGGGCCAGAACCATTTCAAGATGGCGGACATCCAGACGTGCCGGCATTATAGTTGAGAGTCTTTCATCATTATAGCGCGAATTTCGAGATTGTTTCATCAAAGCACATCTCCCATGTTCCCGGCAAGGAAACATCAACCCGAGCCGAAGGAGGTCCCGACATGCCGATTGCTTTCTACTACCCCGAGCACTGGAACGCAGTTCTGGCGGCGCCTCGTCCGAGCGCGTCCGAGCGTCTCGACGCTCTGCTGAAGAAACTCTGAGCGATCAGGGTCGCGCCCGGCATTTTTACCGTGCGCGGCCCGTTCAACCTCGGGCGCAGTTCCAAAATGCATTCGCGCCCGCCGGTCCTGTGGTTCGCCATGGTCCCAAGCTGCCGCCACTCGCCGAACAGTTTTATTGCGCTTTCGAGAGCGCATATCTCCAATGATCGACGCTTGAAATCGGTATGGCGCTGCCGGAGGCGGGGTCGATTTCCGCGCTCGGTTTTGGATCGCCCGACCCAACTTTAAGCTCCCACGCCGCCGCAGCGTTTCGTCCGAAATGAGAAGCGGACCGTTGGCCACTCGGGCGGCTGACGTCCGATCCCGAACTCCACCGGTTCTTTTCCCCTTATCACGACGCTTACGCACGGTGTTGCCGACCGTCCAGTGGACGCGCCGCAATACGCAACTCTGCGGCAGAATATCGACTCCAAAAAAAGTCCCCCAAAGTCGAGTGTTATCGATATCATTCTGCCTCAGGCCACCCGTCCGGCGTGGCTCTAATCCGGGGGAACCTACATGCGACGCTCGCAACTCGGCCAAAGCGGCATCGAGGTCAGTGCCTTTTGCCTTGGCACGATGACCTTCGGAACCAACACCGATGAAGCCGACGGATTTCGCCAACTTGACGCCAGCCTCGATCACGGCATCGACTTTCTCGACACGGCGGAGATGTATCCGGTCAACCCGGTCCGGAAGGAAACGGTCGGAAAGACCGAGGAAATCATTGGCCGCTGGGTCGCAGCCTCCGGGCGGCGCGCGGAATACGTGATCGCGACCAAGTGCGCTGGCGAGAACGGGTCCTTCGTGCGCGAGGGCCAGTCGGTCAGCGGCGTCACGATCCGCGAGGCTTGCGAAAGCTCGCTGAAACGGCTCCAGACCGACTACATCGACCTCTATCAGCTTCACTGGCCGAACCGGGGCTCGTACCACTTTCGCCAGATCTGGGGTTACGACCCGTCTTCACAGGATCGCGCGGCGACGGTCCAGCACATGGACGACGTCATGGGCGCTTTGGGCGATCTGGTTGGCGAAGGAAAGATCCGCGCTTTCGGACTGTCCAATGAAAGTGCCTGGGGCACCGCGCAGTGGCTTGCTGCGGGTGAGCGCACCGGCGGACCGCGCATTGCGTCGATCCAGAACGAATATTCCTGTTTGTGCCGCATGCCGTATGACGCCGACATGGCGGAACTCGGCCACAACGAGCAGGTCACATTGCTGGCCTTCTCGCCGCTCGCGACCGGCTTCGTGACCGGGAAATATCTGGATGGCGCGCTGCCGCAGGGTTCGCGGCACCAGATCGCTGGCGGCTCACCCCGCTCGTCGCCGCGCCTGGACGATGCCGTGCGGGCGTATCTGGACGTGGCCCAAAAGCACGACGTCGACCCCGTTCACATGGCGATGTCTTTCTGCCTTCAGCGCCCGTTTCCGTGCATCCCGATCTTTGGCGCGACGACGACCGCGCAACTCGAGCACATTGCGGCGGGACGCGATCTGGAACTGAGTGACGAGGTAGTGTCCGACCTTGCCGAGGTGAACCGCGCCCATCCGATGCCGTTCTAGGGGACGTTTTCGCCCCCACAGTAGGGACCGTGGAAGACTGCCGCAGTTCCTTTTGTTCGATGTTGGCCGGGCGCTGCCGCCAACCTTCGGACAATTCAGCCCTGACGAAACTGCAGATATCCCCAGATCGCGCGTGTCAGACGATTGGTGTGCGCGCGCAGCCGATAGAGCCGGATTTCGAGGCCGATCTGCCAATCAGGTTCACCGAGGATGGCGAGCTGGCCGGTCTCCAGATCCGGGGCGACGAGACTCCGGGGAAGCCAGGCAATCCCGGCGCCGTCGCGTGCCCTGATCCGCAATGCGCCCGCCATCGAGTTCTCATAGACCGTGCGCAGCCCGGCTTGCAGGCGGTGGCGGGAGAGGTGCGGCCCGATATGCTCGCTGATCGGCGCATTGGGCCCGAATTGCAGGTAGGGCGCCTGCACGACCGATCTCTCCGATAACTCGAAGATCGGCGTCCCGTCCGCCCTGCACTTGCAGACCGGGACAAGAACGTCCTCGCCGATCTGCACGGACTCGGTTCCGGCATAGGCGCCGATCCCGCGCGAATAGCCGCTGGTGTAGCCGATGACGAAATCGACCTGACGGTTCATCAGGTCCGTCACGCAGTTCTGCAGATCGTCGGCGCGCAAACGGGACATGATCGGCCCGAAGGACTCTTCGAAACCCTGTAGCCACGCAGGGTAGAAGCGCCAACCGATCGAATGCTGGGCCCCGAAGGTCACCACGTAGTTCTCAGGCTGCGCCTGCGCGTCCTGAATCTCGCGCCGCTCGTTCTCCAACCGATCCAGCGCCTGCAAACCGGCTTCGAGCAATTGAGTGCCGGGGCTGGTCAAAGATACCGGATGGCGCGCTCGATCGACGAGCGCGACGCCGGCCCAATCCTCGAGCGCCTTGATCCGTCGGCTGAATGCAGGCTGGCTGATGTTGCTCATCTCTGCCGCGCGCGAGAAGTGTCCGGTGCGGGCGAGATGGCCGAGATCGTGGAACCAGTTGAAATCCATCTCGGAGTTATGCAGTTCATGCATGATGCTAGTCAAACATCACATTGGCCAGCGGCCCGCACCTCGTCCATGGTGAAGCGAAAGACGCAGACGGAGGGGCCATGAGCATCAGCGCAGACGTTCTAGAACCGGCCACGAGCATCGATTTCGACCGATTCCCACAGGTCCGGCTCTGTCATCGCCCGACGCCGATCGAACCCATGCCGCGCCTATCCGATGCCCTCGGCGGACCGCAGCTCTTCATCAAGCGCGACGACTGCACGGGCCTCGCGACGGGCGGTAACAAGACCCGTAAGCTCGAATTCCTGCTGGGCGAGGCGCTGCAGGAGGGGGCCGATATTCTGGTCACACACGGTGCCGTGCAGTCTAATCACGTGCGCCAGACCGCAGCGGCCGCCTGCCGTGCCGGTTTGAAGTGCCACGCGCTGCTCGAAGAGCGGGTTCAGGACGCACCGGCCGGCTATCAGAACTCCGGCAATGTCCTGCTCGACAAACTGTTCGGCACGACGCTGGAATACCGGCCGCCGGGCCTCGACATGAACGCCGAGACCGAGGTCGTTGCGCAGAAGCTGCGCGACGCGGGCCATCGCCCCTATTTCATTCCGGGCGGCGGGTCCAATGCCACCGGTGCGCTCGGCTACGCGCGGTGCGCGCAGGAAATCGTCGAGCAGAGCGGAGGCGATGCGCCGAGCTTCGATTGGCTTGTCACCGCGACCGGCAGCACCGGCACCCATGCCGGGCTGCTCGCGGGGCTCCACGGCCTCGGCTCAGGTCTTCCGGTCATGGGGATCAGCGTGCGCCAACCCGAGGACCGGCAGATTGCCGTCGTCCATGGGCTGGCGAAAAAGACCGTGGCCAAGCTCGGCCTGCCCGACATCCCGGCAAGCAAGGTGCTCGTCGATGATGGCTACATCGGCGAAGGCTACGGCATTCCCGCCGACTCGACCATCGAGGCGATCGAAATGGCGGCGGAAACCGAGGGCATCCTGCTCGATCCTGTCTACTCGGCAAAGGGCATGGCCGGGCTGATCGGACTGGTGCGCGAGGGGTTCTTCAAACCCGCCGACAACGTCCTGTTCCTCCACACGGGAGGGGCAATTGCACTGTTCGCTTACGAGGAACTGGTCCTTCGGAGCAAATCCTGAACTGGCAGAGTGGCTGGCAGGGCCAAAGGACAGAAACGCAGAAGCTTTGGACCAAAACGGAGGTATCCATGAAAAACACAGTCATCTCACTGAGTATTGCTGCGGCCATCGGGCTGAGCACACCGGCGTTCGCGGCCGAAAAGGTTGCCATCGGTGTGCCGTCCTGGACGGGCGCGCAGGCAATCGCGCACCTGCTCAAGGAAGTCGTCGAGTCCCGCATCGGTGGCGAGGCGACGCTGGTGCCCGGCAACAACGCGACGATCTTCCAGGCGATGGACCAGGGTAAGGGCGACATCGACGTCCACCCGGATGTCTGGCTGCCGAACCAGGAGAGCTTCACCAAGAAGTATGTCGACGGGGCAGGGACCGTTCAGTTGTCTTCGAACCCCTATGAAGGCAACCAGGGCTACTGCGTCTCGAAGAACTTCGGCGAGGCGAACAGCATCACCGATATCGCAGATCTCGGCCGCCCGGACGTCGCCGCGCTGATGGACAGCGACGGCAACGGCAAGGGCGAGATGTGGATCGGTGCGCCGGGCTGGGCCTCGGCCAATGTCAATGAAGTCAAGGTGCGCGACTATGGCCTGATGGACTTCATCGAGCCGATCCGGGCCGAGGAAAGCGTCAAGACCGCGCGGGTGAAGGACAGCATCGCCAAGGGTGAGGGCTACGCCTTCTATTGCTACAAGCCCCACGCGATCTGGTACCAGTTCGACGTGGTCATGCTGTCCGAGCCGACGCACGATCCCGAGAAGTACAAGATGGTCCAGCCATCGGATTCTCCGAACTGGAAGGAAGAATCCTTTGTTGCCTCGAAGGATGCGTTGAAGAACGTACAGATCGCATGGTCGAAGTCGCTGGCCGAGCGCTCGCCGGCGATCGCCGAGTTCTTCGGCCGGTTCAGTCTGCAGGCTGACGATGTCAGCAGCTTTGCCTTCGAGATCTCGGGTAACGGCCGCGAGGCAGGTGAAGTCGCCAAGGAATGGGTCGCCGCGAACAGCGACCGCGTCGACTCCTGGCTCGGTCTCTGAGGATCTGAGGGAAAGCACCGGGCGGTCCTTTGCGAAGGGCCGTCCAAGACCTTTGACACGGGGGGCGACGTGCTGGACAGCGACAGAGCGACGGACGACACGGTCATCGAGATCGAAGGCGTCTGGAAGATCTTCGGCGACCGGGCCGATGAAGCCATGGCCGCGATCCATGCCGAGGGACTCGGCAAGGCCGAAGTGCTTCAGCAGTACAACGCGGTCGTCGGCGTGGCGGATGTGAACCTGCACGTCAATCGTGGCGAGATCTTCTGTGTCATGGGATTGTCCGGGTCGGGCAAGTCGACACTCGTGCGCCATTTCAACCGGCTTCTGGAGCCGACTGCCGGGCGCATCATGGTCGAGGGCACCGATGTCATGGCGCTGCCGCCGAAGGCGCTGATGGACTTCCGGAACAAGAAGATCGGGATGGTCTTTCAGAACTTCGCTCTGATGCCGCACCGGTCGGTTCTCGACAATGTCGCGATGCCGCTGGAGATCCGGCACGTCAGCAAGAACGACCGTATGGCGCAGGCCTCGAAGATCTTAGAGATCGTCGAGCTCAGCGCCTGGGGCAACAAGTTCGCCCACGAGCTTTCCGGCGGCATGCAGCAACGGGTCGGGCTGGCGCGCGCGCTGGCGGCCGATCCGGACGTGCTGTTGATGGACGAGCCGTTCAGCGCGCTCGATCCGCTGATCCGCCGGCAATTACAGGACGAGTTCCTGCGTCTCTCGAACATCCTGAAAAAGACGACGATCTTCATCACCCACGACCTCGATGAAGCGGTTCGCATCGGCCACCGCATCGCGATCATGCGTGACGGACGCGTCGTGCAGATCGGCACTGCCGAGGATATCGTGATGAACCCTGCCGACGATTACGTCGCTGACTTCGTCGCCGGGATCTCCCGGCTCAAGGTCGTGCGTGCGCACGCCGTGATGCAGCCCCTTGCGGGTCGCGAAATTTCGGTCGAGGCGCCCCGGGTCAACGAGGCCGCCCCGCTGAGCACACTCATCCAGATGGCCATCGAAAGCGACAATCCGATCGTCGTCGAGGACGGCGGCGTCGAAGTCGGCATCATCGGCCGCGACGACCTGCTGCGAACCGTCATTGAAGGGACGGAGGTATCATGATGGACGGCGCCTCCAACCCGAACCCGCTGGTCGAAACCGATGCGGACAAGCTGGCCGAACAGGCCGGGCACCGCCGGACCGAGATCACGGAATTCGTCCGAACAAGTCCCGATTACTACTATGGCCAGTTCGACCGGATCGGCGCCGATGCCCGGTTCACGCCGACCTTCAATCTCTTCGCCGGGATCTTTGGTCCGATCTGGTTCGGCGCGCGCGGTCTCTGGAAGTGGGCTGTCGCCTTCCTGATCGTCGAGACGCTGGGCTTCGTGCAGATCGCGCGCGGGCTTTTCGGCGACCTCGGGGCCGAGGCGCGCGAGCGGGTCGCCTCGATCGAGGGAACGCTGGAACTGCGCAAGCAGCAGCTTGAAGCGGCCATCGAGAACAACACCGACCGGGTCGATCCGCTGCGTCGCACGGTCGAGTCGCTCGAGGGTGCAATCGACGGTTACCGGGCCGACGCGCTCGCCATGGAAAGCCAGGGCATCTGGATCGCGCTCACGGGGTTGGGCGTGCTAGTCGTCGCCAAGCTGGCGCAGTCCGTCGTCGCCAACTCGGTGCTGGAGGCGCGCTACTCGGATTGGCTGTCCGACCGCACCCTTTCCGCCGGAATGCCGATGCCGCACATCGTGCTCAGCGCCGTTTTCTGCGTGCTGATCATGTTCACAGCGATGGTGCATTACAGTTTTCCGGGGGCCGTCCCGCTCCTGACCGAGTTCCCGACACACGGCGATATCCGTCTGACCGCGGTCGGCCTGGTCGAGGACTTCATCGCGTGGTGTGTGCGAAACTCCGAGGCGCTTTTCGAGGGCATCACGATCGGCATCCGCGCGTTGCTGGACGCGCTCGAGCTGATCTTCGTGCAGACGCCGTGGATGGTGATCGCCAGCTTCATCATCCTGCTGACATGGCTGTCGGCGGGAACCCGGATCGCGATCTTCTCCGGCGCTTTCCTTGCCTATATGGGCCTGCTCGGCTTCTGGGAAAAAGCCATGACGACGCTGGCGCTGCTCGGTACGGCGGCGTGCCTCAGCATCGTCATCGGCATCCCGCTCGGCATGTATTGCGCTCGCCGCCCACGGTTCTACGCGATCGTCCAGCCGATCATGGATTTCATGCAGACCATGCCGGCCTTCGTCTTCATGGTCCCGGTGATCGCGTTCTTTGGCGTCGGGAAACCTGCGGCGGTCATCGTGACGATGATCTTCGGCGGAACGCCGGTTGTGCGCCTGACGGTGCTTGGCCTGCGCGGCGTGCCCGAGCACGTCCGTGAAGCCGCGATCGCGTTCGGTGCTTCCAAGTGGTATCTGCTGACAAAGGTCGACCTGCCGCTGGCGAGCCCCTCGATCCGCGCGGGGATCAACCAGACCATCATGCTGTCGCTTGCGATGGTCGTGGTCGCCTCGCTGATCGGTGCCAAGGGGCTCGGCGAGGACGTTCTCGAAGCGCTTCAATATGCGAATGTCGGGCAGGGTATCCTGGCAGGCTTCGCCATCCTGTTCTGCGCGATGATCCTCGACCGGATTGTTCAGGGCGCAAGAAAATAACCCGCAAAATGGCTCCCGCAGCGCTGCGGGAGCCGGGGCCACGAAACCTAAATGGCCTCTGGGTTCACATACCCGTCTTCTGATCCAGTGCCGCTTGACCTAGCGGCAACCCGGCACACAAATTAAGGATACCGACCTTCCATGAATTGGCCGACCTACCGAAAGGGGTGACGAGATGACGGACAGAACGCGTTCAGATCTGCGATCTTTCATGAAGCAGTCTTGGGACGAGGCGAACGACTTCGATCCGGCCGATCCGATGGCAGGGCTGAACCGGTCCGATCTCGCCGGCCCGCAGCTTGGCCGGCGCACAGTGCTGCGGCTACTGGCGGCCTCTGGCGCGCTGACGGCCACGCATCTGCTGCCGGGTGCGGTTCCGCAGGCTCAGGCCGCGACCGGAGGCACCCTGCGCGCAGGCTGGTCCGGTGTGGGCGAACTGCGCACGATCGACCCCGCCCAGATCAACCAGGTTCTTCTGTTTCAGATCTCGTCGAATGTGCTCAGCGGTCTGACGCACATCAACCCCGCATTGCAGGCCGAAGGCGATCTGGCCTTGGACTGGGAGGTCAACGGCGACGGCACGGAATACACCTTCAACCTGCGCGAGGGCGTCACCTTCCACAATGGCGACGCGTTCACGGCCGACGACGTGATTTACACTTATCAGCGCTCGAAGGATCCGGAGAAGTCGATCCACTCGCGCGTGGTCGCCAACATCAAGGACATCGAGAAGCTGGGCGAGCACAAGGTGAAGATCATTCTTGGTGCGCCGCAGGCGTCGCTTCTGGTCAAGACGCTGGAGCGGTCCTCGGGTCGCGCCATGACCATCGTCTCGCGCGGTGCGATCGAGAGCATGGGCCTGTCCGAATACGGGCTGAAAGCTGTCGGCACCGGCCCGTTCAAGGTCACCGACCACCAGCTCGGCCAGTCGATGACACTGGAGCGCAACGAGGCCTATTGGGATCCGAACCGTCCGGGCGTCGACAAGGTCATCATCACGCCGATTATCGATCCCGAGCCCTTCGCAGCGGCGATGGAGGCCGGCGACATCCACATCTCGGGCGGCAACCCGATCCCGCCGGAACTGGTCGACCGGTTCGAGTCGAACCCCGATCTCGTGACGTCGATCATCCCGGGGCCGGGCTTCCAGGGCATCTTCATGAATCCGTGGCGCGACCCGATGAAGGTGACGGATTTCTCCAAGCCGGTCGAGGAGCTGAAGAAAGAAAAGGGCTTCATGGTGCGGCTCGCCATCGCCAAGGCGATAGACCGCGAACTCTACATCCGTCAGGCGCATTTCGGGCGCGCGACGCCCGCCTACGGCACGATCAATCCGGCCATGGGCTACTACTATGATGACGCGATTGCCGCGACGTCCGAGCAGCGCTTCGATGCCGAAGCGGCGCAGGCGATGCTGGCCGAGGCAGGCTTCCCGGGCGGTGAGGGCTTCCCGGAGCTTCGGATCCTCTGCACCGCATCGACCCGCCGCGATTGCCTGGTGATCAAGAACATCCTGAAGAAGAACCTCGGCATCAATATCGAGCTCGACGTCAAGGACTTCCCGGTCCTGCTCGACGAGTTCCGGGCCATGAGCTTCGATCTCTGCCGGTTGGGATCGGGCGGCGATTTCGACCCGGATGACGGCATTGTCGACTGGATCCAGACCGAGTCGAAGTTCAACGGACGCGACCGGAACAAGGACGAGATGCCGTTCGGCTGGTTCTCGGATCCCGAGGTTGACCGCCTTGTCACCGAGCAATCCGTCACGGCAGATCCTGCGGCCCGCAAGGCGCTGGTCCAGCAGGCCAATCAGATCAGTTCGGACAAGGTGGCGCAGGCGTTCCTCTACCACCCGTCGGACACCATGGTCTGGCGCAAGGAGGTCAACTTCCCCGATGCCAGCCGGATCCCCGGGCTCGTGGATCTGGACCGCGTGACGCTGAGCTGATCCTCTTGGACCACCCAGGGTACGATGGCCTCCCCCTTCGACGCGAGGGGGGACGGCGCGACGCGTTCGCCTGCCCGGGCGAGACATGACGCTCTACATTCTCAAGCGCTCGCTTGGCGCAATTGTCGTCATGTGGGCAGTGGCGACGCTGGTGTTCTTCATGCTGCGGCTTCTGCCGGGTGACCCGCTGGCCGCGATGATGTTCGACGCAGGCGACCCGGCGGCAGCGGACGTGCTTCGAGTGAAGTATGGCCTCGATCAGCCGATCTACGTGCAGTACTGGCGTTGGTTCACGCTGATGCTCCAGGGCGATCTGGGCGCATCGATCTACGGCAGCCGTGTGCCCGTCAGCCAGATCCTGCTGGAGGCAGCACCAAGGACCCTGTCGTTGGCGTTCCTTTCCTTCATCGTGGCTGTGATAATCGCCATTCCCGCCGGTCTCGTCTCGGCGCTGCGCCGCGGTCGCCCGGTCGATCACGGCGTGACCTTCATCGCGTTCGTCGGCCTCTCGATGCCCGACTTCTGGCTCGGAATCCTGCTCATCCTGTTGTTCGCGGCCAATCTGGGCTGGCTCCCGGCGATCGGGTACGTTCCGATGAGCGAAGGCGTCTGGACCTGGCTCAGTCATCTCCTGATGCCGGCGATTGCGGCGGGAACAGCGTTTTCCGCGATCATCGCACGCATGGTCCGCTCGTCGATGCTCGAGGTTCTGAAAACCGACTTCATTCGCGTCGCGTACGCAAAGGGTCTCAAGCCGAACCAGGTCGTCATGGGACACGCGTTTCCGAACGCGCTGATCCCGGTGATCACGGTCATGGGGATTGCCTTCGGTCTCCTCATGGCCTCGACCGTGGTGGTCGAGACCGTCTTCGCCATCAAGGGGCTGGGCCGCATCTTGATCGAAGGCATCCTGAACCGCGACTACCCGGTCGTTCAGGGCGCCATTCTCGCGGTCTCTTTCATCTTCGTCTTCGTCAACCTCCTAGTCGACATCCTCTACGGCGTGATCGACCCTCGCATCCGGGTGCAGGGATGAGCGCTACCGAAACCGTGCAACGCCGCACCTTTGCGATGGTCGTCCGGCGTGATCCGAGAGCGCTGGCGGGTGCCGTATTCCTTGCTGTTCTCGCGCTGGCGGCGATCTTCGCGCCGTGGATCGCCCCGCACGATCCGAACGCGATGGACTACATGATGATGGAGGAACCCTCGGCGCTTCATCCGCTCGGAGTGGACGATCTCGGCCGCGATCTCCTGTCCCGGATCATCCACGGGGCGCGCGTCTCGCTCTTCGTCGGGATCGTGACGGTCGGCATCGCGCTCGTGCTCGGCGTCGGCATGGGGATCCTCGCCGGTTACTATCGCGGTTGGATCGACACGATCATCATGCGCTACATCGATCTGCAATGGGCGTTCCCGAACATCCTGATCGCGGTCTACCTCGTTGCGGTCTTCGGAACCGGCCTTTTGAACGTGATGGTAGCGATAACATTGGCCTATCTCGACGATTTTGCCCGGATCGCGCGCGGCATGACACTGCAGGTCAAGGAGGAACTTTTCGTGCAGGCGGCCCGCAGCTACGGAGCCTCCGATCTCTTGATCATGGTTCGCCACATCCTTCCGAATATACTGGCCCCCGTAATCGTTCTGGCGACTGTCAGCGTGTCGAACGCCATTCTCGCCGAGGCGGTTCTCTCCTTCCTCGGCCTCGGTGTCAGTTCCGACACGCCGACCTGGGGGCTTATCCTGTCCGAGGCGCGCAGTTTCATCTCGCGCGCGTGGTGGCTCGGCGTCTATCCGGGCCTCGCGATCATGCTGACGGTGCTGGCGATCAATTTCCTCGGCGATGCGCTGCGCGATCATCTGGATGTGCGTGAAGGTGCCAACCTGTAGACGGAGGCGAACATGACCTATTCTATCCTGGCCCATGATGCGGAGCAGGGACTGTTCGGCCTCGCTGTGGCTTCGAAGTTTTTCGCGGTCGGCGCGATCTGCCCCTGGAGCGGTGGGCCGCACGGTGCCGCGATGAGCCAGGCGCTGCCCAACCCGGAACTCGGCCATCGTGCGCTTGGCCTGCTGGCGGAAGGACATCGCGCCGGGGATATCGTGTCCATGCTGCAAGGCATGGACGAAGGCCTCGATCAGCGCCAGTTCCATGTCATCGACGCCCATGACGGCGCGGCGGCGCACACCGGTGCGAACTGCGTCGACTGGTGCGGGCACAAGACCGCGCCGGGCGTCTCGGTGGCTGGGAACATGCTGGCGGGCCCCGCCGTGGTCGCCGATACGCTGACCTGCTGGCAGGACCGGTCGGATCTGCCCATTGTCGAGCGTCTGATCGCTGCGATGCAGGCGGGCGAGGATGCCGGTGGCGACAAGCGCGGCAAACAGTCGATCGCGCTCCGCATTCAGGGGCCGGAGGTGTTCCCGCGGCTCGACCTGCGCGTCGACGATCACGCCGACCCGATCCCGGAGCTCGAGCGCCTCTTTGCTGTCGCGCGGGATCGCTTCATCCCGTTCTCGACGGGCATGCCGCGAGCCGGCCGCCCATACGGCATTCTGGACCGGAATGTTATCGAAAACATCATCGAGCGCGACGCGGGCGAACCGCTGATCGCCAACCCCGAAATACCCGAGGTCTGACATGCCGCAAAGCTTCACCACGCGGCCGGAGATCCGGGGCAGCTTCGGCGCCGTTACATCCACGCACTGGCTCGCATCGACGGTCGGGTTCGGGATCCTCGAGAAGGGCGGCAACGCGGTGGATGCCGCCGTCGCCACCGGTTTCATGCTGCAGATCGTCGAGCCGCATCTCAACGGTCCGGGCGGGGAGGTGCCGATCATCCTGCATCTCGCTGTCGAGGACCGGCCGCGCGTCCTGTGCGGTCAGGGAACGGCTCCCGCCGCTGCCTCGATCGAGGCGGTCAAGGCGCAGGGCTATGACCGCATGCCGGGAATGGGATTGGCGCCTGCCGTCGTGCCGGGATCGTTCGGGGCCTGGATGCGCTTGCTGCTCGAGCACGGGACGAAGACCGTGCGCGACGTCCTCGAACCGGCAATCGGCTACGCGCGCACCGGATATCCGTTGCCCCACCGGGCAGCGGAATCGATCCATGCCATCGCTCCGCTCTTCCGGTCGGATTGGGAGCATTCGGCGGAAGTCTGGTTGCCCGGCGATAACGCCCCGATGCCGGGTCAGCGGGTTACGCAGCCGCAGATCGCCAACGCCTACGCACGGATCTTGTCAGAGGCCGAGGCCGCCGGTGCCGATCGCGAGGCCCAGATCGAGGCCGCCCAACGCGCCTGGTATCAAGGATTTGTCGCCGAGGCCGTCGACAGCTTCTACCGAACCGAGCAAGCAGACGGTTCGGGCAATCGCGTCACCGGCTTCCTGACCGGAGCGGACATGGCGCCGTGGCAGCCGACCTGGGAAGACACCGTCTCCGCCGATTTCCAAGGCGTGACCGTCCACAAGACCGGGCCGTGGGGGCAGGGGCCGGCGATGCTGATAGCGCTCGGCCTTCTCGAAGAACTCGGCATCGCCGACGTCGAGCCGGGAAGCGTGGACTGGGTTCATCTTTCCATCGAGGCGCTGAAGCGGGGCCTCGCGGATCGCGATGCCTTTTTTGCCGACCCCGATCACGTCGATGTCCCGCTCAAACAGCTCCTGTCGCGCGACTACATCGCGCACCGCGCTGCAGAGATTGGCAACGACGCGTCCCTGAAGCTCGCGCCGGGTGATCCACTTGGCGACGGGGAGGACCGGTCTGCGCTGCTCACCGAACTCGCGGCGGAACCCGAGGACGCGGCGCTCGGCGTCGGCGAACCGACCTTCGCAGACCTGCCGGAGATCGAGGGCGATACCTGCCATCTGGACGTGGTCGATCGCTGGGGCAATCTGGTTTCGGCGACGCCGTCCGGGGGCTGGCTGCAATCCGCACCTGCAGTTCCGGGCATCGGCTTCAACATCACGACGCGCGGTCAGATGTTCTGGCTGGATGAGAGGCTGCCGTCGCATCTGGCACCGGGGCGCCGGCCCAGAACGACCCTGACGCCAACGGTGATCACCCGCGATGGCAATCCTCTGGTCGGCCTGGGCTCGCCCGGTGGGGACCAGCAGGACCAGTGGGCGCTGGGCCTGATCCTGCGGCATCTGGTGCAGGGGTTGAACCTTCAGGCAGCAATCGACGCGCCGCTGTTTCACTCGGGGCACTACGTCAACTCGTTTGCACCGAGGCACTTCACGCCAGGCGTCCTGCACATCGAGGATCGCTTTGACGACAAAATCCTCGTTGAACTGCGGGAACGCGGCCATGTCGTGAACGTGCAGCCGTCCTGGGCGCTTGGCCGGCTCTGCGCCGCCGGTTTCCGAAGTGACGGGATGATCCGGGCGGCTGCGACGCCGCGCTTCATGCAGGCTTACGCGGTCGGGCGTTAGAGCTCTCAAATTCAGACCCGCGCGCTGGTGAATGCCTTCGCGCGTGGCGCTGGCTATCGACCCGCCTCCCGCAAGATCTTTATTGGCGGTTCCGGACACGTTAACCCGCGTTGCCTTGGCTCGACGTGAACGGGTTCGAATTCGCGCACGACCAAAGGCCTCTGAGAGAAAATCTATGCTCGAAGCTGCGCGCAGATTGGACGCATGGATGACGCCTCTCTGTTCAACTAAACGTTGGGAGGGCTTCGAACGTGCGCGCGGGGTCGCCTCGGCGAACTCCGACCGCACCGCAACACTGGCAATCCGACGCGATGACGACGCAAGACCTTATCGATCAGTTCCGCAGCATCTGTGGCAGCAAGTACGTCCTGACCAATCCCAGGTCGATGGAGCGGTTCTGCAAGGGCTACCGTTCGGGCGCGGGCGAGGCCGTTGCAGTCGTGCGGCCGGGAACGCTTCTTGAACAGTGGAAAGTTCTCCAGGCTTGCGTCGCTGCCGACAAGATCGTCATCATGCAGGCCGCCAACACCGGACTGACGGAAGGATCGACACCGAAGGGATCCTACGACCGGGACGTGGTCGTGATCTCGACCAACCGGATGGACGACATCCAGCTACTGGACGAAGGCCGTCAGGTGCTCAGCTTTCCCGGGGCGACGCTTTTCAAGCTGGAGAAACTGCTCGATCCGCTTGGACGGCAGCCGCACTCCGTCATCGGGTCGAGCTGTATCGGCGCGTCGATCATCGGCGGCGTCTGCAACAACTCCGGCGGATCGCTGATCGAACGCGGCCCGAGCTACACCGAGCTTTCGCTGTTCGCACAGGTCACTGAGGACGGCATTGAACTGGTCAATCACCTCGGCATCGATCTGGGCGAGACGCCGGACGAGATCCTGACCCGCCTCGAAACCGGGCAGTTCACGACCAGTGACGTGGAAAGCACGAACAAGAAGGCGTCCGACACGGCCTATGCCGAGCGTGTGCGCGACGTGCAGGCCGACAGTCCGGCGCGGTTCAACGCTGACAAGCGCCGCCTTCACGAAGCCGCGGGTTGCGCCGGCAAGCTCGCCGTGTTCGCTGTGCGGCTCGACACCTATCCGAAAAACAGTCGCGAGCAGGTCTTCTATATCGGCACGAACGACACCGCCGTCCTTGGGCAGTTGCGCCGCGATATCCTGCGCGATTTCAAGCATCTGCCGGTCAGCGGCGAATACATGCATTCCGAGTGCTACGACATCTCGGAGCGCTACGGCAAAGACACGCTGGTGATGATCGACAAGCTGGGCACTGACCGCCTGCCGATGTTCTTCGCGCTGAAGGGGGCGATCGATGCGCGCCTCAACAAGATACCGATCCTGCCGCGAAACCTGACGGATCACTTCATGCAGGTCCTGGCGCGGCTCTGGCCGCGGGTCCTGCCCGAGCGGATGGCCGCTTTCCGCAAGCGCTACGAGCACCACCTGATCCTGAAGATGAAAGATGACGGCATCGAAGAGGCCGATGCCTACCTCAAGGAACACTTCGCCAACAACGAAGGCGATTATTTTGCCTGCACGCCGCGCGAGGGCAAACTCGCGGGCCTGCATCGCTTCGCGGCTGCCGGGGCGGCAATCCGCTATCAGAATGTCCACGGCTCGCAGGTGGAGGATATCCTCGCGCTCGATATCGCGCTGCGCCGGAACGATGAAGACTGGTTCGAGGTGCTCCCGCCGGAGATCGACGCGGAGATATCCCACAGGCTCTATTACGGGCACTTCTTCTGCCACGTGCTGCATCAGGATTACATCGTGAAGAAGGGATCGGATCCGCAGCAGCTCAAGGCGCGCATGCTGGAAATACTGGACCAGCGCGGTGCCGAATACCCGGCTGAGCACAATGTCGGGCACTTGTACAAAGCCAAGCCCGATCTCGCGGCGTTCTACAAGAGCATCGATCCGACGAACTCGCTCAACCCCGGACTTGGCAAGATGAGCCGGAAGAAACACTACAGTTGAGCCAGTAGGCTGCGCCTTCACTGCGCGCTCGCTTCACCTGATCTCCGTATCGTGTTTGAGTTGTCGAAATTTGCTCCGAATTTCAGGTTCGAAGAGCGTGCACACTAACCGGCTCCGCATTGCCGTCGGTCTCGTCAAATGACACCAACCGGCTCCCCGGCTTGCGTCCCTGCCGCATTTCATTACGGTGCGGTCGACAGGTAGCCAGGTCATCCCCAGCGTCTAAATCTGCAAGACAATCAGAAACGGACCGGGAGGACCCTGCCATGACTGCTCGCCCCACGTTGAGAAACCTGACCGGCGCCCGTGCCGAACCGCATCCGCTTTCGGACACGGCGCTGATCATGATCGACTGTCAGAACACGTATCGCGAAGGCGTCATGGCGCTTGACGGCGTCGAAGATGCATTGCGTGAGGCCGAGGCCCTGCTCGCCCGTGCGCGCGCGCTTGGCAGTCCGATCATTCATATTCGCCACGATGCCGGCGCTGGCAGCCCCTATGACGTCACCGGCGATAGCGGCCAGATCATTGCGTCGGTCTCTCCGGTGGACGGAGAGCCCGTCGTCGACAAGAACTATCCGAGTTCGTTCGAGAAGACCAATCTCGACGAGCTTCTGAACGCGCGGGGCGCGACGAAGCTGACGCTCGCCGGGTTCATGACACATATGTGCGTGAACTCGACGGCGCGGGCGGGCTTTAACAACGGCTATGACGTGACGGTCGTCGCCTCAGCCACGGCGACGCGCTCGCTGCCGGATCCGCGGGGCGGGGATATCGCGTCCGAGGCTGTCCATGCCAATGCGCTTGCGGCGATGGGCGACCTGTTCGCGCATGTGACGGCGAAGGCGAGCGACGTGCCAGACTGAGGGAGGTCACGGCGCCCATGCAGCTTGCGGCGGATCGTGGCGCCATCGCACTTTCCACCGCAAGTGTCCTTCGAAAAGGCCGGTTGGACTGGACAGGGCCGCTCCGCAGCGTCGAGCCCGCGACCCTGGCACCGTCGCCAGCCCGACAGCGTTCTTGTTCAGTGCCGAAGCTAGGAGGCTGAGACAAACAACGCTGCGATTGCTCCCAGGCAAACGGGAACAAGAAAGGCGACGGCAACCCAAAGCCGCGCCTTTCGCCGGAAAGCGTTCAAGTGATCCTTGCTCTTACGCATGTGTCGGAAATAGTGCTGCATGGCGTTCGTCAGCGGCACCCGTCGCCGCACCATCACTGAAGCGCTCCGAAGAGCCCTGCCAAAGTGGACCTCCAATCGGGTTGCGCCGAACGTCTGGACTTGGCGTCGTCAGCAGAGGGCCAATCGAACCGCGCGAGAAACCTCGTTTCTTTTCGACATCGAACACGGTCTCAATGGGTGAGGGGCCGACGCTGATGTGCCCTGAATGCGAACAACAGGACAAGGCAGAAAGCCTGCGCAGCGCTCGCGAAGAAAATTGGACCGGCGGCCGTGCCTGCGACATCGCCAATCCATCCGGCGATGATTGGAAACACGGACGATCCGATGAAGTACATCATGAAGTAGTAGCCGAGCCCCGCCGAACGAGACGCCTCTTCGAGTGCTTCCGATGGCAGTGTCGCCATGGTCGCGACACCAAAGGCCATCGCAAAACCGAAGCCTAAGAAGCCAAGGGCCGTCGCGTCCAGTCCCGTCCAAATCCCGAAGGCCGCGGACACGCCTAGTGAAATCGAGATCACAACATTGGGTGTTTCGTACCGCGTCGCTGTCCAGGCCCCGAGAGGAAGCGCCACGAGGAAGGCCCAGGGCATCAAGCTGGCTATTTCAGCCGCCTCGACCGGATCCAGCCCGCGTTCGATGAGCGTCTGCTGCCCGAAACCGAGTACCACGACATACGCGCCGTTGCTGGTCATCCAAAGCAGGCCGGCAAGCGTCACGAGCACGAATTCGCGACGACTGAGCGCTGTGAGCGGCGCTTGCACGCGGGCAGCCGCAGAGGCCGGTGGTCGATAGCTGGCCCACAGGATGAGCAGCGCGGCGAGACATGCCACTGCCGTTGACATAAACGCCGCGTTCCAGCCGCCAAGGTCAGCCAGCAGGGTCAAAACCGCTTGACCTATCGCGTGTCCGACGGGCCAGCCTATGATGAAAAGCGACGTCGCGATGAATAGGCTACGCTTTCCGACGAACCAATCGAACACCATCTTCATCATCAGGACCTGCGGAAGCACCGCACCGAGCCCGGCCAGCAGGCGGCCGATCACAACCCAGGTCCATGTCGTCGCGAGGCCCGATACCAACAGACCCGCTGCCATCAGCAGGAAGCCTGCGAGGACGACCCGCTTGTCTCCAAACCGTGCGCCCCACATTCCAGCCGGTAATGCAACGACCACGCCGGGCAGCATAAACATCCCGACCAGAACGCCCACATCCGCGAGGGTCATGCCGAAGTCGTTGGACAGATACGGCGTCGCGGAGCCTGCCACCTGGAACGTGAGTCCCAGTGCGAGGCGAGCCGCGACCAAAACGATCAGCATTCTCCAGTGGATCGCGATGGAACTGCTCCGATAACTTCACGCGCGCAAGCTGACCTCTCTTGATCTGTATCGATCTTCAATTCTGCACAGTACAAATTGTATCGAAACACTTCGATTGTACTTGATTGGTCACGATACGACTGAGCCTCGGGCGACGTGTCGTCACTTGTGACTCCTATTGCCGGTCGCCCGCGATCAAAGCAAACAAAGCCGAGCATCTCGGTAGATGTCGTTGATCATGCAGCAAAGCTACGGTCGATGATTTGACGCCCGCAGGCTTTCGTTGGATAATCCGCGCATGATCGGGAGCGGGATCGAACGCCGGCTTGCCGCGATCCTGATGGCTGATGTCGTCGGCTACAGCCGGCTGATGGGACAGGACGAAGCCGCTACGTTGCTCGCCCTGCAGGAAAGCCGGTTCGCCGTCACTGACCCCACGATCGGCTCACACCACGGTCGCATCATCAAGCTCATGGGGGATGGAATTCTGGCGGAGTTCGGCAGCGCCGTCGAAGCAGTCGCTTGCGCGATCGAAATCCAGCGCCGCATGATCGAGCGAAACCGTGGTGTCCCCGAGGACCGGCAGATCCGCTTTCGTGTCGGCGTGAACATAGTCGAAGTTCTTCATGACGACGATGATGTCTACGGCGACGGCGTCAACGTCGCCTCGCGATTGCAGGAACTGGCGGAGACGAACGGGGTGGCGATCTCGCGCGCCGTGTTCGTGCACGTCGAGGACGAGATCGATGAACGGTTCGCGGATCTCGGGGCACACCAGTTGAAGAACATTGCCAAACCGGTCCGCGTTTTTCATTTCAGTCCGACGGCGCGCGCGGACGGCGGGCACGCCAAGGCAGCTTTCCGGCCGTTCATCGACATGCCCGAAGCACAACAAGCTTTTGCCGGAGGCGGCTGTCTCTGCGGTGCGGTGCGTTACGAGATTCACGGAAAGCCGCTTGGTTCGATGCTCTGTCAGTGTCGCATGTGCCAGCGATTTTCAGGCGCACCAATTCTTGGCGGCACCACGATGCTCGCCGAGGCGTTGGTCTTCACCCAGGGCGCGCCGAAGTTCTTTCAGTCTTCGAAGATCGCCAAGCGAGGTTTCTGCGCCGACTGCGGCACCGCACTGCTGTACCAGGGTCTTGTCGGGATATGGACAAAGTGGGTGATGGTGTTCACGGCAAGCCTTGATGCGCCGCAGGACTTTCCGCCGACCTACAACCTCGGTGTCGAAAGCGCCATGCCGTGGCTCGGGCTCCACGACGATCTTCCGAGAACCCAGTGCAAGGATTCGCCGAGCCTGATCGATGCCTATCGGGCCGTAGGTCAGGAGGTTCCTTAGTTCAGGTTTTAGTCGAGGCTCACAGAGTCCCCTATCAGCCCAATTACGTTCGAGCCCGTGCTTCGCGGTGCAGAACGTATAGACCCGAGGCCACGATGATAACGGCGCCAAGGATCGTCCACAGGTCCGGCAAATCACCGAACATCATGTAGCCGAACAGTGTGCCCCAGAGCAGCGAGGAATACTTGAACGGCGCAACCAGCGCGGCCTCGCCTCTGCGAAACGCCTCGATCATCAGCGTGTGGGCAATCGCGATCAACACTCCGCTTCCGGCGAACATTCCCAGATCCGTCGCCCGGATTGCAACCCAGCCCGTGAACGGAACGCTCGCCAGACCAGCCAGCAGCACGACCGTGGTGGTCACAGCCAACACTGCGACCGTTGTCTCGGTGCCGGAAATCCGGCGGGTGATCAGGTCCCTGAAGCCGCCAAAAATAGCCGCACCCAGCGGGAACAACACGGCCCACTGCAGCGTGTCGGTTCCCGGGCGCAACATGAACAGAACTCCGGCGAAACCGACAGTGACGGCGAGCCAGCGCCGCCAGCCGACCCGCTCGCCTAGAACCAAGGGTGCCATCGCCGTGATGAAGAGCGGTCCGGTGAAGGCGACGGCAATGGCATCGGTCAATGTCAGATGTCTAAGGCCGTTCACGAACATAAAGGCGCTGCAGATCACACAGATGCCGCGCAGCGCCTGTCCCTTGACACTGCGTACCCGCAGGGTCTGCAGACCGCCGGTGCGCATGGCGAACAACAGGATCCAGGGCCAGACAAACAGCCCGCGCAGGAACAAGATCTGTCCGGTCGGATAGGTGTTGGTCAGGCTTTTGACTACCGCGTCGTTCAGGACCAGAACGGCTGTGCCGCCCAGCATGCAAAGAACGGCCGGTGTCACATCCCTGCCGGAACCGGGCGGCACTGCGCCTTTTGGGACTGCGGCCTCGTCGGTCATGTCAGATCCGATCGGGAAGGACTATGCCGGTTCATGCCACCTGTTCCGGTTCGATCAGCCGCGCCAACCTTCGTTCGCGCAGGATGATGTAAAGACCTGCCGCAATCGTCACGCAGATGCCCATCGCTGCCAGGCCGTTCGGAAGATCATTGAAGATCAGCAAGCCGATGATGGTGGCGAACGGGATCTCGAGATATTGCATCGGCGCAAGCGTCGAGGTCGGTGCAAACCGCAGGCTCCAGGTCATCAGAAGGTGTGCAATTGTGCCGACAACTCCGATTCCGATGAGGAGCATCCATGTGTCTGCGGGCAGATCCCAATGAAACCCGCCACGCGACGCGGGCCAGAAAAGCAACACTGGCGCCAGATAAAGACAGGCCTGTAACCCGCTGATCAATTGAAGACGGATCGGATCGATGTCCCGCGCGATCTTGCGCGTCACCATCATGAAGAGCGCAAACGAGACGGCCACGCCGAGTGGCAGCAGGGCAGGGTATCCCACCTCCACAAAATTCGGTTGAATGACCAGCAGCGTGCCGAGGAACCCAACGGCGCAGGCACCGATACGGTGCGGCCCCACGGTTTCCCCCATCACGAAGTGGCCCAGCAAGAGCAGAATGAACGGCATGACGAAGGCGATCGCCAATGCATCTGCCAGCGGCAGGTAGCGCAGCGACGTGAACATCATACCGATGCCGATGATGTGCAGCCCGGTGCGCAGAAGGGTCCATCCCATCAAGCCCTCGGGTGACGCAATCGGTTTCCGCTGCCACAACGCGACGGGAAGCAGGATGACGGCCTGAACGCCGAAGCGGGTCGCCATCAGCACACCTAGGGCAAGTGTCTCGCCGAGAATCTTGGCAAAGCTGTCTCCCAACGGCGCAAGCACGCAAAAGGCAAGCATCAGAACGATGCCAAGGAACGGACGATCGGTGGCCATAGCTCAGGATAGGCCGTCGCGACGTCGGCGCACAAGGAGCGGCTTGTTGGGGCAGGGGCCAAACAGGAGCCTTTCACGCAGGCAGGATCTGCGTCTGGGGAAAGAGGCGCCGCTAATGCGCCGTGCGGAATCTTCGCGATTGGGTGCACCATCGGATGACTCTTGGTCGGTGTGCACGCGGTCCCAAGTCGATACCGACTGGCCACGGCGGCATGCGCTCGCCTGGATGACCTGATCCAACAATGTCGGTGCAAAACAGCATCTGAAAAGCCGTGTCTAGCTGCGCGGCAACCAGGTTCTTCCAAACTGAACATGTTGCCAGGCCTTCACGACCCAGCTTTTCGATGTTCGCGTTCCACCGCAGCGTTGGAAGCGATACGCGTTCCTTTGGTTCGCTTGATCCCGCGCCGGACCTTCCAGACCGATCACGGTATCCAGCGCGCAACCCAATGATCCCTCACGTATGGCAGCATCCGCCCGACGAGAGGCCCGAACTCACTCGAAATCGAGCAATTGCTGAGGATTGCTCAGAATTCCAATCGATTGCTGAGAATTCGCTGATCATGCCGTGAAGATTTCCACAGCGTCAGGTGGGACAACGCCCCATCAAAAAGCAAAGGAGATCGATTATGACCCGCTTCAGTTCCCATCGACGGATCAACGTCCGCCGGCGGCGTGACTTTCGGAAGGATCATCTCGGATGGTTTCCGGATCCGATTTTCGAGCAGCCCGAAGGACCCTTTCCCGGAGGACGCGACTGAGGTCGCCCCGGCGGCCTGACCCCCGACTGCCGATATTGATCAGATTTAAGGCGGAGAGAATCGATGGCGACGTTTACGGTCACCACATTAACCGATGAACTTGATTCCGGTTTCACGGAGCTGACACCAGGCGGCACCGGCCTCTCTTTGCGCGAGGCAATCGAGCTTGCAAACAGCACGGCTGGAACGGACACGGTCGAGTTCGATCCTGCAGTTTTTTCCGAGGACGCGGACAGCTTGATCCGACTGACGCTCGGCGAGATCGAAATCACCGATGCCGTGACCATTGATGGCGACGTCGATGGCGACGGCACGGGCGATGTGACGATTTCCGGCGATGCCGACGGGGACGACCTCGACGCCGATGGTCTTGCGGTCTCGGATGGCGGAACCGGCATCACCGATCTCGAAGAGAGCACCGGCTTGCTGAGCGACAACAGTCGGATCTTCAACATCTCCGAGGAAACAGCAGACACGACGCTGAGTGGTCTGACGATCACCGGTGGTCGGGTGACGGCCGATCGCGAGGACGGCGGCGGGGTCTATTCGTTCGCCGATCTGACCCTGTCGAACGTTGTCGTCACCGGAAACTCCGCGACCGGGGATCTCGGCGACGGCGGAGGCGTGAGCAGCATTGGCACTCTCACAATCGAGAATTCGACGATCAGCGGCAACGCAACCTCGGGATACCGGGGTGGCGGCGGCGGTGTCTTCAGCTTTCGCGATGTAACCGTCACCGGGTCGACGATCAGCGACAACACCACATCCGGTGATCTTGGCAACGGTGGCGGCCTGCGCGCTCTGGCGACGGCCACGATCACAAGCTCGACCGTGAGCGGCAACTCCACAACGGGAACCAATGCCGATGGCGCCGGCATCTACTCCGATAACACCCTGGCGATCACGAACTCGACAATCAGTGGCAACTCTACGGCGGGTTCGGCCTCTCAAGGTGGCGGTGCCTTCAGCAATGACCAGACGTCAGTCTACAGTTCAACCATCAGCGGCAACTCCACGACCGCCAGTGATTCCGAAGGCGGCGGTGTTGCGACGCTGGGTCAGCTGACGCTTGGAAACTCTATCGTTCTTGGCAATGTCAGCGCACTGACGAGCAACAACGAAGTCTACGAAGCGACCTTCAGCGATGGCGACGGTACGCCAACCTTTGTCGGTCAAAACATCGTCGGAGCAAGCACCGCCGCATTTGATGCTTCAAGCTATTCGAATGCCTTCAACGCCGATCCGTCGAGTGTCTTCGCAGCAACGACCGTGACACTGATCGACGCGGATGCCGATGGTGTCCCCGAGACATCGACGGTGGTGTATGGTGGGGTGTTGGCTGACAATGGCAGAGACGTCGCGACGATCGCGCTTCTCGAAGACGTCTCGAATCCGGCACTGGATGCGGGCAGCGACAGCGCCGCTTCAGACCTGACGACCGACGCGCGCGGATTCGACCGCTTCGTGGATGTCGACGGCGTGGCGAACAACAGTACCAACACGATCGACCTCGGTGCATACGAGGCTTTCGAGTACGAAAGCCTGATCGTCACGACGCTCGACGATGTCGTGGACAACACCGACGGCGAGACCTCGCTGCGCGAGGCGATCAGCTACGTCAATGCCGGAACGTTTGATGCCGGTTCGGCCATCACCTTCGCGGAGTCGCTCGCCGACGGGACGATCTATCTCGCGGCAGGTCTCGGCCAGTTGGAAATCTCGACAACGATGACCATCGAAGGCGATGTCGATGGCGATGGCAAGGGCGACCTTACGATCGACGCCGATAGTGCCGAGGGACTGGATGACGCCGACAGCCGGGTTGTGTTGGTGAGTGCAGGCACGGCCACGCTGGACGCTCTGACGATCACGGGCGGCAACGATGAGTCAGGGGCCGGGATCTTCGTCGCCAGCGGCGCCGGGCTGGTGCTCAGCAGTTCAACCGTATCGGACAACACCGCGGCAAACGATGGTGGCGGTCTCTACAATGACGGCACGGCAACCCTGATGACCGTCACATTTGAGGGCAACTCTGCCGAGCTAAATGGCGGGGGTGTACTTACACGGTCAGGCGACACGTCCGTGACCAATGCCACGTTCTACGGCAACCATTCAGGCCAGGGCGGTGGTGCGCTGCACAACGACGAAGATGCCACGTTGGAAGTGATCAACAGCACGATCAGCGGCAATTATGGGGCCGGAGCAGGCGGGATCTATAACGATGGAGCCGCGACCATTACGAATGCACTGATCGTCGCCAACACTCCAGAAGCAGCCTTTGACGTGGAGGGGTCTTACAGCTCCGGCGGCGGGAACGTTATCGATGGTCCGACTAGAGGGTTTAACGGATCGGAGGTCTTTGCACTGACCAATTCCGATGGGTCCGGCGTGCTCGCTGACAATGGCGGACCGGTGATGACCATCGCCCTGCTGGCTGCCGATACGAACCCGGCCCTGGATGCAGGGGACCTGCCCAGCGGGGTAACCACGGATGCCGATGGGAACGCCCGTGTGTTTGATCAACAGTCGCTCGACAATGGTGGGACCGTCGATGCCGGTGCCGTGGAGGTTCAGGTCGAGGCCGCCAGCCTGACTGTCACGACCCTGGATGATGTTGTGGATAGTTCAGACCAACTGATCTCGCTGCGCGAGGCGATCAGTTCCATCAAGGACGGCACGTTCGAAGCAGGTTCGACCATCACGTTCGATGAAACGCTCGCAGACGGCACGATCTTTCTCGGCGCCGGTGAGGGTCAGCTTGACATCACGACCAGCCTTACGATCGCGGGCGACATCGACGGCGATGGCACCGGCGACATCACGATCACCGCCAACAGCGCCGACGGCCTGGACGATGCTGACAGCCGGGTTTTGGTGATAGAGGGCGGCGGATCCGTAGCATTGGATGGCCTGACCATTGCTGGCGGTGAGTTAGACAGCGGCGGCTTGAGCGGCTCTGGTGCTGGGATCTTCCTGGCAGGTGTAACTGATCTTACGCTCACCAATTCGACGCTGTCAGACAACTCAGCCGCCACGGGCGGCGGCCTCTTCGTCCTTAACGGCTCTGCGACGCTGACGAATGTAGCAGTCGAGGGCAACGATGCCGGGAATGGTGGAGGGATCTACAATCGCAGCGCCGGTGAGTTGAACTTGGTGGACACGACCGTGTCTGACAACACGGCGTCTTACGATGGCGGCGGTCTTTACAACCTAGGGACCGCGACGCTGACGAACGTGACCTTCGACAGCAATTACACAAACGGTTATGGCGGCGGCATCCTGAACAGCGCTGGCACCCTGACAGTGACCAACGGGACTTTCTATGACAACGACTCAGAATCCGGCGGCGGTGGAATTCACAACAACAGTGGCGCCACAATCGACGTCATCAGCAGCACGTTCACGGGCAACTACGGGGCTGCTGCTGGCGGTATTGCATCCTATGGGACCGCAACTCTGACAAATGTCCTGGTCGTGGCGAACACGCCGGGTGAAACTTCTGAAGTCTATGGAGCGTACACGTCGGGCGGTGGCAACGTAATCGACGATGTCACAGGCGCATTCGACGCCACGGACGTCTTCGCCGCGGTCAATGCCGATGGGGCTGGCGTTCTGGCTGACAATGGCGGAACGGTTCAAACAGTCGCGCTGCTGGGCAATGCATCGAACCCGGCCTTGGACACTGGCACCCTGTCCGGCAGCGTCACGACCGACGCAAATGGCAATGCGCGCGAGGTTGATCTGGCCTCGGTCAACAATGGCGGCACAGTCGACGCTGGCGCGGTGGAAGCGATCGAGATCTCCAGTCTAATTGTCACTACGGCGGAAGACGTCGTGGATGACAGCGACGGTGTCACATCCCTGCGCGAGGCCATCGCCTTTGCCAACAGTGCCACGGACGCAGATGGCGACGGCGATGACATCGACACCATCACCTTTGACGCGACCGTCTTCGATGGCGAGACCGATGACATCATCCGCCTGACCCAGGGCCAGATCGAGATCACCGATGCAGTGATCATCAACGGCGACCTGGACGATGATGGCACAATCGACGTCACGATTTCGGGCGATGCGAACGCGGATGACCTGGATGCGGACGGCTTGACCATCGCGGGTGGCGGCACCGGCATCACGGATATTGACCAAAGCGGCGGCACACGCAGCGACAATAGCCGCATCTTCAATGTGACCGAGACAGATAGTGCCACGACACTGAACGGACTTGCCCTGACCGGCGGTTATTCAACAGACGGAGAAGGCGGCGGTGCCATAAGGTCGGCCTCAGATCTTACCCTGTCCGGCGTGAACATCAGTGGGAACTCGTCGGATAGAATCGGTGGCGGCGCCTATGCCAGAGCCTCGATAACGGTCACTGACTCTGTCATCAGCGGGAACTCGACCACCGGAAATGTTGGCGAAGGCGGCGGCGTGGGCGCTTATCTTTATCTGAACATTTCCAATTCGGAATTCACCGGAAACTCGACAACAGGGAATTCCTCTGACGGAGGAGGTGCGTTAGCCCAGCGCGATCTGACCATTACCGACAGCACGTTCTCCGACAACTTCACACTTGGCACATTTGGTCGCGGTGGCGCAGCCGCAAGTTTTGGCTCGGTGATCGCGATCAACTCCACCTTCAACGACAACTTCACAACGGGCGATGTTGGCCGTGGTGGCGCGGTTTCGTCTTTCGACCCAATGACGATCGTCAATTCGACGTTAACCGGAAATTCTACGTTCGGAGACGACGCGGGTGGCGGTGCCCTTTACAACGTTTTTGGCGGTACGATTACGAATTCGACGTTCACTGGAAACTCCGTTGCAGGAGAAGGATCTCTCGGCGGTGCCATTTTTTCTCTCGATGAAGACCTCTCGATCGCGAACTCGATCGTGCTGGGCAACGTCAATGCGCAAGAGGACTCGCAAGAGGTCGTCGTTGATGGCGTGGCGACCTTTGACGGTCTGAACATCGTCGGTGAGGATAGCACTGCTTTCGATACCACGGGTCTCTCGAACGTCATCAACGCCGATCCGGCGGAGGTGTTCGCTGAGACGACCGAAACCCTGATTGATGCCGATGGCGATGGCACGCCCGAGACGTCTTCGGGTGTCTTTGGCGGAGTTCTGGCCGACAATGGCGGTACAGTCCAGACTGTTGCCTTGCTGAACGATGCTGAGAATCCGGCGATCGACTCGGGAGATGACAGCCTGTTGCCGACCGAAGCCGATCTGGGCATCGACGTCGACGGCGATGGCACGATCGAGACCACCGCAATCGGCGTGGATGCCAACGGTGAGACGCGCAGCTTCGACGGCGATGGCGATGGCACTGCGACCGTTGATCTGGGCGCGGATGAAATCCAGGAAGCGCTCAGCCTGGTTGTTACCACGGCAGAAGACATCGTGGCGGAGGACGGCGTCACGTCGCTGCGCGAGGCGATCGCGTTTGCCAACTCTGCAACCGATGCGGACGGCGACGGCAACGATATGGACACCGTCACCTTTGACTCATCGGTCTTCACCGGCGGAGAAGACAGTGTCATCCGTCTGACCTCGGGCGAGATCGCCATTACGGACAGCGTGGTGATCGACGGATCTACCGGCACCGACATAGTTGTCACCGGGGATGCCGACAATGACGACACGTTGCAGACTGGAACATTGCTGACGGACCTTGCCGCCAGTTCGACCGCAGGCACGCTGGATGACAACAGCAGGTTGTTCAACATCATCGATGCCGGCGCAGCCACCACATTCGCCGGCCTGTCGCTGACCGGCGGCAGCACCGCCGTGCTCTACGGCACCGGCGGCGCAATCTCCTCCCAGGCGCAACTCACGATCACCGACAGCACGATCAGCGGCAACGGCACCAGCGGTGATTTCTCGGATGGCGGGGCCATCTATTCAACAGGCACTGTGTCGGTCACAGGCAGCACCCTCAGCGGCAACAGCACGTCCGGGTATTTCTCGACCGGTGGAGCCATCTCGTCGCTGGATGCGGTGACAGTTACCAACAGCACAATCAGCGAAAACTCAACGTCGGGTGACGATGCAAATGGCGGTGGCGTCTTCGCCCTTGGCGACATCACCCTGACGACCGCAACCCTCAGCGGAAACTCCACGAAGGGCGAAAGTGCCAACGGAGGGGCGCTTTTTGGCGACAGCGGCATCACGCTGACGAACAGCACTCTGGCCGGCAACCTGACCAGTGGCCTCGCTTCGAGTGGTGGTGCCATCTTCGTGGAAGACGCCGTCACGGCCATCAACTCCACCATCAGCGGCAATGGCGCATTTGGTGCAGGTGGCACAGGCGGCGGTATCTATTCCAAGGGGGCGAATGACACTGACATCGCACTGACCAACTCGATTGTCATGGGCAACTATGCAGAGAGTGGGAGTAGCGTCGAGGTTACCGCCGATGCCGGTCTCTCGCTGTCGGGCGGCAACATTGTCGGAGACGTGTTCTCGATTGATGGTGTGTCGCAGACCACAGGGATCGCGGCGTCGGATGTGTTCGATGAGGTTGCCGAGGTCACCGACAGCTCCGGCACTGGAACCGGGATCGACGCCGGTGTCCTTGCCGATAACGGTGGCGACGTCGAAACCATTGCGTTGAGTTTCGCCAGCAGCGCGCTGGATGCCGGAGATGCCTCCCAACTGCCCGTGGACAGCGAGGACGTCGATGGCGATGGCGATACGACCGAGACGCTACCTCTGGATGCACGAGGGGCCGCGCGTGAGCAGGGCGATGCACCGGATCTTGGGGCCTTCGAGGTCTCGCAGACTGTCGGCGATGACGGTGATGACGATCTGACCGGTACCGATGGCGACGACCTTGTGCGGACGGGCGATGGCACGAACGTCGTGGTCGCCGGTGCTGGAGACGACTCGGTCGAGGGCGGCTCGGACGCGGATGCAATCAACGCCGGTGACGGCAATGACGATGTCGACAGCGGGGACGGAGCCGATCTGATCGCCGCGTTCTCCGGCGTCAACACCATCGACACCGGCGCGGGCGACGACTTCATCGTCGTCTCGGACACCGGCAACTCGATTGACGGCGGTGACGACACCGACACGCTCAGCTTCCTGTTCGCCGATGCGGACATCGAGCTCGACCTCTCGACCAGCACGACGATCGTTGGGATCGAGGATCTCATCGGCGCCAACGGTTTCGCCAACACGCTGACCGGCACGGAAGATGCCAACGAGATCACGGGTGGCGATCTGGACGACTCCCTCTCGGGCGGCGACGGCAACGACAGCCTCGACGGCGGATCCGGCAACGACACGCTGGACGGTGGCTTGGGCAACGATGTCTTCGTGGTCGACAGCGAGGATGACGTGATCGTCGAGGACGCGGGCGAGGGCTACGACCGGGTGTTCAGCTCGGTTTCGTACACGCTGGGCGACAACGTCGAAGCAGGCAACCTGACCGGATCGGACGACCTGTCGCTGACCGCGGCGACGACCGGATCGTGGTTGAATGGCAACTCCGGCAACAACACGTTGACCGGGCAGGAGGGCAATGACCGCCTGGACGGCAATGCCGGCGAAGACACGCTGGACGGCGGGCTCGGGAACGACATTCTGGAAGGCGGCGACGGCGCGGATGTGTTCGTCTTCGAGACCGGCGACGGCACGGACCTGATCCTCGATTTCGAGGTCGGCACGGACCTGATCGACTATTCGAACACCGGGCTGAGTTTCGAGGATTTGACTATCGCCGATGATGGATCCGATGCACTGATCTTCCGGGGCTCGAACATCGTCCGTGTCATCAATACCACGGCCGCAGAACTCGACGAGGCGCAGTTCGACTTTGGGACCTAGCTACTTGGCATTCTAATCAAAATCTAAGGGCCGGTTAGGCTTGCGCAATCGTCGGCTGTCTTTTGCTTTTTCATGACGCCAAACCAATCGACGTGAGCGCAGCCATTGGCGTTATCCTCCCAAGATCGACCCGAAATTCATGCTACGCGGATGTTTGCAGCTTCGACCAAGTACGTT
>JBCDAV010000015.1:0-103015 GCA_039184865.1 Pseudomonadota bacterium | reverse complement strand
GACGGTCATCGTCTCCGTCCACCCCGACACGCTGGTCGAGGACACCGAGACCTTCACTCTCTCAGTCACTGGCGACAACATCACCGGAACGCTCCAGGCCACCGGCACGATCTTTGACGACGACGCGGCCGACGATGGCATGGGTGGCGGCGACGACGGCCACGACATGGGCGGTGGTGACGGCGGCATGGGCGGCGGTTCCGGCGGGAGCGACCCGTTTGTCGGCGGCGGCCAGACCTACACCGTCGGCACGACCTCGGTCGTGACAGGCTTCGACCCCACCCGCGACGTGCTCGATCTCGGCCCGAACTCGATCCACAATCAGATCCCCGTCGATACGCCCGACGGCTTCATGATGCTGCACATGTTCAATGCCAGCCAGTCCCTGCTGGTCGAGGGCGTGAACCTCGCCGACCTGCACCCGGAGAACTTCGCGCCGATCTCGGATTCCCATCTCCAGCAGGACCTCAGCGCCGTGCTGGCCTACGAGGACGGCTCCGGTCTGGTGCGGCCGAACACGGTCTATGTGCGCTCGCACCAACAGGGGCTGGTCGAGACGGTCGATTTCGACCCGGCGACCGACAAGGTCAGCTTCTTCTACCTCTCGGTCCGCGGCGACGGTCAGCGCAACTTCGCGGTCGAGGACACCGCCGATGGGGCGCGGTTCTACAACCCGCTGACGGGGCAGAGCCTGACCCTGCGCGGCGTCTCGTTCTCGGAGCTGAACAGCGACCATTTCGAGTGGCGCGCCAACCAGCTCGAGGACGGCATCGCCGGGCGCATGGGGCTGGAGAGCGTGATCGACAACTTCAGCTATCCGAGCGACAACATCTTCACCGGCAAGAGCGTCGCGATGGCCGGCGGCGTCGACCGCGCGCCCTATCACAGCGTGCAGGGCTACGAGGACTACACCGGAACCCCGATCAGCGAAGCCACGGGCGGCGGCACCGGCGGAGATGCGCCAGACCCAGGGGTCGTCGGCACTGACGCAGATGACATCATTCTGGCCGATGGCGCCGCGAACACGATGACCGGCGGCCTCGGCGACGATGTTTACTACGTCGATGATGCCAATGATCTCGTGGTCGAAGCCGCCGGAGAAGGCTGGGATCTCGTTTATGCGTCGGTCTCCTACGCATTGGGCGACCACGTCGAGCTCGCAATTCTGGAGGGTTCCGAAAGTCACGACCTCACTGCCGGAGCAACGGGCACGTGGTTGAACGGAAACTCCGGAGCGAACGCACTGACGGGAGGCGCAGGTCGCGATCGGATCGACGGTAATGCTGGCGATGACATCATCGCAGGCGGCGGAGACAACGATATCCTCGAGGGCGGCACGGGCAACGACATCTTCGTCATCGAGGACAACGCAGGCGTCGATCTGATCCTCGACTTCGAAGATGGAGCGGACCTCATCGACTTCACCGCGCTGAACGTTCCCTTTAACAGTGTCGATATTCAGGAGCATTCGCTCGGAACAGCCGTGACGCACAGTCAGGGCCTTCTGATCCTCGTCGGCAACGCCGTCGAAAACCTCACCGCGGACGATTTCTTGCTGGCTGTGGGCGCCGCGGCACCGACGATCACAGGGACGGAGAATGCCGACACGATCTTCGAAAGCCAGGGGCCGCTGATGCTTGAGGGCCTCGGCGGCAGCGACCGCCTGCGTGTGCTGGAGGGCGACGCGACGCTGGTCGGCGGTACGGGCGACGACCGGTACTACGTCTACGACGGCGCCACGGAGATCGTGGAGCAAGCGGGCGAAGGCTTCGAGTGGGTCTACGCATACACCGATTTTGCCTTGCCCGAGAATGTCGAAGGCCTCCGGGCGACCGGGGCCGACAACCTCGCCTTGATGGGCTCGATCGATTCAAACTGGATCATCGGCAATGCGGGGGCAAACACGATCACGGGTGGTGAGGGGAATGACCGTCTTTCCGGCGCTGACGGCGCAGACACGTTCGTCTTCGCGACTGGTGACGGGATCGACACGATCATGGACTTCACGATCGGTTCCGACCTGATCGACCTGTCGGCCACCGGATTGGCCTATTCGGATCTGGAGATCGCTCAGTCCGGCAGCGCGGCGCATCTCTCCTTCGGGACCGATCTGGTCGTGCTGGCGAGTACAACAGCGAGCGATGTGACCGAGGCGCAATTCATTCTCGCCTGACATCATTGATCGACGGCGATCCTGATCATGAACGGCCCTTGGATTTACGGAATCGACCGCACGCGGTGCCAGATTTTCGCGAGCCGAGCCAAGCATGCCCATCGCACCTGCTCGTGATATGACGCGGGACTTCTACGATCTAGCTTCTCAAGCGGAATGCGAGGCTGAAAAAGGTGGCTCGACATGCGTTGGATAGCGGCAATAGCGCTGGTCGGTCTTTTGGCGGGATGCGTCGGTGAAGGACCGAACTCGATCGAAGTCGCACCGACCTCCGCGGTGGCGCCAAGTTCTCCGAACTGGGCACTCGGCGCGCCAGCTGAAATTGATACCACAACCGAGCCCACGCATGAAGTACCCATCTTTGCGACAGGCCCGGAGGAACTGCTGGGTTATCTCGACTCGGTGGCCCTTGCTGATGACCGCGTCGAGGCTGTGAGACCCGCCTGGACGACGAATCTGCGCGCACGTGCATACGTCCAACGTTCTCCGACGTTGGGATTTCCAGATGTCATTTCGGTCGAAGCGGTTGATCTCGGCACCGGCGACGCGGGCCAGCGATCCTCGTTCGTGATCTACTCAAGATCCGTTTACGGCTACTCTGATCTCGGTGTGAATGGCGCACGGTTGGATCGATGGCTCAAACAGCTCGCCGAGTCGGCGCCAGTCGTCGCCGGTCGCGGGCTGAGCCAGTAAAGTCGCGGATCACTCGGAGTGCCCACGTTTTAGGCAATTTGAGGCACGCAAGGTCCATCCCGAACTCGGCAAAACCGCACCGACCTGAACGATCAGACGTGCATCAACTTCCGACGCTGGCAGTCAAAAGAGTCTGGCTCAGCGCAGCACCGAGATAATCCTCCGTATGCGACCCGACCCCTGGCACCGACGGTCCAACCGACAGCGGCGCCCCGCCAAAATGAAATGGCGCGCCCGGAACGCGAAAGGCGCCTGCTCCGCTTTCGACCGCAGACATCAATCCGCGCGCCTTAACTTGCGGGTCATCGATGGCCTCGGCGACCGTCTGATAGCGGGCGCACGGAACACCCGCGGCCATGAGCGTCGCTTCAACGTCTGAAGCGGGGCGGCCCTTCGTCCACCGCTCAATTTCTACCATCAGTGCCTGCCAGTTCTCTTCGCGCGCCATTTGCGCACTGAACCGCGGGTCATCTCGCAATTCCGGCCATCCGATTGCCTCGGCGAGGCGTTCGAAGTTGCGCCCAGTTATCGGGATCGCCATGACGTGCCCGTCTGCCGCCCGGACGGGCGTGGCCAGCCAGCGTGAAAATGCGCTGGGTGTCTGCGCTTCCTGCACTTCGAGAACCATCAGATTGATCATCGTATCCAGCAGCGAAACGTCGACATAGCAGCCGACGCCATGCCGCAGTCGACCGACAAGCGCAGTCTGGATCGCCGCGAACGCATAGGCTCCACCCATGATGTCGGCATACCAGATACCGGTTTTGGCGGGCGCGTCGGCGCCATCATAGGCCTGCGAAGCAAGGTCGTGTCCGGACAGTGCATGCAGGATTGGCGCGTAAGCGGGAGACGTCGCACGCGGACCCTGCTGACCGAAGCCCGAGATCGAGCAGTAGATCATGTCCGGACGCTCTGCCGAGAGGGACGGATAATCGAGACCGAGATCTGCGACGACACCGGGCCGGAAGTTTTCAACGGCAATGTCACAGGACTTTGCGAGCGTACGGATGCGCGCCAGATCTGCCGGATCGCGAAAATCGATCGCGACAGACTTCTTGCCGGCGTTCAAGTGTCCGAAATAGGTGCTCTCGTTGCCCTGGATCGGCTGCTTCTGGCGCATGTGTTCGCCGCCGAGCGGCTCGATCTTGATGACTTCAGCACCGCAATCGGCCAGCAACCGCGTGCAATACGGTCCCGAGATGATCCGGGTAAGATCGAGGACCCGGATTCCGTCCAGCGGCTTTCTCTGCGTCAAAGCGTAAGGGCCTGGGTGGCTTCTTCCAGCGTGACCGGTGCCTCCGACAGCAGCATGTCTGTCGCACGGACATCGAACGCGCCTTCACCGACGGTCAGCGGATCCTGCGGCTTCAGACGGTGGTCGAGAACCATCCGAGAGAGGAGGAGCCTGCGCGCATCACTGCCCTGGGCACCAAGCTCCGTCCCTTCGGTCGCCAGCAGCGTCGCCGTGGCGGCGTTGTAGACGGCACTTGATGCCTTCCGCGCAAGCGCCTGATTGTCGGTCTTGCCGACCTCGTCCGCCAGCTCGATCGCAAGCCGAACCGTGTTCGCGAGCTGTCCCTTGTACTGGCCGGGCATTTCCGCAGCGTTCTCGATCTGATCCAGCAGATCAGCCTCGAGATCCCTGTGCGCGCCGACCTTGGCCACGGCTCTCGTTGTGATATCGAGCGAGTTGATGTTCGACGTCCCCTCCCAGAGCACACCGAGATGCGCATCGCGCACCAGCTTGGCGTTCACCCAGTCCTCAATGTAACCGTTGCCGCCACGTACCTCCATCGCGCCGGTGGCCACCCTGATGTTGTCGCGCGCCGTGCGATACTTGTGCGCGGGCGTGAGAATGCGCGCGAGCCGTTCGGCCTTGGCGTCTCCGGCCTCTGCTGCGGTGATCTGGTTTCCGAGATAAAGGGTCATCGACAACGCCTGCTCCGTCGGAACCATCAACTTCATCAGTTGTCGACGCAGCAGCGGCTTGCCGATGATCGTCTCTCGAAACGCGCGTCTGTTGCGCGCAACGACCATGGCCTCGTTCAGGCAACGGCGCATCATCGACGCCGCGCGTGCACCATGTGATAGGCGGGAAAGCGAAACCTGCGTCATCATCTTCTTGAGACCGTCGTTCTCGCGCGGGCCATAATCGCCGAGCGCATGCGCCACGGCACCTTCGAACACGATCTCGCCCGACGCCATCGAACGCGAGCCCAGTTTGTCCTTGAGGCGCACGATCCTGTAGGCGTTGCGGCTGCCGTCATCCAACCTGCGCGGCAGCGCGAACAAGCCGAGGCCCTTGTTTCCAGCGGGTGCCCCCTGAGGCCGCGCGAGAAGCAGGGCCACGTCGCCGTCCGCGCACGAGCAGAACCACTTCTCTCCATAGAGCCGCCACGCGCCGTCCTCCCACCTCGCTTCGAGCTCTATGTTCGAGACATCCGAACCGCCGGTCCGCTCGGTCATGAACTGCGCGCCCTTGAGCATGGTCTTGGTGTCCTGGCTCAGAAGGCCGGGCAGAAAGCGTTCCTGTACCTCCGGGCTGCCGTACAGACTTATCATCGTGGCTGTCGTCTCGGTGGCCGAGATCGGGCATAGCTGCGCGAATTCGGACTGGCCGAACAGATACTGGAAAACGAACTTGGCCGTGTGCGGCATCGGCGCGTCCCAGCCGAGCACCGGCTTCTGGACCATGCAGGCAAAGCCGAATTCGCCGAAGGCCACATCCTCCATGTTGCGATAGGCCGGATGGAACTCGATCCAGTCCTCGAGGCGCCCCCGGGGCGTACGATGATGCAGGACGGGATCGTGCTTGTCCGCCATTCGCGCCCAATCGTCGATCTCGCTGCCGGCCAGCGCACCAAGACGCTCAAAATGTGGGATCAGATGCGCGCGCAGATCATCGGGCAGGTAGATCGTGAGTAGATCCTGAAGACTTCGATCGATCCCGAAGAAATTCAGACCATGGCAGTCCGGCGCCACCCAATCGGAGAGATCCTGCGGGGCTTCGGTGAAGTCGGTCGACTGAATGTTCATCTCATGGATCTCCCGGCTGATGGAATAATGTCCACATATCTGGATTGCTTGATCAAGTATAAAGACATATGCTTTACTGGTCGAGGGCCCCGTGGCTCGATATCACCCGGTTGATGACACTCTGGAGGCTCCAAGGCTTTGACCGTCCGGCAGATCGAAAACGCACTGGCGCTCCTCGAATTCTTCGCGGCACGCGGCGCCTCGGCGACCCAGGCGGAGATCCAGGCACATTTCGAATGGCCCCGGTCGTCGACGTACAACATCCTCGGCACTCTGGTGGCGCGGGGTTACATGCACGAACCGGCGCGACGGGGCGCGTATTACCCGACGCGGCGTTGGCTCGATATCGCAACCGCCCTTGCCGATGCGGACCCGCTCAATGCGCTGCTAAAGGAAACGCTTGTGGATCTGGTCGAGGAAACCGGCGAAACAGCAATCGTGGCGGCGCCCGCCGGTCGTCACTCGGTTTACATTGATGTGGCCGAGTCCCTTTCCGCCGTGCGCTATGCAGCCCGTGCCGGGATGCGCGTCCCGATCCATGCAGGAGCGACCGGTCGCGCGCTACTGTCCTGTTTTTCGGAAGCCGAGCGGAAACGGGTTCTCGCGGCGATTGACTACACGCGCTATGGCGAAGGCGCTCTGGTGTCGCCGGACACGGTCGAGAAGGAAATCTCAGAGTCGATCAAGCGCGGCTGGTTCCAGAGCCTGCATGAATACGATGCGGACCTCGCGGCCGTCGCCCTGCCCCTCGTGATTGCGGACCGCAGGCTCGCTCTCGCCGTGGCTGGACCCGTTTCCCGTCTGGGTGCGAGATGCGCCGACGTGGCTGAGTCACTGTCGTCGCGCATTGCCGCGTTGAGGCAGAACGCAGCATAGATCGACGCATTGCAAAGACTCGCCCTGCGAGACGCGGTCAGATTTCCTGCAGAGATTCGCGGAACTGAACCTGGCGCTCCTTGTACGACTCGGTCGCGCGTCCGAGCATACGGATCGCTTCGGCATCGAGGGTCTTGATGATCTTTCCCGGTTGCCCGAGGACCATTGAGCCGTCCGGAATCTCCTTGCCCTCGGTCACAAGCGCATTCGCACCGATCAGGCAATTCGCGCCGACGCGGGCACCATTCATGACCATCGCCCCCATCCCGACGAGCGTGCCGTCGCCGATCGAGCACCCGTGCAGGAGAGCCATATGGCCGACCGTCACGTCCTCTCCGATGTTCAAAGGAAACCCCGGGTCCGTGTGGAAAACCGCGCCGTCCTGAACATTCGACCCGCGCCCAATCGTGATCGGTTCGTTGTCACCGCGCAGGACCGCGTTCAACCAAACGCTCACCTGTTCTGCGAGAACCACCTGCCCGATCACCTGCGCGCCCGGCGCGATCCAGTACTTTCCGTTCTCCGGCACGGTCGGCGCAAACTCTCCAAGTCGGTAAAGCGGCATCACGATCTCCTAGCGCGCATCGAACTCGTCATTTAAGCCGGAGACGAAGGCTCCGAGACCGGTTTGGCGAACGCGCTTTAACCTTTCTGCTTTAACGATTGTCTCCAACTGGGAATAGCAGACACCGACATCGTCATTAATCAGAACATAATCATATTCCGCCCAATGGCTGATCTCTGGCTTCGCCTTCGCCATCCGGCCGTCGATGACTTCATCACTATCCTGTGCACGCCCGCGCAGGCGCCCCTCGAGGGCCGAGATCGACGGCGGCAGAACGAAGATCTGGACGACGGAGTGACCGAGCGACGAGGCGCGCAATTGCTGCGCTCCCTGCCAGTCGACGTCGAACAACACGTCCTGACCATCATTTAACGCCTGCTCGACCGGAGCCTTAGGAGTTCCGTACCGATTGCCAAAGACACGTGCGTGTTCGAGCATGTCTCCGCTCGAGATCATGCCATCAAACTGCTGTTCAGAAACGAAAAAATAGTCCTTTGCCTCAACCTCTCCCGGGCGCGCGGGACGGGTGGTCGCGGAAACCGAAAGACGAAATCGCGGATCGCTCGCAAGCAATTGCCGGCTCAGCGTGGACTTTCCCGCACCGGACGGAGATGACAGGACGACAAGCAATCCACTCGGTCTGAGATCGATCATCACGCGCTCCTCGATGATGGACTGCGGCCACAATAAATAACGATCGGTTAACCCTCTCGGTTCGGAAGTGCGTTAACCTGAACTTGGGTCCGAGGGAAAGACCCCGACGAAATGGCACGCGACTTGCTGATCAGTTTGCAACGGCCCGCCACGGCGGCGCGCCCCGAAACTGACTGGAAGGCGACAAAGATGGACGGCGACGACTTTACGCGCGATGGTTTCCTGGAATTCGATTCGTACCGGATGGAACGCAGGCAAGGCATGATCCACAGCGAGCTACGGGCGCTTCAGAGCTACTGGAACGAAATCCGCGCCGGTCGGACGACGCCGATGCGTTCGGATATCGACCCGCGGGACATGGAATGCGATGCCCGCAACCTGTTCATTCTGGAGAATCTCGGTCGGGGCAACATTCGGTTCCGTCTGGCCGGCACTGCGATCGTCGACGCCTTCGGGATGGAACTGCGCGGGATGAATGCGCGCGCCATCATGGCGGCTGGTTCGCGCGAAAGCTTCACGGCGCTAATCTCTGAAGTCCTCGAAGATCCCGGCACCGGATATGCCCGGCTGCACAACGCGGTCGACGAGCGTGATATCTGGGAGATCAGCCTGCTGCCCCTGCGCAGCGATTTCGGAATGATCGACCGCGTCATCGGTTGCCTGCATCCGTTGACCGGACAGCGTTCGCGCCGCCGGCGCGGCCCGTTGCGCTTCCGGATCGAACAGATGAAAGTCGACACGATCATCTCGACCATTCCGGATCCGCACGCAGCGTCTGCCGTGTCGCTCCACAGCTTCGCGGAAGATCGCTCCACATTCGTCTTCAATGACGGTTCGCGGCGGGCCGATGAAGCACCGCGCCTGCGCACGATCGATGGCGGGTTGGATGCCAGCGAGAGCTCTGATCGCGGTGGCGAGAAGCCCGGTCGCGGCCACCTGAGACTCGTCAAGGATTGAGTGAAACCGGGTGGCGACCGATCAGGTTGCTGCCCGTTGCAGAAACGCCGTCAGATCACCGTAACCGGTCTGGCGGCGCTCGTATGTCAGCCCGAGTTTACCCGCCGCAGCCTCTGCCTGGGCATCAAGCACCGGATCATTGGTCTGGGCGAGATAGATGAGGCGTTCGTAGTTGCCGAATATCATCGGGAGAAGGTCCGGGTGACGATCCAGCCCCATGCCCTTCCAGATCAGCGTATCGAATTGCCGCGCGAGAAAATCCGTCAGATAGAATGACGTCATTTCATCGCCGGTTTCCACGCGCGCGGCGAAAGCATCATTTCCATCGAAGAAGCTGTAGCAATGGGGCCCGGTAATGCGCTCTACACCCTCTTCCTCGCAGACCCGGTCCAGCAGGCCGCCAGTGCCGCAGTCGGCATAGACCACGAAGATCGACGTGAAACCGTCCCGCCGCGCGTGGCGCACGCGGTCCCGAACAGCCTCAGGGATGCGTTGCGGGTCGTTGTGAAGTTTGGCGGGCAGGCAGGAAATCGACAGGTGGTCCCAGCCATTGGCGTCGCGCACGGCGATGATCTCGCGCGCCAGCGCTCCACAGGCAATCAGCAGCACCTGATCAGGTGCGGCGCCTTCGGGCCCCTCGAGGCCGCAATCCGTCAGGACGCCATCTTCAGGTATCAGCGTCCAGTCACGCACTTGCCATCTGATTATGCTTGCGGGCCATGAATTCCTTCGCCGTCTCGACCGCCACCGCGGCATCGCGACAATAGGCGTCGGCACCAATTGCGTTGCCGAACTCCTCGTTCAGCGGCGCGCCGCCGACGAGCACCACGTGGTCGTCACGGATGCCCTTCTCCTTCATCGCGTCGATGACAACTTTCATATAGGGCATCGTCGTGGTCAACAGCGCGGACATGCCGACAATGTCGGGCTCGTGCTCCTCGATGGCCTCAAGATAGGCTTCGACGGCATTGTTGATCCCGATGTTGTGCACATCGAATCCGGCACCTTCCATCATCATGGCCACGAGGTTCTTGCCGATGTCGTGGATATCGCCCTTCACGGTGCCGATGACCATCGAGCCGAGCTTCGGGGCGCCGGTCTCCGCCAGCAGCGGGCGCAGGATCGCCATGCCGGCCTTCATGGCGTTCGCCGCCAGCAGGACTTCCGGCACAAACAGGATACCGTCACGGAAATCGATCCCGACGATCCGCATGCCTTCGACAAGCGCCTTGGTCAGAACATCGTAAGGTGTCCATCCGCGCTCGAGCAGGATGTTGACGCCCTCCTCGATCTCTTCCTTCAGACCATCGTAAAGATCGTCGTGCATCTGCTGCACGAGTTCGTCATCGTCGAGCTCGCTGAGAACGATGTCGTCTTCTTCGTCGGACATAGAGGCGTCATCCTTTGTTCGGCCCGCAATGGAATCTGAGCATATGGACTCCGGTTAAAACGGTTCATACCAAGAAGGTGCGACAAATTCGGCAGTTTCATCGCAGTTCACGACGCGATCTGGACACCGGCTTTCCTTGACCCCGCCGCAATCCGCTGGCAACCCGTCGGCAGAGGCGCGAGGGTACATTGCTCAGAACGATCAGACCCATCCTGATCCTGATCGTCGTGATCTGGATCGTCGAAGGCGTGAACTACGTGACCGGGCGTGCATTGAACCACGGCCTGGGCCTCGTCCCGCGCGATATGGGCGGTCTGATCGGGATTGTCACGATGCCGGTTCTGCATGGAGGATTGGCGCATGCTGCAGCCAATACGATCCCCCTGATCATCCTTGGCGGCGTCGCTCTGGCAGTCGCACCCGATCGGTTCGGCCTGGCGACAGTGGCAATTGTTGGCGTCACAGGCTTCGCTGTATGGCTCCTCGCCCGGCCGGGGACGATCCATGTCGGGGCGAGCGGGCTGGTTTTCGGCTGGTTCGGGTATGTCATCGCGCTCGGCCTGATCGAGCGCAGCGCACGGGCGTTGATCGGCGCCGCCGCCGTCTTCTTGTTCTACGGCAGCATCATATGGGGCGCCCTGCCCCAGACCGGGATGGCGATCTCGTGGGAGGCGCATCTTTTCGGCGGCCTCGCCGGGGCCCTCATCGCTTACATTCTGCGGAAGCCAGGCTGACGCTGCTGTCCGGCAGTTATCGGACGACGCACATCGAAACAGGCTTTATCGTTTCCTGGCCGTTACGTGCCGGCTCAGCCGCGACGACGCCCACGCCGACCTCGGCTCCGTTCAGTCGATGCGGGCGCAGCACCAGCACCGTCGTCGGCGGACGAGAACTCGCCGATTTCCGTCCGGATCGTCTCGAGATCCGGGCGCTCGCCCGGCACGAAAGTTTCAAGGGCGGCACGCATCGCCACAAGATGCTCCGGCTTTGTCCCGCAGCATCCGCCGATCAGGCGCGCCCCGAGGCCGCGCGCGAGGCAAGCATACCGCGCCATCAGTTCGGGCGTGCCGTCATACTCGATGCGGCCGTCCACGTATTTCGGAATCCCGGCATTGGCTTTCGCGATCACCACGGAGTGCGGGTCGGCTTCGGTGATCCCCGCCACGGTGCGGAGCAGATCCGGTGCGCCAGTGCCGCAATTGGCCCCAAGCGCGTGAAGCGGCTTCGACAACCCGCCGGCGAACGCGGCGAAGCCGCTGGAGGTGACACCCATCATGGTGCGCCCGGCGGTATCGAAGCTCAGCGTACCGCACAGCGGGGCATCTTCAGCCTCGGCCGCTTCGGCGACGGCGCGGAACTCCTCCTCGGACGAAATCGTCTCGCACCAGATCACGTCGACGCCGCCTTCCATCAGCCCGACGATCTGCTCGCGGAAGGCCGACACCGCATCTTCATGCGACAACGATCCCACGGGCTCGAGTATCTCGCCGGTCGGACCGACCGACCCGGCGACGATGACCGGACGGGCAACCGCGTCTGCGCATTCGCGCGCCAACTCGGCGGCCGCCTTATTGAGTTCGTGAACACGATCCTGCGCGTGGTGCAGCATCAGGCGATAGCGCGATCCGCCGAAGGAATTCGTCAGGATGACGTCGGACCCGGCCTCGATGAAACCGTTGTGCAGGGCGCGGATCTTGTCCGGCTGATCGACGTTCCAGAGCTCCGGCGCGTCCCCGGCCTCCAGTCCCATGGCAAAAAGGTTCGTGCCGGTGGCCCCATCCAGCATCAGCCAGTCACGTTTGGACAAAAGCTCCACAAGGCGATTGGTCATTGCAGATTCCGTGCGTCAAACCCTGTCGCGCAGGGACTATCAAAATTCTGTTCCGGACGCCTTAAGCCGCGTCGGCAGCAGCGGCAATGGTTTCGATCCGCGTCACCATGGCGCGCAGACCATTCGACCGCTGAGCCGAGAGCGCCGCATCCAACTCCAGCCGGGCAAGCTCGCCCCGGATATCCAGGTCGCGGATTTCATCAAGAGTCCGCCCGGAGATCAAGGCAATCAGTACCGCGATCAAGCCACGGACGATCATCGCATCACTGTCGCCCTGAAAGAACAACCGCCCAATCCCGTCTTCCGTGCGCAAGTCGGGCACCAGCCAGACCTGGCTTGCACAGCCGTCGACCTTGGCCGCATCCGACCGGCGCTCATCCTCGAGAACCGGAAGATCTTTCCCGAGGTCGATCACATAGCGGTAGCGGTCCTCCCAATCGTCGAACAATTCGAAGCTCTCGACAATTTCCTCGAAGTCCTCGGCGGCCATGGGCGATCCCTTTCGTTGCCGCGCATCTAGTATCATGAACGTTGCTCGTCCACCCTACCGTGCGTGGCACCATGGGCCGCAAATGATTTCCAATTTTCCGGCGCGCGCGATATGAAGCGTCGAAACTGCCGGGGGAAAAGAGGAAGTGGGAATGCGGGGCGGACTACTTTTGCCTGTGTTGGTGGCTGCGGCCCTGTCTTTGTCGGCGTGCGGTGGCGATGATGAGGAGCCCCAGGCCAGCACCGGCGGCGGTACGTTTATCGGAGATATTGGGACACTTTGGGGGGAAGAGAGCTCCAAGGAGCGCGCAGAACGTCTCGCACGCCTTGAGCGCGCAAGTATCAAGGTCCCTATCTCTTCCGTGAAGTCCGTCGAACTCGGCCGCACGCGCGACGGCTTCCTTGTGACCGCCTTCGGTACAGCGCCGTCACTGGGATATTCATTGCCCGTTCTTCGGCCCCGGAGAAACGGCGAGCCGGGCATCGACGGTTACATCGAGTACGATTTCGTCGCCACTGAGCCCGCACCGGGGTTCCAGCGACCACCGGGGACCACACAAACGCGAGCGCTGCGCGCGGACCTGGCGGTTCGCCTTGCCGAATTGCGCGGCGCGAATGGCCTTCGCGTGCTGGCTCTGAACGGCGGCGTCCAGATGGACTTCTGACAGCAGTCAGAGGTCCTTCGCGTCTTCCTCGATTTCCACGAGCCGCAGACCGCCAGGTTTTGCGACAAGGCCGACTTCCCCACGCTTGACTCTCAGGGCATCGCTCCCGAACACCTCGGCGCGCCATCCGCGCAGGACAGACAGGTTCGGGTCATCTTCGCCTGCGAGCGCCTCGATTTCAGCAGCCGGAGCAATCAGCTTTGCAGCAACGCCCATCTCGTCAGCCCGTGCCTTCAAGAAAATCTTGAGCATGTCGGCGATCGCACCGGAACCCTCCGTGCGCTTGGGCGGCGGTGGCAGCGTCGGGCGTTCTGCCGCCGGGCACGCAGTGCCACGCTTCACTGCTGCAAGGAGAGCCTCGACCATCTCGGGGCGACGCATCTCTCGCTGCAAGAGCCGGAGCCGATGAAACTCGTCATCAGTCTCGGGCTTCGATGTCGCCAACTCGATCAAGGCGTCATCCTTCATGACGCGACCGCGCGGGATGTCGCGCTCGCGCGCCTGCTCTTCGCGCCACTTTGCAAGTTCGCGCACGATCGCGAGGAACTTCGGGCTGTTCGATCGTGACTTGACACGCCGCCACGCCTCTGCCGGATCGGTTTCATAGGTCGCGGGATCGGTGAGGATCGCCATCTCCTCCGTAACCCAGTGCTCGCGACCCTGTTCCGCGATCCGAGCTGCCAGCGTCTCATAGATCACGCGCAGATGAGTGACGTCGGCAAGCGCGTAGCGCAGTTGCTTGTCGCTCAGCGGGCGGCGTGACCAATCTGTGAAGCGCGAGGACTTGTCGACCTCGGCTTTCGCAACCTTCCGGACCAGTGTCTCATAGCCGACCTGCTCGCCATAGCCGCAAACCATCGCGGCCACCTGCGTGTCGAACATCGGTGTCGGGATGACGTTGCCCATGTTCCAGAAGATCTCGACGTCCTGGCGCGCTGCATGGAAGACCTTCACAACCGAGGTGTCCGCCAGCAGTTCAAAAAGCGGGGCGAGATCGATGCCGTCAGCCAGCGGATCGATCATCACGTAGTCACGGCGGCCCGAACGCGGCCGCGCAAGCTGCACCAGACAGAGTCTTGACCAATACGTGCGCTCGCGGAGGAACTCGGTATCGACCGTTACATACTCAGCCTTGGAGAAATCAGCACAGATCTCGGCGAGTTCATCAGTATCAGTTATGATTTTCATGGCGGGCGTATTAGCGATGTTTCCCGCACCTGTCGCGTGCAATGATGGCGCAATTTGTGCCATTCTTTGGGGCGGACGTGGCAACGGCGGAGCGGAGGACAAAAGCGAGAATGAGCATGCGTACGGTTCTGGTCGCCAACCGAAAGGGAGGCGTCGGAAAGACACTGATGGCGGTCACGCTCGCGTCCGCGCTGGCAAATCGTGGAGAGCGCGTGGCCATTGCCGATGCCGACCGGCAGCAGTCCTCGATCGGCTGGTTGAACCGTCGTCCGCTGACGGTTTCGCAGATCCGCGGCATCGACTGGAGCAAGTCGAGCGATATCGGGGAGGCTCCCAAGAAGCTCGATTGGCTGATTATCGATGCTCCGGGCGCTCTCAGGGGCGGACGTGCCGAGGCCCTGATCGCCGAAGCCAAGGCCGTTTTGACGCCTGTTCAGCCGTCGGTCTTCGATGAGAACGCGACCCATGCCTTTCTCGCCGATATCGAGGAGATCAAACGCGTCAGGAAAGGCAAGGTCGGGATACACATCATACCGAATCGCATTCGCCTCAGATCTCGTGCGGCACATGAACTGCAGAACTTCCTTGAACACGAAGGCTACGAAGCGCTGACCTGGATCACCGAGCGTGCGGTATATGGCGAGATGGCCAGCCAGGGCCTTTCGATCTTCGACAGTGGCCGTGTTGCGCTCACGCCCGCCAAGAAGCAGTGGGCTGCGATTTTTGCTGCGATCGGCGCCTGAATTTTGACGGCCCTGCGTAAATTATCCCGTAACCATCCATAAATCGGTCACGCACGAGGCACGAATGTGCCACGATCGGATTTGAAGGTGGGTTCATGACCAAAAACAGGAAAGCTCTTATGATCAGAAAAATGATTATCGCTGCGACCGCGTCCCTCGCTCTCGTGGGTTGCCAGACCGTGAGCGAAAACCAGCAGACTGCGATCGGCGCAGTGGCCGGTGCTGCAATCGGTGCCGCCGCAGGCACTCTGGTCGGTGGCAATGATCGTCGCAATGCGTTGATTGGTGCCGGTATCGGGCTTCTCGCAGGTGCGGCGGTCGGACAGTATCTGGATCAGCAGCAGCGCGAACTCGAGGCCGGCCTCGCTGGAACGGGCGCAGAAGTCGAACGCCAGGGCGATCAGCTTCTGGTGAACCTGCCCTCGCAGATCACCTTCGACACCGGCAAGTCCGAGATCAAACCGCAGTTCTACAGCGCCTTGGATCAGGTGGCGGCTACGTTCAACAAGTACCCGGAAAGCTACATCGACGTCATCGGGCACACCGATTCGCAGGGCTCGATCGAGTACAATCAGGGCCTCTCCGAGCGTCGGGCCGCCGCGGTGTCGAGCTATCTCGGCATCCGAGGTGTCAGCGAAGCGCGTCTAGCGCAATTCGGACAGGGTGAAACCGCACCCGTCGCATCGAACGATACGCCGGAAGGACGCGCTGCGAACCGTCGCGTCGAATTGCGGATTACGCCTGCGACGCAAGGCTGAGCACCGGCCACGCGGCCGGATCTGAGTACCTTACCATTGCGGCCGGGGCCCTCGCTCCGGCCGCGTTGCGTTGTGAAGCATATTGACCCCCGCTACCCAGACCCCATCTGACCGCACCATGAGCACGACCGAAACGACGCCTTCGGCGACGACCGCGCAGCACGCATCGACGGCCCAGTTGTGGGTCGAGTTTCTGTCGCTGTTCATCGGGGTGCCGATCCTGATGGCCGTGTTCTTTGACCTGATCCAGGCGAACAAGATGCTCTTCGGCACGGTCTGGGCGCTTGCCGGCGTTGCGGCAATCCTGCTCTGGCGCACGCCGGACTGGTCGTTCCGACGTTTGCTGGACGGGCCGGTGCTGAGCGAATGGCGGTTGATCCTGATATTCTTCGTGGTAACTGCCGTAACCTGCACGGGTTTCGTCTTCGCAATCGACCCCAACCTGTTCCTGATCTTCCCACGCTTCCAACCCGAGCTCTGGATCTTCGTCTTGATCGCCTATCCCCTGCTGTCCGCGTGGCCGCAGGAAGTGATATACAGGTCTCTGTTTTTCGAGCGATATGCGAGCCTGTTTCCCGGACACTGGACGCTCATCATCGCGAACGGCGCCGTCTTCGGTTTCGGCCATCTTTTCTACATGAACTGGATCACGATCAGCATGACGGCTGTCGGTGGGGCCGTCATGGGCTGGGCTTACCTGCGCCACCGCTCGATGGCGCTCGCATGGATGCTGCACGCCCTTGCCGGAAACCTCATTTTCACGGTCGGCCTTGGGCGATTCTTCTACAGCGGCGCCGTCAACTGACCCGCTGGACCTGACGAGGCTCTCAGGCTAGGTGATCCGCGAAGGAATGCGCCATGGCCCTCGAAGTCGCCCGCCAGAAGCTGTCATTGCACTGGAACCGCAAAATTGCCTCGCGGTTCACACGGGACGATGCCGCGTCGGACCAACCGCTTTCCATCATGATCCCCGTCGCGCCGAAAGACGTGGACCGGGCTGCCGTCTCGATCCCAATTATAAGAGAAAAAGTATCGCATCCGATCAATCGTATCGCCGTCGTCGCGCCCGATCATCCGCATATCCGCGATCTTTGCGAGCGACTCGACGTCGGCTTCATCGACGAGATGGTGCCTTTGAGGGAACTCCTGAACGAACGGCTTGATGAAACGTCTGGATGGATCCGGCAGCAGTTCTTGAAGCTCGACAGCCCCCGGATCGTGGGCGACGAAGACGTCCTTGTCATGGACAGCGACACCTATCCGCTGCGCCCGGTTGCGTTCAGTGACGCGGACGGCAGGCAGATTCTCTACAACGGCGACGCCAATCAGGCGCCGTTTCACCGTTTTACGGAAGCGGCATTGGGGCCTCTCCCGCCCCGTCCCGCGAACTTCATCGCTCACTGCATGATCCTGCACGGGCCGTTCCTGCAGGCGCTTCATACCGAGATCGAAGCACGGCACAACAAACCGTGGGCGCAAGCTCTGCTGGATCTTGCGGAGCGGCCGACCGAGGACGTCGGGTCGATGTCGGAATACGATCTCTACGGTCAATTCGTGGCACGGACCTTTCCCACGCGGGTCACCCAACGCTGGTACGCGAACATAAAGGTGACAACGCCGGAGTTTCTCGGCGATGCACCCCTGCCCGCCTGGAAGCGGCGCTTCCGTTTCATCTCGAACCATCAACGCGGCTAGCCCGGCCCCGAGGCACCCTTGACAGCGCGCCTGCCAACGGGTCTATGCGCCCGGCAATCCTCTGACACCGGAGATCCCGATGCACGCTTATCGCTCGCACACCTGTGCCGACCTCAACGCGAGCCATGTCGGCCAGACCGTCCGCCTCGCCGGATGGGTTCACCGCGTGCGGGATCACGGCGGGGTTCTGTTCATCGATCTGCGCGACCACTACGGGATGACACAGGTTCTGGCCGATCCGGACAGTCCGGCATTTGCAGATGTCGAGAAAGTCCGGTCCGAATGGTGCATCCGGATCGAGGGCAACGTGAAGGCGCGGGCTGCCGATCTGGTGAACCCGAAGATTCCCACCGGCGAGATCGAGGTCTTTGTGCGCGATCTCGAAGTTCTGGGCGCTGCCGAGGAGCTCCCGTTGCCAGTTTTCGGCGATCTGGATTATCCCGAGGAAACAAGACTTAAGTATCGGTTTCTTGACCTTCGGCGCGAAGGCTTGCACGCGAACATGAAACTGCGCTCCGACGTGGTACGCTCGATCCGCAACCGCATGTGGGATATCGGGTTCACCGAGTACCAGACGCCGATCATCACGGCGTCTTCGCCGGAGGGCGCGCGCGATTTCCTCGTTCCCTCGCGACTGCATCCTGGCAAGTTCTACGCGCTGCCGCAGGCCCCACAACAGTTCAAGCAACTGATCATGGTCTCCGGCTTCGACAAGTATTTCCAGATCGCGCCCTGCTTCCGCGACGAGGACCCACGCGCCGACCGCTCACCGACGGACTTCTACCAACTCGATGTCGAGATGAGCTTTGTCGAGCAGCAGGACGTCTTCGACACGATCTCTCCGGTGATCGCGGGTGTGTTCGACGAATTCGGCGGAGGGCGAAAGGTCGATGCGCCGGCAGAGTGGCCGCAGATCTCCTACAAGGATGCCGCGCTTAAGTACGGCACGGACAAGCCCGACCTGCGCAATCCGATCGAGATGCGGGTCGTCAGCGAGCACTTCAAAGGTTCGGGCTTCAAGATCTTTGCGTCGCTGCTCGAACAAGAGGGCAACGAGATCCGTGCGATCCCTGCGCCGACCGGGGGCTCGCGCAAGTTCTGCGACCGGATGAACAGCTTTGCCCAGAACGAAGGCCTGCCGGGCATGGGCTACATCTTCTGGCGCGGCGAGGGCGATGCCATGGAGGCCGCCGGGCCTCTGGCGAAGAACATCGGGCCGGAGCGGACCGAAGCGATCCGCCAGCAACTCGGTCTTGGCACGGGAGATGCTGCGTTCTTCCTCGGCGGCAAACCCTCCACATTCGAGGGTGTTGCGGGACGCGCGCGCGTCGTTATCGGCGATGAGCTGGGTCTGACCGAGAAAGACCGGTTTGCCTTTGCATGGATTGTCGACTTCCCGATGTACGAGAAGGATGCCGAGAGCGGGAAAGTCGACTTCGAGCACAACCCGTTCTCGATGCCGCAGGGCGGGCTGGCGGCGCTGGCGGGTGATCCTCTGGCCGTCCGCGGCTACCAGTATGACTTGGCCTGCAACGGCTACGAGCTCGTCTCAGGCGCCATCCGAAACCACAAGCCCGAAATCATGTTCAAGGCGTTCGAGATCGCGGGCTATGGCCCCGAGGAAGTCGAGTCCCGGTTTGGCGGAATGCTGAATGCGTTCCGCTACGGCGCGCCTCCGCATGGAGGCTGTGCGGCCGGAATTGACCGCATTGTCATGCTGTTGGCGGATGAACTTAACATCCGGGAAGTCATCATGTTCCCGATGAACCAGCGCGCCGAGGATCTGATGATGCAGGCGCCATCCGATCCGACGAACGAACAGCTTCGGGAACTGGGTCTGCGGCTCACACCACAGGACTGACGTTTCCTCGTCGGGATCAGCGTCCCGCGAAGGTTTGCGGCACCTCGCCTGCGATCTCGAGAATCAGCTTGCGGCGCACGGCGTCGGCAAAGGTGTCGGAGTTCTCTGCGGTGATCACGAACGACCCCGGCCCGCCGATGATGAAATCGCGAAACGCGGCTTCAAGGTTGTAGCTGATCGGCTGACCGCTGCAGCTTCGGCAGAGAACGGCGAGACCGTTGATCGAGATGCCTGCGGAAAGCACCTCGGCGCGAGCGTCAGGAATGCTCGGGCCGTTCCAGTTGTTCGCACTGTCTGCAGAGAGATCGATCACCTTGCGCAGGCCTTCGAACTCGTTGGTCTCGATCAGGCGCTTTCCCGCGAGAAGCGCCGCACCAATCGCGTTCCTGCCCCAGGCACGCCGCGGCTGATCCATCAGGTTTCCGGCAAACGCCGCCGCTGTTTGCGGACCGTCGATCAAGGTCCAACCGACGACGACATCCTGCGAGGTGTAATCCGCCCACTCGACATAGGTCAGCGCGATCTTCCCGTACCCGCTGTAGACGATCGCATCGACGACCGCCGGGTCGGTGATCGCCTGCGCATACCCGCGACGCTGGAATTCGATCTCCTTCTCGTCGATCGACCCGGTCGCATCGGCGAGCAACACCAATTCGAGCGACACCGGAACGGCGTCGTCCGCCTTGGCCGCAGAGATGAACGGCGATGCTGCAAGTAACAGCAGCGCGCCGAGCAATTTTCGAGAAAGTCTGGAGTGAGGCATTGACGGGGCCTGTCTGGTGACTGCCCCGTATAACTTGGCGCGTCAGTTCCGCCCGCCCAGTCCGAGGCGGACGATACCGACCTGTTATTTGGTCAGGAGCAGTTTGCCCTGTTTCGTGATGCGCAGCGTATAGGCTTGACCGTTCAGTTTGAGGATGGCCATTTGACGGCCTTGGGTCAGCGCCGTCGCGTCGTAAACGGGCAGCGAGGGAGCAATCTTGACGCTCCGGTCCATGTTCGTCACGGGTTCAGGTCTCATTGGTCTGCCTCCAAAAGCTCGATCCGGTCGAAGAAGGTCTCCAGGCTGAAATCGCATGGAATTCCAACCTCTTGCATCATCGTTCGGATCGTGATGTCCGAGCGCGCGTTGACGCTCGAGCGTTCATTCCCTTCAGGATTCCAGTGCGTCATTGCACGATCTCCGGTGTGGTGGAGTTCGGGCTGACCCTTAGTTGAGAGGGGGTTCGCTGGAACGCAAAATTAATCTGACTCTTTCAATCGGAATTGTCAACCACCCGTCTCGACAGCGCTTTTGCGTCCCGAAATGCGACAAACATCACGCAACGCGCGACTCGTCCGTGATAGACTCCCGCGCATCGGATTCAATGCATGGGGGGTACCATGACCGGAATCATCTTCCTCGATATCGCGATCGGCGTGATCTTCCTGATCCTGGTATTCAGCCTGTTTGCCAGCGCCGTGCAGGAGGCGATCTCGGCGATCTTCAACCTGCGTGCAAAAAGCCTGCGCCGAGGTATCTATGGAATGATCGGCAACGCCGACGAGTTCAAAGCATTCTGGCAAAGCCCGCTCATCGAAAGCCTCAAAGGTCCCATGAACGTCTTCGAAAAGAAGATCGTATCGACCGAAATGGCAAAGAAGGGCGACGATACGAACAAGCGGGCACCGTCGGATGTGCCGACCGATGTGTTCACGAAGACCGTTTTGCATCAGGTGCGCAATCAAATCGATGAACTGCGCACCAAGCTGGATGAAGAAGCGCGCGAATTGAAGGACAAGCTAAAGGAGATTGCGCCCAGCGACATTCCGGGTCTCGTTGAGCAGATCCACATCGTCGCTGCATCGGATCGAAGCCCCGAGCTCGTGAAGCGTGTCAGCATCCTGCTGCATGGCGTCGAGACAAAGACTGAGCACATCGAAGCTGCCATCGATTCCTGGTACGACAACGCAAGGGATCGGTTTGCCGGCTGGTACATCCGGCGGATGCAGTTCTGGCTGTTCTTCATTGGTCTGTTCCTGGCGGTGCTCACGAACACCGATCCGATCCGTTACGCCGTCGAGCTTCACCGGAATGACCAGTTGCGCCAGGACGTTGTTCAGAAGGCGACGGAAATCTCCGCTCTTGAGGAACTGGAAGACGTCATGGAGGCGCTGGTTCCAGTCGAAGACCGGCCGAAGGGCGACACAACCAATCTTGAGGCGATCCAGAAAAGGGTGCTGACAGAGGTGGGCAACTTGCAGAGCGAACTCGGGAAGATCAAGGCGGATACCGGCTGGGACCACTGTAAGGAGGCACGCTACGCCACAGATACCTATGGCTTCGAGTGTTTCTTCGATACGATCGAACCGATTTCTGAGGATCGACCGATCGCCCGCAATCCGCTGTTGGGATGGCTCCTGCTCGCTCTTGCCGTCATGCTTGGTGCTCAATTCTGGCTGGACATGCTGAAACGGTTCGTCTCGATACGCTCCTCGGTCGTGACGCCATCCAACGAAGCCAACAAGTCGAAGGGCGGTCAGAACACGTCCTGAAGAGCCGCACCTGGCTTGCAATGGGATCGCTGACGACGGAACGGTAATGTGAACGCGTTAGCCTTCACGTTACCGAACCAAGGCAGACAGCACCCATGGCAGTCTCGAAGAGCACCGTCGCAGCGATCCGCTTCGGATACGGGTTCCATCCCGAGCAGACGCCGCCTTCGGGAGCGGATGCGCTTCTCGCCGGACTGACGGTGGCTCAAGACGCCCCGATGCCCCTGCCGGTGGAAGGGTTGACGGATAGACGTGCGCGACTGGACGACCTGATCGCCGAGCGCCGGTCCGGCGGCAAGGGCTCGAAGTTCCAGGAGATGCGCAAGCAGATGCGCCGCGACGCGATGCGCGATGCCGCGCAAGTCGTGTTCCGCCGGGCCGTCTCGCCGCATGGGTTCTACGAACGACTGGTCGCCTTCTGGGCTGACCATTTCACCATCGCCGGACGTAACGCGGGGCAGCTCTTCGTGGCGCCCGCATTCGAACCCGAGGCGATCCGGCCCCATGTGATGGGCACGTTCGGGAACATGCTCTCAGCCGTGGTGCAGCACCCGGTGATGCTGAACTATCTCGATCAGGTGTCGAGCTTCGGTCCGAACAGCAGCGCCGGACAGCGTCGCGGGAAGGGCTTGAACGAGAATCTCGCGCGCGAGGTTCTGGAACTGCACACGCTCGGCGTCGGTGGACCGTACTCGCAGAGTGACGTGAGAGAACTTGCCGAGTTGCTCACGGGGTACGGCGTCCATCGCGGCTTCGGCAAGTTTCGTTTCTTCGAGCAACGGGCTGAACCGGGAACCGAGAAAGTCCTCGGTAAAACCTATGGAGGTGACCCGGCACGCGCCGACCATGCGCTGGAGTTTCTGCAGGACGCCGCGGCGCACGAGGTCACGGCCCGGCATATGGCATCCAAGCTCGCAATCCACTTTACGGCCGATCAGCCAGATCCCGATCTGGTTTCGCACATCGCAGCGGCCTGGCGGAGGAGCGCGGGCAACCTGCCAACGGTCTACGAGGCGCTTATCGAGCATCCGGCCGCGTGGCGCATGCCGTTCGCCAAGATCAGGCAGCCCACAGGACTGGTGGCCGCGACCATGCGAGCCATGGGCGTGACGGCTCAGGATCTTCGTGGCCCGATCGCGCACGGGGTCCGCCTCGTGCGCGCATTGCGGGATCTCGGCCAACCGCTGCTGCAGCCGCCTGGGCCCGACGGTTGGCCCGAGGCCGCCGAGGCTTGGATTACCCCTCAGGGCCTCGCGGCGCGCCTGAGCTTTGCCGGCAAGATCGGCCAGCTTCTTGCCAAACGCTCCGACACGGATCCGCGGCGCTTCGCGAGTGACGCCCTGCGCGATGCGCTGCGGCCGGAGACCCGCTTCGCCGTCGGCGGCGCTCCGGACAGGTGGGAAGGCTTCGCACTGGTGCTGGCCTCGCCCGAATTCAACCGACGCTGAGGACCGCGCAATGAACCTCTCGCTCTCCCGCCGCGCCTTCCTCGGCACCGCCTGTTCCGCTGCCGCCTCGCCGCTTCTCACGCCGGTCGTTTATGCGTCCGCCCCGGGCGAGAACCGTCTGGTGGTGATCATCCTGCGCGGCGGCATGGACGGGCTCGGCGTCGTCCAACCCTATGGCGACCCCGGATTTAGGGCGCTGCGCCCGACCTTGGCTAAAACCCCGGGCACTGGGCTGCTGGACCTCGACGGGTTTTTCGGACTGCATCAGGAGTTTGCCGACCTCTCTCCGCTTTGGCGGGCGGGCGAACTCGGTTTCGTTCATGCTGTCTCGACACCTTATCGCGACAAGCGCAGCCACTTCGACGGACAGGACTTCCTCGAGAACGGCGGGGCGTCATCCGACGGCCAATTGACGCCTGCGCGCGATGGCTGGCTGAACCGCGCGCTCAGCCTGATCCCCGGAGCCCGGGCCGACACGGCGATGGCCGTCGGCCAGGACAACCTCCTTCTGCTGAGCGGCGACGCCGCCACGGGTGCCTGGTCTCCGACCAACGAATTGACGCTGGCCGAGGACGAGCGGCGGCTGCTTTCGCTGCTCTATGCCGGGGATCCGCTGTTCACGCAGGCGCTGGAAGGCGCCGCGATGCTCTCTGACCGGACCGAGGGGCGCGCGAATCGCGAAACCGGCATGACGCTGGCACAGTTCACCGCCGATCAGTTGAACGGACCGTCGCGGATCGCTGCCTTCTCGCTCGGCGGTTGGGACACGCACAAAACGCAGAAGAACGCCTTGCGCCGCCCGGCGAAGCAATTGACCGAAGCGCTTCTGACGCTGAAATCCGGGCTCGGTCGGAACTGGGAGCGCACGGCTGTGATCGCCATAACAGAGTTCGGGCGCACGGCGCGCGAGAACGGCTCTGCCGGAACAGATCACGGGACCGGCGGCGCGATGCTGTTGGCAGGCGGCGCCGTGCGCGGCGGCAAGGTCTTCGGGGAATGGCCGGGGCTCGGGGAGAGCGATCTCTACCAGAACCGCGATCTGCTTCCGACCGCCGATCTCAGGCGCTTTGCCGCCTGGGCCCTGGCAGCACAATTCGGGCTGCGCGGCTCGGACCTCGAACGCTCGGTCTTTCCGGGCGTCGACATGGGCGGAGACCCCGGCATCCTTGCCTGACCAGCGCCCGGATTTCGGCAGACCAGCCCGATCCTTCTCTTGCGACCGTGTGCCCTTGCCTGCTCTGATCCGCGCAGGAGGGTTCGCGCATGACGCACATGACACCGCTTGGCGATCCGATCGGGGCTCCGGTCGAGGACTGGACGCCGTGCCCGCGCCCGCCGCGCGACGTGATGGAAGGGCGGCTCGTTCGGCTCGAGCCGATCTCGGCGGCTCGGCACACGGATGATCTGTTCGAGGCGTTCTCTGCCGACACCGAAGGCGCCAACTGGACCCATCGCATGAACGGCCCCTTCGCGACCCGCGGCTCCCTGCACGCATGGCTGAGCGAGATCGAGGGCATGGAGGACATGGTCTACTTCGCCTATGTCGACCGGGTATCGGGCAAGGCTCTGGGCAATGGCGCATACATGAGCATTGCGCCCGGGGCCGGATCGATCGAGGTCGGCTCGATCATGTTCGCGCTCGCGATGCAGCGCACCGCCTTGGCGACGGAAGCGATGTACCTGAAAATGGCATGGGCGTTCGACGCAGGCTACCGGCGCTATGAGTGGACGTGCGACCCGCTCAACGCGGCATCCATGGGCGCGGCTGAGCGGTTCGGCTTCAGTTTCGAGGCTCTGTTTCGGCAAGCCTATGTCACCAAGGGCAGGAACCGGGACAAGGCGATCTTTTCGATCATAGACAAGGACTGGCCGGCGGTCCGCTCGGCCTTCGAGACCTGGCTCGATGCGTCGAACTTCGACGCGAACAGCAAGCAGAAACAAGCGCTCCGCGAACTGACTGCGCCATCAGTCGGTGCGCGAACGACGCCGCTCGATCGCGGCTTGAGGAATGCGCTCGGCCAACCTGTCGATGTCGAAGTCCCGAACTGGTCCCCGCGGGCCGTCCCCGGTGACATCGCCCTCGAAGGTCAGTATTGCCGGTTGGAACGGCTGAGCATCGAACACGCAACTGCGTTGCACGCCGCGCACTTGCAGGACACCGACGGGCGGAACTGGACCTACCTGCCCGACGGACCGTTCGAAGATCAGGACAGCTACACCGCCTGGGTCGAGACTGCCGCCAAAAGCCCCGATCCGCTGCATTTCACGATCATCACGGATCACGGGCCGGTCGGCACGGCCTCACTTATGCGGATCGCGCCCGAAGCAGGATCGATCGAGGTCGGCTACATCACCTTCTCTCCGCTCCTGCAGCGCACGCGTGCAGCGACCGAGGCGATGTTCCTGATGATGAAATGGTCGTTCGAGGCCGGTTACCGGCGCTATGAATGGAAGTGCAATGCGCTCAACGCACCGTCGCGGCGCGCGGCGATGCGGTTCGGGTTCTCCTATGAGGGTGTCTTTCGACAGGCTCTCGTCACGAAAGGCGGCAACAGGGATACGGCATGGTACGGTTGCATCGACAGTGAGTGGCCAGCCTTGAAGCAGGCGTTCGAGACATGGCTTGCACCTGCGAACTTCGATGCGGATGGACGCCAGATCACGTCGCTGCGCGATCTGACCAGACCGATCCTCGTCGCCGAAGGATAGCGTACGCCGATGCCCGACGGCTCAGAAAATGGACTATTGAAGCTCTACACCACGCCAACCTCGCCCTACGGGCGGATCGTGCGGGTCGTACTTCGCGAACTGGGACAGCGGGAACGCTTCGAGGAAATCGTCCCGATCACGCGGCAGCCGGGAAGCCCCTATTACGATCTCAACCCTTCGGGACGCATCCCGTATCTGCTTCTGCCGGACGGCACGGCGTTCGAAGGCTCGAACCTGATTTGCGATTACATTGACGCCATCGACGAAGCGCCGAGGCTGTCAGCGCCGCTCGGCGGGGATCGCTGGGAATATCTGAGACTGGAACAATCGGCACTCGCATTCATGGACGGGCTTGCGGTCTGGGGACGCGAGTTGCGCCGTCCCGACGCCGATCGATCAGCCGAGATATTGGCGCACGAGGCCGCCCGCGCGAACCGATGTGTCGCTTACTGGGCGGCCCAAACAGATCATGCTCTAGTGACGGGCAACCTGAACCGGGTTCAGATCATTCTGGCCGTGGCGCTGCACCTCGACCATCGTATCCCAGCCTTCGCATGGCGCGACAGGCATCCCGGACTGGCCGATTGGCTGATGCCGATCAGCCTGCGGAGAAGCTTCGTCGACACCGACCCGAAAGCGCCGATCGGCATTGCTTGAGCGCACGTGAGCGACGAGACTGCGACCATGGATCCGGAGGGGAAGCGGATGAAGACTCGGGTCGGAATCATCGGCGGAGGTCCGTCGGGTCTTTTGCTGGCAAGGTTGCTGCAGATCGAGGGGATCGACTGCGTCGTCCTCGAACGCCAGACGCGCGACTACGTGCTCGCGCGCATCCGCGCAGGCGTGCTCGAACAAGGAACGGTCGACCTGCTGCGACGCGCACGCGTCGCCGACCGGCTCGATCGCGAGGGTCAGATACATACGGGCTTCTACCTGTCCTTTGACGGGCGCATGGCGCGGATCGATCTTGAACGATTGACGGGAGGCCGGACCGTCGTTGTCTACGGACAAACAGAGGTGACGCGCGATCTTTACGCAGCACTCGACGACGCGGACGCGACCATCGTCCACGGTGCGTCAGACGTGACGCCGCACGCCATCGAGACCGACGCGCCGTACCTGACCTGGCGGAAGGACGGTGCAGAACACCGGCTCGATTGCGATTTCGTAGCAGCGTGCGACGGATTTCACGGCGTCGGGCGCAAATCGATCCCGCCGAACGTGCTCCGCGAGTACGAGAAGGTCTACCCGTTCGGCTGGCTCGGCATACTCTCGCGTACGCGCCCGGCGCATCACGAACTCATATATGCAAATCACGCCGACGGCTTCGCGCTCTGCTCGATGCGCTCGAACACGCTGAGTCGATACTACGTGCAGGCGCCGCTCGACACGGACCTCGAAGACTGGCCGGACGATCGCTTCTGGGAGGTGCTGCGGTCCCGCCTGCCGGAGGACGTCGCCGAAGGCATCGAAACCGGACCATCCATCGAAAAATCGCTGGCCCCGTTGCGATCCTTCGTGGCGGAGCCACTGTCTCATGGCCGACTTTTTCTGGCAGGCGATGCCGGGCACATCGTGCCGCCGACGGGCGCGAAGGGCCTAAACCTCGCCGCCTCGGACATCCACTATCTCTCCTCCGCTCTGATCAGCCATTATCGGGATGGGTCCGATGAAGCGCTGCGGGATTATTCGCGCAAGGCTCTTCAACGGATCTGGAAGGCCGAGCGATTTTCCTGGTCGATGACCACCTTGATGCACCGCTTCCCGCAAGACGGCGCTTTCGGCCAGAAGATCCAGGAAGCCGAGCTGGACTACCTGACAAGCTCCACCGCCGCGATGACTGCGATGGCCGAAAACTATGTCGGCCTGCCCTTGTGAAGGGTCCATTGAGCCAATCGGCTGGCTCGATCCTTGCGTCACCACCGGCAAGGACCTAGGTCCAGCGTGACAAAATCAGCCAGTCATGGCCAACCGGATGATCCGGTCAGTGCCGGGCATGACACCGCCATATCCTCAAGGAATTTCACAGGAGCCCCGGAATGCCCGAACGCCGCCCCGATGTACTGGACTTTCTGCTGACACGCCGCTCGCGCCCTGCGAAGACGCTCGGCCCCGAAGCGCCGTCGCGCGACGAGATCGAGACACTGCTCACTGCTGCCAGCCGCACACCCGATCACGGCAAACTCGTGCCCTGGCGGTTCCTTGTGCTGTCTGATCCCACGCGACGCGCCGAGATTGCCGATCAGGCGACCGCGCGGATGAGCGACATGGGACTGGAGCCGGACAAAGTGGAGAAGAACGCGAGGTCCTTTTCCTATGGCGGCGTCATCGTGGCGGTTATCCTGTCGCCGGCGGCGTCGGAGAAAATCCCAATGTGGGAGCAGGAGATGTCAGCGGGCGGCGTTTGCCTCGCACTCCTTAATGCGGCACTTGCATCTGGTTGGGGCGCGAACTGGTTGACCGGACCGCTCTGTCGCGACGAGGCCTTCCTGACTGGTTCGCTGGGCTGCAAACCGGGCGAAAGCGTCGCCGGGTTCCTGCACCTGGGCAACGAAACCGTGACACCGGCAGATCGCGATCGCCCGGAAATCGCAACGATCACGGAATGGGTATGAGGCATCGCCCATAATGTCGTTGATCGGAGATTTTCTTCGCGCAGTCGGTCAGATCTCCGACCGGCGCTTCCTTTTGGTCTTTCTAAAGGCGCTCGGCCTAACGATCGTCCTCCTGCTGGGCATGTCCGTGGGCGCCGGCTGGCTCGCAAGCTTCATTCCGACCGATCTGGGGGAATGGTGGCTGATCGGCCGCGTCGAGCTACCGAGCCTTGGCTTGCAGACGCTTGCCGTTGGCGCGGTGCTCATTGCCTCATCGTTCCTGATGATCCCCGTGGCGGCGATGTTCGTCGGGCTTTTTCTCGATGAGATCGCGGACGCGGTCGAGACCAAACACTACCCGCAGTTGCCCGAGCCGCGACGCTCCGGGTTGTTCGCCGATATCGTCACATCTCTGCGCTTCACCGGGCTGGTGATCGTGCTGAACTTGCTGGCGTTGATCGTCTATATTTTGTCAGGACCGCTTGCGCCGATCGTCTTCATTGCACTGAACGGATACCTGCTCGGGCGGGAGTATTTCGAAATGGTGGCGGCGCGCCACCTGCCTGCGGGGGAAGCCGCGACTCTGCGCAAACAGAACTTCTGGCGGACCTGGTTCGCGGGAACTCTCATGGCCGGACCGCTTGTGATCCCGGTGATGAACCTGATCGTTCCGGTCCTCGGTGTCGCGACGATCACCCACCAGTTTCATCGGCGCTGGAGCGTGTCACGCAGCACCTGAGCTTTGAACGCCCTGTCGGACTAGGTCACCGACTCATAATTCCGCAACCAGATGCGGATTGAGGCGATTTGGATGGATGCTAGGAAGTTGTCGTCGCGCTTGTCGTATCGGGTTGCGATGGCCCGGAAGTGCTTGAGCTTGTTGAAGAACCACTCGACTGCGTTGCGCTGCCGGTAGAGCCAGCCACTGAATGATGGAACGTTCACACGGGTGGGCATTGGCTTGATGCAAGCCCATGCACCTCATGACTTCAGACTGTTACGCAGGCGATCGCTGTCGTACGCACGATCGCCAAGCAGGATTTGCCCGGCCTGAACGGTCTCGAACATGTCCGCCGCCGATCGGCCGTCGTAGGCCTGGCCTGCGGTGAGCTTCAGGTGGATTGGGCGGCCCTCGGCATCGACGAGCGCGTGAATCTTCGTTGTCAGCCCACCACGCGAGCGACCCATGCAATCGGATCGCCCGTCTTTTTTTCACCATTCGCGGCGTGCTGATGAACCCGGATCGAGGAAGAGTCGATCATCTGTATGTCGCCGTCATAAGCTTTTGATACAGCGTCAAGAATGCGCGCCCAATGTCCGGCCTTGCGCCAACGGTTGAACCGGTTGACGCAGGTCGTGTGCGGGCCATAGCGCGCCGGGATATCGGCCCAAGGCGCACCTGTGCGCAACCGCCAGAAGATGCCGTTCAGAACGCGCCGATCATCGACCCGCGGCTTCCCACGCACCTTCGTTGGCAACAAAGGTTGGATCACAGACCACTCGAAATCAGTCGGATCAAAACGTGCCAAACCTGCCTCCTGCTCTTTCGCAGAAGTGAATCACATAGCAACATCAATCGGAATCCTGTTTATGGGTACGTGACCTAGTGCGTCGCGGGTTCGCCCCGGCGTCTAGCGCTCCGATGGCGGCGTCATGAACGTCAAGTCGTCCAGCGTGATCCAGCGGTTCACCACAGTCAGATAGACCAGTGTGAAAAGAACGACCGTGATCGCCGTGGTAAGCAGGAGCTTACGGCGGATCATCGCATCGGTCGGAGCGCTGGCGGGCGTCCCCGGAAGGATCTCACCGTCCTCGAGCTGGCTCACCTGACCGAACGGAAGGACCAAGAAAAATACAATCGCCCAGATCACCGCGAATACGACGATGGCCGACGTGATCGTCATGCCTGCTCCAGTTCAACGAGGGTACCGTTGAAGTCCTTCGGGTGAAGGAACAGCACTGGCTTGCCGTGCGCGCCGATCTTCGGTTCCCCATCCCCGAGCACCCGCGCTCCGTCGTCTTTCAGCCGATCCCGCGCACTCAGGATATCGTCGACCTCGTAGCAAATGTGGTGGATGCCGCCAGCCGGGTTCTTGTCGAGAAACCCCGCAATCGGTGAGCCCTCGCCAAGCGGTTCGAGAAACTCGATCTTCGTGTTGGGAAGTTCCACGAACACAACCGTGACACCGTGGTCAGGTTCGGCCTGCGGATCCGATACGGTTGCGCCGAGCGTTGACCGATAAAGATCCGACGCAGCCTTCAGATCAGGCACCGCGATCGCGACATGGTTGAGCCGCCCGATCATCCTGTTCTCCCCTCAAAAAGGACACCGAGAGCGCGCGAAGCGTCGTTGCGAAGAATCGTTCCGCCCACGCTAAAGCGTTGAACAAAAACGAAATCACGAGCGTCGGGCGCGGCGCAGAGCGTCATCGTCTAGAGGAGCCAAACTGAATTGGCAAGGCTCAACGGTGAACACCGGGGCGCGCCGCTAGAAGTACGAGGTCTAGCGGCTCGGAACAGTGAGCGCCCGCTTGCGGATCAACCATGCATCCAACTCAGGCTTGCCTGTCGGGGCAAATGCCGGCTTCCGGTCGGCGTCATCATTGACGTAAGTATTGCTGACCTCTGGTGCCGGCTCGCTGGTTGCGCAGGCGCTAACCAGAGCCATCATCGCCAAAAGTGGCGCAGCGTCACGCTTGAGCATCTCGACTCCCTTCAAGAAGAAAGAATGATCCGCGGATGTTAGGGCGTTAAGGCTCGATGGCCATGCGCGGGACGTCAAGACAACGTGAGGTGCGAACCCGGGAGCTCTGCATTGGCGCTTGGCAACAACTCGGGCTTACAATTAGCCATTCGGACCGCCACCCCGACTGGCGCGCTGCTGCAGAACCCAGGCATCCAACTCAGGTTTGCCGGTCGTTGCAAACCCCGCCACGCTCTCAGCCTGTCGAGCAATGTCTGCTTCAGTCCTCTCGGGCGCCAGCCCGCCATTGGCGCAACCGGCGAGTGTTATTGAGGCGAGGATTGCTGTTCCAACACGACTGAGCATTTCGCCCTCCTGTCAGCGGCAAATTTCTCTCACTCCAGTACAGTGGCGCGTACCGCAGCAATGGAAATCTCGGCTCGATCAACACCGCGTGAATTCAAGCCCCGCCCGAGGGGGTGAGGGCGGGGCTTCTTTGGCCGGAGAATTTGCCAAAGGATCGAGGTACCTGTCAGCCGTTCGGGCCACCACCGCGGCTGCGGCGGAGATTGCGGATCCAGTCGTCAAGCTGCGGCTTTCCAGTTTTGGCATAGCCATTGAGCAGCACTTCGTCCGATGCCGAGTACGCCGAACCACTCGTTTTGGTTTTCGTGCTGGTGGCGCCGGTCAGCCCGGTCCACAGGCGTTCGATCGCGGTCGGCTTTTGTGCGGGTGCCGTGTTGTCCTGAGCGGCGGCGGCAACTGCACTGAGAGCGACGGCGGCGGCAATGGTGCCTGCGATGACTTTCTGCATGTCGTGTCTCCTTCCAGTGTCGGGTTCATCTCGTTCGTCGATGGCAGGAAGGTGGTGCAACCGCTCGTGGAAACCTATCAACTCGGAATCAATCGCCCGTGAGCGCCGCGTGACCGCCGAACGCAACCGAAAAAACAGAGGACTGACAGGACGGCCTGTTCAGAATTCAGCGACTGCCGTGACCCCGGGCACGGCCTTGATCGCGCCGCGGATTTCGGACGAAATCGCATACTGCCCGGGCAGATCGATCTGCACGATCCGGTCCTCGTCAATCAGCGGAAGCAGAAGCCGGACTGGTCCCTCGCCCCGGCGGCGACGCGCCTCTGTCGAGACCAGTTCCAGCCGGTTGCGGATCGACTGCAGCGCGCCTGCATCATCGATCTCGATCTCGAGACCGACATCGGCCGCGTCCTCGGCCACCATTTCGACCGGCTGCACCGCGCGCAGCATCAGCCGGGTCTGCTCGTCGGAAACCTCCGCTTCAACATGGCAGACAAGGTTGCGACCCGCCTGCAGCAGATCATCATTGTCCGAGAGCACGTCCGAGAACGCCATCACCTCCCAGAGCCCTTGCGGGTCGGAAAACTGAATGAAGGCGAACCGCGTCCCGCGCGCCGACTTGCGATCTCGCCGCGCGGTCAGCGTGCCCGCGATGCGCCCCGACCCGCCGCGCTTTCCGGTCCCGGCCATGAATTCTGTGCCGGTGACGATCTTCTTGCGCGCCAGCGGAGGCAGGTAGTCGTCCAGGGGATGGCCCGAGAGATAGAACCCGACAGCGCCGAGTTCCTCGCCCAGACGCTCTGTCGGCAGCCAGTCCTCACTCCCGGCGAGCTTCGGCGGCGGCAGACCCTCGCCCGGCCCGCCGAACAGGGAAACCTGACTCGAGCATTTCTCGTCATGTGTGGTCGCAGAATAATCGACGATCGCATCGAGCGACTTGAAGACGCGCCGCCGGTTGGGAAGCAAGCGATCCAGCGCCCCGGCCCGCGCCAGGTTTTCGAGCGCCCGCTTGCCGACGTGCTTGAGATCGACACGTGCTGCGAGATCGAACACACTCGCGAACGGCCCGTCGGCCCGCGCATCGGTGATCAGCTTCATCGCCTCGACGCCGACGTTCTTCAGTGCCCCGAGCGCGTACAAAACCTTGCCGTCGCGCACCGTGAACATCGGCTCGGATGTCTGCACGCAGGGCGGCGTGATCTCGACACCCATGCGCCGACATTCCTGCACGTAGACGTTCAGCTTGTCCGTCAGATGCACATCAAGGTTCATAACAGCCGCCATGAACTCGACCGGGTAATTCGCCTTGAGATAGGCCGTCTGGTAGCTGACCACGGCATAGGCTGCGGCGTGGGACTTGTTGAACCCGTAGTTCGCGAACTTGTCGAGCAGGTTCCAGACCTCAACCGCCTTGCCCTCCTCGACGCCGTTCTCCGCCGCCCCTGCGAGAAATTTCGGCTTCTCGGCGTCCATCGCCTCCTGGATCTTCTTGCCCATGGCGCGACGCAGCATGTCGGCACCGCCGAGCGAATAACCCGCCATCTTACGGGCGATCTCCATCACCTGTTCCTGATAGACGATGATGCCCTGCGTCTCGTCGAGCAGCGGATCGATCAACGGATGAATGCCCTCGCGTGGTTCCCGCCCGTTCTTCACGTTGCAGAACTTCGGGATGTTCTCCATCGGGCCGGGCCGATAGAGCGCGACCAGCGCCACGATGTCCTCGATGCAGGTCGGCTTCATCTGCCGCAGCGCATCGCGCATGCCCGCGGATTCGACCTGGAACACGCCGACCGTGTCGGCCCGCGAATAAAGCTCGTAGGCTGCCGCGTCATCGAGCGGGATCGCGTTGATGTCCAGATCGATCCCGCGCAGTTTCAGAAGATCGAGGCAGTTCTGGATGACCGTGAGCGTCTTCAGGCCCAGAAAATCGAACTTCACCAGACCCGCTGGTTCGACCCATTTCATGTTGAACTGGGTCGCGGGCATGTCCGAACGCGGATCCTGATAGAGCGGGACCAGTTGCATCAGCGGCCGGTCACCGATCACCACGCCCGCGGCATGCGTCGAGGCATTGCGCAACAACCCTTCGAGCTTTTCGCCGTAGTCGAGCAGGGTCGCGACAGACTCTTCGCGCCGCGCCTCTTCCTCCAGCTTTGGCTCGTCCTTGCGGGCCTGCTTGATCGAGACCGGCTTGACGCCTTCGACCGGGATCAGTTTGGCGAGCCGGTCGCAATGACCGTAGGACATCTGCAGGACGCGCCCGATATCGCGGACCGCCATCTTCGACATAAGGGCACCAAAGGTGATGATCTGGGCGACCCGGTCGCGGCCATACTTTTCCTGCACATAGGTGATGACCTCACCGCGCCGATCCTGGCAGAAATCGATGTCGAAATCCGGCATCGAGATCCGCTCGGGATTGAGAAACCGCTCGAACAGCAAGCCGTAACGCAATGGATCCAAATCGGTAATCGTCAGCGCGTAGGCGACAAGCGATCCGGCCCCGGACCCACGGCCCGGACCCACGGGAATGTCCCGCTCCTTGGCCCATTTGATGAAGTCCGCGACGATCAGGAAGTAGCCGGGAAAACCCATCTTCTCGATGATGCTGAGCTCGAAATCGAGCCGCTTCTCGTAGTCTTCGACCGGCGCAGCATGCGGAATAACAGCAAGCCGCTCCTTCAGGCCGTAGCGCGACTGGCGCCGCAGTTCCTCGACTTCGTCGTCGGCGAACTTCGGTAGGATCGGATCGTGCGTTCGCGGCCGAAAGGCGCAACGTCTGGCGATCTCGACCGTCATCTCCAAGGCTTCGGGGAGATCGGCGAAGCGCTCGACCATCTCGACCTCGGACTTGAGATAGTGCTCCGGCGTCAGCCGCTCGCGCTTCGGGTCGTTCACATAGCCGCCCTGCCCGATGCAGAGAAACGCATCGTGCGCTTCGGCAATGTTCGCCGCGGCGTAATAAACGGAGTTCGTCGCGACCAGCGGAAGATCGAGATCGTAGGCCAGCCGGACGAGACCGGGTTCGGTCGCATCCTCTGCCGCGGTTCGCAATGCGCCGTCCGTGCCGTGGCGCTGAATCTCGATGTAGAGCCGGTCCGGAAACGCGGAAATCAAACGCTGCGCAAGCGCCGAGGCGTCTTTGCCGCCTTCGATCAGCCGCCCGAGCGGGCCACCGGCGCCGCCGGTCAGACAGATGACCCCGTCCGAATGACGCTCGACCTGTTCCAGCGTGACATGCGGCAGGTCCGACGCGTCGACCTCCATGAAGGCCGCGGAACTCAGCGCCATCAGGTTTTCATATCCCTCCCGATTTTGCGCGAGCAGGACCAGTTTGCTCGGGTCCGCACTGCGCGATCCCGGCGCGCGCGGACCGTCGACGATCGACAACTCGGTCCCGATAATCGGCTGAAGCCCCGCCTTCGCAGCACCTTCGGCAAACTCCAAAGCGCCGAAAAGGTTGTTCGTGTCCGTCACCGCCACGGCCGGGAAACCGGCATCCGCCACCAGGCCCGGCAGCTTTTTCATCGGAAGGGCGCCTTCAAGCAGCGAATAGGCTGAATGGACGCGCAGGTGCAGGAATCGGGGAGCAGTCATGGCGCGAGGCTATGCGTGTTCGTGAAGACATCAAACAGGTTATTCGAGCACACCGCGCGATCTTCGATGCAGTGCAAAAATCCTGAATCTTAACGACGTTCCCGCACCGCCGGTTAAGCCCTCACTCGTACGTTGTCGCCGGGTTCAATCGGAGGGCGACGGATGTATGAACGAATGCTGGATGATCTGCTGATGCACGGTCAGGCGCAGAGGCGCGAAGATCTGGCGAGCGAGCTTGAAATGCGCGGCTTCAGCAATGCGATGTCCATGAAACTCGCATCGCTCGACGACCATCTGCTGCGCGATATCGGCCTGTCGCAGACAGCTCCGCGAAGACGCTGATCCCGACGGCGGCCGCCGCGCCGCCCGGATCGCGGTTGACGGGTTTCAGGATCCGTAGCGCAAGGCAAGAACCCCGCGCGACAATCCTCTGCGGGCAAGATCGACGTCGCTGAGCGTGAGCAGATCCGGGCCACGCCCCGTATCCTCAGCCCGGTTCGGCGAAGGCTCGGCATCCCGTTCAGATTGGCCGCCGCAATCCTCGGCGGTTTCGTGATGCGCGCGGACGACAAGAAGTTCGGCGAGTGACCGCGTCAATGACTGTGCCATCCTGAATTCCTCTCAAGGGAGCGCGGAAGGCAGAGCGCCGATGTCCGGCAGGACCGCAACCGCAAAACACGTGCGGCCTTCTGCCAAATCATGCTTACGAAAACGAAAACGCCGGCCCTATGCAGGACCGGCGCGCGTTTTTTCGTTATGCTTCTAGGCGCTTCAAGCAACGGGCTCGTCGCGCCCGGGAGGTTCGGCCTTAGCTGAACAGGGGTCCGAAGACGTGGCTGGCAAGCCCGTCACGCTTCAGCCCGCGCTTGGCCAGGGCTTCGTCGCTCAGAGCGTTCAGCGCCTGAAACTGGCGCGCCTTCTTCGCCGCAGTCGAATTCTCTCCCAGAAGGACCATGCCTTCGAGGATCCGGTCACCGATGCGGTTGAACGCGCGGGACGCGCCGTCGACGATGTTGGTCGATGTGTTCGGCAGCGGCTGGGAGAACTTCGCGGTATGAGCCATGTCACGTATCCTTTGTACGGGTCGTCATAATCTCTGTCTGCGGGAGATATTGCGATGCACCATGACGCGGACAACCGGCACAGCCGCAAACGGGCTATGCGCGGATTGCAAGGCTAAATTCATGAATTGCAAGGGTTAATGCCTATTATCCGAGTCGCCGTTTCGAACGCTCCGATGCTGCACCGCAACAAGACTTGCGCCATGCCGGGATTCGGGGAAAGGGTGGCGCCATGACTGACAGAGAAGCGCTCGCCTTTGACGACCCGATGCAGCGGCCCCGGTTCACCGGTCTGGCCACGTTCTTTCGCGCTCCCTACGTGGAGGATTTCGAGGCCGCGCCGCCCGAGATCGGTGTGTGCGGCGTGCCCTATGACGGCGGCGTCACGAACCGTCCCGGTCCGCGTCACGGGCCGCGCGAGGTTCGCAACCAGTCGAGCCTGATGCGACGGATCAATCAGGCCACCGGCGCCTCTCCGTTCGAGGCCGCCAAGGTCGCCGATATCGGCGATGCCTGGATCGCAAAGCCTTACGAACTGGAAGGCGCTCATCGCGAGATCGAGGACTTCTTCACGCGGACCCATGCGGCTGGGATCAAGACGCTGGCCTGCGGCGGCGATCACTCGATCAGCCTGCCGATCCTGCGCGCGATCGCCAGGGACGCGCCTCTCGGCATGATCCACATCGACGCCCATTGCGACACCGGCGACAATTATGGCGGTTCGCGGTTTCATCATGGGGCGCCGTTCAAGGTCGCCGTCGACGAAGGCCTGCTCGACCCGACCAAGGTCGTCCAGATCGGCATCCGCGGCTCGCTCTACATGTCGGACATGTGGAAGTTCAGCTTCGACACCGGCATGCGCGTGATGATGATCGAGGAAGTCGAGGAACGCGGCTGGCGCGCCTGCATCGAGGAGGCGCGCGAGATCGTCGGCGACATACCGATCTACGTCTCCTTCGACATCGACTCGCTGGACCCGGCCTTTGCCCCGGGCACCGGCACGCCGGAAGCGGGCGGCATCACGATGCGCGAGGCTCAGGGCATGTGCCGCCGGTTGGCGGGACTGAACATCGCGGGCGCCGATATGGTCGAGGTTTCACCGCCGTTCGATGTGGGCGGGATCACCGCGTTGAACGGCGCGACCGTGATGTTCGAATTGCTCTGCGCAATGACAAAAACGGAGCCGTGAAGTCGCGCGGGCAAACCTTAACTTCGGCCCGCATTTGCTCTATATGCCCGGCATGCGCTGGAGCCAAGCCATCGTCAAACGTCTTGCCGCGGTCCTGATCGCAGGGTCTGTCGCCGGTCAGGCACTCGGCGCGGACGCTGCCGAACTCGAACTCCTGCTCGACCGGCAGGACGGCAGCATCGAGCTCTATGCGGCCGCGCGCGCCGACACGCTGCTCGATGCGTTCGGGCTGCCGCACGCCAGGCTGACCAACGATCAGGGTTTCGTGCACTTTGCAGATCTGCGCGAGGGCACCTTCGATATCGGCGACGAACTGATCGCGCGGACCGGGGCCACTCTCGACGGCGCGAAGATCCCGTTTGAAGCGCTTTCTTTGATGGTTCACCCGATCGCGCTTGCACTGCCCATTACGACGCCGCTCGAGGCACTGATCGCCGTTGGCGTCTGTTCCGTTGACGATCCGGCGACACCGCCGGGTCTCGCGGACCTGCAGGGCTATGTCGGCTTTATCGCCTATGTCGAGAATACCGCCGGGGCGATCACGCTGGACCTGCCCGAGACCGGCCTCGGCCCGGTCGATGTGACGATCCGCGAATTCCGCGACGGAACGGAAATCGGCAGGCATGAGATGGCGGTTGGAAGCGATGGTGTGATCCGCATTCCGGCCGAGAAACGGCGGGTGCCGCTCTTCGCCTGGATCCTCGTCGGCCTCGGCGGAACGTTGGTCGGACGGCGGCTCGTGCAGCAGAATCGCCAACCGGGACGCGGCTGACTCAACGCGCACAGTCCTGGCGCACGGCCCGCATAACGATCGCCGCCGTCAACTGAACGTTCACCATAACCGCAAACAGTGCTATCCAAGGCGTCGGGAGTAGCGTTCGTTGCCGGTGGCACGCACCATGTCTCGGCTGCGTAAGCGAAGAACCATCTGATGTGTCTCACTTTCTGCCCGGCAAAGAACGTTCGTTTGCACCCTGCCGGGGCGCCTTGTCCGTATCGCGGCGCCATCGGGTGCCGAGTGCGCACCGGATGCGAAGATCTGGCACTGGATTGCGCCCGGGAAGAACAGGACCGATGGGCATGGAAGAAGACGTGATTGTCGAGATCGAACGGCTCCATGCCTTTCTGTCGGGCTGGTTCCGCGGCGAATATGCTCACGAAGCGTTCGAGCAAGGGTTCGCCAATTCCCTGCATGAGGAGTTCGAAAGGGTCCAGCCGTCAGGCATCTCGCTCACGCGATCGACGCTGCTCGATGCCGTCGGCGAAGCGCACGGGGCAAGTCCGGATTTCCGGATCACCATCGCAGGCGCACGGCTGATCGCGGCCTATCCGGGTGTCCTGCTCGCCACCTACGAGGAACATCAGACAGGTGCGCGCAACTCCGCCGCGCGGAACCATCGCCGCTCCACCGTCCTGTTCGAAGCGGGCAAACGGCTGATCTGGCGCTACGTGCACGAGACGCCGGTGAGCGGGTAACGCCGCCGTGGGTTGACGCAAGCACGCCCTGCCGGACAGAAGGCTTCCCTGAAGGAGACGCCCATGTCCGAGATAATTCTGCACAACTATCCGCAAAGCCCGGTTGCCGAGAAAGTCCGTATCGCCTTCGGCATGAAGGGACTTGCGTGGCGCGATGTCGAGATCCCGCGCCTGCCGCCGAAACCGGATGTGGTCGCCCTGACCGGAGGTTACCGGCGCACACCGGTGATGCAGATCGGATCGGACATCTACTGCGACTCGATCTGCATCCTGCGCGAGATCGAGCAGCGGCATCCGTCGCCGACCTTCTTCCCGGGCGGTGCCGACGGCATGGCTTACGGCGTCAGCCGCTGGACCGATGGCGGTCTCTTCGATCTTTGCGTCAAGATCATCCTGGGCGCTGCGGGCGACGCTCTCGATCCGGCCTTCGCGGCGGATCGCGGGCGCCTCTATCTGGGCCCGGACTGGGCCGAGGGTCTGAAAGCGGCCGGCGGAGACCTCCCGCACCTCGCCGCACAGCTTCGCGCCCATTTCGGCTGGGCCAACGACCGGCTGGCGACCGGGCGCCAGTTCATGCTCGGCGCCGAGCCCGGCCTGCCCGACGCGCTGATCTGGCATGTCGTCTGGTTCATCCGCGGCCGCTGGGCCGACGGGCCGGCCTTCCTGTCACAGTTCGAGGCACTGTCGGGCTGGGAGGAGCGCATGACCGCCGTCGGTCACGGCACCTCGTCAGAGCTGTCACCGGCGGAGGCCATCCAGATCGCCAAGGACACGCCAATCGCGACGAATGCCGCCGAGGATCCGCTCGATCCGCAGGGTCTGACCGTCGGCATGCAGGTGTCCGTCGGTCCGGACCTCGATGGTGGCGAACAGGCGGTCGAGGGCATGGTTCAGGCCGCGACCCGCGACACCGTTGCTATTCTGCGCACCGACGAACGGGCCGGCGACGTCTGCGTGCACTTCCCGCGCGCGGGGTATCGGGTGACCGTTCTCTGAACCGAAAAGGCCGACGCTTGCGCGCCGGCCGATACAGGCCCGCCGGAGACACGCCCCGGCGGCGGAGTGACGTCCTTCTCAGGCGGCCATCTGCATCTCTGGCTGGTTCGGCACAACGATCAGCCCAAGCTCGACAATCGCCGTGATCGTCTCGTTGTAGGTGTTCCCCACCGTGCGCAGGCGCTTGACCTCGTCCAGCGAGATCATCCCGGACGCGATGAACATGGTCCAGTCGTGACCGCCGAAGGTCCGCAGGAACAGCTCCTTGTGGTGGTTGTTCACGAAGAACGCGTGACCGTGACCCAGATGCTTGCGGACCAGCGGCGCGCGGTAATCCGTCGTCAGCATCGTGTTGTTGCCCGAGAAGAAGTGACGGTCTTCGTCCAGCTTCTTCTTCACGCCCGACATCCCGGCATTCGGATTGCGTGCCATCGCGTAGGCTTCCAGCACCTGAGCATCGGTCAGCTTGTGATTGACCGAGAACCGGCTTCCGCACCACTCGAGGAAAGTCTGGGCCAGGTGCAGGCCGATCCGTCCGATGTTCGATCCCGACTTGTCCAGATTGAACTTGGTGGCGCCGTTGTGGCCACCGGGCATGACAAAGACCCGGTAGTAGCCGCCGTTGTTCGGAGCGGCCGGCATCGAGCTCTGGAAGCCCTTGTCCTTGGACATCACCAGGTAGCTGCCTTCCATGTTGGCAGCCATGACGCCCTCGAAGTTGTCGACACAGTTCGGCAACTGGTTGATGTCGACCTGGAAGGTCACGCCGCTGTGGCTGTACATGGACTGGAAGTGGTTCTTGTAGCCCGCGACCGGGTCGAACAGGAACAGGTTGACCTTCAGGTTCGGCCGCGTCGGCTTGTAGATCGCCTGGATCGCCCAGGCGACGATCACGGCGGTGACCGAGCCGCGGCTGTGCCCACACATGTTGATCGTGTCGACCGGCGCACCGCCCGCGGTTCCGTCCATGTGCAGCTTCAGCCAGTCCAGGGCCGACTTGATCGTGGCACCGACACCGGCGCCGGTCGCGCCCGACTTTTTGCTCGTTCCGATCTCCTTCGGGCCGACGTAGACCTTGTTGCCGTCGTCGTTGCGGAAGAAGGTGCCGTTGTCGTTCATCTTGTAGACGGCGGTGCTGTTCGAGTTTCCGCCAGGGCCTGCGAAGCCGATGTGGCGGAAGCGAGCGATCTTGCACAAATACGGGACGGCGTGCTTGGTCGCCTTGTACTCGGACAGGTTGTTGCCGCTGCCGCAGAAGAACATGGTGATGGTGCTTGACGGACGGTATGGCATTCTTGGTTTCCCCTTCAATATGTCATTATGACATTTAAGATGGCGCTTAAGTAGCTCGCCGAGTCGTGATTCGCAAGAGGCTATTTCTCTTTTTGAGATTTTTCTTTGTTGCACCCAGTCACCGGGCCGCTGTCAGTGCCTCTCAGGCTCATCGACGCGGAGCGCGGTTTGCATCCTTGCCTGAAAACAAACATCGCACAGAGAACCGACCGGTCCGCACCAGCGCAGTCACCGAATGCTCAGCGCCATACCCTGAACGCACATCGCGAACGCAGACTCCTGTTGCCAATGCGTGTTCGCGACCGGTTTCACCCTTTCAAGCGAAGCCGCCCTCCGATCTCCAGATTTCTGATCACAAGGACCGCGTGCCGTCGCGCCAAACCAGGTCGAGAAAGTTCGCGACAAGACCGGTCGCCGCATCGGACGTCACCGCGCAAACATGCGCAAGAAACGGCCCGTAAAGCCAAACTGCTCTTCGATCAGAGAGGACGAAAAGCCGGTCAGACGTGTGTTGAACGAACGTCTCAGTCACCGTCCCGGAGCGTTTTCAATCCAATCCCCGTTGCCTCGAAGCCACCGTCGACGCCGAGCGTCTGGCCCGTGATGTAGCTGGCCCGGTCCGAACACAGGAAGTGAATGGCCTCGGCCAGTTCCTCCTCGAACCCGTATCGGCCGAGCGGGATGGCATCGTGGTAATCGGCCCGGATCGCGTTGGTGTGGACCTGCTTCGACATGGCCGTGTCCACGGGGCCGGGCGCAACGCAATTGGCACGAATGCCGAGACCGGCGAACTCGGCGGCCATCTGCTTGGTCAGGTGCATGAGACCGGCCTTCGAGGTGCCGTAGGCAACCCGCAGCGTGCTCGCCCGCATCCCGGAAATCGAGGCGATGTTGACGATGGCGCCGCCGCCGCTCTCCACCATTAGCGGTACGGCGGCCTGGGTGCACAGAAAGGGGCCCGTCAGGTTCACGTCGATCACGCGCTGCCACTCGTCGGGCTGCGTCTCCAGAATCGGTTTGAAGACGGCAACGCCGGCATTGTTGACCAGCGCGTCGAGCCGGCCGAAGCGGTCGCGGACGGCATCTAGCGCATCCTTAACCTGCGTGCGTTCGGCAACGTCGGCCGTGATCGCGAGAACCCGGTCCGGCTCGTTCAGACCCTCCGCCGCCGCCTCTTGCGCCGCGCCATCGATATCGAGGAGTGCGACGGACCAGCCGTCCTCGAGAAACCGCCGGGCCGTTGCGAGACCGATACCGCGCGCAGCACCTGTGATCAGAGCGGTCCGCATATCCCCAAACGACTCCTCCGGCGGTTCAGGCGATGCGGCCTGCATCGAGCCGCACGACCCGGTCCATCCGCGCCGCCAGATCGTGGTTGTGCGTGGCGATCAGCGCGGCCAGTCCCGTGTCGCGCACGACACCGATCAGCATATCGAAGACCCGCCCCGCGGTTTCAGGATCGAGATTTCCTGTCGGCTCGTCGGCCAGCAGCACCTTGGGATTGTTGGCCAGAGCCCGGCAGATCGCCACGCGCTGCTGCTCGCCGCCCGAGAGTTCCGCCGGACGATGGCCGATCCGCTCGGCCAGCCCGACCTTTTCCAGCAGTTCGGTCGAGCGCTTGAGCGACGACACCTTGCTGATCCCGGCCGCCATCTGCGGGATCGAGACGTTTTCCTGCGCGCTGAATTCCGGCAGCAGGTGGTGGAACTGATAGACGAAACCCAGCAACTGCCCGCGCGCCCCTGTGCGCGCCGTATCGCCGAGACTGCTCACCTCCCGATCCCCGATTGAAACGGTGCCTTCGGTCGGCGTATCGAGCAGCCCGGCGATGTGCAGAAGCGTCGACTTGCCCGCACCTGACGGCGCCACCAGCGCGACGATCTCGCCTTCGGAAATCGCCAGATCGACGCCCCTGAGCACCTCCAGCGCCTTTTCACCCTGCTGGAACGTCCGCTTTATGCCGGAGAGGCGCAGGGCATCACTCATACCGCAACGCCTCGACCGGATCGAGCGAGGCGGCACGGCGCGCCGGATACCACGTGGCGAGGAACGAGAGCGACAAGGCGATGACGACGGTCAGCACCACGTCGAACGTGTGCAGGATCGCCGGGATCTGCGTGAGATAGCGCACGGTCGGATCCCACACGCTGCCGCCCGAGATCCATTCGACGACGCCCTGGATCTCCCGGATATAGGTCACGAACAGCAGCCCCAGAATGCAGCCCGCGATGGTTCCCACCACGCCGATCGACGCGCCGCAAATGAAGAAGACCCGCAGGATCGCACCGCGCGTCATCCCGAATGTCCTCATGATTCCAATGTTCTGACCCTTTTCCTTCACGAGCATGATCAGGCCCGAGATGATGTTCAGTGCCGCCACCAGAATGATCAGCGACAGGATGATGAACATCACCGTGCGCTCGGTATCCAGGGCCGCGATGAACGCACCGTTCTGGCCCTTCCAGTTGGACAGAAACACCCCCGGCCCGATCTCGCGAGTCAGTTCGATGCTCAGCGGGTCGGTCTGGTTGAACGCGATCGCGTCCGGGTCGGTGACGGAAATCTCGATGCTGTCGATCCGGCCGCGCTTGTTGAGAAAACCCTGCGCCTCGGCCAACGGCATGAAGACGAAAACGCTGTCATACTGATACATCCCGACCTGGAAGATGTACTGAACCGTATAGCTCCGGCGGGTCGGAATGCGCCCGAACGCCGTGTCCTTGTTCGGCGGCGTGATCAGCGTGACCTTGTCGCCGACCGCAACGCTGAGCGACCGGGCGACGCCGGACGCAACGGCGATCCCTTTGTCGAAATCCTCGATATTGCCGTAGGCTTCTTCCGGATCGGCGATCCCGGGCAGCGTCATAAGATCGGCCTTGCGCATCCCGCGCACGAGCACCCCGGTCGCAGCACGCGAGGTCGAGGCCATCACGGTCTGCTCCAGCCTCGGAGCCGCCCGCGTCACCCCCGGCACCGCCCGGACCCGGTCCGCGACCGCGTCGAAATCCGGCACGCCTTCGGTCGTCAGCCCGTTCACCAGCGCGTGCGGCTGCGCCCCGATGATCCGCCCGATCAATTCGGTGCGAAAGCCCGCCATGACGGCCATCACGATGATCAGCGTCGCAACGCCGAGCATGATCCCGATCAGCGAGAACCACGCGATGGCCGAGATCGCGCCTTCCTTGCGGCGCGCACGCAGGTAGCGCCCGGCGATCATCCATTCGAGGCGGTTGAACATGTGCGGTCCCAAACTCTGTCCGCGGATGGATGACCCAGCCGCCGGTGGGCTCAGATGCCCTCGTAAATCTGATACAGCCGGTCGATCGCCGCCTGCGGAGACATCTCCTCCATCTCACCGCTCCGCCGGGAGGTAAGCTCCACCAGCCCCTTCTGCAAGCCGCGCGGGCCGACGGTGATGCGCCACGGCAGCCCGATCAGGTCCATCGTGTTGAACTTGTCGCCGGCGCGCGCGTCGCGGTCGTCGTAGAGCACCTCGAAGCCCAGCCGCGACAACTCGGTGTAGAGCTCGCCACACGCCGCGTCCGAGGCCTCGTCGCCCTGCCGAAGGTTGACGATCCCGACATGGAACGGCGCGACGGCCTCGGGCCAGATGATGCCATTGTCATCGTGATTGGCTTCGATCAGCGCCCCGACCAGCCGCGAGACGCCGACGCCGTAGGAGCCCATGTGAAGCGGCAGCTTCTCGCCATCGGCGTTGGCGACGACGCAGCCCAGCGGCTCGGAATACTTGGTGCCGAAATAGAAAAGCTGCCCGACCTCGATCGCCCGCGAGGAACGGCGCCGCTCCTCCGGCACCTCGGCCTCGAAGACCGCGGGATCGTGGGTGTCCTCGGTCCGCGCATACATCGCCGACCATTCATCATAGATCCCTTGCAGCTGAGCCCGGTTGTCCCAGTCGACCCGCCTGTCCCCGAACGTCAGCTCGGTCGCCCTGGCATCGTAGAAGACCTCGGATTCGCCCGTGTCGGCCAAAACCAGCAGCTCGTGGGAATAATCGCCGCCAATCGGTCCGGTCTCGGCGCGCATGGGGAATGCCTGCAGGCCCATCCGCTCATAGGTCTTGAGATAGGCAACCAGCATCTGGTTGTACGAGTGCAGCGCCGCGTCCTGATCGATGTCGAACGAATAGGCGTCCTTCATCAGGAACTCGCGCCCGCGCATGATGCCGAACCGGGGCCGGACCTCGTCGCGGAACTTCCACTGGATGTGGTAGAGGATCTTTGGCACGTCGCGGTAAGACCCGGCATAGGCGCGGAAGATCTCGGTGACCTGCTCCTCGTTTGTCGGACCGTAGAGCATGTCGCGGTCGTGCCGGTCGCGGATGCGCAGCATCTCGGCCCCGTACCCGTCATAGCGCCCGCTTTCGCGCCAGAGATCGGCAGACTGGATCGTCGGCATCAGGATCGGGATCGCACCGGCGCGCTGCTGCTCCTCGTGCACGATCTGCTCGATCCGGCGCAGCACCTTGTAGCCGAGCGGCAGCCACGAGTAGATCCCCGCCGACGCCTGCCGGATCATGCCTGCGCGCAACATCAGCCGGTGCGAGACGATCTGGGCGTCCGCCGGGGTCTCCTTCAGGACGGGCAGGAAATAGCGGGTCAGGCGCATCGCGGCATCCTCGGCGTTAACGGTCGGGCGGAGATGTATTGGAAGCCCCGACAAGGCGCAAGCGCGGGCGCGCCGCACGCAACGGGGCAGTCCTCCGGCACGGTCCGCGCCTTGAGCGGGGATCTGGACGCAGGACGACGAATGCGGTGTGGTCGGGGTCCCGGGTCAACCCCGGGGGTCGAGCCGATAGCACGGCTGGTCGGAGGTCATCAACGAGCGCGCTCAAACTTGGGAGCGTTGCGAGCGCGCGCTGGCAGCCGTTCGCATTTTCAGCAGATTTTAACCAAACCCGCCGATAACCCGTCCTGCTAGCCGGGGCCAACAACCCCGAAGTTCGATCGGACGAGCATGAGGGTACGGCCGGTCAGAAGCTCCTGGGGTCGTACCATCATGTCAGAAGACCCCAAGGCGGGCCCGCCGCCCATTCATCTCACGCGATGATTGCAGAGATCGCCGGACAGACCGGCCCCCGCACGAGCCATGACCGAACGCCCCCGGAGCCACTCCGGGCTGGCGATGCATGTCGTAATCGCAGCGGAGTCGAATTCCCCCATGGCGCTCATGGAAGCACCGTTGCCTCGAACAGGTGAAGCGCTTTCGGTTTGATGCCAGCGTCAACAAGTGCCGTGACCAGTTTCTCGCTAAAGAAAAGACGATACTTTGTATTTGGATCAGCCCAGATTGCTGGACCCGAGGCGCAGTCAGCCCGGACAGCGAGGTGATCGGTACTTCCAACTCCGCGCCATGGCGCGCCGGGCCGAGGTTCGGTATCGTAGTAGCCGACAACCCGCGCAACGTTCTCAGAAGCCTCGGGAACAAATGTTGATTTGGTTTCCGCAACATGAAGCACATAGTGCGGCGGATACTTCGACGGCTTCTTCTTTTCGTTGTTGTAGATCGGAACTTCGAAAAGCTGCGTTGCCCCAAGATCAAACTTAGTGAGGACGTCGCAAACGGCCGGCGATACCACCGACACGCCGTCAATTATTCTAAACGCATGTTCCCTTGTCTTGGATATCTGCTTTTTATCCCGATGAAAGTACAGGTACTCCGGCGCCTCTTCGGCAGCAACCGGCTCGTAAGCACGAAATCGCTGCCCGTATGTCAGCTTGTCGCTACTTATCGAGAAGTTGAGCGGGACGGTGGCGTTCGCATGGTTCAAAACCCGTGAAAACCAGATCTTCGGCAGTTCACTCATACTCAAAGCTCCATCACCACCTTGCCAATGACTTCGCGGCTCCGGATCGGTGCCATTGCGGCTTGCACGTCCGGCCACTTTGCGCGGTGTGAGATATGGGGCCGCAACCGCCCCGCCCCGGCCAGCTTGAGCAGCGTCGCCATGCTCTGTTCGTTCAGCCCGGGATTCCGGCGCCCAACCTCGCCGGCGCGAAAGCCGATAGCCGAGGCGCCCTTGATGAGCAGCAGGTTGGATCGGACCGAGACCGGCGCGCCACCCGTGAACCCGATATAGAGCACCCGGCAGCCGAAGTTCATGCAGCGGAGACTCTCCTCGGCGACGGCGCCGCCGACCGGGTCATAGATCACGTCAGCGCCCTGCCCACCCGTCAGATCCTTAACAGCATCGCGAAACCCGCCCGAGTAGTTCACCAGATGGTCAGCGCCCTCGGCCTTGACCACAGCCAGCTTCTCGTCGGTCCCCGCCGTGGCGATCACGATCGCGCCGAGCAGCCGTCCGACATGGACCGCCGCAAGCCCGACCCCTCCGGCGGCCCCGTGCACCAGCAAGGTCTCGCCCGCGGCCAAGCGGGCTCCGTGTACCAGCGCATTCCAGGCGGTCACGTAGGCCGAACGAAAGACAGCCGCCTCGGCATAACCGAACGGTTCCGGGATCGGCAGCGCGTCAGCCGCGTCAAGCGCCATGACCTCGCAGAACGCGCCCGGACGGGCCGAGGTCATCACCCGGTTGCCGACCGCAAAACCCGTCACGCCGTCCCCGATGGCAATCACGTTACCCGCGGCCTCGAGTCCCGGCACGAACGGGAGTTCCGGTTTCAACTGATAGCCACCCGCGCACATCAGGAGATCGACATAGTTCAGGCCCCAGGCCCGATGGCGCACAAGAACTTGACCCGGACCCGCTTCCGGCTCGGGCTGCTCGGCGACGATCAGATCCTCCGGCGGACCGAACTCCCGGCACTGAATCACCCGCATCGCAGACAGGCACCCAATGCGAAGCCAGCGCTATTCAACCCGGGCCTCAAGATCCATCTGACGCGCCGCCTGAACGAGGCGCTTTTCGACATGCTCCCCGACAAAGACGCGCGCAGACTGCCTCGGGCGCATCACGAGCGCGCCGTCTTCGACCAGAACCGGACACTGCGCCAGATATCCCGGCGTCGCCCCCGCGATCGCAGCGCCGAGGCGCATCAACGCCCCGATCTGCTGAGCGAGTTCCTGGCGGTCCTCGGAGATCAGCGTCATCGCCGGGTCGGCCTGCATCGCCTTGCGCCCGCCCTTGTAGCGGTTGAGCAGGCAGGCCCCCATGAAGGCCCGGCCCTTGTGCCCGGCGCTGGAGACGTTGACCCGCGTGACGACCTCCATGCAACTGCGCGCCCGAAAATCGGGATGGGTGCGCCAACTGACATCCGAGAGGTGGCAGGCCGCGCGGACAAGCCGTTCGTCCTCCTCGTTCTGCATCGGCAGGATTTTGAGCAGCCAGTCGGCCAGTTCGGAGCCGAAGCCGGGGACGCGGGCGCGGGTGTGCTCCTGCCCGGCACAGGTCGAGAGCAAGGGATCCTGCGTACGCACGGCGGGCGGAAGGTAGGCGTAGCAGACGCCCTCGCGCAGGCCGAAGCCGGAGATCGAGATGCCGTGGCGCGGCTCGAAATGCTCGACCAGCCGGTCGAGAAGAAGCGCGGCATGGGCCAGCGACGGGATACGGCTTTGCGAGAGGCCGGGGATCTCCGCGAGATCGGCCCTGTCGCGCTTGAGCACGTAGTGCGCGGCGTCCAGCGCCTCGGCGGTGTCGAACTCGAGCTCGTGCAGGATCGGCAACGGATGCCCGGACAGGTGAATCTGCACCCGGCCGAGCGCACGCCATGCCCCGCCGACCAGGTAAAGCCGTTGGACAGGGGTCTGGAACCGCAAGGCCTCGGCGGCCAGAATCCGGTCGACATGCCGTCTGACCGCTGGAAGCCGGTTGTCGAGGCTGCCGAGACGCTGTGGACCGAGCGGCGTGGTGACACCGGTCCCGGGGCGGCCGCGCCCGACCGGGCAGAGTTCCATCGAGGCGCCGCCGAGGTCGACGACGAGGCCGAGCGCCGAGGGGTCGCCGAAGAGCACGCCCTGCGCCGCCAGTCTTGCCTCGTCGGAGCCCGAGGCCACCGTCAGCCGGATGCCGGTGCGGCGCTCGACAAGATCGCGAAAGGCCGGGCCATCCTCGGCCTCGCGAATTGCCGCCGTCGCGATACCGGCAAGAGCGCCGATCTTCAGCCCCGGCGCCAGCGAGACGAACCGCTGCAATGCCGCCAGCGCGCGCTCGCAGCCCTCCGGGTCCAGTCTGCGGGTCTCGGCCAATTGCACGCCGAGCCCGCACAGGATCTTTTCGTTGAAGACCATCGAGGGGCAGCGCCGCCCGCCCTCGAAGACGACCATGCGCACCGAGTTCGACCCGACATCGACCACGCCGATGCGATCGTCACCCGGTTTCGGCAGGTTGAACGACCGCGCCTGTCCGGCGAACAGTTCGCCCTGGCGCCGGGACTCGCCCGACGTCCCTTCGCCGCCGTTCGCGTTGCCTTTGCCGGAGGTCAGCACTCCATCCCCCAAGACGTTACGCTACAGGTCGTAATCGCCTTATTCCGCCGCGGCAACCGCGCTGCGGGTCAGGCGGGGCGCATCGGCGGTTCCCGACCGGCCGCGTCCCGAAAGGGAGGGGTGTTTCATGAAGAAGTCGTGGCAGTTGAACAGCGGCTCGTCCTCGGCGCCGCTCGCCCGGATGTAGCGGCCATTCGGCTGCAGAACCCAGCTTTGAGCCTCGTCGGCGAGGTTACCCGCCATGATCTGGTCGATGATCTGGGCGTGCACGGTCGGGTTGGTGACCTCGGCCAGGGTCTCGACGCGCCGGTTCAGGTTGCGGTCCATCCAGTCGGCCGACGAGATGTAGACCCGCGCTTTGTCCGACGGCAGTCCGTGGCCGTTGCCGAAACAGACGATCCGCGAGTGTTCGAGGAAGCGGCCGATGACCGATTTGACGCGGATGTTGTCGCTCAGGCCCGGAACGCCGGGGCGCAGGCCACATATCCCGCGCACCACCAGATCGATCCGCACGCCGGCCTGGCTCGCCCGGTAAAGCGCGTCGATGACCTCGCCCTCAAAGAGCGAGTTCATCTTGGCCCAGACCTGTGCCGGGCGCCCGGCCCTGGCATGCTCGATCTCCTGCTCCAGCGAGTCGATCAGGTGCGATTTGATGAACAGCGGGGCCGTGCGCACCGCCTCCAGCCCGGACGGCTCGGCATAGCCGGTCACGAAGTTGAAGATCTTCGCGGCGTCCCGTCCATGCACCGGAGAACAGGTGAAAAGCGAGAGGTCGGTGTAGAACCGCGCGGTGATCGGGTGGTAGTTGCCGGTGCCGAAATGCGAATAGGTCACGAGGCCCTGCGTTTCGCGCCGCACCACCATCGAGATCTTCGCGTGGGTCTTCCAGTCGGTGAAGCCGAAGACGACCTGCGCGCCGGCGCGCTCCAGTTCGCGCGCAAGCTGGATGTTCGCGGCCTCGTCGAACCGGGCTTTCAGTTCGACCAGCGCCGTGACCGATTTGCCGTCCTCGGCCGCCTCGCAGAGCGCCTTGACGATGGGCGAGCCCTTGGAAGTTCGATAGAGCGTCTGCTTGATTGCCACCACGTTCGGATCGCGCGCTGCCTGCTGGAGGAACTGCACGACGGTCTCGAAACTTTCGTAGGGGTGATGCAGCAGCATGTCCTTCTGGCGCACCGCCGCAAAGATATCGCCTTCATGGTCGCGCACGCGCTCGGGCATGCGCGGCTGATAGGGCACCCAGGCCAGGTCCGGGCGGTCGTCGGTGACGAGCTGGTCGAGATCGGAGATGCCGACGACGCCGTCGACCTCGATGACCTCTCCCTTGCCGATTTCGAGCTCGTCGGCGATCAGCCGCTTCAGAGCCTCGGGTGCATCGGCGTTGACCTTGAGCCGGATCGCGCGGCCCTTGCGCCGGCGCTTGAGCGCGGTTTCGAACTCGCGCACCAGGTCCTCCGACTCTTCCTCGACCTCGATGTCCGAGTCGCGCAGGACGCGGAAGATGCAGCGCCCGTCGACCCGGTAGCCGGGGAAGAGCTGGTCGAGATAGAGTTCCAGCAAGACTTCGAGCGGCAGGAACCGGATCGCCCCGTCCGGCCCGTCTGCGAGGCGCATGTACCGCTGAAGCTGCGGCGGGACGAGGACGAGCGCGTTGAGCGGCTGTTCGTTGCTGACGCGCACCATCTGCAGGGCCAGCGCGAGCCCCTTGTTGGGAATGAACGGGAACGGGTGCGCCGGATCGATCGCCATCGGTGTCAGAACCGGGAAGACCTGCCCCATGAAGAGATCGTAGAGGTGTTCGCGATCCGCCTCGGTCACACCGCGGGTCGAGACGACGTGAATATTCTGCGCCTCGAGCAGGCCGCGCAGTTCGCGCCATGTCTGCTGCTGCACGTTCTGCAGATGCTCGGCTTCCTTGTCGATCAGCTCAAGCTGCTGCGAGGCCGTGCGCCCGTCGAGCGACCGGCGCTCGATCATCTCGCGCATCTGTGCGCGCAGCCCGGCGACGCGGACGTTGTAGAACTCGTCGAGATTGGAGCCCGAGATCGACAGGAACCGCACGCGCTCGAGAAGGGGCGACCGGACGTTGTCGGCTTCCTCGAGCACCCGCCAGTTGAAGGCCAGCCAGCTCATCTCGCGATTGAAGAACCGCGCGGGCGTCTCAAGCAGGAAGGACTCCGCCTGCATCTCCGGCGCGGTCTCGGCAGGGGTGAGGTTCAGAAAGTCGCCGCGCATGGCTCAGGTTTCTCCCGGGTCGGTCGTCGCGCCATCGAGCACGGCCGCGGCGAGGGGACGGGTGATGCCCCGGCGTTCGGCCAGTGCGACGCGATCGAGTTCCGCCACAACGCGCTCGGCGGCGGAAAACGAACGCTCGATGCGCTTCAGAAGGTACTCGATCACGTCCGGTCCGACTACCATCTGACGATCTCTAAAGAGTTTATCGAGGATCGACGACAACAGAGCATCATCCGGCTCGGCGATCCTGACATGCACCATGGCGGACAGGCGCGACGCCAGATCCGGCAGGTCGACGCGCCAGTGCGCGGGCGCCGAACGCCCCGTGATCAGCAGTGGAATTCCATCGGACATCATCATGTTCACGAGATGAAATAGGACGGTCTCGACCTGACGGCGAGCCGGGCCGGGAATCTCCGCGAGCCGGTCGATGTCCTCGACCGCCGCACCTGCCCCGTCGGCAAGCAGCGGCAGCTTGGCTTCGGTCAGATCCTTGGCATCGATGATCCGCGCCCCGGTTTCGTCGCGCCAGATCCGGACAAGATGGGATTTGCCGCAACCCTCGGGACCCGTGAGCGCCAGCCGGTGGTCCGGCCAGTCGCGCCACGCGGCGATCGCCTGGCGGGCCGTCTGGTTCGACGGCGAGACGAGGAAATCCGCACCGCCCGATGCGGGTGGCAACGAGAGGTCCATCGGGATCTGACCTGAGCCGCTCATTCGTCGTGCGGTTCTCGGGCCTGCTGGATCTTCGCGCGCATGGCGCGCCGCCATTCAGGGCCGCCCTGGTACAGGCGGCCTCCCTTGTACTGGTTCGCCATGTAGCGCCCGATCACCCCGATGGCAGCGGCACAGGGGACCGCGACCAGCAAGCCGACAAACCCGAAGACGACGCCGAACGCCGACAGCGCGAACATGAGCCAGACGGGGTGCAGGCCGACCTTGTCGCCGACGAGCTTGGGCGTCAGGAAATTGCCCTCGGCGACCTGTCCGATCGCGAAGATCACGGCGACGACGAGAATCCAGATCGGGTCGTCCCAGAACTGGGCGGCTGCGACGCCGACGGACAGAAGACCGCCTAGGACCGAGCCGACGAAGGGGATGAAGCTGATCAGACCGGCGAAGACGCCGATCAGGAGCCCGAAGTTCAGGCCGACGATCATCAGACCGATGGCGTAGAACGTGCCGAGGATCATGCAGACCGTGAGCTGCCCGCGCACGAAGCCTGCCAGAACGTTGTCAAGCTCGCGCGCGATGTACCTGATTTCGTTGCGGTGCTCGCGCGGCAGGTAATCGTCGATCCCCTCGATCATGTGATCCCAGTCCATGAGCAGGTAGAACGCGACGACGGGCGTCACCAGAAGCACGGCTGCGAGGTTGATCACCGCGATGCCGAACGATCCGATCTGTTGCAGCAGACCGACGGACCATTTCTGGGCATTCTCGCGCAGGTTCGCCAGGGCGCGGTTCAGGAACGAGCCCTCCTCCTGGATCTCGGGGAGCCAGGCGGAGATCAGCAACCGCGCCTCCTCGACAAAAAGGGGCGTCTGGTTGACGACCTCTTCGATCTGGCCCACGAGCAATGGCACGACCAGCAGGATTGCGACGATCACCGTGCCGATGGACGCTACGGTGATCACGACGGTGGCGAGGATGCGGCTGAGCCCGTGCTTCTCGAGCCAGTCGGCAAGCGGGTCGGTGAGGTAGGCGATCGCGGCCCCGAGCACGAACGGAAGGAGTGCAGCGGACAACAGCCAGAGCAGCCCGATGAAAATTGCCAGGCCAATTCCCCAGTACCGCACCTGTTCGCGAACCGTCATCCGCACCCTCGGGTTGTGTCCGCCGCTTCATGCGCCGAAAACGGTTCATGGTCAAATGTTGCGGCGCAGCAGGAACGATGAAATTGCCTGTCCCGGTGAGGCCGGTTAGGCAGTGCAGATGACACCGGCGACACCCCGCATCGACAACGCAACCGCGCGGCGGATCTTTCTGACCCGCCACGGGCTTGGCCGGTGGGATCTGCCAGCGGGAAATGCCGGGCTGCTCGAACTGATCCGGAAACTCGGCTTCGTGCAGGTCGACTCGATCGCAACCGTCGAGCGCGCGCATCACATGATCCTGTGGTCCCGGCGGCGCAGTTACCGGCCCTCGCAACTCAAGACCCTGCTCGAGCGCGATCGCAGCCTGTTCGAGCACTGGACGCACGACGCGGCCGTCATCCCGACTGAGTTCTACCCGCACTGGAAACTGCGCTTCCGGCGCGACCGCGAGAAACTGCTGGCGCGCTGGCGCAACTGGCGGAGCGAGGGCTTCGAGGAACGCTTCGAGACCATGCTCGAGCGCATCCGCGACCACGGCGCCACCTTCTCGCGCGACACCCGCGACACCGATCATCAGAGCTCGGGCGAAATGTGGGATTGGCATCCCTCGAAGACCGCGATGGAGTTCCTCTGGCGCACGGGTGAGCTGGCGATCTGTCACCGCAAGAACTTCCAGAAGTGCTTCGATCTGGCCGAACGGGTCATTCCCGATGAACACCACGCCCGGCACCTGCCGGACGAGGATGTGATCGACTGGGCCTGTTCCTCGGCGATCGACCGGCTCGGGTTTGCCACGCCGGGCGAGATCGCACGGTTCTGGGATCTGATCACCATCGACGAGGCCAAGACCTGGTGCTCGGAGCGGATGGGACAGGCGCTGCAGGAGGTCGAGATCCAAAGCGCGGACGGATCTTGGCGCAGGCACGTTGCGCGCCCTGACCTGATCGCGGAGATCGAGACCACGCCGGACCTGCCCGGCAATGTCCGCGTGCTGAGCCCGTTCGACCCGGCGCTGCGCGATCGCAACCGGGCCGAGCGCCTATTCGGCTTTCGCTACCGAATCGAGATCTTCGTGCCCGAGGCCAAGCGCGAGTACGGCTACTACGTGTTCCCGGTGTTAGAGGGTGATCGGCTGATCGGCCGCATGGACGCGAAACGCGATCTTGGCCGTGGCGTCCTCACCATCTCTGCCTTTTGGCCCGAGCGCGGCGTGCGGATGGGCAAGGGACGGGTCGAGAAGCTGGAAACGGAACTGGATCGGCTGGCAAGGTTTGCGGGGTGCGGCGAGGTCGATATGGCCGCGACGGGTTTTGACGCCGTTCCGTAGAGGCGGGAACCACGCGCACAGCACGCAAGGCAAGTCACGCTTCGAATGACCAGTGTTTGGCGACCGGATATCTGAAGTCGATGGCCGAGCGACAGGACGGCGCCTGACGCTCGACCGGACGAGCAAAAGGCTATGACGTCACCCGGGCAATTCCTGCATCACCATGGGCGCTGGGATGTAATGGAAACCTTCGCCGCGCCTTGCGATGTGGCCAATGCCGGGCCATGGGAAGTGATAAGCGATCATCGGCATTCGCTCTGACGCAATCATGTCGAGTACGCGGAAGCGCGTTTGCGCCGATTGCTTCGGATCGGTGTCATACGCGAATTCCAGCAACGGCTTTTCGAGCAGGAGCACATGGTGATGGGTGGTGTCGCCGATGGCCGCCATGGTCTTTCCGTCTGACGTCAACAGGAACATCGTGTGACCGACCGTGTGGCCCGGGGCGGCCATCGCCTGGATGCCCGGCAGAAACTCCTCGCCGTCCTTCAGAAAAACGATCCGGTCCCGGTTCGGCAGCAGATTGTCCCGGGCGCCCTGAACGAATGGCTTCATGTAGCCCGGATCGGTCATCGACAGTTTCGCCTCATCCGTCCAGAAGTCGAAGTCGGCCTGTGAAATGTAGATCTGCGCATTCGGGAAGTTGCGCTTGCCGTCCTCGGTCATGATTCCCCAGACGTGATCGCAATGTCCGTGTGTGCAAAGGATCGCATCAACGGATGCAGGATCGATACCGGCAACCTTGAGATTCTCCATCATTTTGCCGGTTGTTCCGCCGAACATCGGAGATTGCCCCATCCCCGTGTCGAACAGCACGACGTGCGAGCCCGTGTTTAGCACGAGGATATTCTGTTCCAGGATCACGCGAGTCGTATCGAGGAAGTTATTGGTCAGCATCTGACCAACTTCTTCTTGAGACGCCCCGAGGAAGCTCGCCGATGGGTCTCCTGGAAGCGGCAGAATGCCATCCGAGATCACGGTGCCCTGCATCGAACCGTGCTTGAACCGGTAGAAGTAAGGTGCCTGCCCCGTTGCCATCGGTGCCTTCGCGAACCCGGCACCGGTGCTCAATCCCAAGGTTGATGTCCCGGCAATCGCCGCGGCACTCAGCAGGGCACTGCGCCTCGTAAGCGTAAGATCTCGCATGACATATCCTCCCAGTTGGTGTGTTGGGCCGCATCCGGATCGATCACGTCAACAGCGATTGGCGGCACAAGAACGCGCCTGAACGATCAGGAAGCCCCATCCTTCTCATCGTTTCGACACGCAGAATCGAAACGTTATAACAGTGCATATTGCCCCAAACCGGCACAATAAGAATCTATGGCTCATCTGCGCCTCAGGCTTTTCGGGTGGGATGCAGCGGGACGTCATTTCGATGCTGGAGCCCGGTGCATTGCGTCAATCTTGATCGCCGCTGCCACAGCCCAATTAACCAATAATCGGCTTGAGAAATGTTATGTTATAACATATTTGGTTCTGTCCATGCTGCCGTACACCAGAGGAGGGTCCGGACGTGAAAGTCGCCTACGTCTTCGCCACGGACATGGCCGCGACCTACAAGCTCGCCACGATGATCCTGCCCCAGCTCGAAGCGGGCAATCATGGCGCCGAGGTCGTCGGCATGTTCTTCTTCGACGACAATCTCTACGCACTTCGCAAGGGTGACCCGATCGGCGAACGTCTCGCCAAGATCGCCGCCGAGAAGGACATTCTCCTGATGATCTGCGATCAGTGCGCCTTGCGGCGCAATCTCGCGGACGGATCGTTCGAGCAGTGCGGCTCGGGCGACGTGACGCCAAAGGACGTCGTTGACGGCGTTCACGCGGGGTGCTTCCCGCAGCTTTACGAAGCCCTAGCCCCCGCCCAGCCCGATCAGGTCATCACCCTCTGAACCAGCCAGCTATCCGTAAGAGAGCCAAATGAACGCCATCGATCAACGCCTGCCCGTCACCGTCCTGTCCGGCTTTCTCGGCGCAGGGAAAACCACGCTGCTGAACCGTGTGCTCAACAACCGCGAAGGGCGCCGGGTCGCGGTCATCGTCAACGACATGTCCGAGGTCAACATCGACGCGGATCTCGTCCGCGCCGACACCGAGCTCAGCCGCACGGACGAGACGCTGGTCGAGATGTCGAACGGCTGCATCTGCTGCACGCTTCGCGATGATCTGCTGGCCGAGGTCCGGCGTCTCGCGGCGGACGGACGCTTCGACTATCTCCTGATCGAGTCGACCGGGATCTCGGAACCGCTGCCGGTCGCGACGACTTTCGAGTTCCGCGACGAGGCCGGCGTCAGTCTTTCCGATGTCGCACGCCTCGACACCATGGTCACGGTGGTCGACGCGGTGAACCTGCTGCGCGACTATGTCAGCAGCGATTTCCTGAGCGATCGCGGCGAGACCATGGGCGAGGAGGACGAGCGGACACTGGTTCACCTGCTGACCGACCAGATCGAGTTCGCCGACGTGATCATCCTCAACAAGGTCGCCGATGCCCGGCCGGAGCAGGTCGACGCGGCCCGCAAGATCATCCGCAGTCTGAACGCGGACGCCGAGATCATCGAGACCAATCACTCGAACGTTCCGGCGGACCGCGTTCTCGACACCGGGCTGTTCGATTTCGAAAGAGCCCATGATCATCCGATGTGGGCCAAGGAGCTTTACGGCTTCGCCGATCACGTGCCGGAGACCGAGGAGTACGGCGTCGCGAGCTTCGTCTATCGCGCGCGGCGCCCATTCATCCCCGAAAAGATCAAGGCCGTGCTCGACGCCTCGATGCCCGGCGTGATCCGCGCGAAAGGACACTTCTGGATCGCCACGCGCCCCGAGTGGGTGCTGGAATTCTCACTGGCGGGGGCGCTGTCGTCGGTCACGCCGCTCGGCACTTGGTGGGCGGCAGTGGCGAAAGAGCGTTGGCCGGAGAACGACGGTGCGCGTGCCTACATGCGGGAAAACTGGCTCGAGCCCTGGGGCGACCGGCGCCAGGAGATCGTATTCATCGGTGCCGGGATCGACTGGGCGGAGCTCAGGGCACGGCTTGACGCGGCACTTTTGCCCGCGGTCGCCGCGAGCGGACCGGACAGCCTGCCGGACCTGCCCGATCCGTTCCCGATGTGGCGCCGGTCGGAGGTGGCTGCCTGATGGAAACCGCCCGCCGTTACACCGATGAGGCCGCAATTCGCATTGCAGACACGCCCGAAGGGTTGTCCGCGATCCATCGGCCAAGTTGTGCCGCGGCCATCTGGACCCGCGCGCCGCTGCCGAGCTTCCAATCCTGGATCGACACTGTCGACCCCGACCGGCTTCCGAAAGCGCGCGTGATCCTGCGCGCGGAGAAAGTCCAGTCGGCGACGTCCCAGATCTGCGATGTCTGCGGCACCCCGGATTGCGCCGAGCGCGCGCGGCTGATCGACGATGTCGCCGCGCTCGCCGACATCTTCTCCGGCCTCATGCACGCGCCCTACCTCATGCTGCGGCTTGACGTGATCCGATCGAACGCCTGCAGGAAGTTCCACGTCGATGCCGTGAACGCCCGCCTGATCTGCACCTATCGCGGGACGGGAACGCAGTACGGGCTTTCGGACAACGGGACCGACCCGAGCGACGTCTTCACGACGCCGACCGGCGCGCCGATCCTGCTGCGTGGGACGCTCTGGCCCGAGCATCCGAGTTCCGGGCTGCTGCACCGCTCGCCGCCGATCGAGAATACCGGGGAGACGCGGCTGTTGCTGGTGCTCGATCCGGTGATCGACCCCGAAGACCACCAGGACCGACATCGACTGCACTGACAAGACCAAAACAGGGAGAACCAACATGAAAACGCGTGCCGCCATTGCCTGGGAGCCGAACCGACCGCTGGAGATCGAGGAGATCGATCTCGAAGGCCCCAAGGAGGGCGAGGTTCTCGTGCGGATCGTGACGACCAGCCTCTGCCACACCGACGTGTTCACGCTGTCCGGAGAAGATCCCGAGGGGTTGTTTCCATGCATTCTCGGCCATGAAGGCTGCGGCGTGGTCGAGGAGATCGGCCCCGGCGTGACCTCGGTCAAACCCGGCGACAAGGTGATCCCGCTCTACGTGCCCGAGGACCCGGACTGCCCCTACATCAAGTCCGGCAAGACCAATCTCTGCCAGACGATCCGCAAGACGCAGGGCGCCGGGCTGATGCCGGACGGAACCTCGCGGTTCTCGTACAAGGGCAAGCAGATCCTGCACTACATGGGCACCAGCACCTTCAGCGAATACACGGTGCTGCCCGAGATCTCGGTCGCGAAAATCGCGGACGAGGCGCCGCTTGCCAAGGCCTCGGTCATGGGATGCGCGGTGCCGACCGGCATGGGCGCTGTGCGCAATACGGCCAAGGTCGAGGCCGGGGCGTCCGTCGCCGTCTTCGGCCTCGGTGCCGTCGGCATGGCGGTGATCCAGGGCGCGGTGATGGCCGGCGCGGGCAAGATTATCGGCATCGACATCAACCCGGAGAAGTTTCTCCTCGCCAAGGCTTTGGGCGCTACGGAGTGCATCAATCCCAAGGACCATGACGCGCCGATCCAGGACGTGCTGGTCGAGATGACCGGCGGTGGTCTTGACTACACGTTCGAGGCTGTCGGGAACGTGGAACTGATGCGCTCGGCGCTCGAGGCCTGTCACAAGGGCTGGGGCGAGTGCACCGTGATCGGCGTTGCTGGTGCGGGGCAAGAGATCTCGACCCGGCCGTTCCAACTCGTCACCGGGCGCGTCTGGCGGGGCACGGCGTTCGGCGGCGTGCTCGGTCGCAGCGAACTTCCGGGTATGGTCGATGAGTGGCTGCGCGGCGACTTCAGCGTTGACCCCTACATCACGCACCACATGACCCATGGTCAGATCAACACCGCCTTCGATCTGCTGAAAGCCGGCAAGTCGATCCGCTCGGTCGTCCACTTCCAGCCGAACGAGACGATGACGATCAACACCCTGCCGGGCGAGATCATCGCCGACTGATACGGAAAACGTCGGGTGGGCATCCTGCCCACCCGTTCTTGAGGGGGGAATATTCCGGTAGGGGGTGCCGGATTGTACATAAGCGTTAGAAGCTCTGCGCTGCTGAGAATGGTGGCTCTGAGCCCAAAGTAAACGGGGCATTAGAACTGTGCGAAAGGCATGCCTTCCACAAGAGGACGATCCCAGGTTGGATCGGATCGCCGGCTATTTCCAGTTCGCTTCGTATACGCGCATTAGATTTTCTCCAAGGAAGCCGCGAACTTCTCCCTCTGTCCAGCCATGTTCGTCTTCAAGAAGTGCTGCAACGTCCCAGATATTCTCAGCTGCGATGTTCTGAGTAGGTGCGCCAAACCCGAGTTCGGGCGGATAAGTCTCAACGTTCAGCAGGTCACGTTCGTAATATGCGAGAATGTTGTGAACATAGTCGGTCGCGAAGCACACCCTTTCGCGACCAACAAGATTTGCGATGTAAACAACATGCTTCACCAATGCCTCTGGCGACGCGTCGCCTTCTGCATTCAAAAACAGACCAACACCCACCGGGCAAATGACGCCTCCAGTTGAAGCGACAGCCTTTATTGCTTCGTCGGAGATATTCCGACCGACATCCAGTAGACCAGCCGCATTTGAGTGCGAGGCAATAATCGGCTTCGTAGCAATAGCGGCAGCTTCGATCGCTGTTTGATTGGATGAATGCGATACGTCGATGATCAGGTTGTTGGCCTGCGCCACCTTTACCCATTCTCGACCCAACTCTGTGAGTCCCATATTCTGTGCACTTCCGCCGCCAGCTAGTGCATTGTTGGCGTTATAGACAAAGTTCATGGCGCGGATGCCGCTCTCGTAAGACCTTTCGGCATGTCCTTCTAAATCATCGACCACGTAGTCTGCGCCCTGTGCGTTATACATGAAGGCGAGTTTGCCCTGCTCCTTGGCATCTCGGATGTCTGAAACGGTATCGACCTTGCGCACGCCTTGCTCGGATAAGACCACATCCGAAGCCTCGATCACGTCATAGGGCGTCATGCCTTCTGGAATGGCCTTAGGGAACCCGTACGCAGAGCCTGAAGCCAATGTGAGGCCTGCGTCGCGATTGCGATTTAGCGCCTTGGAGAAGTCCTCCGCAGTGTTGTCAATGATCCCTACGGCCGATGGCATTAGCGAGTTAATTGCAATAGCATCAGCGTATCGGGCGCGGATTTCGTCGACTCTGACTTGTTGTTCCGGGGTGCGTGTCAGGTCGTACTGTTCGGCGAGCCAAGAGGCACGTTGTCTTATCTCATCCATCGACTTCCCGCGAGGGTTCCAAAGCTTGCTGGTGACATCTTCATCCGAAACAAACCCAGCTTCAGCATTCCAACCACCTGCGACATGTTCATGGCCATGTTCGATTTCGTGAGCGAAAGCTGCGGCGGGCACAGCAATCGCGATCAGCAGTGAAAAAATAGAACCAGCCAAGTTCATGCTCTTCTCCCCTAGCAAGACGCCAATGCAGCGGGCGTCCACCCGTTCATTACGATCAGATTCTCGAAAGCTCTGCAATCCAATGCCGAACGTTGAGCTCACAGATCAGCCGTTCAGACCGATTTCGAACGCTGCACAGCCGCGGACGGCTGCCTTGTCAGACAGATAAAGTATGCTTCGCCGCCGCGAACGTCGGCTCTGTCCCGCACAGGAGCCATTCACCTTCCCACTTGATCATGTGATTTCTGGGGACACTTTCTGCATCAGCAAAATCAAGAGGTTACGGGGAAACAAGACCAACAGGTTCAAGTGGTACGCCGGTAGCAGATTTTCTTATGCGACGATCCTGCCCCCTACCGGAACCTATCCCTGACGCGGTCCGACCCGGCCTCCGTCGCGACGTGACGGGACGCCCGTTCCTCAGACCAAACCGGCAGACTTCGCGAACGGGTCCCAGTCCGGATCGCTGTGCCAGGTGTACTCGCTGCCTTCGGCCATCTCCTCGGCCTTTTCCCGGCCGAACAAGCCAGCGGCGACGGCCAGCGCCATGTCCATGCCGGCGGAGACGCCCGATGACGTGAAGAATTTGCCGTCCTCGACCCATCTCGCCTGCTTCACCCATTCGACGTTCGGGGCGAGGTCCACGGTGCTGGTGAAATCGAGCTTGTTGGTGGTGGCCCGGCGTCCGTCGAGAACACCGGTCATGCCGAGAAGCACCGTGCCCGTGCAAACCGCCATGACGCGCTCGGCCTGGGCCGACGTCTCGCGGATCCACTGCATCAGGCTTTCGTCCTTGGCGGCGTCAAGCGCGGAGTCGCCACCGGGAATGAACAGCAGGTCGTAATCGGTTTTCTCGGAGAGAATCTTATCCACGGAGATCCGTTGACCGTGGCGGCTCGGGACCGGATCGGATCCCTGAGCAACCGTGATCACCTCGATTTCTTCGTAGAACCCGCCGAGCATTTCGATGGGTCCGAAGAAGTCCAGCGTCTGGAAGCCCGGGAAGACGAGGGCAGCCATAGTCCGCATGGGTTGCGCCTCCCCGGAACGATGCAGGGCGGGGTCTGCCCCCACCCTGTCAGAACGTCAGATCGCCTGGTAGATCGGGAAGCGGTCGCAGAGCGCCTTGACCCGGTCCTTGACCGAGGCTTCGACGCCGGCATTGCCCTCTTCACCGTTGGCCGAGAGGCCATCCATGACTTCGGTGATCAGCTCGCCGATCAGCTTGAACTCCGCAGGGCCGAAACCGCGCGTCGTACCAGCCGGCGACCCGAGGCGGATGCCCGACGTCACCATGGCCTTTTCCGGATCGTTCGGAATGCCGTTCTTGTTGCAGGTGATGTGCGCGCGTCCCAGAGCGGCCTCGGCGGCCTTGCCGGTCACGCCCTTGGGGCGCAGGTCGACAAGGACGACATGCGTGTCGGTGCCGCCGGTGATGCAGGCGAGCCCGCCCTCGATCAGAGCTGCCGCCATGGCCTGCGCATTGTCGATGACCTGCTGCGAGTAGGAACGGAATTCCGGCCGCAGCGCCTCGCCGAAGGCGACTGCCTTGGCCGCGATCACGTGCATCAGCGGACCGCCCTGAAGCCCCGGGAAGACGCCCGAGTTGAACTTCTTGGCGAGCGCCTCGTCGTTCGTCAGGATCATGCCGCCGCGCGGACCGCGCAGGGTCTTGTGCGTCGTCGTCGTGGCGACGTGGCAATGATCAAGCGGGTTCGGATGCACGCCGCCAGCGACCAGACCGGCGAAGTGCGCCATGTCCACATGGAACCAGGCGCCAATGGCATCCGCGATCTCACGGAACTTGGCGAAGTCGATCTGACGCGGCACAGCCGAGCCGCCGGCAATGATGAGCTGCGGCTTCGTCTCTTCGGCGATCCTCGCCACCTGATCGTAGTCGATCAGATTGGTGTCGTCGGTGACGCCGTACTGCACCGCGTTGAACCACTTGCCGGACTGATTGACCTTGGCACCGTGCGTCAGGTGCCCGCCCGAGGCGAGGTCCATGCCAAGGATGGTGTCGCCCGGCTTGATCAGCGCGAGATTGACGGCCTGGTTCGCCTGCGCACCGGAGTGCGGCTGGACGTTCGCGAAGTTGCAGTTGAAGAGCTGGCAGGCGCGCTCGATCGCCAGCGCCTCGGCCACATCGACGTGCTGACAGCCGCCGTAGTAGCGCCGTCCGGGATAGCCCTCGGCGTACTTGTTGGTCATCACCGAGCCCTGCGCTTCCATGACGGCGCGGCTGACGATGTTTTCGGAGGCAATCAGTTCGATTTCGTCCTGCTGGCGCACGAGTTCATCGGTGATCGAGGCGAAAAGCGCCGGATCCCGGTCGGCAAGGGCCTGCGAAAAGAACCCCTGATCGCGCGTGGCTGCGTCCATGAGATAATCCTCCACGTTGCGGAATTTCTGGTTGTCCCGCGTAGGTAAGTGTCGCGTCGCGGTCAAATGGCAAATGCATCGGATTTGACGCGACACAATGACATCCGCCCTGCCCCTGCCGGGCAAAGGCGTTCGCGGCGCCGATAGACGCCCACGATCCACCGTTATATGGTTCGATTGAGCAACCAAGCGCCGACCGGGGACCCCGACATGAACAAGATCAGCTTCCTGGGCAGCCGGGCGCCCGAGGCGCAGGCGTCCATGCTCTCGTTGCGCGAGCGTTTTGGGCATGTCGCACCCGAGGAGGCCGATGTCATCGTCGCGTTGGGTGGCGACGGCTTCATGCTGCAGACGCTGCACGCGTTCATGGATATCTCGACGCCTGTCTACGGGATGAACCGGGGCTCGGTCGGCTTCCTGATGAACGATTTCGTCGAGGAGAACCTGCCCGACCGACTGGCCGATGCGCGGATCGCAACGATCAATCCGCTGCGCATGATCGCGACCGACGCGATGGAGCGCAGTCACACCGGACTGGCGATCAACGAGGTCGCGCTTTTCAGGCAGACCCATCAGGCGGCCAAGATCAGCATTGCGATCGACGGTGAGGTGCTGATGGACGAGTTGATCTGCGACGGGATCATGGCGGCGACACCTGCCGGGTCGACGGCCTACAATCTGTCGGCCAACGGGCCGATCCTGCCAATCCGCTCGAAGCTTCTCGCGCTCACCCCGATCTCGGCCTTTCGTCCGCGGCGCTGGCGCGGCGCACTGCTTCCCTGGGAGACCAACATCGAGTTCAGCGTGCTCGAACAGCACAAACGGCCGATTTCAGCGACGGCGGACCATCTAGAGGTCCGCGACGTGACCCGCGTTAAGGTCGAAGCGGCCTCTGAAATCATCCTAAGGCTGCTCTACAATCCCGGCCACGGGCTTGAAGAACGGCTGCTGCGCGAGCAGTTCACCGCCTGATCCACACGCTGCCGTGCATCATGGATCTCGGCGAATGGCGGCTTTGACGTCGCGGCACCTTTTCCACATGCCGGAAAAACTATATTTATACTGCGAGACGCCGTAGGAGCAGCGGCGAACCTGCGTATCGGTGCACAAGGCATCGCCCGGAAGGACCAACATGCGTGTGACGTCATTGCTGTTTGCTCTGCTGATCGCAGGAGGGCTGTTCTACTGGTTTCACGCCCGCCATCAGACGGGCGACATCGCTGCTGCCGCCGCCGCATCCAATCCGACGGGTGCCGTCGAGCGCGCGAGCGACGATGCGGTCGAGACAGCCCAGGCCACCGACCTGGCCGGCGAGCCCGATACCGCGGCGATCCCGGTTCTGGTGCTTGGCAGCACCGCGCGCTCGACCCAGAGCATTCTCGTCGTCCGCGGGCGGACCGAGGCGGTCCGCAATGTGCAGGTTTCGGCGCAGACCTCGGGCAGTGTGATCTCGCAGCCGCTGCGGCGCGGATCGCGCGTCGAAGCCGGTCAGGTGCTCTGTCAGCTCGATCCCGGAATCCGCGCGGCGGAACTGGCCGAAGCCGAAGCCTCGCTGGTCGAAGCGCAGGCAGAGGCGGATGCCTCGGCCAGGTTGACCCAAAAAGGCTTCGCAGCGGAGATGACGCTTAAGACACGGCAGGCCCGGCTCGAAGCGGCGCAGGCGCGTCTGGACCGTGTCAGGTGGGATATCGCGCAACTCGACATTCTCGCGCCGTTCGACGGAATTCTCGAATCCGACTCCGCCGAGATCGGCAGCTACCTGACGCCGGGAATGATGTGCGCCAACGTCATCGACCTGACCCGCGTCAAGGTCGCGGGCTTCGTCGCCGAGCAGGAAATCGACCTTCTTTATGTGGGCCAGAAAGCGCGCGCGCGGCTGATCAACGGTTTCGAGACGACGGGCGAGATCTCCTTCCTGTCGCGCATGGCCGACCAGCAGACCCGGACCTATGCCGTCGAGGTCACGCTGGACAACGCCGAGGGACGGATCCGTGACGGCATGACCGCGGAACTTCGCGTGACGCTGCCCGAGCAGAAGGGCCATCTCATCCCGCAGTCGGCACTCACGCTGGACGATGACGGACGGCTCGGTGTGCGCCTTGACGAAGACGGTATCGCGCGCTTCCAGGCCGTGCGGATCCTGTCCGAGGTGCCAGGCGGCGTCTGGATCTCCGGCCCGCCCGAGGAAACGCGGATCATCGTGGTCGGACAGGAATTTGTGCGCGACGGGCGCAGGGTTGCCGGGACCGAAGTCGATCCGAGCCAGCTGCAATGACCGGTCTCGTAAACTGGTGCACCGATCGCGCCCGCATGGTGCTTGGCTTCGTCGTGATCTCGATCACCGCGGGCCTGTTCAGCTACGTATCGCTGCCGCGCGAGGGCGCTCCGAACATCGATGTGCCGGTGCTCTATGTCTCGACGCCGCTACCCGGCGTCTCCGCAGCCGACAGCGAACGATTGCTGATCAAGCCGCTCGAGACGCGGTTGCGCAGCGTCGACAGCCTCAAGGAAATGACCGGCATCGCCTCGCTCGGACATGCCGGGGTGTTGCTGGAGTTCGAACAGGACTGGGACAAGCAGTCGGTGATGTTCGACGTGCGCGACGAGGTCGACCGCGCCAAGGTCGAGTTCCCCGAAGCCGCCGAAGAGCCGACCATCAACGAGGTGAACCTCTCTGAGTTTCCGGTTCTTGTCGTCTCGCTCTCCGGCGAAGTGCCCGAGCGCACGCTTCTCAGGCTCGCCAAGGATCTGCAGCGCGATCTCGAAGCCGATGACCGCATTCTCGAGGCGGATTTGACGGGGCATCGCGAAGAGATGCTCGAGATCCTGATCGATCCGCTGAAGATGGAGAGCTACAACGTCACGGCGGCCGAATTGCTGGCGGTGATCGAACGCAACAATCAGCTCGTGGCAGCCGGGTCGATCGAGAGCGAAACCGCGGCGTTCTCGGTCAGCGTGCCCGGTGCGTTCGAGACGGCCTCGGAGGTCTGCGCGCTTCCAGTAAAGGTCAACGGCGACCGGGTCGTCCGGCTCTGCGACGTCGCGGAAGGTCGCCGGACCTTCGCCGATGCTGAGGGCACTGCGCGTTACAACGGTGAGACGTCGATCTCGCTGCAGATCTCGAAACGGCTCGGCGAAAACATCATCGCGACCGTAGAAGGCGCCCGGGCGATCGTCGACGCGGCCGTCGCCAAATGGCCGGAACCGCTGCAGCAGGCCGTTCAGGTCGATCTCTCGATGGACGAATCGGTCCCTGTGAACTCGATGGTCGAGCAGTTGGAGAGCGCTGTCTTCACCGCGATCCTGCTGGTGATGATCGTTGTCCTCGCGGCACTCGGGTTCCGCTCGGCGATGCTGGTCGGGATCGCCATCCCGTCCTCGTTCCTGCTGTCCTTCGCGCTGATGAATGTGGTCGGGCTGCCGATCAACAACATGGTGATGTTTGGCCTGATCCTCGCGGTCGGGATGCTCGTGGACGGCGCCATCGTCGTGGTCGAATACGCGGACAAGGAAATCTCGGCGGGCAAAGGGCCGATGCGGGCCTACACGGCGGCGGCGAAGCGGATGTTCTGGCCGATTGTCGCGTCGACCGCGACCACGCTCTGCGCCTTCGTGCCGATGCTGTTCTGGCCCGGCGTACCGGGTCAGTTCATGTCGCTTCTGCCGACGACGCTGATCTTCGTGCTCTCGGCTTCCCTGATCGTGGCGCTCGTCTTCCTGCCGGTCCTCGGCGGCCTCAGCGGCCGGGTTGCGCGCAGTCTCGAGCGCCTGTCGCCCTTCAAGGCCCGCCCCCGGAAGCTGCGCGATCCGTCGAAGCGGGCGCTTTTCGGGAAGTTCGTTGCGATGATCGTGATGAACCCGATGGGTCCATTCATCGCGATCGGTGCCGCCATCGTCGTGATGATGATGAGCTTCGGCGCGTTCATGCAGAACGGCAAGGGCACCGAGTTCTTTGTCGAGACCGATCCCGAGCGCGCGATCGTGTTCGTCAGGGCGCGCGGAAACCTGTCGCTGATCGAGGCGGATCGGCTTGTCCGCGACGTCGAGGCGCGCGTTCGCGAGGTCGAGAGCATCGAGTCGATCTTCGCATTCTCCGGTGCCGGCGGCCTGCGCGGAGCACCTGGGCAGGAGGCACCGCAGGACACCATCGGCCAGATCCAGATCGAGCTTGCGCCGTGGCGCGAACGCGGATCCGGCAAGGAGGTGTTGACCGACATCCGCAACCGAACGAAGGACATGCCCGGCGTTTTCATCGAGGTGGTCGAACAGAAGGACGGCCCGACCCAGGGCAAGCCGGTCCAGCTCGAATTGCGGTCGAACAACTGGCAGTCCCTGCACGATGCCGCGGAGATCGCCCGGGCGAAGTTCGAATCGACGCGGGGTCTGATGAACGTGGACGACTCGCGTCCGCTGCCCGGGATCGACTGGGAAATTACCGTGGATCGCGCCACGGCCGGGCGCTTCGGCGCGGATGTCGCGACGGTCGGTCCGCTTGTGCAATTGGTCACGCGCGGCGCGCTGCTCGGGACCTACCGGCCGGAGGACAGCGACGACGAGCTCGAAATCCGCATGCGCTTCCCGGAAGGAGACCGCCTGCTGTCGACGCTCGACCAGTTGAAGGTGCCGACGAACCAGGGCCAGGTGCCGCTGTCGAACTTCATCAAGCGCGAACCGGTACATCAGCTTGCCGAGATCAACCGCCGCGACACCGAGCGTTTCTTCCTGGTCCGCGCCGATATCGATTACACGGTCGAGGGCGCGACCGATGTTGGCATGATCGAGGAGCTTGAAGACTGGATCGCCGCCGAAGATCCGTTCCCGCGCAATGTGGCGGCAAGGTTCACCGGTGACCGTCAGGAGCAGGCCGAGACCATGGACTTCCTCGTGGTCGCCTTCTCGGTCGCGCTGGGCCTGATGTTCGTGATCCTGCTCGCGCAGTTCAACTCGCTCTACAATTCAGCGCTGGTCCTCAGCGCCGTGGTCATGTCGGTGGCCGGTGTCCTGATCGGAATGCTGGTCATGGATCAGAAGTTCTCGATCATCATGACGGGAACCGGGGTGGTCGCCCTGGCCGGCATCGTCGTGAACAACAACATCGTCCTGATCGACACCTTCCAGCAGCTCGCGAAACAGATGCGCCCGCTCGATGCCATCGTGCGCACGGCCGAGGAGCGTATCCGGCCGGTGCTGTTGACGACGATCACCACGATGGCCGGGCTGATGCCTATGATGTTCGCAACCTCGCTGGACTTCGCAACCGGCACGATCTCGCAGAACGCGCCGACGGCACTCTGGTGGGTGCAGCTCGCGACGGCCGTCGTGTTCGGGCTCGGCATCGCGACGGTGCTGACGCTGGTCGTGACACCGGCTGCCCTGGCCGTCCGCGTTTGGATCGAGCGCTTCCTGGGCGCGTCGCTGCGTCAGGTCGCCTTCGGCTTTCTCAGCAGGTCAGCCCGCGCGCGGGTGCGCGCCGACCGCGATCTCAACCGTGCCATGCGCAAGGAAAGCCCCGGCGAGCTGATCTTCGATGCCGACAACTGGCCCGGCCTGCCCGCTCCGCCAAAACAGATCCCCGGCCCGGCAGAGTAACCCTCGGCGGGCTTGCAAGCAGGCGCCTTTTCCGTCAGGCGTTGCGCGAAACGATTTCGCGAGGGGCGATCATTTCGAACGAAGAAACTTTCGACGTGGAGATCCGGGGGAAACAGCTCCGGGTCGCCATCAAGTTGCGCTTCGATCGCCAGTTCTGGATTCGCTGGCTTCCGGCCGGGTGGGAAGAGGACACATTCGACTTTGTCGATGAGCACGTGTCGAACGGCGTGACCTTCATCGACATCGGAACGTGGATCGGGCCGATCAGTCTCTGTGCGGCGGCACTCGGTGCGCGCGTGATCTCGCTGGAGCCCGATCCGGTCGCCCACCGCAGTCTGGTTGCCAACGTCGAGTTGAACCGCGACCGGCTTCCAGGAAGCGTCGAGGTCTTGCAGCACGCGTTCAACGCGAAACCGGGTACAGTCCGGATCTTCGGCAACCACAGGGGCTTCGGCACATCCGGCAGCAGCTCGATCGGAACCGGCTGGCGCAGCATCTCGGTCCCTTCGTGTACACCTGACGATCTCGTCAGCATGGCTGCCGGCGGTCGGAGCGTTCTGAAAGTCGACATCGAAGCACACGAATACTTCTGCGGCGCCGAACTGGCGCGGTTGCGCCGGGAACTGGATGCCCCGATGAACCTCTCGGTCCACCCGTCGGCGCTGCGCAAGTCCCGCGGATGGAGGTTCTGGAGACCCCGCAACGCCGATGCCGAGGAAATCTACGCGCGGACGAAGGCTCTGCTGCAGGGCTTCTCGGATTGCACCTTGCACGCCTCCAACGCGCCCCACAGCTTGGACGGCGAAGATCTGCGACGACGGCTGCTGCCGGACGATGGCGATGCCGCGGAGTTTACGGTCATCGCCACGACGCGCGAGAGTGCCTAGGCCGTCTCCTCGGTCTCCTGACGTTGCCACAGGGCGGCGTACTGCCCGTTCTGTGCCAGAAGCTCCTCATGGGTGCCGCGCTCGACGATGTGGCCGTCGCCGAGTACGATGATCTCGTCCGCGTCGACCACGGTCGACAGCCTGTGCGCAATCATCAGGACCGTGCGCCCCTGCCCCAGACGCTTCAGCTCGGCCTGAATCTCGCGCTCCGTTGCCGTGTCGAGGGCTGACGTCGCTTCGTCGAGGATCAGGATCGGCGGGTTCTTCAGAATCGTGCGCGCGATCGCGACGCGCTGTTTTTCGCCGCCGGACAGTTTCAGACCGCGCTCGCCGACCTCGGTCTCGTACCGGTCGGGAAGGCTATCGATGAAATCGTGGATGCGTGCCGCCTTGGCCGCGCCGAGGATCTCTTCGCGATCCGCCTCGTCCCGACCGTAGCCGATGTTGTAGCCGATCGACTCGTTGAACAGCACGGTGTCCTGCGGAACCACGCCGATCGCCTGACGCACCGAAGCCTGACGCACTGATCGCAGATCCTGCCCGTCGATGGTCACCGAGCCGGATGTCACATCGTAGAACCGGAACAACAGGCGCGCGAGCGTCGACTTGCCCGATCCGGACGGGCCGACAATGGCCACGGTCCGTCCGGGCGGGATCGTGAATGAAACATCGTGCAGGACGGGGCGGTCCTCGGAATACGCGAAGGCGACGTTCTCGAAGCGCACCTCGCCCGGCCCAGCCTGCAGCGCCTTGGCACCCGGCGCATCGATCACTTCCGGCCCCTGATCGGCAAGCGCGTACATCTCGCGCATATCGACCAGAGACTGCCGGATTTCGCGGTAGACCGTGCCGAGGAAGTTCAAAGGCACCGTGATCTGTATCATGAAGGCGTTGACCATCACGAAGGAGCCGACGGTCAGCGTACCCGCAGCAACGCTTTGCGCGGTCATCAGCATGACCGCGATCATCCCCACGGTCAGGATCAGGGATTGCCCGGAATTCAGCAGCGCAAGCGACGAGGACGTGCGCAGCGCTGCGGTCTGGTAGGCGGCCATGGAGCGGTCATAGCGATCCGCCTCGCGCGTCTCGGCCGAGAAATACTTGACCGTCTCGTAGTTCAGCAGGCTGTCCACGGCCTTCTGGTGGGCGTCCTGATCCTGATCGTTCATCTGCTTGCGGATCTTCACCCGCCACTCGGTGATGCGGAACGTGAACGCGACATAGGCGGCGATCGTGCCGATCATCACCAGCAGATACTGCCAGCCGAATTCGGTCAGAAAGATCACGCCGACAATAGCCAGTTCCAGGATCAGCGGGACGATCGAGAACAGGAGGTAGCGCAGCAGGAAGTCGATCGCCTTGATCCCGCGGTCGATCACGCGGCTGAGCGCGCCCGTCTTGCGACTGATATGGTAGTTCAGCGAAAGTTCGTGGACGTGGCGGAAGATCCGCAGGCCGAGCTGGCGCAGGGCGTGCTGGCCGACGCGGGCGAACACCAGATCGCGCAATTGCTGGAAGATCGTCCCGAAGAACCGGCTGACGCCGTACGCCACGACCAGAAAAACCGGGACCGCGAGCGCTGCCTGTTCCGCCGTCAGTGCATCGACCGCATCGCGGTAGAGGAACGGCGTGATCAGAACCGCGACCTTGGCAAGCACGAGAAACGACAGTGCGACGACCACGCGGATTCGCAGATCCCGATGCTCCGACGGCCAGAGATCCGGCAGGACGCGCACAAGTGTTCTGAAGTCGGGCGTGCTGGAGTCGGTGGTCGCTCGGCGGCGTCGGCGCATTGTCCGGACCTCTTGCGCCGGGCGGCGCGGGAGGGAGACCTCAGTCGGCGTCAACCAGCTCGGGTATCGTGAAAACCTGTCCCGGATATATGAGGTCGGGATCGCGGATCAACTCGGAGTTCGCGCCGTAAATCGTGGAGTAGCGAATTCCCTCGCCGTAGAATTGCTCGGCAATCCGCCACAGCATGTCGCCCCGCTGGATCACGACGCGCCGGTCGCGCACGACCTGCGGCGACAGACGGGAATATTCGAACGGCGTCTCGATGCGGCTGGTGACCTCGCCGGCCGAGCCGATCTCGTCCATGCGGAACAGCTTGATCGTCTCGGCATCGCCGACGCCGGACGTCCAGACCCAGCGCCGGTCACCGCCGACCCGGACATTCCCGACCGAGCGTCCGTTGGCATAGATCCGGATGATCCGCCCAGGAATCCCGCGCCCGGAGAGGACGACGGCACCTGCCTCGCTGTAGGTGATGCTGTCCAGCACCACACCAGCAATGTCGCGGGCCTGGGGCTGCAGCAGGGCCAGCGAATCCCGTTGCGGCTGAACCAGTGCGGGGGCCGCATCCGGCGCATTCGACGGCAGGATGATCACCGGCGCGCTGACAGCATAGCGTTGGTTCGATCCGGTTTCAGGCCTCGACGTTTCGGGCGACGACGTCTGTCCTCCGATCCCGTCCTGCGACGTCAGGGAAGAAGCGCCGGCAATGCTCGGACCCGTTCCGGCCCCGCCGCTCGCAAGACCCGACTGGTCGACCTGCCGGTCAGCGCCGGTCGCGGGCAGGTCGAGCGTTCCCACGCCGGTCGCAACCTCCGGCGCATCATCCGAGGGTTCTGCGAGGCCGGGCTGCTCCGTCGTTTTCTCGACAGGGTCGGGTTCGGGCTTGGTCTCTTCGTTGGACCCGGCCGATGCCGTTTCGCTGGCGTCCGAGCTCTCAGTCGTTTCCGAGGCGGAGGGCGCTTCACTGCCCTCGGGGTTGCCATCACTCGACGGTATCTCGGAAACCGGAACCTGCGTTCGCAGTTCGAGCTTCTGCGCTTCCTGGCTAAGCGTTGCGAAGACGATGGCGACGAACTGGCCGGACGCGTCGGCCACGGCTTCTCCGACCACCTGCCCATCGAGGAGCACTTCGACGCGCTCTTCCGGAGCGGCCGTCCCGGCGATGACCGTCTGGCCGTCGCTGTCGACGCGAACCACGTCGAAGCTCGGGAGGGAAGGATCGACTGGCTCGCGCCCTGAGTCATCTTTCGCAGCACCGGAGCCGTCAGCCGAATGGGATTGAGACGGCGCCAATCCTTGCGCGGATGCGCCCGACGGCTGTGTCGCGATGGACTCGCCCGGCTGCACCGACGCGACGGACTGGTCGAGACCTCCCGGTTGCTGGATCGCGGACCCGCCGGTCGCACCGAGTGCGCTCCCGGAGGAACTTGCCGCAGAGCCAATTCCGGACGCACCTGATCCTGATGATCCGTCGACGCCTTGTTCACCAATCGTCGGAAGAGATGCGAGACGCCCCGGATCAGACGCCAAAGTGCCTTGCGCGGGTTCGCTTCCGCTTTCGGTCGCAGACCCGAGCGACGACCCACCCGAGTCAGAGTCTGCAACCGGCGACGTGGAGAGGCTGGAAAGAGCCGATCCGCTCTCAGCGCTCCGGGGAGCGGAGGCGGTAGACGAGGACGCCGCGTCCGACGCTCCGTCCGATGAACTGGTGTTTGCCCCGGGCGCCCGTTGCGCGACCCCGGTGGCGGTGTCTGTCGCCTTTTCACCTGATGTCGTTGCGTTCTCCAGCTGGCCTGCCGTTTCCTCGTCCGTCGAAACGCTCGCCGTCTGTTCGCCCGAAGAAGCCTGATCTCCGTCGCGGGACAGATCGTCCTGTTCGATCACGACACTGACAGCGCTGTCATCGCCACCGCCCGATACAGACGGATCATCAGGGTCCGGCGTCGCCAGCCCGTAGATCACAGCAGCGGCCACGGCAGCAACAGCGCCGCCGAACAGCCAGCCGATTATTCTCAGTGTCATGGCAACACCTTAGCACATTGCGCCGTTGCCGCGCCCTACCCCGTGGCCCTTTTGTCGTGTAGAACGTCCGGAACGTCAAAACAAATCGGGAAAGTCATGCCGTCTGCACCTCTCTCGGTCTGCCTGTTCTGCGGGTCGCGGCCGGGAAACCGGCCCGAATTCGTCGCCACCGCTCAAGACTTGGGCCGGGCGCTCGCCGCGGCCGGACACAATCTGGTGTACGGGGCGGGAGACAGCGGCCTGATGGGCGAGGCAGCGCGCAGCATGCAGGAGGCGGGCGGCCATGTGACAGGGGTCATTCCCCAGCATCTGGTCGACGCCGAAATCGGCAAGACCGATGTCGACGACTACATTGTTACCGATAACATGCACCAGCGAAAGATGCTGATGTTCGAGCGCTCGGACGCTGTGGTCACCCTGCCCGGCGGTCCCGGCACGCTCGACGAGTTGATCGAGGTTCTGACCTGGCGGCAACTGGGCCTGCACGCGAAGCCGGTGGTTCTGATCAACGTCGGCGGGTACTGGAACCCGCTTCTCGCGCTGCTGCAGAGCACGATTGATCACGCATTCGCCGATGCCAGCTTTCTCGATTTCATGACGGTCGTGCCGAACGCCAGTGCGGCCGTTGAGGCGCTGTCGAGGGAATAAACAAGCATGAAAAAGCCCCGGCGAAACTCGCCGGGGCCTGATCTTCGCCCGCTGCCGGTTCAGCTCATGCGGCTGGCGACATTTTCCCAGTTCACCAGGTTGTCGAGGAAGTTCGACAGGTAGGCCGGGCGCTTGTTGCGGAAGTCGATGTAGTAGCTGTGCTCCCAGACATCGCAGCCGAGCAGAGCCGTCTGACCGAAGCAGAGCGGGTTGACGCCGTTCTCGGTCTTGGTGACCGCCAGCGAGCCGTCCGAGTTCTGGACGAGCCAGCACCAGCCCGAGCCGAACTGACCGGCACCGGCAGCTGAGAACTGCGACTTGAACTCGTCGACCGAGCCGAACGCGCCGGTGACAGCGCTTTCCAGTTCCGACGGCATGCTCGTGGTGCCCGGGCCCATCATCTCCCAGAACTGGTTGTGGTTCCACATCTGGCTAGCGTTGTTGAACAGGCCAGACTGCGCGACGGCGCCAGAGTCGTAGGTCGCGACGACGATCTCTTCCAGCGATTTGCCTTCGTGGCCGGAGCCCGCGAGCAGCTTTGCGCCGTTGTCGGCATAGGCCTTGTGGTGCAGGTCGTGGTGGAATTCCATCGTCTCCTTGGACATGCCCATAGATGCGAGTGCGTCATGTGCATAGGGAAGATCGGGAAGTTCGAATGCCATGGGAGGTCCCTCTCTCTGTCGGTGGTTCTGCGCGAGAGCCGCGCCCGATGCGCCGTATATAGCTTGGCAGCCAAGGGACGGAAGCGAAAATCGGTCGCGCGTGGTTTGTGCTAAGGATGCGCGGCGGTTCGGACGTACGCTCGTCCATCTGGATCTGCAGATTCTAAGAAGAAGGCGGAAACACTACAGTGCCTTCGAACTCGTGGGTGTAGCACGCGTTCAAGCTGGCTTTCCAGCATCGAGCCGAGAAATTGGCGATGATGGGATCTGTGCAAGCTCAAAGAACTGAAGCGACGCAAACCTGATGCACGGGGTCGCGGTAATGCCGTTGTCGCGCTGATCGGCAACTCAAGTCACTTCACAGCCGTCATAGTCCGAGACACTGATCTTAGTTTCGTCGCCAGAGGTGCGCGCCGCGATGCCGTCAGAAAAGAGGATCTAGACAAAGCTCATTAGCCATGACTTGGGGAGTAGCTCACCCTGTGAGCAATGGATCCAAACTGAACTGCTCTATCGCGTTCTTGCATAGAGTACTGCGTCATGAAGACCGTCCGGTAACCGCAGCCTTGATTTGAGGGTCGCCTCACGATTGTAGTCTGCATTTCTGGCGACTTTCAGAGCGCCTTTGTTGTGGACCGAAGTCAAGATTTCGATCCGGACCAGACCAAGTGTATCGACTGCAAAGTCGCCCACTGCGCGGCAAGCTGTTGTCGCGACGCCGGTCTTCACCGCATCTGATGCTGTCCAGAAGCCAAGATTGGCGCATCCATTTGCCCAGTCGATGCGATTGAGTGAGGCAGAGCCAAGAAGGTCTCCGGTCAGAGGGTGCTTCGCTGCGAAGCTATATTCCTGTCCGGAAGACCACGCCTGTGCCCGCGACTGCACCCAGGCAACACCTTGCCCTGGTTGGAAACTGTCGCCAGCCCAGGGGAGCCATTTCGACAACTCATTCCTGCTGCGCGCAACGGCAGCGAGATAGGCTTGTGTGTCGGCCACGGTCAGCGGCACGATCATGAATCTTGCATCGTTGTCCGTCATAAAAGAGCCTACGTTAGGCATCCTGCAGAAGAGAGAATACGGAGCCATCAGAATTGGCGCAAGTCATCGGCCTGTTCGGCGGCAGTTTCAATCCGCCTCACCTTGGGCATGCTGAGGCAATCCGGACAGTGCTCCGGCAGGGCATTGATCAAGTGTGGCTGCTCCCGGTTATGCATCATCGAGGTGGCAAGGTGCTTACGGATTTCGATGTGCGGGTCGAGCTTTGTCGAGCATTTTGCGAAGCCTTTCCCGGAACTGTTGCGGTGCGGACTGATGAGGCGCAAAATCCGACTGGCCGGACGCTGGACCTGGTCAAAAGCTTGTCGATACAGCACCCGAGCAGTCTCTTTCGATTGATCATGGGTCAGGACGTCGAGCGTCATTTCGACAGATGGCCCGGGGCCGCCGATATCCGCAGAATCGCACCGCCATTCGTGGTGCCAAGGTCCTCGGACAGTCGGTTCGGCGCACTGTCGAGCCGGGAGATCCGGGCCCGGATTGCCGCTGGGAGCCCGGTTGAGACATTCCTGTCTAAGAACATGTATTACCGGATAAAATCCGAAAGACTCTACCGTCACGAGTAAGCGAATCGACTCCATTCGTCTAAAAATTGTTGAACGAGATCGATTCGCTGGTACCATTTTGGGACAGAACGACGGCTGCCGGTGAGTGACGCATTCGCTTGGTCGGACGATCCGTGAATGCGGACAAACCCCGGCGGGGGGTTGCAAATGCGCTTGATCGTAGCAAACCGCCTTTCAGGTGGGCGCTCTCGACGCGAAAAGCGGGAAGCCGTGGACCGGGTCGCTGGAACGCTGAGTGCCAACACAAACATCCTGCGCGACAGCAAGCCCGCCGCCGAGGAGAAACGCCGCGTGCTCGTCGTCGAGGCGGATACCGCGGATGTAGCCAGGTTGGCGGACGAGCTTGGCGGCGACGTGCTGATCGAGCCCGAAATGCCCCGCTACTCCGCAGAATCGGTTTGCCTGGCCGTAGACGCGATTGTCGAGGCCCAGGGATCGCTGCCGCCTTCTGCAGGTCTGGGTCAGAAACTGGAGTTCAGGGTTCTCGGCGACGGCAAGGGCATCGTCGGTGCGCGGGTGATGTTCATCCTGTCGCCGTTGTCCGGCGTCGGCTCGGGAACGCGTGTCGAGACCGAAACGGACAAGGACGGCAAGCTCAGCCTGATCTACGACCCGGCCCGGTTCTGGCCGACGATGATGGCCATCGAGCCTGCGAACAGCTACTGGACGGCTTTGCTACCGCCACCAACCCAGGGCGGTGACCTGCCGCTTGGTGCCCTGCCCAAGACCGGCCCGGATGCTTGGTGGCGCCAGCTTGTTCAGCTTTACGGCTATGACGAGGACGCCGGCAAAGGCATCAAGATCGGCGTCGTCGACACCGGGCTTGGCCCGCACCCCTACCTGAAGCATGCGAAGGGGCTCGGAGCCATCACGTTGTCGGGCGATCAGCGGACGGCAAAGGCGACGCAGGATACCCGCGGGCACGGCACACATGTAGCCGGTCTGATCGGAGCGCGACCGGTCAAGGGCTCGGGCGACTACGCCGGAATTGCTCCGGGTGCCGACCTGGGTGCGGTCCGGGTGTTCGATGCGGAAGGCGGTGCCCATCAGGGCGATATTGCCGAGGCCATCGACGCGCTTTCGATCGACTTCGAGGCGGATCTGATCAATCTCAGCCTGGGCGCGTCAGAGCCCTCGATGATCGAGCGTGACGCGGTGGTGGCAGCCCTTGAAAATGGGGCGCTTTGCGTTGCCTCGGCGGGCAATGACCGGGGCGCTCCGCTGAGTTTCCCGGCAGGTTATCCCGAAACGATAGCAGTCTCGGCTCTGGGGCTTTACGGAGCGGCACCCGAGGGAACAATGGCATCGGCAAGCGTGCCGCAATCACCTTACGCCTTCGCGAGCGCCGCGCCCGGGCTGTTCGCTGCCAATTTCTCGAATGTGGGTCCGGGGCTGACATGCTCGGCACCGGGGGTAGGGATCATTTCGACAGTACCCGCAACCGGAGCGGTTCCAGCACCCTATGGCATCAAGAACGGGACGAGCATGGCAGCACCGATTGCGACCGCCGCCCTCGCGACTGTTCTGGCTCAGGACCCGGTCTATCGCGACGCCCCGCGCGGTCCGGACCGCGCGACGAGGGCGACACAGGTCCTGTTCGCGATGCTGCGCAATATCGGTTTGTCTCAGCCCGTGGGCGGTTATGGCCTTGCCACCGGGTTGAACCGACCACCCGAACCGCCCGTGAATGGAACTTGAAGCGGATCTGCAAGGGAGAAAGCCATGTATGGATACGGATACAACCCCTACCCCTACGGCGGGTATGGCTCTGGAGCGGCTGCAGATCCCAATGCGACATGGTCACCGGTATCGGGCTCCGTTAGCGTGACGGTTTCGGGCACAGGTTCGGCAACTGTCGGTCCGACCGTGTCTTGGGGAGGTGAAGCGGAACTGGTCGCGCGCTCGGCGATTGGACCGCAAATGGGGCCTGCGAGCCTGGGCACGTTTACCCACACGCCCCCAACCTCGATCACCGGCACCTGCTGGCCGACGATCACGGTGACGCAGACGGACACCCGGACCCTGCCGTTGCAGGCCCAGGGCTACGAGTATGCCGATCCCAACGCGACATGGTCGCCGGTTTCAGGGTCCGTCAGTGTGACGGTTTCAGGCACCGGTTCAGCGACCGTGGGGCCGACCGTGTCCTGGACGGGTGCCGAGGCTGAATTCGCCGCGCGCTCGATGATCCACCCGGGCGTCGCGATGCGGCCCGGCCTGGCCGTTCAGCCTGGTTTCGGCATGGACCCCGCCGCGCTTACCGGGCCGCAGAGCGTGACCGTGTCGACGCCGGTCAGCTCGATCACCGGGACCTGCCCGCCGACCGTCACGGTGACGGCCACGGCACAGGACCAGTTCCAGGCGGTTGGAGCGGATCCCAATGCGACCTGGTCGCCGGTCTCGGGATCCGTCTCGGTTACCGTATCGGGCTCTGCCTCCGCCACGGTCGGACCAACCGTGTCATGGACCGGCGCCGAGGCCGAGCTTGCGGCGCGTTCCCAGTTCGACCCGATCGCGGCGGTCCAGTTGCAGCAGATGCAGCAGCTTCAGGGTCTGCAGCAGTTGCAGTTCATGCAAGAGGCCCAACTGGGCGGACTGGCGCGGATGCAGGAGAACATGTTCATCCCTGCCCCGACGGGCGGGCCGATCTCGCCTGTGTCGCCGATCAGTCCCATGACGCCGGGGACACCGGTTCCGACGATGACGCGGACGCCTGTGTCACCCGCGACTCCAATCCCGACGATCACGCGGACGCCCGGGACACCGGGCACCTCAGTGCCGACGATCACGCGCACGCCCGGGACGCCCGGTACGCCGGTAACCCCCGGAACGCCAGGTACGCCCGGCACACCGGTCCCGACCGTGACCAAGACACCGCCGACGTTCACGCCACCGACGCCGTTCACACCACCGCCGACCGTGACCCCTGGCACCCCGGGCACCCCGGTGCCGACATTTACGCCGCCACCGACTCTGACGCCGCCGACGCTGACACCGCCGACGCCGTTCACACCACCGCCGACCGTGACCCCTGGCACGCCTGTGCCGACGATCACGCGCACGCCGCCGACGTTCACGCCTGGGACGCCCGGAAGCCCGGTGACGCCAGCGCCGACGATTTCGAAGCCACCGACGATCTTCCCGACACGTTCGCCGGTCTCGCCCGTCAGCCCGGTTTCGCCGGTCCCGTCACCGTTCAGCCCAGCTTCGCCAGTTCCGACTTCGGTGCCGACTTCTCTTGCATCGCCGATCCCGACGACGCCGATCCCGACCACTCCGATTACCACGATCCGCGGTCCCTTCGGCTGACGGCTGGCGCCGACGACACCAACCGGCCCCGCATGGCGGGACCGGTTTCTCTGACCTCGACTGGTGTTTCCGATGTTCCTGTCATCCCAGGATGTGACCGACTTTCTGATCGAGCGCGGACTCCTGAGTGCCAAGGATGTGGTCGCGGGCGAGGTTACCGTGCTCGAAGCAGGCCGGCGTTGCCGGAACTTCAAGATCATGACGGGTGCGGGCGGAGGCTTCTTCGTCAAGCAGGTTCGATCAGCGGCTGCAGATGCCATACACACGCTCAACCGCGAGGCTCAGCTTTTCACCCTAATCGCCGGCCGCGACGAGTTTGTCGCGCTGCGGCGCATCGTGCCAAAGTTCAGGCACTATGATCCGACGCGCACGGCGCTAGTATTGGACCTTGTGCCCGGGGGCGAGAACGTCAACGAACTGCACTGGCGGCTCGGTCGGTTTCCACCCGAGGTCGGGGAACTGCTTGGGCGGGGACTGGGGACCTATCACGCGGATACGGCGAGCTTGAAGGCAGCGTTGGAGTCCGGGATCTTCCCGGCCCAGAAACCCTGGGTTCTGGGGCTATCACCGCAATCCCTGTCGCCGCTGGACCAGTTCGGCCCCGGTGTCGGCCCCGAGATGATCCAGATGCTGAGAGCCCGGCCCTTGTTGTTGGCGCATCTGGCGCAACTGGGTCAGGGTTACCAGTTCGACGCATTGGTGCATGGGGACATGAAGTGGGACAATTTCCTGATCTTCCCCGCCACGCCTGCCGGCGCTCATGACTTCAAGGCCATCGATTGGGAACTTGCGGATGTCGGCGATGCGGCCTGGGATATCGCGGCGATCTTTGCCTCCTACATCCTCTACGTCGTCCTTTCGCAGAACCACGTGCCGCCCGCGGGCGATGCGCCGCGTGAGGACCGGCAACTGGGCGCGGCCAAGCCTGCCATGCGCAGGTTCTGGGAGGCCTACGCCGAAACGCGCGGACTGACCGGGCAATTGGCCGAGTTCGGCGGCCTCAGATGCATGGCCTACTTGTCCGGCCGCCTCGTGTTGTCGGTGTTCGAAGGGCTCATCAACGCAACCCTGCCCATGGCGCAAGCAGAATACCTGATGGGACTGGCCGAGCAGATCGCGATGCAGCCGCAGAAGGCAGCAGATGATCTGATGGGACCCGGAGCGTTGGCATGGAACGGGTGATGCATGACACGCTGAGCCGGGTCTTCGATGATCTGACGCTTGTGTCGCGCACAGCGTTTCGATTGGCCGATGGGCCGGTGATCGCCAGCGATCCGTCCGGGGATGTCGCGGGTCTGGTACCCTTGCTCACCAACGCACTGTATACGGCCGCCTATGCCAACGAGTACGGCATAGCGCCTGATGTTCCGCAGTTCGCGCCGGATCATCCCTTGCGGCTGGCACATGCCAATCAGAGCCGCGATATCTGGGATCCGGGCTGGCAAGTGGCCGCCGTGCAGCCGGACGGCGCGATCTCCGCGCTGAAGGACGGTGTCGAGATGGTCGTGCCGCCCGGCGGTTTCATCGGCAGTCAGGGGCCGTGGACGCCGACCGCGCGTGGCGCGATGGTCACGGTCTTTCGCCCGGGCGGGTCGCACACGGTTCAGGCGGGATTTTACTACGTTTATGGCGAGGCGCCGATCCATGTATGGTCGGACCATGCCTTGTTCCGGTTCTATTTCAACACGACGCCCCAAGGGGCTGTCGCACTCGTGGCTTGGGTGAGCCAACTGCTGAATGCCTATTCGGTGCCGTTCCGGATGAAGGCGTTGACCGATCCGACGCATTACACGCGCGCGGACAGCGCTGTGCTCTATGTTTCCCGGCGGTTCAACGGCATCGTCAGCAGGCTGCTGTTGGCGGGCAAACCCGAGGATGCGGTGCTGAAGCCGCGGGTGCCGTTGTTCACCTACCCTCTGGCCGAGGGCGTCGGTGTCGCGGATGACCCCGGCAATGCCGAAAGCTTCGGGATGCAGCGCTGCCGGCTGGTTGCCGAGGCCGTCCTGGGCCTGAGCGCCACGGGGCAAGCTGATACCGCCGCCCGGCTGCAAGCGGTCGAGGACCGGTTCGTGCAAGCCGGGCTAAATCCGGATGCTCCCTGGCGCGGTACCGGCCGGTCGGACATGTTTGATGACCTTCGGGCAGGAGAAGCCGCTTGACCCCTGCGCTCGCGCATCTGGACATTGCCGCGGATCTGGGCCGGCGCCTGGCAGGCCAGGCCTATTGGGCGGGGAACATGTGCGGCTGGATGGGTTGGGGCTGGCATGCCGACCATCTGCGCATGGTTCCAGCATATGTGGCGGCGGGGCACGATCTTGGAAGCGGTGGCGCGGGCATCGGACTTTTCCTGTCCGAGATCGGGACTGCCTCCGGCGATGGCATGATGTTGGCAACCGCACAGGGCGCCTTGCGGGCGGCGATGGCAAGCCCTGCGCCAGATGGCGGTCTGTTCGTCGGGCGCCCCGGGATTGCACTCGCCCTTGTGTTCGGTGGTGAGAAGCTGGGTGATCAGCAGCTTGTGGCGCATGGCCGAAAGATGCTGGCGGAGTTGCGACCGGTGAAGAGACATGCGCTGTACGACGGGACGGCGGGCGCCATTGCCGCGCAACTTATGGCGGGGAGCGATCTGTCCGCATCCGTGGAACTTGGCCGCGCGCTGGTGAAGGCAGGTGTCCGTGACGGTGATACCCTGTCCTGGCCCACGGACACGAGTCAGCCGCACCCCAACTTGCTGGGGCTCGCGCATGGGGTCGACGGGATCGCAGCCGTCTTGGCCGCGCTCGCCAAGGCAAGCGGAGAGGCCACGTTCCGGGACGCTGCCAATGACGCCCTGGCATATGCTGCCAAGGGATTTGACACTGCGCGCCGCATGTGGCCGGACTACCGCGTCGGAGCCGAGACACCACATCTCGCCGCGTCGCAGGGCGCACGCTTCCCGGTTGCCTGGGAGCATGGGGCGACTGGTGTCGCGCTGTCTCGCTGCGCTGTTCTGCGCCACATGCCCGAACGGACCGAAACGCAAGACGAACTGAACGCCGCTCTCGAGGCGGTCAAGGCCGTCACAGAAATCGGCTCTATGGCCTATCAGGATTTTTCCGCCGCGGGCGGATTGGCGGGGCATGGCGAGGCGCTGCTCGAGGCCGCGCGCGCTGGGCAGGCGGGCTGGGAACAGCGCCTCTCGGAGATTTCGGCCTATGGCGCCCAATCGATCGTCATGGCGCGGATGCCTTGGCCGACGGCCGCACCCAATCGCCAGCCGACGCCATCTCTGCTGACCGGATATGCCGGTATCGGTCGGTTCTACCTGCGCCTCCACGACCCGGACACGTATCCTTGCCTGCTGTGCCCGGTACCCACCGAGATTGCGGAACCTGACAGCGGTAGCGCATCGAAACCAGAACCATCGTCCTCCGCCGCCGCCAAGCCAAAGGCTAGAGCACGAGCACGTGCCAAGCCGAAGACGTCGAGCAAACCCTCTGCGGCTGCACCGCGTAAGAAAGCTGCCCAGGCACCGAAGGAGGCGCCCGCGGACAAGGCAGACGCAAAGGATGAAGACACGGATGCACTGGCCAAGAAACGTGCAACACGCCCGCGCCGTCCTCGCAACGAGACCGCCAAACCGCGCAGCCCGATGGATGGAGATGGCTGAGCACGGAGACCCTCGATGACCACTGCCGAGACCTTGCCGCAACTGCCGACCGGCACGCCCACGCATGCACTGGGCGGGATGCGGCCCTTTCCGCGGCCCACGATGCCGGATCCGAAGGACCGGCTGCCGCTGGGTGTGTCCGGGCTGACGGTCAGCCCGTTCTGCATCGGCATTTCCACGCCCGATACGATTCTGGCCGCGCATGAGATGGGTGTGAACTTCTTCTTCGTCTCGGCCGACCTGCACTGGCCGCTCTATGAGGGGATCAGGGAGGGGCTGCGCCAGCTTTTCAAGAAGAAGGGGACACGGGACGAATGCGTGGTAGCCGTGGTCTCCTATCTGGAGATGCCGCTGTTCGGTGCGCTGCAGTTCCACGAAGTGATTGACGTCGTCCCCGGCATGGAGCGGGCGGATGTGTTGGTGGCCGGAGCCCTGCCGGGCGATCAGGCGCTTTATGGTCGATACAATGCGATCGCTCCCGCCCGGGCGAATGGACACAATGGGGCGCGGGCGGTCGGCGGATCGTTCCACGACCGCAGGGCCGCTTTGCTTTCGGCGAACGCCAACCTTCTGGACATTCAGTATATCCGCTACAACACGGCACATCCGGGCGCGACGACCGAGATCTTTCCCTATCTGCGCCCCGACCGCGCTGGGCTGATCTATAATTTCAAATCGACGATGAGCCGGGCGACGCCCGAGCAGATGGACCAGATGGGTCTGTCTGACCAGTACTGGCGCCCCGAGGTCACCGACTATTACCGCTATGTCCTGACGCCGCCCTCCATGGATGGGGTGCTTTGCTCTCCGCAGACGCCCAAGGAATTGGAGGAAATCGTGGAGGCCATGAAGAAAGGGCCGCTGACGCCGCATGAGGAGGAGTACATGCGGTGGCTCTCGACCTCTGTTAACGCGACATATTTCTAGGGGAACACGATGCTGGACGCCCAGACTGAACCGACCCGTGAAAGGCCGCCGGTGACGAAGGATCTGAAAGTGGCGTTCGTTTATCCTCCGTTCGGCCCGCCAAATCTGGCCAATCTGGGCATTGCCATTCTTGCCGCCGGGCTTGAGGAGCGCGGGTTTCTGACCCGCACATTCTACTGGAATTATCGGCTTTTGGATCATCTTCCGGGCGACACGCTGCACCGGCGCCGCCAGATTTACACGCTGTTCACCCAGCGAGACCTGTTTCCCTGGAACGAATGGGTGTTCACGCGGCAGGTCTTCGGCGCCGAGATGGAGGATCAGTTGCCGACGGTGCGCGCTCGGCTGGCGCGTCTGAACCAGGAACTTGGCGCGGCTCTGGCGCCGTTCCGTCCAGAGGATGTGGTTCTACAGACGGCCGAGGCGGTGCCGGGCCTGGTTGACCGCATGGTCGACGATCTTGCCGAGTTCGACGTGGTCGGTATCACCACGACATTTTACCAGAACGGGGCCGCTCTGGCGCTGGCAAAACGGCTGAAGGAGCGTCGACCCAACGTGCGGGTGATCCTGGGCGGCGCCAATTGCGATGGCGAAATGGGCCTCGCCTTGATGGAGAATTTCGACTTCCTGGACTTCGTGTTCTCGGGCGAGGTCGACTTCGAGTTTCCAGAGTTCATCACCCGTCTGGAGGAGGGAGGAAATCTTGCCGAGGTTCGCGGATTGATCCGCCGCCATCGTGGAAAAGTCGTCCGGGGATTACCCTCCGTTCCCTTGGAAAACATGAACGAACTGCCGGTTCCGGTGTTCGATGACTTCATCGCGGAACGCAAGGTGCACGGTCTGTTTGATCCGGAAACGCTTGTCCTGCCTTTGGAGAGCTCGCGAGGATGCTGGTGGGGTGCGAAACATCATTGCACCTTCTGCGGCCTGAACGCGGGCGGCATGAGCTATCGGCAGAAGGATGAGGAGCGGTTCCGCGCCGAGGTGCGCGAAGTTGCCGACCGATATGACGCAAAATATCTGTTCATGGCCGACAATATTCTGTCCGCCCGGTACTATCGCGACTTCATCCAATGGGCCAAGGACAACGCGCTGGACATTTCGTATTTCTACGAAATCAAATCGAATGTGAACCGCGCGCATGTGGCCGACCTGGCCGATGCCGGGGTGACCATGGTGCAGCCGGGCATCGAGAGCCTGTCGACGCCGATCCTGAAATTGATGAAGAAGGGTGTGCGCGGCATCCAGAATGTCGCCTTCTTGAAGTATGCCTCCGAATATGGCGTCATCCCGGCCTGGAACTTTCTGGCGGGCTTCCCTGGGGAGGATCCGGCGGAATACGAAATGATGGTCAATCTGGTTCCGCTGCTCACGCATCTGGCGCCGCCGAACGGTGTTGTGGACATCGAGTTTCATAGGTTCAGCCCCTATCACAACGACCCTGACGCCTTCGGTATCCGCCTGCGCCCGCATCCGAACTATTTCCTGATTTATCCGTTGCCCGAGGATCAGGTTGCCCGGCTGGCCTATGTGTTCGAGGTTGAGGGGCGCACGCCGATGTCTCTGAGCTATCTGGCGGATCTGAACACGGCCGTGAACGGTTGGATTCAGAATTTCCGGCAGGGGCGTTCGAGCCTCACATGGGTGATGGATGGCGAGGACCTTCTTGTGCGTGACCGAAGGCGAGGTCTTGCGCAGCGCGATTGGCGCCTGAAAGGCTTCGCTGCCGAAGTGTACCATGCCTTCGACGCACCGGTCACGCTGTCGGCTGTGGTGGACGATCCCGGACGGTTCGAGGAACGCATTGCGTTGGCGTCGGACGGGCCCGGCGATGTGAAACGAGCAAGCGTTTCGCTGGATTTCGTGTTCCCGATCGTACCGCGCCCCGCCGAGGAGCACGTGGTCGAGTTCACGCGCGAAGCTTTTGCTGAGGACTCCGAAGCTTGTCTCGCGCCGCTGACGGATGCCGGCGTGATCTATCGCGAGGATAACCTTTATGTCTCGCTGGCGGTGGCAGAAGGCGCGCGGCGCATAAACGGCGGCTGGCGCCAGATTGGTATCTGATCAAAGCAGACCATTGAGCCGCAGCCCCAGGACAAAGGCACCGGCGCCCAATAGCATCACGACGGCCTGCGTCACCAGAAGCCTGCCCGTTCCTGCCAAGCGAACTGCGGCGAGGTTCGCACCCGAATGCATGGCGATGGCCGGAAGCAACCAGACCGGCCCGGCAAAGAGAAAAAGGGTCAGGCCCAGATGCAGGGACGTTGTGCCGACCCGCTCCGACATGGCCGCGAGGGATAAACCCGGCCTGTCTAGCTGCTTGCCAATCGCTTTTCGCAGGGCCTCGGCCTGCTCTCCTCCGTTGCGCAGAACGCGGCGCGTCCCGTGCGTGGAGACAGCCCCTGCCACTGCCTCTATCGCAGCCCATCCGAACCCCAGCCAGATCGCCGTGCGCAGGTCCGGTGCTGCGAGCCATATGGCACCGAGACGGGTGATCTCCTCCGCCGGGCCCGAGAGCATGACCATCGACCATGGAGAGATCTTCGACGCCAGAAGCGGCCTTGGCACGAGGGCCAATACCCAACCCAATGCGCCAACGGCCAAGGCGGTCGCGCATGGCGGGCCTGACACGCTCCATATGCCGGCAAAGAACAGGACAGGCCCGGCGATCAGCCAGACCGGGTGTGGCGGGAGGGGCGCTTGCGTCATTCAGGTGCGCAGATCGGATGCAGGGCATTCGCGATCCGGATGCCTCCCACTGCTCCGCCATAGCCGATGTCGATGTTCATCGTCGTAACTCCGGTGGGGTGCTCGATAGACAAGCGGCCAGGACAGTCTCTCACGCCCCACCCCGGTCGGGCCGAAGCCTGCAGAGGTCGGGACCGCGGTCAGCGGCGTGGCCAGAAGTCCGTCCAGCGCTTAGTGTACGACGGCATCCATCCCGGCAACCACCATCACGATATCAGAGAAGCTGAAGTCGTCCTGCCGCTTGATCAACCGCCAGAGGTCGGCGAGCCCGACATCGAAGATACTTTCGGCTTTGAGCCCGATGAGGAAAGACGTCCGCTCCTCTTCGCGTGCCAATCGCGCGTCAATGGTGCCTTCGGTGACAATGCGGAGGCTGTTTGCCTTGGCGCTATGTCCGCGTCGCCCGGGAATGCGGTCTTTGAGACCAGGTCGAATTCCAGCCGCGCGCGGACAGCTGGAGACAATGCGGCGAACGGTGCGAGGCGAGGCGACGAGAGAGGCGTTTTCCGCGCGATTGGCGAATTTAGGATGACTGCGAGATTGTGCGTGCTCCCGCACTCGAATGGCACGGCCTCACGGACCCCGATCCTGACCCGGCGACCAAAATCCAGCTGTGCTTCGGCCGTTAAAGCATCATAGACGCTCTTGCCTCTGACAAAGGCCTAACCTTTGCGGTATTCCGAAACCCGGATCGTCTGCCCCGCGACACCCGGCACCGCGCGCAGGAGTTCAACGACGAGGGAACCGGCATGGGCGACGGCATGTAAGTAGAGCTCCAGTTCAGGCTCCACGCGCAATGGGCGGATACCGCACCTGACATCGCCGGGCCCCAACCTTTCTTGAACGGCACCTTCGCCCCGGTCGATCAGCGCAGGTGTTTCGAGTTCTATCCTGGGCCCCGTTTTTACCCGTGACACAGGCACGCTGTGGCGGGGAGTTCCGCCACCTGACCTAACCCCAAGGCGCACGCCAGAGCCGGAAAGTCCTGCTTTGCAAATCCGCCTTCGATGCAAGGATGCCAAAGCCCATGATCCACTGTCGCCTTCAACCCCGGCCGGTAATCGCCAAGATCGTCCATATTCATACCAGAACATACCTTCGGCCCCAATTTTCCGGGTGCCCGATAGCGGTTTGTCTTGCAAAGATGTCCCGGTTGACCGGGTTGCTCCGGTAGTTCCGATCGCCAAACTCGCCCGCTTCGACGATCCAGAGAGACCAGCCCCTCGCCTTAGCCAAAGTACGCAGCCGTGCGGTCGCGGAGCCCGGTGCTGCCGGAGAGCAAGCACGGACCGCCGCACCCCCCTTTTTACTCCTTAAGCGAGGGCGGGCAAAGTTACGCTGTCCACACCGCCTGAGGCAGCGATCACGGATGCTTTCATTTTTTCGCAGGACCCGTTCCAGTACCGCACGGTTAGCGATCGCGCGCGCCTCTTACGAATTACAAGGCGCCGCTTTCCGCCGCACGGGCGTCTCCGGCCAGCGCGTCTGTTTCCGGTTTGGCGCTTTGCTTGCCTATGTGGCGTTGGGCGGCTTTGAGCTGGCCGTAGGTGTTGTCTTCGATGCTGCCGGGCAGAGTTCAGCGATCGATCCGCTCTGACCTCGTCTCTTCCTTCACGAGTTTCCGTCGCATCTTCGGTCTACGATGAGCCAGTAACCCTTCGTTGTGCGATCACCTCAAATTGGTCCATGGGCGCTGACGGCAGACATCTGCGTGTTCCACGCCATGCGCCTCTCTGAAGACTCGTTGTCCAGTAATCCTAAACTGCGACTGTGATCCGTTTAAAGCGGTGGGTATGGTGTAAATTCGACAAGTTTGGATCCTGCCGCAGCCAAGCGCCATGCCCCCAACCTTGAGAAACTATATCGTCCAGCCCCTCAAGCGCGGCCTCTGATCGTCCGGCGCGCGCGAGAGCTCCGGCGAGGTAGTAGAAATAGGGATCGCCTCTTTCAACCAGCGCCTCGGCCTCGTCCAGCAACACTGACTCTTCGCCCAAGCTCAAGCCCAGTTGACACACCAATTGATCGCTCTTGCGGCGGAGATTGGCCTCTGACCCGAGATCCTGGGACTGTATCCGGGTCAATGCCCGTGCCAGACAATCCCGACGGCGCACCTCATCTCCCGCAGCGGACCAAACCTTCGCTGCGACCATCAGCGTGTGATAATCCTCGGGCCGTAAAGCGGCTGCGCGCTCCAGCACCAGCGCGCCAATCCGATGACGACCAGCCACAAAACAGGCGCGACCCAGAAGATAGTTTGCCTCCCACGTCGGATCCCGCGTCACGGCGCGATTGAAAGCATCGAAGGCAGCCCCATGCTCGCCCTGGTTCGACAAAGCAAAGCCCAGAACGGATTGCGTCATCGCCTGGTCCGGAGCCATGGCAGCCGCTTCGCGTGCGAGACGCAAAGCTTCTGCCCCGGTTGCTTCACCCTCGCCATAGTATAGGTTCAGGAAACCAAGGGACCTGGATTGCCCCGCCATGGCGAGCGCCATCATGGATGGACTCGCATCGGCCACCTCTGAAAACATTTCAGCCGATGCCGCCACATTTGTCCGCCCGCCCTTTGCGAAACGTTCGCTGGCTTCCAGGTAGGCGGCATAGGCTTCGATTGAGGCCAGACCATCGCCGGACGGCGCGTGGGTCGCCCTGGGAAGTTCGGGGATCTTTAAGCAATAGCCGCTTCGGTGGACGGTCTGAAGATACCGGGCCGAGCGGGCGGTCTCGCCGAGGGCGCGGCGGATCTCGGCGATTGCCTGGGTCAGGACCTCTTCACCGACTGTGACACCGTCCCAGACCTGATCCAAAATCGTAGCGCGGGAAACCACCCGGCCTTGAGCTTGGCACAACATCTGCAAAACGGCAGCACCCTTGCAACCGAGCCGCACGGCGGCACCGCCCTTCGTCAATGTCCTGCTTTCGGGAATGAAAACCCAATCGTCGACAGCGTACATGTGCACTCCTGATCCTGTGACCTGCGCCGTACGTCGGAACGGCATCTACGCGAAGTAACGAAAGTCACAAGCCGTGCTTTCATGCCCTCACGAGTCCGTGAAATCGTCAGGCAGTTTCAGAACTTCTTCACATCTCCATCAGGTTTCGATCCGTGTCGCCGCCTAGGTTTCGCACATCGACGCCGTGCATTTTCGCCCGGCGCGCAAACCAATGGAGATTTACCATGAAAATCGGCGATACTGCCCCGGACTTCCACGCTGAAACCACGATGGGTCCGCTCAACTTCTATGAGTGGGTTGGCGACGCTTGGGCCATGCTGTTCAGCCACCCCAAGGATTTCACGCCGGTCTGCACCACTGAAATGGGTGCAGTGAACCGGCTGATGCCGGAGTTCAAAGCACGTGGCGTGAAAGTGATCGGGCTGTCGGTGGACAGCCTTGACCGTCACCTGGCCTGGATGACGGATATCGAGACGACGCAGAAGGTATCCATGTCCTTTCCGCTGATTGCGGATGATGACCTCGCCGTAGCCCGGGCCTACGGTATGATCTCAGGCCCCGCATGCGGGTCCGGTTTTCGGACGGCGATGGACAATCAGACCGTCCGCAACGTTTTCGTCATTGGTCCGGACAAACGCATCCGCTTCACCATTCAGTATCCGATGAGTACGGGCCGTGATTTCACGGAGATCCTGCGTGCGATCGACTCGGTGCAACTGACCGCCGAACACAAAGTCGCAACCCCCGCTGACTGGCGCCAAGGCGAGGACGTGATCATCCTGCCCTCGATTGACGACCAAACCGCGCGGGAAATGTTCCCCGCCGGATGGTCCGCGCCGACCTCGTACCTGCGGGTGGTCCCGCAGCCGGCCTGAAAACTTCGACACAAGAGGAAAGAACCATGTTCATCAAACGTCTCGCTGCCCTCTCATTGGCAGTGGCCAGCATCGTTGCGATGCCTGCGCTCGCGAAGCAGTACACAAATCAGGACCTTCTGGTCAGCGCGCAGGATCTGATGCAGGGGTCCGCCGGGCAGACCGTGCTGATCGATGTCCGCACCGAAGAGGATTATCTGAAAGGCCACATCCCCGGCGCGGTTGGGATCGATCCGAACGCCGTTGCCGCACCCTACAGCCCGATCGATGGCGCGCTGAAACCGATCTCGCAAATCGCCGAAATGTTCGGCGAGCTGGGGGTCGGGCCCGATACTCGCGTCGTCCTTTATGACGACAAGGGCGGCTTTCACGCAGCCCGGATGTTCTGGGTCCTTGAATACCTTGGGCACTCAAATGTTGCCCTTTTGGATGGCGGCCTCACCGCATGGAAGGACGAGGATGGCGCACTTGAAAGCGGAGCCGTTGCGCGCGCTCTGGTGCGCAAGCTGGAGCCAGCCCTGACCCCGCGACGCTTCGCAAGTGCGGACTGGATCTTGGAGAGGCGCGATGAGGAAGAGACCATCGTGATTGATGTCCGACCTCCAGCGCTGTGGGCCAAGGGACATATTCCCTGGGCACTGAACATTCCCTGGAAAGGGAACTTGCGTGCGGACAAGACCATGAAGCCAGAGGCTGCGTTGCTGGCACATTTCGCAGCAATGGGCGTGACACCAGATAAAGACATTGTCATCCATTGCCAGAATGGTCTGGCCTCGGCGCACAGTTACTTCGCGCTGCGACTGATCGGCTTTCCGCGGGTCCGTACGTATCACCGTTCTTGGTCCGAGTGGGGCTCCTCTGACGACCTGCCCACGTCAAGCAAGACCGAAGGCTGACGTCGGAGATGATCAGCTAAGCGCCCTCAGTTTAGACCTGAGGGCGCTTTACCGTTAAGACGCTTCTTATCGGCATAAGTCTGACGTCTTAGCTTGGCGCGAACTGCGAGCGCACGAACGCCAGATACCGCTTTAGACCACGACACTAAGTCAGCGCCTCAAATGACGAGATGCCTCGCAAAAGGTCTTGATCGTAGCGCACGCCTTCGCGCTCGCATCGAACGACCGGTTCCGTGTCCCACGACTACGACGTCCAGTTCGTCAATCAAGATCCTGTTTGGATCGGTAGCGCAGCACACACTCAATAGAGCTTCGTTGACCGTTTTTTGTTGATCGAACGAAGTTCACGATCAGAAAATCGCCGAGCCGATTTACAACAGCGTTTTAGAGGCGGATCTAAAAACAACGTGCTATGCAGCGAGATCCGTGAGCCCGGATTCGCTGCTCAATAGCTGGAAAGCGGGTTCGGCAATCAGCCATTCTCGGTTCAATAGCCCCTGCGCGCCCAGCGCATTCAGCTTGGTGGCCGCTGCCTGACGCTCGCCAATCTCGGCAAGTGTCAATGCCTCGAAGAAATCGAGTGGAGACTTCGGATCGGCAGCAAAGTCCAACCCCGTCACAGCCTCTTCATTCCGATCCAGTTGCGCCAGCATCAGACGCCGCATCGTCTGCGCACGAGCCTCCATCGGGTCAAGGCGCAGGGCGCGTTCTGCTCGCACAAGCGCTTCATTCGCAGCGGCGCGCGCGCGGGTTTTGTCGAACGTCAGGGCAGCACGCGCCGCAAGGGCAAGCGACCGATAATCCGCAGGATCCCGATCTGACGCACGCTCGGCCAGGACTGCTGCGCCGCGATAGTTTTGGCACATGAAGAGCGTTACAGCGGAGAGATAATCGCAGAAGCTGTCCTGACCGGAACATGGCATTGCCGCCGCGATGGCCGAGATCGCTTGACGCGTCGCTCCGGTTGCCGCGTGGACATAGCCCAGCACGGCATGGCAGAGGGCATCGTCCGGGCTCAGGGCAATAGCTTGCTCGGCATGGCGCTTCGCCGCCTCGATCACCGGAGCCTCGGCAGCGATGTAAAGATACTGGTACGCCAGCGCCAATGCATGTTCGGTGCGCGCCGCCGCCATGCTGGGAGCAAGGCTCACCGCCTCCCGCGTCAGCGCAACGGACTCCTGATAGTCCCCGCTGCGCGCGACCACCTGGCGGGCTTCAAGGCAAAGCGCATAGGCTTCGACCTCCCGCAGACCGTCGCAGATATCGGTGTTGTTGCCTGACACCTGTGCCGTGGTGGCGGACCGAGCTGTCTCTCGCGTGATCAGCAATCGATAGCCAGTCTTTGGAATTGTCTCGAGAACTGCACGAGCAGCATCGCGTCCGCCAAAGGCACGGCGCAGCTCTCCCACCGCCTGTGTCACGCTGTCATCACAGACGGTAACGCCGGGCCAGACCCTGGCCAGCAACTGCTCACGACGCACGACGGCACCGTCCGCTTCCAGCAACGCCGAAAGAACACTTGCCGGCCGCGCCGACAAGCGTCGCGAGCCAGCCGGCCCGAACAGCTCACGCGATTGCCGATCAAACCGCCAATCGCCGAATGACGTATCGGTCCAGCAGGCGTATCGGACCTGGTCTTCGTTGCTGAAATCCGTCATTGCGCCTGTTCCTGTGAAGCTCTGCGTTGACCTGATCGACGCCTCATACAGGCCACGCACTCCGAAGACTGTGACGTCTCTTACACACGGATCCTGCGGCTCGGTCTGTTTGGAGTGGGCCTATTTTCGGAACTTTTTCGGAAGTTCTTCAGGTCCACAGACGGGGCTTTCCCCAAACTTCAAACGTCATCGAGCGGGCGAATGTGTCCGTTCAGCCAACGATTTGAAACGAAGGGAACTTGAAATGGAAGAAGATGCACTTTCAGGCGACTCGCTGGACGCAGTTCGGCAGGCAGCCCGGCAAGCCGGCGAGGAAGCCGGCCGCAACGCTGCTTTAGATGGCGAAACGATCCCGCCCTATGCCGAACATCCGAACAGCGGCATGACGGAAGCAGAGCGCGCGTTCAACGAAGCTTACAACCAGGCCTCGCTGGATAGCTGGGCGCAGACCTGGTTCGATGCCGGTCGCGAAAGCGGGGCCTATGAGCGTGGACATGAAAACGCGAACGGCGACGATATCGACGACTTCAATAGGGACATCGTCAATTTCGGGCCGGAGCCCTATCGCAATGGTGCGCGCGATGCCTATCAGGAGGGTATGTACGACTCTCAATATGAAGAGGGTCAGGCAGCTGCGCGCGAGGATCAGCAGGCGCACTACGAGGCTGGATACGCCAATCCTGACGCACCATCGGTCGCAACACCGCGTCAGTTGGAGGGCGACAGCCCGTTCAATGACGGCTACCGCGATGCAATGCAGGAAACCAACCTGTTGGATGCCTTCGAAGAAGGCCAGCGCGACGCCGAAAATGGGGATCCGCTGAACCTCACACGGTACGACGATTTGGACAATGAGAGCGATGGCGATGGCACCAACGGCGGCTCGGGCGATGGTGAGAACGGCGGCTCTGGCGACGGCCCGAACGGCGGCTCCGGTGACGGTCCGAACGGCGGTTCAGGCGATGGCCCGAATGGCGGTTCAGGCGATGGCCCGAATGGCGGCTCCGGTGACGGCCCGAACGGTGGTTCAGGCGATGGTCCGAACGGCGGTTCAGGCGATGGTCCGAATGGTGGTTCAGGCGATGGCCCGAACGGCGGTTCAGGCGATGGTCCGAATGGTGGCCCTGGCGATGGCCCTGGTTACTCAGATCCTCCGTGGCGTCCCGACCCTGATGATGACCCTTTTGACAATCCGCCCAATTCACCCCTGGTGATCGACCTCGACGGCGACGGTGTGGAGTTGATCGCCCTGGAGCAATCGCAAGCACGGTTCGACTTGAACATGGACGGCTTTGCAGAAGCGACCGGCTGGGTCTCAAGCGACGATGCGCTGCTCGCCTGGGATCGTGACGGCAACGGTCTCATTGAGGACAAATCCGAATTGTTCGGCGACCGGGACGGGTTTGCCGACGGTTTCGCCGCCTTGTCCGATCTGGACGGCAACGGCGACGGACGCATCGACGCCTTGGATGCGGCGTTTGGCGAGCTCTTCCTCTGGACGGACCACGATGGCGATGGCCGCTCGATTGACGAGATGCAAACCGTTGACGGTGCGACGGTCTTCACCGACCGCAATGGCAACGGAGAAATCGATGCGCCGGAACTGGTCTCGCTGGCAGATGCCGGTCTGGTTTCCATCGATCTCGGGGCCGACCTGATCGACGAGACCAACGCCGGCCATCTCGTCACGCATCGCTCCTCGGTTGCCTGGTCCGATGGATCGGAAACGGTGGTCGAGGATGTCTGGTTCCAGAACGACACCATGTACTCGCTGCGCACCGATCTCGATCAGATCGAACTGGTGGACGCCGCGCGGTATATGCCTGAACTGGCCGGTTACGGCACGGTCGCCGGGCTGCGTGTTTCCATGACGCTCGATCCCGATCTTCTGACCGCGGTTCAGGGATTGGTTCAGGTGTCCGCCACGGCGACTCCGTCTGAATTCATCGACGCGTTTGAAGATGTGCTTTACGCGTGGACCGGTGTGCAGGATGTCGACCCGCTGTCGCGCGGCGATTACATGGACGCCCGCAAGATCGGCGTGTTGGAAGCGCTGTACGGACGCGGGTTCGAGGCCGCTGGTGCAACGAACCCCGGACCGCAACAAGCAGAGGCGCTGACTGCGCTGTATCAGGATGCACTGGACAGCATGGCGGCGCGGGTTTGGGTTCAGACTCCGGTCTCTGCGGCGCTTCTTGGCGTGGACGTGGCGTACGCCGATCATCCGGCAACTCCGCTGGCCACCATGGTGCAGTTCAATGCTGCGACCGACCGGCTGGTCGGTGACGGCGATGCCGTCATCGCGGCGGTGGTCGGTACTCTGCCCGAAGCCGAGGCACAGGTTGTCCTGCAAGCGTTATCGCTCGACTTCGAGGGCGCAGCCGACGCAGCCACGACAGTGGTCGAGGGTACCCAGCTGGATGAGGTCCATACCTGGGATCCTTCGCAGGGGTCGGTTCGGCTGGTTGCAAATACTTACGCAACGGCCGGTGGCGATGACGTGGTCGAAATCGCACGCGATGCCGCGTCGGTCCAGTTGAGCCGGTCTGCATCGCAGGGCGAACGCAATGACCTGATCGTGACCGATCTGGAAACCGGTGCCCGCCTGGTGATCAAAGGTCAGTTCGACACCGGAAACACCGGCGTCACGCTGCTGCGCTTCTCTGACGGGACCGAGATCGATGCCGCAGCCTTGGCACAGGCAGCGATCCGGGGCACTGATGGCGACGACAGCCTGTTCGGTTGGATCACCGAAGCAGGGGTGTTCGAGGCCGGAGGCGGCGACGATCTCGTCGTCGGCGGTGCCGGGGCCGACACCTATATCTGGGGTGAAGGCGACGGAAACGATACGGTCTTCGACAAGGCGACCTGGATCGACACGGGCGACATGGTGGTTCTGCGGGACCTGATGCGCGCGGAAATTGCGTTTGAGCGCGATGGCGGTGATCTGGTGCTTCGGATCGCAGCAACTGGCGAGACGCTGACAATCCGCGATCACTTCACGTCGTCTCAGATGCAGATCGAGCATGTATCGTTTGCCGATGGCACCGTGATGACGGCGGCTCAGATCGCAGCCGAACTGCCAACGCTGCGTGAAGGGACCGACGCCGACGACCGGTTGAGCGGAGGCGCCCTGCGTGATGCGTTCGTCGGCGGTCTTGGCGATGACTCCATGACCGGATCGCGCGGGTCGGACATCTATGTCTATGCCGAGGGCGATGGCAACGATCGCATCAGCGACATCGGTGCTGCGGGGGATCACGATGTGATCCGTTTCACCGATCTTGCTCGTTCGGATGTCGAAATCTCGAGCGAGGGCACCTTTGGCGATCTGGTGGTCGAAGTGTGCTCGACCGGCGAAAGCGTTCGGGTGGTCGATCAGTTCTGGACGGCCGACGGTCGCTACGGCGTCGAGGCGCTGGAGTTTGCCGATGGTACAGTTCTGGATGCCGACGCGATTGCCCAGGCTGCCGTGCGTCGGGGCACCGATGCGGATGACGTGATGACCGGTACGCGGTCCGATGACATCTTCGACGGCGGCGGCGGCGATGACGTCATGCGTGGTGCCCAGGGGAGTGACACCTATCGCATCTCCCGTGGTGACGGGCAGGACCGCATTGAGGAATCTGGCACCCTGACTGATCTCGATACCATCGTGTTCGTCGATGTGATCGCAGAGGACGTTACAGCGAGCCGAGGTTCAGGCACCTATGCCGATATCCGTCTCGACACGGCTGATGGCGACAGCGTCACCATCGCACGAGGCGCGGCGGGAGCCTATCAGGGCATCGAGCAGATCGTGTTCGCGGATGGCGAGACCTGGGATTCGACCGAACTGATGGCGGCGGCTGAAGTGACCGGCACCGACGGAGCCGAGTATCTCTATGGTAGCGGCCTTTCGGAGCATCTGCGCGGTGCAGGCGGCGTCGACCGGATGTTCGGTCAGGGGGGCGACGACCACTTCCACTGGCAGTCGGGCGACGGTGACGACTGGATCTACGAGATGTCCACCGGCGGCCATGATACTCTCGTGCTCGAAGGGGTCTTGCAGGCCGACGTGACGCTCGACCGCGTTGGCTCGACTCTCAAAGTCGCAGTCGGACACGAAACGATTTCGGTTGCCTACGCGTTCTCCGGTGCACAGTACGGTATCGAAGAGATCGTTATGGAAGACGCTGTCCTGCGCGAGGCCGACTGGTCGGCCCTCTGACGACGGATCTACTCTGGACCCCGGCGCTATATGCGGCGGGGTCTCTTTGTCTCGATCTTGCGACCCTTTGCCCGATCAGTCAGGCCCAAGTCTATCGATCAGCTTTCGATAGCGTCGATGATCCGCAAGCTGCGCGTGCAACGGATCCGTTCTCAGATAGCTCATGTATCTCCAGCCCGTGTCGAGCAATTCAGCAATCTTGTCGATGGCGGCACCGACCTCTCCTGCATGCAAAAGTGTTGCCGCGTCATAGAAATAGGCCGGCTCTCCTTCACGCACTGCATCCAAAAGCGTCGTGTCGGGTAGCGGTCCGAGCATTGCACTGACAACCCGGTGGGTCGAGACGACCCGCGGCTCGGGACCGGCGCTGGTCAGACGCTGGCGGGTCACATCGCGGCAAAGCTGGGCGTTGCGGTGCGCACGCCGGACATCACCCAGACCCTGTGCTGCCCGCGCCGCGAGATAGGTTGGCCGATAGTCGGTTGGACGCAAGGCTGCACTCCGCTCGGCCATTACCAGAGCGGTCCGACGGTCCCCGCTGCAAAAGAAGGCCTGGCTGGCAAGGTAGAAGGTGTCGGCATCCATTGGATCAGCCTGAATGGCGCGCGAAAATGCGCCACGTGCCTGAGCCTGCAGGCCAAGCGCTGAGGCTGAGTATCCGAGCGCGCGTTGCGCCTGGGCCGAGGCGGGGTTCAATTGCACAGCCTGTCGTGCCGTTTCAAGCGCACGGCTGCGATGATCCTTACCTAGGCCACTATGCTCGGCCCAACCGGTCAGCATGCTCGCCAATTCGGCCTTTGCTGACACGAGGCCTGGTGCCTTCTGCGTTGCGTCGTCAACCAGTGCCAGCATCTCTTCACCCGCGCGGAAGCCAGCCTGACGCCCAAGGCGTCTTGCTTCGAGTACTTGAAGATTCGCTTCCAGGGTACGTTCGGGATCGTCCAAGGCGATCGGACCTTCTTGCACCTTTCTGATCGCTGAGGATCTCCGGGGAGGAGCTCTCTCCGCGGGTCTCGCGGCCTCTCGCAATCGGTAACCGGTGCCTCGGATCGTCTCAATCGGTGAAGTGCAGCTTGAGCTATCATCCATTGCGCGACGCAACTCTGATATCGCTTGCGTGAGATTTTCCTCACCGACCTGCGCATCCGCCCAGACCCGGTCCAGAAGCACCTGCCGATGCAGAATCTGCCCTTCCGCCTCGACCAGCGCCGAAAGCACTCCGACGGCCCGACGAGACAATCTGCTTTCGCCGCCCGACGTCAGTATCGTCCTCGCGTTCGGGTCAAAACGGACACCGCCGATCAGAATTGCAGTTCTGCGTTCCTGTTTCATATTTGAGGGGTCTCAAATCGACGCTTCCGACTACGATATTGTAGCGAATGGACGAACGTTCTCGCAAGGCGGGCGGTGGATTGTATCGGGTGTGCTAAGCAAATTTGAGATAGCAGCCAGAGTGTCGTAAAGTCCCGATGTGCAGTAAGCTCAATGATAGCCGGCTCTAGTGTTTCTTAGGGTTTGACCCTCAATCCATCGGTCACACCTCTTTATTCGGAGCAGCACCGACGGTGACCATCAGTGAGTGCTGTCGCCCCAGGGCCTACAAACGCGGCTTTGCGATGAGAGGGTCTGACCGCCGCCCAGATAAAGAAATTCGCACTCGAGATAAGTGACTGCGTCGGCGTCCTGTAACTGCGAAAGCAGATCTATCGTCTACGTCTGCGTAGGGCAGATCAATCTTCTTTGGTATCTTGGAGCCACGGAGGGTGCCGCAATGGCAATCAAACGTCAGCAAAATGTGCTTCATCACCTCCGTTTCGCCAAGAGACGCGCTCTGCCCTTCAGTTTCCGGAGAGGGACAGGGCTAGCTGCGGAGGAAACAGGTTCGCCGGTTATCTCACCAGTCGCCGCGCTCCACCATCTACCATCTCCCGTGCGTGCCGGCCGGAACAGTTCTACATCGCGTTTGGCATTGTGAACGCACATCGAAAGTGGACCGTCCTCGGTCGCCACCATAAACACACAACCTTCACAACGGTCCCGCTCCAGGCGCTGCGCATCCATGAAGTTGTGTATGAAGATGGTTTGTGAACGGACCTTGCCGCGCGCGCGCCAGACACCAGATCCCAACCGAGTAACAACGCCAAGCAAATGGAAACAGGCACGGAAGGCGAGATCGGGCCGACGCAAAATTGCGCGGCGCGCGGCAGGCCAGAATTGAAGGGCGGCTTGCCCACCCACCGGCTCGGCCGCTTCTATGGCCGCCGCCAGCGCGTTGAACAAGCTCCGGTTCGAGAGAAGCGAGACCGCGCGTCCACCCGCCACCGCTGCCACCGCGTAAGCGTTGCAGCTCGGATGCCCGATGGCCGCCACATCAGTGTCGAGTGCGCATCCGTAACCCTGTTCGAGTGCGCCGATGACACGTTCTCTCGTAAGTCCTGAGCCACGTGCGCCAAGTGTGCCTCGACCGGTATCGGCCTGCATCTGGAAAGACGCAAAAGCGATGTCTTCTGCGCGGTCTCGAAAGAACTGCGCCAAGGCAGGCAACTCTTCCAGATTGCCGTCGTGAACCGTCGTGTTGAACAGAACTCGAACACCTGATCCCCGTGCGCGCCTGATGTAGCGCTCGCGGATCTCATTGAGAGCCGCTTCCGTCGCATAGCCCTTGCGTTGCTGAGTGAGATCGACATGAAAAGCGACATCGTCCAGTCCCGCGCGGGCCAATCGCGCAAGCAGCGATCTCGTCGCGCGAATTCCGTTTGTCATCAAACATGAGCGCAGGCCAAGGCTACGGATCAGCACAATTATTGCGCACAGGTCGTCGGCTGATCTGAGCGTCGGATCACCTCCGGTGATCTGCACGGAGACGCCCGGGCCATAGTGTGCCCGGATCATTCGAAGACGCCGGAACAGGACTGATAGCGGAACATCATGAGCCGCTTCCGCGGAGTCAGAAAGATAGCACAGCGTGCAATCGAGATTGCAACGCTGCGTGATCTCAAGTGCGACGCAGGCCACCGGCCAGAAACGACCCGCCATTTGGCCAGAATGATAGTGCCCGTGGCGGTCAAGGCCTTCGCGAAGGGGCGCGCGCAAATCTGCGTCTTCAGTTGGTTCGTCGGCCGCGCCGAAGCTGCGGACGTCCTCTGCATCCAGAATGTCCATTGTGATGCTCGCTCACCGCTTTCTCTCGCTGAGATGGTGGCGGGATGAGCCTGGACGAGATTCGATATCGTGTTCGTGACGCAGATTGAGCAGACGACGCGGCGCGTGATGTTCGCAATGTCGTCGGAGCGCACCAGCTTCCAAATGTCCCGGACCGCCTGTGCTCGCAGTCTTCGCTCACTGTGGGTTGACGTTGCTAGCACTCCTTAACGACGTACTGCGTCTGGAAGGTGCTTGCCGCGGTGCGGCGATGGCACGAACGTCGAAGCTCTGGTTAGGGCCACTCTCATCGAGCGATCTATCGGATCCAGACTTCAGCGGCCTCCTAGATTGCGAGCGCAGTATCGGGCTCGACGCCCAGACAACGAGGGATGCTGTCCATTTTCGTTGCTCCGAGCAGAAGTTGCACCTTCCGCGTGTTCCCAGTCGTCAGATAGCTCTGAGTCAGATCGCGCTTGACTGCTTTCGTATCGATAGAGTTGCACCGAAGCGGTCACGCTCCCACGGTGATTGATCGAAACTATTGTTCTCACACCGGAACCGGACGGCTACGGCATCCTGCTGAAGGGCGACCTGGCGGGGGCCCCGGCGCTTGCAGCAGGGCCCGAGGACGGCAGAACCGCCGTGGCTGGCGGGCCGTCGACGGTTTCACAAGTATCGTTGATTGCGGGGGTAGAATTTGGTCAAATAACGTACTTGGTCGAAGCTGCAAACATCCGCGTAGCATGAATTTCGGGTCGATCTTGGGAGGATAACGCCAATGGCTGCGCTCACGTCGATTGGTTTGGCGTCATGAAAAAGCAAAAGACAGCCGACGATTGCGCAAGCCT
>JBCDAV010000014.1:0-112250 GCA_039184865.1 Pseudomonadota bacterium | reverse complement strand
GTCGTCGACGGCTCCGGTGACAAGGGCGAAATCGATGCCCGCGTTGCGCAGATCCGTCAGCAGATCGAGGAGACGACCTCGGACTACGACCGCGAGAAGCTGCAGGAGCGTCTGGCCAAGCTGGCTGGCGGTGTTGCCGTGATCCGCGTTGGCGGTTCGACCGAAGTCGAGGTGAAGGAGCGCAAGGACCGCGTCGATGACGCTCTGAACGCGACCCGCGCCGCCGTGCAGGAAGGCGTCATCCCGGGTGGCGGCGTCACGCTCGTCCACGCGGGCAAGTCGCTGGCCTCGCTGACGGGTGACAACCCGGATCAGGATGCCGGCATCAAGATCGTCGCACGCGCCCTGCAGGCTCCGCTGCGTCAGATCGCCGAGAACGCAGGCGTCGACGGCGCTGTCGTTGCCGGCAAGATCCTCGAGAACGACGACAAGGCGTTCGGCTTCAACGCCCAGACGGAAGAGTACGGTGACATGATGGCCGCAGGCATCATCGACCCGGCCAAGGTCGTCCGCACCGCGCTGGAAGACGCGGCATCGGTCGCTGGTCTGCTGATCACGACGGAAGCCATGGTCGCCGACAAGCCGGAGCCGAAGGGCGCTGGTGGCGCACCGGGCGGCATGCCCGACATGGGCGGCATGGGCGGCATGATGTAATCAGCCGCGCACAGCGCACCAATCGTCCAAGAAGAGACGAGGGACAGGGGGCCGTGCCGCAAGGTGCGGCCCTTCGCTTTTCAGCGGTGGTTCAATTCGCCGGGCGGCGGTAATAGGCGACGCCGGATGTGCAGCAGATGTCTTTTCGTGTTCCCTGAGGAACCGTGTTCTTCAGCCAGCAGACCGCATCGGCTTCCTGATATCCCGGCGCCACATAGGTCCAGGCGAGGCAACGCTGATCCTCGGAACAGAGCTTCTGACAGGCGGTTGCCTCGGCGGAGCCCAGCCGCAGCGACGTGTAATCGCCCCCGGGCCGGTCGATATTCTCCTCGTAAGATGTAAAGGCGCGCTCGACGGCGACCGCGCGGGCGCCCGCCCACCGACTGTCCGGGGCGGCACCGCAATAGCTCCACGTTCCCTCGAACGATTTGAACTCTGGATCGAATGTAAACTCGATACGACCCCAGGCCGACGAACCATCGCGCAGTGTCGCGCAGGGCTGCTCCGAGGCGTCTTCGACCCAGTGACCCGAATAGGTCTGACCGTCGAATGCTCCGGTCAACCGGCCATTGTCCGTGCCGTAGGTCGCGCCCGTGCCAGACCAGATCATGTTGCCAAAGTCGCTCGTCCAGTTGCCGGTCACCGTCGTCTTTGAAGTTTCAGAGCCGGCGCCGGTCTCGTCACCGGTCTCGCCTGTTTGCATCAGGACAATCGCTGCCACGGCGACGACCGCGATCACCGCGACGCCTGAGAGAACCAGCCATCCCCTGGATCCCGACTTTTCAGGGGTCTTTTCGGGCGCACCGAGCGCGCGTGCGAGCCGTTCCAGATCCTGTCCGTACGTCTCGTGACCCAGCTTCACCGCCTGGCGCCGCGAGAGCCCTTTCAGAGCATCTGGCAGTTCCGCCTCGGCGGGCATTGCCGCGCCATCGACAAGAACCGGTATCACCGTGATCCCGCGGACCAGGGCGCGGCTGATCTCGATGTTCACGAAGTCGTCGGGATCGTCGATCCGGCGTTGTCCGTCGTCATCCGCAAGGCTCAGCCAGTGCGGCCCGATCAGGACGATGATCGCCTTGCTGCGGTCGACATACGAGTTCAGGTATTCGACGAAATCCGCGCCGGGCGGGATCGAGTCCACATCCATGAACAGACGGTCTTCGCCCAGCCGCTGGCTCAGCCCGTCATAGAGCCGCGACGCCGCCCAGCGCGTGTCGGCCCGGCGGTAGTTGATGAAGATCCGCTCCGCACCATCCATGGCGGCAATCCTGACGCGTTCGGCCTGCCCACTCAAGCGCATTGCCTCATCGCCGCCACCGGCGTATTGCGCGCCCATGCAGACGATGCTCGACACCATTGCGGCGCATGCGCGGTCCAGCGCGGCCGATGGTAAGGTCGCCTCCTACATTCCGGCACTCGCGGCCGTCGACCCGCGGAAGTTCGCCCTTGTGGTGCGGACGGCGGAGGGACAGGAGTTCGCGACAGGCGACGCCGACACAGCGTTCTCGATCCAGTCGATGTCGAAACTGTTCGCGCTTGCGCTCGCCATGGAATGGGTCGGCGAGGGCCTCTGGGACAAGGTCGGGCGCGAACCCTCGGGGATGCGGTTCAACTCGCTGATCCAGCTCGAGACCGAGGACGGCCGCCCGCGCAATCCGTTCATCAACGCAGGCGCCATCGCGACGACCGATGCGCTGATGTCGGTGCGCCCGTATTATGTTCAGGATCTGCTGTCCCAGTTCAGGCAGCTCTCCGGCAACCCCTCCATCACCGTGAACGACGAGGTCCACCGCTCCGAGATGGCAACCGGCGATCTGAACCGGGCGATGGCCTACGTGCTGAAAGCCCATGGAAATCTCGCCAACGATCCGATCGACGTGACGAACGCATATTTCGGCGCCTGTGCGATCGAAGCCTCGGCGCGCGATCTCGCCCGTGCCGCGATGTTTCTGGTCACGCCGCAGGAGAACCCGGCCGCCTGCGCCAGGGGTCTGCACGCCCAGCGCATCCGGGCGATCATGCGTACCTGCGGCATGTACGATCAGTCCGGCGAGTTCGCCTACCGCGTCGGCCTGCCCGGCAAGAGCGGCGTCGGCGGCGGCATTCTGGTCGTGCAGCCCGGCCAGTTCGCCGCCTGTGTCTGGTCTCCGCCGCTCGACCGCTTCGGAAACTCTCTCGCGGGTCAGGTGGCGCTCGAAGCGCTGGCCCGCGAGGTCTGCTGGGCCGGATCAGCTCCGGTCTGATGCCTCGTCACGGAGTGCCGCGAGGCTCTGCATGACCTCGTCATACCCGCGTCCGCCGATCTGCCCGGATTTCAGTAGTCCATCGACCAGCTTGGTGAGTTCCTCGACGCCTTCGCGCAGCCCGATCGCATAGTCGCTGCCGACATCGTCGCCCTGTTTCGACAGGTGGCGCATCAGCAGGTCGCCGAAATCGGTGATCTTGTTGACCGGTTGACTGAGTTCCTGGCTGACCACGCGCAGCAGCTCGTCCTTCATGCCAAGCGCCTCGTGAACGTCGCGTTCGTGCGCCACGCGGTTCGTGATGTTCATGAGGTATCCGGTCAGCAGCCCGGTCCGGTCCTCTTTCGTCGCGCCTCCTACAATTTCGTGAATCCACACGACCTGCCCGTCCGCGTGGACGACCCGGTATTCCAGCGCGTGATCGTGCACGGCACCGGTGCAGATGGCCGACAACTGCTGCGCTTCCTCACGGTCGTCCGGATGAAGCATCGCGGGCCAGAACCCGGCCTCGAGCCAGCGTGCCGGCGCGTGCCCGACCAGTGCCTCCGGACTTCCATGAACCTCCGTGAAGCTCCTGGTTGCCGGATCGAGTTTGAAAATAACGATCTGCGGATCTTGAGAAAAATATGGATTTCGTTTTGTCAGAACACGCAGGCCTTCGCCTGATGCCGTCATATTCTATGGCTCCCCTCTATGGAGCGGCGAAAGTGCCGCCACAATTGGTCCAAATGATGAAAAACCGCGGAGGCATTGTGGGCAAACCGCCGTACTTGCCCCGTTTGAGCCATATTGCGATGCAGATTGCGACGCGCACAACCATGCGGGATGCTGGCCCTGATCCCGCATTTGCGGTATCGAGAATCTCAGCATAGCCGCAGGAGTCCCCGATGCCCCATGACACGCAGCTGACGAACGCCCAGACGCGCGATATCGAAGCTCTGATCCATCCCTACACCAATGCCGCGACGCACCGTCAGGTCGGCGCGCACCTGATCGATCGTGGCGAGGGCGTCTATGTCTACGACGAACGCGGGACCAAGTTCATCGAGGGCATGGCGGGTCTCTGGTGCGCGGGCCTCGGCTTCGGCGATGCCGAACTGATCGACGCTGCCAAGGCGCAACTCGACAAGCTGCCATATTATCACCTGTTTGGCGGGCGCACGCACGAACCCGCAATCGAACTCGCCGAGAAGATCAAGGATCTCTATCCGGTGCCGATGTCGCGGGTGTTCTATTGCTCGTCCGGCTCCGAGGCGAACGACACGCAGGTCAAACTGATCTGGTACATGATGAACGCGCTCGGCAAGCCGAAGAAGAAAAAGATCATCGCGCGCAAGAAGGGCTATCACGGCGTGACGCTGGTCGCGGCCTCTATGACCGGACTGCCGCTCAATCACGGCTCGTTCGATCTGCCGATGGATTTCGTGAAGCACACGACGACGCCGCATTTCTGGCGCGAGGGCCGGGACGGTGAAACCGAGGAAGACTTCGCCCGCCGTTGCGCTGCCGAGCTTGAGGAGCAGATCCTCGCCGAGGACCCGGACACAGTCGCGGCCTTCATCGCAGAACCGGTCATGGGGGCTGGCGGCGTGATCGTGCCGCCCAAGGGCTACTTCGAGGCCATCGGCGAGGTCCTGAAGAAGTACGATGTCCTCTGCATCGCGGACGAGGTCATCTGCGGGTTCGGGCGCACCGGCAACTGGTTCGGAACCGAGACCTTCAATGTGCCCGCGACGTCAGCGTCGATGGCCAAGCAGTTGACCGCCGCCTACGCGCCGCTCTCCGCCGTCGCGGTGAATGCCGAGATGGCCGATGCCATCGAAGCGGAGTCGGCGCGGCATCCGGCGCTCGGTCACGGCTACACCTATGGCGGCCATCCGCTGGGCTGTGCGGTCGGCAGCGCCACGCTCGACATCTACAAGAAGCGCGACATCCTCGGGCACGTCCGCAAGGTGGCACCGTACTTCCAGGAGAAACTCGCCCGGTACAGCGATCACCCGCTGGTCGGCGAGACCCGCGGCGCCGGCCTGATGGGGGCGATCGAGGTCGCGCCCGCGCACGGCGATCCGCGCGGTTTCGAGACGCCGGGCAAGGTCGGGCCGCGGCTGATGATGGAACTGCTGAACCACGGCGTCATCCTGCGTGCAATCGGCGACACGCTCGCCCTCTGCCCGCCGATGATCATCAACGAAGAGCAGATCGACGCGCTGTTCGAACCGATGGAGACCTGCCTCGACGCAACGCTCCATTGGGCGAAACAAGAAGGTCACGTCAACTGACGAACCGCGTGCTTAGAGCGTGCCCAGGTGCGCTGGCCCTCAAGGTCTCTGGAAGGGCACGTTCTTTGTCACGAATGAAATCAGGCCTCCGCACGGGACCGGCTGCGTGAGCTCCCATTGCAGGCACTTTTCGGTGCCCGGCGGGAAATGCGAAGCCGCCTGGTTGGTGCTGGCGAACGCGTAAAGATTTGTGCCGTTCAGCCAGGCCTTTCGGTTCTCCATGAATTTGGCCCATTTCTGCTTTGCAACGGGATCATCGCTGAGGATGTCTTCTCCGTCCGGCATGTCGGTGGTGCCGCGGAACTTTATCTCGTTCGGCTTTGGAAACCTTGCGAGCCGATACACGTAGCAGAGACCGCCCAGCATGTTCGGTGGAAGTCCCAATACGCTTTCGATCTGCGTGCTGGTCTTGCCATACAGGTAGTGCTGCAACGTGATGTAGCCCTTGATCGAGTCGTGTTCCTCGACTTTCTGCATCCCTTTTGCGTTGACCACTTTTACCGGACGGTTGTTGCCGCGCTCCTCAAACAGGTCGATGTAATTTGCTTCTTCGGCCATTTACGCACCCATGGAAACCGTTGCTCTAGCCGCAAGATTACATTGTTACGCGAGTCGCGTCTTCGCGAGATTGCAAAGAAGGACGCCACTTGATGTTTCGCTCCGTGCTTCGTAACCGACGCACATGCTGATCTACAAAATCCTCACTGCCGAGCAGTGGTCCGACCTGCAGGCACACGACGAGACGCCGGGCGCTCCGATCGACATATCCGACGGGTTTGTGCACTTTTCCACCGCCGAACAGGCGGCCGAGACAGCGTCCCGGCACTTTGCCGGACAGGACGGGCTTTGGCTGCTGGCGCTCGAGGCTGACCACCTTGGCGACGCGCTGAAATGGGAGCCCTCGCGCGGGGGCGATCTGTTCCCGCACCTCTACGCGCCCCTTCGCATGGCCGATGTTACTTGGTCGAAGCCTTTGCCGCTTGGTCCTGACGGCCACGTCTTCCCGGATGAGATGACATGAACCCGGTCGAGGAGATCGCACTCCGTGCGCTGCGCTGCCTCGATCCCGAGACGGCGCACGGCGTTGCCCTGACCGCGTTGCGCGCTGGATTCGCCGGCGGCAGCGGTCCAATCACCTCGGACCGCCTGAAACTCTCCGTCGCGGGGATCAGGTTCCCGAACCCGGTCGGCGTCGCCGCTGGTTTCGACAAGAACGCCGTCGCCGTCGATGCCACGCTGCGCACGGGCTTCGGCTTCTGCGAAATCGGTGCCGTCACGCCGCGCCCGCAGCCGGGAAATCCCAGACCGCGCCTGTTCCGCCTGACCTCGGATCAGGCCGCGATCAACCGCTTCGGCTTCAACAATGACGGCGTCGACCGTGTGCTCGAAAACCTGCGCACGCACCGCCGCTCAGGCGTCATCGGCGTCAATCTCGGCGCCAACAAGGACACCGAGGACAAGCCCGCAGATTACATATCCTGCCTGACGGCGTTCCACGCCGACGTGAACTTCGCCACGGTGAACGTCTCGTCGCCGAACACCGAACGGCTGCGCGATCTGCAGGGGCGTGCGGCGCTGAAGGCGCTGCTGACACGGGTCCTCGAGGCGCGTGATGCGCTGCCGGGCCATGTCCCGGTGTTCCTCAAGATCGCGCCGGACCTGACCCGCGAGGACGTCACCGACATCGCCGAGGTCTGTCTCGAGACCGGAGTGGACGCGATCGTCGCGACGAACACCACGCTGTCGCGCACGGGGCTGCGCGCGGCAAACCGGTTTCAGGCTGGCGGACTTTCCGGCACCCCGCTCTTCGACCGGTCCACCCGCGTCCTCGCGGCACTCCACCGGATCGTCGGCAACGACATTCCGCTCATCGGCGTCGGCGGGATATCTTCGGCCGAGGACGCCTATGAGAAATTCAAGGCAGGCGCATCCCTTGTTCAATTATACACATCGATGGTGTACAGGGGCGTGTCGCTGGGCGCTGAGATCACCAAGGGGCTGGATGCTCTCCTAGTTCGCGACGGAATATCGACGGTCACGGACATCACGGGGGTGGGGTCCAGCAATGTTGCGGATTTGGCATAACCCGCGCTGCACGCAGTCGCGCGCGGTCTTGATGATTCTACAAGAGAGGCGAGCGGAGTTCGAGGTGCTGAACTACCTGATCCATCCGCCGAACGCCGACGATCTCGACCAGCTCGTGCGCAAGATGGGCACGGACCTGCGATCGATCGTTCGCACCAACGAACCGGAATACAGGATCACCGGGCTGCATTCGGTCAGCCCGGAGGACGCCGTGCGGCGGGCGCTTCTGGCCTATCCGATCCTGATCCAGCGGCCGATCGCCGAGACGCTGGACCGCGCGCTGATCTGCCGGCCGCCCGAGCGGGTTCTGGAGCTGCTCTGACGTGCTGACCTTCGCGGCTGCGGTCTTCTTCCTGATCATCACGCCGGGGCCGGGGGTTCTGACGACCGCAGGTGTCGGATCGGGGTTCGGATACAGGGCCGGAGCGCGCTTTCTCGCGGGTCTCTGCGTCGGCACGAACCTCGTGCAATTGCTCGTCGCGACCGGACTGACGGCGGTTGTCTTCGCCGAGCCGAGCCTGCGCGTCGGCCTGCTGCTGCTCTCCGTGGCGTGGTTCGTCTACCTCGCGGCCAAGATCGCGTTTGCCGGCGCACGCATCGGCTTCATCGAATCCGAAACGGCCCCCGGCTTCTCGGACGGCCTGATCCTCCAGTTCATCAACCCGAAGGCATACGCTGTCAGCAATCTGCTGATCTCGGGCTATGCCTTCTGGCCCGACAGCGTGGTGATCGAGATCGCGCTGAAGTTCCTGATCATGAACCTTGTCTGGATTCCGGTCCACATCGCCTGGCTGACGGCGGGTGTGATGGTGCGCCGGATGGAGCCGGCGCCAAGAACGCAGCGGATCATCAACTTCGCAATGGCAACCGCGCTTCTGATCGTGGTGTTCCTCGCGGCCTGGTCGGAACTGCCGAAGTGAGACTGTCGCCGTGCGATCCAATCAGTTTTAACCAAATTTTAGACAAAGCCGCGTAGAACGCCTCTCGCTAGCCGGGGCGCATCAAGCCCCGAAGTTCGATCGGACGAGCACTCGGCCACGGCAGGACGGCAGCTCCCGATGTCGTGGCCCTGTGCAGAAGACCTGCGGCGGCGCCGCCATACTGCGATCCTCTCAGGGATCGGCGATATGACATCCGGGGACAGGCCGACGCCGTCCCCCATCCCGAGATCACTGGTTTGCGTGCCCCGCCGGACATCTCCGGCCCCGGGGCCGCCCGTGCTGTGTTTGCCGGCGTTGCTGTGAGTGCGCCCGCGAAGGCCCGCCGAAGCCCAATCTACAGGCACTCCAGCAAGTGCCGCCGTTCGCGCTTGCGGGTCAGCTCGAAATTGCCCAGCGGGGTCCATCCGGCCAGCGTCGTCTCGATCGGGTCCCTGCGGAACGCCTGTTTCAGCGTCTCCTCGATCTTCTTGCGGTGCTGTTTCTTCATCGGCGCGAAGTCGACGATCACCTGCCCGCCGAGGCCCCGCAATCGCAATTGTCTGGGCAGTTCCCGCGCGGCCTCGACATTCGCAGTCATCCCGGCACCGCCGGTGAACTGCTCGCCCGTGTTCACGTCGACCGTCACCATCGCGCGGGTCGTCTCGATCGCCATCCACCCGCCGGAGGGCAGATCGGAGCGCGGGGATTTCAGCTTCTCGATCTCGTCCCAGACCCCGAAATGGTCGAACGGATCTCCATCGCCAAATCGCAGCGCATCGGCCAGATCCGGGTCGTGATGCAACGCGCCGGGATCGCGCTCCCAGTCCAGATGATCCTCGAGCTCTGTCGGGCAGGCGATGATTTCGGGCAGGGGATCCGTCCAGTCCCGCAGAGCCTCGGCCAGCATCGGGTGCGCCGACGTTGCTGCGCCGTCTGAGCCTGCGAGACGCGCGGACAGCGCCGCGCACTCTGCCATAAGGGCAGCTTCGTCGATCTCGCGCGCGGCGGAGCGGATGATGACCCCGGTCTCGTCATCGGGCTGAACCACCGCAGCGGCAAGCCGCGCGCGCAGATCGGGATCGCGGATCTGGCGCGAGACATTCACGCCGGGGCGCCCGGGCGTCAGGATAACCCCGCGGCCTTTCAACAGAATACGGTGCGAGACCGGGACCGCCTTGCCGTCCTCCGGCAAGCCCGTGACCATGACCCGGACCGCGTCGCCGGACTTCAGACCCTTGGCTTCGCGCAGATAGCCCTGCAGCGCGCCGGGCAGCGTGACGAAGGCGGCGTTCTGGCCGGAGATCTGCCTGTCGACCCGCGCGCTCATGATCGCACCGATATGGGGCTGTCCTTCGGGCGGGCTCGGCAGGATGTCCTCGACCCTGCCGTCGATCACCAGAGCAGCATGGACCGGAGGCGGCGTCAGTGCGATCACCCTGCCCTTCATGCGGGCGTGCCCTCATAGTTTACCGGATAGCCCATGCCGGTCAGAAGGTTGGCGGTTTCGGTCAGCGGCAGGCCGACGACATTGGTGTACGAGCCGATGATCTCCGGGACAAAGGCTGCACCTATCCCCTGGATCGCATAGCCGCCCGCCTTGCCCTGCCACTCGCCCGAGCGCAGATAGGCAGACAACTCCGCATCGGACAGCCGCTTCAGCTTCACCCGGGTCTCCACGGTGCGCTGGCGCAGGGTTTCGCCGTGGCGCAGGCAGACCGAGGTCGTGACGCGGTGACGCCGCCCGGACAGCAACAGCAGAAATTCGGCCGCCTCGCTGGCATCGGCGGGTTTGCCGAGAATGCGTCGCCCGGCGCTGACGACCGTGTCGGCGGTCAGGATCAGGCCGTCATCCGCAACGCCCAGGTTCTTCTCGCGCGCCATGCGTTCGACATAAGGACGCGGCAACTCGCCCTTGTGAGGTGTCTCGTCGATGTCAGCGGGAGAGATCGCGTCGGGGATCACGCCGATCTGAGCCAGCAGATCGCGCCTGCGCGGAGAGGCCGATCCCAGGACAAGTCGCAAGATGCGGATTACTTGAAGCGGTAGATGATCCGGCCCTTGGTCAGATCGTACGGCGTCATCTCGACCTGGACCTTGTCACCGGCCAGCACGCGGATGCGGTTCTTGCGCATCTTGCCAGCGGTGTGGGCGATGATCTCATGGCCGTTCTCGAGCTTCACCCGGAATGTCGCATTCGGCAGAAGCTCGGAAACGACGCCGGGAAATTCGAGAGTTTCTTCCTTGGCCATGCTGTCTCCGGTTAGGGGGATTCCGTACGGGCGCGGAACATGGGACGGTTGCGCCCGGAATGCAAGGGCGGTGTGGCGCGATCAAACCGGTGGTTGTGTCGCCAAGCCCGCTGCAAGCGAACCGGGCCAGAATTCGGTCGCGATGTCGATCGTATCGCCTTCGGACAGATCGCGCCGCGCGCCGAACGGATGGAAGCAGGTGGACCAGTGCGAGGCCGGGTCGTCCGTTACCAGCGCGGTTCGGTTCGGAAACTCGATGTGCATCCATTGTTCGATCCCGCTCGCGGTTCCGGCCTGCGAGGCGGTAACGCGCACGGTCCGATGGCCGGTCTGCGCGAACGCACCGCGAAGATCGCAGTCGTAGAGCGCGAACGGCTCCGACAGCCGTTTGCAGAGCCCCGGGCGGAACTGCGTGACGGCAGAGTCGATGGCCGTCAGCGGCGAGAGGTCGAACCCGTCGATCGCCATGTCCTCGGTCAGCCTGTGGCGCGGCGGCTCCGCGATGGCACCGACGGCGGCGATCCCGAATGGCAATAGCGGCACGCCCTTGCCGAGCAATTCGGATTTCGCGTGGGCGATCGAGGGCAGGATGTGCTCGCCCAGCAGGGTCGCCGAAAAGATCTCGTGGACCAGCAGATCGCCGCGCACGGGGATGTCCCTGCTGATCTCCATCTTTGTCGAATGACCGTGCAGGACCGTCACGCGATCCTCATAGCCGTTGCGGCGCACGCATTCGCGCGCCACCTGCGCCATCAGCGGATTGGCCTCGATCGTATAGACGTGCTCGGCCCCGGCCCGGGCCGCGATCATCGCCAGCAACCCGGTGCCTGCGCCGATCTCGAGCACGGTCATTCCCGGTTTCACCGCATCCGCGATGGCCCCCGCATAGGCCGTATTGCGCGGCGCGTCGGCGACCATCTGCCAATGATAGTTCGGGACCTGCGTGTAGAGCAGCGCATCGGTGAGCGCCCAGACGACGCGATCCTCGGGTGCCGCGCGTCTGAGCGCCACGGCTGAAAGAGCCAGGTCTGGGATCGGCACGTCTTCGGCCTTGGACGCGAGTAGGCGCGCCAGCGCCCGCAGGGGCACCTGTTCGTTCAGCGCCGCGGCGGCTTCGTGCGCGAGGATCTCGGGGACGTCGAGGTCCCCGGGCGTGAGACCGGTCAAATCTCGTCCGCGAAGTGCTTCATCGTCAGACGGATCGGGTTCGGTGCCGCCTGCCCGAGACCGCAGATCGAGGCATCGACCATGGTCTCGCAAAGCTCTTCGAGCAGACCCTGATCCCAGTGTTCGTGCTGCATCAGCTTGACCGCCTTCTCGCAGCCGACCCGGCACGGCGTGCACTGGCCGCAGCTTTCGTCCTCGAAGAACCGCAGCATGTTCAGTGCCGCGTCGCGGGCGGAGTCATGATCGGACATCACCACGATCGCAGCCGAGCCGATGAAGCTGCCGTGCGGCTGCAGCGTGTCGAAATCCAGCGGAATGTCGGCCATGCTCGCGGGCAGGATCCCGGCGGACGGCCCGCCCGGCTGATAGGCCTTGAACGTGTGGCCCGGCAGCATCCCGCCGCAATAGTTCTCGATCAACTCCTCCATGGTCGTCCCGGCCGGCGCCAGCTTGACGCCCGGCTCGCGCACGCGGCCCGAGACCGAGTACGAACGCAGGCCGGTCCGTCCGTTGGCGCCGTGCACGTTCAGAATTTCCGGGCCATGGCGTGAAACCTTGCAGACCCAGTAGAGCGTCTCGATGTTGTGCACGAGGGTCGGGCGGTCGAAGATGCCGACCTGAGCGACGAAGGGCGGGCGATGCCGCGGCAGGCCGCGCTTGCCTTCGATCGACTCGATCATCGCGCTTTCTTCGCCGCAGATATAGGCACCGGCGCCGCGGCGCAGGTCGATATATCCCGGCGTCACGATGCCGGCCGCTTCTAGGGCCGCGATCTCGGTGCGCAGGATTTCCAGAACCGCGGGATACTCGTCGCGCATGTAGATGAAGCAGGTTTCGGCCTCGACCGCCCAGGCAGCGATCAGCATGCCCTCGAGAAAGACGTGCGGTTCGCGTTCGAGATAGTAGCGGTCCTTGAAGGTGCCCGGTTCGCCTTCGTCACCGTTCACGGCGAGATAGCGCGGCCCGGCCTCGGCGCGCACGAAGGACCATTTGCGTCCCGACGGGAACCCGGCCCCGCCGAGCCCGCGCAGCCCGGAGTCGAGCATCGCCTGCTGGACGTCGTCCGGCGTGCGACTGCCCTTGCGCAGTGCCGCCAGTTCCTTGTACCCGCCATCCTCACGGTACGCCTCGAGCCGCTCGTAGTCCGGCATCTTGTGGTGGAAGTCTTTCGCGGTGATGGTCGCGGCGACCTTTTCCGGCGTGGCGAAATCGACGTGGTTGTGACCCAGTTCCAGCGTCGGTGCGGTGGCGCAACGGCCCATGCACGGCGCGCGCACGACGCGGACCTCGCCGCCGCCATTGTACTTGGTCGACAGCGTCTTGATCAGATCCTGCGCTCCGGCCAGTTCGCAGGACAGCGACTCACAGACCCGGATCGTGATCGCGGGCGGTGCCTCCTCGCCTTCCTTCACGACGTCGAAATGCGCGTAGAACGTCGCGACCTCGTAGACCTCGGATTGCGCGAGGCGCATTTCCTCGGCGAGCGCGCGCAAATGGGCAGACGACAGGCACTTGTAGGCGTCCTGGATCAGATGGAGAAACTCGATCAGGAGATCGCGGCGCCGCGGGCGGTCCCCGAGAAGTTCGCGCACCTCGAACAGCGCGGTATCGTCGAGTTGCCGCCCTTTCGGAGTCTTCCGTCCTTTGCCGCGCCCGGATTTCCAGACACCTTCCCGGTTCCCACTGTCGGCATCCAACGGACTCATGGCGCGTCTCCCTAGCTAGAGCGACACGATAATCTTGTCTGTCGGCGGATTACGCAAATCGATTCTCGCGATGACGCGGTCAGCGATTGTTATCGCGCGAAGCGGCCGATCCGATCGGACCGGTGCTGCGTCACCGGGATTTGCGGTGGGTTTGCAGGATCGGCTCAGTCCACGAAGGCGCGTTCGACGACGAATTCCGCGGGCTTGGAGTTGGCGCCCTCGGTCATTCCGGCCTTCTCAAGCAGCTCCTTCGTGTCCTTCAGGAACGCCATCGAGCCGCAGATCATCCCGCGATCGACGGCGGGATCGAGCGGTGGCACGCCGAGATCCTCAAACAGCTTGCCGGACTCGATCAGCGAGGTGATCCGGCCCATGTGCGGGCTCTCCTCGCGCGTCGTCGTCGCGTAGTGGACCAGTTGCCTGGTCGCTTCCTCGCCCACCAGCGGATCGCTCTTGGTCTTGGCAACCGTGTTGTAGCCGTAGGTCAGTTCGTCGACTTCTCGGCAGGTGTGACAGAGGATGACCTGCTCGAACTTCTCGTAGGTCTCGGGATCGCGGATCAGGCTGACGAACGGCGCGATGCCGGTTCCGGTCGAGAACATCCAGAGCCGCTTACCGGGCAGCAGCGCGTCGTTGACGAGCGTGCCGACGGGCTTCTTGCGCATCAGCACGGTATCGCCCGGCTGAACCTTCTGCAGGTGCTCGGTCAGTGGACCGTCCGGCACCTTGATCGAGAAGAACTCAAGCTCCTCGTCCCATGACGGCGAGGCGATCGAATAGGCGCGAAAGACCGGTTTCTCGGCATTGGGCAGGCCAATCATCACGAATTCGCCCGAGCGGAAGCGGAAGCTCGCGGGGCGCGTGATACGGAAGTGGAACAGGCGGTCGGTGTAGTGTTGGACGGTGTTGACCGTCTCGGCGAAAACACCCGCAGGTATGGGGAATTCTGCGGCGGGCGCGGTGGCGGCGTCGGAACTCATCGGCGGAAATCCCCGTCAGGTCATTTCACAATCGCGCCGTATATCGGGCGGGAACGTCCGTTCATCAAGTGTTAAATATTGACGCAAAGCGGATTTGCGCACGGCAGCGCGACGTGACGCACGCGGCTGCGGCGCTCCGATCGCTGCAATGCGACAGACAGGTTAGAGGCGAAAGATCAGATGTTGATCAGCCGCTCGATCTCGGGAAGCAAAGCCTGAGCCGCGCCAGCGTGCATCTCGGGCGAGGCGAAATCGGCGTTCTCGTTGATCGGTTCGCCCGATGGGCGGAACAGGACCGGATGGCCGTCGACGGTTAGGTCCTGAGGCATCCCGTCCGAGGAGACGTATTCGACGAACCCGTCAGCCGCCGGCTTCACCGCGTCGAGCATCGCGCGATCGACGAACTGCGGATACTTCATGTCGGTGATGTCACCCGACGGCGGGGTCAGATCGTCCGGCCCGCGCTGGGACATGTAGAACAGCAGCGTCTTCGTCTCGATGGTCGAGAGCAGGGTCTGCATCCGGCCGATCCAGGCGTTCTTCATCTCGTTGAAGACCAGCTTGAACCGGGTTTCATCGAGCGCGTGCAGGTGTTTGAGCATGGCGCGCGTGAACGAGAAGCGCGAGAAATCGACTTCCGGATAGATCCCGGCCAAGAGGTCCGAAACCGTGTGCAGGCGCAGGTTGCGGCGCGGCCTGACCGCGAACATCCGGTTCGACGTCGCCGTCGCGCACATCACCTGCACGATCGTGAGGTCCGCATCCATGGCCGAGCGCAGAACCTCGGGATCGGCAAGGAAGAAACCGGGGCCTGCCCCGTCGGTGCCGAGGTTCAGGATGGTCTGCCCGGTCTCTCGCCCGACGATTTCGGGATACGGGCAGTCGGAATACCGCCCGAACGTGTTCGACCCGCCGATGAAGGCAATGTAGCGTCCGCGCAGATCGGGCTGCGGCCCGCGAAAGATCTGCCGGGTTCTGCCAAATCGATAGACCTTGTAGTCGAAGAGTGGATCGTCGATCTGATGTTCGGACATCTTGCACTGCCTGAGTGGGGTTGTTTGATGCAAATGTCGCGCATTCAGATTTATGTTCCCCTAACGAGCATGGCTAAAGTTGAGCGCGGCACGGGCACGGGGCGGTCGCAATGGGGCGGAGAACGGCATGAGCTACGAGACAATCGAATACACGGTCGCCGACGGCGTGGCGACGATCACGCTGAACCGGCCGGACAGCATGAACGCCATGAACGCGGTCATGCGCCGCGAGCTGTTGCAGGCGATCACCGCCGCATCCGGTGAGGCCCGCGCGCTGGTTCTGACGGGCCGGGGGCGCGGCTTCTGCGCCGGACAGGATCTGGGCGATGTCACCAGTTTCGAGCAGCTCGATCTCGAACGTACCTTGCGCGAGGAATACGACCCGATCCTGGCGGCGATCCGAGACTGCCCGATCCCGACGATCGCTGCGATCAACGGGGCTGCGGCCGGTGCCGGGGCCAACATCGCGCTGGGTGCGGACATCGTGATCGCCGCGCGGTCGGCCTCGTTTCTAGAAGCCTTCGCCCGGATCGGCCTGATCCCGGACGCCGGAGGCACCTATCTGCTGCCCCGGCTGGTCGGACGTGCCCGGGCGATGGGGCTGAGCCTGCTGGCCGATCCCCTGCCCGCCGAGAAGGCCGCCGAGTGGGGCCTGATCTGGGAGGTCGTCGCCGACGACACGCTGATGGATCACGTGAACGCCGTGGCGCGCAAGCTCGCCGCCGGTCCGACGGAAGCCTATCGCCTGATGAAGCAGGCCCTGAACGCGAGCCCCGAGAACGATTTCGAGACGCAGACAGCGCTCGAGGCCAAGCTGCAGGGGCAGGCGGGCAGCACGCGCGACTTCAAGGAAGGCGTGATGGCGTTTCTGGAGAAGCGCAAACCCGCTTACGAGGGCCGATAGGCTGCCTGCCGAAAACGGCCGGTTCGTTCAGGTTACGTTCAGCTTCGGCACGGCATAGGCACGCCATCGTCAATTTTCGGCGCAATAAGAGACCGTAGGCTTCAATCCCCTCGAACGCCTGCGGTCTCGACCGCGCGAAGGACGGCTAAAGCTGAAATGACGGGCGCGCCGCGATCTCGCCGAACCAGCGGGCGACGTTGGGATATGCCGCGTCGATCTCCATGCCGACCGGTTTTGTCATCCGCACCGCAAAGAAACCGGTGATGTCGGCGATGGAGAAGGCATCACCGGCGGCAAAGGCATTCGCGGCGAAATGCGGCTCGATGCGGCCGAGAAAGATCTCCATCATCTCCTTGCCGCGCTGCACCAGTTCGGGCAGTTGCGGCAGATCTGTGCGCGTGCCGGGCACGACCCGGCCTTCGAACATCGGCACATGGTTGCGCACGGCGTGGAGCATCGGCAGGAACCCGTCGAGCTCGAAACGCCTTGTCCACATCTCGATCACGCCGCGATGGGTCGGCGTGTTTCCGAACAGCGACGGCTCTGGATAGAGCTCCTCGAGATACCGGCAGATCGCAAGCGACTCGGCGATCACCGTGCCGTCGTTCAACTCGAGAAACGGCACGCAGTGGAACGGGTTCATCGAGGTGAAGGGCTCGGCGAACTGGTTGTCCTCGCGCACGTTCAACTCGACCGTGTCGAGGCTCAGGCCCTTCTCGGCCATGAAGACGCGGACGCGCTGGGCGTTGGCGGCGGGCGGAAAGTCATAGAGTTTCATGATGTCTCGCTTGCAGCGTTTCAGCCGGTGATCAGGACGGCCCGGAAATCGTTGACATTGGTGCCGGTCGGACCGGTGACGAACAGATCGCCCGAGGCCTGAAAGCCGCTGTAACTGTCGTTGCCGGCGAGCAGGGTGTTCGGGTCCAGCCCGTGGTCGATCATCTTCTGCCAGGTCGTGCCGTCGGCGAAAGCCCCTGCATTGTCCTCGGTGCCGTCGATCCCGTCCGTGTCGGCGGACAGAGCGGTGACGCTGTCCAGCCCGCGAATGTCCTTCGCCAGGGCGAGGGCAAGCTCGCCGTTGCGTCCGCCGCGGCCCTTTGCCCGGACAGTGACCGTCGTCTCTCCACCAGACAGAAGCACGACCGGGGCGGCAAACGGCGCGCCTGTCCCTGCTATCTGGCGGGCGATGGCGCCGTGCATCCGCCCGATATCCCTTGCTTCGCCCTCGATCGAATCCGAGAGCACGACCGCCTTCACGCCGCGGCTCTCGGCCAGCCGTGCTGCCGATGCAAGCGACAGGCCCGAGGACGCGATCACCCTGACCTCGTGCGATGCGAAAACCGGATCGTCCGGCATCGGGGCCTCGGCTGCCGGATCGTCGAGATGCGCGATCACCGCGTCCGGCAGGTCCATGCCGTATTGCCTGACGATGCGCTGCGCCTCCGCTCGGTTCGCTGTGTCCGGCACCGTCGGGCCGGAGGCGACGAAGGCCGGATTGTCGCCGGGAATGTCGGAGACGACGAGCGAGACCACCCGCGCCGGGGCCGCGGCAGCGGCGAGGCGGCCGCCCTTGATGCGGCTGAGATGCTTTCGCACGGTGTTCATCTCGGAGATCGGTGCGCCGGAGGCGAGCAGTGCCTCGTTCACGGCGATTTCGTCATCGAGCGACAACCCCGCCGGAGGCGCCGGCAGAAGCGCCGAGCCGCCGCCGCAGACCAGCGCGACGACGAGATCGTCCTTCGTCAGGCCGGATACGAGACCGAGCAGACGTTCGCCCGCCGCCAGACCGGCCGGATCGGGGACCGGATGCGCGGCTTCGAGCACCTCGATCTCGCGCGTCGGGCAGGCGTATCCGTAGCGGGTGACCACGCAGCCCTCGAGCGGCGCGTCCCAAAGTTCCTCAAACGCCGCCGCCAGCTGAGCGGCCCCCTTGCCGGCTCCGATGACGATTGTTCGCCCGGCCGGGCGGTCGGGCAGCGCGTGCCGCAAAGCTTCCTTCGGGTCGGCAGCGGCGACGGCTTCGTTGAAGAGATCTGCCAGAAATCGCCGCGGGTCCGCCGGAGCGGTCATTCCCCGGCCTCGCTCAGCCCGTGATCGGGCGCGGACGCCTTGGCCTGCCAGGGCTTCGTGAGATCCGCCAGCCGGATGTCGACGCATTCGACATCGAGCGCGATATCGCCGTCCCCGGCCAGAACCAGAAGCAGGCGCCCGGCACCATCCTCGCCCGGCTCGAACTCGACGCGCAGCAAGGCGTAGGTCATTTCCTTGTCGCGCGGGTCGAGACCGCGTGTCTTCACCGACAGCACGCTGTCGATCAAGAGAGCGGCGCGAACGCGCTCGTAGGAGCGGTTCTGGCGTTCGGCGGCGGTCTTGTCCTCCCAGCGAAACCGGTTGAGCAGAACGGCGAAGCGCCGCCTGCGCGGCATCCATGAGATCTCGCCAGCCTTGCCGACCGAATCCTGCAGCAGCGTGGAAAGCACGCTCAGATCGTCCTCGCTGACGGCGTTCAGGCGCAGCGGGCGGTCCGCGTTGGCGCCGTCCTCGAAACGCGCGTCGTCCATCTTCAGTTCTCCTGGATCCGCTCGATATCGGCGCCGCACGCACCGAGCTTTTCCTCGACCCTCTCATAGCCGCGATCAAGATGATAGACGCGGCTGACCACAGTTTCACCCTCGGCGGCAAGCGCGGCGAGGATCAACGAGACCGATGCACGCAGATCGGTCGCCATCACGGGCGCGCCGCGCAGCTCGGGGACGCCCGTCACCTCTGCGGTGCCGCCGTGCACGTCGATCCGCGCACCCATGCGGGTGAGTTCCGGGACATGCATGAAGCGGTTCTCGAAAATCTGCTCGTTGATGGTCGAGACCCCGTCGGCAACCGACAGCAACGCCATCATCTGGGCCTGCAGGTCGGTCGGGAACCCGGGGTAGGGCTCGGTATCGACATCGACCGCGCGGATGACGCCGTTTGCGCGGGCGACGCGCAGACCCTCGGGAACGTCCTCGACGCGTATGTCGGCGGCTTCCATCCGGTCGATCAGGGCGCCGACCAGTGCGCGGTCGCCGCCGCGCACGGTGACCTCGCCCCCGGCGATGGCCGGCGCGATCATGTAGGTCCCCATCTCGACCCGGTCGGCGAGCACGCGGTGGGTCGCGCCGCCGAGCGATGTCACGCCGTCGACGGTGATCGTGTCGGTGCCCGCGCCCGAGATCTGCGCGCCCATGGCGCTGAGGCAGGCGGCAAGATCGACGATCTCGGGTTCGCGCGCGGCATTCTTCAGCACCGTCGTGCCCTTACCCAGCGTCGCCGCCATCAGCAGGTTCTCGGTGGCGCCGACCGAGACAAACGGCATCTCGATCTCGGCGCCCTTCAGGCCGCCCGGGGCCGAGGCGTTCACGTAGCCGTCCGAAAGTTCCATCTCGGCGCCGAGCTGTTCGAGCCCCGCGAGATGCAGGTCCACCGGCCGCGCACCGATGGCGCAGCCGCCCGGCAACGACACCCGCGCATGGCCGTCGCGCGCCAGCATCGGACCGAGCACGAGGATCGAGGCGCGCATCTTGCGCACGATGTCGTAATGCGCCGTGTGGCTGGCGATTTTCTGTCCCGAGATCGCCAGCACGTTGCCGTCCTGCAGGGCCGCGATTTCACATCCGAGCGAGCTCAGCAGCTCGGTCATCGTCCGGATATCGGCGAGCCGCGGCGCGTTGGTCAGCGTGAGCGGCTGATCGGTGAGGAGTGCTGCCGGCATCAGCGTCAGGCAGGCGTTCTTGGCGCCTGAGATGTCGATCGTGCCCGACAGCGGTTTGCCGCCCGCGATCCGGATCTTGTCCATGGCTACTCCTCTGCCTCGCGCGATCCGGCGTCCGGGGTCTCGGCTGGGCTGTCCTCGGCGGGGGCTGTGTCGCGGCGCTTGCGCGACTGGGCCTTGCGGCGCTTGAGATTCTCGCGCAGCGCCTCGGCCAGCCGGTCCGCGCGCTTGTCCTGCGCCGTCTTCTTGCTCCCGTCCCGCATGGCCGCCCGTGTAGCCCCTGAGGCGGCGCAGGTCCAGATGCTGCAATTAGCAGATATCGTGCATCGGACAGCTCCGCAGGCCGGGGATTCAGGCTTGCAAATGGCGCCTGATCGCGTATGTACCGCGCGCATCGTCGCTGCCGTAGCTCAGGGGTAGAGCACTCCCTTGGTAAGGGAGAGGTCGAGAGTTCAAATCTCTCCGGCAGCACCACCTCTCACGACATGCGAAGGCCTGCGAGCGGCTTTCATGCCGACCCTCACGGCATCGGGATCGGGGTCGTCACCTTCGGCACATCGTAGCCGCGCACGGTCGCAGGCCGTTCGGCGATGCGGACGTACCAGACCTTCAGCGCCGGAAACTCGTTCAGGTCGATCTCCTGCCACTCGAACCGGCTGATCCACGGCCAGCACGCCATGTCGGCAATCGTGTAGTCCCCGGCAATGAAGTCGCGCCCGGTCAGGCGCTCGTTCAGCACGCGGTAGAGCCGCTTGGTCTCGCCCTGAAAGCGGTTCTCGGCGTACTCCGAGGTTCCCTTGTTGAACTTCAGGAAATGGTGCGTCTGGCCGGCCATCGGGCCGAGCCCACCCATCTGCCACATCAGCCACTCGATCGACTTCAACCGGTCTGTGCCCTCGCCCAGGAACCTGCCCGTCTTCTCCGCGAGGTAGAGCATGATCGCGCCCGACTCCATCATCTTCACGCCGGTTTCCTGGTCGTGGATCGCCGGGATCTTGTTGTTCGGCGCGATGTCGAGGAAGTGCGGCTGGAACTGCTCGTCCTGACCGATGTTGATGCCGTGGGCGGTGTAGGGCACGCCGAGTTCTTCCAGCAGGATCGAGACCTTGCGTCCGTTCGGCGTGATCCAGGTGTAGAGGTCAATCATCGGTCGTCTCCTCGGTCGTCAGGCTGTCTGTATGCAATTCGGCTGCGGGCGCGTCCTCGGTCAGCGCGATGATCACGACGACGATCGCGATCGCGGCCAGGATGGCGATCCCGGCGAACAGGACCGCGCGCCACGTGTCGGTGCTCTTCGTGCCCTGCACCGTGGCCAGCGTGTTCACGTCGGCGTCGATCCGCGATGCGATGTCGGCGAACGCGGCATCGTCCGCCTCCAACGGCACCAGAAGCTGGTGCAGCGGCGCGAGGCGTTCCTCCCAGGCGTCGCGAAGCTCGTCGACCGTGCTCGAGCGACTGCCCGCGCCGATCCCGAGCGCGTGGGCGAGACCGGAGATGTCCGCCTCGCGGTCGTCGCTGTGCGGTGTCATGCCGGTCGTGGCCTGAAGTTCCGAGTAGCACCTGCGCACGCATTCATCCAAGCGGTCAGGTTCGAGCGACAGACGTTGTGCCGAGTGCTCCCGCGATGCCGGTTCGAAGTACCCGGTGACGACGGCATCGCGGCAGGTCTCGCTCATCTTGCCGAACGCCTGCAGGAGCACGAGGAGGTCGGTCGAGGCGGTGCCGTCCGCGATGGGATCGGTCATCTCGAACGTGTCCGATGACTGTTCGGGCCGCTCGTCCGAACGCGCCGTGATCGCCATCGCGTTGACCCTGCACATCTGGGCAAGCTTTAGATCGGGCGTCTCCCACGCGGCGATCTTTCCATCGACGCAGTGGCGCCAGAGATCGACGAAGGTCTGGCCGACGGCTTCATCGGCGAGCGACTTCTGCCCGGTGATGCGAAGACCGAGCGCAAGAAGCGCGCCGGCGCGGTCGTCATACACCTTCCTGAAGGCAATCCGATCGCGTTGACCGACCGCTGTCAGGAGCGCTTTGAGTGCATGCCGGTCCAGCATCGCCGTCAGACGTGCTGCCCGCCGTTGATCTCGATCTCGGTGCCGTTGATGTAGGAACTCTCCGGCGTGCAAAGATAGTAGATCGTGCGTGCGACTTCTTCCGGCTTGCCGAGCCGGCGCATCGGGATTTCAGCGACGAGTTTTTCCGTCCCGGGCGAGAGGATTTCGGTTTCGATCTCGCCGGGTGCGATGGCGTTGACGCGCACGCCGAGCGGTCCGAAATCGTTGGCCATCTCGCGGGTGAGTGCGGCGAGGGCGGCTTTCGACGTCGAGTAGGCCGCGCCTGCGAACGGGTGGACGCGGGCACCGGCGATCGAGGTCACGTTGACGACGGCGCCGCGCGCGGCCTTGAGTTCCTCGATCAGCCCGCGTGCCAGGACGACCGAGGCGAAGAAATTGACGTGGAAGACCTTGCCCCAAGTGCGCAGATCGGTGGTGATGGTGTTCAGCCGCTCGCCCTCCGGCCCCTTGGGCGAGATCCCGGCATTGTTCACCAGCGCTTCGAGGCGTCCGCCTGCGAGCCGCGAGCGCACCTCGTCGACCGCGTCGATGGTCGATTTCGGGTCGGCGAGGTCGAGTTGGATGTGATCCTCGGGTCCGGCCTCCCACGGGCAGTCTTCGGGGAACGGCTGGCGCGAGCAGGTGATCACCCGCCACCCGGCCGAGGAGAACCGCTTCACCGTCGCATGCCCGATGCCGCGGCTCGCGCCCGTCAGCAACAGGGTCTTACGATCATTGCCCGACGCCATAAGCGCTCTCCGTTCTGGGACCGACAAGCCCTACGACTTTGGCGCGGCTGGCGCAACACGCTAGGTAAACCCCGGAGGGCGAAGGCCTATTTCGTGATCAACCGGCCTTCGCACTCTCGGTAAATTCATCGATCCCGGGAAATCCGATCCGGGTTACCCGGCGATCTCCGCGCTCTTACACCAGAGCGATGAGGCGGCACGGCCCGCCTGTCCCGCCCGCGTGCTTCGGCGCGCCGACAACGAGCGTCGCGCCGCTTGCCGGCAAGGCATCGAGATTGGCCATGTTCTCGACCGCCCACCGGTTCGCCGGTAGCCACATGTAGTGCGTGACGAAATCGGCAGAGAGGCCGTAGTCGATCGACAGCGTGTCAACGGCCACTCCGACGACCTCGGCCTCCTCCAGCAGCATCTGCACGGCTTCGACATGGAAGGCCGGGAAGTGCATCTTGCCCGCATCGTCGGCATTGCGGAACCCGGGCGTGCCGAGCCGTTTCTGCCAGCCCGCGTTCTGCGCGACGCACGCACCCTGCGGGATCGGCCCGTTCGCCGCGATCCAGGCTTTCAGATCGTCAGGCGTGATCTGCGCGTCCGGATCGGCATCGGCCTTCTCGCGAATGTCGACGATTGCCAGCGGGCAAACCAGCGACTCGACCGGCACCTCGTCGATCGACGCACCGCCGTCGGTGAAATGCAGCGGCGCATCGATATGCGTGCCGGTGTGCTCGTTCACCCGGATCGTCTTCAGATTGAAGCTGTTCTCGGCATAGGTGAACACGTCCTCGTCGAAGAACTGCTGCTCGCCGAAATAGGTCGGGAAGTCGTGGGTCAGCGTGTGGGTCATGTCGATGGCGCGGGTCGCCGCCTGGGCCATGACGGGGCGCGCGGTCATTGCCGTCGAGGCGAGGATCGCGGCGCCCGCCGCGGCCGAACCGCGGAAGAGGTCGCGCCTGCTCAGCGCCTTGCCCTTGACGTATTCCATGATGATCGGATGGCACATATCCCGTCTCCCTGTGTGGCCGTACGGAGTTCGGCGCGTCCACGAGCCCGGCATGGCTCGCCTTCTGCGGACACCCCTCAACCACCAAACGGTATATTGTAACACTTGGCACCGCAACACGCCCGGCCGCTGGATCGAAGATGCCGGTTCTGCTCGCAGCTCGTCGGTTGCGGCTGGGCGATCGCGCCGAGCCGCAGCATCGCATCCGCCGGAACAGGCTCGAAAGGATTACGCGGAACCGGTCTTCTCGAAGGCCGCGAACGCGTCGGCATAGTCGGGATGCCAACGCGACAGGGCAGGGCGGTTCTCGATCACGTCGCGCGCGGACCACTCGACCCGGCGGCCATCGCGCGCGCGGTCGACATCATTGTCGGGGCAGAGGATGTAGAAATCGCCCTCGGTCAGTCTGTCGAGGAAGTAATCGACGCATTGCTCGCTGGTCCATGCCGCGGCGGGCTTCTCGGGCATCACCCGTGCGATCATGCCGGTATAGGTGAAGCCCGGTACGAACAGGTGCGCCGTGATCGGTGCCTCGGCCTTGCGCAGTTCGTGCGCCAACTGCTCGGTCAGGATCCGCACGGCCGCCTTCGAGATGTTGTAGGCCGGGTTTCCCGGCGGCGTCGTGATCCCCTGCTTCGAGCCGGTGTTGACGACGACGGCGGGCCGGTTCGCCTCGATCATGCGCGGCATGAAGGCGCTCAGGCCGCGCAGGACGCCGTGGAAGTTCACGTCGAGCAGGGCCTGCCAGTTCTCCATCCCGGACCACGGCGTCGTCGGGCGCCCGCCGATCCCTGCATTGTTCATCAGAACCGCAACCGGACCCACCTCGAAGGCCATGTCCGCCAGCGCCTGAACCTCGGCGTCCGAGGTCACGTCGGTCGGATACCCTGTCACCATGGCGCCCGGTTTCGCAGCGGCGGAGACCTCGGCCACAGCCTCATCCAGTTGCGGTCCCGGCAGATCGGCGAGGATCACGCCAAACCCGGCCTCGGCGTATCTGAGTGCAGCAACATTGCCGACGCCGCTCGCTGCTCCTGTGACGACGGCATTGCCGCCGGCTTCGATAGCCTCTCTGAACATGGCCGTTCCCTCCTGTTCGGATGATCCGGCTCCCATAGGGACGAACCTCGCGGCGCCTGTCCAGTGCCGCGCTGCCGTCGACATGTGATCCCTGAGCTGTGTCTCGCCAGAGACATTGTGATGAATGCGCAACATTATTGAAGTGCCTGCGTCAAGCTGTCCAGTCCCGGGTTGCGTGATGCGGGTGATTCCCCCGATACGGCGCGTCCCTTCTCGGATCTGCCGAGCCCTCGCGGCGGGAGTTGAGACCCTCCCCCGGTGCGCGGCGCTGTGCGTCCGGCGTATGCCGGGGCCGGTGAGAGACATGAGGGGTGACGGATATAGCTCAGGAGGAAGAGCGCCGGGTTGATGCCCGGAGGTCGCGGGTTCGACTCCCGTTATCTGTGCCAAAGCGATGTAGCTCGTTTGGAGAGCGACGGACTGCGAATCCGTGGGTAGCTGGTTCGAATCCAGCGCCGCCGATGGAACGGCACCACCCTGCCAAGGTGGCTACACGACGATAGGGTCTCGGGACCGGCCTGCAGCGCCGGTGGAGGTTGCGGTGCCGAAAGGTACCAAAGCCAGACCCGGCACTGCCCGCGGGGGCGCGCCGGCAGCGGATGAAGGCCCATGCGGGCCCGGACCGGGAAAGGGCAGTTCGCCCGGACCCCGTCCCGGCGCTCAAAGGCCCGCTCCCCGTCTGTCCGCGCGATCTTGCGGCCAGCCGGTCCCGAGGCTTCCTTCGCCCCGACCGGGGTCAGATCTCACGCGGGGAGCGGCCCCGCGACCGCAGATCCTCCACCGGAGGAAATCGAAGCCCGCGCATGGTGCCCGGGCCAGGACAGGAGACCGCATTTGTCGGAAGACAAACGGATCTAGGGGGCCGCACCCATCCGGCCTCCGCCATGAAAGGAGGTGGGCGATGCTGAAGCATCTGATCGACCGTGCGCTCGGGCTGACCCGCGTCACGGTGACCGAAACCGAGCGTGTGCTTGTGCTGCACAAGGGCCGCTTCACCGACATTCTGGGACCGGGCGAGCACCGGCTGAAGCGCGACGGCCTCGCGATCGAACGCCACGATCTGACGAAGATGGCGTTCACGTCGACGTACGAGCATGCGCTGCGGCGCACCCGTGCGGATCTGGTCGAGGCGCATCTGACGACCGCCACGGCCGGAACCGGCGAGGTCGTCGCGGTGTTCCGCGAGGGCGCGCTTCACGTCGTGTCGCGCGGACCGCACGAGCGGATCGTGCTCTGGACGGATGCCGGTCCGTGGGATGTCCAGCGGTTCGAGCTTTCGAACCGGCTCGACGTGCCGGAGGCCCTGCGTCAGTCGATCGAGGCCGGAGGCTTCGCGACCAAGGTCCACAAGGCGACGGTCGAGCGGGGCCAGGTCGGGTTGCTGTCGGTCGGGGCCGAGTTCCAGGGCGTGCTGCCGGAAGGCGTTCACCTGTTCTGGAACACCGGGCGTCCGGTCGCGGTGAGGCTGGTCGACACCCGCTGGCGCTCGCACGACGTGACCGGGCAGGAGGTCCTGACCGCCGACCGCGTCACCGTCCGGGTCAACATCGCGGCCGATGTCCGCGTCGTCGACCCGGTCAAGGCGGCGACCGAGGTCAAGGACTTCGACGAGGCGCTCCACCGGGCGCTGCAGTTCGCCTTCCGCAAGACGCTGGGCACGCGCACGCTGGACCAGCTTCTGACCGAGAAGGTGACCGTCGACGCCGAGGCGGCGCAGGCCGTCCGGGCCGAGATGGCCGGGATCGGGCTCGAGGTCGGCGAGATCGCGTTGAAGGACGTGATCCTGCCGGGCGAGATGCGCGAGATCCTCAACCGGGTCGTGTCGGCGGAGAAGGAGGCCGAGGCCAACGTCATCCGTCGGCGCGAGGAGACCCAGGCGACCCGGTCGCTCCTGAACACCGCCAAGGTGATGCAGGAGAACCCGGTGATGCTGCGGCTGAAGGAACTCGAGGCCCTGACCGAGCTTGCCGGCAAGGTCGAGCGCCTGACGGTCCACAACGGAACCGAGGGCCTTCTCAACGATCTCGTGCGCCTGCGCGAGTGATCGATGTAAACTCGCCCGTCCCCGTGCGCGGGGGCGGGCACGCGGACGCCAAGAGGACGGGACATTGGCCAGACGACCGCTGATCCATCTGGACGGGACGCCGCTGCCGGCCGCCGTCGAGCGGCACATCACCGAGATGGGCTTCCAGAGCACGCGCGCCTACCTCGACTGGTGCCAGCACAACGGCTTCGACCCGTGGCTGGAAAAGTCGCGCCAGGAGATGGCGCTGGAACGCGACCGGCACGCAGAGATCCTTGCGGCGCGCGCCAAACAGACGCGCCTGCACAAGAAGCCGAAACCTTTTCTGGAAGCCGTTTGCGCCGGCGAAATTCATGCCCATCAAATCGACCGGCCGGCCTTCAAGGCCGTGACCGAGGAGATCGGCGCGGCAAAAGACGACCCGGCATATCGCCGGTCGCTCAAGGACATGCTGCTGGCGCTGCTCCGGTACGATTCCCTGATCTTCGGGGCGACCCCGGACGGCATCCCGTTCATTCGCGGCCTGATCAAGCTGCACGACCGCAAGGTGCTGTGGCTGCGCCCGCTTGCCGACTGGAAGCCACGGTCGAAGAACGCCGAACGCCAGTTCGGCGAACTGACGCATCACCTGTTCGACCGGTTTGGCGATGTGCCGGTCTTCATGGAGCGTGCCTGGCTGCGCACCGACCGCCCAAGCTGGCGGTTCCGCGACTGGTATGTCCATCTTGGCCGGGGGCACAACCTGCGCACGGCGAAATCTCCCGTCAGGGTCACCAAGCGCATCGCGCACGAATTTCTGCGCGCGCCCGCCGACTACACGGTCGAGCAGGCTGTCCGCTGGGGCCAGCTCCGCGCCTTCGGTGCCGGCACGGCCACCGTTCACGCCGTCGCGGCGACCCGGATCGGACGTTCGTTCATGAACGAGGCGTTCTGGGTGACGGTCCTGCGCTTCTTTGCCGAGAACCCGATGCTGGACCCGCGCCAGATCGGTCCGATCGTCGATTACCTGCAGAACCAGCGGTTCGAGGGCAACGACGTCGAGCTTCGCCCGGGCGAGTGGCGCCGCGAGCCTCCGGCGCAGCCCGGCCTGACCATGCGCGGGCGCACGGTCGCGACAGTGTTGCGACAGGTTGCGGATTGGCATGCCTCGCTCGGCAAGGTTCGCGATCTGCCCGGTTCCGTCTATCCGGCGGCGGCGTTTACGGGCATCGAGATCGACCGCTGGCTCGGACCGCGCAAGACCCGATTCGCGATCCGGCAACTGCGCTCGGCACGGGATCTGGCACTCGAAGGCGACGCGCTGCGCCACTGCGTGGCCAGCTATCACTGGTCCTGTGCACAGGGGCATTGCTCGATCTGGAGCCTGTCGGCGAGCGTCGGAGACACGTACGAGCGTCGTCAGACGATCGAGGTCACCAAGCAGGGCGAGATCGTGCAGTGCCGCGGTCTGGCGAACTGCGATCCGACGTCGGAGGAATGGTCGGTGGTCAACGCCTGGGCGTCCGAGGTCGGACTGAAGATCTCGCGCTATCTCTGATCCTCGCCTCACGGCCTGAACTGGGCGTGGGCTCCGGCACCGGTTGCCGAAGCCCTATCACATGCAGGTCCTCAAACGCGGACGTAGCCCGCGTTGATCTTGTTGCGCAGTTCGTCGTCGCCGGATGTGAACTTCAGTGCGTATTCCGACTGGTGCTGGCGCAGGTACTTCGACGCGTCGCGGCGCACCCGCACGAACGCGGTCTCCTCTGACCCGGTCTGCTGCACGTGGTCTTTGAAGAAGCTGCCGCTGTCGTGATAGTTCGTCTGGAACACCAGCGCCGCCACGACGGGGCAGACCGCCATCCAGTTCTGCAGCCAGTCCATGAAGCCCTTGTATTCGCGCTTGGCCGCCTGAAGGTCGTTGTGGCTGCCGACCAGTGCCTTCTGCCGCGCCTGGTAGAAGAAGAAGCTCAGCGCAGACCGCTCGAAGAGCCGGTCGATGAACGAGATCACCGCGGTCACGGCGGCGATGATCAGGCCCGCGATCGCGCCTGAGCCGCCCGCCATGCCGTCCAGCGTCGCCCGGAGACCGATCGAGAGGCTGCCGACGCCTGCGTTCTTCAGGCCGTTGAACTGCCGGGCGATGTAGTGGCGTTCGAGCGCCTTCATCACCAGCGACGGGACACCGTTCTTCACCTCGCAGCCGATTGTGCGGATCTCCATCTTGCCGAAGAAGTAGGCGTTCTTGATCGCCTGATACATGCCGCCGCCGATCTGGATACCATCGGCGACATAGCCGAGCACCGGTGCCGCCGACATCAGCGTCCGGGCCATCGCCTCGAGCAATTGCGCCGAGGTCGTCGTCAGCCCATCCAGGATTTCGCGCCCGATGAACTTGAGCCAGTCCGGCAGCTTGTTGGTGAAGCTCCGGAACGCGCCGACGACATCGTCGTATAGCTTTTTCAGAACGTCATGGATCTTGCGTTTCGTGCTGTCGAGTGGGGCATTGGCCATGTTGCTCTTCGCCGCGCGGGCCTTCTCCTCGACCCTCTGCTTTGCCGAGGCGGCGTGTCCGCCGGTCTTCGCGTCGGCCGCTGCGGCCAGCCGGATCGCATCGGTCGCGACCTCTTCCAGGTCGGCGACATTGACCAGCGCTGCCGAGGGAAGCTTGGCGAGGATTGCGGAGCCACCGCTGTCTGATATGGTCGTCTTGGCGAGGTTGCCGATCAGCAGTCCGCTGTCGGCGATCGCACCGTTCAGGCCGCCGAGATCGAGACCGTTGACCCCGGTGTTTCCGCCGAACCAGTGCCCGACATCATGCATTGCGGTCTTGGCGGAATGGCCCAGTTCACGCAGCGGTCCAGTGAAGTTCTCCATCCGGCTCATTTTGAAGCTCCGTTTATTCGTTTTCCCTGCGGAGCAGTGTATCGGCCGGTCGGAGCGCCGCCAGATCGTGCCGGCTAACGGTTCGTTGCGCGCAGAGCAAAGCCGTTTGCGCTATGATGACCCCGCTCAAAGCTGTCTCGCAGAGACGAAAGGGGGACATCATGGAAATGCACCAGGTCCGGTATTTTCTGGCAGCGTGCGAAACTCTGAATTTCAGCAGGGCGGCCGGGGCCTGCGATGTTGCGGTGCCGACGCTGACGCGGGCCATCAAGAAACTTGAGGATGAACTCGGCGGCGATCTCTTCCGGCGCGAGCGTCATCTCACCCACCTCACCGATCTCGGACGGCTGATGCAGGGGCATCTGGGCGCCGCGCATCTGGCAGCCGAGGCCGCGAAGGCGGAAGCGGCGAAACATGCAGCCGCCGACACCAAGCTGAAGATGGGCGTGATTGCAACCATGTCGGCGAGCCATCTGGTCGCCTATCTGCAGGCGCTGAGCGTGGTCGCGCCGGAGCTCGATCTCGAGATCTGGGAGAGCCACTGCGCCGACATCGCACAGGCGCTGGAGAACGGGGAGATCGACATCGCCCTGATGACCATGCCGGACTATGCCGAGCAGTTCCGGGCCGAGACGCTGTATCACGAGCCCTATCTCGTCGCCTTCTCCAAGGGACACAGGTTCGCGCAGATGAATGCCGTTCCGATGGTCGAGTTCGAGGGCGAGGATTACGTCAAGCGCATGCACTGCGAGTTCCCCTCGAACTTCATGCAGCTGGGGATTGCCAAGCCCTACAAATCGGTGCGCGTGCGCTACGCGACCGAGCGCGAGGACTGGGTGCAGGCCATGGTCGCGGCCGGATTGGGCTTCACCCTGATGCCGCAGTTCCTGCCGATCATTCCGGGCATCGAGACGCGCCCGATCATCGAGCCCGAGGTCAGCCGCACGGTCAGCGTGGTGACCCGGGCAGGACGCCGCCACACCGGTCCCGTAAAGCACGCGCTCGACACGGCGCGGACGCTGCAATGGGATCAGATCGGGCCGGTCGCCGGCGCCGCCTGACGGGCGCGCGTCGTACCAACTGGCTGCTCTAAGGTCAGGGGGCGGAGTTCCCTAAAACGGACAGGACGCGGTGACGCTCAGCCAGTCGCCTGTCGCCGAGTGGCGCAGATCCAGACGCTCGGCATGGAGTTGCAACCGGTCGGCGGCCTCGAAGATCGCATCGGGCGCGTAGAACGGATCGCCGAGGATCGGGTGACCGATTTCCTTGAGGTGCACGCGGAGCTGATGGCTGCGGCCCGTCTCGGGCGTGAGTTCCAGCCGCGTGATATCGCCTTCACGCTCCAGAACTCGCCATCTGGTCCGGGCGGGCTTGCCGGTCTCCAGGCAGACCTTCTGCATCGGGCGGCGCGGCCAGTCGGCAATCAGCGGCAGATCGATCTCGCCTTTGTTATCGATAACATTTCCGGCGACCCGGGCGACGTAGGTCTTCTGCACGATACGCCGTTCGAACTGCAGATTGACGTGTCGCTGTGCTGCTGGGTTGAGCGCGAAAACCATGACGCCAGAGGTTTCGAGGTCGAGCCGGTGGATCAGCAGGGCCGAGGGATGCGCGGCCCGCACCCGGTCTTCGAGGCAGTCGCGATGGTTGAGCGGTTTGCCGGGAACGCTCAGCAGCCCGGAGGGTTTGTCGACCAGCAGGAGATCCGCGTCTTGGTGCAAGACCGCCAGCGGACCGGCAGGAGGATTGTAATCTACCATCATCCGCGGCGGCGGATGCCGCTCGGTGGTCTCTGCCGGGGAAGTCTTGCCCAAGGGTGCGCCCGCCAATTCGGCCTAAAGGATGCCGCTGCGATCTGGCCTGTGCGCGGCTCGCCGCGCGCCTAGCCGATCGAACGCCAGCGCCGGCATCAGGGATTGAGCCGCTGCACCGTCCACGAGTCCGCGTCCGGTTTCATCCGCGTCCAGCGAAACCGGTCGTGCAGGCGGTTGGCGCCGTCGGCCCAGAATTCGATCTCGACCGGGCGTATGCGGAAGCCGCCCCAATGCGCCGGTCGCGGCGGTTTGGTCGGGTACTTGGCTGCAAGCTTGGCGACCTTGGCCATCAGCGTGCGCCGGTTGGCCAGCGGGCGGGACTGCTTCGATGCGATGGCGCCGAGACGGCTCGGATAGCTCCGGCTGTTGTAGTAGTCGTCGGCCTGCTTGCCGCCGACCCGCTCGACGATCCCGCGAATCCGGATCTGTCGGCGCAGCGATTTCCAGTGGAAGACGAGGGCCGCTTTTGCGTTGGCGTCGAGCTCCTGTCCCTTGGCGCTTTCGTAATTCGTGTAGAACACGAAGCCGCCCTTCTTCAGGCTCGGCTCGATCTCCTTCAGGAGCACCATGCGGACATTCGGCAGGCCGTTCTTGTCCACGGTCGACAGCGCCATGGCGTTCGGATCGTTCGGCTCGCTCGCCTCGGCTTCCGTCAGCCAGGCCTGCGCGAGAGCGTACGGATCGTCGCCTGCAAAGGCGCCGCTGCGCCGTCCGGTTTCACTGATTGTCGGCATCGTTCTCCCTCGACTCACCCGTGCCGTTCTGCTTGCTTGGCCTTGTAGTTTAGCCTAAATCGCCGCGAAACAAGGAAGTGCGACAGTCGGGAGAATGGTCATGACGACGCCGCTGATGGCAGGCAAACGCGGATTGATCATGGGCGTCGCCAACGACAAGTCGATCGCCTGGGGGATCGCGCAGGCCTGCCACGCACAGGGCGCCGAGCTTGCCTTCACCTTTCAGGGCGACGCCCTGAAGAAGCGCGTCGACCCGCTCGCCGCCTCGGTCGGATCCGAGATCGTCCTTCCCTGCGACGTGACCGATACGGCTTCGGTCGATGCGGTTTTCTCGGAACTCGAAGCGAAATGGGGCCGGCTGGATTTCATGCTCCACGCCATCGCCTACGCCGACAAGGCCGAATTGAAGGGGCGCTATGTCGACACCTCGGCCGAGAACTTCGCGATGTCGATGAACATCTCGTGCTACTCGTTCACGGCGCTCGCGCAGCGCGCCGAGAAGCTGATGACCGATGGCGGGTCGATGCTGACCCTGACCTATTACGGCGCCGAGAAGGTCATGCCGCATTACAACGTGATGGGCGTCGCCAAGGCCGCGCTCGAGACCTCGGTGCGCTACATGGCGATGGATCTCGGCCCGAAGAACATTCGGGTGAACTCGCTGTCTGCCGGACCGATCAAGACGCTCGCGGCCTCCGGCATCGGGGATTTCCGATATATCCTCAAGTGGAATGAACTGAATTCGCCGCTGCGCCGCAATGTCAGCCAGGACGATGTCGGCAAGGCGGGGCTGTATCTGCTGTCCGACTTGTCCTCGGGCGTCACCGGCGAATGCCACCATGTCGACTGCGGATACCACGTCGTCGGCATGAAGGCCGAGGACGCACCGGACATCGACGTTACGCGCGGCTGAAGCCCGCCGCTGGATTTACCCTTCCTGAAGCATAGCGCTTAACGCGATCTACGCTCTTCCCGGTCATGATTCCCTCGAAGCGCACCCTCTCCCGGGATGTCGCAACGGGGGATACGCGGATGACGCTGAGGTCTTTGAGGCTCGCTGCCGCTCTCGGTCTGGTGACGATGACCGGAGCCTGTCTGAACAATCCGGCCGCCGATACCGGCATCGACAGCCACAGCCTAGCGAGCATGCAGGCCTCGGTCTGGGTCGATCCGGACGGCTGCAAGCACTGGATCATCGACGACGGTGTCGAGGGCTACATGAGCCCGGTGCTCAATCTCGACGGCACGCCGGACTGCGTCTGAGGCATCCGCACGCGATACAGGAGAGCGTCTCATGGCATTGCTTCACCGGATTGCCTGCGTTGCAGCAGCGGCAGCACTTTCCGCCTGCGCGTCTCAGCCGGGTGAGGATTACGGCATCGACAGCAAGAAGCTCTCGACCTTGCAGGCGACGCTGTGGACCGATCCCGGAGGCTGCGATCACTGGGTGATCGATGACGGTGCCGAGGGCTATCTGACCGCTCGGCTCGGCCGCGATGGCCGTCCGGTCTGCAAGGGACCGGGTGGCGCCCCGGCCTCGGTCGCCAAGCGCCCGCTCGAGATGACGCTGTGGACCGATCAGCGCGGATGCCAGCACTGGGTGCGTGACACGTTTGCCGAGGGCTACATGTCGCCGCGCCTGGATCGTCAGGGGCGCCCGGTCTGTCCCGGCGCCGTGCAGCCGGCACCGAGCGAGACCGTCACGCTGGCCGCGGATGCGCTGTTCGACACGGACAAGGCCGACCTGCGGCCTGCGGCCGTTTCGGAACTGACCGAATTCGGCCAGCGGCTGGGGCAGCTTGGCAAGAACCAGGTGCTGGTCGTCGGGCACACCGACTCGCGGGCCTCGGATGCCTACAACCAGTCGCTCTCGGACAGGCGTGCCGCCGCGGTCGCCGCGTTCCTGCGCCAGAGGTTCGGCATCGTCACGCAGACCGAAGGGCGCGGCGAGCGCGAGCCGGTCGCGTCCAATGCGACGGCGGCAGGCCGTCAGGCAAACCGCCGGGTGGAAATCAGCATCCTGAACTAAGTCTCCGCACAGGGGGCACGTCGCTGCCCGCCGCTTGACATGTTCCGGGGCGCGCGTAAGCGTCGCTGCGTCCCAACGGAGCAACTCGTGACCGCATCCAATCAACCGACCGGTGCCGAGGCCATGGTCCGCCTGCTCGCCGATCACGGCGTGCGGCACGTCTTCGGGCTGTGCGGCGACACGTCGTTGCCGTTCTACGATGCGCTGGCGCGCCTCGATCATCCGATGCAGCACATCCTTACCCGCGACGAGCGTCACGCGGCCTACATGGCCGATGCCTATGCGCGGCTCACCGGCAAAGTCGGCGTCTGCGAAGGCCCCTCGGGCGGCGGCGCGACCTATATCGCCCCGGGCCTTGTCGAGGCGAACGAAAGCTCGGTGCCGGTCCTCGCGATCACGACAGATGTTGCGACGACGTCGGCCGGACGGTTCCCGCTGACGGAGCTGGATCAGAAGGCGCTGTTCGGGCCGCTGACGAAATGGAACGCGGTGCTCGACCAGCCCGGTGCGCTGCCGCGGGTCGTCCGCCGCGCTTTCCGCGAGATGACCACCGGGCGGCCGGGTGCGGCACACCTCGCCCTGCCGTTCGACACCCAGAAGGCAGCCGTGCCGGAGGACGAGATCTGGGCCGATCCGCGCTTCGGTCAGTTTCCGGCGCAAAGGAGCGAGATCGGTCTCGAGGACTCTCAGATCGCCGAGTTCGTGGCTGCACTGCTGAATGCTTCCAATCCGGTCGTCATCTGCGGCGGAGGTGTCGTGCTTTCGGGCGCGGAAGCGGAGCTTCAGCGTCTCGCCGAGAGCCTGAACCTGCCGGTCGCGACCACCGTGAGCGGGCAGGGCGGGATCGCGGAAACCCATGCCAATGCGGTGGGTGTCGTCGGATCGAATGGCGGTCGTCCAGGCACGCGCGCGGTCGTCGATGCGGCCGATGTCGTACTGTTCATCGGGTGCCGGGCCGGGTCGGTGACGACGGAGCGGTGGCGCTCTCCCGCTCCCGGCGCCGATATCCTGCACATGGACTGCGATCCGGCCGTGATCGGCGCGAGCTATCCGACGCGGGCCGCGTGGATCGGCGATGCGAAGACCTGCCTCGAAGGGCTGAACGAGATCCTGCGCGAGGTCGACGAGATGCCGGACTTCAAAGGTGCGCAGCGCGCGGCCGAGGCCCGGCGCCTGAAGGATGCCGATTTCCGTCCACTGGCCGACAGCACCGAGCGTCCGATCAAGCCTGAGCGCGTGATCGATGCCTTGAACCGCCTGTTGCCGCCCGAGGCCGTGATCTGCGCCGATCCCGGAACGCCGTGCCCGTACTTCTCGGCCTATTGGACGATCCGCCAACCCGGCCGCCACTTCATCTCGAACCGCGCACATGGTGCGCTGGGCTATGCTCTCGGCGCTTCAATCGGGGCGGCCTTCGCCCGACCCGACGCGAAAGTCGTTTGCGCCACAGGCGATGGCAGTTTCGGCATGTGCGTCGGGGAATTCGAAACCATCACGCGCTATCGCCTGCCGATCACCACGGTCGTGTTCTCCAACAGCGTTTTCGGCTGGATCAAGGCCGGGCAGAAATCGGGTTTTGGCGCGCGCTACTTTTCGGTCGACTTCAACCGGACCGACCACGCGGCGGTCGCGGCGGCCTACGGCGTGAAAAGCTGGCGCGTCGAGGATCCGGCGGACCTCGACGGTGTTCTCCGCCAGGCCATCGCGCATGACGGCCCGACGCTGGTCGACGTGATCGCCCAGCCGCTGCAGGACGCGGCCGCTCCGGTCAGCGAGTGGGTCGCATGAACTGGCCGATTGTCGAGACGCCGCTCAGAACGCTCGCGCTCTGCATCATGATCTACGTCGGCGCACGGATGGTCACGAACTTCTTCATGGGCCGCCCGGTACGCCTCGGTCTGATTTCGGTCGCCGGGCTGGGCATCGTGCTGGCCTTGCTCTCGGAGGGTCTGGAATGAGCCTGCGGATCGGCGTCGTCGGTGCCGGCATTGTCGGGGTTTCGAGCGCCGAATGGCTGCGCCGCGACGGTCATCAGGTGACGCTGATCGACCGCAATGACCCGGGCGATGCGGCGCAAACCTCGTACGGCAACGCCGGTATTCTGGCGGCAAGCTCGATTGTCCCGGTGCCGGTCCCCGGTCTGCTCGCGAAGGTGCCAAAGATGCTGCTCGATCCCATGGGTCCGCTGCATCTCAAGTGGAGTTACCTGCCGCGCCTGTTGCCCTGGCTGATCCCGTTCCTGCGGCGCGCGACGCGAGAGGATGTCGAGAAGACGGCGCGGGCATTGGCGACGATCGTCACGGATGCCGTCGATCAGCACAAGGCCATCGCCGCGGGCACGCCGGCCGATCGCTTCATCGAGGACGGTATATACGCCTTTCTCTATACCTCTCAGGCGGCGTGCGAGGCCGACGAGTGGACCCACGCGATCCGGCGCGAACACGGTGCCAGGGTCGAGTTTCGGGATCGCGCCCGGCTGCTCGAGGAGGACCCGCACCTCGGAGAGCACTACTGCTACGCCGCCTGTCACATCGATCACGGGTGGATCAGCGACCCCGGAGCCTATGTGGCGGCGCTCGCCGGGCATTTCAGGTCCGAGGGCGGCAGCTTCCTGCAGGGCGAGGTCGACGACATCAGTCCGCGCGAGAACGGCGCTGACGTCCGGCTTGGCGGTGATGCGCACGGGTTCGACCGCGTGATCCTGGCAGGTGGGGCGTGGTCGGCGAAATTGGCGAAGCGCCTCGGGCACAAGCCGATGCTGGAGACCGAGCGCGGCTATCACCTCGTCCTCAAGGAACCGAGCCGCCGCCCGCCGTTTCCCTACATGCTCACGGACGGCAAGTTTGTCGCCACGCCCATGGATGGCGGGCTGCGCTGTGCCGGACAGGTCGAGTTCGGTGGGCTCGACGCCGCGCCCTCCGAGGCGCCGTTCCGGATCGTGCACGAGCGGGTGCGCCAGCTTTATCCGGATCTGGAATGGGACGGAGAGGAACGCTGGCTCGGGCACCGCCCATCGACCGTCGACAGCGTGCCCTTCATCGGCCCGAGCCCGAAAGCGGACGGTGTCTATTTCGCGTTTGGCGCTCAGCATATCGGCCTGACGACGGGGCCGAAGACCGGGCGCATCATCGCCGATCTGATCGGCGGCCGGACGCCGAATACCGACCTGGAGCCGTTTCGGGTCGGGCGGTTCGACTGACCGGACCGGCGCGCGCCGAAAGTCCGGTCTTGGCGGTGCGGGGCCACGTCGGCCCATCGATTCTGTGCTCCTCCGCGATTGTTCGATCAGATAAGGGGATAGTTACCCTTTCGCCCTAGCGTTTCTGAGACGTCAGAACTCAGGAGCATGGCGAAATGCGTTTTGCCTCGGAAAAGGTTGGCGACGTGGTCGTCATGTCGCTCGAAGAACGGCGCCTCGACAGCCGAACGGTCGCCGAATTCCGGGAAGCAGCGCGGGAAGCGTTTCGCGACGATTGCGGTTTCTACGTTCTGGACCTGTCGGCGGTCGGCTTCATGGACAGTGCGGGTGTGGGCGCGCTCGTCGGATTGCTCAAGTATCTTGGACGCCACCGCAGGCTCGAACTGTGCGGACTGAAGCCCACGGTCCGCAAGATCTTCCGGCTCACCCGTCTCGAGAAGGTCTTCACGATACGCGACTCGAAAGAGGCGTGCATTGCAGCGTCACGGTCGCTGCGCTCGGCATCGCGGGCGCGTGGCTAGGTGAGAAAGGCGAGGGCTTTTTGATGAGTGCTACTGCGGGAGATCAGGTTCGCTTCTCCATCGGAAGTTCCTTCGAGAATGTGGCGACGCTGGCGGAAGAGGTCAGCGATCTCTGCAAGAACCGCAAGGTGTCCAGCCCGGACGCGATCGACGTGCTCAGACTTTGCCTCGCCGAGGCTTTGAACAACATCGTCGAGCACGCCTACGAGGGTGCCGAGGGTCGCCCGATCTTCGCCGACGTCCGGTTGAAATCCGACCGCTACGAGGTGATGCTGATCGACGAGGGCAAGCCGATGCCCGGCGGCAAGCTGCCGGATGGCAGTTGCGAATTCGACTCCGACGAACTCGACGAATTGCCCGAAGGGGGCTTCGGCTGGATGCTGATCCGCAGCCAGATGGACACGGTCGAATACGAACGTCGCGACGGCTGCAACATTCTGCGGTTGGAAAAGACATTCAGCGCCTGATGCCAGGTATCCGAACCAAGCTATCAAAGCACAGGGATGGAGAGCGTTGATGATGGCGCCCGAGATAAACGAAGACACCGAGGACTCCGTATTCGACGCCAACGAGACCCGTGCGTTTCGTAAACTCGTCGCGCTGGTCGTCGACGATTCGTCGGCGCAGCGCAAGATGCTCAAACTGCTCTTGCGAAAGTGGAATTTCGACGTGGTCGAGGCGTCCGACGGCGTCAGCGCGCTCGAGACCGTTCGGTCCCAGAGCATCGATTTCGTCATCAGCGACTGGATGATGCCCGAGATGTCGGGTCCCGAGCTGTGCCGTGAGGTGCGGGCGCTGGGACAGGAAAACTATATCTACTTCATCCTGCTGACCTCGAAGACCTCGAAGGAAGAGGTCACCGCGGGTCTCGATGCCGGCGCCGACGACTTTCTCACGAAGCCGATGGACATGGGCGAGTTGCACGCCCGGCTCCGGGCCGGTCAGCGGCTGATCATGATGCAGGACGATCTCGTCGACAAGAACCGGCGGATCACCGATGCGTTCGACCGGTTGAACGCGATCTATCAGAGCATCGATCGCGATCTGAAAGCGGCAGCGCGGCTGCAGAAGTCCCTGATCCCGGAGGCGCAGACCTATTGCGGGCCCGTGAAGATCGGCCTGATCTACCAACCCTCGCACCATGTCGGCGGCGACCTGCTCGGCTTCTTCAAGATATCCGACAGCCGGATTGCGGCATACGCGATCGATGTGTCGGGGCACGGCGTCTCATCGGCGTTGATGACTGCGCGCCTGTCGAACTATTTCAACGCACAGCATCTCGACGAGAACATCGCGATCCGGCGCCTGCCCAATGGCGAGTTCGTTTCGCGCGATCCGTCGGCCATTGCGTCCGAACTGAACGAGCGCCTGCAGGACGAAGTGGACAGCGACCAGTACTTCACGATGATCTTCGCCGACATCAATCTCGACTCGGGGCTGACCCGGTTCTGCCAGGCAGGCCAGCCGAACCCGGCCATCATCCGTGCATCGGGCAAGGTCGAGTTTGTCGGCGGCGGCGGCGCGCCGATCGGCCTGATCCCGGGCATGGATTACGAAACCTCGGTCGTGCGTCTCGACCCGGGCGACCGTATGATGATGTATTCGGACGGCATCACCGAGGCCGAGGATGCCAAGGGAAACATGCTCGACGAAGACGGCCTGAAAGACATGCTGGAGCGTCATTCCGGTTACGGCGAGCGCGCGACGCTCGAACGGATTCTGGGCGATATGGAGCGCTTTGCCGGGACCAATCAATTCGATGACGACATTTCGGCTCTGTTGCTGACTGTCTCCTGATCCCGGGCGGCGGGCTCGCCGTCTGAAAGATCTCTATTCGTAATCGACGGCAGTCAGGTAAAGACCGTCGGGCGGCGCGACGGGTCCGCAAGCGGACCGGTCTCTCGCCTCGAGCGCCTTGCGTGGACCATCGATCGGAAGTTTCCCGGCACCGACGCGCTCCAACGTGCCCACGAGCGAGCGGACCTGGTTGTGCAGAAAGCTGCGCGCATGAAGCCGGAAGACCACATCATCTGCTTCTCGGCTGACTGACAGGTGATCCAGCGTCTTCTCGGGTGACGTCGATTGGCATTGCGAGGACCGGTACGTCGTGAAGTCATGGCGACCGACCAGCGCCTGCGCGGCCGCATGCATCGCATCGACATCCAGCGGATTTGCCACCTTCCATGCAAGACCCGCGTCGACAGCAAGCGGAGCGCGCCTGTTGACGATGCGATAGAGATAGTGCCGGCGCACCGCACTGAACCTCGCGTGAAAATCGTCGCCCACGCTCTCTGCAGCCACGACCGAGACCGGATGGGGCTTCATGTGATGGTTCAGCGCCTCGGAGAGCCTGAACGGATCCCAGTCATCCGGCAAACCGCAGTGACAGACCTGGCCCGTCGCGTGGACCCCGGCATCCGTGCGGCCCGCACCGGCAATGCTTGGGACTTGCGCACCCCGCGCAAGTTTGCCGAGCGCGGTCTCGATCACGCCCTGAACCGAGAGACCGTCGGACTGGCGTTGCCAGCCGACAAACGGACCTCCATGGTACTCGACCGTGAGCTTGAACCTTGCCATGGGCGCGCAATAGAGCGCATTGGCGGTTTTCGGCAAGGGCGGGTTTCTATTCCCGCCTGTCGAGCCCATTTATGGACTACGAGCAGCGGGCGAGGACGGCTTGGGGATCGCAGACTGGACAGACGACCTGCTGCACGGTGCGGGTCAGGCGTGGCGCAGCGTAGACGAACTGTTCGAGCCGACGCTTCGCCTGGGCGTCACCGGCCTGAGCGGTGCTGGCAAGACCGTCTTCATAACGTCGCTGGTTGCGAGCCTTCTGCGCCGGGGCCGCATGCGATTGCTGAAAGCCGAGGCCGAGGATCGCATTCTCGCAGCGATGCTGCGCCCGCAGCCCGACCCAGACGTGCCGCGCTTCGCCTTTGAGGATCACGTGGCGTCGCTGACGGGAACGCCGCAGAAATGGCCGGAATCGACCCGCCAGATCAGCCAGCTCAGGCTTTCGATGAAAGTCCGGCCTGCTGGGCTTTTTTCCGTCGTGACTGGCACCCGCACGCTGCACATCGATATCGTCGACTATCCCGGCGAGTGGTTGCTGGATCTGCCGCTCCTCGATGTCGATTACGAGACCTGGTCCCGCGACGCCTTGCGCATCGCGAGCGAGCCTGCGCGGCAGGAATTCGGCGGGCCATATCTCGATGGTCTCGCCGGCATCGACGCCGATTTGCCGCATGACGAGAGCGTATCCGCGCGCCTCTCGGAAGAGTTCCGAAGATACCTCGGACAGTGCCGCCAGGCGGGGTTGTCTGCGCTGGCACCCGGGCGGTTTCTGATGCCGGGAGATCTCGACGGCTCTCCGGCGCTCACCTTTGCACCGGTCCCCGTCGATGGGCGGCCCAGACGCGGAAGCCTGGCGGGCGAAATGTCTCGCCGTTTCGAGGCCTACAAGCGCGTCGTCGTGAAGCCGTTCTTCCAGAACCACTTCGCCCGGCTCGATCGGCAGGTGGTTCTCGTCGATGTGCTCGGCGCGCTCGCCGCCGGACCGCGCGCGCTCGGCGACCTGACGGCGGCGATGGGAGAGACGCTGAGCGTGTTTCGCCATGGCCAGAACGGTTGGCTCGACAGGATCCTCGGGGGGCGCCGGATCGATCGCATCTTGTTCGCGGCGTCGAAGGCGGATCATTTGCACCACGAACAGCACGGTCGATTGACTCAGTTGACCGAGGCGATGCTCGATCGCGCACGTGCCTCGGCGGCCTTTGCAGGGGCTGAGACGGCGGCGATGTCGATCGCGGCCATCCGCGCGAGTTCGGAACAACGACTGACGCGCGACGGATCGGAGCTTGCGCTGGTGCGCGGCACCAGAATGTCCGATGGCAAGGAGATCGCGCTTTATCCAGGCGATGTGCCCACAGATGTCACCGAGGTGCTGAATGGCGCGAGCGTTTCGGCGCCGGGCCTAGCGCCGGCGGACTGGTCGGGCGGCCACGCATTCGCGCGCCCGGTGCTTGCCCCGCCGCGCTGGGGAGATGCAGCCGGGGACGGGCCGCCCCATATCAGGCTCGATCGGGCGCTGGAATTCCTGATCGGCGACAAGTTGGATTGAGACCATGAACGGATCGCCCAAGGGCCCGGTAATCATCGAAGTCGAGGCGGAAGCGCTGCCCGATGCGCCCGCGCCCGCCGATGCGCCGCCGCTGGCGGACCGTGTGCTGGGGGCCGGGGAACAGTCAGCGTCGGGCCGGATGATCACGGCGGCCGCTTCGTCCGGCGGCTGGACGCTTGGGCGTCTTGCCATCGGGCTGATCGTGGCATTGGCGGCACTCTGGGCCGGCACCTCGGCGGTGGATTTCGCCGTTGCCCTTCTCGCCCGGTCGGACTGGCTCGGCTGGATTGCCGTCGCGCTGTTGCTGGGGTTGGCGGTGGTCCTGATGCTGATCTGCGTTCGAGAGATGGCGGCCCTTGCGCGCCTGGGCCGGATCGAGTCGCTCCGCGAAAGGGCGATGGAAGCTGTTGATACCGGCTCAACCGGTGCGGCGGCCGAGGTCCTGAGCGCGCTCAATCGCCTTTATCGCGGGCGGCGCGATCTGCAATGGGGCCGAGAAAAGCTGGAGACTGCGCTGGCGGATACGCCGGACGGGTCGGGGCGGCTCGCTCTCGCCGAGCGCAATCTGATGACGCAACTCGATGCCGAGGCCGAGGAGGTGATCGTTCGGACGAGCCGGCAGGTCGCCGCGGCGACGGCCCTGATCCCGCTGGCGCTCGTGGACGTTCTCGCGGCGCTAACCGGCAATCTGAGAATGGTGCGCGAGATCGCCGAGATCTATGGCGGCCGTGCCGGGTGGTTCGGGTCGCTCAGGCTGATGCGGGCGGTCGCTGCGCACCTGGTCGCAACCGGGGCCGTCGCGGTCGCCGACGATCTGCTCGGCCCCCTGATCGGAGGCGGCGTTCTGGGCAAGCTGTCGCGACGCTTCGGCGAGGGCGCTGTGAACGGCGCACTGACCGCGCGCGTCGGCGTGGCTGCAATCGATATCTGCCGGCCGCTGCCGTTCATCGAGCGCGACGCGCCGCGCGCATCGGCGCTTGCATTGCGCGCGCTACAGGCCTGGCGGGTCACGGGCGAGAGCGGAGCCTAGTCCTTGAGGTAGGCGGCTGCGAGGCGCTCCAGCAACATCTCGGTCGACCCATCCGTGAAGCTCGCCATCCGCGCGCCGATCTGATGGCGCCCGAAGGGATAGTGCGATCGCAGGCCCTCGGCGCCCATGAGCTGTGCGAGCGCGGGAATGTGACGGGTGGCCATGCGCGTGGCGAATATCTTGGTGCGCGCGGCTTCGGTCATGGCAGGCACGCTGTTGTCGATGAGGCTGGCCGCCTCGCGCACCATAATGCGCGCCGCCGCAAGATCCGTCTCGGCCTCTGCCAGCGCCCATCGCCAGCCCTGGTGGTCGACCAGCCTCTTTCCGAAGGTCTGGCGCGCTCGGCCGTAGACCGCTGCGGTCTTCAAGCATGAAGCGACCATCCCGCAGCACATGGCCGCGACGTAGATCCGTGCGCCGTTGATGCTGCCGAGAGCCGATTTGAAGGCCTGTCCCGGTGGCTGCAGCAGTTCATCGGCGCTGGCGCGGTAGCCGTCCAGGCGGAACCCGCCCGACCCGATTGTGAATTCGCCGGCGACGTCGAATGCCGGAAGGCGGCGAAAACCCTCGCGCTGCCCGTCGATCAGAAAGGCCGCGATGCCCTTTCCGCCCGATCCGGGTTCGGTCTGGGCATAGAGCACGATCACGTCCGCCGCCGCGGCATTGATGATCCACGCCTTCTCACCGTGGAGCACCCATCCGTCACTGTCGCGTTCGGCCCGGGTCGTGATTGCCGCGAAGTCAGATCCCGCGCTGGGTTCGGTCAGGGCAGTGCAGCCGAGACGGCGCCCGGCAAGGATATCGGGGACATAGCGTTCGGCCACGCCGCGCGGTGCATCGCGCGTGATCTTTGCCGCGACGTTCTGGGTGTTGAGGATTGCCATGGCGAGGCCGAAATCGACGCCGCCGAGGATCTCGGCAATCTCGGCCTTCACAGAAAACGGGAGCCCGAGCCCGCCGAATGCCGACGGCGTCTCGATCGCCGTCAGACCGGCCTCAGCCGCTGCCGCGAAGGCTTCAAGCGGAAACTGCCGCGCGCGTTCCCAGGCTTCGACATTCGGCGCGAGGGTATCGCGTGCGAAGTCTCTCGCGCGGCTGATCATCACCGTTGCATCTGTCATGCTGCGTCTCCCGTGACCAGTGGCGCCTGCACGGCACCGATCAACGCGCCGCAGAACAGGATTGCGCCGCTGATGGCAAGGCCCATGGTTGTCCCGCCCGTGATGTCCGAGATCGCACCTGCGCCGACCGGGCCGATGATCTGCCCGATCGAAAAGATGACCGTGAACAGCGAGACGGCGCGGCCCCACTGTGCTGGCGGCAGGTTCTTGCGGCTGAATGTCGTCACCGAGGACGGCACCATGAAGAACGTGCCGCCGACGATGGCTGCCGAGACCAGCGGTCCGGCCGGGTGGTCAACCGCAATCGGCAAGAGGATGCCGACCGCGATGGCGAGGCTTGTCTGGAACATCGCGCGGCCGCCCTGCGCGCGGGCCAGCACCCGTTGCCAGATGAAGGGCGAAAGCATCACGCCGACGCCCATGATCGCCCAGGTGAGCGAGACCGTGGCAGTCCCGGCCCCGGTCGCGCGCATCCACGCGATCAGAAATGTGATGTAGATCAGGTAGCCGAGCCCGAACAGAAAATAGCACGCCAGGGCTGGCAGCATCGCCAAGACCGGCAGGGGCTGGGCCTGAGCTTCGGCCGCGCGCGAGGCGGGTTCGGATATCGCCTCGGCGGCCAACCATGCAGGTAAAAACGCGACGAAGGTCGCGACACCCAGAGCCATCCAGACCAACGGCCAGCCCGGATCTCCGAACCAGTCCATGAACTGAGGGATCGAGACGGCGGTCAGCAACATGCCGAGCCCGCCGCCGCCGAAGTAGACGCCAATCGCGAGCGCGTTGCGGGATTTGTCGTCGGCGAACAAACCGGAGGCAATCACCCCGCCTGCGATGAACACCGGCGCGCCGCCGATCCCGGCCAGCATGCGCCAGAGCGACAGCATCCAGAGATCGCGGGTCGTGGCGGACAGTGCCAGGGTGATGGTCGTGAGCGCGAAGCCCCAGATGAAGAGGGCCCTCGGTCCCGTCCGGTTCACCAGCGAGAGCGCCAGCATAGCGCCGATGAGATACCCTATTGCGTTGGCCGTGTTGATCCATCCCGCCTCGGTGAAATTCCATGCGAGATCCGTTCGCATCGCCGGCAGGATAAGACCGTAGGCGAACCGGGCGAAGCCGTTGGAGATCGCCGGGCCGAGCGAAAGGCCGAGGATGATCATCCAGATCGCGAATGAGGAACGTTCCGCCATCGCGGAAGCTTAGGGCCGCCGGTCAGGCGGCGCTATACGAGAGCCCCAGACACCCGCCATGTGATCGGCGGTTCCGTGCGCTGTGGAAGGGGTTTCCCGCAAGCGCCATTAAACGAGCCGACAGCCCCCGAACGCTCAGTTGCCGAGCATCCACTCTCCGTCCGGTGTGAAGGCGTGAAACGCGAAGGCGAAGACGATCTCGTGCACGACCAGTTCCCCGCTGGCAGCATCGGTTACGCGGATGTTGCCGACCTCGCGGCCCTTTGCAATCTCCCCGGTGTCGAGCGCGGACGCCTGGCCCTCCTGCCACGAGATGCGGACACCGGCCTCCTCGATGACGGGAGACTCGATCAGCCGGGGCAGGGGCCATGCCCGGTCGCCGACCCGCACGACACGCACGAGCGGATTGATGCCGTGCGGGGGATTTTCGCCGCGGTAGAGAAACGGCACGCCGCTGTCATATCCGCTGTAGGGGTTGGAGCCGTATCGCCGGGAATGTTCCTCGGGCTCCGCCATCACGACCCCGTTCGGATTGGCCGTGCGGAAAGCGTCCCAGCTCTCGAGCAGTGCGGGCAGCGGCACCAGCTTTGCACCCGTCATGAAGCCCGCGATCGCCTCGCCCGTGAACTGCTGCCACCAGCTTTCGGTCTGCCGGTCGTACATGATCATGTCCGAATGGCGCAGCAGCCCGGACACGCCCAGTTCCACCTCGATGTGGCCCTCGATCGACGGGATCCTGAGATCGAACACCAGCCCGGAATTGCAGAGCGGGCAGAAGGTGACCGCGATCGGCACGTCCCGGATGCGGTCATTCACGATCTCATGCCACATCAGATAGCGAATGGGGTAGGCCCGCGCGGGCATGCCCTCGGCCTCGACGCTCATGACCGGCTCGCGCGGGTCAAGTTCCGTCTCGGACGCCACCGGGATCATCGTCGGGCCGGTGATCGCCGGGATACCGTCTTTCGGCGGGCCGCCGGAGAAGACCTCGGACGGGTCGACCGAGATCTTGCTGAAGTCCGTCTTCGGCCAGGCACGCTTCCAGTGGTCCGGCACTTCGGCGGCCAGAAGCGGTCCTGCCGCCAGAAGAGCGATGAGAAGCGCTGTGATCCGCATTGATGCCTCCCGTTATCGATTGCGGGAAAGCATAGAGCGCGCCCGGGGGACGCGCTCTGATAATCTGCTCACGATGTCGCGAGGGGGCGGGTCAGTCCGCCGAGACGGTGACCTTGACCATCTTGTCCGGGTCGGTCACGGCGCCGCTGCCACCGGCCCCGCGCTTGATGTTGTCGACCAGTTCCATGCCTTCGACAACGCGGCCCCAGACCGTGTAGTTGTTGTTCAGGAAGTGGCCGTCCTCGAACATGATGAAGAACTGCGAGTTGGCCGAATTGGGCGATTGCGCCCGCGCCATGCCGACCACGCCGCGATCGAATGGCAGGCTCGAGAATTCTGCCTCGATATTGCCGAGGTCCGAGCCACCTGTCCCGGCACGCGTGGATACCGAGCCGTCATCGGCGACCTTGCCGTGCTCGACATCGCCCGTCTGCGCCATGAACCCGTCGATGACGCGGTGGAACGCGACGCCGTCGTATTCGCCGCGCTTGGCGAGCGCGGTGATCTGCGCGACGTGTTTCGGTGCCACATCGGCCAGCATCTCGATCTTCACCGTTCCGTTTTCCAGCTCGATGAGCAGGTATTTCTCGTCCACTGCCTGTGCCTCCGGCGTCAGGGAGAACATGAGCGTGATTGCGAGGATCAATGATCTGAACATGCGCGTTCTCCGGTCCTGTTATCGGGGGGGAGACCTAGCCTGCCGGGTGGTTGCGGTCAAACGGAACGGACCCCGATCATACACATTTCTATCGCGCGGGATCGGCCGGCGTTCCGATGCGTTGGGGCGTTGCAAGCTGAGCCTTGCCAGACCGCTGGCGGGGCCAAGGCGTCGCCATGACGTTCCGCGCAACCTCAGGTGTATCATCCGGTACAGACCGCTTTGATTCGTCAGGTTAATTTGGGTTTCATCGATCAGGGGAACCGCCATGCCGGATGCAAACTACGCCGAGACCATTCGCCAGAGCCTGAAGGTTCTTCTGGTCCGGATTGACACCATCGAGACATATGCCCGTCGGCACGCAGCGGAGATCCACGAAGCGCTGGGCGAGGCGCGCGCCGTCGCACGGCGCAACGGATTGCCGTGGATATGCGTCGTCCAGAACGTGGTGACGGCTGTCTTCAACCCGAAAGCCGCAGTGGCGCAGGCTCTGCGTTATCTCGAGCAAGCAGATACCTCTGCATCTGTCAGAGGCAAAGAGGTCGCCTGAGGGGGCGCACCGGGCGCGTCCGAGTGCGCGCCCGGTTGGGTTGCCCCGGTCTCACATCTTACGCCAGTCGCCTGCGGCCTCGAACGCCCCGGCAGCGCGGTAGATCGTGCTCTCCTCGTAGCGCCGTCCCACCAGCATCACGCTGACCGGCAGCCCGTCCGACATTCCGCAGGGAAGCGCCATGGCAGGATGCCCGGTCACGTCGAAGGGCGCGGTGTTGTTCAGCATCTCGAAGGCGCGCTGGCACCAGAGCTCGAGCGGCGCGTCCGCGGGCGGGATCGGCTGGGCTTTCATCGGCGTCGTCGGCATCAGCAGCAGGTCGTATGACGCCAGCACCTTGTTGTATTCCTCGCGAAGCTGCCGGGCGAGGTTCTGCGACTTCGAATAGTAGTGGCCGCGGTGGTGCTTAAGATAGTACTGGCCGATGAACATGCAGATCTTGAGCGTGTCGCTGAGTTCGTCTGCGCGCTGACGCCAGTTCGCGTGGAAATCGAGCAGCGAGGTCGTGTACATGCCCCCCCAGCCGGTGCCCATGCCGTTGCCGTGCATCATCTGGTTGGTCAGGCCTTCGACTGCAATCGGCGTCCAGATCGCGGGGCCTTTCAGGTGCCACGGGATCGAGATCTCGTCGACGGTCGCCCCCATCTGGCGGAACATCTCGGCTGCGGCACGGTTCTTGGCATCGACATCGGACTCGGACTCCGCGCGGTCGAAGCCCTCCTTGACCACGCCGATCCGCAACCCGGAGACACCGCGGGTCACGGCAGCCGAATAGTTATCGGTAACAACGTCGTATTGGCGGGGGTCCAGGCCGTCCGGTCCGGCAAGGACCTCGAGCATCAGCGCGTTGTCCATGACCGTCTGGGTCATCGGCCCGGTGTGATCGATGGTCGCCTCGATCGGCATGACGCCGGTATAAGGCACCAGCCCGTGCGTCGGTTTCATACCGTAGCAGCCGCAGAACGAGGCGGGCATGCGGATCGACCCGCCCTGGTCGCCACCAATCGCCATGTCGACGACGCCGCCGCCGACCAGCGCGCCGGAACCGGAGGACGACCCGCCCGCCGCAAAGCCGTGCTTGTGCGGGTTGTGGACCGGGCCGGTCGCATTGGTATGAGAGCCGCCGGAGAGGCAGAAATACTCGCAATGGGCCTTGCCGGTGATCGTCGCGCCGGCATCCAGAAGCCGGGTCACGATTGTTGCATCGACGTCCGGCGTATAGCCCTTGAGCGTCGAGGCGCCGTTCATCATCGGCACGCCCGCGAGGCAGACATTGTCTTTCAGGGCGACGGTCTTGCCGTGCAGTTTGCCGCGCGGTGCGCCCCTGATCTCGGTCTTCACGTACCAGGCGTTGAGCGGGTTTTCCTCCTCGGACGGGCGATGGCCGGCGGTTCTGGGATAGAGGACGGGCGGCAGGTAGTCGGGCAGGGCGTCGACGATGTCGTAGGCGTCGAGCGTGCCCTGCATGACCTCGTGGAACTCGCGGATACGGGTCTCGGACAGGCTCATGCCCAGTTCGAGCGTGATGTCCTTCAGTTGCGCAAGGGTCGGTCGCTGTGCCGTCATGTAGCTGATCCTTCCATTGAGCGAAGTGTCGGGCGGAGCGCGGTCCGGGGCCGGTCTGGTGACCGGGTCGGGCCGTGGCTCGTCTTTCGGTTTGGGTTTCGAGATCTGCGCGGGACGCGCGCCATTGCCGCCGCCGAAGCCGGTGAATTCGTCGATCAGGGCGGGGTCGGCTGCATCCGAGCCGGACATCTCGCCCTCGATCACGCCCTTCTGCAGCAGGAGCACGCGGTCCGAAAGCTCGTGGATGAAGTCGAGGTTCTGCTCCACCAGAACGATGGTCAGACCGCGTTTGCGATTGAGGTCTTTCAGCAGGTCGATGATCTCGTCGATGATGCTCGGCTGAATGCCTTCCGTCGGCTCGTCGAGCAGGATCAGTTCCGGTTCCGAGATCAGCGCGCGGGCAATCGCCAGAAGCTGCTGCTCGCCGCCCGAGAGCGCCCCGCCCTCGCGCTCGAGCAGGCGCTCAAGCCGTGGAAACTCCTGCAGAATGCGGCGGACGGCGTCCTCTTCGTCGGCCTCGTGGGCCGCGATCCCCATGCGGATGTTATCGAAAACACTGAGGTTCGGAAAAATGCCGCGGCCCTGCGGGACATAGCCGATGCCGAGCTTGGCGCGCTCGGAGGTCCGTTCGCCCGCGAGGTCGAGCCCGGCAAAGGTCATCACGCCGCCGGTTGCCGGAACGAGGCCCATGACCGTCTTCAGGAGCGTCGTCTTGCCCATGCCGTTGTGGCCGAGAATGCCGATGATCTCGCCGTCCTGCACCGAGAAGTCGATCCCGTGCAGCACCGGGACGCGGCCGTAGCCGGAGGTCAGCCCGCGAACTTCCAGCAGTGCGCTCATGCCCGCGTTCCCAGGTAGACTTCCCGCGCCTTCGGATCGGCTGAGATCGCCTCCATCGTGTCTTCCATCAGGATGCGGCCTTCATGGAACAGGGTCACGGTCTTCGAGATCATCCGGATGAACTGCATGTCGTGCTCGACGACGATCAGGGTCGCTGTCTTGTTGATTTCGCGGATCAGATCCGCCGTGCGCTGGGTCTCCTCATGGGTCATTCCGGCAGCCGGCTCGTCGAGCAGAACCAGCCACGGTTCCGCGGCGACGACCATGCCGAGTTCGACCCACTGGCGCTGGCCATGCGACAGCGCATCGACGGAGTTGCTGCGGATCTCGGTCAGTTGCAGGCGTTCGAGGGTTTCGCCGGTCAGAGCGCGCGCCCGCGCGTTGCCGTGCCAGCGCCGGGCCGAGAGCCAGACGTTCTCCTCGACGCTGAGGCCGTTGAAGACATTCGGAACCTGGGTCTTGATGCCGACGCCGAGGGCCGAGATTTCGTGCGGCTCGCGTCCCGCGACGTGCACATCCCGGATGACCACGTCGCCCGCCGTCGGCAAAAGCTGCCCCGTCAGGCACTTGAAGAAGGTCGATTTTCCGGCCCCGTTCGGCCCGATCAGGCAGCGCAACTCGTTGGCCCAGAGCGAGAAGTCGACGCGGTCGACGGCCTTCACGCCGCCGAAATACATCGACAGTCCGCGTGTCTCGAGCACCACCTCGCCCCGCTTCATTCGGCCGGCTCCACGGTTCCGGCGCGCGACCTGCGCAGGCGCATCCGCCGCTCGCGTGCGCGCGATGCCTTGAGCCTGCGCCGCGACGAGAGCCAGTCGGTGACGGTCGGCACGACGCCCTTCGGGACCCCGAGGACGAAGACGATCAGGATGACGCCCAGCACCAGGTTGTTGTTCAGGACCGACTGCGAGCCGAGCGACGCTGTCAGATAAAACAGCCCGAAGGCGCCGAGGATCGGTCCGATCAAGGTGCCCCGCCCCCCGACGATGACCCAGATGATCGTGAGCGCGGAGTTGTAGAGGTTGAAGACATCCGGCGTGACCCGGCCGATCCCATTGGAGAACAGCACCCCGGCCAGTCCCGCGATCGCGGCACCGATGGTGAAGATGCCGAGCTTGTAGAGGCGCGTGTCGTAACCGATCAGCTCGGCGCGCAGTTCGTTCTCGCGGATCGAGATGCAGACCCGGCCGAAATGGGTCCGAACCAGCCAGCCGCAAAAGATGTACGCCAGGATCAGGGCGACCATGGCGACGTAGAACAGATGCTCGGGAAACAGCATCGAGTAGGGCGCCCAGGGCACGTTGATCGGTGGCGAGGTCACGCCGTTGAACCCGCCAAGCAGCGCGTTGCCGATCTTGTATTCGGGACCCGAGGTGCGCCGGATCAGGCTGTAGAGGATCAGCGCGACCGTGAGCGTGATGACGGCGAGGTAGACATCCGACACGCGGCCATAGAACACGACATAGCCGAGGATCGCGGCGGCGGCGGCGGCCACGAGGATCGCCACGAGGATCGCGCCGGTCGATCCTCCGAAATTGATCGCGGCGATCGTGTAGGCGTAGGCGCCGATCCCGAAAAACGCGGTCTGCCCGAAGCACAGGATGCCGCCGTATCCCCAGACCAGCGCGAGGCTGAGCGCGAGCATCGCAAGCGCGATCGCCGTCGTGAGGTTGATGATCGTGAAGAGCTCGAACACCGAAGGGGCGGCCAGCGTGAAAATCACGGCCAAGACCGCGATGATCAGCGTTCCACGAAACTCCCGGTCGACGCTCACAGGCTTTTCCTGAACCAGGTGCCGGTGATCCCGCGTGGCATCAGGCGCAACAGGATGATCGCGACCAGAAGCAGGGCGACCTCGCCCATGGTCGGTCCCGTCAGGAAGGCGGTGATGCCGTTGACGCCGCCGAGCAGCACCGAGGCCGAGGTCGTCCCGGCGAGGATGGCCATGCCGCCGGAGATGACGGTGATGAACGCCTTGGCGATGTAGATCGCCCCGATGGTCGGCAGAACGCCGGTGATCGGTGCCAGCAGCCCGCCCGCAAGCCCGGAGACCGCCGCGCCGAGGCCGAACGTGATCATGTACGTCTGGTTGGTCGAGACGCCGAGCGCCGAGGCCATTTCGGCGTTCTGCATGGTGCCGCGTGCGACGAGACCGAGCCGTGTCAGCTTCAGAGTAGCCCAGACCGCGAGGAGCAGCACGACCGTCACGATGATCAGGAACAGCTCATAGCCCGATGACGAGTAATCACCGATCTCGATCACGCCGAGGGGCGGGGAGATTGTCGTGGCCGTCGATGCCCCGAAGATCGTGGTCACCAGCCCGATGAAGAGCAGCGAAAGCCCCCAGGTGGCGAGCAACGTGTCGACCATGCGTCCGTAGAGCCATCGGATCAGCAAACGCTCGACGATCACGCCGATCACGCCGACGACCAGCGGGGCGAGCACCAGCATGGCGATCCAGATGTTCACGCCGTTGTTGGTCGCAACCACGACCGTATACCCGCCGAGCATCAGAAACTCGCCGTGGGCGAGGTTGATGACCCGCATCATCCCGAAAATGATCGCCAGCCCCAGGCTGATCAGCGCGAGGTTGGCGATCCCGTAGAGGATCTGCAGGCCAAGGGCGATTACGAGGTCCATCTGCGTTCCCGGATGCAGGATGGGTTTTCACCCATCCTACGGGTACCTCAGAGCTTGATCCCTGCCGCTTCCAGACCGTTCTCGAACTTGAAGGTCGACTGGCTCGGGTCGGCGACGAGATCGCACACCAGCAGCGTGTCGGTCGGCGGCTGCGACTCGTAGGTCTCGAGGATGTCGAAGCTCTGGTCCTTCAACTCGGCGAGATAGACGTTCTGCAGCGCGTGGTTGGTCTTGGGCTCGATCGTCACCGGTCCCGACGGTCCGGCATAGGACAGCCCGCCGCGAAGTGCCTCGATCACCGGCATCCGGTCGGCGGTCCCGGCCGCCTTCACGGCTTCTGCCCAGAGCATCGCGCCTTCGTACGATCGTGCCGCAAGCTCGTTGAGCGCGGGCGCGCCGTCGCCGACGAACGCCTTGAAGCGGCCGACGAAGTCCGCGTTGGCCGCGCTCTCGATCTCCTCGAAATAGGAGTAGGCGCAGATCATGCCGTCGCCTTCCTCGGCGCTGATCAGCTTGTGCTCGTTGCCGACGCCGAACGTCGTCGAGGCGATCGGGATCGACTTGTTCATCCCCGCCGCCGCGTACTGGCGGTAGAAGCTGACATGGGCGCCGCCGACCAGTGCCGACATCACCATGTCGGGCTTGGCCGCCTGGATCTTCTTGATCGTCGGGCCGAAGTTCGTGACGTCGAGCGGGAAGAATTCGGTCGCCACCGGCTCGCCGCCATTGTCGCGCACGTATTTCTGGACCCACTGCGCGGTGATCTGGCCGTAATTGTAGTCGGCCGCGATGATGTAGACCTTCTTGCCCCACTTGTTCATCGTGTAGGGGACCAGCTTCTCGACGGTCTGCGCCGGCGTCGAACCGGTGCAGAAATTGTTCATGTCGCAGACGCCGCCTTCGTAGAGCGTGTTGTAGAAATAGAGCGTCTGGAAGCGCGCGAAGGTCGGCCGGATCGCCTCGCGCGAGGCCGAAGTGATCCCGGCATGGACGACGTTTGCGCGGTCGCCGGCGGCGGCCTGGGTCGCGAACTGCGTGTAGAACTGGATGGTCGACTGCGGATCGTAGACCTTCAGGTCGACCATGGCGCCGTTGAGGCCGCCGGCCTTGTTGATCTCGTCAATCGCCATGCGCGTCGCGTCGACCATCGGCTTGCCATAGATGTCGAGCCCGCCCGACTGGTCGAGGATCGAGACGAAGGTGATGTCATCGGCCAGCGCGCGACCCGTCAGGGCCGGTGCTGCCAGCGCGAGGGCCGAGGATCCGGCAAGGAAGCGTCTGCGGGTGGTCACCATGAGTTCTCTCCTGTCTGTCGATCGTTGACCGTCACGTATCCTGCGACGTGTCCTTGTTCGGTGCGCCGTCGCCCGTCTCCGGGGCGTCCGTCAGCGATTTCGTGATGCCGTCGAGGCCGCCGCCGACATTCAGGCCGACCTCCTCGCCGAGCTTCTTCACGGCCGGAAGCTGCAGCGCCATGTTCAGCACGCCGTCGACCGCCTGATTGATCGCGGATTTGTCGCCGCTTTCGCCAGCGGTGCCACCGGAATTTCCAAGACCGGAGATCTGGTTGATCCGGATCGTCTCGATCTTCTCGGCGGGCTTCATCAGCCGTTCGACGACGCCCGGCAAGGTGCGCAGGCGATCCTGATCGAGCTTGAGCTTCATCAGCTCGGCCGATTGCGCGTTCTCGGCAGCGATCAGCGCGGCGGTGCCCTCGGCGCGCGACAGCAGTTCATTCTTTGCCGCCTCGGCCTGCTCCAGCGTCGCCTTGGCCTGCGCTTCGGCCATCGAGACGATCGTTCCGGCCTCGGATGCCACGCGGGTATCGTCGACCTCGGCCTGTTCGCGCGCGCGGATCAGGGCGATCTCTTTCGCGCGCTCGGCCTCTGCGGTCTGACGGGTCGTCTCGACCTGCGTTTCCGCCTCGACCTCCTGCGTTCGCGCGCGCTGCGCCTCGGCTTCGGCGACGGCCTGCTCGATCCGTTTCGCGGCGAGCTTGACCACGTTCTCTGACTTTGCGCTTTCCGTGGCCAGTTCGGCCTCAAGCTGCTGTTTTCGCAGCGCCCGGTCCTTTTCGATCTCGGACATCCGGGTCTCGCGCTCGCGCTCGATGCGTGCGGCTTCCCGGCGTTTCTCGGAGGTCGCCTGTTCCTCGGCGATGTCGGCCTGGCTCTTGGCGCGCGAGGTTTCGATCTCGCGCTGTTGGGCGATGACCGCTTCCTCCTCCTCCTGGCTGATCACCAGTTTCCGTTTGGTCGCGTCCAATTCAGATTGGCGCACGGAAACCTCGGCGTCGGCCTCGATCTCCGCGCGTTCCTTCTTGTTCGTCGCGATGATCTCGGCGAGGCGCCGCATACCAAGCGCGTTGAAGGCGTTGTTCTCATCCAGCGCCTGGAACGGGGTCTGGTCGAGGCGGGTCAAAGAGACGCTTTCGAGGACGAGACCGTTCTGCGCGAGATCGTCTTTCAGTTCGTTCGCGACGGCGGCCGTGTACTTTCCACGCTCGTCCTGCAGGGTGTCCATCGTGTAGCCGGCGGCAACCGAGAGCACCGCATCGACCAGCTTGCCTTCCAGCGTGTCGGCGAGTTCGGATGCCCGAAACGTCTTGCCGGCCAGCGCCTGCGCCGCAGTTGCGACACCGTCATCCGTGGCCTCGACGCGGACATAGAACTCTGCGCCGACATCGACCCGCAAGCGGTCCTTCGTGATCACCGATTTCGGCCCGACGCGCTCGATCTCGAGCTTGGTCGTGCGCATGTTGATCTCGGAGACCTTGTGGAGGAACGGCACCGCGATGCAGCCGCCATCGAGCACCACGAGTTGCCCGCCGGAGCCCGTCCGGACCAGCGCGACCTCGCGCGTGGCCTTGCGATAGTATCGGTTCAGAAACAGGATGAGCAGGATCGCTGCGATCAGGATCACAACGAGTGTGACGAACCAGGTCAACGGTCATTCTCCCCCGCAACGCGGTGCCATTCAGACACTGCGGTCTCGTCGCCTGCTCGATTTTTTGTCTTGTTGGTAAAAACCCTACGCAGCGATTCCCCGCCGCGTCAATGCAGTGCACAAATTTCTTCGCACTGCGGCATCGACACCTGCCCCCGTTGCCTCGATTGCCCCGACCTTGGCGAACCGGCGCGGAAACGTCTATCTGATCAGCCGCGTCTCGACCCGTCTGTTGCTCGGATGGCGGGGGTCTGCATTGACCGGCCGCGTTTCGCCAAACCCGCGTGCCTCGAGCCGGCTGCCGTCGATCCCGTTGCGCGTCAGATACCGCACGACCGCATCTGCTCTGCGGGCGCTGAGACCGAAATTGTAGGTGTCCGACCCGCTCGAGTCCGTGTGCCCGTCCACCGCGAAACGCAGCGAGGCGAGGTCCGGAGCCCTCAGCGCCTTGGCAAACTCGTCGAGATTGCTGCGCGCAATCGGTGTCAGGCGGTCCGAATTGAGCTCGAACGTGACCATCAGGTTGTAGGCGCCGGGGTCGGGCGGCGCCTCGGTCGCAGCAGTCCCCGCCGAGGACTGCGTGCTGTTCCCGAAACCCGCAGCACCGATAACGACGCCTCGGGTCTGCTGGGCGGTGCCGGAGGAACCCGCCTGGTTCCGGAAGTGTTCGACAATGTCCTCCGCCGAATAGTTCGATTGCTGCGCGTCGGTTGAGGCGGTCGCGAGCATGACGAACAGACCGGCGATGATTGCTCTTGGCATGGTGCAGGCTCCAATCGGGGTTCACGCTCGCCCGACGCGGTACGATCGCCCAGATACTAGCACGCCATCCGGTGCTCGGGTAAGATTCGCCCACAGATAGAGCAGCACGAATTCACGGATGAATTGGACCACCGCCGCAATTGCCGCATTGATCGCGACATCTGCCTTCGCCGAACCCGCGCACACGCTGTTTGGCCGGCACAAGGCACCCAGCGCAGCGGCACCGGCGGCCTTCGGCAGCTATGCGCGGGGCTGCCTGTCCGGCGGGATGCAACTGCGCGAGACAGCCAGCGGATGGCAGGCGATGCGGCTCAGCCGCAACCGCAACTGGGGCCATCCGGAGATGATTGCCTTCATCGAGCGGCTTTCGGTGAAGGCGCAACAGATCGGCTGGCCGCGCCTTTATGTGGGCGATATCGGGCAACCGCGCGGCGGGCCGATGAAATCCGGTCACCGCTCGCATCAGATCGGTCTGGACGTCGATATCTGGTTGCGACAGCCAAGCATCGAAAAGCTGAGCCGCAAGGATCGCGAGCGCATCGGCAGTCACGTCGTTGTCGCCAAGGACGGCATATCGATGAACCGGTACTGGACCCAGTCGCATCACGAGGTCATCCGTGCCGCCGCCGAGGACTCTGCCGTCGCACGGATCTTCGTCAACGCCGCGATCAAACGGGCGATGTGTCGGGAGGAGAAAGCTCGCAACGGGCGCATAGAGGCGCCGTGGTTGCGCAAGGTGCGCCCTTGGCATGGGCACAATGCTCACTTTCATGTCCGTCTCGCGTGTCCAGCGGGTTCTCCCGGATGCCGCGATCAGGCACCGCCCCCCTCCGGCACGGGGTGCGGTGCCGAATTGTCGAAGTGGTTTCCGCGCGGACAGAAATCGCGGTCGATCGGTCTGACGCGCCGCTGGGAGGAAGCTCAGCAACCCACGGGCAACCAGCAGGCCCGATCTGCTAAGCGTGTGCTCACGATGGACGATCTGCCGAAGGTCTGCGGCGCGGTGCTTTCAGACGAGGGTGCCGAAACCTTCGACGTCGCTGGGGTCGAGCCGGAGCCAGAGGCGCGGCTGCCGATCTTTCCGGGCGGGATACAGCGCGCCCATGACGGGTTCGTCGGCACCGCGTATTTCTGGCGACCGACGGTCGATCTGAATGCAGCGCAGAAACAGGCCGTAGGTCTCAAGATCGCCGGACTGCTGCCAGCCGGGCTGCGCTTTGTCGATCGGGGAAACGGCAACGGTCTTCTGTCCGGAACGCCGACCGAACAGGGCGACTTCGAATTCGATATCGTGGCGGAGCGGCGCGGTTCCGAGCGCGAACGGCAACGCGTGTTTCTGCCGGTTGTCGCGCTCAACGCGCAAGGCGGGGCAGGGACAGCGGCCTCGGCCGAGCGATCCCTCGATCATCAGGTCCGCGACTTTCTCACGGATTTCGTCGGTGAGGAGTGCTTTCTCGCGCAGCCGTCGCAGGTGTCGGCCGAGCGCATAGATATCGAGGCTTTCTCGGACGATACCGCGCCGTTCTACGATTTCGATGGCGCGTTCAAGGCATCGGTCGGCATCGAGGCGAATGTCGGCGGCCGGATGATCACGCCGCCGCAATGTGCGGCACTGTCGTTCGCGCGGCTGTTTCCGGGACGCGGCGCGCGGGAAATCGGTGTCGACGATCCCGACAGGACACTGTCCGCGGGTGAGACAGCGCGGATCGTGATGTCGGACCGGCCCGACCGTCAAACCTGGCTGCTGGTGGTCGATCCCAATGGCTATGTTATCGATATCACCAGGGCTCTGGCGCGTCAGGACGGGCAGGTCCGGGCCGCTCTGCGCCCGACCGTGCCGGGGCCGCATATCCTGATGGCACTGGACAGCATTGCGTCGCTGGGGACGCTCGCGCTCGACGGCCCCGCCGCGTCGGTTCTCGCCAACCTGGGCGCGGCAAAGACGTTGAGTGGAAGTGACCTCAGGGTGTCACTGGCATATTTCGTGTTACGCTGATTTCCCGGCGTCGGCGACCGAGTGCCTCAACAAGAGTAGACGGGACGCCTGCCAGACGATTGGGGCCGCGTCAGGTCGTGGCGTTCTCATTCTGCAGATCGAACTCCTCGCGCATTTTCTCATAGCCCTTTTCGGAGCCGAATTCGCTCTGCAGCCGCAGTAGCTCGGCGTCGCGTCGACGAAACTCCTCGACGATCTCCTCGGCAATCTCGCCGTCTCCGAACCGATCCAGCGCCTCGCGCGCCATCGCCACGCTGGATTCGAACATCTCGCGGATGACCACGTCCGCGCCCGCCTTGCGCAGTTCGACCTTGGCGACCCGGTCATGCGCGCGCGCAAAGATCAGGACGTGCGGAAAGCGTTCGCGCAGCATGCGCGTGGCCTGCACGACGGAGGCGTGCTCGTCGGCGCAGAGGAAGATCGCGCGCGCCTGGTCGGCGCCGGCGATGCGCAGGATGTCGCCGCGGGCGACGTCGCCGAAGAACACCTTGTTGTCGAACGTGCGGGCAATGCGGATGCGTTCGGCCGAGCTGTCGATCAGGGTCACCTCGTAGCCGCGCAGTTTCAGGATCCGCGCGATGACCTGACCGAAGCGGCCGAACCCAACGACGATCACGGGTGCGGCCTCGGCGTGCTCGGCAAGGTCGATCTCGCTCATGTCGTCGCTGCCCTGACGTAGGAACCGGTCGGCCAGCAGCATCGCGATTGGTGTCATGGCCATGGTCACGGTCACGATGGCGGTCAGGAGGTTCGATTCGCGCTGGGTGATCAACCCGACGCCCATCGCCACGGTGAACAGGACGAAGCCGAACTCGCCGCCCTGGCTCAGAACGCTCGAGATCCGTAGGGCGTCTGCATTCGGCGATCCGAAGACGCGGCAGAGACCGAACAACAGTGAGAACTTCAGAGCGACCAGACCGAGCGCGCCGAGAAGCACAATCGTCCAGTTCTCGGCCACCGCATTGAGCGACACCGTCGCGCCGATTGCGATGAACAGAAGGCCGAGCAGCAGACCGCGGAACGGCTCGATATCCGACTCAAGCTGGTGGCGGAACTCGCTTTCGGCCAGCAGGACACCAGCGAGAAAGGCGCCGAGCGCCATGGAGAGACCCGCGACCTGCATCGCGATAGCCGAACCGATCACCACGAGAAGCGCCGCTGCCGTGAAGATCTCGTCGGATTTGGTTGCCGCGAGAATGTGAAAGAGCGGGCGAAGCAGGTAGTGCCCGACCACGACGAGCCCGCAGATCGCGCCGAGGCCGATGGCGATCTGGGACAGGGTGAAACTTGCGCCGCCGCCGCCCCACGGCGAGAGCAGCGACACAAGCGCCAGCAAAGGGACGATCGCGAGATCCTGGAACAGCAGGATCGAGAAGGCCCTGTCGCCCCAGGGCGTGGTCAGATCGCCGCGTTCGCGCAGGATCTGGATCGCGAACGCCGTCGAGGAAAGCGCCAGCGCGCCGCCGATCGCGATCGCCGAGTTTGTCACGAACGGCCCGACACCGCCGAGCAGAACCGCGAGGACGATCATCGTGATCGCGACCTGCAAGAGACCGAGCCCGAAGATTTCCGTCCGCAGGCGCCAGAGCCGCGCGGGCTGCAGCTCGAGCCCGATCACGAACAACAGCAGCACGACCCCGAACTCGGCAAAGCTGAGCGCCGACTGCGCTTCCTCGATCAGCCCGACGCCGGAGGGTCCGATGATTGCACCGGCGACGAGATATCCGACGACAGATCCGAGCTTCAGCCGTTTGAAGACGGGCACGGCGATGACGGCCGCGGCGAGGTAGGTCGCTGCGTCCACCAGTAACGGATCTACTCCGGAGCTTACGGCCATGAACCTCGCCGTGATGGTTTCAGGTCATGTTGCAGTGCAGAGAGGCGTTGTTCAACCTGTCCGATGTCTTCCGGACGCGCTTTATCCGGTGCTCGGGGCTTCCGTGTTCGGGAAGACGCAGTTCCATGCGCCGAAGTCGGCGACGATGTGCTCCTGCTGAAAGTCGAGGTACTGGCGCTTCATCGGGGCGCGGATCGACATCTGCACGATCCGTTCGCCCTCGCCGCGCCCACGGTTGTGGAGCGCGCACGCGGCCCGGGCAAATCGCGATAGCTGCTTGAACCGCTCCTTGTTCTCGAAAAGGATCACGCGGTTCTGGTAGCGCCGCCAGCGATAATTCGAGAAGTGCGAGAAAAGGTTTTCCGGCGCACCGTCGACATAAGGCACCGGCTGACGATGCGCGACGTCCAGATGATCGCCGTTCTCGGTCATCGTTTCGGCGATGATGTATCCCTCATCCGTCGCAGGAAACGGGGCGAACATGCCCCAGCGCTGGGTCAGACCAAGAAAGGCCATCGGACGTTCGAGCGGGCTTCCCTTCAAAACCTCGACGCGGGTCTGGCCCGACATCATGTCGAAGTTCCAGATGAAGCAGACCGCGATCACGGCGCATAGGCCCGCCCGCGTCACGCCGCCCAGCCGGGCATCGATTCCCGTCTCGGGGGTCAGCCACGCGGTCAGCCTGCCAAGCGGTCTCCGGTTCGCGCCGATCCTGTCGTAGAGGAACTTCCCGACGCCGATCTTGCCGACCGCGACGGCGATCCAGCCGAGCGGCAACAGGCACCAAGACTGACACATCACATAAGCGACCGCATCCCAGTGCAGCCTTTGTTTGCCCGTGTGATCAATGACGACCCAGCTCACCTCGCGCTCCAACACCTCACCGATGGGGCCGAAATCCTGCGCCGGGCGGATCGGGACGCTGATGGGCAGGAAGAACTCCCGCAGGATCAGGGCGACCTTCCGGCAGAAGCCGCAATCGCGGTCGTAGTAGATCTCGATCGAGCGCTGACCGTCGGTCCAGTACCGCGCCTCGATCCAGTCCCAGACCCAGCCCGGGATGTATGTGCACAGCGACGACAGGCTCGCCATCCAGAAATGCCCGATGCGGATGAAGACGCGGAAGCCCAGGTGCATGGCAATCAGCAGGGCCAGTGTGGCCGTGCGGACCAGCATCCGCTTGTCCGGGAAGAACAGCAGGACGGGGGCGAGCAGTTCCAGCCAGAAGACGAAGTAGGTCAGGATCTGGGTCGGCGCGAAGAACTGGCGGAACCACATCGAAAGTTCGGTCGCGAAGGTGTCGAGATGCAGCGCGAAGTAGACCGCGCTGCCGTCCGGCATCCATTGCGGGCCGGTCTTCAGGAGGGCGCCGAAGACGTAGACGTAGAGAACCTGGAGGAGCAGGCCGACGGTCGCGACCGAGCAGACCTCTCTGTCCTTTCCGCTCGGGCGCGGATTGTCCGACAAGGCCGCATCGATCGAGAATGCGCGGCCGACCGGAAGGAACATCGACCAGAACAGCAACAGCAGGATCAGCGCATCGCCGCCCTGTCCGACCAGCGGATTGCGGCCGACGAACGACATGTAGAGGATCCAGCAGAGCAGCGCGGAAAGCCGCGCTCGAAACCCGACCATGAAGGACGCCGCCGCCAGCAGCGCGAGGACCCAGAGCACGACCGCAAAGGTGTAGCTGCCGTTGAAGAACAGGAGCGACGCCTTGGCGTATGGCGTGTCGGACAGCGCCTCGGCCCGCGTGAGAAATCCCTGGTCGGTGTAGAACCAGCGCAGATCCGGGAAGATCATCAACAGGCAGTAGACGACGGTGATGCCGAGCAGCACGCGCATCGCGGCGAGCGATCTCACGTCGATCGAGAACAGCGTACGCACGCGCCCGGCGAGCGTGCCGTCGTTTCGGTCGATGTCGAGCGCCTGTGCCACAGTTCCGTCCCTTGTCTAAAGCTGTGACCTACGTCGCCGGTTGCTCTTGCACAAGCATGGCGGAAGTATGATCCACCGATGCCGCGCACCGATGCCGCGAGACGGGCGCGTCGCAATTGACGGTGGGGGGTGTTCCCATATAGAGAGCGCGTCCGCTTTCGGAGGCCAGCATGGCGCGCATCCTGATCACATCGGCGCTCCCGTACATCAACGGGGTCAAGCATCTCGGCAATCTGGTCGGTAGCCAGTTGCCCTCGGACGCCTATGCCCGCTACATGCGCCTGCGCGGCCACGAGGTCCTGCTGATTTGCGCGACCGACGAGCACGGCACGCCCGCAGAACTGGCCGCGGCGAAGGAAGGCGAGCCTGTCGCCGAGTATTGCGCGCGGCTCTGGAAGGTCCAGAAAGATCTGGCGGACGGCTTCGCCATGTCCTTCGACTTTTTCGGCCGCTCGTCGTCCGAGCGCAACCACGTGCTGACCCAGCACATGGCCGGCCGGCTCGCAGATGCCGGGCTGATCGAGGAGATCACCGAGCAGCAGGTGTATTCTCATGCGGACGGGCGTTTCCTGCCCGACCGCTACATCGAGGGTACGTGCCCGAACTGCGGGTACGAGCGGGCTCGCGGCGATCAGTGCGAGAACTGCACCAAGCAGCTCGACCCGACCGACCTGATCAATCCACGCTCGACGATCTCCGGTTCGACGGATCTGGAACCGCGCGAGACCAAGCATCTCTACCTGCGCCAGTCGGCGATGAAGGACCGTCTGGACGCCTGGATCGACACAAAGACCGACTGGCCCGTCCTGTCGACCTCCATCGCCAAGAAGTGGCTACATGACGGCGACGGATTGCAGGATCGTGGCATCACGCGCGATCTGGACTGGGGCATTCCGGTGCGGCGCGGAGCCGAGGACTGGCCGGGCATGGAGGGCAAGGTCTTCTATGTCTGGTTCGATGCGCCGATCGAATACATCGCGGCAACGGCAGAGTGGGCCGACGCGACCGGGCAGGACGATTCTGCCTGGCAGCGCTGGTGGCGGGAAGATCTGGGGGCTGCTGACGTCCGCTATGTTCAGGTCATGGGCAAGGACAATGTGCCGTTCCACACACTGTCGTTCCCGGCGACCTGCATGGGCGCGAACCAGGACGGGGCCGAGCCGTGGAAGCTCGTGGACTTCATCAAGTCGTTCAACTGGCTGAACTATGAAGGCGGCAAGTTCTCGACCTCTCAGGGGCGCGGCGTCTTCATGGATCAGGCGCTCGATATCCTGCCGGCGGACTACTGGCGCTGGTGGCTGCTCTCGAACGCGCCGGAAGGCTCAGACAGCGACTTCACCTGGGAGAGCTTCCAGACCGGCGTGAACAAGGATCTCGCCGACGTGCTGGGCAACTTCGTCAGCCGCGTCACCAAGTTCTGCCGCTCGAAATTCGGTGAAGCGGTGCCCGAGGGCGACTATGGCGACGCCGAGCAGGCGTTGATCGCCGACTTGGCGCAACGCGTGGCGGCCTATGCGCAGCACTGGGAGGAGTTCGAGGTTCGCAAGGCCGCGGCCGAGCTCCGCGCGATCTGGGTGATCGGCAACGAATACCTGCAGGTTCAGGAGCCCTGGGCGGTCTTCAAGACCGATCCCGAGCGCGCCGGCGCGATCATCCGTTGCGCGTTGAACCTGACGCGGCTCTACATGGTTCTGTCCCAGCCGTTCATTCCGAACACCTGCGAGGACGGTTTGCGCGCCCTGAACCTGCCGGGCGACACGCCGTGGCCGGACGATGTCGCCGCGGCGATGGAGGCCCTGCAGCCCGGCCATGCCTTCTCGGTGCCGGAGAACATGTTCAACAAGATCACCGATGACGCGCGGGATGCCATGTCGGCGCAATTCGCGGGTGCGGCCTAGGATTTCCAGCGCGCGGCGCAGTGCGGCGGCGATCAGAAGTCGGGCGCGAGCGCCGCATACGTAAATTGTTCCGAAATCTCAGGGGGCTGTGAGACGAATGTCACAGTCCCGCATCGCCGAATCCCTCAAGGTCGCGCCCAACGAAAGACCGGACGGGGAGCCTGTCATGACGCAGTATCTGTTTGAAACATCTCTTCTGGTCCACGCGGCCACGCTGACCTACGTGCTCGGCTTCGCGTTCCGCAACCAGATCGTCCTGCGGCTGCTGGTGCTGATCGGGACCGTCATGTACATCCTGTACTACTACTTCCACACGGCGACGCCGCTCTGGGACGCGATCTTCGGCTCGGTCCTGATCGGTATCGCTACGACGCACGGTCTGGTGCTGCTGATCTACAGCCGGTTTCCCATTGGTTTCTCCAAGACCGACCGGGAGATCTTCGCGAAATTCGATACGCTCGAGCCGGGTCAGTTCCGCCAACTCATGAAGGCCGGAGAGATGATCTTCTGCTCCGAGCCGCTTGAGATGACGCGGGAGGGCGTCCGGGCCGAGCATCTCTTCTTTGTTCTGACCGGGCAGATCGACATCGAAAAGTCGGGCAATCACTTCAAGGTGTCGGACCACACGTTCATCGGCGAGATCGGTTTTCTGCTCGACCGGCCGGCGTCTGCCACCGCATCCTTGCCGTCCGGCGGCAGCTACATTGCGTGGGATCGCGAAGAACTGCAGGACCTGCTCGAGCGCCAGCCGCGCTTGCGCCAGGCTTTCAACGCGCTGGTCACCCGCGACATCGCCGCCAAGGTTTCAAACAGTGTCCAGATCTTCGGCGTGCACATCCCCGGGCCGCCACTCGGAGAGATCGGCCCGCCGTCACAGGATACGCTCGCAGCCTGATTTATCTAGGTGGTTGGACTGCCTTCCAAGTGATCTTATATCGGGTCGATGTCTCATTCGACGCTGACGGCTGAAATCGAGGACTGGTTGCTCGGCAAGGCGCTGATCGACCCCGACATCCTGATCCTGTTCGAGAAACTCTGCCAGCGCCTGCGGGCCATCGGCATTCCGCTGGATCGCACCGCGCTGAGCTGGCCGGTGCTGCACCCGCTGTTCCGGGCCGAGCAGGTGTTCTGGTATCCCGACAAGGGCGCCGAGCTTGAGCAATACTATCACTCGACCGCCGGCAACGAGCACTGGCTGAAGAGCCCTTTCTATCATGCTCAGACGAATAATCTTGAAACCCTGCGGCGCACGCTGGTCGGCGAGAACGCGATGCTCGATTTCGACGTGTTCGATTCGTTCGTCGAGCAGGGTTACACGGACTACCTGCTGACCCGGACCAACTTCAAAATCGCCGAGGTCGAGCACTTCTCGGGCGGTGCGACCGGCATGATGACGAGCTGGATGACGATGCGCGAGGGCGGGTTCACCGACGACGACCTCGCGGCACTCAAGCACATCCAGAAGATCCTCGCGGTCGCGGTCCACGCGGCGATCCAGAAGCGGGTGATGTCCAACCTGGCCAACGCCTATCTGGGACCGACGGCGGGCTGGAAGGTGCTGGCAGGCGAGATCAAGCGCGGTGACGGCGAGCGGATTCCCGCCGTGGTCTGGTTCTCGGACCTTCGCGGCTCGACCCGTCTGTCCGACACGATGGACGGCGACAGCTACCTCGCGCTCCTGAACCGCTATTTCGAATGTACTGCCGGACCCGTGATCGAACATGGCGGCGAGATTCTGAACTTCATCGGCGACGGCGTGCTCGCGATCTTTCCGATCGAGGCCGACTGCCCGATGGGGGCGGTGGCCAAGGCCGAGAAAGCGGTACGCGATGCGATGCGCTTGCGCGAAGAGGCAATCGAGACCGGAACGCCCGGCAATGCGCCGCTCGATTTCGGGATCGGCCTGGCGATCGGCGACGTGATGTACGGAAATATCGGCGTCCCGGCGCGGCTCGCGTTCTCGGGCATCGGCAAGATCGTGAACACCGTGCAGCGCGTCGAGGCGGCCACGAAGTCCACGGGAATACCGGTGCTCGCGCTGAAGAAGTTCGCAGAGGCGGCACCGGGGAACTGGGAAGCCTGCGGGCGCGTGGACATTTCGGATCTCGACCGGCAGCTCGACGTCTTCACGCTGCCGGAGGTCGTCAAGCATGTGAGCCTGCCGAGCAGCCTGTCAGTCGAACCGGCCGAATAGACCCGGACGCCCTCACACCGGATACACGCCGACGGCCCGACGCTTCAGCCCGGTTCTCTACCGTTGAAACAGTTTAGGGAGGCGAGAAGCCCGCCGCCCATGAAGCTGTATTCCCGGACGGTCTGAAACCGTCAAAAATGCGGGCTAAGCGTGGACCCGCGCGTCCTCTGTCGCCGCCGTCGTATCCTCGAAACGGCACGGTTCATAATGGTCGAAGCTCGACTCGTACCAGCCCGTGCCGCGCGACAACCGGCCGAGCGACCGGGCAAGATCCTCCTCCGCCGCTGCTGGAAGCAGCGCGTTGAAGACATCCCATCCCTTCGCCTCCGGATGGCTGTCAAACCCGAGCACCTGTCCGCTGAGACTGCTGATCACCGGAACGAGCGCTCCGACAAAGACCGACGGGATGTGGATGTGAACGCTGTTGATCGGCTGAAGCGCCTGCGTGCTCAGCGAGGTCAATGCCTCCCGGACCCCGTTCCGTCCCGCCGTTCTGAAGGCGAACTCCGAACTGTCGACGGCATGGTGTTTGCCGTCCATCAGTGTGATCGCCACATCGACGACCGGAAACCCGCCCGGGCCTTCCTCGAGCGCTTCGCGCGCGCCAGTTTCGACGGCCGGAATGAACTTGCGCGGGACCGCACCGCCCTTGACCTCCTCGTCGAAGTGATGCCCTTCGCCGCGCGGCCTCGGGCGGATCTTCATGACGACATCCGCAAACTGGCCTGCACCGCCGGACTGCTTGCGGTGTCTGTGATGCAGCGTCGTTTCCTTGGTGATGGTTTCCCGAAACGCCGGTACGACGTTGGCCAGTTCTGTCTCGATCCCGAACTCGTCGGCAAGCCGCTCGACGACGCGCCGGCAATGCTGCTGTCCTTGCAGCCCCAGCAACGTTTCGCCGGAGCGATCGTCGTGTCCCACGGTCAGGCCGGGGTCGACTTCACCCATTCGGCCAAGCGCGGATGACAGCCGGGCCTCGTCGCGCTCGCGCACCGGACGCACGATCTGTTTCAACACCGGCGGCCGGGCACCCGCCCATTCCGGCAGCGGTTCCGATGTTTCAGCGCCGAGGATTTCGCCGACGCTGATATGATCCGTCTTCAGGATCAGACCGATGCTGCCGGCGGACAGGCTCGGCTGGGGTGTCTTCGCGTCGATTGCCGTCATCGTGCTGACATTCTGACCGCCGAGGTGAGAGCCGCTTGCGACGCCGTCGCCAAGTGCGCGGAGAACCACGAACTTGCCGAGATGCTTGGCACTGTCGGCGAGGCAGCTCACAGCCAGGGCGTCGCCGCCGAGCCGCTCGCGGGCGACCTCGTATTCCGGCGCTTCGTGCCGCAGTGATTTCATCAGCCGCGTCACGCCGTTGCCGTTCGCCGCAGATCCGAGGAAACACGGGATGACGCTGTTGCTGCGCAGAACCTCCGTCGCTGTCTGATAGAGATCGCCGGTCAGCGGTTCCTGATCGTCGATCAACTGTTCGAGCAGCGCGTCGTCGAAATCCGCGAGCGAGTCGAGCAGTTCGGACCGCGCCTCGCTTTCGCGGGGTTTGATTTCTTCGGGCATCTCGATGAGGGCGGAGGGCTGGCCATCCTGATACCGCCACGCGCGCTCCGAGATCAGATCGACCGCGCCGACCACGGTGCCGCCGTCGCGCATCGGAACCTGGCGCAGAACAATGCTGTGCTGCGAGAAGCTCTGGAGTGCCGCGACCACGTCGCGGACCCGCTCGGTGGCCTGATCCATGCGGTTGATGAACAGAAAACACGGGATTTCGGCTTCTTCGATGAGCCGCAGATAGGGCGCGCAGAGCACGGCTGCGTCCGCCTCGGGCGGGACACAGAGCACGGCCGCGTCGCTGGCAGCCAGCGCCGGTCCGGCCTGGGCGATGTTGTCGGACCCGCCGGCAATGTCGATCGCCGCCCAGTCGTCTTCAAGATAGGAAAACACCTGCAGGGCCGCCACGCCCCCGGATGCTTCCATTCGGCCGGTCTGACTGGCGTCGAGACCTGCCAAGGCCGCCGTCAGCTCTGTCTTGCCGGACTGCGAGGGGCCTAGGACAGTTACCACACGCATTGCTTTTCCTCCCGTGTTGCGTCTCTCGAGGAGACTTATTGGCCGCACGATTGGAATGCCGTGTATGGAAGCCGCGTTCTTGCGGCCCCGAGATGAACCTGCCTCTTGTTTCAATGAGATGCCTCGCTGGACATCCCACCTGCTCAAAGAACAGTCACTGATTTCGACCCGGCGCGTCAAGGCGTGGCCGCATCGGGTAAGGTTAAGCGATCCCGAACGCGTGTTTGCGCAGGCTGAGAGGTGCGTTTTTCGGACAGTGTTTGGTTAACGTCGGCAGAAGTCGGTCACGTTTGGGCCTTGCCCGCGCCGTAGGCACGCCCATCGGGCGACTCGAAACAGATTTTTGGCAACCAGAATTCGCCGTGCGAATTGGACCAACCGTGCTCAGACGCCTGGGTGGGACGGTGCCGGTGACCGGAGATTTCTGAAGGCGGGAGGAAGGGTGCTGGCGTTTCAGGATCGCTGTATGGTGAGCTTACCGACACCTGTCGGAAGCGAGATATAGCCCGGGAACCAGTTCCCGCCCGGCAGGCGGTCGAATGCGATTTCTATGGTGCCCGGCCCGGAAAGTCGCTTCACGCCGCTGCTTTCGGCGCGGTGACCGGACAAGGCCCGGTACGTGACATCGCAGATCACCCGGTCATAGCCATCGGGCTGAGCGCCGTCGAAATCGAGTTCGAAGACCGTGAGCCCGGTGAAGATCCGGATCGCCTCCTCGCAGACCGTCGGCGTGGCACCATTGGCTGACCACAGGGCGGAGACCACGATCGCGCTGATCGGGTCGAGCGCGGGCTTCAGGTGATCGCGCTCCAGCGGGACACGACCCTCGGTCCACTCGCTCGGAGCGACAGGCGTCCGCTCCCACGATGTCGGTCCCTGTGCCGGTTCAAACTCGATCACGGTCGTCGACGGTGAGGAACTTTCGGTCGACACCTTGTACCGGTCGGGCTGCAAACCGTTCGGAACGATCTTGCCGCTGACCGTGCTAGACAATGCACCGCTCCAGAAGAGGACACGGTAGCTGCCCTGCGCCTGAACGTCATACCGGTCGCCTGAGCGTCTGATCTGGAGATCGAGATCCGCGACATTGATGCCCGCGAGCGCGACCCTGTATCCGACCTGTTCCGTCTGCAGGTCCTCGGCGGCGGATGCTGCCGTTATCGGCAACAGAGCCATCAGACCGGCTGTTGCGATAAGTCGTCGGACAGTCTTCGCGGTCATGCCTTGCGCTCCCATCTGAGTGCACACTCACCCGAAAGGTGCGCCGGGTGCGAGATTTTCAAGTCATTTCCTGTTGATGGGAGGTGATTATCTCCCGCCTCGGCATACGGGATAACGCACCCTGAACCAGCGGTCCTGCCGCAATGAGTATCTGCACGACAAAAGATCGTTTGCGTAGTCAGTCTGCAGCGCACGCTTGTCCCTGCCGACGCAGCAATCGCCCCGCCCCGGCACGCTGACGCAGGGCGTGGAAAGGCGGCGTTGCCGATCCAGTTTCCCCGCGACGCAACGACGAGGCAGCCATGGATTTCACACCGGCGACCCGCCAGCACGCGCTGGAGATGATCGAGGAATTCGCCCCGCGCATGGGGCGGCGCTATGCGTCCGGGCGGAACTATGATCACGGGCCCGGGCGCCACAAGGCCGTGTCGCAACTCTCGCCCCATATCCGCCGCCGCCTTGTCACCGAGGAAGAAGTCACGGCGGCCGCCGTCGAACATCACGGCTTGGATGGCGCCGAAAAATTCGTGCAGGAGGTCTTCTGGCGCGGCTATTTCAAGGGATGGCTCGAACGGCGCCCGGAAGTCTGGACGAGCTACCGCGACGGGCTCGCTTCCGACCTCGCCGCGATTGAAAGCGACCGGCGCCTGCGCAAGCGCGTCGACATAGCCGAGAGCGGCGCCACCGGTCTGGAGTGCTTCGACGCATGGGTCGCGGAGCTGGTCGACACGGGGTACCTGCACAATCACGCCCGGATGTGGTTCGCCTCGATCTGGATCTTCACGCTCGGCCTGCCGTGGCGGACTGGCGCCGATTTCTTCCATCGCCACCTGCTCGACGGCGATTCCGCCTCGAACACGTTGGGTTGGCGCTGGGTCGCGGGACTGCACACGCGCGGCAAGATCTACGAGGCCAAGGCCTGGAACATCGCGAAATTCACCAGCCAGCGCTTCACGCCCCGGGACTCCGACTTTGCCTCGGACGCTGTCTCACTCGACGCGAGCGAGCCTTCCGGTCTGCCGCCGACCTTGCCGGTGCGCGAGATCCAAGCGCCCGATCTGACCTTGCCGACAGCGTTGCTGATCACCGAGGAGGATCTGCACCTCGAAGCCTTCCGTCCATCGGAGTTCGATATCCGGGCTTCAGCCACGCTTGCGGCGAGCCATCTGCGCTCCGAGCGGACCGTCGCGGACCACGTCAAATCCTTCGAGGCCGAGGCGCTGGCCGACGCCGCAGGACGGCTCGGTCTCACGGCCCAATCGATGACGGCCGGGTCGCCGAAAGATCTGGTCGCCTGGGCCAAGCGCGCGGGCGTGCAGCAGATCGCGACGGCTTACTTTCCGCAAGGACCGCTCCACGACTGGCTGAAGCGCGCAAAGCCTGAGTTGAGCCGCGCCGGGATCGCATTGTGCGAGTGGCGCCGCGACTGGGACACGGCGATCTGGCGCCACGCGACGGCAGGTTTCTTCAAGGTCAAACAGCAGATCCCGAAGATCCTGAACGAGCTCGAATGCGTCTGAGCTTTGCAGACGACCCGCGGATCGCGCGGCTGATCACCCTCGCACACGGCCTGCTCAGCGCTCCGCGCGGAACTGGTCGGATCGCTCTTGCGGTGACGATGGGTCTGGTCTGCCACATCGTCTTCGCGCTCGCGGTCCTGTCGATGATTGCCGCGATGTTCTTCGGCATGAGCGAGGGGCTGGGTTCTGTGCCATGGCCCTGGGCGGTGCTGGCAAACGCCCTGCTGATCGCGCAGTTCCCGCTCGCGCATTCGTGGCTTTTGACCGGTCGCGGCGGGCGCCTGCTGTCGCGCCTGATACCCGGCCCGCACGGCCGGACGCTTGCCACGACGACCTACGCGATCATCGCCTCGCTGCAACTTCTCGCACTCTTCACGCTCTGGACGCCGTCCGGCGTGATCTGGTGGCAGGCGGAGGGCGCATTTTTCTGGCTGATCTGCGGTCTCTACGCTGCGGCGTGGCTGCTGCTGGCCAAGGCGAGCTTCGATGCCGGTGCCGAGGTCCAGTCCGGCGCGCTCGGATGGATGTCGCTGCTGGCGCGGATCCGCCCGGTCTTTCCCGACATGCCGACTCAGGGCCTGTTCCGGGTCATCCGCCAGCCGATTTACGTCGCCTTCGCGCTGACCTTGTGGACAGTGCCGGTCTGGACGCCGGACCAGCTTGCCCTTGCGCTGAGCTTCACTGCCTACTGCCTGTTCGCGCCGCGACTGAAGGAACGCCGGTTCGCCAAGCGCTACGGCGACCGCTTCCATCGTTATCGGGCGAACGTGCCCTACGTTCTGCCGCGGCTCGCAAGTGGCGCAGTCGCCCGCACAGGGCTCGCGCGTGAGAAACCGGAGGAAAAGGAATGGAAACCGCAGCGCTTCTGATGACCGCCCTGCTGTTCGGCGGCATGGTGCTCTATTCGTTCGGCTTTGCAGCCTTCGTCTTCTCGGCGCTTCCGGCCGATGTTGCCGGCCCGACCATCCGGCGCGCCTTCCCGCATTTCTACGTCTTCGTCATGGCCGCCTCGGCGGTCGCGGCCCTGCTGCTGCTCCGGACCGACCCGACGGCCGCGATCCTGCTCGGCCTCGTCGCGCTCACCACGGCGCCGACGCGGCAGGTGCTGATGCCCGCGATCAATGACGCGACGGACACGGGCCGGAAGAAACGCTTCGCCGTGCTGCACACGGTCTCGGTCGTTGTCACGCTGATCCATATCGCCGCCGCAGCCTACGTGCTGGCGCGCTTTCTGTGAGAGCCAATCGATGACCCTGCCGACCGAAAACGTTCAGGACTATCCGCGGCCTCCGGCGCTGGAGCCGGCACCGTGGCGCATCGAGGTCGTCTTTGCAGGGCAGAGCGTTGCCGACACGACCGGCGCGTTGCGCGTGCTCGAGACGCATCACCCGCCGACCTACTACCTGCCGCGCGCCGATGTCACCGCCGACCTGATCGAGGTCGCTGGCCGCAGCTTCTGCGAGTGGAAGGGCGCCGCCACCTATTTCGATATCCGCGCCGGCGGCCGGACGGCAGCGCGCGCGGCCTGGACCTACCGGGCGCCCACGAAGCGGTTCCGCGATCTGGTCGACATGATCGCGATCTACCCGGCGCTGATGGATAAGTGCCGTGTTGCCGGCGTCGCCGTCATTCCGCAGGCCGGAGACTTCTATGGCGGATGGTGGACGCCCAACCTGGAAGGATCGCCCAAGGGTGCGCCGGGGACCGAGCACTGGTAGCACGCCAAGGCGCCTGGATGTGCGCCAGCGGCCCGCCGACGAGAAGCTGACCTCCACAATACAACCTAAGAATGATTCTCGACCTGCAAGTAATTCTCTTTAGTGATTCGGAAATTCGGCTCACAGATCCGCTGATTTGCCAAATCAAATAGCCGTCACGATACTCTATAACAAATTGCCGCACCGGTCTTGTTCTGAACCGCATCATACTGGACAATTTCTTCGTGGATGAGTGCGTCGGGGGGAGACAATGTCGCTCGAAGTCACGGATATTTCTTTTGCGGGCAATCAGGGCGGCGGATCTCGGTCATTCGTTCTCAGCGAGCCGGGTGAGTACCTGATCCAGTGGGACTACACTCACTTCACGATCCAGGACGAGACGCTGGCGCGGCTCGGTAACACGGTCATTTTTGACTCCGGTCTCGTCGGCGGCAGCGGCGGCGACCAGGTGGTCTTCACGCTGGAGGAGGGCGAGACCGAAACCTTTTCGGTGCTCGTGAACGCGCCGCTCCCCGGCACCGCCTGGAACATCAGCGGCTCGATCACCTATGATGACAAGGAGAGCACGCCGGTCGCCGAGGACGATGAAGCAGGCGAGTTGTCCGAAGCATCGGATGCCCCGCTCATCGTTCCGATCAGCCAGCTTCTCGCCAATGACAGCGACAAGGATGACGACATCGTTCCGTCGTCCTTCACCATCGTCACCGGTCCGCAATTCTTCACCGGCGATCCGAGCAGCCTGATCGTCGGCGGCAACGTCGTCTACACGCCGAGCGATTTCGACGCGTTCGAGGCCAATGGCGGCGACGAATTCACCTACACGATCACCGATCAAACCGGGAACGTCTCTGAAGAGGCGACGGTCTTCATCGACGCGAAATGCGTCGGCGTGCCCCCCTATGTCGTGCTGGGCGGAACGATCGACGATTCGCAACCCGCCAAGTGCATCGTCAATGGGACCTTCACCATCGGTCGACGCGACGGCACAGATGCGCTGATCGAGGTTGTCGGCGGCTCCGCAGAGATCGACGCGACCAAGATCAGCGTCAAGCGAGGTCAGGTCTTCAGCGTTGTCGGCGACGAACGGACATTGCTTTTCACGGGGGCTTTCGACCTGCCAGCAGGCGGCGGCGCGCCTTCGAACATCACGCTTCCGTCGCCGGGGGCTCTCGAACTCGGCGGTCTGTCGTTCGAGGTCGGGACGATCCAGCTCGATCCCAACACCATCAAGGTCGGCGGCGGGTTCGTGCTGCCCGACGAACTCGGGGGCGACAGGATCAACCTTGGGCTCTCCTCCGGCGGGCTTGGTGTCACCGGCTCGGTAAACGCCTTGCGCATCGATGCGACCGGCGTCGGGATCGATGGCGGTCGTTTCCAGCTCGCGAACACGACGTTCAGCGCTTTCAACGCGTTCGTCGTAACTCCCGAGAACTTCGGCGCGACGTTCACACAAAATGATTCCGCGCTGTTCCCGGACATCACGGTCGACGGCAAACTGACGGTCTCGACGCCGCTGTTCGACACCGAGGAAGACCCGCAACTGATCATCGATCTCGCGCCGCCGCGCGGCGTGAAGATCTCCGACGGCGTTCTCGAAGGCAGCCTGCTCGGTGTGATCGGGCCAACGCCCACGTTCGGCGGCTTCAAGGCAGAGAACCTGAGTGCCGATCTGACCCTCGCCGATAACCAGATCACGGCATTCACGCTGGGCGGCGCCTTCAAGTTTCCCAAAGGTACGCTGTTCAGCGCGATAGATGCGATCTCCGCGCGCGTGAACTTTCTGGTGCCGGACGGCCCGACAAGCATCACGCCGAACGGCTTTTCCGTCACCATCGACGGCGAGGTTCCGATCCCGAACAATCTGGCTGCGCCACTGTTCCTGACGCGGCTGGGCTTCACACTCGAGAACATCTTCCCGGACTTCTCCGGCCCCGGCGGGGCATCGCAGCTTCCGTTCAAGCTCGGTGGCGCACTCGGTCTCGGGTTGGGCAAGTCCGCGACCGCACAGCCCGACGGTGTCTTCTTCACGGAGCCGACGGATATCCGTGCATTCACCGCCAACCTTGCGGCCAATCTGCGGATCGACCGCGGTTCCAGCGCCACGCTCGGAACCAAAGCCGGTGACACGAGCTTCGAGATCAACGGCCAGGTGATCTTTGGCGCGGAACAGATTCTCTCGCTGTCGGTCGACTCGCTGCTCAACCTCAGTCAGCTTTCGTTCAACGCCAGCAACATCAAGTTCCGGGCCTTGTTCGATGCCTTCACCGGCACCGGAAGCCTCAAGGCCGCCCTCGGCGACGGGAGCGCGACCGTCACCGCGAACGGAAACTTCGCAGTGCCGAACACCTCGAAATTCGGACCCTATGCCGGGTTCAAGTTCGATCAGGTCGCGTTCTTCGAAGGGGCCAGCAAGGGCGATGACTTCGCCTTGCAGGCTGGCGTGCTGAACGTTCCGTTCGGCTTCGGCAACAAGGATATCGGGATTCGCTACGACAGTGCGAACGGCCTCGATACGTTCGCCAGCACGAAACCGGCGCTGGCGGTCGGCAGTTGGGAGGTCGCTGGCACCGAAGACTATCTCGAGATGCACGCGCTCTGGGAGAACGTCGCTGGGCGCGATGTCGACGTGATCGTCACCTATCAGGAGACCGTCGGCGGTCCGATCCTGCAGACGTTCACCTTGGACGAGTTCGCTGCCAACGGGATCGAGGCGCCGCTCGAACTGTCGTCCAGCTTCGGCCGTGCGGTGTTTGTGACCAACCCGATCGCGGGCGTCTGGGATATCCAGGTCGTGGACGAGACCGGCCTCGGCGCGGTCACCTACGATGCCTTCATTCCGGCGTCGAAACCGGAAGTGACACTGGATGCGATCACGCTCGATCCGAACTCGTCGCCGGGCGCACCGACCTATGTCATCGACTACACGGCGATCGACCCCGACTCCGATGCGACGCTCAACTTCTTCTTCGATACCGACAACACCGGCTTCGACGGACAACTGATCGAGGACGCGGCCTTCCTGACCGAAAGCCACGGTGCCGGCACGGTGACGTTCTCGACCGCCGGTCTCGATGCCGGAAGCTACTTCGTCTATGCGCAGATCTTCGACGATGACAACGCGCCGGTCTTCTCGGCGTATTCCGAAGAACTTGCAGGACCGTCCGAGGCAGATCTCGAACTGGTGGCCTTCGGGCCCGCCGGTGCGATCGAAGCGGGCGCATCTGCGTCCTACGATTTCGAGATCACCAATGTCGGGCCCGACTTCTCGTCAGGCATGGTGCTGGAGATCGAACTGGCCGATTTTACGGCCGAACCCAGCGTCGTCGTGCGCCAGGCTCTGGACGGGGTGACGCCGATCGGGTTCGCGCAGCGCGAGACGGCGACGACCGATGGGAACGGCGATGTCGTGCTGACCGCCGATGGCGACTTCTTCTACAGCTTCGCGCTCGATCCGCTGGCGCCCGGCGAAACGCGGCGGGTCGCGCTGGAGGTCGAGGTCCCGGACGACGGCCGGGAGACGTTGCTGGTTGACGCGCTTGTCACGTCTGACAGCTTCGATCCCTTCACGTCGGACAACGAGGCCTCGCTCCAGACCCCGATCGAAAGCCCCGTGCCGAACGATGCCGATCTCTCGATCGAGCGCCGCCCGCTTGGCGACCAGACCGGTGTTGGAACGGGCGAGATCTTCTACGAACTGGTCGTCACCAATAATTCGCTGCTGGATGCGACCGGCGCCACCGTCGTCGAAGACCTCGGCCCGCCACCCAACATTCTGTCCAATCTCCCGAACCCGGAGGTCATCGACCCCGGCTCGGTCGCCGCGACGAGCTATACCGGATCGCCCTGGCAGAATGTGACGTTCGAGAACTACAGCACGACGGTCGAACTGACGGAACCGTTGCGTGCCGGAGCGAGCATCGCCATTCCGATGCGCTGGCGCCCGGAACTCGAAACCGAGTTCGAGTTCACCGCCACGGTCTCGCATGACGGCGACGATCCTGACCGCTCGAATGACAGCACCTCGCAGCTCTACGACGTCGAGGTCCGGCGCTTCAGCCGCACCGAGGAGCCGAACGTCACGGTCGACATCGAAACCTCGAACTTCGCACCGCTGATCGGCGAAGAGATCACCGTCACGGTGTTCATGCGCACAAGCGGCGGCGCCACGGCGAACCCGGTGATCGACGTGCAGATCCCGGACGGTCTGGAGATCACGAACTTCCGTTTCTACAACACGATCAACGGGGACGACGAACTGGACAATTCGCCGGAGAGCGACCAGCTCGATTTCGATCCGCTGACCGGGCGCTGGCAGCTCGACGCGGTCACTGACGAGACCACGTCCGCCGACGGCCGGGCGCTGGAGCTGACGCTGAACGTGCTCGACGACACGCCGCTGACGATCACGGCGGAGCTGGTCGAACTGGTCGAGACCGTCACGCGCTTCGAGGTCGGCAACGGCGTCGTCGGCGAACAGGACGACGCGACCCTGGTCCTGAACGACCCGGCGGGACCGCCGGACCCGCCTGAGCCCAACAGCATCCCGCTGATCCGGCGGCTTTCCTTCGCCGACCTCCCCGATTTGGTCGAGGGCGAGTTCTTCTCGTTCCAGTTGCCCGAAGATTTCGCGACGGACAATGACGGCACGATCGTCAGCCTCGAGATGTTCAGCGCCCCTGCCTGGGCGAGTTTCGACGAAGCGACCCGCACGATCTCGGGAACGCCGGAAACCGAACAGGACGGCGGTTTCTTCCAGTTCCAGGCGACAGACGACCGGGGTGCTACAAACTCCGAGAGATTTCTGATCCTCATCGAGAACACGCCCGATGCACCCGAGGTGACCGATCCGGTTGCGGACCAGTTCCTGTCCGCCGGTCTGCCATTCAACCTGCAATTCCTGAACCCGACCAACGAGTCGCTCGGAGTCACGAACCCGGTCCGCTCGGTCGGTGTGTTCGGGGTGTTCACGGACTCCGACTTCTCGTCGTCATCGTTTTTCACTACGCTGCCTGACGGAAGCCAGCTCACCGGGCGCGAGGTGCTGACGCTGGACTTCTCCGGCCTGCCGTCGTGGCTGAACCTCGACGCCTCCGATCCGGAAAACCAGTTCCTCTACGGGCTGCCCGGTCTGGGCGATGTCGGGGCTACGGATGTCACGGTCACGGCAACCGACCGGACCGGTCTGTCGGCGTCCGATACCTTCACAATCACGGTCGACGCGCCCGATCCCGCGATCGAGGGGCTGATCGTTTCGGCCATCGACCGAAGTCAGGCGGAAGGTACGGCCGCGGCGAGCACATTCCGCTTCGACGTCTATCGACTTGGCGATCTGTCGGAACCGGCGAGCGTCGACTGGGCCGTTGGCCCGACCGGGGCCAACCCGGTCAACCTCGCGGATTTCGCCGGACGCCTGCCGTCGGGCAGCATCGCCTTTGCCGCGGGCGAGGAACGCAAGCTGATCGAGATCGATGTCGTCGGTGATTTCGCCGAGGAAGCCGACGAGACGTTCGAGATCATCCTCAGCAACGCGGTCGGAACTGAGATCCTCGTCCCGTCGGCGTCCGCGACGATCCTGAACGATGATGACGGCACGGCACCCGCCGGAGACGCCACGCTGCCCGAAGTTGGCTTCATCGACAGTTTCATATCGCTCTTCGAAGGCGAGTTCGGACCGGAGTTTCAGACTGTCGAACTGCTGCGCCAGGGCGACCTTTCGGGCCGGACCGAAGTGACGTGGGAGCTTCGCCATTTCGATACCGAGCCCTCCGATTTCGGCGGGATCACCCCGTCTGGCACCGTGGTTTTCGAGCCCGGAGAGAACGTCGCGACTTTCGAGCTTGCAGCGTTCGGCGATTCCCTGAGTGAGACCCCGTCTTTCTCGGACCTGTTCTTCGACGGCGAGTTCTACACCGACGATTTCGGCGAGGTGCAAATCGGCGAGTTCGACATTCTCGACGATTTCGAGACATTCGATCTGATCCTGACCGGTGCGACCGGCGGCACGATCAACCCGTTCGCCGACGACCTGTTCGGCGATATCTTCAATGACGATCCGATCTTCTCGATCGATGACGTTCAGGCATCGCTGACGCTGATCGACGCCCCGGACGGAACCGTGCTGGAGGGCGGGACCGCGACCTTCCAGATCGAGACCGATTTCACCCCGTTCTTCGATGCGAACTTCGAGTTCGTGGTCGAGGGTTTTGGCGAGAACCCGGCCGAGAATGCAGATGTTCTCGGCGGTTTCTTCACGGACATTGCGGTCGTTCCGGGTTTCGACAATTTCGCATTCATCACCGTCGATATCGCCGATGATCTGGAGATCGAGGGCGACGAGCAACTGACCGTCTATCTGAACGCATTCGGCAGCGATACCACCGTGGCTGTCGGGGGTGCTGTGGTGACGATTATCGACAACGATTTCGGCGCGCTCGACGATGCGGCCACGATCACGCGCAATCAGACCATCGAGATTCCGGTTCTCGACAACGATCTCGGACAACCGGGCGATCCGTTCACGATCACGGCGGTGAGCGATCCTGCAGCCGGATCGGCTTCGATCACACCCGCAGGTGCGATCAGCTACACGCCGGACGTCAATGTCGTCGGCGTGGACACCTTCACCTACACCGTGGCCAACGGGGCAGGTGATACCGACACCGCGACCGTCGCGGTGAGCGTGCTGGCGGGCAACCCGGATCCGAACGCGGTCGACGACTCGGCGGCAACGGCTGTCGATACCGCTGTCGAGGTAGACGTGCTCGCCAATGACAGCGATCTAGATCTGCGCGAGCTGTCCGTCAGCTTTGTCGGCGCAGCCGAGAACGGCGAGGCCGACCTGACGCCAGACGGCACGATCCTCTACACCCCGGATCTGGGGTTCGAGGGGATCGACCAACTCACCTATCAGGTCACCACCGGCACCTCGGTCGCCACGGCCACGTTGTCGGTCAGCGTCGGAAATGCCGCGCCGATACTGGTCATCGACCAGCTCGAGACCGAGGTCGAGGACCGCAGCGCCGATGGATCGGATCGGCTGATCGCCGAATTGCTGCTCGACGATGACGGCATCGGCACGCATGTCTTCTCGGTCACCGGAGCGGACGCGGGCTTCTTCCGCGTGGTCGGCGATCAGCTTTTCCTGCGCGGTGATGCCGTTCTCGACGCGGCGACGGATGCCGAACTGATCGTCGGTCTCGAAGTCGACGACACCGATCTCGCGGGCGCGCCGGAGGACACCGGAAGCCTGACACTAAACCTGATCCCGTTTGTCAACTCCGCGCCGGTCGCGTTCCTCGACATCGTGCGCAGCGACGATCTCGACCCGATCGAAATCGACGTGCTCGACAACGATTTTGATATCGATGGTGATGTGCTTTCGCTGGTGTCCGTCGGCTTCGCCACCGGCGGGACATTCGAGATCGTCAACGACAAGCTGATGTTCACGCGCACCGACGCGACGGAGATTTTCGAGACGATCGCCTACGAGGTCACGGATGGCACGGACACGGTAGAGGGGACACTTGACCTGCGCCTGAGCGAGGCGACTGTCTCGGTCCCGCCGGCCGACATCCAGGGCGATGACACCGCGGAAGAGCTCGACGGCACCCCGGTAGGAGAGGTCATCGCGGGAGCCGGTGGCGGCGACACGATCCGTGCCGAGGGCGGAGACGACACCGTGCGCGGGGATGCGGGCGATGATCTCGTCTTCGCTGGCACGGGCAACGACAGCGTATCCGGCGGTGCCGACGTCGACGCAATCACCGGCGAGCAGGGCAGCGATACCCTCTCCGGCGGACCGGGCAACGACCTGATCGTCGGGGGGCCGGGCGAAGACCTGATCTATGGCGGCCCCGACGACGACGTCATTGCGCCGGGCCCGGAACCGGATCAGGTCTTTGGCGGACCGGGCGTGGACACGGTCGCCTACCTCGATTCAACGTCACCGCTCACGGTGGACCTCGGCGACAGTTCGCAGAACACCGGAGACGCTGCGGGCGACGACCTCAACGAGATCGAAAACGTCGTCGGCGCTGCCGGCGCCATCAACACGCTGATCGGCAATGCCGACGACAACACGTTGACCGGCGGCGCGCTGGCCGACTCGCTTGACGGCGGTGCCGGCAACGACTCGCTGATCGGCGGACCGGGAGCGGACTCCATGGCTGGCGGGCCGGGCGACGACACGTTTGCCATCGATGACGCGGGCGATGTGCTGGTCGAGCTTCCGGGCGGCGGTTACGACCGCGCGCTGGTGTTCACCTCGGTCACGCTGGCCGACAACATCGAAGCCGCGACCCTGCGCGGAACGGATGACCTGGACGTGACGGCGGGTTCGACGGGGACTTGGATCACCGGCAATTCCGGTGACAACGAGCTCACCGGGGGCGCCTCGTCCGACCGGCTCGATGGCCGCGCCGGCAATGACACGCTGGACGGCGCAGGCGCGAACGACATTCTCGAAGGCGGGTCGGGAGCCGATGTGTTCGTGCTTTCGGTGGATACCGGGATCGACACGATCCTTGATTTCGAACTCGGCGTCGACCTGATCGACATCTCCGCACTGGGGGCGCGCTTCACAGACATGTTCATCGAGGATCGCGGCGGCGACGCGGTGGTTGCCCATGCATCCGGCACTGCGATCCTGAAGGGCGTGGCCTCGGTGGACCTGTCTGCGAGCAACTTCATCGAGGCGACGGGCGCGGGCCCGGTTCGTGTGGTGACGGGCACCGCCGGCAACGACGTGCTCTCGCTCACGGCCGGGCCGGTCGAGTTGCAGGGCCTCGGCGGCAACGATGTGCTGCGCGTGTTCAACGGGGAGGCGACGCTGACCGGCGGCACGGGCGACGATATCTATCAGGTCTACGAGTCCGGTACGGTCATCACCGAGTTGGCGGGCGAGGGCTACGACCGGGTCTACAGCGCGGTCGATCTGACGCTCGCCGGCCACATCGAGTTTGCCGCCGCCCGATCCGGGGCCGCAATCGATCTGACCGGCAACGCGATGGCGAACCAGATCTTCGGCAACGGCGAGAGCAATACGCTCAGCGGATTGGACGGCAATGACCGTCTGGGTGGCGAAGGCGGAACCGACCTCCTGATCGGCGGTCTCGGCAACGATGTGATGTTCGGCGGGACCGAGGCCGATGTCTTCGCGTTCTCGCTCGGCGACGGCGCCGACGTCATCCGGGACTTCGAGCTTGGGGTCGATACGATCGATCTTTCCGCGACCGGGCTGGGCTTCTCGGATCTGATGATCAACGACGGACCGCAAGGCGCATCGGTCCGCTATGGGCTGGACAGCATTACCCTGCCGGGCATCACGGCCGCGCAACTGACCGAGGATCAGTTCGAATTCACAGTGTGAGGGACAAACCAGAGAACGCGGAGAACGAGCTTGCGTTATGTCTGGGGCCCATTCGCCGGATTAACCTTTGCCGCGCAGAGCGAGGCGAACCTGCGGTGTTTCATGGTCCTACGGCATGAAAGCATCACCGAGAAAACCGGCACCTCGGATTTCCATGTCGAAGAGTGACCCGTCTTCCTGAACGGCGCCGACCAAGGTGCCGCCCCGTTCGCAATTGGGTTCAACCCGGCCGTCGCTCACGACCGGCGTGCATCCAGCTATCTGCTGGGGCGCGTCGAGACCCTTTCCATCCGCGAACAAGCCCGCCACCACCGATCGATCGCATGACCCGTGGGGGTACGGAAGGCTGTCGATCTCGCGATCGAAGACATCGCGGCAGAACCGGTGACTCACGGCTCTCAGGTCATCGACCCGGTCGTCGGGTTCGGCAGGGCCGGGCGTGAAGGTGAAGCAATCGGCCACCAGTGCCGCGTCGTCGGCCGTCCAGAACTGTGAGAGCGCCACTCGCCCGCGGGTGCGCTTGTTGCCCGCCCGGCAGTATTGCTCAGGTGCCGGAACCTGACGGCAGGCATCCGGTCCGTCCAGACCGCATCCGGTGAAGGCAACCGCGTTGTTGAAATGCGACAGCGGTGCCGCGTGCTTGCCCGAGAACAGCGGCGAACGCGTGCGCCAGCTGTTGTTGAAGATCGAGATCCAGTCCATGTACGGGAACTCGGACTTGCGCTTGTCTCCGCCCTTCAGGACGACGCCGCGTCGGTGGCCGTCGCAGGTCACCGAGGTCGGATCATAGGCGATATCGACCAGCCTGTAGTGGCCGTCATCGCTCGCCATCCCGTGGAATCTCGGCGAGATCGACCAGTCGACATCGTCGCGGCAGGTTTGTCCCGACAGGTTTTCGGCGTCGTAGAACCCGACATTCCCGAACACGTACATCGACCCCCCGCGCACGCCGTCGCTGGCGATCCACGCGTGCACATGGTCGAAAACGTTGTTCTTGATCACCCAGCCGTCGGCGTGGGTTTCGGGTTCGACCGCGTTGTCGCGCACGAAACGGAAGCGGTTGTCGCGGATCTCGACGTTGCGGCCCGTGCCCGGCAGATCCGAGATCATGCGCACGCCGTTATAGGCGCGCTCGATCAGATTGCCGGAGATCAGGACGTTCCCGGCGATGTTGTATGAGCCGAACAGCGCGCCGTTCAGAACCCGCCAGAGGTGATGGTGCGTGACGCCCCAGGGAACATCGTGCCAGACGTCGACCGCGCATTCGAGGTTGAGATGGGGGTCCCGGCAGGGCTCGGCATCCGGTCGATAGGCGCTCGGGCTCTGGAGCCAAACGCTGTCCTCGACGCGGTAGGTGTGGGCGCCGAGTTCCATGCCGCCCGTGGCGAGTGCGAGCACGCCGAAGGTCGATCCGTGGATCCGTGCGCGACGCACGGACACATCGCGCGCGTTGATCAGGGCGATCGCGGCGATCCAGCAGTCCTGGAAACCGAGATCCTCGATCGAGATCGACGCGACCTGACGCATCCGGATGCAGTAACTGCGCGGACCTTTCGTGCTGACCGCCGCCAGCGACGTGTCGGCGGTTCGGATCGCGCGGGTTACGGCTGCGTGCTCGATCAGGGCGAGGCTGGTGAGTTCATACCGGCGATCGAGGTTCTTGGTGACGGGCGCGTCGCTCTCCGAGGGTCTGCCGGCCCTGCATGCCGCCAGATCGTGCACCCGTTCGGGGTCGCAGACGGTGTCCGTCAGGTCGAGACCTTCGAGCCAGACCAGCGGCTGACCCTCTGCATCCGATTGGCCGCGAATGATCAGCGGACGGCCGCGGATGATGTTGACCAACGAAAGGATCGGTTCGCGCCGCTCAGTCGCGCGATACACTGTCTTCTCGGCGGGACGGCTCGTCAGCAGGACGATCTCGTCGGTCTGCCCATCCACCACCGCTTCGATCGCGCGCAGGTCCGTCGTCAGGCCATCGGCACAGACCCGGCGCTCTCCGACAAAGCCGTAGACGCCATCGACCGCGCTCTCCGGACAGGCGCTCATGTCACGCTCGAATGGCGGCTCGGCGGAATCGTACGCGACGAAGACAGTCGATCCGCTTGCAAGCGACGGCAGCAGAAATCCGAGCAGCAGGGTCGTGACGAGAAGTTGACGCATATCGAGTTTTCGGCCTCGCAGATATCGACTATCAGTAGCTGGAGAGGACCTTAGCAACACGCCGGGTGAAGCGCGATGTCGAAAAAAAGACCGTGTGCATGGCTCGCTGTTTCGCTGTTCGTGCTGGTTGCGGCATGGGCGCCGGTAGCGGAGGCGCAACTCGAGATCCGTCTCAACCGGGTCGAAAGCTACATCCCGAAATTCCCCGCCAAGAAGCGCATGAACCGGACGTACCGCCCCGCGCTCAACCAGCTTCAGCACCAGCTTCATGAACGCATGGCCGGTGGCGAAAATCTCGTCTGCTCGGCGCAGATCTTCAAGGAAGCGCATTGGCTGGTGAACTACACGAGCGAGCCGGAGCGGATCGAGCGCCGGATCGAAGACCTGCGCGAAAGTCTTGAGGTCGCCGATCAGTCGTTTGCGGCGCGCCAGGATCCGAAAGACGGTTCGTTCGGGCCGTGTTACGAGACCTGGATCTGGCGGTTCTTCTCAAGCGTCGATCCGCTGAAGGAAATCGCCAAGCGCGGTGAGACCCCGGAAGTTCCGCTCAAGATTTGGGAGCCCGTCGACAGCGCGGAAGAGATCCGGGGCCTGATGCAGGACCTGCTGGTCTCGGACGTCAAATCCGGATTGAACCGCAGGAAGGAACTGAACCTCGCTGTCACGGCGCTGGGGCAACTCCTCTGGCTCGACTACACGGCGTCGGTTTTCCCTGCCGAACTGGACCGTGACGCGCTCGCCCAGGCGCTCTCGGACTTCGTCGATAACGAGTGGCAGGATCCCGAGACCGGCTACTGGGGCGCGTGGTTCAAGACATCCGACGGGATCAAGAAGACCAACGACCTCAGCATGACGTTCCACATCCTGTCCTACCGCGGGGGAGACGTCCCGAACCTCGGCGGCATCGCCGCGACGACCGGGGCGATACGGCGGGTCAAGTACCCCTATGGCTGGAACACCGGCGGCACGCAGAACAACCACCACGCATATGACGTGGCGCGGATCATCAATCTGACCTGGGACGAACTGGCGCCGTCGTCACGGTCCTACGCGCGGGCGACGCTGTTCCTTCTCGGCACGCGGGCGCTCGCCCTGTCGATCAATGACCGGGGCGAGTTCGACCCGGGGCCATACGGCACGGTGGGAGAGGCCTATTACTTCGGCATATCGTTCTTCGCCGAACTCGGCGTGTTCGGGAACAAGACCGGACGCGACACGGTCGCGCGGATCGACAATGCCGACGAACTGCTGGCGCAGATCGAGGCCAACCTGAGCAAGCTCGATTCTTCCGATTCCTGGGTGGTCGCCGCAAAGCGGAAGCTCGAGACGATCAAGTCGAAACCCTAGCGACGCCTATTCGTCCTTCTTGATGAGTTCGGCCAGTTTTGCCTCAAGCGCGTCCAGGCGATCATCGAGGTCGACGATCCGCGACGCGTTGACCTCGGTGTCGATGGCCAGTTCGCTGATCGCATAGAGAAATCCCTGCACGGCAAGGGTCCTGTCGCCGTCATCGGCGGCGATGGTCTGGCCCGACCAGCTTATGACGAACGCCACGCCGGCACCGATCAGCAGGCTGGTGATGTCGAGCCCGCGCCAGCCCTGTTTTCCTGTCCTGTCCACGCAAGGTCCTCCCTCGATAGAATTGGCCAACGATAGCAGGTGTTCGCGGTCCGTGCGAAAGTCTTCAGGCATTCGCATCATGTGATCTTCTCCTGCGGGTTCGGAACGAGTACTCACAGGTGGGTCACCGCCCGTGCCTTGGGCGGCGCGGTCATGCGACTTCAGCCTGCGAGCCGGGTCGGCGCTTGCTCGTTCGCCGTCACTCGCGTGCCATCTCGTCCAGCGCGATCTGGAAGCCGAGATACTTGGAGTAGATCCGGCATTGCGAGAACGCGCCTGCAGTGAACCAGAGGCCGGGCTGGCCGGTGCGGGTCCACATGTTCGACATCTCGCCGTCTTCGCGGAAGCCCCAGACCTGACCCGCGCGTTCGGTGATCTCTTCGCCGAACAGTTGCCTCAGCAGATAGCCCTGGCCCTCGTAACCCGTGGCCATGACGACCAGTTCGGCCGGGCGCTCGGTCCCGTCCTTCATCCGGACCCCAGTGGCGATGTACTCGTCGATGTCGCGATGTTGGATCAGGTCGATCTCGCCGTCGATGATCAGTTCGGAGCATCCGATGTTGAAGTAGTACCCGCCGCCGCGCGTCCGGTACTTCAGCGGCCAGCCGGTGCCGTCCTCGCCGTATTCCAGTTCAAACCCGGCGCGCTCGAGACCTTCCAGAGTCTCGCGGTCGATCTGCTTGACCTCCTCGGTCAGGATCTTGTGGGCGCGCTTTATCAGGTCGAGCGTGAACGAGGAATTGACCAGATCGCGCTCGTCGAGCGTCGGGCCGTCGCCGAGGTAGAGCCCGTCATAGAGTTGCGCCGTTGGCTCGACACTGACCACCATGGTCGGTGAGCGCTGGACCATCGTGACGTGGGCACCGTGCGCATGCAGGTGTTGCGAAATGTCGTGCGACGAGGTGCCGGTGCCGAGCACCATGACCGGCCTGTTCCGCCATTCCGAACCGACCTCGAATTCCGAGGAGTGCAGTTTCACGCCCTCGAAGTTCGCCAGCGAGGGAATATCGGGCAGTTTTTTCACCGCACTGACCGAGGCTGCCATGACGATGTGATGCGGGCGCATCTCGCGGATCGTGCCGTCGGCAAGTTTCAGGCGGGCAGTCCAGCGGCGGTTGGCCTCGTCCCAGTCGGCGCCCTCGAACGAGGTCTCGGTCCAGAAATTGAGCTCCAGCGCCTCGACGTAGAACTCCAGCCAGTTGGCAATCATGTCCTTCGGGATGTAGCGCGGCCAGGTCTTCGGGAACGGCAGATACGGCATGTGGTTCACGCCGATCTGGTTGTGGAGCTTCAGGTTGTGGTAGCGCAGACGCCAGTTGTCGCCGATGCGCGTCTCGCGGTCGACTATCAGCGTGTCGATGCCCAGTTCGCGCATCCGGGCGGCGATGGTGATCCCGGCATGGCCGCCGCCGACCACGAGCACGGTCGGGTCCCGGTCGGCATAGGCGCGCTCGGCCTCGCGATTGTCCAGCCAGTTCGGTGCGCGGACATCCTTGGCGTAGGCCGGTTCCTCGGGTTGCTCGGGCATCCGCAGCGCATCGATCGCTGTCGACAGAGTCCAGGCGCGGCCATCCGGCAGCAGACGGACGACGCCGTTGCAGCTCGCATGATCCGTCTCGAAAGCAATCGCTGCCTCGATGACAGTCTCCCCGGCGCGGGCGACGCGCTGGGGCGGGACCATGCCGGGATGCGGCACGAGACGCGTCGCGCCAGCAGCGGACAGCAACTCAGGGAGTTGCGCGACGCCGTCACGGCCGCTGCGCGTCCGGATCTCTCCGGTCAGCGCGACCAGATCGCGCCAGTGGCAATCGGCCACGAAGAGATCACTGACAGAACCGGAGGTCCGGCCCGCATCGAACCGGTCGAGCCAATTTTGCACCAGCGCGCGGGCGTCGGTGTCCTGTCCGTCGAGCATCGCGAACCTCCCATGATCCGAACCGCGAGGTTATGAAGCGCGCGCGGCGTCGGCAAGCCCGTGGCGACGCAGCCCGTGCAGGAGCGTGATAACTCTATCGCGTGGCGTCAGGTGCCGAGCAACTGATCGATGATCGGCGCGGGTATCGGTCTGACCAGTGTGTCATGGACCTCGATCCCGGCGGCGACGCAAATCTCTCGGGCGACCAGTGCGCTGGTGTCGATTTCATCGGAGATGAGATGCAGGCGCGGCAGCGCCGGCAGATCGGCCAGTCCGGCGAGCCGTTCGATGCCCTCGGGCTCCGCGACGATCGAGGTGTCGAGGACGAGAATGCCGCCGCTCGGCATTTGCGCAATGCGCGCGGCCAGTTCGCCGCCGGTGCCGCAGGTCTGAACGAACCATCCGCGCCGCTCGGCTGCCTGGACGAGCGGCGCCCGGCCCGCGGGCGCGCCACCGGCAATCAGGAGGTAGTTCGGCACCGCAAATCCCGCCGTGCTGATCGGCACCGGCCGGGCAGCAGCCTGAGCGTCTTCGACGCACGGAACATCTTTCTGAAAATCCCCCACGCGCAAAACCGTATCAGAAGTTTGAATTGAAGCAATCGATGTGAGACATATCTACCATGCAGAAATTCGATACGCTCCAACTCGACGGGCGCCAACTTAAGCTCTTCCTCGCAATCCTCGATTCCGGCTCGGTCAGCGAGGCTGCGGATCGCATGAGAATGAACCAGTCGACGGCCAGCCACCACCTCGACCGGCTGCGCAAAAGCCTGGGCGATCCGCTGTTCGTGAAGCTCGGCAAGGGGATCACGCCGACGGATCACGCTATCGGCGTGGCGGATCGCGTGCGCACGCTCGTCGCCGGGCTCGAAGGGCTGACGGCAGACATCTCCTATGATCCGGCGACAGATACGCGGCCGTTTTCGCTGGCGACGAACACGGCCGAACATCTGCCCCTGTTGAAGCGGTTGCAGAGAACGCTTGCGCGTGTCGCGCCGTCGATGCCGGTCCGTTTCCTCGAACTCGGGTCGCGGAGCCGGATCGAGCGGCTTCTCGACACCGGTGAGGCGGATCTCGTCCTGTCGGTCGGAGCCGCGGCCTATGCGGCCTCGCTCGTCGCCGAGGTGTTTTCAATCGACCAGCTGGTCTGCTTCTACGATCCGGCCCAGAGGACGGCGCCAGACACGATCGAGAGCTACAGCGCGGCGCCGCACGCGGCCCTGGACTTTGGCGGATCGCGCAAGAGCAACGTGACGCTTGCGTTGGAGCGTGCGGGGCATGAACGCCATATTGCAGTCACGGCGCCCGACATGCATGCCCTTGCCGAACTGATGCGCGGAACGCCCATGGTTGCGACGTTCCAGTCGGATCTGACGAGTTCGGTCTTTGCCGGGTTCGAGACATGCGCCGTTCCGGTCCGGATGCCCGCGGTTTCGCACGATCTCATCTGGCATCGACGGATGGATGCCTCGATGCGCAACCGATGGTTCCGGCAATTGCTGCGCGACGAAGGCTCCGGCTAAGGTCCTGCACCTGGCCCGTTTAGGCAGTGCGCATGCGGGCCAGCCTGAAAATTCTGCCGTCGATGATGATCAACCCGCTGGCGATCAGTGCGAATCCGGCGAATGCCGACGTCGGCAGGCGCTCGTCGAGAACGGCCCAGCCGAGCAGGATCGCAACGGGCGGGATCAGCAAGGTGCAGAGCATCAGATTGCCCGCACCGGCCATGCGGAGAACTCGGTAGTACAGCAGATAGGCCGCCGCCGTCGCGAAAACTGCGTAGTATCCTATAGACCCCCAGGTCGCCACGGACAGCGAAAGGCTCGGCCAGCCCTCGAGCACGACCGCCGAGGGAAACATGACGAGGGTCGAGCCCGTGAGCATGCCGGCCGCCGCGACCATCGGATCGATCCCGCGCAGGGTGATCTTCGCCCAACTGCTTGCAAACGCATAGGATAGCGCACCGGCGATCACCGCCCATTGGCCGAGCGCCCGCAGGTCGAGCGTGCCGAGATTGTCGATGCCGATGATCACGCAGGCCCCGGCGAACGCCAGCAGCACGCCGCCGAGACGGCGCGGCGTGAGGCGCTCGTCACGCAACAGCATTGCCGCGACGAGAACGCCGAGCGGCGCGGTCATCGCGTTGAATATGCTCACGAGACCGCTTTCGACATGAAGTTGCCCCCAGCTCATCAGCGAGAACGGGATGACGTTGTTCAGGCATCCCATGATCAGAAAAGCACCCCAGACCCGAAGCTCACCCGGCGGGCGCAGGCCGCGCACCAGAACGACGATCCAGAGCAGGACGCAGGCCCACCCGACCCTGTGCAGAACGGCAGTGAACGGTCCGATTTCCCGCAAGGCGATCGCAATCGACAGAAACGAACCACCCCAGAGCAGCGAAAGCAGCGCCAGCTCGAACCATGCGCGTCCGGACATCTGCGGGGGAGGCGGGCTGGCGGTCATGCGGCGGAATTTCCTTTCGACGGGCGTATGATGGCATCGGTTTGGCGCCTGAGGGTCGCGCTGCGACAGCACCATGTCGCGGTTAACCATACCCGGCCACCCGGAACGTGCGATCACGCCGCCATGCCGCGTCGGATCGCTGACCGGATGAGTGATATCCGCGAACCGATCCCGTCATGCGTCGCAGTGCCCGGTTCATCATGGCAGCAACGGCGCGTATCAACTCGCGTAATACGGGAGACACGACATGTATGGAGAGACGACGGCTCAAGGCGTCGATGCCGGTGATGTTGCGGTAGAAACCGAGGTCGAGTCGTTTGACTGGAGCGAGGATGTCTCGACATTCGGCGACCGTCTGGCGCGGGCGCGCGAGTTCTCGGGCATGACCCAGGCGCAGCTTGCGCGCCGGCTCGGCGTGAAGACGACGACGATCGCGAACTGGGAATACGACCGGTCCGAGCCGCGCGCGAACCGGCTTCAGATGTTGTCCGGCCTGCTCAATGTCTCGATTGTCTGGTTGATGAGCGGCGAGGGCGATGGCGCGCCCGAACCCGAGGACACTGCCGAGGCGGATGCCGCCGACCGCGCCGGACTGCGCAATCTCCTGAACGAGTTGCGCGAACTCAGGGTTGCACAGGATCAGCTTGCAGACAGGACCGGGCGAATCGAGAAACGTTTGCGCTCGATGCTGTCCACCGGCTGAACCAGCCCGACTCGCGCTGGCGCGGCGATGCGGCTGGGGCTCGATATCGGCGGGACCAAGATCGAGGCCGCGATCCTGACAAAGGACGGCGACGTCGCGGCCCGTGAGCGCGTTCCGACACCGCGCTACTATTCCGACGTGCTGAGCGCGATTGCTGAACTTGTCGAAAGCGCCGAGCGGTCCGCCGGGGTCAGGGTGTCCGGTGCGGGGGTCGGGACTCCCGGCTCGAAGTCACCGGCGACCGGGCGGATGCGCAATGCGTTCTCAACGCCGTTCAATGATCAGGCGCTCGATGTGGACCTCGCGCGCGTGCTGGCGCGGCGCGTGCGGCTGGCCAACGATGCCAACTGCTTTGCACTGGCGGAGGCGCAGGCCGGGGCGGGCAAGGGAGCGTCCGTCGTCTTCGGCGCGATCATCGGGACCGGGGTCGGCGGCGGGATCGTCGTCGACGGATCGCCGCTTCTGGGCCACAACGGGATCGGCAGCGAATGGGGCCACAATGCGCTGGCCGGTGAACCTGCGGGCGAGCAGGGCCTGCCGGTCTGCGACTGCGGGCGCGCGGGAGATGTCGAGTCCTGGTGCTCCGGTCCGGGGCTGATGCGCGATCACTTCCGGCGAACCGGAAGCGAACTCGATCCCGAGATGATCGCCGCCTTCGCAGACGCGGGCGACTTCGAGGCGAAGGAGACGCTTTCGCTTCACACAGGGCGACTGGGTCGTGCCCTGGCGGCGGTGGTCAACCTGCTCGATCCGGATCTCATCGTGCTGGGCGGCGGCTTGTCGAACCTCGACCATCTCTATGCAGATCTGCCCGAGGCGATCCGGCCGCATGTCTTCTCGGACACGTTCGTCACGCCGATCCGCAAGAACATGCTGGGTGACAGTGCCGGGGTGATCGGCGCCGCCTGGCTTTGTCCGGTCGGAGACTGAGCGGACTAAGGTCGACCATGTTTGGTTTCGGAACAGCACCGCCGTCGCCGGCAGCGATTCACCGGCGGCGCAGGGCGCACTCGTTCTGTTGGGAAGGGCGTTTGCCCATCCTCAATCGTCTGTCCGTTTGCTGGAAACGGGATGTGGCAGGCCTGCCACGGGTAGTCCGACACAAGACCACGACATCGGGAGCTGCCGTCCTGCCGTGGCCGAGTGCTCGTTCGATCGAACTTCGGGGCTTGATGGACCCCGGCTAGCGCGACGGTTTTTAGGTCAACTTGATTAAAAAACAGTGAAAATCCAATGAGATCGGCAGGGAAATCGGGCCTCGCTGAGCGACGGTATGCAAACGCGCAAATGCACCCGATCTTCTGTCCGTCGTTCGCGTCCGTCCTGCCGCGTTACACCTTGCCGCAGAACGTTGAACCGGCCGCTTCAAGGCCCAACCTCTCCGGCGAGAATGGAGGCGGTGATGCGCGATACGCTCGACACGACGACGCTGGATCTGGATGTTCACAAGGTCCCTGAGGATGTTCACGACCGGTTTGCCCTGCGCCTGGTGAAATTCATGCGGGTCTTCGCGGATGCGTTCTTCGCCAAGCGGTACGGCCACCGTGCCGTCGTGCTCGAAACCGTTGCCGCGGTGCCCGGGATGGTTGGCGGTCTGCTGCAGCACCTGAAGGCGATCCGGCACATCCGCGACGATCAGGGATGGATCCGCGAACTGCTCGACGAGGCCGAGAACGAGCGGATGCATCTGATGACGTTTATCAACATCGCGCAGCCGACCAAGTTCGAGCGCGTGCTGATCATGGTCGCCCAGGCGATCTTCTACAATTTCTTCTTCTTCCTCTACCTCTTCGCGCCGAAGACGGCGCACCGCGTTGTTGGATATCTCGAAGAAGAGGCGGTGATCAGTTACACCCAGTATCTCGCCGAGATCGACTCCGGGCGGATCGAGAACGTTCCGGCACCGCAACTCGCCATCGACTACTGGGGTCTGGAAAGCGATGCGCGGCTGCGCGAGGTGGTCATTGCCGTGCGCGCCGACGAGGCCAACCATCGCGACACGAACCACGGCTTTGCCGACCAGATTTCCGCTGGCGACCACCTCTGAGAGGGCTGGCGCCTAGGGGCAAATCGCGAAAGCGGCGGCCTGGAACTCGGGGAACCCGATCCAGGCCAGTGCCTCTTCCGGATCGTCGAACAACAGAACCGTCTCGACATTGCCGAGTTGCGCGTAGCTCTGGTAGACCCGCGCCATGCCGTAGCTGACGCCGGGCGCGGTCAGGATGGCCGTTCTCATCTCCAAGTCCGGGTTTTGCCCGGTGACACGCTTCGCCAGCCGCGCCATTTCCGTGTGGTCGAATTCGAACGACGTCGCCAAGCGAAAGTCCATGATCTCGGGGAAGAGCGGAGAAAATCCCGGGGACGCGCGCAGGTCGATATAGACTTCCCGGAATTCCGCGACGGTGACGCGGCCTGCGAGGGTCGTGACCAGAAGGCCTGGGTCGGCGTGAACTTTGCAATGCGCTGGCATAAAGAATGAAATGTCTCGCGGGCTGTCTCGGCGAGTTCATTAAACACGTTCTACCGCATTGGTTGAACAAAATTTGTGCACGTTTCCATTTTGGATGCGGAGGGGTTGAGTGGAAGCACTGTCCGGGCGAAGAAAACGCTCACGCGGTCAGGGCAAACGCCGGGGGGCACGTGCGCATCGACATCACCGACTTCGCTCTCAGAAACTGGGAGCCCTCGGCCTCTGGCACCTTGGTGGTCGGCATCACGCCGCAAGATCTGGTGGCACGCTGCAACGATGCGCTGGACGACAGCGCCGAGCTGGTTCCGGGATATGCGCCGTTCTGCAAGCATCTGTTTCTGAGGAACGAGACGCCGACGCGGTGCGGCTTCGCGCCGGTCACGGGCGGCAATGAACACTTGCTCAGATCAGGCTACCGGGCGCGCCGCGAAGGCGAACGCGCCGTGCTGGAACGCTGGTTCGAAGGACTGGAGGCGCCGCTGGCCGCGTGGTTCGACGTGATCCTCTACTCCCATGCGCAACTGGTCGCGGAGGCAGAGGCGTTCCCCGAGGAACAGGCAGTCCCGGATTGCGACTGGGGCATCGTGTCGGTCATCGGGACGCTGGTGCCGGAGGAACCGCCGATGCCGCCGGCGACCCAGATCCGAAATGCGCTCGGCCGGTCCGAGGGCGGCTCCGGCCGTCCGATCGATGTCGAGGCCTATGATCGCGCCGTGGCGTTCTGGGATGCGCATGCCACCGTGCGGCGTGGATGAGATGATCACCGACTGGGACTGGTCTGCGGAGGCCTGGCTGACAGAGCAGGGCGATGCCGGCGACTGGGGCCGGCGCTACGTGCTCGACCGGGTGATGATGGGGCGTGTCCGTGCCGGGAGTTTCCGAAACGCGTTGGACGTGGGATGTGGTGAGGGCCGGTTTTGCAGGATGCTCGCGGAGGAAGGCATCAAGACGACGGGCATCGACCCGACCGAACGGCTTCTGGCGACCGCGCGCGAGAGGGACATGCACGGCGATTACCGGACTGGTCGAGCCGAGCATCTGGACCTGCCCGACGGGTCGTTTGATCTCATTGTCTCATATCTGTCGCTGGTCGACATCCCGGACCTGACGGCAGCGGTCTCGGAGATCGTGCGGGTCTGTGCGCCCGGCGGGACGATCCTGATCGCCAATCTGACGAGCTACAACACCGCCGGGCAGCCCGAGGGTTGGCGGCGTCGTGCCGATGGAGAACTCGCCTTTGCCATCGACCGGTATCAGGACGAGCGCCCCATCCGGGGGCAGTGGCGGGGGATCGACATCCTCAATCACCACCGCCCGATGCGCACATGCATGCAGGCGTTTCTGGCGGCGGGTTTGCGGCTGACATTCTTCGATGAGCCGTTGCCCGACGGATATCCTCCTGAGAATGAAGAGAAGGCGGCGCGGTACAGGCGCGTGCCCTACTTTCTGGTGATGGAATGGCGCAAGCCTAGGGAGATCAGCGATGTATAGAGCCCGCCGCGAAGCGTTCCGCGAGCACATCGGCGGCGACTGCTGCCTGGTTCCTGCGTCCGTGTTCGACGCGTTCTCGATCCGTCTGGCCGAAGACATCGGCTTCGAGGTCGGCATGGTCGGCGGGTCGTCGGCGTCCCTGGCGGTGTTGGGCGCGCCGGATCTGATCGTGATGACGCTGACCGAATTTTCCGACCAGTGCCGCCGGATGAGCCGGGCCTCTGAACTGCCGTTCGCGGTCGACGCCGATCATGGCTACGGCAATGCGCTGAACGTTCGGCGCACGGTCGAGGAACTCGAGGCGGCGGGCGTTTCGGCGTTGTCGATCGAGGATACGGTTCTGCCGTTGCGCCACGGACAGCCCGGAATGGAACTGCTGTCGGTCGAGGAAGGCGTCGGCAAGATGAAGGCGGCACTGGACGCCCGGGCCGACCCCGGGACAGTGATCGTCGGGCGGACGTCGGCCGCCGGGGTAAACGGGCTCGATGACGCGATCGCGCGCGGCAAGGCCTATGCCGAGGCCGGGGTCGACGCGCTGTTCTTTCTCGGTCTGAAATCCGTTGCGGATTTCGAGGCTCTGGGCGCCGAGTTCGATCTGCCGATTGTTACGGGCGGCGCACTGAAGATCGCCGATACTGAAACGCTCGCCCGCTGCGGTGTGCGTTTGTGTCTGAACGGACATCCGGTGCTGCCAGCCGCGGTGCGCGCCATGGAGGAGGCGCTGATTGCGATGCGCGGGCAGCGGCCTCCCGACCGGCCCGCGTCGGCGGATCTGATGCGGCGCGCGACACGGGCAGATGATTATGACGGTTGGATCGAAGATTATCTCGGAGGCGCCCGTGGCTGAGCTTTGGGAACTCGGGGCCGCCGAGGCGGCGCAGCGTATCGCGAACGGTGATACGACGTCAGAAGCTCTGGTCGGGTCGTGTCTTGACCGGATCGTTGCGCGCGATGCGGAGGTCGGTGCGTGGAGCCACCTCGAGCCCGATCTGGCGCTTGAGCAGGCGCGGCAGGCCGACCGGGTGCAGGCGACAGGCTGCGGCACCGGACCACTGCACGGCGTGCCCGTGGGCATCAAGGACATCATCGAGACCGCCGACATGCCGACGCAGAACGGCTACAAGGGGCATGAGGGGCGGCACACCCACCGGGACGCGCTTTGCGTGAGCCAGCTTCGCGACGCCGGTGCCGTGATCCTGGGCAAGACGGTGACGACGGAGCTTGCGGCGCGGTCACCCGGCAAGACGCGCAATCCGTTGAACCCTGCACACACGCCCGGCGGTTCGTCCTCCGGGTCTGCGGCAGCGGTGCGGGATGGCCAGGTGCCACTTGCGCTCGGGACCCAGACCGGCGGCTCGGTCATCCGACCGGCGAGCTTCTGCGGAATCTACGCGTTGAAGCCGACCTTTGGCTGGATCGCGCGGCAGGGCGTTACGGTTCAGGCGGACTGGCTCGACACGGTCGGCACCTACGGCCGATCGATCGAGGATGTCGCGCTGTTGACCGAGCAGATGCTGGCAAGGGATCTCTCCGACAAGCAGGCTGTGCCGCGGTCCCGCCCGGCGCTGCGAGAGCTCGCTATGTCCGCAGTCCCGCGTCCGCCCAAATTTGCGTTTCTACGCGGTGCGATGTGGGACAAGGCCGATCCCGCGGCCCAAAGCGCGCTGGAGGCGTTCGCGTCCTCTCTCGGCGAAGATTGCGCCGAGATCGATATGCCCTCGGACATCGCCGAGGGATGGCGCGCCCAGCGGATCCTGCAGCTCTACGGCAACGCCATGCACTATGGGCCGCTGCTCGATGCGCACGCAGATGCGATGACCCGTAGTCTGCAGGACAACATCGCCGAAGGGCGCGGCATGACCGAGGCCGAATATCGCTGGGCCATTGCCGAGCGCGATCGGATCTATGGCTGGCTTGCGGATCTCTACGCCCGGTACGATGCGATCCTCTGCTTGTCATCTGCCGGATCCGCACCCGAAGGACTGGACTGGACCGGCGACCCGGTTTTCAACGCGTTCTGGACGTTCGCCGGGACACCATGCGTGAACCTGCCGCTTCTGGAGGTCGACGGATTGCCGATGGGTGTGCAGTTGACGGGCGCGCGCGGCGCCGATGGCCCGTTGCTGCGCACGGCCCGGTGGCTGGATGAACGCGCGCGGTGACGCGCGGGCGATGCTTCCGAAAGCGGGTGGCCATTTCGCATGGCGGGAACTGTCAGGCTTGTTTGCCGGGATCGCTGCGCCACACTCTCGCGCAACCATGGAGGTCTCGATGAAACTGCTACACGCGCTTTTGATCACGCTGTTCACACTCAGCGCCGGTCACGTTCTTGCTTGCGATGACAGCTGTAAGGACGGCGAATACTACTCTGACGATGCAGAAATGTGCATGCCCAAGACTGTCGACAGTTGAACTCTGCAGTGATTACAAAACGTAACGCTCCCTATTCTCATTGTGCGATGCGTCATCAACGCGTTGTAGAGAATCGCCTTTCGCGATAGTGTCCCTGCCGCTCACTAACCTGAGCGAGAACTGGCCTGACGCCGATCCCTAACCTGCGCACGGACCAAGAAGGCGCGGACGGATATCAGTCCACGCAGCAAGATTGGAGCCGAAGGGGCTCCCGAAGACCGGGCTTGGGGAAGCTCGCAGGAAAGGAAGACAGATGCCGACAGGCACCGTGAAGTGGTTCAATTCGACCAAAGGCTACGGCTTCATTGCGCCCGATGGTGGAGGAAAAGACGTGTTCGTCCACATTTCGGCCGTTCAACGCGCCGGACTGCAGGGGCTCGAAGACAACCAGAAAATTGGCTTCGAACTCCGGGAGGGCCGCGACGGCCGTTCCTCGGCAGACGATCTGCAACTCCTCTGAGATCAAATCCGGTCCGCGATTGCGGGCCACGTAAGATCAGCGCATCCTTTCGCGAAAACGGGAGGATGTGATGTTGGACGATCTCAACGGCGTCATTGCGCCGTTCACGACCCCTTTCACTGAAGATGACGGAATAGAACTGGGGGCGATCGCCGCCCAGGTCGAGTGGCTGATTTCCGAAGGCGTTCACGGCCTGGCTGCGGGCGGGTCGACCGGAGAGGGGCACGCGCTGACGCGCGCTGAGCACCGGGACATTCTGGCAGAGACCGTGCGGGCCGCAGACGGCCGCGTTCCCGTCGTTGCCGGGATCATATCGAATTCGACGATGGAGACCGCCGCGCGCGGGCGGCAGGTCGCGGATCTGGGCGTGGTGGCCTTGCAGGTGACACCGCCCGCCTACCTGTTCCGGCCTGACGACGATGCGATGGTCGATCACTTCCGCCGCATTCATGATGAGAGCGGGTTGCCGATCCTGATCTACAATGTTGTCGGGCACTGCTACCTGTCGCCCGATCTGCTGTTGCGGATCATGGAGGAGGTGCCAGGGGTCGCCGGGGTCAAGCAATCGGCGGGGGATGCGAAGCTCCTCGCCGACCTGTTGCGCCGCGCCGATCCGAAGAATCGGATCTATGCGGCGACGGACGCACTGCTGTATTCGGCTTACATGCTCGGGGCTCCGGGCTCGATTGCGGCGATCCTGACGGCCGCGCCGGGGCCGTCGCGACGGTTGTGGGATGCCGTGCAGGGTGGCGATCATGCGACAGCTTTGGATCTTCATGAAAGGCTGATGCCGCTTTGGGACGCGATCGGTCAGGACAATATGCCCTCGCTCTGCAAATACGCGCAGTCCTTGCAGGGTGTGCCGGCTGGCGTGGCCCGGCGGCCGACCTCTCCGGCGCGCGAGGCGCAGAAAGCCGATGTGCGAGAGGCTCTGTCGGGACTTGGACTGATCTGAGGCGGCTTGCCTCCCGGCTTCAGCCTGTCGGGATTGGTCGAGGAGGGATGCGATGCCGGTGATCCGGTGGTTCGGCGTCGGTCACGTCGACTTGCGGGACCGCTTGCAGCGCTCGGAGCAATACCGGACCTCGTCCCAGACCTTCGCCCACTTCTTGCGCCAGACGAACGGCTTCTCGCAGACCGGACAGATCTTGGTCGGCAGATCGCGCTTCTTGACCATCTTCATGCACCGTCCCCCAACGGCAGCGACATCTGGCCCTTGCCCCGAGCCGCGCGTTGGCCCCGGTTCGGGATGCCCGACTTGCGCGAACCGTGCTTTGACTGGATCGACTGCGCTGTTTCGCGGAACTCGCTGCCGCGCCGCACTGCCCAGACCTTGTCGCGGGCGTCTCGCGCTGCAGCGATGTGGTCGACGATCGGTTCCGGATAGGTCTTGCCGAGGATCGACGCAGCCTCGTCCCATTTCCACGGTGTCTGCAGAAACTTGTCCGGCACAGTGGCGAGTTCCGGGACCCACTTGCGCGTGAACGTGCCGTCAGGATCCTGATCCTGTCCCTGCTTGACGGGGTTGTAGATGCGCACGGTGTTGATGCCGGTGGTGCCGGACTGCATCTGGACCTGTGGCCAATGAATGCCGGGTTCGTAATCAGTGAAGAGGCGCGCGAGATGTTCGCCGGGGCGGCGCCAGTCGAGCCAGAGATGATAGCTGGCCGTGGCCATGAGCATCGCGCGCATCCGGAAGTTCATCCAGCCGGTCGCGCGCAGCGCCCGCATGCAGGCATCGACGAACGGCAGACCCGTCTCGCCCTGCTCCCAGGCATGGAGCCGCGTTGCGTCCGGTTCGCGGGGGCGCAGGCCATTGTAGGCGCGGTGCAGGTTCTCGTGTTCGAGCCGGGGCTCGTCCTCGAGCTTCTGGGTGAAGTGATCGCGCCAGTGCAGCCGGCCGGAAAACGACGACATTGAGCCGCGCCAGCCGCCGGTGATCCCCTGCTGTTTCAACTCGCGCTGGCGGGCCCATGTGGCCTGAGCGGTCTCGCGCATTCCGAGCGCGCCCCACGCCAGATAGGGCGAGACGCGCGAACAATGTTCGAAGCCCGTGACGGGGCTGGACATCGCCTTGCGATACGGAGCGCCGCGGTCGTGCAGGAAAGTCTCGAGCGATTTGAGGCCGGCCATTCGGCCTCCGGTTTGTCTTTCCCGGCAGGGGTCGGGCGCGAGGCCGAGATCTTCTGCTGACGGGATTGCGCCGCGGTCGATCGCGACAGGTTCGAGTGCCCGTGGCGGCAAGGTTTCCGGTTCGGCCATGAAGGCGTCCCAGCGCTTGGCCCAGCCATTGCGTGTCTTGATCTGACGAATCACCCCGGACTGCCGGTCCTGATGCCAGGGGATTCCGTTGGCGCGGCACCAGTCGGCGACTCGTTTGTCGCGGCCATAGGTCCATGTGTTGCCGGTTTCCTCGTGCGACCAGAGGGCCGCGACGCCATTCGTGGCGTGTATGGTGCCCAGGGTCTCGACCATGTCTCCGATGCGGACGATGAGCGGTTGGCCGAGCGACGCGAGGTCCTCGCGCAGTTCGGTCAGACACTCGGCGACGAAGGCCCAATGCCGTGCTGACATATCCGGCTGCGCCCAAAGATCGGGTTCGACCACGAACAGCGGCAGCACCGGACCCGCCTGCGCCACCCGCGTCAACGCGCGGTTGTCAGACGTCCGCAGGTCGCGCTTGAACCAGACGATCTGTAATTTGGCCGGGCCGGGCATGTCTCTCCTCGCAGGGACTGCGCGGAGAAATGGCTGAATACGTCGATGTTTCCAGTCGCGCGCGGCGACGCACCCCGCCGTTACGCCGCGTCGCGGTGCTCCATCGCCGGATCGTCATCCATCACCGTGGCGCGGCGCATGTCGCGGCGATACCTGGCCTCGTCGAACGGGCGGCCCCGGTGGAGCGTGCAGCGATTGTCCCAGATCAACAGGTCGCCGACCTCCCAGGTGTGCGTGTAGACGAACTCGCGCTGGGTGCAGTGCTCGATCAGTTCGCGCAGCAGCATCTTGCCGTCGGGGATCTCCATCCCGAGAACGTGGCTGGAGTGGCTGGCGATGTAGATCGCCTTGCGTTTCGAGGCCGGATGCGTGCGCACCAGCGGGCGATGGACCGGCGGCAGTGCCGCGCGCTCTTCCTCGGTGAAATCCGTGAAGCCGAGTTTCTGTCGCGAGCAGAAGATCGAATGCTCGGAGACCAAATCCTCGATCTGGTCCTTCATCCGCTGGGGCAGCGCATCATAAGCAGCGCGGGTGTCGGCGATCTGGGTCTCGCCGCCTTCCGGCGTGACGGAGTGAGCGTGCAGCCCGGAATACTTTGCGGGAATGCGCTTGAAGCTGCTGTCGGTGTGCCAGAGCTGGTTGCCGAGATTGAACATCCGGCGCCGGTCCTGATGCTCGTAGACCTTGTTGTCCTCGTTCAGGTTCGACACGTCCGCCAGTTGCGGTTTGATCCTGAGCTTCCGGTTCGTTTTCAGGATGGCGTCGCCTTCGAGCGTGCCGAAGTTCTGCGCGAAGGCGATCTGCTGTTCCTGCGTCAGCGTCGGCCCCTTGATCACGACCGCAGCGTGCTCGTCCATGGCGGCCTGAATCGGTGCGAAGCTCTCGGGCGTGAAGGGTTGGGTCAGATCGACGCCGTCGATGCGGGCGACGAAAAGAGGGTGAAGCTGGGTGACCGACAGGGCCATGGCGCGTCCTCCCGAATTTGGCTCAGGGCACGCTAGCGCAGCTTTGGCGATCTGGAAATGCCGCGGGATCAGCTATCACAAGGGCAGACGTTCTCGGGTCCGCTTATTCCGGGCCGCGATTGTGGGTCCGGGCATAGAGGCGGGCAACGATCCGGCTGGCGGTCTTCTCGAAGCAGAAGGGCAGGAGCGCGTGGATCAACGCGGCGCCAGCGGCAAGGAACAATGTCCCCGAGAAACGGAGCGCGAAGCGAAAGTGCTCGGCATAGGTTTCGTCGACCGATGCGGGGTGGGCCGTGAATGCGGTAAGAATGCGGGTCATCTGATCTCTCCCTCGATGCTGGAGAGGAGAATGCATCACGTCGCCAGGGATTTGCTCCCAAAGACGGATCGATTTCATTTTCTGACGGGAAAAATTCTCGATAGAATGCAAAAATGGTGGAGATTGATGATCTGGATCGGAGAATCCTGAAACAGATGCAGCAGGATTGCTCCGAATCACTCGAGGATCTCGGGGTGCGCGTCGGTTTGAGCAGGAACGCCTGCTGGCGCCGGATTCGCCGGCTGGAGGATGCAGGCATCGTGCGTGGACGGGTGGCGCTGGTCGATCCCGAAGCTCTGGCCCTCGGGCTGCAGGTTTTCATCTCGGTCAGAACCAGCAGTCACGATTCGGATTGGGTCGAGGCTTTTGCCAAAGCGACGCGGGATATGCCCGAAATCCTGGGCGTCTACCGGATGACCGGCGATCTGGACTATCTGATCCGGGCGCGTGTCCGCGATATCGCGGACTATGATCGGCTTTACCAGCGCTTGATCCGCAAGGTCGCGCTGTCGGATGTCTCGGCAAGTTTCGTGATGGAAGAGATCCGCGAGACGACGGCGCTGCCCGTGGGCTAGGCGCTCATCCGTTAGCCAGCAGAGACTCCAGGTTCTGTAGTGCGTGTTCGTAGCCTTCCTGGTGGCCGAGAACGGCTTCTTCGCCAACGAACGAGGTAATCTGGTCGGTCAGGGTCAGCTTGCTGCCGCCCGCGCCATCATCCTGGATGTCGAACGTAATCAGCGCGACGGTCAGGAGCATGTCGTGCTCCCACAGTTCCTCGGTGAACAGGACGAGCCGATCCTGTTCGACGCGGTGATAGATCAGATCCATCCGCCATCTCATGTCGCCGTCCGGTCCGCATGTGGCGGTTTCGCGCCCCCCCGTGCGGACTTCGGACTCGCGGATGTCGAAGACCATCCCGTCGCCGGGCACACACCAGATCTGACGCTGCTTCGGATCGGTATAGGCCTGAAAAAGCCGGGTAGGCGGAGCCTTGAATGTGCGGTCCAGAACCACCGTGTCGTGGAGGATATCCATCTAATCTGTCCCCTGTTCGAGATGTGTGGCGAGGCGGTCGAGCCGGCCAGACCAGAGCGCGCGGCGATCGGTGAACCAGCGATCGATCCTGGAGATGCCGTCCGGGTCGATGAAGCAGGTGCGAACCCGGCCCTTCTTTTCGCTGACGATCAGACCCGCGCGTTCGAGGATGCCGAGATGCTTGGTGAAGGATGGCAGCGCCATGGTGTGGGGTTTCGCGAGGTCGCTGACCGTTGCGGGGCCCTTCAGCAGTTGCTCGACCACAGCCAGCCGCGTGGGATCGCCGAGGGCGTGGAAGCTGCTGTGTAAAAGATTAGCCATATAGCTAAGTTATTGTGCATAGTTTCCCGTTGCAAGAAAAACTTTCATGATCAGCTAAGTTTAGGCCCGGTGTACGATACTCGTCAGGCGGTCAGGCCCTCCGGCTCTGGCAGGCCATTCGCCCGGCAGCAGGCCGTCAGCGTGTTCGCCAGCAAACACGCGATGGTCATCGGCCCCACGCCGCCGGGCACTGGCGTGATCGCGCCCGCGACCTCGGCGCAGCTATCGTAGTGGCAGTCACCCACGAGCTTCGTCTTGCCTGCCTTCTCCGGGTCGGGATGCGGAATGCGGTTGATCCCGACATCGATCACGGTCGCGCCGGGCTTCACGAAGTCTCCGGTGATCATTTCCGGCCGCCCGACCGCGGCGACGAGAATATCGGCCTGACGACAGACGGCTTCGATGTCCTTCGTGCGCGAGTGTGCGACCGTGACGGTGCAGCTGTCCTTCAAAAGAAGGTTGAACATCGGCTTGCCGACGATGTTCGAGCGGCCGACGACGACGGCGTTCAACCCGGACAGCGAGCCGTGATGGTCGCGCAACATCATCAGGCAGCCGAGCGGCGTGCAGGGGACCATCGATTTCTGGCCCGTCCCAAGCAGCCCGACATTCGAGATGTGGAAGCCGTCGACATCCTTGGCAGGATCAATCGTGTTGATCACGATCTCGGAGTTCATGTGGTCGGGCAGGGGAAGCTGCACGAGGATACCGTGGATCGCCGGGTCGGCATTGAGCTTCTCGACCATCGCGATCACTTCGGCCTCGGAGACCGAGGCATCCATGCGGTGCTCCTCGGAATGCATCCCGGCCTCGACCGTCTGCTTGCCCTTGTTGCGCACGTAAACCTGGCTCGCCGGATCCTCGCCCACCAGAACGACCGCGAGGCCCGGCGTGATGCCGTGATCGGCCTTCAGCTTGGCGACGTGCTCGGCCACCTGTCCGCGCACGGTGGCCGCGAAGGCCTTTCCATCAATCACAGTGGCGGCCATGTGCTTCTCCCCGTTCCCTGGCATCAGGCGTCAACCGCGCCCGCGATAGGGCTGTACACCGGTGTCCGGCAGCCACACCCCCTCTGGCACGTCACCTGTTTGCCAGAATACGTCAATCGGGATGCCGCCACGCGGATACCAATAGCCCGCGATGCGGAGCCAGCGCGGCTTGACCGCGTCGACGATACGCTTGGCGACATCGACCGTGCAGCCCTCGTGAAAGGCGCCGTGGTTGCGGAAGCTGGTCAGGAACAGCTTGAGCGATTTCGACTCGACCAGCCACTGGTCCGGCACGTAGTCGATCACGAGATGGGCAAAATCCGGCTGGCCGGTGACCGGGCAGAGCGACGTGAACTCCGGCGCTGTGAAGCGCGCCACGAAGTTCGTATCTGTATGCGGGTTCGGCACCGGGTCGAGGCGTGCTTCCTCGGGCGAGCCGGGCTGCTCGACCTGCTTGCCGAGACCGGTGTGGGAAAGTTCCTGTGTCATGGCGGCGATCTATCCGTGGCGCGCGTCGATGGCAATCGGGTCATCTGCGATGTTTCGAAGCCGTTCTGATTTGCAGGTCGCACCACCAGCGTATAGTCGTTTGCGAGGTTATCAGGCGGGGGCGGAGCATGGAATTCACTCTGAGCGAGTTTGAAAAACTGGTCGGAACGGACTTCGTGGTCGGAGATGACGGACCGGTTCTGACGCTGGCCGAAGCCGAGGCGGACGGGCAGACCGGTCGCGAGGGCGGTGCTTTCACGCTGCTGTTCCACGGACCGATGGACGTTCAACTCGCGCAGGGAACGTTCGCCTTGAAGGGCGGCGGTCAGGAGATGTCCCTGTTCCTTGTCCCGGTTGGACCGCGCGGTGAGCACCTGCGCTATGAGGCTGTCTTCAACTGATAATTGCACGGTTGCTCACGGCAACGTGGATTGAAGCGTCGGGCAGGATCGCCAAGGTCAGGTTCGAATGCGGAGACACCCCATGCGCGCCCTGATCCTTGTTACGCTGATTTTATTGTTTGCCGCGCCGACCTTCGCCTGCGGTGGAGCGGAGCGCTGCGAGGTCGAGGAGGGGTATTATCTCGCGTCCCCGCCGCCGGACTGGGACGGGACTTCATCCCTGCCGCTGGTCGTCTATTTTCATGGCTGGAACGGATCTCCCGAGGGCGTCTTCCGCAACCGCGCGATGGTGAACGGCGTCAATCGGCGCGGCGCGCTTTTCGTGGCGCCCTATGCGCGGACGGGATACTGGCGCCAGATCGGTGAGGGGCGGGCAGAGTATGGCCGCGATGAGAGGTCGTTCATCCGAAGCGTGATGGCCGATATCACGAAGCGCTGGCCGGTCGATCGTCAGAAAACCCTCGCGAGCGGGTTTTCGCGCGGCGGATCGATGGTGTGGAACGTCGCGTGCTATGCCGGTGACCTGTTCGCGGGATACGCGCCGATAGCCGGTGGCTTCTGGAATTCGACGCCGGGTGATTGCCCGACGGGGCCAGTGAACATGCGGCACATTCATGGGCTGAGTGACACTGTGGTCGCCTATGACGAGATTGGGGTCTACAATTCGATGCCGATCCCGGAGGGCATGGCAATGCTGCGCCGGATCGACGGGCATTCCGAGCAACATGACCATGAGTACGATACCGAGCGGTTTCGGTGCTATCGCTGGACGAAGTCCGACTCGGGCAAGGTGCTCGAGACCTGCCTGCATCCGAAGGGCCATTCCATCCCGGCGGAGTGGGTGGCCGAGGGCTATGATTGGCTGATCGGTCTCTCCGGGTGACCGGAACTCTCTGATCCGAAGGGTCAATGCGTCAGAGCGACGGCTGCCGGGCAGGTGTTGCCCGATCACCTCCCAGATCGTTTCCCTCTCGACCTGCGAACGACCCTGTTTCCGGTTCAGTTTCGCCTCACGAGGCTTCAGGTTGCGTCATCCTGGTGGGAGGCGATGACGTGACCAAGACCGTTGCGATGTACGAGGGCTCGTACGAACATATCGAACCGAAGCTCTCTGGCCTTACGCTCGATCTCGATGTTCTCACGTTCGATGTCGACGGTCTCTTTCGGGTCGACGGCAAGCCGATGCGCGCCGATCAGCTTGCGGCCGACTTCATCTGGTTGAGCCCGCACGTGAAGCGCGACGGATGCTTCGAAACTGCCTTTGACGTGGCACTGCAATTGCGGGGACTCAAGGTTCTGCAGACGTTCAATGCCGGTCTCGATGATCCTGCCTATCGCCGGATCGCGGATGCAGGCATCACCATCTGCAACTCGTCCGCGCAGGGGATCGCGATTGCGGAATACGTGATCGGTCAGGTCCTCGGCCTTTTCCAGCCCATTGCCGAGCAGCGCGAGATGCAGACAGCGCGCGAATGGCGGACCACACCGCACCGCGAAATTTCGCGCACGCATTGGCTGATCGTCGGCTATGGGCCGATCGGCAGCGCTCTGGCGCAGCGCGTTAAGGCGTTCGGGGCTCAGGTGTCAGCGATCCGGCGCTCCGGCAGGCCAGATGCGTGCGTCGACAGGGTCGGAACGTCGGCGGATCTGTCGGCCTTTTTGCCCGATGCCGATGTGATCGTGATCGCCTGTCCGCTGAACGATGCGACGCGCGGCATGGTGGGTGAGGCATTTCTGTCGTCCGTCAAACCGGACGCCATCCTGGTGAACGTCGCCCGGGGCGGGCTGATCGACGACGCGGCCCTTGTCCGCGCGCTGGATTCCGGAAGACTGGGAACGGCGGTGCTCGATGTCTTTCACACCGAGCCTTTGCCGGATGACGACCCGCTCTGGAGCCATCCCGGCGTGCGTGTAACGCCGCACACCTCCTTCGCGGGCGACGGAGTGCAGGATCGTTGGGACCAGCTTTTCCTGGACAACATCCAGAGGTTCATTCGAGGCGAGGAGCTGATCCGGGTGGTCGACCCCGCGCAGATCTGAAGGGTTCGCCGCCGGTGTGCAGCACACCGCGGTGAACAGTGCCCTTTCTGTTTCGCGGTCTCTGTTCAAGGCGGCAGCCGTCGCGCCTCCATCGATCTTCGGGTTCGTTGCTCACGAACACGCGATGCGGGCATTGCTGCCCCCTTTCAGGTGCGGTACACTCGGAACGATTTTAGGGGAGAGGTCCATTGAGACGTTCGGTCTGGCTGATCCCGATTTCAGCTTTTCTCTTGATTCTGGGATCGCAAATGGCGCTGAGCAAAACACTGACTCTGTTTTCAGAGATGAACGGCCGACTGGTGACGACGGATGGCGCTCCGGTATCGGGAGCCTCGATCAAGCGGACGTGGAAATGGGCGTGGGACGAGTCCGAGGGTGAGGACATAACCACGACCGACGATGACGGGCGCTTCAGCTTCGACAAGGTGACGGCACGGTCGTTCTCGGCCGGGATTCTGCCGCACGAACCCTCGGTCTTTCAGGAGATTTCTACCCCGGGCGACGAAGGCCCGGTCATCCTGTGGTACGCGCGAAAATCCAGCTACGACGATATGTCCGAGCTCGGTGGCCGCCCGTTCCGCGTTGTCTGTCAACTGAGCAAGGAGCCGATCGAAGGCGCGCTGTTTTACGGCACATGCGTCGAGGAAAAGTGACTTAGACTACCTTCGGTCCGGAGGGTGTCCGGCGCCGAAATTCCACCCAAACCGATTATTTGGAGCAAATGAACATGAGCGATCATCTCACTCCTGTCCGTGCTGCTGAACTCGCAATGGCGGTCTACGGCATCCAATACAATCAGAACGTCGTGATGGGCTTCGCCGGTGAAGGCATGGGCCATCTGAACACGGAGTACGACACCGGCAACGCGACCGTTGTCAGCGGGTCTTCCGGCGCGGGCATGCTCAAGCCCGAGACCGGGTTCGGCGTGATCATGAAGTCGAATAAGAATCCGAACGAGGTCGTCGTGACGACGCGCGGTACGGCTTCACTTGCGGACTGGCTTTCGAACGCGAACACGGGCTTCGAGCGCGGACCGGGCGGGTATCTCGTGCACTCCGGGTTCCACCGGATCTACAAGGGCTTCAAGTCCGAGATGCTGTCGACCGTGCGGTCGATGCGGCCGGGGTTGATCCACTGTGTCGGTCATTCGCTGGGCGGCGCGCTCGCCAATCAGGTGGCGTTCGACCTCAAGCAGAGCGTCGGCTGCGACATCAAGCTTTACACATACGGTGCGCCGCGTGTCGGGATGAGCGGGTTTTCCTCGGCCCTGACATCCGCGCTGAGCGCATCGAATGTCCACCGGGTGTTCCACCCGGCCGACCCGGTTCCGTGGGTGCCGATCTTCCCGTTCCAGCACGTCACGGAAGGCATTGCGCTTCCGAACACCGGTCTGGATTTCAATCCGTTCAAGCACAAGATGGGCTCGTCCTACAAACCGGCGGTTGAGGGGCTGAGCTGGGGATCGATTGCCGGGTCGCATGATCGTACGACCGGCAATGTCGAGAAGGCGCTGGAGTTTGCCTCGGAGGTTGCAACGTTCCCTGGAACCGGGCTTTGGGCGATCACCAAGGCGCTCGGCTACATCTGGGAGCTGGCGCGTCCGATTGTGGGGATCTCCATCACGGTCGGTGTGACGATGATCGACTATGTCGCGATGATGCTGGCGCGTGCCGCCGAGATCTCGAAGGAGATCGGCTGGTATCTCGGCAAGCTGATCGAGATCGTGATGCGGTTTATCGGCAAGGCTGCCGCAGGCGCTTACGAGGTCACCAAGGCCGTGCTGAGCTACATTCTTCAGATGCTGTTCCAGGGACTGGCGATCGTTGCGCGCAAGGCGTTGCGCGGACCCTTTACCTGAGCGAAACTCGAATGCCTGAAAAAGGAAAGGGCGGCCCCTGAGGCCGCCCTTCGTCGTTTCGTGATCAGTTCGCTCAGTTGATGGCGAGCGGTGCGCCCATCGAGCCTGTCGCACCGACGATCGGGGCCGGCGAGTACATGTAGGTGAACTGGTAGACCTTGTCCGCGGCCAGTTCCGAGAGCTTGGCGTTTTCCTGGTTCACGATGCCATGGCGCGTCTGCAGGTAGGTGTGCACGCAGAAGGCGCAGGCAGGATCAGGGTTTGGGACGGCGTCGCCAGGCCAGGTGTCGAAAACCGTCACGCCCGCGTTGATCCCGGCGATCCAGCGCGCAACCTCCATGCCGATGCCCGGTGCGCCCGCGTTGTAGACTTCGGGGTTCTCCCAGTGCTGTTCCCAGCCCGTGCGGATCACGATGGCGTCGCCCGACTCAAACTTGAAGCCGCCCATGCCCTGAGCATCGAGCGCCTTGTTGACGTGCTCCATCAGGATCACGTCGCCAGCGACCATGTCCTTGCCCCAGATCGCGCCGACATCGATCAAGATGCCGCGGGCGACGATCGGGTGAAGATGTTCCGGTCCAAGCCGCTTGAGACCGTAGGCGCCCGACATCTCCGCGCCGGTAAAACCGTTATACCAGCGCATCTGGGTCAGATCGCCGGGCGCACCCATGGTGATGCCGATATGGGCGAGGCCGTCGAACTGGGTTCCGACCTGTCCGACCTCGGTTGCCAGATATTCGTCGTTCCAGGTGATCTTGTTGCCACCCAGACCGTCGGTGACGCCGGTCGGAAGCGGCGTGCGAAGCGAGAACTGGCGCACACCGAACAGCGGCATGGTCGCGGTGTAGGGGTGGCCGAGCTTGTAGACCTTGCCCGTGCCGGAACTGGCGCCCAAGGCCCGCTGGATGACATCCGGTTTGGTGTACCAGTTGGTCGAGCCTGCCTGATCGCCGGCGCCCCACATCGGGTGCGGCCACCACTTCGAACCGAGCGGTGTCTCCATCACGTCGCCGTCGACCCAGGGCTTGCCTTTGCAGGCCTTCCAGTCCTCGGCCGAGCAGGCATGCGAAGTGCTCGCCGTCGCAATCAGACCCAGCGCACCGAGAGCGGCGGCCAGTGTTGCGGATGTGCGTAACATTGGGGATTCCTCCGATTGTCGTTCTGACGGGGCCCGCAGTGCCCCGACTGGCGGCGAAAGTTCCACAAGATTGCCGACGTTGGAAGTGTGAAGCGCGTTATTTTGCATCAATTCTATGATGATGATTATATTTTCTATGGGACATTGAATAAATGAACTGTTATAACATTACATAATTCAGTAAAAGGGAGGGCGCGATATGCGCGATAAACAAGGAATACTCGACGGCGCCGTTGCGGCAGGCGACGCGCCTTTCCTCGTGGCGATGCAGGCGAACGCTTCCGGCGTGACCTGGCACGGTGCTTCGGGCGATGCGGCGCCGGGCTTGGCGGCGGGGCCGGATACCGTTCACCGCATATTCTCGATGACCAAGGCGGTCGGGTCGACAGCGGCGATGATGCTGATCGACCGGGGCAAGCTTGGCATGGACGATCCGGTGGACAGGTATCTTCCAGACGAAGCGGCCCGTCTGCGCGTGCTGGATGGATGGGATGGCGATACGCCGATATATCGCGCGCCCGTTTCGATGCCGACGATCCGGCAGCTTTCGACCCATACTTCCGGTCTCGTCTACGAGTTCTGGTGCGAGGAGATCGGGACATGGATGGAGAAGACCGGGCATCCGACGATCGTGTCCGGAACGAATGCCTCACTTGAGTACGCGATGGCTTTTGATCCGGGCGCACGCTGGGATTACGGCATCGGCATCGATTGGCTCGGCAAGGTTGTCGAAGCGGTCGACGGCCGGCGCATAGATGTGTTCCTGCAGGAGGAGGTATTCGGTCCCCTAGGGATGTCCGACACCGCTTGCGAGGTTGAAAGCCACATGGCGCCGAGGCTGGCCGCGGTGAAGTCGCGTGGCGAAGGCGGCGTTTTCGGTGATTTCGAGATGTCGCCGCCGCCCGATCCGGAGTTCTATGGCATGGGCCACGCGCTCTACTCGACGCCTGCCGACTACCTGACATTCCTGAGAGTGTTTCTGAATCGGGGCGCGCTGAACGGCGCGCGAATCCTGTCGGAGGATGCGGTCGATCGAATGCTCGGGAATGCCATCGGTGACCTGAGAATCGGCAAGATGATCTCGCTGGCACCACCTTTGTCCGCAGATGTCGACCTGTTTCCGGGAACGCCAATGACCCATTCGTTCGGCTTCGTGCGCAACGAGACCGATGTGCCGGAGATGCGTACGGCGGGATCGCAAGGCTGGGCCGGCGTGCTGAACTCACATTACTGGTTCGACCCGGCGAAGGATGTGGCCGCGGTGATCATGACGCAGGCGCTGCCCTTCGCAGATCCGCGCTTCATGAGCACCTACGAAGCGTTCGAGCGGGCAGTTTATGCGGAGTTGGCAGCATGACCGTCAGGTATCTCAATCCGGACGGGCACCCGTTGCCCGCCGGGCGCTACAGCCATGTCGCAATCGCGGAACCCGGTCGCTTGGCCTTCATTGCCGGACAGGTCGCGGTCGATGCCGAGGGAAGCTTGCAGGCGCCGGGGAGTGTCGAAGGTCAGATGCCAATCGTTTTTCGAAACCTCGGAAACGTGCTCGCGAAGATCGGTGCCTCGTTCGCTGACGTCCTTGAACTGACGACGTATCTGGTCGGAGAAGACTCCCGCCAGCCTTGGATGGATGCCCGTGGCGCGGTTTATGCCGAGCACTACGGAGACGGCCCGTACCCGCCGAATACCTTGCTGATCATCTCTGGTTTGGCGCACCCCGACATGAAGGTAGAGATTTCGGCCATCGTTCGCCTGCCGGATTGAGCCTAAATTCAGTGTGGCCCGTTTCGGGCCAATCGAAATCTCTGTGTCGCTGGCGCGTCACAGAGCTTCCGATCCGGCCCGGCCCCCCCCCCCCCCCCCCCCCCCCCGCCGGGGGCGGGGGGGCGCGCGGGGGGGGGGGGGCCCCCCAACTGGGTTATCCAGAGTGGTCTTCG
>JBCDAV010000013.1:0-114736 GCA_039184865.1 Pseudomonadota bacterium | reverse complement strand
GTGGGCATTGAGAAACCTCGCGAACAACGTTCGCGGCAATCTGGCCGAAGGCCAGTACAGCTGGTGCGCCGCGGAACCCGCTGCATAATCGTGCCCTTCAGATGCGCGCTACTCCGCGCTAGATCGTTCCGATGACGTCCTCTCTCCCCATTGATGTTGTGCTCCCGGAGATTATTGAGGCCGTTGCAACATCGAACCGCCTCGTGCTGTCCGCCGCGCCGGGCGCCGGAAAGACCACCCGCATTCCCCTCGCGCTCCTCGAGGCGAACGCCGTTGCTGATGGAAAGATCCTTCTGCTCGAGCCCCGGCGTGTCGCCGCCCGCGCCGCCGCGGAGCGCATGGCGTCCCAGCTTGGCGAACGCACTGGTGAGACCGTCGGCTATCGCATCCGGGGGGAAAGCCGGGTCTCGAAGCACACGATGGTCGAGGTCATCACGGAAGGCATCCTGACGCGCATGCTGCAGGACGATCCCGAACTGCCGGGTGTGAGCGCGATCATCTTCGACGAGTTTCATGAACGCTCCATCCACACCGATCTCGGTCTCGCGCTGGCGCTCGAAGCGCAGGACGCCTTGCGGCCGGATCTCCGGCTCATTGCGATGTCGGCAACGCTGGATGTTGCCGCGTTGTCAAAGCTTCTCGGCGACTGCCCGGTCGTCACCTGCCCCGGTCGCACCTTCCCGGTCGAGACAATCTGGCTCGAAAAACCACGCCTATCGAACCGCCATCGTGGATCGTCGCACAACAGGCACGGGCTGGAGCATGACGTCGGCGGGCTGTGCCAGAAGGCGCTCACCGAGACCGATGGGGATGTTCTCGCTTTCCTGCCCGGTGCGGCGGAGATACGGCGCACGCATGCAATCCTGAATGCAGCGGCACCGGACGCCGAGATCCACCTTCTGTACGGTGCCATGCCGATCGCGGATCAGAGCCGCGTGCTGCGGCCGGACCCGGACGGGCCGCGCCGGATCATTCTGGCAACCGCCATTGCCGAAACTTCGCTGACCGTTCCGGGCGTTCACGCCGTGGTCGACTCCGGGCTGGCCCGGCGGCTCGAGACCGACCACGCGACGGGCATGTCACGGCTGGCAACGGAGGCCGTGACCCGCGCTGAGGCTGATCAACGGCGCGGTCGCGCCGGGCGAACTGGCCCGGGAACCTGCTACCGTCTGTGGACACGGGGTGAGGAAGGCGCGCTGCGGCCCTTCCCTGAACCCGAGATCAGAACCGGCGAACTGACCACCCTCGTCCTCGAACTCGCACTTTGGGGCGCGGACGATCCGTCGTCTCTGCGCTTTCTCGATCAACCCGTGAGGGCTGCCGTCAACACAGCGCGCGCGCTGCTGCGCGATCTCGGAGCGGTGGACGAGGCCGGTCGCGCGACCTCGCATGGCCGCCGCCTTTCGCGATTGCCGCTGCATCCGCGTCTTGCGCACATGATGACCTGCGCCGATGAACGCGGCCTTGGTGCCGAAGGCGCGCTGCTCGCTGCATTCCTGTCGGCACGTCCGGGGCAAACCGGGCAGGCTGGCACCACTGGCGATCTGCAACGAGACCTAGAGAGCGCCCTGCAAGGATCGTCTGCAGCAGCCAAAGCGATACAAAACGAGGCAAAGAGAATCCGATCGGGCAGAGCGGATCGGGTGCGTCTCGCAAGCTCAGCCGGGTACCTGGCGGCGTCAGCCTACCCTGACAGGATCGCGCTGCGCCGTGACGGTGAGGCGCCGCGCTATCTCCTGAGCAACGGCCGCGGCGCCGCCATGCGTGCCGATCACCCGCTTGCCTCGAGACGGCTCGTGGTCGTCACGGATCTGGATGACGGACGCGAGGCCCGGATCCGCTCGGCTATCGAGGTTTCGGAAGCCGAACTGCGCGCGCTCTATGCAGATCGGATCGGCTGGCGGGAAAACGCCGCCTGGTCGCCGCGATCGCGGCAGGTCCAGGCACGGCGCATGGAGATGTTCGGAGCGCTCATTTTGCGCAACGAGATCTGGCGCGATGCGCCGCCCCACGCGCTCGGCGCCGCGCTGGCCGAAGGGGTTCGGGATTTGGGCATCGGCGCCCTGCCCTGGCCGAAACCGGCTCAACGGCTGCGCGCCCGCCTGGCCTGGTTGCGTCGAAACGGAGCTGACGACGGCTGGCCCGACGTCTCGGACGCGTCGCTTCGAGACTCGCTTGACGATTGGCTGACGCCGCATCTGGCGGGTCTTCGCCGGATCGAGGACATCTCGAAGCTCGATCTGACCGCTCTCCTGTCGGCGCTCCTGGACTGGCCACAACGACAGGCCCTCGATGCACTCGCCCCGGATACCTTCGTCACCGCTGCGGGAACACGCCGTCCGGTCGACTACAGCGAAGCGTTCCCGCAAGTCTCGGTGCGGATTCAGGAAGTCTACGGCACGCGCGTCCACCCGACGCTCGGACGCCCGGCGCTGCCGGTCACGTTCGAACTGCTCTCGCCGGCGGATCGCCCCGTTCAGACCACGTCCGATCTTCCCGCGTTCTGGGCCGGATCCTATACCGAGGTACGCAAGGATCTGCGCGCGCGCTATCCGAAACACCATTGGCCGGACGATCCGGCGACCGAAAAAGCCGCGATTCGATCGACGAAATCGGGCCGATCAGCGGATACCAAACGCTAACTTATTCCCGATAGACCTCGGTTCATTGTTGACTGTCCCTTGGTTATGGGCCGACGATCCCGCGTCGTACCATCGGAGGGCATAAAAGAATGAGCACGACCGTGTACCAGAGCCACACCGAACCAAGCTTCCGCGACAGTGTCGAAATCATGTTCAATCAGGCCTCGGACCTGATCGACATGCCGGAGGGGCTGGACGAAAAGATCAAGGTCTGCAACTCGACCTACACAGTTCGCTTCGGCGTAAAGCTGCGCGGAAAGATCCATACCTTCACCGGCTACCGATCTGTGCACTCGGAGCACATGGAACCGGTCAAGGGCGGCATCCGCTTCGCGGACAACGTGCATCAGGACGAAGTCGAGGCGCTGGCCGCGCTGATGACCTTCAAATGCGCGCTGGTCGAAGTGCCGTTCGGCGGGTCGAAGGGCGGTCTGCGGATCGATCCGCGCCAATGGAACGCCGAGGAGATGGAGCGCATCACCCGGCGTTTCGCCTACGAACTGATCAAGCGCGATCTGATCAATCCCAGCCAGAACGTGCCGGCGCCGGACATGGGAACCGGCGAGCGCGAGATGGCGTGGATCGCCGACCAGTACAAGCGGATGAATACCACCGATATCGACGCGAACGCCTGTGTGACCGGCAAACCGCGCAGTTCCGGCGGCATTGCCGGGCGTGTCGAGGCGACCGGCCGGGGCGTGCAATATGCCCTGCGCGAGTTTTTCCGGAACCCAGAGGATCTGGCAAAGACCGGTCTGAGCGACGGCCTCGGCGGCAAACGCCTCGTTGTGCAGGGTCTTGGTAATGTGGGGTACCACGCGGCGAAGTTCTTCTCGGAGGAAGACGGCTGCAAGATCATCGGCATCGGCGAACGTGACGGCGCCATCGTCAATCTCGACGGGTTGGATATCGAGGCGGTGCGCCACCACATGATCGAACACGGCGGTGTTCGGAACTTCCCGGGCGCCGACTTCCATGAAGACGCCTCGAAGGTGCTTGAGCTGGATTGCGATGTTCTCGTGCCTGCAGCGATCGAGGGCGTCATCAACCTTTCGAACGTTCGTCGGATCAAGGCGCCGATCATCATCGAGGCCGCAAACGGCCCTGTCACCGCCGGCGCCAACGAAGTGCTCCGTGACACCGGATGCGTGATCATCCCGGACCTCTACGCGAATGCGGGCGGCGTGACCGTGTCCTATTTCGAGTGGGTCAAAAACCTCAGCCACATCCGTTTCGGACGCATGCAGCGTCGTCAGGAAGAGGCACGCCATCGCCTGCTGGTCGAGGAGATGGAGCGCCTGACCGGCAATCCGGTGAGCAATGATTTCCGTCAAAGGTATCTGCGCGGAGCGGACGAGTTGGAGCTGGTCCGTTCGGGTCTCGACGACACGATGCGCGATGCCTACCAGGCGATGGCGCGTGTCTGGCGCGCGCGTGAAAACGTGCACGATCTGCGCACTGCCGGTTACATCGTTGCCATCGAGCGCGTGGCGGAAACTTATCAGGCGAAAGGGCTCTAGGCGCCGCCTGCAGCTAGACCGTCACCGTTTTCCGCGGCCCGGCGTTCAGCGAATTTCAGGATACGGTGGAGCGCCGATGCCAGTTCGGCATCGGCGACTGTCAGAGCGATCCGGACGTGACCGGCCGCCGCCGATCCGAAACTTTCAGCAGGCATCACGGCGATCTTTTCCTGATCGAGCAACGCCTCGGCGAATTCCGTTCCCGTCTGCGCGACCGACCGCACGTCCAGCATCACGTACATCCCTCCCTGAGGCGGCGAGATACGCAGCAGGTTCGACCCCGACACGACGTCGACGGCGATGTTGCGCCGGCAACGATATCTCTCGGCAACCTCGGTCTCGGATTCCGGGTGTTCTGTCAGAGCGAACACCGCCGCGTCCTGAATGAAACCGGGTAGCCCGTAGGTCGTCGTCCCGGCGAGATCGATCATCCGATCGATCAGGTCTTTCGGACCGAGCGCCCAGCCAACGCGCGCGCCGGTCATCGCAAACCCTTTGGACATCGACCCGATCACGACGGTGCGGTCCACCATGCCGGGCAGGTCTCTGGGTGAGAGATGGGCGCCGTCGAAAACCTGGCTGTCGTAGAGCTCGTCCGAAATCAGCCAGAGATCGCGCCGGATGCAAAGATCGGCGATCGCTTCCAATCGCTCGCGCGCGTAGACCGCCCCTGTCGGATTGTTTGGCGTATTGATCAGGATCGCGCGAGTATCCGGGGCGAGAGCCGCCTCTATCGCTTCGGCATCGGGTTGAAATCCGTCCTCTGCACGCGTCGGTACGATGATCGGACGCGCGGACGCTGCGCGCACCGTCAGATCAAAGCTCGCGTAGTAGGGATCGAGAACGACGCAAGACTCGCCCGGGTCGAGCACCGCCGTCATCGTCGCGAAGATGGCGCCCTGCCCGCCCGATGTCACGATGACATTCGTGGCCTCAGCCGACTGAGTGTTGAACTTGAGCGACCTCTCGGCAATCGCCTTTCGCAGCGCGGATATGCCCGGCATCGCCGTGTAGCCGAGATGACCACCCACAGCACTTTGCATCATCGCGTCCAGAATCGCGCGATCTGTCTTGATGTCGTGATCGCCGATCGAGAGCATCACGACCGGCTCGCCCGCCGCACGCATCTTCGTAGCACGGTAATGCACGCCCCATCCGTCACCGCCCTCGGTGACGATGGACCTGATCCGCCGGGACAGCTCTGGCATTTGAGGACCTCGGGAAGGCTGGGAGCCGCGGGCCACACCAGTCCGCGGCAACGAGATGGTCGTGGTCGTTACTTCGAAATCGAAAGTGGCACGAAGCGCAGATCGCCCTCGCTTTCGATCAGGAAAAGAACCGATTTGCGATCGGCGGACAAGGCTTCTTCAACCTTCGTTTCGACCTCGGCCGGGCTGACGACCGGTTCCTGCCCAACCTCGACGATGACGTCCCCGGGCCGGACACCCTTCTCTGCGGCTGCACTTTCGTCGGCAACGGTGCTAATCAGCACACCGTTGACGTCTTCCGAAAGACCGAACTCCTGCCGTGCTGCTGCGGAAAGTGGCTTGAGCGTCAGGCCGAAGACCTCGAGAACGGTCTCGTTCTCCGGCTCCGGCTCGCTTTCGGCCGGTGCGCTTGCGAGCGCGCCCTCGTCCAACAGACCGATTTCGACCCTGAGCGTCTGCGTCTTGCCCTTGCGGAAGACGACGACCCGAACGGTCTTCTCAACCTCGGTCTCGGCCACCATGCGCGGCAGATCCCGCATCTCCTCGACGTCCTGGCCATCGAACTTGATGATGACATCGCCGGCCTCGACGCCTGCAACCTCGGCAGGACCGCCCGCCGTTACCTCGGCAACAAGCGCGCCCATGGCACGCTCCATGCCGAGCGCTTCGGCGAGTTCGTCATTGACCGTCTGGATGCGAACGCCGAGCCAGCCGCGTCGCGTGACGCCGAAGCTCTGCAACTGATCGACGATTTTGCTGGCGAGATTGGACGGGACCGAAAAGCCGATCCCGATCGACCCGCCGGTTGGCGAGACGATCGCCGTGTTCACACCGATCACCTCGCCGTCCATGTTGAACAGCGGGCCACCCGAGTTGCCTCGGTTGATCGCAGCGTCGGTCTGGATGAAGTCGTCATAGCGCCCGGCGTTGATGTCGCGATTGCGCGCCGAGATAATCCCGGCCGAGACCGATCCGGCAAAGCCGAGCGGGTTACCGATCGCGATCACCCAGTCACCGACGCGCGAGGCATCACTGTCGCCGAAGCTCACGAAGGGCAACGGCGCATCATGTTCGATCTTCAGGACCGCGATGTCCGTCTGGGGGTCTGTGCCGACCACGGTGGCCTCGAGCGACAGGCCGTCCGGGAAGTTCACCGTGATCTCGTCCGCGTCCTCGATGACGTGATTGTTCGTCACCACCACGCCGTCTGCGCTGATCACGAACCCTGACCCGAGCGATTGAACCCGGCGCGGAGAGCCATCGCGGCCGCGCGGGTTGAGATCGCGAAAGAGATCCTCGATCGGAGAGCGATCACCCGTATCGACGTTCTGTGCCGTCGAGATGTTGACGACCGAGGGGCTGAGCTGCTCGGCGAGATCGGCGAAGCTCTCGGGCACCGCCTGCGCCGGTTCGACCAACACTGGACCGGCCGCAAGGACGCATCCCAGCATGGCGGCGGCGATCAGTCGACCTGGTCCAAAGCGAGACAAGAGCCGGTTGCGTGTGAAAGCGTTCACGTCGATTTCTCCTTGACGAGACTGACTGCGTTAGGGGCAGTGGCGGAAGGTCGCCGCGCCGGGATTCCGCCGAACTCAGCGCATTTCAAACCTACTGAAAGCGTCCCACGGATCAACCGGAGAAACCTCCCCTGATCGTGAGATACGCGGCCGCCCCCAGGCCGACACAAAGGATACCGGTGCGTTGCAGGTTCGACCGGTCCAGGTCACGCAACGCCGCAAGCAGTTCAGGCAGCGATCTTGCCATGATCGCCAGTGCCAGTCCTTCGATGACCAGCACCAGAGCGAGGGCGGCGAGCAGATCCATTCAGACGGTCAGTTCGCGCCCTTGATCGCATCCGACTTCAGATAGTCGAAGAATTCGGAATCGGGCGAGATCACCATGGTCGAGTTGGAGCCCTTGAGCGCGCGTTCATAAGCCGTGAGCGAGCGGTAGAATGCAAAGAATTCCTCGTCCCGTCCGAACGCCTCGGCATAGATCCGGTTGCGCTCGGCATCGGCTTCGCCTCGGATGATCTCGGCCTGACGCTGCGCGTCCGAGACAAGCTCGACCGCCTCACGATCCGCCTTGGCGCGCACTTCCTGCGCCCGCTCCTTGCCGCGGGCCCGTTCGTCAGCGGCTTCGCGCTCACGTTCGGCGTTCATGCGGTTGAAGGTTGCGTTGAGGTTCTGCTCCGGCAGGTCGGCGCGCCGGATGCGCACGTCGACCATCTGGACGCCCAGTTTCAGCGCCTCGGCCCGCACCGAGTCCCTGATGCGCGCCATCAGGACGGTTCGCTCCGGTGACAGCACGTCGGCCGAACTCACCGACCCGAGGACTTCGCGAAGCCCGGCATTGAGGATCGATGCGAGCCGCTGGGCCGCATTGAACTCGGTCTGAGCCGCCTGGCGGAACAGCACGACATCGGAGATCCGCCAGCGTGCGAACGCGTCCACCACGAGGCGCCGTTCGTCGGCCGGCGTGACTTCGAGCTCGGTCGTCTCAAGCGGAAGGATGCGGCCCTCGTAGTAGACCACCTCTTCGATGAACGGCACCTTGAAGCCGATGCCCGGGTCGTTCTTCACCTGCTTGACCTCACCGAACCGGAGCACAAGAGCCTGTTGGCGCTCGTCGACGATGAAGATCGAGGACAGCAGGACGATGACGATGGCGACGACGATGCCGATCAGGACAGGAATTCGACGCATCAGTTGGTCCCTCCCCGGCGCAGTTCATTCAGCGGCAGGTATGGCACGACGCCCTGCCCGCCGGACCCGCCGGTATTCTCGTCGATAATGATCTTTTCGACATCGCCGAAGACCCGTTCGATCGTCTCCAAGTAGAGGCGCTTGCGGGTAACTTCCGGCGCGACCTTGTATTCGTCGTAGACGGCCGAGAAACGGGACGCCTCACCCTTGGCTTCGTTGACGACCTGAGCGCGGTAGCCCTCGGCCTCCTGCAGAAGCTGGGCGACCTGACCGCGTGCCGCGGCAAGTTGCTGGTTGGCGTAGGCTTCAGCGCGTTTCTCTTCGGTGTCGCGGTCCTGCTCTGCCGCCTGAACGTCGCGGAATGAGTCGATGACCTCCTGCGGCGGGTCGGCGCCGTCGAAGTTGACGCGGACGATGTTGACGCCCGCCTCGTAGGTGTCGAGCGTCGACTGGGTAAGCTCCTGCACTTCCTGCGCAATCGCCGCACGATCGCGGGTCAGGATGGGCTTGAGTTCGGACCGGGCGATGACCTCGCGCATGGCCGACTCCGAGACCGATTTGATCGTCTCGGCCGGTGCCGCGAGGTTGAAAAGGAACCGGTCGGGTTCGCGGATGTTCCAGACGACCTGAAAATCGATGTCGACGATGTTCTCGTCGCCGGTTAGCATCAGCCCTTCATCTGCGCGCGAGCCACCGGCGCGGCTGCCGGTGCCGATGTCGATCGTGTTCTCACGGGTGACCGAGAGCTTCTCGTAGGTCACGACCGGCCAGGGTGCGAAGTTCAGACCTTCGGTTCCGATCGAGCTGAACTCGCCGAAGAACAGTTCGACAGACTGTTCTTGTGTCTCGACGCGGTAGAGCGACTGGTAGACCCAGAAGGCAATCAGCACGACCGGGATGAGGTAAGGCAGGCTCTTGTCCATGCCGGATCCAGGCCGGCCGCCACCGCTGCCGGTGCCGTTGGTGCCGCCGCCTTTGCCTCCGAGGACGACACGGAGCTGATCACGACCCTTCCGGATCAGATCGTCTAGGTCGGGGCCCTGCTGGTTGCCGCCACCGCCGCCGCCACCGCCGCCCCAGGGGCCTTTGCCCCCGTTGCCACGGTTCTTGCCGCCGCCGCCCCAGGGACCGCCGCCGCCACCATTATTCGAGTTATATGGCATACTCCGCTCGCGTCTTAATTGAATGCTCGTTCATAGCGCCTTGTTTGGATTTTGTCGGCCCCATTCTTCGGGGCCATTCCGCGCAGGCCACAAGTGGTCGCCCGCGCCGAGTTTTCAAGACTGTGACGGGCTCAACGGGTCGGTGTCTTCATGGTGACGAGCTCTTCCGAGGCCGTCGGGTGAACCGCGACGGTGCGGTCGAAATCGGCCTTGGTCGCCCCCATCTTCACGGCGATCGCCGCCATCTGGATCATTTCGCCAGCACCGTGGCCGACAATGTGGACGCCCAGCACCCTCTGAGAGCTCTTCTCGACAATCAGCTTCATCAGCATCTTTTCGTCGCGCCCGCTGATCGTGTGCATCATCGCACGGAACGTCGAGACGTAGACGTCGATCTCGTGCTCCTCGCGCGCCTGTTCCTCGCCGAGACCGACAGTGCCGATTTCCGGCTGGGTAAAGACAGCGGTCGCGACGAGTTCGTGATCGGGCTTGGTCGGGTTGGCGTTGAACACGGTTTCGGCGAAGGCCTGGCCCTCGCGGATCGCGACCGGGGTGAGCGCCATGCGGTCGGTCACATCGCCCACGGCATAGATCGACGGGATGTTGGTCTGCGACCAGGCGTCGACGACGACCTCGCCCTTCCGGCCGAGCGCGACACCGGCGTTCTCAAGCCCCAGCCCGTGCGTGTTCGGGATGCGTCCGGTGGCGAACATCACCAGATCGACCTCCTGCGTCGAGCCGTCGGTCAGCGAAACCGTCAGACCGCTGTCGGTCTTTTCGATCGCCGTCACATCCGAGTTGAAGCGGAAGGTCACGCCCTTCTTGGCCATCTCGGCGGCAACGTGTTCGCGCATCTCTCCATCGAACCCGCGCAAGATCATGTCCCGGCGATAGATCTGCGTGACTTCCGACCCGAGGCCGTTCAGGATGCCTGCGAACTCGGATGCGATGTAACCGCCGCCGACGATCATCGCGCGCCTGGGCTGCTCCGGGACGTGAAAGATCTCATTCGAGGTGATCGCGTGCTCCCGACCCGGGAAGTCTGGCACGAAGGGCGTACCGCCCGTGGCGATCAGGATGTGCTTGGTCGTCACCGTTCGGTCCTCGCCGACCAGACGCACAGTGTGCGGATCGACCACCTCGGCGCGGGTGCGCAGGACTTCGACACCGGCACCGTCGAGGTTCCTGGCATAGATCCCTTCGAGCCGGTCGATCTCGACGTCCTTGTTCGCGATCAGCTTCGACCAGTCGAACGAGCTCTCGCCGACGGTCCAGCCGAAGCCTTCGGCGTCCTCGAACGCCTCGGAGAACGACGAGGCATAGACCATCAGCTTCTTCGGGACACAGCCGCGGATCACACAGGTCCCACCATAACGAAATTCTTCGGCAATCGCGACCTTGGCGCCATGATTGGCCGAAATTCGCGCTGCCCGGACCCCGCCCGAGCCCCCACCAATGACAAAGAGGTCATAGTCAAACTCGCTCATGGCTCTGTCCTTTCCGGATTGTTCTGGGTGCCGCAGCTAAGGGCAGCGCGTCATGACATCAACGTCAGGTCACGCTCGCGTGAGTCGGCTCGCGGGTTCATGGCGATGTGCCGAGCTTTTCTGCGCAGTGTTCGCGGACCGACGGCAGAAGCCTCCAGTCGATCTGATATTTCAGATGCGCCACGAACCGTTCGATCACGCCCGTCGTCGCGCGCTTCCGGTCGATCTCGAAGACCCCCATCTTCTCGGCACCCCTCGTCGGGTTCACCCCGCGCCACATCACGATCAACTCGTTCTTCGAGTAATTTCGGACGATTGCCTTGACGAATTGCTTGGTCCAGCGCTCTTCAGCCGTCCGAACCTTGAAGCGGATCGCCGGCATCACGATTACATTCGGCCGCGGAAAACACGCGCTGTTGAGCTTTTTGAACTCGGTCATGGTCTGCTCAACGTAGTCGTCGATCACCTCGTTGATGATCCATTGGGAGATGTCCTTCGCATACCCCAGTTCGATGCTGTCGTAATACTCGATGCCCTCGTCCTCGATCGCTGCCGCGGCGGCCCGGTCGGCGGGCGACCCGGCGAACAGCAACGCCGCGACCGCGCAGATTGCTACCGAGTGGCGATGATCACGCAGCAACGACATTTGAGGTTCCGTCCTCGTGCCCGACGATCACGACCGAAGCGATTCCGCAGAACAAACCGGTTTCGACGACGCCGGGTATGAGATTCAGATCGCGATTCAACGCCGCCGGATCGCCGATGCGCCCGAGCTTCAGGTCCAGAATGAAGTGCCCCTCATCGGTGACAAAGGCGTTCTCGCCGGACCGGATGGCCCAGCCCTGACCGTCCACGTCGCTGGCAGCGAGGCAGCGCGTGATCAGCTTGCCTGTCGTCTCCCAGCCGAAGCGGACGACCTCGATCGAAAGCGGAAAGGCGCCGAGGGTTCCGACCTCTTTGGAGGGGTCGGAGATCACGACCATCCTGTCCGATGCCGCCGCGACGATCTTCTCCTGCAGCAGCGCGCCCCCTGCCCCCTTGATCAGGTTCAGGTTCGGGTCGAACTCGTCCGCGCCGTCCACGACCAGATCCAGCCATCCGGCCTGATCCAAGGTCATCAAGGGAATGCCCAAGCGTTCGGCCTGCGCCTTGGTCACGGACGATGTCGGCACGCCGGTGATCCGTTTGCCGCTCTCGGCCAACAGGTCGACGAACCACTTCGCCGTCGACCCGGTGCCGAGACCCAGCTTCATACCGTCCTCGACATACTCCAGCGCCTTCACGGCAGCCGCGCGTTTGGCCGCGTCGGCGGGGCTGAGCGCCTCGGTCATTTTCGTCCCCTCGTGAGTCGCATTCGTCGTCCAGATACCACAGAGTGTCGCCCGACCGCAGGACATAAGCGTTTTCCGGCCTAGATCACGGGCAGGCTCGGGAGAGAGGCGATGTTCCTCAGTGTCTTCGATATTTTCAAGGTCGGCGTCGGCCCGTCGAGTTCCCACACGATGGGGCCGATGGTGGCAGCGGCACGGTTTCTTGACGATCTGCGCAGCGGACAGAACCGCATCCCCGGTGGCGGTGCGCCGGTACGGGTCTCGTGCCGGCTGCACGGATCTCTCGCTTTCACGGGCAAGGGTCACGCGACCGACCGGGCCGTGATCCTCGGCCTCGCGGGGTTCGAGCCGGACACGCTGGACGCCGAGAAGGCAGAAGCGGCCCTTGCGGCGATTGCGGCGGAGAAGCGGATCGAGCCCGAGGGTCTATCGCTTGCCTTTGACCCCAATCTCGACGTGATCTTCGACTTCGGCCCGCCGCTCGAGGGTCATGCAAATGGCATGGTGCTGGAGGCCTACGATGATCGCGGTGCCCAGTCGCATCGTGAAGTCTATTACTCGATCGGCGGCGGTTTCGTTCTGACGGCGACCGAGCTCGCCGATCCCGACCGGATCGGCAATGCGGCCACGGGGTTGCAAATCCCCTACCCGTTCGAGACGGCGGCCGAAATGCTTGAGATGGCCAGGCGCTCGGGCCTTTCGATTGCCGAGATGAAGCGGCGCAACGAACAGGTTTCGCGCCAGCGCGCCGATCTCGAGAAGGGCATCGACCGGCTTCTGGAGGTGATGAACGACTGCATCGATCGCGGCCTGGCGCAGGACGGCATCCTGCCGGGCGGGTTGAATGTCCGGCGCCGGGCGCCCGGAATTCATGGCCAACTAAAGGACGAAGCCGGGCTGAACCACCCGGCCCCGCACGTCATCAACGACTGGATCAGCGTCTACGCGATGGCGGTGAACGAGGAGAATGCCGCCGGCGGGCAGGTCGTGACCGCCCCCACCAACGGTGCCGCGGGCGTAATGCCGGCGATCCTGCGCTATTACCGCGACCACATCATGGGCGCATCGCGCGAGGGCCTGCGCGACATGGTGCTGACGGCCGCCGCGATCGGCGGGATCGTGAAACACAATGCGTCTATCTCGGGCGCCGAATGCGGCTGTCAGGCGGAAGTGGGTTCGGCCTCGGCCATGGCGGCAGGTGCGCTTTGCGCAGCGATGGGCGGCACGCCGAGCCAGGTCGAGAACGCCGCAGAAATCGCGCTCGAGCATCATCTCGGCATGACCTGCGATCCGATAGCCGGGCTTGTCCAGGTGCCATGCATCGAACGCAACGGGCTGGGCGCGATAAAGGCCGTGACGGCCGCGTCACTCTCCCTGCGCGGCGACGGCAACCATCTCGTCTCGCTCGATGCCTGCATCAAGACGATGAAAGAGACCGGTGCCGATATGTCCGAGCGGTACAAGGAGACCTCGCTCGGCGGTCTCGCGGTCAACGTCGCACATTGCTGACCGGGTTTAGGCGTTCATCGCAGTCCGAAACGAGTCCCAGAGGGGCGCGTTGACCGGCTGGATATCGGGATCGTGCTCGGCGTGCCACTGCACTCCGATCGCGAATCCGGGCGCCTCACGGATCGCCAGCGCTTCGGGGGTTTGATCCTCGGCCTGTCCTTCGATGACGATCCGGTCCCCGACATCGAGAATTGCCTGACCGTGCAGTGTGTTCACCTCGATCCGTGTCGTGCCGTAGATTTTCGCGAAGACCCCGCCGTCGATCAGGTCCACTGCATGGCGCACGTCGTAGCGCTCCTCCCGCGGCACGTCCTGGCGCATTCGATGGTTCATCCGCCCCGGCAGATCGCGAATTTCGGGGTGTAGCGTCGAGCCGTAAGCCACCGCCATCTCCTGAAATCCCCGGCAGATCCCGAAAAGCGGCTTGGCGCTGTCGACGCAGGCCCGGACCAGATCGAAGGCAAGCCGGTCGCGCGGACGATCGAACGGACCGTGCGCCTCGGTCTCGGCATGGCCGTATTCCTCGGGATGGACGTTGGCCCGGCCACCGGTCAGGATGATGCCGTCGAGAATTTCGAGCAGATGACCGATGTCCTGCGTTTCCGGCAATGAGGGGATGATCAGCGGCACAGCGCCGGTCATCCGCGCCGCCGTCAGCGCATAATTGTCGGCCATGCGCTGCGAGGGCGCGCCGCCCTGGCTAACCTCCGCCAATCCGAGAACACCAATGGTCTTGCGTGTCATATCGGCATAGTGGAGGGTGCGCGCGGCGAGAACAAGAGGACGGGGATGATCGACGCCTTGCCGGAGCTGGTAAACGCGAACGCGGCGCTTGTGCGACGCGGGCGCTGGGCTTCGTTCACGATGCTGCTGGGGATCGGCGCCGAAAACTGGCTCGTGACAATCGAGAACGGACGGATCAGCGCCTGCGAACGCGAGGACCTGCAGGTGTCGGCCTGCGATTTCGCGATCCTCGGCACCGAGGATGCCTGGCTGAAGTTCTGGCAGCAGATGCCACCACCGATGCATCACGACCTGCACGCGCTGATCCGCGCGGGCAAGATGCGGCTCGAGGGCGACATCGATCTGCTGCTCGGAAACATGCTTTACGTGAAGATCCTGCTCGAACAGCTTCGGGGGCGGATCTGATGGCCGAAATCGAGCCGATCATCGGGCGATACGTCCGGCTTGAGATCCACGGCCAGCCGCATCGCCTTTATTTCGAGGAAGCCGGTCAGGGCATCCCGCTCCTGTGTCTGCATACGGCGGGCTCGGACGGCCGACAGTACCGCGCGCTGTTCAATGACCCTGAGATCACCGCGAATTTTCGCGTGATCGCTTTCGACATGCCGTGGCACGGAAAGTCCTCGCCGCCTGAGGGATTTCAGGACGAGGAGTATCTGCTGACGACGGATCGCTATGTCGAGATGATCCTGGCGATCTGCGATGCGCTTGCTCTGGACCGTCCCGTGCCGATCGGATGCTCCATCGGCGGGCGGGTCGTGCTGGAACTGGCGAAGCGGCATCCGGAGCGGTTTCGCTGCGTGATCGGGCTGCAATCCTCGGCCTTCGTGCAGCGCTACTTCCCGCTCGACGGATTGCACAAGCCAAACATCCACGGCGGCGAGTTCTGTGCGGCATATTGCTGGGGACTGGTCGGCCCGGCAGCACCCGTCGAGCACCGCTGGGAGACACTCTGGCACTACATGCAGGGCGGGCCGGGCGTCTTCAAAGGCGACCTGCACTTCTACTCGCTGGACGGCGACGTGTCCGAGGGCCTGCGCGAGATCGACACTTCTATCTGCCCGGTGTTCATGCTGACCGGCGAATACGACCACTCCTGCACGCCGCAGGCATCGCGTGACACGGCGGCGATGATCGAGGGCGCGGAGCTCACGATCATGGACGGTCTCGGCCACTTCCCGATGTCCGAGGACCCTGAAAGGTTCCGAGAGTACCTTTTGCCCGTGCTAGAGAAGGTCCGGGCATTGTGAGCCTGCCATGAAGGTCTTCATCACCGGAACAGCCGGATTCATCGGCTATCACCTCGCCGAGTTGCTGCTGGACGAAGGTCATGCAGTCCACGGCTATGACGGCTTCACGACTTTCGGCGACATGACGCTGAAGCAACGCAGGCACCAGCGGCTGCTCCAGAAACCGGGCTATTCCGCGACCGAAGCGCTGCTGGAGGAACCGGGTCGGCTTCTGGCGGATATCGAGGCTTTCGCGCCGGAGATCATCGTTCACCTCGCAGCGCAGGCGGGCGTGCGTTACTCGTTGGAGAACCCGCGCGCCTATCTGGACGCCAATGTTACCGGTACCTTCAACGTTCTCGAGGCGGCGAAAGCCATTGGCGTGCGCCACCTGCTGATCGCGTCGACCTCGTCAGCCTATGGTGCCAACACGGAGATGCCGTTCCGCGAGACCGACAGGGCCGATCACCAGATGACGATCTACGCGGCAACGAAGAAGGCCGGCGAGTCGATGTCCCACGCCTGGGCGCATCTGCACGACATACCCACGACGCTGTTTCGCTTCTTCACGGTCTACGGCCCTTGGGGTCGCACCGACATGGCGCCGCTGAAGTTCACGCAGGCGATCCATGAAGGGCGCACGATCGACATCTACAATCACGGCGAGATGTACCGCGATTTCACCTATGTCACCGACCTCGTGCGCGGCATCCGTTTGCTGATGGACGCGGTTCCCGAGCGCCCCTCGACACCGGCGGACATCGCTGAGGGCGACTCGCTCTCTCCCGCCGCCCCGTGGCGCGTGGTGAACATCGGCAACTCCCAAAAGGTGCGGTTGCTCGACTTCATCGACGCCATCGAGGATGCGCTCGGGATCGAGGCGAAGCGCAACTACATGGAGATGCAGCCGGGAGACGTGCCCGCGACCTGGGCCGACTGTTCGCTCCTGAACCGGTTGACCGGCTACGTGCCAGAGACGGACTACCGAACCGGGGTGAATGCACTGGTCGAGTGGTATCTCGACTATCTGCGGTTGAATGACTAGCCGAACGTATCTGCAAGCCGCTCGATTGCCTCGTCCAGAGTGGCCCGCGGACAGGCGAAGTTGAACCGCAGCCAGCCGTCGCCGCCCTGCCCGAACGTGCCTCCGCGATTGACCGCGATGCGCGCCTCGTGCTCGACCTGCTTCGTCACCTCGGCCATGTCCCGGCCAAGCCCGGAGAAATCCAGCCAGGCCAGATACGTCGCCTGCAGCGGCATCGAGCGCACGCCGGGCATGTGGTCCGCGACGGCCTTGTCCAGAGCATCCCGATTGGCCTGCAGATAGGGCAGCAGTGCATCTAGCCAGGGGGCGCCGTGGCGGTAGGCTGCCTCGGCCGCAACCATCCCGAATCGGTTGGACGCGCCGGAACCGCAAGCCGCCTTGGCATCGGCGAACTTCTTGCGCAGCACCGGGTTCGAGATAGCCACCACGCCGGTCAGTGAGCCTGCGATGTTGAAGGTCTTCGTGGGCGCGACCAGCGTTACGAGACGATCCGCGATCTGCGGGGCTGCCTTGTGGGTCACCAGATGGGTTGCGCCGTCAAAAACCAGATCGTGGTGGATCTCGTCCGAGACGAGGATCAGATCCCGCTCGGCACAGAAATTCGCCAGTGCGGTGATCTCGTCCGCCGTCCAGACCCGACCGCCCGGATTGTGCGGCGAGCAAAAAAGCACCATGCGCGCGTTGTCCGGGAGATCCTGGGCCAGCCGGTCGAGGTCCATCTCGTAGCGGCCCTGAACCTGCTTGAGTTCTGACTCGATAAGTGTGCGCCCCGCCGCTTTCACCGTGTTCCCGAACATGTGGTAGACCGGAGAGAACACGACCACGCCCTCGCCCTTCTCGGTAAAGGCCTGGATCGAAAAGCCGATGCCGGCGACGAGGCCGTGCACCCAGCTCATCCAGTCGGGATCGGGTTCCCAGCCATGACGCGTCGACATCCAGTTCGTGACCGCCGCGCGCATCTGCGAGTCGTCGCCGAAATAGCCGTGCACGCTGTGATCGACCAATCCCCGAATGGCGTCGTTCACCGCAGGCGGTGCCGCGAAATCCATGTCGGCGACCCACATCGGGATCTGATCCTCGGCCGTCAGCCCGAGGCGACCGGCCATGCCGTCCCACTTCACCGAATGGGTGCCGCGCCGGTCGATCACCGTGTCGAAGTCGAATGCCATCTGAGTCTCCAAGTGTGTTTGCCGGCGCGTTTCGCGGCGCGGTGCGCGAAGGGCCGACTCCCGCCGAATGGCTGAGCCGCCGGGCTTTTAGCAGGTTGCGCCCGCGTTGAAAGGGGCATGCGCGGGCTTTTTTTGGCGGATGCGGACGAATGCGTCAGCTATCCGTCGCCGCGAGATCCTGTTCTTCGCCGTCGGTCGTGGCGATCCGGACGCCGCCGCGCGAGGTTGTGACGACGCCGAGCATCTTGAGCTTGCGGTGCAGCGCCGAGCGCTCCATGCCGACGAAGCTCGCCGTCTTCGAGATGTTGCCGGAGAACCGGTTGATCTGCGCGATGAGATACTCCCGCTCGAACAGTTCGCGCGCCTCGCGCAGGGGCAACGAGGCAACCAGCGACATAACTGCGCCGAGCCCGTGGTCGCCCTGATCGGGCGCCGGACCACCGGGGATTTCGTCGGCGTCGATATCCGGGCTGTCGCCGCCGAGGATCAGCACCTGTTCGATCAGGTTGCGCAATTGCCGGACATTGCCCGGCCAGTCGCGGGTCTGAAGCGCCGCGATACATCCGTCGCTCAGGCGACGCCGAACCAGCCCCTGATCACGCGCGAACAGATCGAGGAAGTGCTCGGCGATCTCGGGGATGTCCTCGCGTCGACGATCGAGCGGTGGAACGTCGATCGGGACGACGCTGAGCCGGTGGAAGAGATCCTCGCGAAACGCGCCTTCCCGGATCAGACGGTCGAGATTGCGGTTCGTCGCCGAGATCACCCGCACATCCACCCTGACGGTAGATGCACCGCCGAGGCGCTGGAAGGCCTGATCCACAAGGACGCGCAGGATCTTGGACTGTGTGCCGAGCGGCATGTCGCCAACCTCGTCGATGAAGAGCGTGCCGCCATCGGCCTGTTCGAACACGCCCGCCTGTACGAGCGCGCCGTTGGTTTCACGGCCGAACAGCACCTCTTCCATGCGGTCGGAGGCGATGGATGCAGCGTTGACCACAATAAACGGGGAATCGACCCGGTCCGAATGGGCGTGGATGTACCGGGCAGAGACTTCCTTACCGGACCCCGGTCCGCCGCTGAGCATCACCCGGCTGCCACCACGGGCAACCCGGTCCAGCTTCGTGCGCAGCGACGCGATGGCCGGGGACGATCCGACGATCTGCCACGACGCGCTTTCATGGGCGCGCAATTCCGCGTTCTCGCGGCGCAGGCGCGAGGCTTCGAGCGCGCGACCGACCACGACCAGCAACTGGTCCATGTTGAAGGGCTTCTCGATGAAGTCGTAGGCGCCCTGTTGCACGGCGGCGACGGCGATCTCGATGTTGCCGTGGCCGGAGATGATGACGACGGGGATGCCGGGATTGTCGCGTTTTACGGATTTCAGAATTTCGATCCCGTCCATGCGGCTGCCCTGCAGCCAGATGTCGAGAATGATCAGGTCCGGCGCGCTAAGTTCGATCGCGGCGAAGGCACTGTCGGCGTCGTGTGCGGTGCGCCCGGTGTGCCCCTCGTCCTCGAGCAGGTCCGAGATCAGCGTGCGGATGTCCGCCTCGTCGTCCACGATCAGAATATCGGCCATGCTCAGGCTGCCTCCCCCTCGGTCGCATCGACCCCCTGCGACGGCTGCCGGGCACCCGCCGGGCGCGGCAACCGCACAGTGATCCGTGCTCCATCCAGTCCTGCCTTCTCCGCGCTCTCCGGCGCGTTCCCCAGGATCAGTTCTCCACCGTGCTGTTCGACGATCTTGCGAACGATCGCCAGGCCCAGACCTGTGCCCTTCGCCCGGGTCGTCACATATGGATCGGTCAAGCGGTCGCGGTCATCCTCGGGCAATCCGATGCCCGAATCCGTGATGTGCAGCCGCCAGGTGCGCGGGCCCGGCTCGAGCGCCGTCTCGATGGTGCGCGGCGTGTCGGTCGGGCCGTCGCGTTCGATCCGTCCATCAATCGCGTCGGCGGCATTCTGCAACAGGTTGATCAGGACCTGATTGATCAGCCCGCGGTCTGCGTGGATCAATGCAGCATCGGTCGGCAGGTCCAGCCGGTAGTCGATGTCGGTGCGCGCTTCTGATTGCAGCAGCACGGCGTCCCGCAGCAACGTGCAGAGGTCCTGCTCGGCAAGGCTCGGCTCGGGCATCCGCGCGAATTTCGAGAACTCGTCGACCATGCGACGGATGTCGCCCGCTTGCCGGGTGATGACGTCGAGATAGGTCTCGAACCCTTCCGCATCGGCCCCGACCGTGCGCGAGAGCTTGCGCCGCATCCTGTCGGCGGAAAGCTGAATCGGGGTCAACGGGTTCTTGATCTCGTGCGCGATGCGGCGTGCGACGTCGCCCCATGCTGCCATGCGCTGGGCCGAGGCGAGCGCGGTCATGTCCTCGAAGGTCAGAACGAAACCCTCGTCCAGATCGTCCGGCGACTTCGGCGCGATGCGGGCGAGGAACTCGCGGTTTTCACCGCGCACCATGTTGCGCGCTTCGCCACGCGCCACGGCGCTCGCGGCGGCCAGTGCTTCATCGCGCAGGAACGCGAAGCCCGGCGCGATGGCGGAGAGCGGCTCTCCGAAACAACTTGCCGGATCGGTGTCTAGCATTTCGGCCGCGGCATCGTTGATCAGATCGATACGGCCCTGACTGTCGAGGCCGATGACACCTGCGGTGACGCCGTCAAGCACCGCCTCGATGAACTGGCGCCGCCGTTCGGTCTCGTCCCGTGCTGCGAGCAGTGCGTTCCGCTGCCCCTTGAGCTGCCCGGTCATCCGGTTGAAGACGCGGCTGAGCATGGCGATCTCGTCATCGCCGCGCTCTTCCTTGACCCGGATGTCGAGATTTCCAGCACCGACGAGTTCGGCGGCCCCGGCAAGACGCCCGACCGGTTTGGCGAGACGTTCGGCGAACCACAGGCCGAGCACGATGGCGGCAAGAATGACGAAGAGCGCGAAGCCGAGATAGACGAGCGCGTAGTCGAGCAGCACGCTGCCGCGCTGACTTTCGAGGCGCTCGTAGAACTGGACCGTGCCACGGGTCGAATCGAGCAGCCGAAGGACGTCGCCCTCGACGCCGCGCGAGATGTAGAGAAAGGCGTCGAAGAAGTTGGGCAGAAAGACCAGCGCGCGAATCTCGTCGCGGGCCGGATCCTCGATCAGGACGACCTCGCCCTGTCGCGCCCGCGCCATCTGCTGATCCGTCGGCGGATAGAAGTGGAAGAGGTAACTGAACTCGCCGCGCGCGACGATCTCCTTGTCGACGCTGAACACGTAGGCGCGGGGAAGTTCGCGCAGGAACGCCTGCTGTTTCACAAGTTCATTTAGCTGCTGCGGCGTGATCCCGGTCTGCGCCGCGCGATTGAGGTCGCTCGCCATGCCGTAGATATCGCGCTGGATTTCCGAGCGATGTTCGCGTTGGTAAGACTCGGCTGTGGACAGCGAATTCCGCACGACCGATCCGATCCGGTCCGAAAACAGATTCTCGAGCCCGATCCCCAATGTCGTCGCTGCGAACACGGCAACGAGGATGGTCGGCATCAGCGCAACGGCCGCGAACACGCCAGCCAGACGGAGGTGCAGCCGCGTGCCCGCCGCCCGGTCTCCACGCCGGAGCATCAGCGCCCCGATGCGCCAAGCGATCAGCGATGCCAGTGCGATGACGTAGCAGATGTCGAGGATCAGCAGGCCCTGAAACACCGATGGCGAGATAAGTCCGCGTGCGCCATCGCTGAGGGAATAGACCGTCGCCGCGGCGAGCATCGGCCCTAGGATGACGAGAACGACCGCGCACCGCCGAAACAGCTTGCCTGACAGGTCAGCTGCCGGTGCCGGGGTCAGCGCGCTCTGCGCTGGCTCCGCTGGAGTTCTGCTTTCCGCCACTCGCCCTCACGCGGCGCAGATCTGTTGTGTCTGCTACGCGCCGCCTACTGTTGCCAATCTACATCAGTTTCTTGCCGCGTGTGACCGGAATGTCAAGTTCCCTGATCTTCTTGCGCAGAGTATTCCGGTTGATGCCCAGAAGCTCCGCTGCTTTCAGCTGATTTCCACGGGTCGCGGACAGCGTCAGCGCGATCAACGGCAGCTCGATCTCGCGCAGGACCCGGTCATACAGACCCGACGGCGGGAGAATGTCGCCATGCCGTTGAAAATATTGCTCGATATGCATTTCGACAGCGGCGCCGAGGCTCCGCCCTGCCCCGCGTTCCCCGTTCAGGTCGAGCCCGCTGTCCCCACGTGACGTCAGCTCTTGTTCGACCACATCGGCGGGGATCTGATCATCGGGGCAAAGCACCGCCATGCGGCGCATGAGGTTTTCCAGCTCGCGGACATTGCCCGGCCATGAGTGTGTCTTCAGAGCCTCGAGCGCCTCGCTGGACAGTGTCTTGCGCGGCAGACCCTCCTGTTCCGCACGGCGCAGGAAGGCACGGGCGAGATCGGGAAGGTCGCCGATTCGCTCGCGCAGAGGCGGCAGGCGGATCGGAACGACATTCAGCCGATAGAACAGATCCTCGCGAAAACGTCCCTCGGCGATCAGGTTCTTCAGGTTCTGGTGGGTCGCGGCGATGATGCGAACGTCGGCCTGGCGCGACGTGCGGCCACCGACCGTGGTGAACTCACCCTCCTGCAGAACCCGAAGAAGCCGGGTCTGAGCCTCGGGCGGCATATCGCCGATCTCGTCGAGGAAGAGCGTGCCACCCTGAGCCTGCTCGAATTTGCCCGCCGAGCGCTCGGTGGCGCCGGTGAAAGCGCCCCGTTCATGGCCGAACAGCTCGGACTCGATCAGTTCGCGCGGGATTGCCGCCATGTTGATCGCCACGAAAGGTCCGGGCGCGCGCTTGCCGAAATTGTGCAGAGCACGCGCGACCAGTTCCTTGCCGGTGCCGCTCTCGCCGGAAATCATCACCGTCAGATCGGTGTGCATCAGGCGCGCCATGATGCGGTAGACCTCCTGCATCGCCGGCGAGCGCCCGATCAACGGCAGTTCCTCGCCGATGGGGCGTTCCGGCTCATCAGGGTCCTGGGACTTTACAACGCCTTCAAGTCCCGATTGCACAAACCCCAACAACTCCTTGAGATCGAAAGGTTTTGGCAGATACTCGTATGCGCCGACCTCGGCCGCGCGGATGGCCGTCATGACCGTGTTCTGAGCCGACATCACGATGATGGGCAGGTCCGGGCGCTTGCGCCGGATCGCCGGCAACAGATCGAGCGCGTCACCGTCGGGCATGTGCACATCGGTCACGACCAGATCGCCCTCGCCTTCGTCGATCATGCGCCAGAGCGCGTTGCACGAGCCCGTCGCCCGGACGCGGCAGCCCATCCGGCTCAACGCCTGATTCAGCACGGTCCGGATCGACCGGTCATCGTCGGCCAGCAGCACCGTCATGCCCTGGGTCATGCCGCATCCTCTTGATCGTCGCCGAACTGAGCGATGTCGCTGGCCGATGCGACCGGCATCAGCATCCGGAACATCGTGAAGCCGGGCGCGCTGTCGCACGAAATGACGCCGCCGTGGTCCGCGACAATTTTCGAGACGAGCGCGAGGCCGAGCCCAGAGCCCTTGGCTTTCGAGGTCACGAAAGGCTCGAAGATGTGGGATCGCAGATCCTCTGGGACGCCGGTCCCGTTATCCGAGATCGAAATCTGCAGCGGCAGGCTTTCGGTCTGGCCGCGCGGGGTGCGGACCTTGACCCCGGCCCGGTAGGCCGTCTTCAGCATGATCACGCCGCCGACCTCGGGTGTCGCCTCGGCGGCGTTCTTCAGGAGGTTCATGAACACCTGGATCAGCTGGTCCGGGTCGCTCATGGTGGGCGGCAGCGAGGGATCGTAGTCCTCGACGAAGCGGACATGGTCGGCGAAGCCCGCCTTCGCGGACTTTGCCGCCCGGTCGAGCACGTCGTGGATGTTCACGGGGCGGCGCCGCGCGAGCCCGAAATCGCCGAACTCCTCGACACGCTTGACGAGGTTGCCGATCCGGTCGGCCTCGTCGCGGATCAGTTCCGTCAGTTCAGAGTCCTCGTCGCTCAGGCTCATCTCGAGCAACTGTGCAGCACCCGAAATTCCCGCCAACGGGTTCTTGATCTCGTGCGCGAGCATCGACGCCATGCCGACCACCGAGCGCGCCGCATCCCGGCTGGTCATCTGCCTGTTCATCGCCTCGGCATTCGCGCGCGGATGGATCAGGATCAGGATCGCGCCCTCGTCGAGCGGCGTCGCGAAGATGTCGGCCATGCGGACCGGTGCCTCCGGCCAGGCAAACTCGACGTTGTACTCGGAAAGTGCCTGAGCTCCAGCACGGACGCGCTGGATCACGTCGGCAATCCGGCTGTCCTCGCCAGCACGCGTCAGCAGCGAACGCCCGACCAGCGAGCGTCGCGACATCGCGAGGAAGTGCTCCGCGGCCCCGTTGAGGTCGGCAACAATGTCGTCCCCCGACAGGATGATCCCAGGATTCGGCATCGCCTGCCAGATCTGCTCATAGCCAATCGCTGTCATGCGGCGAGGCTCCCAACCGCTGCGTCCAAGTCACCCAGTTCGCGGATCCCGCGGAAAAGCCGTTCGGTGGCGGTCTCCCGGATCATCCAGGTGCGCAGATCGCCCGATCCGGGCACCTGCGAGAGATAGCCATCCATGTGCTTGCGCATGGCGCGAATGCCGGGATCGGTGCCGTAGAAATTCAGATGCGCCTCGGCATGTGCGGCGACCAGATCGCCGAAGGCCTGTCCGCACGGTCGGAGATCCACCATACGCCCCTGAAGCCGAGCGGCGATTTCGGCCGGCAGCCAGGGTTTGCCGATCGCACCACGGCCAATCATCACGCCCGCAGCACCTGACAGCGAAAGAGCGCGCCGTGCCGTCTCGGCATCGACGATATCGCCGTTCGCGATGACCGGGACCGCGACGGCCTCAACCACGTCGCGGATCGCCCGCCAGTCGGCCTGCCCCTTGTAGAACTGGCAACGCGTCCGCCCGTGAATGGTGATCATCCGGACACCCGCCGCCTCCGCAGCACGCGCGATCTCCGGCGCGTTCAGACAATTCTCGTCCCAGCCAAGCCGGGTCTTGAGGGTCACCGGGACTGCCACGGCGCCCACGACCGCGTCGATGATCCGCAAGGCCTGATCGGGATCGCGCAACAGCGCCGACCCGCAGGCGCCGCCCGTGACCTTGCGCGCCGGGCATCCCATGTTGATGTCGATGATACGCGCGCCGTCGCCGACGAGCCTGCGGGCCGTCTCGGCCATAGCGGCGGGATCGCGACCTGCGATCTGCACGCTGGTTCCGACACTTCCCGCGGCGACCTCTGCCTTGGCGCGGACCGAGGGTTTCTGTGCGAGTAACTCCTGGGTCGCCACCATCTCGGAGACCACGAGACCGGCGCCGAATTTCGCAACGATTTCCCTGAACGGACGATCCGTGATCCCGGCCATGGGTGCCAGGATCACCGGAGAATCAATCCGAATGTCACCTAGTGCCAGCACAGACTGCCTATTTTTTACCCACCCGCCACACATTGCTTACCCGGCAGGCGCAGGACTGGCAAGCCTCCGGACGGGCTGCGCAGGTTTGCCACGCGCAAACGGGCTTCTCATGGGCTCTCGCAGGAGATAACCGCAGGGACATGGAGGGAACATGAAGACTGCAGCCGTCATTGTCGCCGCGGGCAAGGGTTTGCGCCTCGGCGGGCCGGTGCCCAAGCAGTACCGGCTCCTGGGCGGCGAGATGATCCTGACGCGGACGTTGCGTGCCTTCCTTGGGTCTTCTGTCTCGGGACCGATCGCCGTGGCGATCCATCCGGATGCAAAGGATCTTTTTGCCGCGGCGGTGGCGGTGCTTGAAGGTGCCGAGCGTGTGTTCCCGGTCGATGGCGGTGCCGAACGCAGCGACTCGGTGCGCCGGGCGCTTGAAACCCTCGAACCGCATGCTCCGGATCGCGTCCTCATCCATGATGCGGCGCGACCTTTCGTATCGACCGAAGCCTTGAACGACCTGTGCAATGCACCCGGTGGCGCGATCCTCGCCGAGCGGGTCGTCGATGCGCTCTGGCACGAAACAGGGTCGGCGGAACAACCGATGGCGGACCGACCCACGCCGCGGGCCGGGCTCTGGCGCGCCCAGACACCGCAGGCATTCCCGTTTTCCAAGATTCTCGCCGCGCATCGATTGGCCGCCTCGTCTGAAGGCCCACCGGCGCTCGACGATGCCGAGGTGTTCCGGCGCGCCGGGTATGAGGTCAGCTTGGTGCAGGGCGAGCCCGACAACTTCAAGATCACGACCGAGCCAGACCTTGCCCGTGCTGAGCGGATGGTTGCCGCCGTGCCCGGCCGGGGCGGCGCCTCCGGGCGGGCGGGTGGGGGAGGTGGCGGCCCGGCCGCCATAACCACCCCCGTTGAGGCAGTTCAGGGGGAACGCGCGATGGAGACACGCATCGGCCAGGGCTTCGATGTCCATCGCTTCACGGACGGCGATGCCGTCTGGCTTTGCGGTGTGAACATCCCGCACACGCATCGTCTCGAGGGCCATTCCGACGCCGATGTCGGACTGCACGCCCTCGCGGACGCCATTTACGGTGCGCTTTCAGAGGGCGATATCGGCACGCATTTCCCGCCGTCGGACCCACAGTGGAAGGGCGCGGAAAGCCAAGTCTTTCTTGATCACGCCGCGAAGCTGGTGCGCGACCGCGGCGGCCGGATCGTCAACACCGATCTCACGCTGCTCTGCGAGGCGCCGAAGATCCTGCCACATGCGCAGGCCATGCGCGCGCGCCTGTCCGAGATCATGGAGATCGACGCAGCCCGGATTTCGATCAAGGCGACGACGATGGAGCGCATGGGCTTTGTCGGGCGCGAGGAAGGCATGGGCTGCATGGCCGTCGCGGCGATCGAGTTGCCGTCCATATGATCGCCCGGGCGATCACCACGGTTTTCGGCGTCGGCACTCTGCCCGGGGCGCCGGGAACCTGGGGCTCGCTTGCAGCGATCCCGCTCACCTGGGGCCTGCACTGGCTAGGCCATGCGCCATTGGTTGTTTGCGCCACGATCGTGCTGTTCATCCTTGGCATCTGGGCGATCGGTCAGGATCCGCGTGCGGCGTCCGACGATCCGGGTGAGATCGTTATCGACGAGGTCGTCGGCCAGATGCTGGCGCTCTGGCCGCTGTCGGTCGGAGTCTGGCTGATGGGCATGCCGTCGAGCGTCTTTCCCTGGCCCGGCATTGTCGGCGGCTTCGTTCTGTTCCGCCTCTTCGACATCTGGAAACCCTGGCCGATCAGCGAACTTGACCGTCCCGGCGCCGTCTGGATCATGCTCGACGATGTCGGCGCGGCCGCGATGGCGGCAATCGTCACGCTTGTTTTTGCGGGGATTTCGCATGGCTGGTTCTGATCGAGACGACCTTCACGATCTCGCGCGAGCGGTGCTGAACGCGTGCGAGGCGCAGGGACTAATGATCGCGACCGCCGAAAGCTGCACCGGCGGGCTGGTGGCGGCGACCCTCGTTGACATTCCGGGATCGTCGTCAGTCGTCGAGCGCGGTTTCGTCACCTATTCGAATGCTGCGAAAACAGAACTGCTGGGCGTGCCGGCTCAGATGATCGACAGCAACGGTGCCGTCAGCGAACCGGTGGCGCGCGCAATGGCCGAAGGCGCGCTGGCACGGAGCCGCGCCCAGGTGACTGTCGCGATCACTGGGGTCGCAGGGCCGGGTGGCGGCACCGCCGAGAAACCAGAGGGCCTCGTGCATTTTGCGTGTTCGCGGGATGGCCGAGAAACCGCCCATGCCCGGATCGAATTCGGTGCCATCGGACGCACCGAGGTTCGCAACGCCTCGGTCCGTCAGGCGCTCGACATGATCGTGGAGATGGTGCGCTAGGCGACGCTTGCCCGTTTGCCATAGAGAACCTCGGCGCGTTGCTCGAAGGCCCTTACAATCCTGCGCATCGCCTCATTGAAGACGACGCCGATGATCGCCTGCAGCGTCTTCGAGCGGAACTCGAAGTCCACGAAGAAATCGACCTCGCACGCGGTGTCCGAGACCGGTTTGAAATGCCAGTTGTTCTTGAGAAATTTGAACGGGCCGTCGAGGTATTCGACGTCGATCCGGTTCTCATCCGGGTGCAGCGTGACGCGGCTGCCGAACCGTTCGCGAAAGACCTTGAACGAGATCACCAGATCCGCGTCGACGATCTCGGCTGCTCCGGAGTCGCGCCGCCCGCGGATCCGCGCAGCGGAACACCACGGCAGAAACTGCGGATACGCCGGGACATCCGCGATCAGCGCGAACATCTCGGTCGCGCTGTACGGCATTTGCCGGGTCTCGGCATGTGTCGGCATGTAACCCCCGCTCCATGCAATCGTTCGTCTTCTGTCACAGATCAGTTAATGTCTCGTCGACCGGGATGGGAGGGGACAGGATGACGCCGGATTATCGCGTGGACACGCTGATCGGTGAGGCCGAGATCGCGGCTCGGATCGACGCACTGGCGACCGAGATCAACGCGGCTTTCGCCGAAACCGACAAACTGGTCGTCGTCGGCCTGTTGCGCGGCTCGTTCATCTTCATTGCCGATCTTGTCCGCAAGCTCACCGTCCCCGTCGAGATCGACTTTATCGAGGCGTCAAGTTACGGCAATTCCACGGAAAGCTCGCGCGAAGTCAGGATTCTCAAGGACTTGCGCGGCGAGATCGAGGGCCGCGACGTGCTGATCGTCGAGGACATTGTCGACACCGGCCACACGCTGAGCCACGTCAAGAAGATCCTGGGGACGCGGCGCCCGGCCCGTCTCGAGATTTGCGCTCTGCTGAACAAGCAGGCGCGCCGCGAGGTCTCGGTCGGCGTGCGCTGGATCGGGTTTGAGATCCCAGACGAATTCGTGGTCGGCTACGGGATCGATTACGCGCAGCGAAACCGCAATCTGCCCCATATCGGTAAGGTCAGCTTCACATAAGGTTTCACAGCCGCGACCGGCGCTTCAACCGCGGGCCAGAGAGGTTTCGCGCGCCAGCCGCAGCCGCGCGAAATCGTCACCGGCATGATAGCTCGACCGCGTGAGCGGCGTGGCAGAAACCATCAGGAAGCCCTTGGCATAAGCCGCTTTTTCGTAGGCTTCGAACTCTTCCGGCGTCACGTATTTTTCAACGGCATGGTGCTTTGGCGTTGGCTGAAGGTACTGACCGATGGTGAGGAAATCGATGTCGGCGGCGCGCATGTCGTCCATCACCTGATGGATCTGCGTGCGATCCTCGCCCAGCCCGACCATGAGACCCGATTTCGTGAAACTTGACGGGTCCAGTTCCTTGACCCGCTGAAGCAGCCGCAGCGAGTGAAAGTAGCGTGCTCCTGGACGCACCGTCGGATAGAGCGCCGGCACAGTCTCGAGATTGTGGTTGAAGACATCGGGCTTGGCATCGACGATGACCTCGAGAACCGCCGGGTCGCATCTGAGGAAGTCCGGCGTCAGGATCTCGATCGTCGTTCCCGGACACTTGCGCCGGATCGCCCGGATCGTCTGCGCGAAATGCTCCGCCCCGCCGTCCTTGACGTCGTCGCGGTCGACCGAGGTGATGACAACGTGATTGAGATCGAGCTTCTCCACCGCCTGTGCGACGCGCAGGGGTTCGAAGACATCGAGTGCCTGAGGTTTGCCGGTGGCAACGTTGCAGAACGTGCAGCCGCGGGTGCAGATCTCGCCCATGATCATCATGGTCGCGTGTCCCTGCGACCAGCACTCCCCGACATTGGGACAGCCTGCTTCCTGGCAGACGGTCGAGAGCTGATGTTCGCGGATCACTTTCGAGGTTTCGTGAAAGCCCTTCGATGTCGGCGCCTTTACGCGGATCCAACGTGGCTTTGCCGGGCTGGGATTGTCCTGCCGGTGCGCTTTTTCGGGGTGACGCTGCGCGCGGTCACTCAGATCTCGTAAGGTCATCTGCAAGCTATACGCGATTGGTGTGGCGCCGCCAATGCGGCCTGTTGCATGGCTACATTGCATGGAGAGGGTAAATTTTCACGACAAATGGCGCCGTGTCCCGATCTGCCGGGCCGACGCAACGCACGATGCTCGGGAGTTGCGAGCGGGCGGCCAATCGAGAGGACCGCCCGCTCAATCCACGCACCCCACGTCAGGTATCGGGGGCTCCGGGACCGGTGTAATCGCGCGACCACGCCTTGGGTATTCCGTTTCGGCCCTGCCGGGCCACGTCACCGGGACGGTTTGTGAGGCCATCCCGGACCGTTCGTTCGAACTCGCACCGGCGCCTCACAGAGCGGGCGCGGCATGCGCGGGCAGGAGTACGGGCGAATGCCTAAAATTCGATGAAAATCGGACCTGTTGCGCCAGCGTGCGCTGCTGAAAAAGGCACCGGATCTTCAGGCGTGCGCGTAGATCCGTTGCGGCGGGATGTGCAATTCACACCGCGCGCCTGATTCGAGCTGTCCGATCCGCTCGACCCAGGCCGTTACACCCCGCTTGTTGCGCGCCTTGGCCGGAAACGCCTTGCCGTGCCCGGGATGCGCTGCCTCGATCTGATCGGCGGGAAACTTGCACGGCGCATTCTCGGTATCGACCGTGAGGGCCACGCCGGAGTCGAAGATCAGCCGCGACGAGGGCGGGATCAGCGTGAAATCGGGAATGCCTCGCAGCACCATGTTGGCGCCGACCCATTCCGGCTTGAGGACGGGAATGTCCAGCCGGGCTGCGACTTCGATCATTTCCTCCTCGGACAGGATCGAGATCTGGCGCGTGTTGCGGATCTCGGTGTCGCGTGCGTACTGCTTCTTGACCCGAACGCAGGCAGGACGGGTCAGGCCGGAATGCTCCTCACCCGCGAAACCTTCCCAGCCGACCTCGATCCGGTCGATGGCGACCGATTTGATGTCAGGTGGACCCGGCGGCACGCAGCCGAGCCAGACGATCTCTCCATGAATCCCGGTCGGCGTGAGCAGCGTCATGGTCAGACCTCGGGTTTGGAATAGCCTGGAATCGCCTCGACCTCGGCGGCGAGCGCAGCGATATCCGGGGTTGCAGTCAGAGGTGGCCGCAGGCGCGCCCAACGGTCATCGCCCGTCCAGCGGTGCAGAAGCGCCTTCTGCGCCGGGATCGGCCCGGCACCGGCCACCAGTTTGCGGAAGCTGCAGACCTGCTCGTTCAGCGCCATGTCCGGGGCACCGGCTTCGATGGAGGCGATCAGTTTCGCGATTGCGGCAGGGTTGAGATTTGCCGTGGCTGAGATGCACCCGGCAGCGCCCAAGGCGTGCCCTTCAATCAAGGTGCTTTCCTGTGCGGGATAGACGATGAAATTCTCGATGCCGAGAAGTTGCTCCGTGTTGTCCCAGACACCGCTGGAATCCTTGATGCCGACGACGATGTCCGGGAACGCCTCGAACAGCCGGGCCGACACCGATGGTGGAACGGCAACGCCCGCGACCTGCGGGATGTGGTAGAGGTAGATCTTCAGTGCCGGACGGTCGACGCTTTCGATGAGCCACTGAAAATAGTCGAAGAGCCCGTCATCCGAGACGCCCTTGTAATAGAAGGGCGGCAGGATCATCGCGCCGGCGCAGCCCATGTCGACGGCTTGGCGGGTCAATTTCACCGTGTCCGGCAGGCTGGTGAGGCCGGTGCCCGGAATGATCTTCTTCGGATCGATCCGAAGGCAGAGCTTGACCAGCAAATCCATGCGCTCCTCGATACCGATCGAGAGCGCCTCGCCCGTCGTGCCGAACGGGGCGATCCCCACGCAGCCCTGATCGATCAGCCAGGCGGCATGGTCGAGATAAAGCGCCTCCGCGACCGAGAGATCGGCGTTGAAAGGGGTCAGGTTGGGCGCGATGACACCGCGCAGGGCTTGGGTCGGCATGGTCGGGGCTCCGATTCTCAGGGCGCTGAACAGATCAGCCGGCCCTGGCGATGTCCAGCAGCCCGTCGATATCCAGATGGGCTTCTAGATGGATTGCGAGCGCATCCAGCGTCGCGTCTACGGCCGCGTCATAGGCCAGCTCGGGCGAGCGCGCGCCGAGGCCGCGCAGCCAGGCCGAACGGAAGCTGTCCGAGGTGAAGATCCCGTGCAGATACACCCCCTGAATCTGACCGGTCGGCGACTTCGCGCCATGCGGCTCGTCCTCGATTTGCGCGACGGGGCGCATGGTGTCCGGCCCGGACGTGCGGCCGATATGGATTTCGTAACCCTCGATCGGCTCGGAGGTGGCAAGATCGGTGCCGGACACCCGCGTCAGGGTCTTGTCCGGAACCATTTCAGTGGTGACATCGAGAAGGCCGAGGCCGGGCGTCGTGCCCGGGTCGCCCTCGATCCCCTGTGGGTCGGAAATCTCCCGTCCGAGCATCTGATAGCCGCCGCAGATGCCCAAAACGTGCCCGCCGCGGCGCACATGCGCCTGCAGATCGATGTCCCAGCCCTGCTGTCGCAGGAACGCAAGATCTCCGACCGTCGACTTGGACCCGGGCAGGATCACGACATCGGCATCGCCGGGCAAGGGTCGTCCGGCGGGGATCATCTCGACCGAGACGCCCGGTGATTGTTTCAGCGGATCAAGATCGTCGAAGTTCGCGATGCGTGAGAGCATCGGGCAGACGATCTTGAGATCGGACCCCTCGACGTTGGGACGGATATCGGCTGCGTCTTCCGCCGGTAACCGAAGCGCGTCAGCGAACCACGGGATCACGCCGAGACCGTTCCATCCGGTAGCCCCGACGATGGCCTGGTAGCCGTCATCGAAGAGCGCAGGATCGCCGCGGAACTTGTTGACCAGGAATGCTTTTATCCGATTTCGATCATTGTCCGGCAGCACCGTGTGCGTGCCCACGATCTGCGCAATGACGCCGCCGCGGTCGATACAGCCCGCGAGTATGACCGGAATGTCCGCCGCCTCGGCGAAGCCCATGTTGGCGATGTCGCCGGCCCGCAGGTTGATCTCGGCCGGGCTCCCTGCCCCTTCGATCAGCACGAGATCCGCCTCCGTTGCCAAGCGGTTGTAGCTCTCGAGCACACCGTCCAGCAGACGCGGTTTTAGCTTTGCGTACTCCCGGGCCTTGACGGTCGTCAGCCGTTGCCCCTGAAGAATGACCTGCGCGCCCTTCTCCGATTCAGGCTTCAGCAGCACCGGGTTCATGTCGGTGATCGGATCAGCGTTGCAGGCACGCGCCTGCAGAGCCTGCGCCCGGCCGATCTCGCCGCCATCCACGGTCACCGCCGCGTTGTTGGACATATTCTGCGGCTTGAACGGGCGAACCTTCAGCCCGCGCTGACTGAGCGCGCGAGCGATCCCGGCGACGAGCATGGACTTGCCGACATTCGATCCGGTGCCCTGGATCATCACCGCGGGCGTTCGGCTCATCCCTTGAGTACCATCGGCAGGCCAGCAGCGATGAACTCCACCCGCTCGACCACGGCAGCGACCTGCTGGTTCAGACGGCCCTGAGCATCGCGAAACCGCCGGGCCAAAGCGTTTTCCGGCGCGATAGAGAGGCCGACCTCGTTCGACACGAGGACGACCGGCGCGCGCGCGGCACCGAGCGCCTCGATGAGACGCGCGGTCTCTGCTGCAACGTCGCGTTCATGATACATCAGATTGTTCAGCCAGATCGTCAGACAGTCGATCAGAAGCGTGCCTTCGGTGTGCTTTTTGATACTGTCGGTGATTGCAAGCGGCGCTTCGATCAGGCCCCATTCGGGACCGCGCTCGGCCTGATGCAGGCTGATCCGTTCAGCCATCTCGCCATCGATGGGTTCGGCGGTCGCGACGAAAGTTCTTGGGGAGTCCACGGCAAGCTCAAGAGCTCGTGCCGATTTGCCGGACCTGGCGCCGCCGAGGACAAGCGTCGTTCGAGGCATCACGCTGCCAAACGTTGCAGCGTGATCGGTTCGCAGAACGGGATCTTCTCGGCGAAAACCTGATCGAAGCTCTCGCCGAGCAGGATCATCCGGGCAGCGCGAATGGTCCCGGCATGGCAGATCACGACGGCGTCCTTTGGGACGTCCGACAGCGCTTGGGCGACGCGGGCATGTTGTTCTGCGTAGGCTTCGCCGCCCGGCGGTCTGTTTGACCAGAGATCGCGCATCCAGAGATCGGAGTCGGCGCGCGGGATGTCTGACCAGTACCGGCCCTCCCAGCCACCGAAATTGTACTCAAGCAAACGTGGGTCGAGATCGATCTTCATGGCTCCGCGCGCGGCGAGCCGGTCAGCGAGCTGCGTGCAGCGCCGCGCCGGACTGCTGACGATGTTGCGGACTACGGGGACGGTGGAGAGCGCATCCCGGATCTGATCGGCCGAACCCTCACCGAGACCGACCTCCAGCCTGCCGTAGCAAAGGCCGTCGGGTGCGTCGGTCTGCGGATGGCGCAGGAAGATCACGCCCAGAGCCCGGACAGGACAACGAGGACCGCGATTTCTCCCACCTGTTGCACGGCGCCGAGACCGTCGCCGGTGTAGCCGCCGAGGCGCCGCATCAGCACCGCGAGCATGACGCCTCCACCGACGACGGCGGCAGCGCAACTGGCCAAGCCCGCCACGTAGCCGCCGATCATCGAGACGCCGAAGGCCGTGATGATTGCAAAGGCGACCTCGACGCTTCCCACGCCTTGAGCGACCGAACTTGCCAGCCCCCGGCTGCGGGCATACTCGCCGGAGACGAGCACCGTCGGGATCAGTGCGCGGCTGACCGTGTGGGCGATCACGAGCGCGAGAAAGCCCTGGACCGGTGCAAGCGTACCGAGCGCAAGAATGCGAAAGCCGATCGAGGATATGAGCGCGCAGCCCCCATAGGTTCCAAGTCGGCTGTCGCGCATGATCTCGAGCGCGTGCTCACGCGTCTGTCCGCCGCCGAGGCCGTCGGCCGTATCGGCGAGGCCATCTTCATGCAGGCCGCCGGTGATCAGCATGCCGACGGTGACGGCGGCGGCGCCTGCCAGATAGGCGTCCAGAAGTTGCGCCGTCAGGAAGAAAACCCCGCCTGCGATCAGCCCGACCAGAATACCGACAAGCGGAAAGTATCGCGCGGCGCGCGCGAGCCGTCCCTCGACATGGTGCAGCTCGGACGGGACCGGCAGGCGCGTGAGAAACATCACGCCCACCAGGAAATGTCCGATCTCGCGCACGATCATGCGTCAGTCCTTTTCCGAAACGCCGGCACTTTCGAAGGTCGCCATTTCCGACAGCATCCTGCAGGCCGCCCGCAGGAGCGGCACCGCCAGCAAAGCACCCGTACCTTCGCCCAAGCGCAGCTCGAGGTCCAGAAGTGGATCCGCCCCCAGACCGTCGAGAATCAATCGATGCCCCGGTTCGTGCGACCGATGCGCAAAGCAGACATAAGGTTCGACCTCCGGGCGCGCCCGCAACGCCGCAAGAGCCGCAGACGACGCGATGAACCCGTCGACAAGTACGATTGCACGCTGTGATGCAGCGCCGATGGCAGCGCCCGCCATGGCGCAGATCTCAAGTCCGCCAAAGGCACCAAGCGCCTCGACAGGCGCAAGCCGACCCGGTCGCCGTGCCGTGCAGCGCTTCAAGACCTCGTGCTTGCGAGAAAGCCCGTCCTCGTCGAGGCCGGCGCCGGGACCGATCAGCGCTTCCAGATCGATCCCGTCGATTGCGTGCGCAAGCAGGCTGGCGGAGGACGTATTTCCGATGCCCATCTCGCCGAGCGCGACCACCTTCGCGCCATTGGCAACCGCCGTCTGAGCAGCTTCGGCCCCGAAACGGAGCGCCCGCTCTACCTCGTCGGAGGTCAGGGCGTCTTCCGCAGCCGCGTTGCGCGTTCCCGGGCGAATCCCCGCCCGACGCAGCGAGGGTATGTCCGGCAACTCTCCGGCGACGCCTGCATCGAGCACGGTCAACCCGACATCATTTGCCCGGGCAAACACATTGGCGGCAGCCCCGCCGCTCAGAAAGTTCAACACCATCTGAGCCGTGACATCCTGTGGCCAAGCCGAAACCCCCTCTTCGACGAGACCGTGATCGCCGGCGAAGATCAGGAGATGCGCCGGATCCGAACCGGGCCGCTCGGCGTTCTGGGCCAGCGCCATCTGCAGGGCGAGACGCTCGATTCGCCCCAGCGAGCCCGGCGGCTTGGTCTTGAAATCGATATCGTGCTGAACCCGCTCGGCGAGTGCCGTGTCGATGCCGGGGACGATCAGGTCTTCAAGCATCATCCGCCTCACCAAGTGCCGGGATACGGGCGACGAAGTGGCCCTTCACGCCCTGCGGCCACTGCTTGAAGGGCACGCGGCCGGTTTCGCTCTCGGCGTGTTTTTCGGCGTATTCGACGATCGCTTCAGCCGATTCTTCGGACGGTTTGAACTTGCCCAGTACGTATGTCAGCTTGCCCGGCGCACTGATTGCCGTGTTGCAGTGCCGCTCACATCCCATCAGGCAGGCCTGGCGGCGGACCGCGACCGCTTCCTTGCCGCTGGCTGCCCCTTCGACGAGCCGCGCAAGGATCTGACCCCCGGTTTCGTTGCCCGGTCCGGTCTTCTGACCCGGCGCGTAACTGCATGTATCGCAGACAAAAATTGTCGTGGTCATGGAGAATCCAGTCAGTCTCAGAGGCATTGCCTTAAAGCCGGATGCGAGTCGTGTCTGCCCCGTTTTCCGGCGAATTTTGCATTGAAGACGGCATCGCGCGTGACCTATACGCGGGCTGTGAACAGCGCACCCGTATGGGAGCTGAGCGGATCCGCAGGCGATCGACCCAAGCAGGGGATCAAGCGCGGAGGTGTTCAGACCGGCTATCGGCCGGCCCTTGACCGTGCGTACAAACCGGCAAGGAGGTACCTATGAGAACAACCATCGCATCCCTGGCCCTGATCGCTGGCGCACATTCCGCCGCCGCGCACGAGGGTCACATCGCGCCGATGTCCGGGCACGCGCACGGAGAGATTCTTGCGCTCATCGTCGCCGTCATCGCGCTCGGGATCTACGTCGCCGGCCGCCGCGCATGAGCAAGATCGGAGTCATGGTCTGCGGCCATGGCTCGCGCAGCCAGGCTGCCGTCGACGAATTCGCGGTGGTTGCCGAACGGCTGCGCACGCGCTTTCCGACATGGGCGGTGGAATACGGTTATCTGGAGTTCGCGAACCCGGTGATCCGCGACGGATTGGACCGGCTACGTGAGCAGCAATGCGACCGCATTCTCGCCGTGCCGGGGATGCTGTTCGCGGCGATGCACTCGAAGAACGACATCCCGACCGTCCTGAACACCTACGCGCAGAAGCACGGGATCACCATCCAGTACGGCCGCGAGCTCGGCGTGGACCCGAAGATGATCTCGGCGGCGGCTGACCGGGTGCGTCAGGCCGTCGATGCCGCCAATGCCGAGTACGGCGAGATACCGCTGCATGACACCTGCCTCGTGGTCATCGGACGCGGCGCTTCGGACCCGGATGCAAACTCGAACGTCGCCAAGATCACCCGGATGCTGTGGGAAGGGTTTGGCTTTGGGTGGGCCGAGACGGGATACTCCGGCGTCACATTCCCGCTGGTGGAACCGTGCCTGGAGAGGGCCGCGATGCTCGGGTTCAAGCGCATCGTCGTCTTCCCGTACTTCCTGTTCACCGGCATTCTGATCGACCGCATCTACGGCTTTACCGATCTGGTGGCAGAGGCTCACCCGGACATCCAGTTCATCAAGGCAGGATACCTGAACGATCACGAGCAGGTCATTGAAACCTTCGCGGAAAGGGTGACTGAACAGCTCGGCCGGACGCCGCCGCCGAATTGCGGCATCTGCCCCTTCCGGACGCAGGTCATTGCCACGGGAGACGGAGCGCATCGCCATATCAGCGCGGATGAGCGCGCAGCGGCTCACCCCGCGCTGGCTGAGGCGCCTCCACCGACCTGCGTACTCTGCAAGTACCGCACCGAAGTGCTTGGTTTCGAAAGCGAAGTCGGCGCGGTGCAGGAGAGCCATCACCACCACGTGGAGGGCCAGGGTGCCTCGGCGCCCGGGTCGAACGTGGAGGAGTGCGGGCTCTGCCAGAGGTTCTGTACCGGAGCGTGCAGACTGGATCTGGGGCATGATCACCACCATCACCACGGTCATGGGCACCATCACCACGACCATGGGCATCATCACCACAGCCACGGTCACGATCATCATCACGACCACCATGATCACGCGCACCATCACGGGCATGGGCACGGCGACGGACACGACCATCACCATGCACCCTACCCCCACGCGGATCATCCGCTCGGCCCCGAGAGCGTGCGCAAGCACGTTGTGAGTGACGGGTGAGCGAACCTCTCTTCGACGGATACGTCATGGTGGACTGGTCCGCCGCGTCCAAGCCGACACGCGGCAAGGACAGCATCTGGCTCGGCGTTTCGATGCGCGGCCGGGACGTGACCGTTGAAAACATTCCGACCCGCTTTGCAGCGCGCGCCCGGCTGCACCAACTCTGCGCAGACGCGGTTGCACGCGGCGACCGTTTGCTCGTCGGGTTCGATTTTCCGTTCGGCTATCCGAATGGTGTGGCGAAGAAGGTGACGGGCCAGAACTCGGCGCTGGTCCTCTGGCGCTGGCTTGCGACGCGCCTGAAGGACGGCGCCGACAACTCGAACAATCGTTTCGAAGTGGCAAGCGCGATCAACGACCTCTACCCCGGGATCGGACCATTCTGGGGGCGTCCCGAAACCTGGGATTTCCCGGCCATTCCGACCAAGGCACGCGCGCGCACCGGCGTGCGGCATCCGCCTGAGAGACGGTTGGTCGAGGAACGGCAGAAAACAGCGCAACCGGTCTGGAAGCTCTACACGACCGGATCGGTCGGCTCGCAGGTTCTGACCGGCATCCCGGCGGTTCTGGCATTGCGCGACGATGCGGAATTGTCTGCACATTCTGCGATCTGGCCTTTCGAGACCGGTCTCACGACGCCGCAAGCGCAGATTACATTCGCCGAGATCTATCCCTCGCTGATCCCCCCCGACCCGTCGGAGGAGATCAAGGATGCGGGTCAGGTGCGCGCCGTTGCAGACTGGCTGAGCGGGCTTGACCGTGACGGGGCTCTCGAACCGCTGTTCGCGGGGCCGCCGGATGCCTCCGCCGAGGATCGGCGTCTGATCGCCACAGAGGAAGCCTGGATCCTCGGGCTGGAGGCACCGGCCGTACGCCCCGTCGGGGTTTCGTTGCCGGGTGCAGCACCGGCGCGGCGCCCCGCCATGCGTTATGAACGCGACCCGGCGGAGATATACCGGCAATCCTTCGAGATCGTTCGGATGGAAGCCGCGACCGATCACATTCCCGAGCCGCTGCATGCGCTGGCGATCCGGCTGGTTCACGCCAGCGGCATGCCGGAGATCACAGCGCGCCTGGCCTGGTCGGACGACCTCGCCGAGCGGACGGAGGCGGCATTGTCCGCTGGCAAACCGGTGCTCTGCGACACGCAGGCTGTCGCTGACATGGTGATCGCGGCAAATCTGCCGGCCGGCAATCGCGTGATCTGCACGCTGAATGCCGAGGGCGTGCGCGAACTCGCGCGTGAGATCGGCAATACCCGCTCCGCCGCCGCGATCCACTTGTGGCGCGAGGACCTCGACGGCGCGGTCGTGAGCATCGGCAACGCGCCGACGGCACTCTTTCACCTCCTAGAGCTTCTCGACGAAGGATGGCCAGCCCCGGCCGCGATTCTGGGCTTTCCTGTCGGTTTCGTCGGTGCGGCCGAGTCGAAGGCAGAGCTTGCCTCCAACCCGCGTGGTTGCGCCTTCGCGACACTGCGCGGCCGCAAGGGCGGGTCGGCGATGGCCGCGGCGGCGGTCAATGCGCTGGCGGCCGGCCTGAAGACGCCAGCATGATGGGCGCGGGACAATGACGGCATGGCTCGACATCATCGGGATCGGCGAGGACGGCGTTGCCGGGCTGTCTGCATCCGCACGCCGGACGCTCGACGACGCCGAAGTCATCATTGGTGGGGATCGGCACCACGCGTTGACGGAGAACGTGACCGCCGAGCGGATGAGCTGGCCGCATCCGTTCGACGCCCTGATCGATCAGATCCGGGCGCGGCGCGGTCAACGGCTCGTCGTGTTGGCGACCGGCGACCCGCTCTGGTACTCGATCGGTGCTCGCATAACGCGATCGATACCGACGGCAGAGATCCGTTTTCATCCGCAACTCTCGGCCTTCCAGTGGGCCGCGACACGGATGGGCTGGTCACTCGCGGATGTCGAAACGCTCACGGCGCACGGCCGACCGGTCGAGCAGGTCGTGCCGTATTTCTGGCCCGGTGCCCGGCTTCTGATTCTGACCGCCGGGGCGGAAACGCCGGGGGAAGTGGCGAAACTGCTGACCGCGCGCGGATACGAGGCGTCGAAATTGACTGTGCTGGGGGCCTTGGGCGGACCCTCCGAGAGCCAACATCGCGCGACCGCTGCGGACTGGGCAGCGCAGGACCCTATTGAGGAGCTTCCGGCGTTCAACACGCTCGCCGTCGAGTGCATCGGACAACCCGCACCCCTTCTGTCGCGCGTGCCGGGCTTGCCGGACGACGTACTCGAACATGACGGGATGCTGACCAAGCGCTCCGTCCGCGCGATCACGATGGCACGCCTGATGCCGGCGCGGCGTGAGGTCTTGTGGGACATCGGCTGCGGCTCGGGCGCCATCGGCATCGAGTGGATGCGCGCTGCCAGGGACGCGCTCGCGGTCGGGATCGATCCGGATGCGGATCGGCTGGAAGCAGCCGGACGCAATGCGAGGGCTTTGGGCGCACCGCGCCTGCACCTGATCGAGGGCCGTGCGCCCGACGTTTTGCACGATCTCCCCGCACCGGAAGGAACGGGTCTGGATCTGCGCCATCCGAACGCGATCTTCATTGGCGGCGGCATGTCGGCAGAGCTTGTCGATCTCTGTGTCGACAGGCTTCCGGCATCCGGGCGTCTCGTCGCGAACGCCGTGACGCTGGAGACGGAAGCGATGCTGAGAGAGGCATTTGAAAAGTTCGGCGGCGACCTGACGCGGATCGCCGTCGAATCGGCGTCGCCGGTGGGCCGGCTCACAGGATGGCGTCCGGCGATGACCGTCACGCAGTGGGCACTTCAGAAATGACCGGCAAGTTGTACGGTATCGGGCTCGGCCCAGGTGATCCCGAACTGATGACCTTGAAGGCGCATCGGCTGATCACCAGTGCGCGGGTGATTGCCTATCCGGCACCCGACAGTGGCGAGAGCTTTGCCCGTTCGATCGCCTCGAAGATCATCCCGGCTGATGCGGAAGAGATCCCGATGATCGTCCCCATGCGGGTGGACCGTTTCCCCGCACAGGAGGTCTACGCCGAGGCCGCAGAAACGATCTCTCACCATCTCGGTGCGGGCACCGACGTTGTCGTGCTGTGTGAGGGCGACCCTTTTTTCTACGGCTCCTTCATGTACCTGTTTTCGCGGTTGTCGGCCGCGTTTCCCGTCGAAATTGTCCCCGGCGTGTCGTCCCTCGCGGGCTGCACGGCTGCGATGCAGAGTCCGCTGGTCGCACGCAACGATGTGCTGACCGTACTGCCGGGGCCGCTGCCGGATGCCGATCTAAAGGCGCGCATCGAAGCTTCCGAAGCGGTCGCCATCATGAAGGTGGGGCGGCATCTGCCGCGCCTGCGCGCATTGGTCGAGCGCACGGGCCTGATGGCGCGCGCTGCCTATGTCGAGCGCGCCACCTTGCCGAACCAGCGCGCGCTTCCGCTGGCCGAGGCACCGGAGACGGCCCCTTACTTCTCGATGATCCTCATCACCAAAGGAACCGATCCTTGGCTCAACCCGACGCCGTAATCCTGTGCCTGACAGCCGGTGGCGAGGCACTGGCGCGCAGGATCGCGCCAGGCGTGGGCGGCGAAGTACACGGGCGCGCAGGCCGGACCGACACGGCGATTGCGTTCGACGAGACGACGGCGCATGTCGCGATGCTGTTCGCCGCCGGAACGCCGATCATCGGCATTTGTGCTGCGGGAATACTGATCAGGTCTGTTGCTCCGCTGCTTTCCGACAAACGCATCGAGCCGCCGGTGATTGCTGTCTCCGAAGACGGGTCGTCCGTTGTGCCGCTGCTGGGCGGGCATCGCGGAGCGAACGACCTCGCCGCGCGGATTTCCGACGTTCTGGGCGCGCACGCCGCTGTCACGACCGCGAGCGATCTGGTGCATGGCGTCGCGCTGGATTCACCTCCGCCGGGCTGGCGCATCCGCAACGCGCAGGCGCTTGGCGCGGTGACGGCGGCACTGCTTGCCGGTGATGAAATGCGCCTTCAAGGGCACTGCCCGCATCTTGAGCCGCTCGCCAGGCTGCCGAATGTCAACTTCGATCCCGAAGCATCACGGGCGCTGGGACAGGCCGGTGCAACACTCTGCGCTGTCGGATCTGACGGACTTCCTGAGCCTGACTGCCAGATCGGCTATGAGCCGACGAACGTCGCGCTCGGCGTCGGCTGCGCGCGCGGGTGCCCGCCAGAGGAACTCATTGGCCTGGTGCAGACAACCCTGCGATCGGCTGGGATCGCGCCTGAAGCGATTGCGGGGGTGTTCTCGCTGGACCTGAAGGCCGATGAAGCCGCCATGATCGAACTCGCGGCGACGCTGAGAGTTCCGTTCCGGCTTTTCGATGCTGATCGTCTGGAAGCGGAAACTCATCGCCTCGCCAATCCGTCAGACATCGTCTTCGCCGAAGTCGGCTGTCACGGGGTCGCCGAAGCCTCGGCCCTGGCCGCAGCAGGCGACGAGGCCGAACTGATCGTCGAGAAACAGAAGACCGCGCAGGCGACCTGTGCGCTTGCACGCGCGCCCGAACCGATCGTCGAACTCAAGGGCCGCAGGCGTGGCGTGGTGTCTTTGATCGGCATAGGACCGGGCCGGGCGGACTGGCGCACGCCCGAGGCATCGCGCCTGATCGCTCAGGCCGATGAACTGGTCGGCTACGGGTTCTACATCGATCTCCTCGGCCCGCTCGGGCGCAACAAGCCGCGCGCCGACTTCCCGCTCGGCGGAGAAGAAGACCGCTGTCGATACGCGCTGGAGGAGGCCGCCAAGGGTCGCGACATCGCCGTGATCTGCTCGGGAGATGCGGGCATCTATGCCATGGGCGCTCTGGTCTACGAACTGATGGCGCGCGAGGAGAATGGCGTCAGCGATGCGGCGCGCCGCATCGACGTCGTGACGGCGCCGGGCATTTCGGCCTTGCAGGCGGCGGCTGCCCGGATCGGCGCCCCGCTCGGACACGATTTCTGCGCGATCTCGCTGAGCGACCTTCTGACACCGACCGAAGACATTCGCCGCCGTGTTCGCGCCGCAGCCGAGGGCGACTTCGTCATCGCGTTCTACAATCCCGTCTCGATGCGACGCCGGGCTTTGTTCCCCGAAGCGATCGACGTGCTGCGCGGCCACCGTCCGGGGGCAACGCCGGTCATTCTTGCGCGGAGCCTGGGCAGGGATGACGAAACCATCGAGACCGTTCGGCTGAACGAAGTGCATGTCGATCAGGTCGACATGATGACTGTCGTGCTTGTTGGGTCGTCGCAGTCCCGAACCGTATCGGTCGGCGGACGCGCGCGGGTTTTCACGCCGCGCGGATACGCAGCGAGAATCGAGAAGAAAGCAGCCTCATGACCGTTCATTTCATCGGAGCAGGGCCGGGAGATCCCGAGCTCATCACCGTGCGCGGCCAACGGCTGATCTCGACCTGCCTGGTCTGTCTTTATGCCGGATCCCTTGTGCCGGAAGCCGTCGTCGCGGCCGCGCCGCGTGAGGCGCGGGTGGTCGATACCGCTCCGATGACGCTGGACGAGATCATGGACGAAATCGCGATTGCCCATGCCGCGGGCAAGGACATCGCCCGGGTGCATTCCGGAGATCCGTCGCTTTATGGCGCGATTGCCGAGCAGATCCGCCGCCTGAAGGCGCTGGATATTCCGTATGATATCACCCCGGGCGTCTCGGCCTATGCGGCTGCTGCTGCGGCCCTCGGTACGGAACTGACCGTGCCCGAGGTCGCGCAGACGATCATCCTCACCCGGACGACGATGAAATCCAGCGCAATGCCGCCGGGCGAGGACCTCGATACGCTGGGCCGGACAGGCGCGACGCTCGCCATCCATCTGTCGATCCGAAATCTTCAGGAGATCGAGCGGCAACTGACGCCGCACTACGGGGCCGATTGCCCGGTGATCGTCGCCTACCGCGTCGGCTGGCCAGATCAGGCCTTCATTCACGGAACGCTGTCGACGATCCGGGACAAGGTGCGCGATGCGAAGATCACCCGGACCGCTTTGATACTGCTGGGACCGGCTCTTTCAGAAACCGATTTTCGGGACAGTGCGCTTTACGACGGTGCATATCCGCATGTTCTGCGTCCGAAGCGGAAAACGGCCTAGCGGATCGCGTCCGGCGGTGCTGGAGCGATGATGTGGGCGTAGGATCCCATCACCGAGCCCTTCACCAAACCGACATCACCGAGTGGTTTGCCCGTACTGTCAGAAGCGCGAAAAAGCGGCTCACCCTCGGCGCGGAGGATCGTCGAGTAGTGGAACTCGTGCCCTGCAAGTAGAGTTCTCCACGGCCCGGCGAGCGGTTCGAGCATCCGATAACCCAGATGTCTCACGCGCTTCGCGAAGCTCGTCTCAAGCCGAAGCAACCCCGCCATCTCGTGCGCTGTACCCTGGGCGTCGATCATGGCATCGCCCAGGACCATGAAGCCTCCGCACTCACCATAGATTTCTGCTCCGCGCGCCGCCGCCTCACGCAGGCCGGGCAGGAATCGCTCGCCGTTCGCAAGCGTCGCGGCATGAAGTTCGGGATAACCCCCAGGCAGGTAGACGGCATCGCAATCCTCGCGTGGCCCCTCGCCAGCAAGAGGTGAAAAGACGGAGATCTCCGCACCCGCGGTCCGCCAATCATAAATCAAGTGCGAGTACGCAAATGCGAATGCGACGTCCTTCGCCACCGCGATGCGTTGGCCGAGAGGTGCGAGACGTTGCCCTGGCTCTCCCGATACCAACGGTCGGGCCAGAGCGCGCAGAGCGGCAAGGTCGGTATTCTCCGAGATGACCGATGCCGCGCCGTTCAGGAAAGCTTCCAGTTCTGGCGTCTCGCCAGCTTGTACCAGACCCAGATGGCGTGACGGCATGTTCAGGCGCTCATCCTCCGGAAGGACGGAAAGCACGGGGCAAACCTGCTCGACCGAGGGCCGGACCATGGTTTCATGCCGGGCACTCGCGATCCGGTTCAAGATCACTCCGAAAATCTCGACATCTCTGTGCCAGCGCGCCAGGCCATCGACAATCGCGCCGGCGCTCTGACCCATCCGGCGCGCGTCGAGCACAAGTACAACCGGCAGACCGAGATCGCGGGCAACCTGTGCCGTCGAGCCCTTCACGGGACCAGTCGCAAGGTCCGGTGCCACAGGCCCGTCGAACAGGCCCATTGCACCCTCGACAATGAGCATCTCGCCCCTGCACGATGCAGCGCGCGACCGCAAAACGCTCCCAGACATCGCCCAACCGTCCAGCGTGACGCAGGCCCGCCCGGTCGCTGCCGCGTGAAAAGCTGGATCAATGTAATCCGGTCCCGACTTCGCCGAGGCCACCGCCAACCCTTCGTTCCGCATAGCCCTAAGCAGACCCAGCGTTATCGCGGTCTTGCCCTGTCCCGAGGACGGTGCCGAAACGACAAAGCCGCCAGCGACGGGCGGGCGGGTGGGGGCGATGGCGGCTTTGTCCAAGAAGAACCGTGACCGGCGTCAGCCGGTCTCCGTTAAATTCCGCACGCCGAGAGGGTCGAGACTTCGCGGCGCCTCGCCGGCCATCTGGCCGATCCAGTCCAGCGCCTGCCGCAGCCGCACAACCTCGCCGATGCAAACGATCGCCGGCGGAGACATCCCCGCAGCCTCGACATCTGCGGCCGCGTTCTGAAGCGTCGTCTCGAGGATGCTCATATCAGGCAGGGTCGCGTTGCAGACCACCGCCACCGGTTCCGAGGGCGCACGACCGCCGCGGATCAGGGCCGCGCTGATTTTCGGCAGCGTCTTCATTGCCATGTAGCACACGATGACTGGCGAGGACTTCGCAAGCGCTTCCCAGTCAATCGCGCCGGGTGCATCACCTGTCTGATCGTGGCCCGTCAGGAACGTCACTGCCTGATTGGCATCGCGGTGAGTTACAGGGATTCCCGCATATGCCAACCCGCCGATCCCGGCCGAGATACCCGGGACAATTCGGATCGGAATGCCCGCGGAAACCAGCGTCTGCGCCTCTTCTCCGCCGCGCCCGAAAACGAACGGATCGCCGCCTTTCAGGCGCAAGACACGCTTTCCGTCCCGCGCAAGATCGACCAGCCTCAACGAGATATCCCGCTGCTTCGGTGACGGCTTTCCACCGCGTTTGCCCGCATATTCGATCGCCGTGCCGGGGCGCACCCAATCGAGCAGTCTCGGGTCGACCAGCGCGTCATAAATGACGACGTCTGCCTGCCGTAGGGCATTCAAGCCATTGAGCGTCAGAAGTCCCGGATCGCCCGGTCCCGCACCGACGAGCCATACCCAGCCGGGCAGCAGCTCAGGCCAATCGTGATCAGGCAGGTTCAAGGCGTCGCTCATGGGTCACATATATTACCTAATTTTGCATTTGCGAAGAACGTCTGCGACAGGAATTCCAGCTTTCACGCCAGCCTCCCGCACCCTAATGTGCAGGCATGTCGGACGAGGCTCCCAAATTGCGCACGGGCTGGACGACCGGGGCCTGCGCGACGGCGGCGGCGAAGGCGTCCGTCAAGGCATTGTTCCGAGCACCGCCAACAGATCGCGTCCGGATTTTGTTGCCTCGGGGAGAACAGCCGGAGTTCGAAATCGAGCGGTTTGACACTGGCCCGGACTGGGCTGAGGCTGCAATCCGGAAGGATGCAGGCGACGATCCGGACGTCACGCATCTCGCGCTAATCTCAACACGGGTGGCGTTGGCGGAACCCGGACACGGCATCCGCTTTCATGCGGGGCCTGGCGTCGGCACGGTGACCAAGCCGGGCCTGCCGATCCCGGTGGGCGAACCGGCGATCAATCCGGTTCCCCGCGAGATGATCCGTGGCGTCCTGAAAGAAGCCGCGCAGGAGGCGGATCGAGCACCCGACTTCGACGTGACGATTTCGATTGCGGGCGGAGAAGAACTCGCGGCAAGAACATGGAACCCGCGTCTCGGCATCGCGGGCGGCCTCTCGATCCTCGGGACAACGGGCATTGTGCGGCCGTTTTCCTGTGCCGCCTGGATCGCATCGATCCATCGCGGCATCGACGTTGCCCGCGCGTCGAACCTGACCCATGTCCTCGGAGCGACCGGGGCAACCTCCGAAAAGACAGCGCGCGCGCTCTACGAATTGCCCGAAATCGCGTGTCTGGACATGGGCGACTTCGCTGGCGGCTTGTTGAAATATCTGCGCACGCATTCGATCCCGCGGCTCACCATCGCCGGAGGACCGGGCAAGATCACCAAGCTTGCGCAGGGCGCGCTCGATTTGCACTCGGGCCGGTCGCAGGTCGATTTCGAGCGGCTCGCGCAAACGGCAGAGACGTCGGGTGCTCGCGCCCATCCGTCCGCGAACACAGCCCTTGAAGCTTTCGAGACTGGCGGGCAGCCGCTGGCGACGGCAATCGCCCGCGACGCACTCGCGACTGTGACCGGGGCGTTGCGCGGCGCGGACGTGGCCGCAAACGTCCTGATTATAGACCGACAAGGCGGTGTCCTCGCAGATACGGATCATTTGTGACGGATCTGCTGATCCTTGGAGGCACCACCGAAGCGAGGCAGTTCGCAGACTTGGTCGTGCGCATGGAGGTCACGGCGATTGTTTCTCTCGCCGGGGTTACGGCGGTTCCGGCAGATATGGCGCTTCCGACGCGGACGGGCGGCTTCGGCGGACCCGAAGGGCTTATCGCGTGGATGAGAGAGAACACTGTAAAATCGGTTGTCGATGCGACGCATCCATTCGCCGAAAGGATGCCGTGGAACGTGGCGCAAGCCTGTGAGGAGTTAGGCATTCCAAGGCTGCGCCTCGTCCGACCGGGTTTCCGGAAAGATCCTGACTGGCGACAGGCTGTGAATCTCGAAGACGCAATCGCGCCTCTGCCGACGGAAAATCGCGTTCTGCTCACGACGGGACGATCCGATCTCGAAGTTTTGTCTCTGCGCCCGGATCTGAAGGCATTCGTGCGCACAATCGAGCCCATCGGCGACCTTCCAGAGAATGCCGAGGCGTTCTTGATCCAGCCGCCGTTGGATCTAACTGAAGAACTGGCATTTCTGCGGACGCAGCGCGTTCAAACCGTCATCGCAAAGGATTCAGGCGGCCCGACGCGGACCAAGCTTGAAGCTGCCAAGCTTGTCGGGGCCGAAGTGATTCTGATCAAGCGCCCCGAACAGCCGCCCGGCCCGACCGTCGAAACCGTGGATCAGGCCGTCGCATGGCTCAGGCAGGTGGTCGGAATTGGAAAGTGACCCGATCGACTGACACCGAAAGCCTGCGCGCAGCTTGACACCCTGCCCGGATCGGCAGAACACAGAATCCGCATGGTCCCGCCGCAATCCGCGAACGTGAAGCGGTGGCGGGCGAACAGGGAATGCGGTGCGTGCCGACCCAATTCGGGAGCACAATGCCGCAGCCGCCCCCGCGACTGTAAGCGGAGTGCCTCTCCCAGATGCCACTGGCCACCTGGCCGGGAAGGCGGGAGAAGCGGGTCCCCCGGGACACCTCCGCGAGCCAGGAGACCTGCCATGCGCAACGGAAACCCAGATCCGTCGGGTGTGACGGGAGAGGAAAAAGACCATGCATGACGAACCGGGAGTCGTTCGCTTTGCCAGTTTGGCACCTGCCAATCTCAGCGCAGCGATAGGAACCCTGAGACCTGGCTGGGAAGATCAATACGCTCCAAGTCTGGCCGCGCGAGATCCTGGCACCATCGCCGCCATGATCGACAGGCTTGTTGATGCGAAACATCGACAAGCCGCGGGCTGACGAACCCTCACCAAGACCACCGGGCCTGAAGAACAGGCTTTTAGTGATCGAGTGTGGCCCCCGGTGAAGGCGGCCGCTTCCCAATTCGCAGACAAGAGGCCTTCGACATGCCTGAGAAGATCCCCGCGACCGTCATCACCGGTTTCCTCGGCGCCGGAAAAACTACGCTGATCCGCAATTTGCTGGCCCAGGCAGATGGGCGCCGGATCGCGCTGATCGTGAACGAATTCGGCGATATCGGCGTCGACGGCGACGTCCTTAAAGGCTGTGGCGACGCTGCCTGCGCCGACGAAGATATCGTCGAGCTCTCCAACGGCTGCATCTGCTGCACTGTCGCAGACGATTTCGTGCCGACCATGCAGGCCTTGATCGAACGACCCGAACCGCCGGAGCACATCGTCATCGAAACGTCCGGGCTTGCCCTGCCGCAACCGCTGGTGCGGGCGTTCAACTGGCCCGAGATCCGGACCCGCGTCACGGTCGACGGCGTCGTCACGGTGGTTGACGGTCCGGCAACAGCCGCCGGTCAGTTTGCACACGATCTCGACGCAATCGAGCGCCAGCGCGCCGAGGATGACGGTCTGGACCACGAAACGCCGTTGAGCGAGCTTTTCGAGGACCAGTTGGCCTGCGCCGACATGGTCGTGCTGTCGAAGTCAGATGTCATGGAAGATGCGCAGGTCGAAACGGTTCTGGGCACCCTCGGAAAGCAGGCGCGCATGGGCGTCAGTTTCGTGAAGTCTTCGGCTGCGGGATTGGCGCCGGACGTCCTTCTCGGCCTCGGCATCGCGGCCGAGAACGATCTCGATACGCGCCACGAGGTTCACCATCATCACCACCATGACGAGGACGAGGATCACGATCACGATCACGATCACGAACACGGCCATGACGAGTTCGGGAGCTTCGTGGTCGAGCTCGGCGAGGTCGCCGACGCAAACGCATTTGCTGAGCATTTGGCCGATGTGATCCGGACGCACCGGATACTGCGTCTGAAGGGCTTCGTCGGAGTCCAGGGCAAGCCGATGCGCATGGTGATCCAAGCGGTGGGCCCACGGATCGAGACCTATTTCGACCGGCCGTTCGGATCGGAGCCACGTCAGACTCGTCTGGTGGTCATCGGCCTGCACGACATGGATCGCGAGGCCATAACGACCGCAATTGCCGGATGACGGCGATCGAGCTTCGCAGGGACGATGGGCTCGGATCTGACGCGCTTGCAATGATCGCTCAGAGCGAAGAGGAGCTTGCGGCGATCTATCCGGCCGAGGTCAGGTTTGCTTTCTCACCTCAGGAACTGACGGAAGCCGGCGTCGCTTTTCTGGTGGCCTATCGCGATGAAATGCCAGTCGGTTGTGGCGGCGTCGCTTCTTGTGACGGCTTCGCGGAACTGAAGCGAATCTTCGTGACCAGATCTGCCCGAGGATCAGGTATCGCCGGACGGATCGTGGAGGAACTGGAAGCGATCGCAGTGAGTGCCGGGCACCATGTGCTGCGTCTGGAGACGGGCGGGGACAGCCCGGACGCCATTCGGCTGTACGAGCGGTTGGGATATACCCGGCGCGGCCCCTTCGCTGGGTATGTCGAGAACGGTTCGAGCGTTTTCATGGAGAAGCGCCTGACGTGACCGGGATGAGATCAAACTGATGCACCTGCTTCTCGCCCAGCCCGGAGAGACGACCGACGGGTCGGAAGCCGTCGATCTCGGTCAATCGCCGGGCGATGTGATCATCATCTCGGCTGCCGACACGGAACTCGCCGCACTTGCCGAGGCGAGATCAGCCATGTCGGCATCGCCGGACCTGCGTCTCGCGTCACTGATGCACCTGACGCATCCGATGTCGGTCGATCTCTATCTCGACCAGACCGCAGTCAAATCGAAGCTGGTGATCGCGCGGGTCCTCGGTGGCGAGGGGTACTGGTCTTACGGCCTGGAGCAGTTCGCAGCGCGCCTTGCCGATGCCGGTATCGCATTCGCCGCGCTGCCCGGCGATGACAAGCCAGACGCTGCACTTCTGCGGGCTTCGACCGTAACCGATTCCGACTGGCATCAACTGTGGGCTTATTTCGTCGAAGGCGGGCCCGAGAACATGACCGCCCTGCTGGACATGGCGCTGGCGATCACGACGGGCGAGGCATACCGCCCTGCCCCGGCGCGACCGCTGCTGCGCGCCGGGGTCTACTGGCCCGGAAGCGGGATCGTCGACATCGGTTCAGCACGCGACGCATGGCGCGACCCAGATGCGCCTGTCGTCCCCATCGTGTTCTACCGAGCACTGGTACAGGGGGCGGGACTGAACCCCGTCAATCGCCTCGTGCGCGCCTGCATTGCCGAGGGCATGAACCCGCTCCCGGTCTTCGTCGCATCGCTGAAAGACCCGGTTTCGATCGCCACGCTCGAGACGTTGTTCGAACAGGCGCCTCCTGCCGTCGTGATCAATGCGACCTCCTTTGCGGCGTCTTCTCCCCAAGCCGGGTTCTCTGGCACGGTGCTGGATCGACCGGGCGTGCCGGTCCTGCAGGCGATCTTCTCCGGCGGCACCGAGGAGGCTTGGCGCGAGGGGTTGAATGGGCTTTCAGCCCGCGACATCGCGATGAATGTGGCCCTGCCCGAGGTCGATGGCCGGGTTCTGAGTCGCGCCGTCAGCTTCAAGACCGAAGCCTATTTCGACGAAGCCACCCAGTGCCGCGTTTCTACCTACCGCGCCGAGGGGTCGCGAATCGCCTATGCCGCGAGGCTTGCGGCCAACTGGGCCAAGCTGGCGCGAAAACCCGCATCCGAGCGCAAGATCGCGATCATCCTTGCCAACTACCCGAACCGCGATGGCAGGCTTGCCAACGGCGTCGGACTAGATACGCCGGAGTCTGTCATCGGCATGCTCTCGGCCTTGCGGCAGGCGGGTTACGGCATCGAGAACAAGCCGGTCGACGGCGCCGATCTGATGGATCGCATCCAGGCAGGACCGACCAACTGGCTGACCGACCGCACGAAGCGTACGGGCGGAGCACGGCTTTCCATCGATGCCTACCGCAGCTTCTATCGGGAAATCTCGTGGAATGTCCGCGTCAGGATCGAGGACCGCTGGGGAAAGCCGGAGGACGATCCGTTTTGCGGCGCGGACGGGTTCGCGCTGTCCGTTCTGCAGTTCGGCAACGCGGTCGTCGGCACTCAGCCCGCCCGTGGCTACAACATCGACCCGAAGGAGACCTATCACAGCCCGGACCTCGTGCCGCCGCACAACTACATCGCGTTCTATGCGTGGCTGCGGCAGGAGTTCGGCATGGATGCCGTGATCCATTTCGGCAAGCACGGCAACCTCGAGTGGCTTCCCGGCAAGGCACTCGCGCTTTCCGAAGACTGCCTGCCTGAAGCGGTGCTCGGGCCGGTTCCGCATCTCTATCCGTTCATCGTCAATGACCCCGGTGAGGGGACGCAGGCAAAACGGCGAACCGCGGCAGTAATCCTCGATCACCTGACCCCGCCTCTTACGCGGGCCGAGACTTATGGACCGTTGAAGGATCTCGAGGCGCTGGTCGACGAATACTACGAAGCGTCTGGCGTAGATCGCCGGCGTCTCGACCATCTGCGCCGCGAGATCCACGATCTTGTCTCCGCCGAGCGTCTCGATCTTGACGCGGGCATCACCCCGGACATGGACGAAGACGCCGCCCTGCAGCAACTCGACACCTATCTCTGCGAGTTGAAGGAGAGCCAGATCCGCGACGGTCTGCACGTCTTCGGTGCATCGCCCGACGGCGATCTGGAACGCGATCTGGCGATTGCGCTGGTTCGTGTGCCGCGCGGCAGCGGACGCGACGGCGACGCCTCGCTGATCCGCGCGCTTGCGCGGGATTGCGCGATCGATCCGGAGGATTTCGACCCGCTCGATTGCGAGATGGGCAAACCCTATGACGGTCCGCGCCACAAGTTTCTCATGGCGACCGGTCTGGAGCCATGGCGAAGCAACGGCGACACGGTGGAACGGCTGGAGGCTCTCGCCAAACTCGCACTGCAATGGACGGAGACGCCCGAGCATTTCACGCATACCCGGCCGGTCCTCGAGACCCTGCACGCAGTCATATTGCCAACTCTGCGCGCGTGCGGCAGATCCGAGCGCACCAGTCTGCTGGATGGTCTCGACGGCCGTTTCATCGCGCCGGGTCCTTCGGGCGCGCCGACGCGCGGACGACCGGATGTTCTGCCGACGGGGCGCAATTTCTATTCTGTCGACAGCCGGGCTGTGCCGACGCCGACCGCATGGGCGCTGGGCTGGAATTCGGCCGAGCGCCTGATCGAGCACCATCTCCAGACCCATGGCGACTGGCCGCGAACGATGCTGCTGACGGCGTGGGGCACGTCGAACATGCGCACGGGCGGCGATGATATTGCCCAAGGGCTCGCGCTGATGGGTGTCCGGCCAACATGGGATGGCGCCTCACGGCGCGTCACCGGTTTCGAAATCATCCCGCTCGACGCCCTCGCCCGGCCGCGCGTCGACGTCACGCTGCGTGTCTCGGGTTTCTTCCGTGACGCCTTCCCGGCCCAGATGGAGCTGTTCGACAGCGCAAGCCGGGCGGTGATGGCTCTCGATGAGCCGGCCGATCAGAATCCGGCGGCAGCGCAGGCGCGAATCGAAGGCAATCCGGAGGCGATGTTCCGCGTCTTCGGATCGAAACCGGGCGCATACGGCGCAGGTCTGCAAGCGATGATCGACGAAAGACTGTGGGAGCGACGCGGCGACCTCGCCGATGCCTATCTGGAATGGGGCAGCTATGCCTACGGCAAGGGTTTGTTGGGCGAACGCGCGCGCAAGGCCATGGAGACGCGGCTCGCCCGGACGGAAGCGGTCATTCAGAATCAGGACAATCGCGAACACGATCTGCTAGACTCAGACGACTACTACCAGTTCGAGGGTGGAGCGGCGGCGGCCGTCGAGCATCTGCGCGGCGAGGCACCGACCGTCTATCACAACGATCACTCCAGGCCCGAGCGCCCGGTGATCCGAACCTTGGACGACGAGATCGGCCGCGTCGTGCGATCACGCGTGGTCAACCCGAAATGGCTGGAGGGCGTGATGCGCCACGGCTACAAGGGGGCCTTCGAGATTGCGGCGACCGTCGACTATCTCTTCGCCTTCGCCGCGACCACGCATGCCGTTCGCTCGCACCATTTCGATCTGGTCCACGCGGCGGTGCTGGAGGACGATCGGGTGCGCGACTTCATCGCCGGGGCAAATCCGGCTGCTTTGAAGGAGATCGCCGAGCGGATGCGGGAGGCCCTCGAGCGCGGCTTCTGGCAGCCGCGCTCGAATACCGCCAGAGCGGTGCTGGAGGGAATTTCTTGATCGACCGGCGCGGATTTCTGGCAGCGATGGGAGGCACTATGGCGGCATCGAGGGCTTGGTCCGCGGCAAACAACGAAGGCTGGATGTTGCCCGAATGGGTGCCGCATGCGGCCTGCGTCATGGCCTGGTGCTCGGCCTTTGAGACCTATGACCGCGGCGAGATCGCAGGAATCCGTGAGGAGCAGGCTCGGATCGCCCGCGCCATCGCACAGTTCGAACCACTGATCATGCTGGCCAATCCCGGCGACGAGGATGCGGTTGCGCGGGCCTGCGGACCGAATGTGCGCGTGATAACGATGGACCACTACGACACTTGGACCCGCGATACACTTCCCGTGGTCGGCCCCGGCGATCGGCCAGGCAGCTACCTCGCGACCGGTTGGAACTTCAACGCCTGGGGCGACAAGTTCGAGGGATATGAGGACGACCGGACGCTCGCTGCGCGCTACGCCTCCTTTGCCGGGCTCGATTTTGAGCGGGCATCGATCGTCTCCGAGGGCGGCGCTTTCGAGACCGACGGGCGCGGAACGGTCGTGACGACCGAGACCTGCCTGCTCAATCCCAACCGAAATCCCGGCATGTCTCGGCGCGAGGTCGAGGACGCGATCAAGGCACATGCGCCGTGCGAGAATGTCATCTGGCTGTGGGGCTCGGAGGTCGACGAGGTCACCGACGGCCATGTCGACGGCATCATGCGGTTCTTCGGTCCGGACATCGTTGTCGTCGAGGTGACTGACGACAAGGAAGACCCGGAATATGCCGAATTGCAGGAGAACGCCGTGCGCATGGAGGCGGCTCGCAATGCGCGCGGCGACCCCTACGAAGTGATCCGGCTTAACCGGCCCCTGTGGGAGAACATGCCGGAGCGCGGTCCCGACTTCGCGTCGTCCTACGTGAACAGCTATTTCCCTAACAACGGCATCGTGATGCCCCGATTCGGCGATGCGGGCCGCGACGAGAATGCGCGCGCGCTGTTTGCCGAACTCGAACCCGAGCGGACAATCGTTCAACTCGATATCGATCAGATCGCCGAGGGCGGCGGCGGCATCCATTGCTGCACGATGCAGATCCCGGCCTGACTGTGGAAAAGTCGCTTTGCAATTTCTGGAGCAATGCGCCTTGATTCCGCAACATTGGGCTCATAACCGGTCTTCATCACATTTGCTTAGCTTCAGCACGCGGGGGATCGAATGCGTACGAGCTTTCTCATCAGATACTCAGCCATTGTCGGGCTCATGCTGACATCGGCTTGCGCCACGGCGATCAAAGGCACGACCGAGGATGTCGTGTTCAACTCCGACCCGCCCGGCGCACGGGTTACCACGACCAACGGTTTCACCTGCACCACGCCCTGCACCATCAACATGGACCGGGACGATGAATTTGTGGCTACATTCAAGCTCTCGGGACTGGAAAAGAAGGTTTCGGTTGGAACCGATTATGACGACGGCTCTGCCGCTGCGATCGCCGGCACGGTTCTCTTCGCACCATTGATTGTAGCGCCGATCGGGCTCGCCGTTGATGCTGCAACCGGCGCCAACCTGACACATGTGCCGAACCCGGTGAATGTGACCTTTGCAAAGCTCAAAGAGAGCCCGAGCGCCATCGTGGCTGCTGCGGTTCAAAGTTCCACGAGCACGTCTGAGCAACCGGCACCTTCCGTGTCTTCGTTCGAGCGGATAGCGGATTCACCGCCACTCTACGAAGGCTCAAGCTACGCGGCGTTTACGAAAGAACAGATTTCGGCATATTGCGCACAGGACTGGTCCACGCGGAACGGCCCCGACGGTCGGACCGAATACAATCCGTGCACAATGCGATCGGCTTTCCGCTGACGGCCGGTCGGCACACCAGCTCGGGCGAGAGCCGACGCGCACGCGATCTCGAAGACATTCTGCGCGCCGATCCGGTTCTCTGGCCTGCGCTGCAGACTGCGCGAGAGTTGAACCTACCCGATTGGTGGGTCGTTTCCGGCGCGGTCTACAACACGGTCTGGAATGCGGTGACGGGCAGACCGCCCGGCTACGGCATCAAGGATATCGATCTTTTCTACTTCGATCCGGACACGAGATGGGAGGCCGAGGACAGGATCATCCGCAGCGGCAAGCGGCACTTTACTGGCAGCATCCCCGTCGAGATCCGCAATCAGGCGCGGGTGCATCTCTGGTACGAGGATCATTTCGGGCGGCCGATCGCGGCGCACACCGACTGCCGCGAAAGCATCGCGAATTTCGCGTGCGAGACCCATGCAATCGGCGTCCGACTGACAACAGACGACCGGTTTGAGATTTACGCGCCCTACGGCCTCGATGCCGTCTTCGATCTCAGGCTCGTGCCCAATCCCGTCAACAGAAACCGCCGAACGCATGAAGCGAAGGCCGAGCGCGCGAGCGCGCTATGGCCTGAAATCTCCGTCGACCCATGGCCCGAGGTTACAGTGGTCCGGTGCGGGCAGGTCGAGGACTGGCGAGCCCTGCACGCTCTGCTGGTCCGGGCATTCGCCTACATGGAGAACCGGATCGATCCGCCGTCGTCGCTGAACCGGATGACGCCAGATGAAATCGCACGGAAGGCTGGTGAGGAACTCTGTTTCATCGCGCATGATGGTATCGACCTCATTGGCTGCATTTTCTGTAAAATTGATCAGAGTTTCCTTTACGTTGGTAAACTGGCGGTTAACCCGGCGCATCAGGGCAAAGGTATCGGCAAGGCATTGATGACGGCAGCAGAGACTGAAGCGCGCAGGCTCGGATTGAGGGCGCTGGAATTGCAGACGCGCGTCGAACTCACGGAAAATCATCGGACGTTCACGCGCATGGGCTTCACTAAGTCCGGAGAAACATCGCATCCGGGTTTCGACCGGGCGACCTCGATCACGATGCGTAAGCCCGTGTGAAAAAGATACTTTTCATCTGCGGAAAGGCGCGTTCGCGGTCACCGACCGCCGCCCAGATCTTCGCCGAGTGGGACGGACTGCGGACGGATTTCGGTGGCCTCTCGAACGACGCCGACGATGCGCTCAGTGCAGATCAGATCGACTGGGCCGACGTGATCATGGTCATGGAGCGTCGCCATCAGACGCGCCTGAACGACCGGTTCGGGCGACAACTGGCGGGCAAGCAGGTATTGGTGCTGGACATCCGGGACCGGTTTTCCTTTATGGATCCAGCACTTGTCGAGGAACTGATGGAGAAGGCCGGGCCCCGGCTGCGGTGAGGAGAAACCGATGAGCGAGAACTCCCAGGATCTGGAACGCCACGCCGCGAAGATGGCCAAGAAGAAGGCCGCACGCGACAAGATCATGGCCACCAAGACCGATCAGAAGGGACTTATCATCATCCACACCGGCAAGGGCAAGGGCAAATCGACGGCCGCTTTTGGCATGATTTTCAGACACATAGCGCATGGTTTTAAGTGCGCTGTGGTGCAGTACATCAAGGGCGGCATGTCCACGGGCGAGCGCGATCTGATTACCGGGCGCTTCAGCGATGTCTGTCAGTTCCACACCATGGGAGAGGGCTTCACCTGGGAGACGCAGGACAAGGCCCGCGATGTCGAGATGGCGCAGGCAGCGTGGGAGAAGTCCAAGGAACTGATAAGAGATCCCGCTAACCAAATGGTATTGCTCGATGAAATCAATATCGCCCTGCGCTACGAATACATCGATCTCGCCGATGTCGTGACCTTCCTGACCGAAGAAAAGCCCGAGATGACCCACGTGGTTCTGACCGGTCGGAATGCCAAGGAGGAGCTGATCGAGATCGCCGATCTGGTGACGGAGATGGAGTTGGTGAAGCACCCGTTCCGCTCCGGCATCAAGGCCCAGATCGGGGTGGAATTCTGACCCTCCGCCGAGGTGCAAGTCGACTTTTTGCGGGGGGTGGCACGCGTATGGCATCCGTATGGCTCGCGTACGGCACCTGTATGGCTCCGAGACAGCGCACGTCTTCCGCATCTGACCGGCACCGGCCGCGGATAAACCAAGGATGATACGCCTTCTTCTCGCCGGCGCCGGTCTGATCGGGCGGCGGCATCTCGCGCATATCGTCGAGCACCCTGCCCTGTCGCTGGCCGGTGTGATCGATCCTTCCGACGAGGCGCGAGCGCTGGCCGATGCGCCGACCTTCGCGCGGGCCGAGGAGGTCGACGTCGAGGCCGACGGCATCGTCGTCGCGACACCGAACAAGACGCATCTGCCGATGTTGGAGCATGCGGTCCGGCGGGGATGGCACGCGCTGGTCGAGAAACCGATCGCCGAGGATCTGGACGCCGCCGACCGGATCGTCGAGATCGCGCAAACCTCGAACATCGAGGTGCTGATCGGGCACCACCGGCGGCACCATCCGCGGGCGGCAAAGATGAAGGAGATGATCGCTGGCGGGACGCTGGGACGTCCGGTCACCGGATCGCTGCTCTGGATGATGCGCAAGCCCGATGATTACTTTGCCGTGCCGTGGCGCGCGGGCATGGACGGCGCGCCGGTCAGGATGAACCTGATCCACGATGTCGATCTGCTGCGCTGGTGGCTCGGCGAAGTCGTGGATGTCGTCGGGCTGGGCTCGAACATGGTGCGTGGTGCCGAGCGGACCGAAAGCGGCGGTGCCGTGCTGTCCTTCGTCTCGGGCGCGATCGTGACCATCGCGTTTTCGGACGCGACGCCGAGCCCATGGGGGTTCGAGGCCGGAACCGGCGAGAACCCGAACATCGCGACGACCGGCGAGACCGCTTTCAAGCTGGCCTTCGAGAGAGGTGCCGTTGAATTTCCGACCCTGAGGGTCTGGTCCGGCTCGGAGACCTGGGCCGAAGCACCGATGGCAAGGGACGAACCGGTCGATGACGGCGTGCCGCTGATCCGCCAACTGGAGCACTTCGCCGAAGTCATCGCCGGAAGGGCCGAACCGCTCGTGTCGGCGCGGGAAGGCCGCGCTACGCTGGCGGCCACCTTACGGATCGAGACGGAGACGCTGTCGCCGACCGATGCCAGATCGGCGGGGCCCATGTGAGCCTGAGTAGCGGCGCGCAACCTTGGTCACGTGCTTGCGCTTAAGGCGCCTAAGAATCCGCCCTCTCGATCGATCCGATCAGCCCAAACGCTGCCGCTGTCAGCCCGGCCTCCCCGTGCAGAAGGCGCGCGACCTGCAAGGCATCGTCAGCATCGGCGCAATCCTGTAGAATTGCCGAGACGATCTTCGCGTCGCCACCGCGCAGGACCTCTTCTTTCGATACATGACCGTCATCGGGCTCGGCGTTTTCCCAGGCCTCGCGCCACAGCGTCGGGAACCGGCTGGGCACCGTCAGGTCGCCGTCAATCGGCCGATCGGTGACTGCCAGCACGACCCACGCGGTGCGCACCTGACCCGCACAGCCCGTGCGCCGGCACACGGTTCGGACCATGTTGGTGAAGACATGCGACATAATCCGGGAGGTCTCGGCAGTCGGGTTGTTCACGCGGTCAAGATAGGCAGCCGAGGACAGGACGGCCGGGTCGCGCGTTTCGTAATACGTGAGATATTCCGGCAGTTCGCCGCCCGCCGCTGGCAGAGCGCGATATCGCCGCCCCCACCGGAACCCGTCGATCGAGAGCCGCTCGGGCAGATGCTCGGAGAGGTACCACGCCTCGTAATCCTGCTCGGCCCCGGGCGCGCAATCGTTCAGGACAGCCAGAATGCCTCGCCCAATCGCCATTGCGATACCTCCCGAATGATCTGGCCCAGCGCTCCGATATCGTCTTAAGCTGGTCACAAGAACAAGTCCCGAGGTCGGAGGCCGATCCATTGAAGCTCGCAACCCTTCCCGACGGCACGCGCGACGGCGTGCTTGTTGTCGTCTCGAATGACCTGACCCGTTGCGCCGACGCCGGAGAAATCGCGCCGACGATGCAGCATGCGCTCGACCATTGGGACAACGTGGCGCCTGAACTGGAGTCGATCGGCCGCCGTCTCGAGACCGGGTCGATTTCGACCCTGCGGTTCCGCGAGCGCCAGGCGATGGCGCCGCTGCCGCGGGCGTACCAATGGCTCGACGGGTCGGCCTATGTGAACCATGTCGCTCTGGTGCGTCAGGCGCGCGGCGTCGAGATGCCGGAGAGCTTCTGGACCGACCCTCTGATGTATCAGGGCGGTTCGGACGGGTTTCTCGGCCCGCGCGATAACGTGCGCCTGCCAAGTGCCGATCTCGGGATCGACATGGAGGGCGAGGTGGCCGTGATCGTCGGCGATGTTCCGATGGGCGCGACGCCGGAGCGCGCGGCAGAGGCGATCCGGCTGATCATGCTGGCGAACGATGTCTCGCTGCGCGGAATTACGGCACCTGAACTGGCGAAAGGCTTCGGTTTCGTGCAGTCGAAGCCTGCCGGGAGCTTTTCGCCGGTTGCGGTCACGCCAGATGTGCTCGGCAATATGTGGCAGGACGGCAAGGTCCACGGCACGCTGCATGTGGACCTGAACGGGCGTCCGTTCGGTCGGGTGAATGCCGGCGTCGACATGACGTTCGATTTCCCGACCCTGATCGCCCATGCCGCAAGAACGCGCGCGCTGGGCGCAGGCACGATCATCGGCTCGGGCACCGTGTCGAACCGGGCCGAGGACGGCGGTCCCGGTGCCACGATCTCGGACGGCGGGTCGGGATATGCCTGCGTCGCCGAGCTTCGGATGGTCGAGACGATCCGCTCCGGTGCGGCCGAGACCCCGTTCCTGCAGCACGGCGACATGGTGCGCATGGAGATGAACGGTCCAGACGGGCATTCCCTGTTCGGCGCGATCGAGCAGCGAACCCTGATTGAATGACCGAGCCTACGGCGAAGCGCGTCGAAGCCGGTGTTCTGGACATCGGCTATCTCGAATACGGGCCGGAGGATGGCTGGCCGTGCGTCCTGATGCACGGATTTCCTTACGATGTGCTGACCTATGCGGAGGTCGGCCCTATGCTGGCCGAGGCCGGGGCGCGGGCGTTCGTGCCGTGGATGCGCGGGTATGGCCCGACGCGGTTCCTTTCGGAGGCTACGCCGCGCTCGGGCGAACAGGCAGCGTTCGGGGCCGATCTGCTGGCGTTCATGGACGCATTGGGGATCGAGAGGGCGGTGCTGGCCGGATACGACTGGGGCGGGCGGGCGTGCTGCGTGGTCAGCGCGCTCTGGCCGGAACGCGCCGTCGCGCTGGTCAGCGGGAACTCCTACAATATCCAGCACATCGGCCGATCCTGGGAGCCTGCACCGGCCAGCGTCGAGGCACGCCTGTGGTACCAGTACTTCTTCCACTCCGAGCGCGGGCGGCAGGCGCTGATCCGCGACCGCCGCGATGTTACGCGGACGCTCTGGGAGATGTGGTCTCCACCGTGGCAGTTCGATGACGCAATGTTCGAGGCGACGGCACGTTCGTTCGACAATCCTGACTTCGTAGAGGTCGTGGTCCACTCTTACCGGCACCGTTATGCGCTGATCCACGGCGATCCGGCCTATCAGGAGATCGAAGCCAGACTTGCCCAGCAGCCCGATATCGCGGTGCCGGCGATCTGCATCGATGGCGATGCCGACGGTCTGGACCGGGATACCTCGGGCGACCGGCGCAAGTTCACGGGACCTTACGAGTACCGGCGCCATCCAAGTGTCGGGCACAACATGCCGCAGGAAGACCCCGAGTTGTGGACCCGCGCCGTGCTCGACGTGCGGGCGATGGCCGGATGATCAGTCGGTGGCGTCGCTGACGACGCGGTTCCGGCCCGTGCGCTTGGCGATGTAGAGCTTCGCGTCAGCCCGGGCGATCAGTTCGGACGCGTCTTCTTGAGGCGTCAGTTCAGCTATCCCGAAGGACGCGGTGATCCGGCCGAGATCCTCGCGGCTCTCGCTGACGACGAGGCGTTTCTCGGCGAGTTGCTGGCGCAGGTGATCCGCGAGTTTGACGGCGACGGCGCGCGGGGTGCGCGGCAGGACAATGGCGAATTCCTCGCCGCCATAGCGCACCGGAATGTCACGACCCTTCAGGTTTTCGGCGAGCAGCGCCCCGATAAAGCGGAGCACGGCGTCCCCGGTCGGATGGCCGAAGGTGTCATTGACGGATTTGAAGTGATCGATATCGGCGATGCAGAGCGAGAGCGGGTGGCCTTCCTCGCGGGCGCGCTGGATCTCCTTCGGCAGGACCTGATCGAAGTGGCGCCGGTTGTGCAATCCGGTGAGCGCGTCACGCAACCCCTCCTCGCGCATGTTCTCCAGGCTTTCCTTCATCGTCTGGATCGTGTCGCGCGACATCTCGAGGCTGACCGACAACTCCTCACTCTGCCGGCGCATCCGCTCGTTTTCATTGAGCAGCATTTTGACCGTGGTCCGGAGCTGGGCGGAGCTGTTCGAGAGGCTGTCATCGGCGAGCGAGGCCGATGCCGAATCGAGGGTCTGGGAATATGTACCGGTCGCGGCACAGTGCGCTTCTATGATCGCGAGAAGGTTGTGAAGCTCCGAGTCCATCGACCCTGCTGCTTCCTCCTGCCTCTGCTGCACGGATTCGGGATAGGAGAAATAGTCGAAGTGGATCTGATCAACGTCGTATAGGTTCAGAATGCCGTGCCGCTCGACCGCCTCATCCACCCGACCGCGAACGACTTCGCGATCCTTCGCGGCGTAGCTGAAGAGAATCTCGTAGGCTTTGGGAATCGGCGGCGTCTGATACGTCCGCATCAGATCGAATGTATCGGCTGCCAGCCGCATGGCCTCGCGATAACCCGGCGCGTCAGGATATTCCGTGGCGTCTGCCACTTTCTGCGCTGGGTTTGATTTTGACAACTCGCGCACCAGGACACCGGGCTCTACTACACACCAGACTTCCGTCTACGTCGATTGGCGTTGATCCCGAGTTAACGGCGGCAAGATTTTCGCCGCACCGCGAGCGCCGTTATCGCTTCGCGTGAGGGTAGATTTTTCGTTCGAAGAGACCACCCATCTGTCGGCAAGCATACAGCCCACACGATCCCGAGGTTGACGCTGCGGTACCGCAAATTTCTTCCCATCGACGGGCTTTTGAGATAATCGCCCGCTCGGGATCGCCACGAGCGCGTCACACGCTTGGCGATTTCGGTCCGGCGTCGTTCGTTTTCCGGTACGACGCCCGAAAATAGCACATCGCGCCGGGTTGGATATGACGATCACACTGCACCAGAACGATCTTCCGGATGATTTGGACCTCGGGCGGGTGGTCGCGATCGATACCGAGACGATGGGATTGAACCCGCACCGCGACCGACTCTGCCTGGTGCAGCTGTCGAGCGGCGACGGCACGGCGCATCTCGTCCAGATCGCGAAGGGGCAGAAACGCGCGCCGAACCTCACCCGGTTGATACGGTCGCGCAAGGTCGAAAAACTGTTTCATTTCGGGCGCTTCGACATCGCTGTTCTGTTCAACGCTCTCGGGGCGCTGTCCGCGCCAGTCTATTGCACGAAGATCGCGTCGAAGATGACGCGCACTTTCACCGACCGGCACGGCCTGCGCGTGCTCTGCCAGGATTTGATCGGCGTCGATATCTCGAAACAGCAGCAGTCCAGCGACTGGGGAGCGGAGACGCTGACGGATGCACAGCTGGAATATGCGGCCTCTGACGTATTGTACCTGCATCGCTTGCGCGAGGTGCTGGATGCGCGGCTGAAACGCGAAGGACGCGAGAAGATCGCGGCAGAGTGTTTCCGCTTCCTGCCCCACCGTGCGATGCTGGATCTGCAAGGGTGGCCCGAGGAGGATATCTTTGCCCATTGATGCGGCAATCCTGACGGCAGGACCGACGGAGGAGATCGCTCGCAGGGCTGCGATCGAGACCGGCCGGCGCGTTCTGACGACTGAGGGTGTCGCCCTCCAGCAGTTTGCCTCGCAACTCGGGGAGAGCTTTGCGGATGCCGTGGAACTCGTGCTCTCGATCCGCGGTCGCGTGATCTGCTCGGGCATGGGTAAGTCCGGGCACGTTGCCCGCAAGATCGCGGCGACCCTCGCGTCGACGGGGACGCCCGCGTTCTTCGTGCACCCGGCCGAGGCCAGTCACGGCGATCTGGGCATGTTCACGCAGGATGACGTGGCTCTGGTGCTGTCCAATTCGGGTGAGACGCGCGAACTGTCAGATGTGATCGCGCATTGCAAAAGATTTTCGATTCCGATGATCGGTGTTGCAAGCCGCGAACAATCCACCCTGCTCCGCGCAGCTGACATCGCGTTGAAATTGCCGGAGGCAGAGGAGGCCTGCACGGTCGGTCTTGCTCCCACGACATCGACGACGCTGACGATGGCGCTGGGCGATGCGCTGGCGGTGTCACTGATGGAGCGTCGCGACTTCACACCGGAGCGGTTTCGCGACTTTCACCCCGGCGGCAAGCTCGGCGCTCAACTGGTCAAGGTCGGCGATATCATGTCGACCGGACAGTCCCTGCCCCTGATCGCCGAAGATGCGCCGATGTCCGAGGCGCTGCTGGTGATGAGCGAGAAGGGCTTCGGCATCGCCGGCACGGTCGATGCACAGGGGCGGCTGACCGGCGTGATCACTGACGGCGATTTGCGCCGGAACATGGACGGGCTGCTCGATCGGATCGCAATCGATGTCGCCACGCGCGCGCCGCGATCGATCGGCCCCGATGCACTGGCGCAGGAGGCGCTCGCGCTGATGAACGCGCCCGGTTCACGCGTCACGGTGCTCTTCGTTGTGGACCCCGAGGCTGCGAGCCCGAGCGCTCCGCTCGGCATCCTGCACGTACACGATTGCCTGCGGGCCGGGATCGACGCGGGGTGATCTGATTGGAAGGCGCTGAGTTCCATACGGCTCGTCGCAATGCAGAGGTGCGAAGCTATTCGCGCATGGTGCAGTGGATGAAGATCGTTCTTCCGGTCGGCGCTGCCGTGCTGATTGCGCTGATCTTCCTGACCGGCCGCGAGCGCTTTCTCCCGACCGAAGCGGAGAACCTGATCAACGCCGCCGCTCTCGGCGCCGGTCTGAAGATGCAAAATCCGCGCTACGCGGGTGTGACGAGCGACGGAGATCCGTTCGTTGTCACGGCGCTTTCGGCGCTGCCAGACGGTGCCATGCCCGACCGCATCGACCTCGAGCAACCGCAGGCAGAACTGCGGCTGGGGAACGGAATGGTCGTGAACGTCGAATCGCAATCGGGCGAGATGATGCGGACGTCCGAACTGCTGACGCTGGTCGGGAATGTCGTTCTCACGACGTCAGACGGCTACCGCGCCGTAACCGAGCGGGCGCGCATCGACATGGCCCAGCGCACTGCGAACATTCCCGGAGCTGTTGAGGCGGTTGGGCCGCGCGGGAGCATTCGCGCCGACAGTCTGGAAGTCATGCAGACCGGCGCCGAGCGCGGCACGGTCACGGCGATTTTTCGCGGTCAGGTCAGGGTGAAGTTTCGCCCGAAACAGTAAGTTTCAGACCGCCGGACTGTGGGCGTTCCCACGTATCAGGGGCAGGACTTTCAAAGGCTGGAAGGTGCGTCCTCACTGCGGTATAGGGGACGAAAGACCTGGGGCGAGGAAGAGATCGTGCTGAGAAGACTTGTATACATTACGTGTTTTACGATCGCTCTGATTGCCGGACCGGCCGTGCCCCAGGAAGCCGGAGGCCCCTTCGGCGGCTTCAAGCATGACCGCAAGGCGCCCATCGAGATCACATCCAACGCGCTTGAAGTGCGGCAGACCGAAAGCATCGCCGTGTTCTCCGGCGACGTAGTCGCGGGCCAGGGCACGTTGAGACTGACGACGGACGTGCTCGAGGTCCTCTATGACGAGAACAATGAGAGCGACGCCGAGACCGGCGCCATTCGCAACATGCTGGCCAAGGGCAACGTCTTCATCTCGAACGGTGCCGAGACCGCGCAGGGCAATCGGGCCGAGTACGATGTCGATACCGGCAAGATCAACATGACGGGGGCGGTCGTGCTGACCCAAGGCAGCAACGTGATTGCCGGCGAGACGCTGACCATAGATCTGAACACGGGCCAGGGTCGGGTCGAAGGCCGGGTCAAATCGATCTTCACGCCCAAGAGCGCCGATGATTCGGAGGCTTCGGCCAAGCCGACCTGTACGCCGGAGCAGGAAGCGGCGGCAAAGGCGGCCGGCTTGAAGTGCGTCCCGGCCGAGTAGATCCTGCATGTCCGCCACGTCGCCCCAACAGATCACACCAAGGCTCGTAGCCGTCTCCGGGACGCCGGGGCTAATCGTCAACGGCCTCGGCAAGAGCTACCGGCGCCGCCCGGTCGTACGGGATGTCTCGCTCCATCTGGAGCGCGGTGAAGTCGTGGGATTGCTCGGGCCGAACGGTGCGGGAAAGACGACGTGTTTTTACATGGTGATCGGTCTGATTCAGGCCGACAGCGGCACGATCTCGGTCGACGGGACGGATATCTCGGATCTTCCGATGTACCGCCGGGCGCGTCTCGGCTTGGGCTATCTCCCTCAGGAAGCTTCGATTTTCCGGGGATTGAGCGTTGCCGAGAACATCAAGGCGGTTCTTGAACTCGTGGAGCCGGACCGGCTCGAGCGCAACCGCCGCCTCGACGCGCTGCTCGGCGAATTCTCGATCACGCACCTTCGGCGCACGCCTGCCGCCGCGCTTTCGGGCGGCGAGCGCAGGCGCGTGGAAATCGCCCGCTGCCTGGCCAGCGATCCGTCATACGTGCTGCTTGACGAACCCTTTGCCGGGATCGATCCGATCGCGGTGGGCGAGATCCGCGATCTCGTCGGGCACCTGAAGGATCGCGGCATCGGCGTGCTGATCACCGATCATAATGTTCGGGAAACGCTCGAAATTATTGACCGGGCATACATCTTGCATGATGGTCATGTTCTAATGGACGGCACCCCCGATCAGGTTGTCGAGGATGCAAACGTCCGCCGGGTCTATCTCGGCGAAGGGTTCCGGATTTAGTAACCTCTTCGCGCGACCCTGACCTGGGGAACTTGGGGAGAACGGGTCTGCATGTCGATCGGCCTGCGCCTAGATCTGCGCCAGACGCAGCAATTGGTGATGACGCCGCAATTGCAGCAGGCCATCAAGCTGCTGCAGATGTCGCATGTCGAGTTGCAGGGCTTCATCGGCTCAGAGATCGAGAAGAACCCGCTGCTCGAACTGGAGAGTGCGAGCGAGCCTGAGCAGGTCGAAAGTGCCGCGAACGCGGAGACCGAGGCTGCCGAAACGCTGACCGCGGAGCCTTCGATCGAGGAACTCGACGCCCGGCAAAACGATCTGTCGCTGCTTGGCGAGACCTATGACAGCGGTGTCCACAACCTGCACGACACGACGCCATCTGACGGGCCGAGCCCGTTTCAGCGCACAGGACCGGTGAATGCTCCGGTCGGCAACGATACCGAATCGCGCCCGCTGGAGGAGCGGATTTCCGGCCGGACGAGCCTGCGCGACCATCTGCTGGGGCAGATCGGGCAGATCTCTGCGGAGCCAGGTGTCTCGGCGCTTGCCCGAGCGCTTGTCGACGAATTGGACGAGAACGGCTACCTGCGAAGCGCGCTGGACGACGTCGCGGAGCGGTTTTCCGTCTCGGACCTGACCTGCCGCCGCGCCTTGGAATTGCTGCAATCCTGCGAGCCGACCGGCGTGGGCGCGCGCTCGCTGGGAGAATGCCTTGCGCTGCAGCTCCGCGAGCGCAACCGGTTCGACCCAGTGATCGCGAAGCTGCTCGAGAATCTGCCCCTTCTGGCAGATGGAAAACTTCAGAAGCTGGCACGGCTCTGCGCAACGGGCGAGGACGAGATTCGCGAGATGGTACGCGAGCTTCGCGATCTCGATCCTCATCCCTGCAGCGGTTTTGACACCGAGGAGCCTGAGACGCTCATCCCCGACCTGCTTCTGAAGCCGATGGACTGGGGTGGATGGTCGGTCGAACTCAACCCCGAGACGCTGCCGAGGGTGCTGATCGACAAGACCTACATGGCTCACATCGGCAATGGCTGTGACGAGACGCGGAAGTACCTGACCGAGTGTCATTCCAGCGCGAGCTGGCTCGTGCGCAGTCTCGATCAGCGTTCGCGAACGATCGTGACGATTGCCTCGGAGATCGTGCGCCAGCAGGAGGGGTTCTTCCGGGATGGCATCCACGGCTTGAAGCCGATGACCCTGAGGGACGTTGCCGACGCGGTTGGGATGCACGAATCAACGGCCAGCCGGGTGACGGCCAACAAGTACATCGCGACCGAGCGCGGGATCTTCGAATTACGCTTCTTCTTCACCAATGCCGTGGCCGGAAGCGGCGGAGATGTCGCCGCCGAGGCCGTCCGTCACAGGATTCAGGCCATGGTCGATGCTGAGCCGCCCAATGGCGTATTGTCTGACGATGCCATCGTTTCCGCCCTGCAGAATGACGGCATCAGCATCGCCCGCCGGACGGTGGCCAAGTACCGGAAAAGCCTGCGGATTCCGTCCTCGTCGCAGCGTCGGCGGATGAAGGCCGCGAAGCTCTGATCCCGAGAGCCCATCTTTGGGTTGATCCTATCGAAACCAATTGCGACAATACCCTTCTTCTGGCCGGGACAGACGGTCCGGTGCGCGAAAAAGCACCGTGTTGACAACCTGCCGACCCGGCCATAGTAAGCGCGCTCGCTTCCGGGGGCCCCGCAAAGGCAGACCGGGTTTGTGGTGACGGGCCCCGCGAGCCGGACATACCGGTTCCGATCGGAGGACATATGCACATCCAGGTGAACGGCAAGCAGATCGACATCGGAAACTCCCTGTCCAACCACGTGGAGAACAACCTTGCAGCTGCGGTTTCGAAGTACTTCGACCGGCCGGCTGATGCGGTCGTGACGTTCTCCAAGGACGGGCACGGCTTCCGCTGCGATGCCACGGTTCACCTGGCAACCGGCCTGACCGCGCAGTCCAGCGCGACGGCCAACGAGATCTATGCCGCGTTCGATCAGTCGGCCGATCGAATCGAGAAGCAGGTCCGCCGGTACAAGCGGCGCCTGAAGGATCACCACAGAAAGCGGGAACGCCCGGTTGACGCTACGGCAGCACCCGCATACGTACTCGACACGCAGACGACAGCGGATGAGGAACCGGAGACTCTCCAGCCAGTCATCGTCGCGGAAATGACTCATCCGGTGCAGGTTCTCAGCGTAGGCGAGGCCGTGATGCAGATGGAATTCGCGGACAAGGCATTTCTGATCTTCCGGCACGACAAAACGGGCCGTGTGAATGTCGTTTACCGGCGAGATGATGACAATGTCGGCTGGGTAGACCCCGCTGACACTCCGACAACCTGAAGTACGAAGACCTCGTTCAGGCAACGGTAAATTAGGTGGGACATGGAACTGGCTGATTTGGTCCGCAGTGACTGCACATTGCCGTCGGTAAAAGCCACAAGCAAAAAGCAGGTTCTTCAGGAAATCGCGCACAAGGCATCGGAAATCCACGGCCTGCACTGTGGAACGGTGGTCAACGGACTGGTCGCGCGCGAGAAGCTCGGTTCAACGGCCATGGGCAATGGCGTTGCAATTCCCCATGCTCGGATCGAGGGTCTCGACACAATCATCGGCCTCTTTGCGCGGCTGGAGAAGCCGGTGGATTTCGAAGCTGCGGACAGCCAGGGCGTCGACCTGATTTTCACCCTGCTCGCGCCCGAGGCTGCGGGTGCGAACCATCTGCGTGCATTGGCGAAGGTGTCTCGCCTCATGCGCGATGAACAGTTCCGCGCCAAGTTGCGGGCGTCCGACAATTCGGAATCGCTGCACGCGCTGCTGACGGAGAACCCAGCCTCGCGCGCTGCCTGACGCAGCGCGCTGCATCGTGGAGGTGGTCGCTTCTAGTGAGCGCTGACCGGATCGAGATCGTTTTGGCGCGCGAGCGCGAAGGCGACGTTCCTGTCCTCGGTCAAGGCCAGGCGCTTTCCTTCGGGATCGTGAACGGCAAAAAACTTTCCCGGCGCATTCTTCAGATGGTCGGGCAGATCTTCTGGGTCAGCCTCACGGACATAGACGATCGGCTTTCCGGACTTTTCGTTCTCTACGGGAAACATGCGTTCTCCTGCTCCTCACCGTGACACGGGGCCAATCTTGATCTGTTGCACGACGACGTCCGGCTTGCGCCGGGTAAGGTCGATGTGCAGCAGGCCACAGTCGAGACTGGCTTCCGCCACCTCGACACGATCGGCCAACACGAAACTGCGCTGAAACTGCCGCGCGGCAATCCCGCGGTGCAGAAAGGTGCGGTCCGCATCGTCATCGGCTTGCCTGCCGCGCACGATGAGATGACCGTCTTCCAGCGTGATTGAAAGGTCTGCTTCGGAGAACCCGGCCACCGCGAGGGTGATCCGGAAAGCGTCATCGCCGCGCTGTTCGATGTTGTAGGGGGGATATCCGTCCGATCCCGCCTTCGCCGTGCGCTCCACAAGCTGGTCGAGTTGCTCGAAACCAACGAGAAGGGGATGCGACGTGAATGATATGCGCGACATGAGCCGAGCGTCCTTGTTCAAAGCGACCTCTCAGACACGGCCCGCCAGGCAGCGCCGTGCTGTAATTTAGATGGGGACGCTTCGGTCGATTTCAATCGGAACAGGTTCCGCGGGATATCCGCGTCTGGTGGGAGCAACGCTCACGGCGTTCATCGATCCGATGAAAACAAAGCGCTATCATCGAGGCGTCGACCTCAGTGTCAGGCACAACACGGATGTCCGTTGAGTCTTTAACATGCGGTACTGACGGACAAATCGGCGCCTCGGACTGTATTTGCCGCCAGCCCCGAGAAAACGCTCGCGAAGTTACCGGGCGCCGAAGTGCGCTCGGCACGCCCCTTTGTAGTTTCCCAGATGTCCCAAAAGATACCGTCGCCTTCGCAATGCGGTGTCAGATGGAGATCTCGCCCTTGCCGCCATGCGCGGCGGACCAGGGAAGCGGATCGTTCAGAAACGCTTCGACTTCATCCATCACACCAGGGTCAAAATAACTCCCTGCCCGTGCGGCAGCGAGAACATCGCGCCATGTTGCGAGGTAATGAAGCGAAATTCCGTGCTCGGCGAGCCGGTCGGGCACGTCGGGGAAGATGTCGTAATAGAAGACGACGATGGTGTGTGCGCATTCCGCTCCGGCCTCGCGCAGCGCTTCCACGAAATTCACCTTTGAGCCGCCATCTGTGGTGAGATCCTCCACCAGCAGAACGCGCTGGCCCTCGCGAATATCGCCCTCGATGCGCGCATCCCGGCCAAATCCTTTCGGCTTCTTGCGGACGTACTGCATCGGCAACGCGAGGCGATCGGCGATCCATGCAGCGAAAGGAATGCCGGCGGTCTCGCCGCCGGCGATGGCGTCGAAACGTTCGAACCCGGCATCGCGCGCCAGCATGGAACAGGCGAAATCCATGCAGGCGGACCTTATGCGCGGGTATGAGATCAGTTTTCGGCAATCGATGTAGACGGGACTGGCCATGCCGGAGGTCAGCGTGAACGGCGGATCCGCTCGAAAGTGCACCGCACCGATCTCCAGCAGCATCCTCCCGACCTGCTCGGCAATCAGGGATCGGTCGGGAAAGGAGGTCTGGATCATCAGGGGGCCTCGATCTGCCAGTAAATCGGATGTCCCGGGTCGAAAACAGTGATGTCCCCTGCCCCGGTCGGGATCTTGTCCGGAAAGGCGGCCGGGGTGTCCGAGCGCGTCAGGGTAATCGTGTCCGGGGCCACGCCCTCGCCGTAGAACGCCGCGCCATGGCGCGAGACGAAGCCCTCGAGCTTGTCCAATGCGTCTTCCTCCTCGAACACATGGGCTAGGCAGGGGAGGTTGTTGACGGCAGTGAAGCAGCCGGCGCAGCCACAGGCAGTTTCCTTGGTGGGATCGACATGCGGCGCGCTGTCCGTGCCGGAGAAGAAGCGCGGGTCGCCTGAGACTGCGGCGGCACGCAGAGCGAGACGGTGTTCCTCGCGCTTCAAGATCGGCAGGCAGTAATAGTGTGGGCGAATGCCGCCAACGAGAAGGTCGTTTCGGTTCAGCATCAGGTGGTGTGTAGTGAGGGTCGCGGCCAAACCGTCTTCCTCCGAACGGACATAGTCGACGCCGTCCCTGGTCGTAACGTGCTCCATCACGACCCGCAGGCCCGACACGCGCTTGCGCACCGGATCGAGAACGCGCTCGATGAAGACGGCCTCGCGGTCGAAGATATCGACCTCGGGATCGGTGACTTCGCCGTGCACGCAGAGCGGAAGACCGATCTCGGCCATGGTCTCGAGCACCGGTGTCACTTTGTCGAAATCACGCACGCCGCTGTCCGAGTTCGTCGTCGCGCCCGCGGGATAAAGCTTGAGAGCGCGGATCAGGCCGGATGCGGCGCCGCGCGCGACATCCGCCGGGTCCGTGTTTTCGGTGAGATAGAGCGTCATCCGGGGTTCGAAGGTGGTGGCGTCGGGCAGCTCGGCGGAGATTCGTTCGAAATACGCGGACGCATCGGCGCAGGTGACAACCGGTGGCACGAGGTTCGGCATGATCAGGGCGCGGCCGATGTGGCTGGCCGAGTGGCGAATGACCCCCGCCATCACCGCGCCGTCGCGCAGGTGCAGATGCCAGTCATCGGGTCTGCGGATAACAAGTCGGCCAGTCACGGATGCCCCCCGGAAGTTCCCAGATCCTTAGAGGGGCCGGATCGGACCTGCAAGATGTGAGCTTGGTCGACTAGCCTGCCGGGGCTGCTTTCGCCGGTGCCCGGCACTGCGCCCGCGGACCGCTGGGCGTTCCGCAGATCGGTTCAGAGGCGACGACGGCGTCGAGAACCTTGACCACGTAGTCCCGCGTTTCGGCAAAGGGCGGCACACCCTTGTGCTTGCGAACCGCGCCCTCGCCCGCGTTGTATCCGGCAAGCGCCAGCATCGCGTCACCGTTGAATTCTCGTAGCAGCCAGTCGAGATAGGCTGCACCGCCGTTGATGTTCTGGCCCGCATCATAAGCGTTGCTCACACCGAAGCGCCGGGCGGTCGCCGGGATGAGCTGCATCAGGCCCTGGGCGCCCTTGTGGCTGCGGGCCGCCTGTTTCCCGGCGGACTCCACGGAAATGACGGCGAGGATCAGTGCCTCGCTGAGCCCGTGCTTGCGGCTGGCCTGCGCGATCTCCGACGCAAACCGGTTTCTGATGCCCGCGAGATCGTCGCTCGCTGCAAAGCCGTTCCCCTTTCCGCGCCAGTCTTTCACGCTGGTCAGGGCGGTGTCCCACCGCGTGGCGGATGCAGCTGTCAGCGCGGTCGAGTGTGTTTTCCAGAACCACGCGTAGTTCTGCTTGCGGCGCGTCTTGCCCGCGGACTTCTTCACTGCCGGTTGCTCACCGGGGTTGTAGAGACGCCGTCGAGTGCCCGGTCGCGGCACCTTGATGGTGCGCAGTCGCTTCCCACCTGGACGCACCCCCTGCTTCAGAAACGCGGCCTCGGCCTCTGATTCGGTTAACGGCGTCAGATCCCATGCGAGAATCAGCGCAAAAGCGACGAGCAAAGTGATCGTGATCGGCCGCCGCCTTATTCCCGCCATCTTTCGCCTCTTTCTTTCCGTAGTCGAAGGACGTGCGGCCACGATGTGTCCCCATTTCTTCGCAATTTGGGTTAAGTTTCGCTCCTGTTTGGGTTTTCTCCAATCTTTCTTTTGCGCGTTCAAGAAATCTTGCTATCGCTTGTGACGCAGGACGGAGGCAGGGAAAACCCGTCAAACGCTCACAGCCAGACGGTTGTAAGCACTGTGGTCCCTGGGGTGGTCCGGGATCTGAAACTGGGAACTGAACGTCTGGAGGGTTCAAAAATGCTCAAGAAGTTTCTTAAAGACGAAGCTGGTGCTGTCACCATCGACTGGGTCGCTCTGACCGCTGGCATTCTGCTGCTCGGCATTGCAGTCGTGTACGGCATCTTCAACACCGGCGTCGCCGACCTGGCAGGGTCGATCAACGACGAATTGGCCGGCGCAGTCAGCGTCGACATCTCCGACGCCGACACGCCCGGAGTCGACACGTTCAGCACGAGCACCGGCGGCGGCACCACCGGTGGCACGACTGGCGGCACGACCTCGTAATCGGTCCGCAAATCTCGACTTGATCAATGGCCGGGCCCGTCGGAAGATGGGCTCGGCATCTTCTGTAGAGGTACGGTGTGCGGATCATTGCGCTGATTTTCCTGGTTTTCGGGATCGCCCTCGCCGGGGGAGCGATCTTCTTCGCGTCTGAGTATTTTCAACGGCTCCAGGCAAATGTCGCCCAACAGGACACGAGTCCGAAGGTCGCCAGGATCGTCGCTGCGCGCGAAAAACTGAGCTATGGGCAACAACTCAACATCGACAACGCCGACGAATTCCTGCGCTGGATCGACTGGCCGGCCGACTCAGTGCCCGAAGGCGCTTTCACCAACGCCGAAGCGTTGTTCGGGGCCGGAAACGCCGAGACCCGGACGGTTCTGCGAGGGATCGAGCCTGGGGAACTTCTGCTTCAGGCGAAGATCTCCGGCTTCGGTGAGGACCTGCGCGTCGCGGCGCAGGTCACCGCGGGCAAGCGCGCCTTCACGATTCCCATCGATGCGGTTCGCGGCGTTGCGGGTTTCATCGCAGCGGGCGACAGGGTCGATATCCTGCTTACGCGCAAGATAGACCGCGAGCCTGTGACGAGCATCATCCTGCAGGACGTGCCGGTCATTGCAACCGACCAGCGCACCGACAAGGAAAGTACTAGCGCGAAGGTCGCAAGGACGGCTACTGTTGAAGTCGACCCGAACCAGGCGGCCAAGCTGACGCTCGCCCAGTCCGTGGGGAAACTGACGCTGACGCTGCGCGGGATGAACGAAGCGGTCGACGCTGACGTAAAACCGGTGGGCCTTCAGGACTTGCCGGCGCAACCGGAAAAGCCGAAGGCAGCGCCGAGACAAAGGGCCACGACCGTCAGAGTTCGCCGCGGTGGCCAAGCCGAGGATATCAAGGTCGACTGACGTAATTCGCGTGGAAGTAAAGTTTTGCGCTAACTTTCTATCGTAATGACTTGATTCCAGTTATGTTTTGACGGTAGCTTACCAAGAGAACGGGGCGGCGGGCCGTCAAGGCGCGCAGACAAGATGGTAGGCAAAATGCTGAAGAGAACGCTGTTTGCTGCGTGCCTGGCGTTGCTGGGCCTAGCTGCTTGGGGAGTGACAGCTGACGCACAGTCCGTGCTCAAGGTCTCTCGCGGTCTTAAATCCAACAACGTGGCGGTTGAGATCGACCGCGCGATCGTGCTCGACAGCCGGGTGCAGTTCGTCGAGGTCTCGGTCGCGAACCCGGAGATCGCCGACGTTCAGGTAATATCGAACAAGTCGATCTACATTTTCGGCCGGCGACGCGGCACGACCTCGCTTACCCTTCTGGGTGAGAACGGGCGGTTGATCACCAACGTCTTGATTCGCGTCGAGGCGGATCACTCTGAACTCAAAGAGCGTTTGAAGCAGATCCTTCCCAACGAGCCGATCGAGGTACGCACGGCGAACGGCGGACTTATCCTGTCCGGCGTGGTGTCCGGCAAGGCGAAGATCGACAAGGCCATGTCGCTGGCGCGTGCTTACGGTGGTGATGCCGTCACCAACATGATGAGCGTCGGTGGCACGCAGCAGGTGATGTTGAAGGTCAAGGTCGCGGAGATCGAACGGTCTGCGGGCAAGGACCTGGGCGTCTCGCTCGGGTTGCGCGGATCGACGGGACGCGCTGCGCCTCAGGTTGTCACCGGCAACAGTTTCTCCGTGCCGGACGGAGGAGGTGCGCGGCCCTTCCCGACGGAACCGAGCGGCGGAACGACCGGAGACGGGCTCACGCGAATTATTCCTGTTGCACCAGCGTTCGCCGGCGCGTTCGGTGCGATATTTACGATTGCAAACAGCTTCATCCTGGATGTCCAGATCGACGCGCTCGAGCAGAAAGGGTTTGCGAAGACCCTGTCCGAGCCCAACCTCGTCGCGCTCTCCGGTCAGTCGGCCGAGTTCCTCGCCGGTGGCGAGGTCCCGATCCCGGTTCAAGGCAGCGACGGAGAGATCAGCGTTTCGTTCAAACCCGTCGGCGTCAACGTCAACTTCCTGCCCCAGGTCCTCGACAACGACCTGATCAACGTCTCGGTGTCGGCGGCGGTAAGCGAAGTCGATCCGGCAGTGTCCACGAGCAGCGGTGGCGTCGAGATCGTCGGTTTCCAGACGCGGCGGGCATCGACCGTGGTCGAACTGCGCGACGGTCAGGCCTTTGCCATCGCCGGTCTGTTGCAGGAGAGCTTTCAGGACACCGTGAGCCAGGTGCCCTGGCTGGGTGATCTTCCGGTTCTTGGAACCCTGTTCCGTTCAGCGAATTTTCAGCGCGGAGAATCTGAATTGGTGATCTTCGTCTCGGTGCATCTCGTAACACCGGTGAACAGCGAAGACGAGTTGACGCTGCCAACCGACCGGATCCGAATTCCGAACGAAGCGGAGCTGTTCCTGTTCGGGCGGACTGACGGTGGGCCAACCTTCGGAGCGTCCGGCTCCGGTCTCGAAAATGCCGGATTCGACGGCGAATATGGCTATGTGGTCGAGTGAGGATGTCATGAAACGCTGCATCACTTTCACATTGCTGACAGCCGCCGTCCTTTTGGCAGGGTGCGCACGCGAAGCCGGCGACGACATCTCGTTGACGGCCTATGGCAATGCGCTCGAGGCCAACTTTGCCGCTCAGGACGCCTACAACTTCTCGAACCAGAGGTTGCGGGATCTGTCGCAGGACTTCGCGGCAAACACCACGGACACGGTCACGTTTGCTTTCAACAAGGCCGTGCTGGACGCGACGGCCCGCGGCGCGCTGAACACCCAGGTGGCGTGGCTGAAGGCTAACAAAACCGTGAAGATGACGATCATCGGCCACACCGACCTCGTTGGATCTGAGCGGTACAATGACCGTCTCGGTCTTCGCCGCGCCCGGGCGGTTCTGGGTTACCTCGTTCGCAACGGCATTTCTCGCAAGCGCCTCGCAGCCATCGCATCGCGCGGCGAGCGCGAACCGGTGGTTCAGACGACCGAGCGCGAACGACGCAACCGTCGCGCCATCACCACCGTCTCGGGTTTTGCACGGAACTACGTCGGTACGGGCTTGGACGGCGAGGCTGCAGCGCGTATCTATGACACCTACCAGTCGGGGAACTTCGGCATTGCCGATGCGGACTCGTCGGGATCGGTTAACTAGATGCGAGGATCGCTGTGCGATATCTGTCAGCAAGTTGGAGCGACGGATACCGCGGCTCGTGAATGCGCTTAACGGGAGCTGAGATGTCTCTGCTGACAGACATTCTTGTTCGGTTGCGCGCATTTTTCTTGGATCAGCGTGGTGCTGCGGGCATCGAATTCCTGATGACTTTGCCCCTGCTGATCGGTGCGCTGATCCTCACAGCAGAGTACGGCAAGGCACTGCGTACCCGCATGGTGCTGACCGCCGCGACCGCGGACGTGACTAACTTCCTATCGCGGGCACCGCTGGCAGGCGATCCTGCTGACCCCACGACAGTCACATTCTATCCCGACTTTGTCACGACGGCCCAGACGATGATGGAAGCCCGCATGGGCGGGCCGGTTACGGTGACACCCATTGTCTTTGCCGAAACCGAGGATCTCGGGCTCCGGACGCAACCGGTCTACATCGTGGTGCGCACGGATGTGAATCTGAGCTTACCGATGCTCGGCTTCATCAATTCGACGCTAGACTGGGCGGCCAATTTCCCGCGCATTTTCCAGAGCGGCCCCGCAACAAACAACACGCTCTCGACGGACGTTCCCATGGCGGCCGAGGTCAACACGGTCTGGAAGCACAGCGTCGAGCAGATCGGCGACTCCGATTGCAGCAATGTCGAGCGCGCGCAGGATCTTTGCGGCACGGCGCCGAGCGCGGGCGGGTCGACATGATACGCGGCATCGCTCGACTGGTAACACGATTCCGCCGGAGCGAGCGCGGTGCGGTCGTGGTCGATCACATTCCCGTCTTTTTCGCCGTAACGATCATCGTGCTGTTGATCATCGAAATCGCCCTTGCGCATTTCCTGCTGTTGCGCTCGCAAAAGGCAGCACAGGTCGGCGCGCGGACGGCGATCACCCTGCCCCCCGCGATTGCAGCGGTTCCGACAATCAATGAGCCGACCACCCCGAACGGGGGCCAAATGATCCCGTGTTTCAGCAATGTCGGCGCGGACAACTGCGTAACCCCGGCAGGCAGTCCTTGGACGTGCACCGGGTCTGCGTGCAACAATCTCGACAATCTGGTGATGGACCGGATCCTGTTTGATATGCAGCGCGTCGAGTCGCGCATTGAACGCGAGGACGTCACGCTGACCTACACCTATCGCCGTCTGGGCGACGCGAACGGCCCGTTCATGCCGGAGGTCACCGTGCAGGTGGCGCAGCAGGCCTATGAGTTCGCGCTGATTCAGCTGGGGCCGTCACGTAAGGACGCCGAGTCGCACCCGTTCATGGTCAACTTCATCGGCGATACGGTCGATCACGATCCGACGGTTTATGCGGGCGTTGTGGCGAGTGCATTTGGCGAGGGTTTGAACAGCGATCCGATGAACCCCGGCATCAACCCCTGATCGGACGCGGCGACATGGCATTTTCGTTCACGACCCAGCGCCAGGACGCCCCGCTCGAGGAGGCATTGGTCTTTGCCGACGGGTTTGCCGCCTTCGACGCTCTGGCTGATGAACTCGACGTCGAGTTCGGCACGCAGAGCTGGCGTGTGGTCGGGAACCACGATGCGGATCGTGCGATCCAGGGCTCCGCGGGCAGCATTCCGTTCGCGGTTTTCGCCGTGTCGTCGGACCTGCCGCAATCGATCGAGGGCACGGCACTTCTGATTGGCATGGCGCGAGATGCCGGCATGTCGATCCTGCTGATCGTCGGCGACATCTCGACCCGGGCGACACACCGTTTGATGCGGGAAGGCGTCGCGGAGTTCCTGCCTTACCCGGACGAGGAAGGCGCGCTTTCGCAGGCGATCGGTCGGTTGCGCGAGGAACGTACGGCGCGGATCACCGGCAAGGGCACGGGCGGTCCCGAGCGGCTCGGCAAGGTGATCACCAGCTACGGGTCTGCGGGCGGCGTCGGTGCAAGCACCTACATCGTCAATCTCGCCTGGGAGATCGGCGTCGCGAGCCGCAAGGAAAACCGCTCGGTCGCCTTGCTGGACTTCAACTTTCAGTACGGCTCGATCGCGACATACCTCGATGTGCCACGGCGCGAAGCGGTTTACGAACTCGTCTCGGACGCCTCGTCACTCGATCAGACCGGACTGATACAGGCGCTGAGCCCCTACCAGGACACGCTGCACGTTCTGACGGCGCCGCGGGACGCGCTGCCGCTCGACATCGTCTCTCCATCAGACATCAACGCCATCGTCAGTCTCGCGCGCGAGGCTTTCGACTACGTGCTGATCGACATGCCCCAGGCGCTGATGAACTGGTCCGAGCAGGTCTACTCCGCCAGCGATCTCTTTTATGCGCTGATGGAGATCGACATGCGTTCGGCGCAGAACATGTTCCGTTTCCTCAGGACGTTGAAGGCGGAGGACATGTCGCTCGACAAGATCCGCTTCATTCTGAACCGCGCGCCGGGCCTGACCGATCTGAGCGGCAAGGCGCGTGTCAAACGGGTGGCCGACAGCCTCGGGATCGAGTTCTCGTACACGCTGCCCGAGGGCGGCAAGCAGGTCATTAACGCCTGCGATCAGGGCGTGCCCCTTGCGACGGCGGCGAAATCGAATCCGCTGCGCAAGGAAATCGCCCGGATTGCCAAGGTCATTCTCGAGACGGACGCCAAGGCCGCAGCAGCGTCGAGCTAGGCCGCGGCTGATCAGAGAGGTTACGCATGTTTCGCAGGATCCGTGAAACGTCGAATGGCACCGCCGATCGTGCCGTAAATATGCCGCCGCCGACAGATCAGGCACATCCGCGACCGGAGCACAGCCTGCACAAGGATCTGGTTGCCCGGCCCGATGACCGGCCGGTGGGCGTTGACGATCCAGGCTCGCTGAACCGGCTTTCGCGGCTGGCGCAAGATGTGAAGCGCCAAGTTCTGACGCCCGAACAGGAAAGCGAGGCCCGCCGCAGAAAACGCCTGCTGTCCCTGCGGGTCGATCTGCACAAACGTCTGCTCGAAGAACTGAATCTCTCGGCGATCGACAAGGTCAGCGAGTCGGAACTCAAGACCGAGATCAACAACGTTGTCCGCGAGGAATTGCGGAATTCCGATCTCGTGCTGTCGCGGCGCGAGCTTGACCGGCTCTGCAACGAACTGATCGACGAGGTCATGGGCCTCGGACCGCTCGAGCCGCTGCTCCGCGATCCGGAGGTCACGGACATTCTCGTGAACACGCACGAGAACTGCTATGTCGAGCGTCAGGGACGGCTTGTTCGCACGGATATCCAGTTCAAGGACAACGCCCACCTGATGCGCGTGATCAACAAGATCGTAAGTGCCGTTGGCCGGCGCGTTGACGAGAGCCAGCCATGGGTGGACGCGCGCCTCGCCGATGGCAGCCGTGTCAACGCGATGGTCCCGCCCTGCGCTGTGGACGGACCGCTGCTTTCCGTGCGGAAATTCTCGAAGATCCCCTTCACGGTCGACAAGTTGATCGAAGGCGGCGCGTTCTCGGAGGAAATGGCGCTCTATCTGCACGCCTGCGTGCGCTGCAAGCTCAACGTACTCGTCTCGCGTGGAACCGGTTCGGGAAAGACGACGAATCTGAACGCGCTGTCGAGCTTCATCCCCGAGGAAGAGCGCATCGTCACCATCGAGGATACGGCCGAGTTGCAGCTTCAGCAGGAGCATGTCGGTCGCATGGAAAGCAGACCGGCAAATATCGAGGGAACCGGTGCGGTCACCCAGCGCGACCTCTTGAAGAACGCCCTTCGTATGCGCCCCGATCGCATCATCGTCGGCGAGACCCGCGGCGACGAGGTCATCGACATGCTGCAGGCAATGAACACCGGCCATGACGGCTCGATGACGACGCTGCACGCGAACTCGGCGCGTGACGCGCTCTCGCGGCTCGAGAACATGATCGGCATGTCCGGCATCGAATTGCCGCTGAAAGCGGTCCGGACGAACATTTCCTCTGCAATTCACATCATCGTGCAGGTCAGCCGGATGACGGACGGCAAACGGCGCATGACATCGGTTCAGGAAATCGTCGGCATGGAAGGCGATGTGATCACGATGCAAGAGATCTTCAAATTCGAGCGAACCGGTGTAGACTCCAGCGGGAGGATTAGAGGGCGCTTCACGGCAACGGGGATCCGTTCGCAATTTGCGGATCGCTTTGCGCAATGGGGCTACGAATTGCCACAAAGTCTGTTCAGACCTGACGTGTAAGGTCAGGTCACGCAATAGGACTGGAGTCGCGAGAGGGTGCTGTTTCAGCCGATCATATATGCGCTGATCTTTGTCGGCGTCCTGATTATGGTCGAGGCCACGTATTTCGCGGTCTACGGCAAGACGCTCAAACGGGAGAAGCGGGTCAACCGCCGTCTCGCACTGCTTCACGAGGGACGCGACACCGAAGAGGTTCTCTCGATCCTGCGCAGCGAGCGCGAAGGCGATCCAAAGGCGGCCACCTATCCGATCATCGGCCCGTTGATAGAGATGGCGCGCCACGCGAACATCGTCATCTCGCCGAAGGCAATCGTCATGGTCCTCCTGGCGGTGATCGCCGTGACTTTCGCGCTGCTGTTTGCTTTCACGAGTGCGGCACTCCAGATCCAGATCGTTGTGGCGATCGCGACTGGCTATGCGGCGGTATATCTCTGGCTGCGCAACAAGGCGCGCAAGCGGATCGCCCTGTTCGAAGAGCAACTGCCCGACGCGCTCGACCTGATGGTCCGTTCGCTGCGGGTCGGCCATCCGATCAACGCCGCGATCAGCATCATCGCGCGCGAAATGCCCGACCCGCTGGGCAGTGAGTTCGGCCTGATCGCGGACGAAGCGACCTATGGGATGACCGTGACCGAGGCGCTTGACCGGATGGCGTCGCGCGTTCCGGTGCCCGATCTTCGCTTTCTCGCGATTGCCATCAACATTCAGACGACATCCGGCGGCAATCTCGCCGAGATCCTCGACGGGCTGAGCAAGGTCATTCGCTCGCGCTTCAAGCTGTTCCGCAAGGTCAAGGCGATCACCGCCGAGGCACGCTGGTCCGGCTGGTTCCTGTCTATTTTCCCGGTGGTCGCGCTTCTGGCGGTTCAGGTTGTCCGCCCGGAATATTACGACCGGGTTGCCGACCATCCAATGTTCATACCCGGCGCCATCCTGACCTTTGTGCTACTGGTCGTGAATATCATCTTCATGCGCATTCTCGTAAACATAAAGGTGTAGACGAGGATCGGCATGATTGCGGCTCAAACCAACCCGGACGTCGGCGTTGCGACCCAGATTTTCACCAATCTCTGGACGTCGCTGGAAAACGCCTATGGTCCGGCCGGTCCGTTCTACGCGGTCGCGGCGCTCGGGATGCTGCTCGCCCTGATCGCGCTGCCGTTTCTTCTGAAGAAGGAGAAGGACCCTCTCGAGCGGTTTTCGTTCAAGGACGAACGGCTCGAAGACGATCTGATCCGGCTGCGGTCGAACATGGACGATGGCCGGATGCAGGGGCTGGCGCCGCTGCTCGAGCCAACCGATGAGGAAGAACTCAGCACGACGCGCAAGGAACTGCGCGCCGCCGGCTACCGCAGCGACTCCTCCGTCCGAATCTATGCGTTCGCCCGTGCCGCGGGAGGGCTCGGCGCGTTGCTGTTCGGGGTCCTCTTCACCCTGCTCATCCCGAGCGAACCCGACATCGTTATTGCGGCGGCGATCTCGGCGATGCTCGGCCTCGCCGGATATTTTGCGCCCGTCTACTGGGTCAAGCGCCAGATCGCGGTGCGTCAGGAAGAGATCCAGAACTCGTTTCCCGACGCCATGGACATGATGCTGGTGTGCATCGAGGGCGGCCAGTCGCTCGATCAAGCGATGGCGCGCGTCGGTCAGGAGATGAAGGTGAGCGGAACTCCGCTTGCCGAGGAACTTGAGCAGGTCAGCACCGAATTCCGGGCAGGCAAGGAACGCACCACGGTGCTGCGCGATCTGGCCGAGCGATGCAATGTGCACGACATCTCGTCTTTCGTGACGGTGCTGATCCAGTCGCAAACCTTCGGAACCTCGGTCAGTCAGGCGCTCCGCGTGTATGCTTCCGAGATGCGCGACAAGCGCCTGATGCGCGCGGAGGAGAAAGCCAACGTCCTCCCGACGAAACTGACGCTCGGCACCATGGTCTTCACCGTGCCGCCGCTAATCCTGATCCTGATCGGCCCGTCCGTTATCGAAATCCTCAGGTCGATTGCGCAGATGGCCGGTCGATGACCATGCCCGCGCTCGCGACGGGTCTCCCGCGTTTGGTCTCGCGCACTGCTCCAATGATTGTCGCGCTCGCCCTCGTCTCGGGCTGTCAGGTCAAGTATCCGACCGCCACGCTGCCGCCGGCAGACGCCCTGCCCGAGCCGACTACCACCTATCTGGATCTTGGCCGAACGCTGCTGCGCCAGAACCGCATCGACCTCGCGCGCGACGCGTTCATCCGGTCACTGCGGACGGAAGGCTCCACCGCGGCGGCGCTCACCGGTGCCGGGATCGCTGCAGAACGCCAGGGATTGCTCAGCGAAGCGCAACGGTTCTTCGAGCGCGCCAAGGCCCTGGCGCCGGGGTCCGTACTGGCACACAACAACCTCGGCGCAGTGCATTACCGCCTTGGCGAGTACCACGCCGCAAGACGGGCCTTCAGGACGGCCTTCGCGCTGTCCTCGGGCACGAACCAGGTCGCGGCAAAGAACCTGACGATGTCGGAACTTGCGATTGCAAGAGCGAGCGAAGGCGCAGATGTTACGATCAGAAACCCGGTGCAGATCCAGCGACTGGGAAGCGGGCACTATTCGCTGCAACCGGACGAACCGGAGCAGTCAGGAGAGGAATGAGAGCATGGGCCGGTTCAAGCTCGCCAGCGCGCTGACGGTGGTCGCGACGGTGTTCGCACTCGCAGGATGCGAGTCGGTTTCGAACAAGAAGGATCCGATCCCGAAATCGGTGATCGATGCTGGAAACCTGAATGATCTCCTTCTGGCCGCAGGCGATCCCGAGGAGTCGATCCAGTATTTCGAGACAGCCCTCGCCCAGGAACCCGATCGTGCCGACTTCCGGCGTGGGCTTGCGATCTCGCTTGGGCGGGCAAAACGCTATCCCGAGGCCGCGAGGGTCTGGCAGGAAATGACCGCGCTGGGCCAGGACACGGCGAGCGACCGGATCGAGTACGCTTTCGTCGCGGCACGATTACAGCGCTGGGACGACGTGCGCGCGGTCGTCGGCAATCTGCCGGGCTCGCTGCAATCGTCCCGACGCTTTCTCGTGACCGCGATGCTCGCAGATCACGATCAGAACTGGGCGTTGGCCGATGACTCCTACGGTCAGGCAGAGCGGCTCGCCACGAACCCCGCATCCGTCCTGAACAATTGGGGCGTCTCGAAAATGTCGCGCAAGGATCTGACCGGGGCCGAGGCGACATTCGAGCGGGCGCTCTCCTTCGACGCGCGGCTTTTCAATGCCAAGAACAATCTCGCAATTTCGCGTGGTCTGCAGGGCAATTTCGAGCTGCCGATCGTACCAATGACGGAGAAGGAAAAGGCAATCATCCTGAATAACCTCGGCCTGATTGCCGTGCGCAAGGGTGAGAAGGATATTGCAAAGGGTCTGTTCGCCGCCGCTGTTGACGCGCATCCACAACACTACGCCGCCGCCGCCGACCGGTTGGCAGCCCTCGAAGGCTCCGTCGAGAACTGAACCATGCTCAGCACGCCTGCCCTGTGGGTCGCATTCGCTGCCATGGTCCCGCTGATGCTGCTCGCGGCGTGGTCCGATCTGAAATACCTGCAGATCCCGAACACGCTCGTGCTGATCGTCTTCGCGGTTTTTCTGGTCACCGGGTTCTGGGGCCTGCCGACCGAAACCTTTCTCTGGCGGTTGCTCTACGGCGTTTGCGCGCTCGCCATAGGCTTCGGGCTGTTCTCGCTTGGGGTCATGGGCGGTGGCGACGCGAAGATGATCGCGGCGGTCGTCCCGTTCATCGTGCCCGAGGAGGTCGGCGCCGTCCTGCTGATCTACGCGGTGTGCGCGCTCGCGTTCTGGGCGCTCCTGAAATCAGTGATGATGATCCCGCGAGAGCATGAAACCGGCTGGTATTTCGTCGATCAGCAACTCGACAAGAGCCGCAAGCGCACCGACTTTCCGTTAGGGCTGATCATCGGCTCAACGGTGATGATCTATCTCGGCATTCACGCCTGGTACTCGCTGCCGACAGGCGCTGCTTAGCGCTCGCTCTCCCAGCGCAGCCGGGTCTTGTAGGCGTTTGAGATGTGGATCTCCGCCGCCTTCTGCGCCCGCTCCTCTTCGCGCGCCGCGATGGCCGCGACAATCTCGGCGTGTTCATCCAATGCCTCCGTTCCGCGCTCGACGGTTGCGAGCGTTGTCGACGACATTAGCGCCATGGTGCGCCGCATCCCTTCGAGCATCTGACTGAGATATCGGTTGTGCGATGCCCGATGGAGCTGCCGGTGAAACGTCCGGTTCGCCAACGCAAGCGCCGTCGCGTTGCCGATCAGCGCACGGTCGGCCGCGACCATCTGCTCCAGCACCTCGATCTCTTCTGGTGCGGCGTGACGGGCCGCAAGCCGCGCGGCCAGACCCTCGACGACGCCGCGAACCTCGTAAAGCTCGCCCATCTGATCGTGATCGAGCGTCGCAACGCGGAGCGACCGGCCTTCACGCGCGACCACGTCCTGCGCCTCAAGGCGTTGCAGAGCCTCTCGGACCGGCGTGCGCGACACCCCCAGCTTGTCGGCGAGATCGGTTTCGACCAGCCGCTGACCGGGCGCGATGTCGCCCCGGTCGATCGCTTCGAGGATCAGCGTGTAGGCATCCCCGTGTTCGCCGCCCTGGGCGCTCACCGGAATTCAGGAAGCTTGTAGCCATCGGCATCGAGCTTCTGACGAATCGACAGCTTCGAGATCTTGCCCGTTGCCGTGTGCGGGATCTCGTCCGCGAAGATCACGTCATCCGGAAGCTGCCACTTTGCGAAGTGCGGTCGGAGCAGATCGACAATGCTGTCCGGGTCGGGCGATTTGCCCGGTTGCGGCACGACCATGAGAACCGGGCGTTCGTCCCATTTCGGATGCGGCACGCCGATTGCCGCTGCCTCGAAGACCTCCGGGTGCGCCACCACGGCATTCTCCATGTCGATCGAACTGATCCATTCGCCTCCGGACTTGATGACGTCCTTGAAGCGGTCGGTGATCTTCACATAGCCGTTCCGGTCCATGGTTGCCGCGTCGCCAGTATCGAACCAGTTGCCCGCATCGACGATGTCCTCGTCCTGCTTGAGATACCGTTTGACGACGCCGGGGCCGCGTATCAGCAAGCGCCCCTGGCTCTCGCCATCCCATTCGAGCGCATTGTCGTCATCGTCGCGCACGACAAGATCGATCGTGAACGGACAATGCCCTACCTTTTCCTGCGTATCCAGTTGCTCGGCGTCGCTGAGCTCGAGGATCTCGGGCTTCGGCGTGCAGATGGTGCCGAGCGGCGAGGTTTCGGTCATCCCCCAGGCGTGCAGGACCTTCACGCCGTAGCTGTTCTGGAATTCCTCGATGACGGCGCGCGGACAGGCCGAACCGCCGATCACCACGCGGTCGAGATGCGGAAGCGCCAGGGACTTTTCACGAAGATGCACCAGCAGGGGCAGCCAGACCGTGGGCACCGCGGCAGTCACCGTCACTTTGCCGGTATCCAGCATCTCGTAGCAGCTTGCCGCGTCGAGCTGTCTGCCCGGCAGGACGCAGGCGGCCCCGACGAGCGGAATGGCAAAGCCCGTAGACCAGCCGTTCGCATGGAACAGGGGCACCACGGGCATCACCGTATCGGTCGACGAGAGGCCGAGCATGTCCTTCTGCACCATCACCATGGCGTGCAGCACGTTCGAGCGATGGGAGTAGACGACGCCCTTGGGGTTGCCGGTGGTGCCAGAGGTGAAGCAGACGCCGCAGGCATCGTCCTCGGACCCGTCGACCCAGTCGAACGCACCGTCCCCTGCCTCGACAATTTCCTCGTAACACAGCGCGTTCGGCAGCGTCGTCTCGGGCATATGCGCCCGGTCGGTCATCACGATGTAGCCCTTGACGTTCGGCAGTTTGTCGGAAATCGGCTCGAGCACGCCGACCAGATCGTGATCCACCAGCACCCACTGGTCTTCGGCGTGATCTATGACGTAGATGAGCTGCTCCGCAGACAGCCGCGGGTTCAGGGAGTGCAGCACGCCGCCTGCCCCGGGAACGCCGTACCACACCTCCATGTGGCGCGTTGTGTTCCAGGCCATGCAGCCGATCATGTCACCGCGCTTGACGCCGAGACGCACGAGGGCCTGCGCGACTCTGAGAGCCCTGTCATGCACGCCGCCCCAGGTCGTCTCGGTAATCGGGCCTTCCACCGAGCGCGATAGGATGCGGCGGTTCGCATGGTACTTTGCGGCATGGTCCAGGATCCGCGAGACGCGCAGCGGCCATTCCTGCATCAATCCCTGCATCTCAAGCTCCTCCCTCTCTTATCCTTGGGCGGCAACCTAAGGCTTCTGAACCGTCTGTGAAGTGCCTAAACGCCAAGGCGCCGTGACGCGCATCGCAATTCCGCCGCGCGCGCAAAACACCATGACTTTGCAGTTATTCACAACGAAATATTAGGAGGCTCGCGCAATTATAATATTTGCTTCGACAAGTATATATCGTTCACGCTCGTTTACGATAAGCATAATTCCTCCTGAAATCTGTGCATATTTTTTGATTAACGATATATTTTGAGGGAGACGAAAACAATTACTCCGATCCTCTCCGGTGTTCGCTGATGACTGAGGGGATCAATGTCAGCCCACGCACACGCCGGCCACACTCCGCAATTGGACCTTCTGCCGACCGATGCAAACGGAGATGCGGCGCTCGCGACGCATGTTGCCGTGAATCATGGAGACTGGTTCGATCCGGCAACCTGGGAGGGCGGATCGGTTCCCGACGACGGCGCGATCGTGCATATCCCGGACGGGGTCGCGGTCAGCTATGACGGCGCAAGCGATGCCAATCTCTTTATCGTCCGCGTCGATGGCGCCCTGTCTTTTCATGCAGAAGACGGCCAGCAGACGAAGATGGTGGTCGACACCATTGTCACGGCGCCGGGTTCGATCCTTCGCATCGATGCGTCCGATCCGACGGACGGTGCTGTGGACATCGTTTTTTCCGAAGGCCAGCCGTCGGCGCACACGGCGCATTTCACGACCGGCACGCCCGGCGATGGGGTCATGGGTCGCTATACATGGGATCCAGAGCAGCTCAGCCTTGGTCTCGTCGCGGGCGGCGATGTCGAGATTCGCGGTCAGGATGTCGATGCGGGCCTGAACCTTGCCGTCAGTCCGTCGGCGGGCGCGACTCAGCTCATTTTCGACAGCGACGGCGGCGATTTCGGTTGGGAACCCGGACACGTCGTCACCATCGGCGGGACGCAGTATCTCGGCCGCTCGGATGACGGGAGCCTGATCTCGGAAGACGAGGTGCGCACGATTACAAATGTCGAGGTCGTCAACGGGCAGATGATCGTGACCCTCGATCAACCTCTCGAGTTCGACCATCACGGCCGCATGGATCCGCTGACCGGCGAGGAACTGACCGGCCATGTCGGGAATGTCTCGCGCAACGTGACGTTCTCTTCGGCTGCCGCCGATCAGAACGGAGACGGCATTCCCGAAGACGGCACCTCGCTGGGGCAGCCGCTGGGTGCGGGCGAGCACTACGTGACCGAGCGTGGGCACATCATGTTCATGCACAATGACGACGTCACCGTCAGCCACACCAGCTTTCTCGGCCTCGGCCGGACCGACAAGACCCGCGAGATCGACGATTTCAAGATCGGTGGAATCGCCAACAACCGCATTATCGAGGATGCCGGAACGATCGGGGTCTACGAGCCCGGTGTCGACGTTGAGATCGAAACGCCTGCAGATCAGATCGTCAACCAGCGCGGCCGGTACGCCGTCCACATTCACGAAGCCCGAAAGGGCGATGGGCACGGCAAAGACGGCCACGAGTTTCCGGGCGGTCACACCGGCCACGGCGTCATGGGCCCCTGCCCCGAAACCGGCGGACCGATCTGCCATTGCAGCGACCACGACCACGGCGATCACGGTGCCATGGGCCCCTGTCCCGAGACCGGCGGAGCGATCTGCCATTGCGCCGATCAGGACGGAGACGGAACGCCGGACCATCTGGACGATGACTACTTCGACGGTGCCTGGATCGAAGGCATTGCGGTCTTCGGATCGCCCGGCTGGGGTCTGGTGCAGCACTCCTCCGACGCGGTTCTGAAGGACAACGTCGTCTACGGCGTCAGCGGTTCCGCCTATGTCGCCGAATCCGGAGACGAGACGGGCCGCTGGGAAGGCAACCTCGCCATGAACAGCTACGGCGAGGGGCACTTCTCGGGCTACGAGGATTCGTCGGACTTCAACGAGAACGGCGGTGGCGAGGGCAACGGCTTCTACCTCAAGGCACGCGCGATCGAAGTCGTTGACAATGTCGCGCAGTCCTCGGCGCGGGCCGGATTCTTCTATCACAACAATGGTGCTGTGCTGCGCGACACGCCGACCGACGGGCTGGACATCGATGGCTTCGCGGACGGTCTCGACGCCGTCGCCGCCGAAGATGTTCCGATCCGCGTCTTCGAAGGCAACGAGGCGATCGGGGCCGAACATGGCATCCGGATCGTTACGGACCCGCTCGATGCGATGCGCAAGTTCAGCGACGCGTGGAGCCACTTCAAGGACTTCACGGGCTGGGAACTCGATGAGGCGGGCGTCTCGCTCACCTACTCCGCGAAGTACATTTTCGAGGACTTCCTGCTGCTCGGGACCGAGGAGAAAGTCAGCCACTCCGCCAACGACGCCGGCAATGTCGGATTCTACCTGAAGGCCAGCGTCGCCGACATCACGGTCCTCAACAGTCATGTCGAGTACTTCGAGAACTCGGTCTACAACTGGACGCAGGTCGGCAACCGGCAGGAGTATCGCCGCGGCTTCTGGGACCCCAAGGGTCCATCGGGCTATGCGCATGTGCCGGAGTACGAAGGCCTCGGCAATGTCGAGGGCATCGAAAACCCGATGCACAACCTCTGGAACACGAACCTGATCGGGTTGACTGCCGACAATCTCAGCAGTTCGTTCTTCCGGGCACCCGGTGTGAATGTCGAGACCGATCCCGGCGTGATCGAGAAGCATCGCGGCACAATCAGGTTCAGGGAAGACGCCGAGGACTTCACGCCGGGCGTCGAGATCGAACTGCTCGGCGACAGCCGCGACGGCGCGCTCGTGGCACTGTGGCGCGAGGATCTGGCGAACAATCCCAATCAGGCAGCCGTTCTCGCCAATCACATCCCGCTGGCCTATCAGGAGAGCACGTACCTCTCGAAGGTCTTCATCTCCGATACGGTCCAGCTCAAGCGGACCGACTATCTGGATGTCGAGCAGAACATCAATGCCGACATCTGGTCCGGCACGGTGCTCGAGTTTGCAAAAGAGGACAGTATCGGGCGGCAGGTCTTCCTCTACGACGATTTCTCTCCGCTCGACCCGGCGCAGACCAGCCGCGCTGTCACCACGAACGAGAAGCTGATCTTCACCAAGACGATGATCGGCAACGTCCTGAAGTCCGACGGATTCTATCGCGTCGGCGGGATTTCAGACGTGAAGTTCGTCATCATGAAGATGGCCTTCACGGATCGCGTCTCGGGCGAGATCGAGGCGAAGAGCTTCCTCATTGCGCTGGATCTGTCATGGCCCGTTCCGGACGGCGCCCGGGACAACGGCATCGTGCATCTCGGCGATGATCTGATCGTCGCCGAACAGTACCGCGTCTTCCAGAACGGCAATCTCGTCGCCGGCCGTGCCCCGATCGTTCTCTCCGACACGCCGCCCGAGTCGCTCGATGGCACGACGAACTGGATTACCGGCGCATTCACGACCGAACTGGCGGATGATCTGAGGTTGGGCTCGCTGTCGGACCGGCTCGATGCCGGCGGGGGCGACGACATCGTCCGGGGCTTTGCGGCGGCGGATTACCTGAACGGTGACGCTGGCAACGACCAGTTGTTCGGCGGCAATGGCTGGGATCGTCTGAACGGTGGGGACGGGGACGATCTGCTCGACGGTCATTACCAGCGCGACTTTCTCACCGGCGGTGCCGGGAACGACCTGCTCTTCGGCGGGTTCGGGCGCGACGATCTCGACGGCGGGGACGGCAACGACTCGCTCGATGGCGGAAACGGCACCGACGATCTGCTGGGTGCGGCTGGAGACGACCTGCTGAGCGGGGGCGCGGGCAAGGATACGCTCGACGGCGGTTCGGGCAACGACCTGCTCGACGGCGGCAACGGCATCGACCGGCTTCTCGGCGATATCGGAGACGACATCCTGCTGGGCGGCGGCGGCAAGGACGTCCTGTTCGGCGGGAGCGGAAACGACGCGCTGGATGGCGGCGCGAAGGCAGACCAGCTCTTCGGCGGAGCCGGTCAGGATCAACTGGCCGGCGGAACCGGCCGGGACGACCTCTTCGGAGGCGATGGCGACGACCGCCTGGAAGGTCAGGCCGGTTATGATCTTTTGCTGGGCGAGTCCGGCAGCGACACCCTGTTCGGGGGCGCAGGCGACGATACACTCGAAGGTGGAGACGGCGCAGACATCCTTCTTGGCGGAACCGGCAAAGACCGGCTGACCGGTGGGCAGGGTGCAGACAGGTTCTTGTTCGAGGAAAGCCCGGGAATGGATGTCATTACCGATTTCGAGGACGGCGTCGACGCGATCGAGTTCATGATCGAGGCCTTCGGGTTCGAAGATCTGGAAGTCGTTCAGGACGATGACGATGCGGTCATCTCGCACGATGGTGGTTCGGTGCGTCTGCTGGACGTGAACGCGCTCAATCTCGACGCATCTGACTTCGAGTTTGGCGTGCCGAGTCCTGGCACTTAGCACCTCTCCAAGATCCCTATGCTGGATCGTGCCAAGTTCGGTCGTTCATCGGGCCAGCCTTATCGCATATGAGGCGGCATCCGAATTCGCATGAGATTATGACGTCCTCCACCATGGAGGAGACTGACGTGACCGGCTTCGATTTCACCCCCCTGCTCGCCGACAATCTTCCACCTGCGGGTGCGCGCTGGTCCGGCTTCCCGGAGCACAACTTCGTTGGTGGCCACAATGATCGCACCGCCATTCCTGTCGAGGCGCTGATCCAGGCCGTGACCACTCAGTTGCAGGCGCGCGGACAGGAACTCGCGACCTACAGTCTTGAAGGCGGTCCTCAGGGCATGCTGCAGCTTCGCGAATTCGTCGCCAAGAAGATGATCCGCGACCGGGGAATGCCGACCAATCCCGATCAGGTGCTGATCACCTCCGGCTCCTTGCAGGGGCTCGACCTCGTCAACGGCGTCCTGCTGAACCCGGGCGATACCGTTATCATCGAGGAGCATACCTATGGCGGCATGCTGTCCAAGGTCGCACGCTTCGGTGCGAGGATCGTCGGCGCGCCAGTGGACGATGACGGGATCGATGTCGATGCGCTGCGCGTCGTTCTGGATCGCCTCGCTGCTGACGGCGTGACGCCGAAATACATCTACACCATCCCGACCGTTCAGAACCCCACCGGCTCGGTGATGCCGCTGGACCGCCGCAAGGACCTGCTCGCGCTGGCTCAGGAGCGCGCGATCCCGATTTTCGAGGACGAGTGTTACGCGGATCTTGTGTTCGAGGGCGACTGGCCACCCGCGCTACGCGGTCTCGACGACAGCGGCCTCGTGATCCATATCGGCTCGTTTTCCAAGTCGCTGGCACCTGCGATCCGGCTCGGTTACATGGTCGCGGACTGGCCGCTGATGTCCCGGATGATGCCGCTGAAATCGGATGCCGGGACCGGCGCAGTCGAGCAGATGATGGTCGCCGAATACTTCGGGAACCACTTCGATGCTCACCTGGAGATGCTGAAGCCGAAACTGAAGCGCAAGCTCGACACGATGGCCGAAGCGGTCGAACGCGAGTTCGGAACGGCGGCCGAATTCACCCGCCCCAAAGGCGGCATCTTCTTCTGGATGCGCATCCCTGGCGTCGATACGTCCAAGCTGAACGAGGCCGCTCTGAAGCATGACCTGCACTTCAATCCGGGGGCAGGCTGGTCGACGGCCGACGCCAATCCGCGCGCGAAAGAGTCACTGCGCCTTTGCTTTGCTCTGGCGACCGACGATGAGATCAATCGCGGCGTCGCCAAGCTGGCCGAAATCTGCCGGAGCGAATTTGGCATCCCTGCGGTCAGCGCTAACGTTCAGCACGGGTAAATTCGCATAAGTGCCGCGCGGACGCGCGCCTATCGGTTCTGGCGATCCTTCGCATCTGTTGACTGGATCGCCTCGCGCGCGGCCTGCCACTCGGCATCGCCCCAGTCGCGCAACTCGTAAAAGCTGCCCCCCGCGGCCAGCGCCTGCGCCCCGTCCAGAGCGATGGTCTCGCCCGAAATCCAAGGCGCTCCCTTGGACATCAGGAACGCAGCGAGGTTCTGTATCTCCTCGAGACTGCCGGTTCTTCCCATCGGATTGATGCGGCGCGTGCGCTCGCCCGGCTCCATACCCGGCATCAGACGCTTGTTCATGCCCTCGGTCGGGATCTCTCCCGGTGCGATCGCATTCAGTCGGATGCCGTACCGGCCCCACTCGGTCGCCAGCGACTTGGTCATGACATCGAGCGCGCCCTTGGACATGGCCGAAGGCACCGTGAACGGCCCGCCGTTGCGAACCCATGTGGTCAGGATCGAGACGACAGAGCCGCCGGAGCCCGCCTTGATCCAGCGCGAGCCGACGGCGTGCGTGACATAGAAGGTGCCGTGCATCACGATGTTGGCCACCGCATCGAAACCCTTCGGTGAGATGTCCTCGGTCCGCGCAATGAAGTTTCCGGCTGCGTTGTTGATGAGGCCGGTCAAAGTCCCTTGCGCAAAGATCTCGCCCACGACTTCGTCCACCATCGCCGCGTTTCGAATGTCAAGCGTGTGCGTGTCCACGGTGCCACCGTGCTCGGACATCATCGCGTCCGCGGTTTCGTCCAGCACGTTCTTGCGCCGACCGCAGATGACGATGTCGGCGCCAAGCTCGAGCAAACGCGTCGCCATGGCCCGCCCCAGACCGGTGCCGCCGCCGGTCACGAGAATGCGTTCGCCCTCGAAGAGACCCGGCGCGAACATCAGGAGATTTCCAGCGCGAGTTGCTCTTCCTCGACCACGTCGCCCTCGGCGACATGCAGCTTGCTGATCGTGCCCGAGACCGGCGCTTCGACGGGCACCTCCATCTTCATGACTTCCATGATCATGAGTTCCTGACCTTCTTCGACCGCATCGCCTTCCTTGACGAGCAGCTTCCAGACGGATCCCGCAGTCTCGAACTCTACCTTGCTGGACATGGGCGTCTCCTATGGGCGGATGGTAAAACTGCTCGGACCGACGAGGCCCGGCAGAAGCGGCTGGATGCGGTCGATCCAGCGGCAGATCATCGGGCGGGTCTCGCGCGGGTCGATCAGTTCGTGCACGGCAAAGGCCTCGGCGCGCGGAAACATGGATTGCTTGGCGGCGAGCATTTCCTCGAGTTCGCGGCGCTTCGCGTCGGGATCGGGTGCCGCTGCGATCTCGCGATGGAAAGCGACCGCGACGCCGCCCTCGACCGGCAGCGGTCCCTGTTCGGCAGAGGGCCAGGCATAGACCTCACCTTCCGGCCCGTAGTGGGCAACCTGCGCGACGCCGAACGAGCGGCGAACCATGATCGAGCACCACGGCACCGTGACCATGGCCGCTGTCAGTGCAGCGTTCGCACCGTGCCTGATGGTGGCTTCGCGCTCGGCTTGCGAGCCGATCATGAAGCCCGGCTCGTCCACAAAGGTGACGATCGGAATGTGGAAGGTCTGACAAAGCTCGAGGAAGCGGCGCGCTTTATGCGCCCCCTGTGCCGTCATCGATCCCGCGAGGTACTTCCCGTCATTGGCCCAGATCCCGACGACCTGCCCGTTCATCCGCGCGAGCCCGGTTATCTGGCTCCGACCGTAGCCCTTGCCGACCTCGAAGAACGATGCGCGGTCGACGACCAGCCCGATCAGCTTGCGCATGTCCAGGGCGCGGCGGCGGTCGCGTGGAACGATCTCTATCAGCGCCTCTTCCTGCCGGTCGACCGGATCTTCGCATGCGATCACCTCGGAGATGCGGTCGATATTGTCCGGCATATAGGACAGGAACCGACGGATCTGCTCCAGCGCGTCGGATTCATCCTCGGCGGCATTGTCCACGGTCCCGTTTTTCGTGTGGACCTTGGCGCCGCCCAGTTCGTCCTTCGTCAGTTTTTCGCCCATCGCGCGCTCGACCACAGCCGGGCCCGCGGTCAGGACCTGGGCGGTGGACTTCGACATCACCGAGAAATGCGAAGCGACCAGTCGTCCGGCGGGCAAGCCGGCAACGGCCCCCATGGCACCGGTCGCGACCGGCACTGTCGCCATGACCTGGGCCACGGACTTGAACCGCGCGCGCTCGAAGACCGGGGCAGGCAGCGTCGATTTGCCGGACCCTCCGACCGATCCACCCGAACCCTCATGCAATCGGATGAGCGGAACCTTGTATTGCAGCGCGAGGTCCTCGGTATAGACCGACTTGCGGAACCCAGCGGCGGACGGCGAGCCACCCTTGAGTGTGAAATCCTCACCGCCGATCACGATGCGTCGCCCATCGAGTTTGGCGAAACCAAGCACGTAGTTGGCCGGCGAGAACCCGATCAATTCGCCTTTGTCGTCTCGCACCGGTTCGCCTGCGCCCCGCCCGACTTCCTCGAATGATCCATCATCGACCAGGCGGTCGATGCGCTCGCGGATCGTGAGGCGGCCTTTGGCGTGCTGGCGGGCAATCGCCTCTGGCCCGCCCTGCTCCAACGCCCAGGCGCGGCGGCGACGAACTTCGTCCGCTTCGTCCTCCCAACTCATTTGAACTCACGGTCCTGCCACCACGGGAAAAAGTCCGGCAGATCCTTCGACACCTTACCGGTGAAGTCCGGCGCTCTCTTTTCGAGAAAGGACTCGATGCCCTCCTTGGCATCCGGACCGGAGCCGAGAGCGGTCATGCCGCGGCTGTCAATCTGGTGTGCCTCCATCGGGTGATCGGCGCCGAGCATCTTCCACATCATGTGACGGATCATCGTGACCGACAGTGCTGACGTATTCTCCGCGATCTCTCGGGCGATTTCCGTTGCACGGGGCAGCAGATCTTCGGGCGGGAGCACCTCGCGCACCAGGCCACCCTCTAGCGCCTCCTGCGCAGGGAAGACCCGGCCAGAATAGGCCCACTCCAGCGCGCGCGAAATCCCGACCACGCGCGGCAGAAACCAGCTTGAAGCGGCCTCTGGGACCACACCGCGCCGGGCGAACACGAAGCCGAACCGCGCTTCAGTCGAGGCGATGCGAATGTCCATCGGCAACTGCATGGTTACGCCGACACCCACCGCCGGACCGTTGACCGCGGAGATGATCGGTTTCTTGAGGTCGAAAATCCTGAGCGAGACCAGACCGCCACCATCACGGCGCGCGTCATTGGCGTCGCCGCGCGACTCGTAGTCAAACGTCGCTGCACCCTGATGCAGGTCAGCCCCGGCGCAAAAGCCCCGCCCTGCCCCGGTCACGATGATCGCGCGCACCTCGTCATCGGCATCGGCGGCGTCAAAGGCTTCGAACAACTCGTCGCGCATTACGTTGTTGAAGGCGTTCAGCCGTTCCGGCCGGTTCAGTGTGATGGTCAGGATGTTGTTCCTGACCTCGGTCAGAATGGCCTCGCCCATCAGAACCTCCAGTAGCCGCCGTCGATCTGCAGCAGTTGGCCGGTGTGATAGGCTGACGCGTCGGACATCAGGTACGCGGCGATGCCACCGAAGTCTTCCTTATCGCCCCAACGCCGGACAGGGATGCGCTTTCCGGCGGCCTCGGCGAACTTGGCGTTGGCCATCGCATCCGCCGTCATATCCGTCGCGATCCAGCCCGGAAGGATTGCATTGGCGGTGATGCCGTAGCGGGCGAACTCAACGGCAAGGGCGAAGGTCATCGCATTCAAGGCACCCTTCGAGGCAGCGTAGTGTTCGGACCGCGCAGCGCCCGAGACGGATGCAAGAGAGGAGACGCAAGCCAGCCGTCCTCCCGGGTCGCCGGCCTCCGCCCGCTCGACCATGTGCGTCAGCACCGCCTGATAGGTGTTGTAGACCCCGTCGACGTTGATCGTCATGACGCGGGCCCACTCTGCCGGATCGATCTCCAAGAACGATTTCGCGCCGCGCCCAGAGACGCCGGCATTGGCGAAGCAGCCGTCGATCCGGCCGAAACGTTCCAGCACTTTCGTGGTCGTTGCGAACACCGCATCGCGGTCGGCGACATTGCAGATCCACGCCTCGGCATCGATCCCGTGCGACCGCAGCTTGGCCAGAGCGCTGGCATTCTTGTCCGGGTTCGTTCCCCAGATCGCAACGCTTGCACCGCATCGCGCGATCGCGTCTGCCATGCCCAGTCCGATCCCGCCGTTGCCGCCGGTCACAAGCGCGACCTTGCCTGACAGGTCAAAAAGCTTCGCCATCGCTGCCTCCGTGTTCGCCTTATCCTCGGACAGTTCGAAGCGGCGGCGCAACAGATTTGGACGGGGCAAGGAAAGGATCGTGGACGAGATGGACTATCGCGCTGGTAGCGATGCGATGATGAAGTGCCGTTCGATCTTAGACAGCGACAGAATGACGGGCGCTCTGCGCGCCGAGATACTCGTCGAATGCTGACGCCACGACGCGGCGTAGCGGCGATCCGGCATTCGTGACTCGGACCTGCATCCCTTCGAAGATCAAGAGACCGTCGCGCGCCATGCGGGCCAGTTCCGGCCACGCGCTCCGCGACCAATTCGTCGGCGCATCGAAAGTGCGAGCCATTTCCACCAGATCGACCGTGCCTTTGCACATGATCTCCTCGATCACCGCCGCGCGCAGACGATCGTCGATCGAAAGCCTTATGCCCTTGGCGACCGGCAGACTGCCGGAGGATACCGCCCGCGCCCACGCACCCGTCTCAGCCAGGTTCTGGGTGTAGCCTTGCGGGGTGCGCGAGATCGACGTCGATCCGAGACCCACGAGTGTGTCGGCCCGGTCGGTCGTGTAGCCCTGAAAGTTACGCCTGAGACGGTCCGTCTTGGCAGCGACCGCCATGCTGTCATGCGGCAGGGCAAAGTGATCGAGGCCGATTGGCACGTACCCGGCGTCGCTGAGCATGTCGTGCGCCGCCGCCGCCTGACGCATGCGCTCGTCTGACCCCGGCAGGGCCGTCTCTTCGATCAGACGCTGCTTCTTGGCGACCCAGGGCACATGTGCGTAACCGAACAATGCGATGCGGTCGGGAAGGATTTCAGAACAGACCCTGATAGTGTTTTCGAGGGTCGACACGCTCTGGTGCGGAAGACCGTACATAAGGTCGAAATTGACGCCGCGGACACCGACCGCGCGCAGCCCTTCGACGGTATCGCGCACCATCTTGGGCGGTTGGATCCGGTTGATCGCCGACTGCACGTGGGGATCGAACTCCTGCACGCCAAAGCTTGCCCGCGTGAACCCGAGCGAGCCGATCCGTCGGAGCATATCATGCGTCAAGGTCCGCGGATCGCTCTCGATCGAGAGTTCCGCATCTTCCGAAAGATCGAAGCGCGCGTGCACGGCTTCGATCAAACGGGCAAGGCAATCGGGCTGGAGCGCTGTCGGAGTCCCGCCTCCCATGGCGAGATGGGAAAGCGTCATGCGGGCGGGCATGGCGCGATCCAAGAGCTTGATCTCATCCAGCAGGTGCGCTGCGTATTGCGCGATCGGCGCGTCGCGCGACGCGAGTTTCATGTTGCAGCCGCAGTACCAGCAAAGCTGTCGGCAAAACGGAATGTGGAGATACATCGAGATCGGTTCGGCCGGGTCCAGAGCCGACAGCCATGCCCGGTAGTCGTCCTCGCCAATTTTGTCCGAGAAATGTGGGACGGTCGGATAGCTCGTATATCGCGGCACGTTTCGGCGGGAATACTCGGCGAGGCTTACGGACATGATCAGAGCTCTCGAAGATCTCGGTTGAGCATCGAGAGTGACGCCCGCCGTTTCAGGTGTCTTTGATGTGGATCAGTTTCGAATTCAGGATGCGATGATCCCGCACGCCGCCGAGGCCCTGTTTTACGGTAGGTTTGCGCGCCAGCTATGATCCGCTACTTTGGGACAAACCAAAAAATCCGGGAGGGCATCATGGAAGACCGCAGCCACTGGGATTTCGTGCACAACGTGGCCGACGGCGCGAGCTGGGTGCCGGGTTTGCGCGAGATCTTCGAATACCGCGATCTCGGCATCACCGAGGGCACCAACGGGGACTACGTCGCTCACGTGATCCGCCACAACGGCAAGGAACAGGCAGATGCCGTTCAGCAATGGCATATCCACGAATGCGACTTCCAGCTTGTCTATGTGCTGAACGGATGGGCGACCTTTGAATACGATGGCGAGGGCGTGCGCACGATCCGCAAGGGCGATTGCGTGCTGCAAAAGCCGATGATCAAGCACCGCGAAATCGCCTGCTCCGATGATTTCGAAGTGCTCGAGATCGTGTCGCCTGCAAATTTCGAAACCAAGATCGTCGAGGCACCGGCGCAGCACGCCGCCGAGTGATCGGTATTTCCGGCTTCGTTTAGACGGAGACCATGCTTCGCACGCGGTCGACGTCCTCGGGAACGCGATCGCCGGACAGGCGCACCTGACCGCGGTCGAGCACCATAACTCGATCGGCGAGGTCCCAGGCGAAGTCGAAATACTGCTCGACCAGCACGATGGCCATGTCGCCGCGCGCCCGCAGAACGCGGATCGCATCGCCAATGTCCTTGATGATCGACGGCTGGATCCCCTCGGTCGGTTCGTCGAGGATCAGCAATCGCGGGCGCATCACAAGCGCGCGCCCGATGGCGAGTTGCTGTTGCTGTCCGCCGGACAGATCGCCGCCGCGCCGTCCCAGCATCTCGCCCAGAACCGGGAACAGTGTGAACACCTCCTCCGGCACGTAGCGTTGCGCCTTCGGCAAACCCGCGAAACCTGTTTCGAGGTTCTCGCGCACCGTGAGAAGAGGAAAGATCTCGCGCCCTTGAGGCACGATCGCGATACCGCGCCGCGCACGTTCGCTCGCCCGCACGCGCGAGACATCGTCATCCTCCCACACGATCTGCCCGGAGCTGATCTTCTGTTGTCCGACGATCGCGCGCATGAGCGAGGTTTTCCCGACCCCGTTGCGGCCGAGCACGCATGTCACCTCGCCGACTTTCGCCTCGAGCGACACACTGCGGAGCGCCTGCGCGGCGCCGTAATGCAGATCGATATCGCGCACGGCCAGCATCTCAACGCCCCAGATAGGTTTCGATCACCCGGCTGTCGTTAGAGACCTGCTCGAACGAACCCTCCGCCAGAACCGAGCCCTCGTGCAACACCGTGACCTTCACGCCGAGGTGCTTGATGAAATCCATATCGTGTTCGACGACCAAGACCGTGTGATCGCCGGCGATCTCCTCGAGCAGCTCGGCCGTCTGCATGGTCTCAGCATCGGTCATGCCCGCAGCCGGCTCATCGACCAGCAACACCTTGGGGTCCTGCGCCAGCAGCATGCCGATCTCCAGCCATTGTTTCTGGCCATGGCTGAGGTCTGCCGCCAGATCGTCACGCCGCTCCGTCAGCCGGATAATCTGAAGAAGTTCTTCGATCCGGGCGGCCTCACGCAGTTCCGGGCGCGCAAACAGTGTTTCGAGCACGCTGCGCTTTCCCGCCAGTGACAGCAAAAGGTTATCGGCAACAGTGTGGGTTTCGAACACCGTCGGTTTCTGAAACTTTCGTCCGATGCCCATGCGCGCGATGTCCGCTTCGTCGTGGCGCGTCAGATCGATAGATTCATCGAAGATCACGTCGCCCGAATCCGGCCGCGTCTTGCCGGTGATGATGTCCATCATCGTGGTCTTGCCCGCGCCGTTCGGCCCGATGATCGCGCGCATCTCGCCCTTCGCCAGCGTCAGCGAAAGGCCGTTGATCGCCTTGAACCCGTCGAACGCGACGGCGACACCGTCGAGGTAGAGCATGGAGTTCCTGGCGAGGTCGGACATCGTGCTACTCCGCTGGATGTGCTTTAGCCGTTGGAGGCGCGTCGGTTTCGACTGACCGTCGGCGCCCAAGAAGATCGAGCGCGCCCAGCACCCCCTTCGGCAGGAACAGCGTGACGATCACGAACATCGCCCCGAGCACGAAGATCCATATCTCGGGAAACCAGCCGGTGAGCAACGTCTTCGCTCCATTGACCAGAACGGCCCCGATCACCGCACCGAGCAAAAGGCCGCGCCCGCCGACGGCCACCCAGATAACGATCTCGATGCTGTTCGCAGGGCTGAACTCACCGGGATTGATGATACCGACCTGCGGCACATAGAGTGCACCCGCAACGCCCGCCAGCATGGCCGAAAGCGTGAACACGAACAGTTTGTAGCCCTCGACGCGGTAGCCGAGGAACCGCGCGCGGCTCTCGGCATCGCGGACGCTGACCAGCACCTTTCCGGCGCGCGAGGTCACAACTATGCGGCAGATTACGTATCCGATTCCCAAGGCGATGGCTGAGGCGATGAATAGCCCAGCGCGCGTCTCATCTGAGCGCAGATCGAAGCCGAGGACATCCTTGAAATCGGTCAGGCCATTGTTGCCACCAAAGCCCATGTCATTGCGGAAGAACGCTAGGAGCAATGCGTAGGTCATCGCCTGGGTGATGATCGAGAGATAGACGCCGGTCACGCGCGACCGGAACGCCAACCAGCCGAAGACGAAAGCGAGCGTCCCTGGCACCAGCAGGACCATCAGGCAGGCAAACCAGAACTGGTCGAACCCGTACCAGAACCAAGGCAGTTCCTGCCAGTTCAGGAAAACCATGAAGTCCGGAAGCACAGGGTCGCCGTAGACACCGCGTGGTCCGATCTCGCGCATCAGATGCATGCCCATCGCATATCCGCCGAGCGCGAAGAACGCCCCATGCCCGAGCGACAGGATCCCGGCGTAGCCCCAGATCAGGTCTACGCTGAGTGCGAGCAGCGCGTAGGTCAGATACTTGCCGAACAGCGCGACGGCGAAAGACGGCAGATAGAATGTCGATCCCTGCTCGGCCCAGAGGTTCGCCGCCGGCACCGCGACCGAAATCAAAGCCAGGAACAGCAGGAAAAGCTGCGTTCGCAGGTCGAGTGCGGATCTCAACATCGCGTCAGTTCTCGACCGCCCGCCCCTTCAGGGCGAACAGACCGCGCGGGCGGCGCTGGATGAACAGGATGATGAAGACGAGAACCAGCACTTTGCCGAGCACCGCACCGGCGTAAGGCTCAAGAAACTTGTTGACGATCCCCAGTGTGAAGGCCCCGGCAAGCGCGCCCCAAAGATTGCCGACGCCACCAAAGACCACCACCATGAAACTGTCGACAATGTAGCTCTGCCCGAGGTTCGGTGAGACATTGTCGATCTGGCTGAGCGCGACCCCGGCCAGTCCGGCGACACCCGCACCCAGCCCGAAGGTCATGGCATCGACCCAGCCGGAACGGATGCCCATCGCCTCGGCCATGCGCCGGTTCTGCGTCACTGCGCGCATCTGCAGGCCCATCGGAGTCTTCTTCAGGACCAGCAGCAGCATCGCAAAGACGACAAGCGCGAAGATCAGGATCCAGAGCCGATTGTAGGTGATCGTCATCTGGCCGAGCTCGAACGCCCCGGACATCCAGTCTGGATTGCCGACTTCCTTGTTGGTCGGCCCGAAAATCGTCCGGACAGTCTGCTGCAGGATCAGGCTGACGCCCCAGGTCGCCAGAAGCGTTTCGAGCGGACGGCCGTATAGATACCGGCAGACCCCGCGCTCGATGCCGACGCCGACAGATCCCGCGACCAGAAATGCCAGCGGTGCCGCGATCAGCAGCGAATACTCGAACAGCCACGGCGCCGAGCCTCGGATAATCTCTTGCACGAAAAACGTCGTGTAAGCGCCCAGCATGACCAGTTCGCCGTGCGCCATGTTGATTACGCCCATCACGCCGAAACTGATTGCCAGACCGATTGCAGCCAGCATCAGAACCGAGCCGAGCGACAGGCCGTACCAGACGTTTTGAGCCATATCCCAGGCGGCGCGTTCACCCTCGATCCGGTCCAGCGCCGCACGCGCTGCATCGATCAGAATCGCGTTGTCCGCCGATGCCACGCTCGAGAGGATCGAAACCGCCGCATCATCCGAACGCGCGCCGATCACGGCGATAGCTGCCAGCTTCACGTCATCAGCGACGTCGGCGTTCAGGGTCGCCGACGCGCGGGCCTCCTCGAAAGCCGTCCGCACGTCCTGGTCGGTTTCGGCATCCAGCGCCGTATCCAAAGCCGCGAGCTGTGCCGGATCTCCGGTCTTGAAGATCGACGCCGCCGCTTCGAGCCGCCTCTCGCGATCAGGCGACATCAGCGTCATCGTGCCGATTGCCGCCGCGATCGCGCGGCGAAGCTTGTTGTTGACCTTGATCTTCCGGGCGCCGCGCTTCTTGATCTCGCCCTTCGCCTCGCCCGTCAGGGGATCGAAGGTATTGAAGCCCTTGCCCGCCTTCTCGACCCGAATGACCGACTTGTCGCCCTTCTTGAGCTGCATCAGGTCGCCGGCAGACAGGGACTCGAGGATTGCGACAGCGCGGGGATCGCCGGTGGCAGCGATCTGCTCGACAATGGCTGTGCGTTCCTTGAATTTTCCCTTGGGCAACTCTGCGATCAGTTCCTCAAGCGACGCTGCCTGGGCAGGGAGCGCAATCGCCAGGAAAAGAAGTGTCAGCAGGCGCAGAAGCATCAGCGTCCCCGGTCCGTCTTCATTGGCGCTCTTGTGGCGCCTTGCAGGGTGCAGGGCGGAGATCATCCCCACCCTGCCTGTCGCTCAAGCGCGGCTCAGTAGCCCTTGCCGCCGCACTGGTTGGTCTCGGTATTGTAGTTTCCGCAGCTCAGCGGCGCGCGCCAGTCCGAGATCAGCGGCTTGGAGTCCGGCAGGAAGTCCGACCACGCATCGCCGACGACCAAACCAGAAGTCTCCCAGACCGTTTCGAACTGACCGTCTTCCTGGATCTCGCCGACGAGGACCGGTTTGGTGATATGGTGGTTCGGCATCATGGAGGAGTAACCGCCCGTCAGGTTCGGCACCGACACGCCGACAATCGAGTCGATCACTGCATCCGGATCGGTCGTGCCAGCAGCTTCCACCGCCTTGATCCACATGTTGAAGCCGATGTAGTGCGCCTCCATCGGGTCGTTCGTCACCCGGTCTTCGTCGCCGGTGAACTCGTGCCAGGTCTCGATGAACTCGTCGTTGGCCTCGGATTCAGCGGACATGAAGTAGTTCCAAGCCGCCAGGTGACCGACGAGCGGGGCCGTGTCCAGACCGGCAAGTTCCTCTTCACCGACCGAGAACGCGACGACCGGGATATCCTCGGCCTTGACGCCCTGGTTGCCCAGTTCCTTGTAGAACGGCACGTTGGCGTCACCGTTGATGGTCGAGACCACGGCCGTCTTCTTGCCGGCCGAGCCGAACGTCTTGATCTCCGACACGATCGTCTGCCAGTCGGAGTGACCGAACGGCGTGTAGTTGATCATGATGTCTTCTTTGGCGACGCCCTTCGAGATCAGGTAAGCCTCGAGGATCTTGTTCGTCGTGCGCGGGTAGACATAGTCGGTGCCCGCCAGCACCCAGCGTTCGACGCCTTCCTCGGCGGCGAGATAGTCAACTGCTGGAATTGCCTGCTGGTTCGGCGCGGCACCGGTGTAGAACACATTGCGCTGGCTTTCCTCGCCCTCGTACTGGAGCGGGTAGAACAGGAGCGAGTTCAACTCGTCGAATACCGGCAAGACCGACTTGCGAGACACCGACGTCCAGCAGCCAAAAACTGCCGAAACCTTGTTCACCTCGATGAGTTCGCGTGCCTTCTCGGCAAAGAGCGGCCAGTCAGACGCAGGATCGACGACGACCGGCTCGAGCTTCTTGCCGAGCAACCCGCCCTTTTCGTTCTGCTCTTCGATGAGCATCAGCATCGCGTCTTTCAGCGTCGTCTCTGAAATCGCCATCGTGCCCGACAACGAATGCAGGATGCCGACCTTGATGGTGTCCTCTGCATGCGCGTGCAGGCCCGTCGCCGCCGCCAGGCACGCACCCAACGCTATCTTCTTGAGGCTTTGCATCGATAATTCTCCCCGGGGTTCGAACGGTTGTGGCACCAGCACCCACGCCTTTCGCTCTCCCCCGCAACGAAGTGTTGCTCTTCATGCAGTGCTGGCGCGACGCGAGTCCGGACCAGCACTGCATGCTCCGAACGCCCTGTGAGTTGCTGGACCTGCCCGGGCGAACGAGCGAAATGATGCGTTCGAGAAGTCGGATAGCAAGATCATTCGGCAATTTTTTAGGCAATTAAGAATCTTTGATTATAAATTGTCCTATTGCGCATCTTAAATGCACAAAAAATTGACACATCATCGATTTTTCGGGGGTCGCGTGTCGAAACCGGTTGCGGCCCGTCAGAATCGCATGCTGATCTTCACGCGCAAGAAACTCAGCGAAAGTTCTGCCTCTTGGACGGGACGCTTCTGGAAAAGTCTCTGGAGACAAACGATCGCGCGCTTCCGCGCGCTATCGGTGTCGTGCGCGTCGGCGCGAAGTCCGTTCCTGGCCAAACGGTCCTCGACCGCCTTTATCAGAAGGGATCGGCAAAGGCGCTGTTACCGAGGACCTTCGAGGCCGATCTCACCGCCGTTCTGCTGAATACCTCCGGCGGCGTAACCGGCGGGGACCGGTTCGAGTACTCTGCCGATGCACTGACCGGATCGCACCTGACTTTGACAACGCAGGCCGCCGAGCGCGCCTATCGCGCCCTGCCCGGCCAAACAGGACGGATCGAAACCCGGCTGACCGCTGCGGCCCACGCGCGGGTCGATTGGCTTCCCCAGGAAACGATCCTCTACGACGGGGCGGCACTCAACCGACGCCTCGACATCGATCTCTCAGCCGATGCGACGGTTCTGGCGGTCGAGTCGTTCATCCTCGGCCGCGCTGCAATGGGCGAGGCTGTGCGCGACCTCAGGCTCACCGACCACTGGCGGGTTCGCCGCGAGGGACGACTGATCTACGCCGACGCACTGCGACTGCGTGGAGATGCCGAAGCCGTCGCCAACCGTATCGCAACCCTCGGCGGACATCGCGCATTTGCAACGGTTCTGTTCAGCGGGCCGGATGCCGGGCGGCATCTCGCCCCGCTTCGATCCAAGATCGCGGACACCGGCGGCGCCAGCCTGATCCGTGACGGCGTTCTGGCGGCACGCTTGACCGCACCCGATGGATTTCGCCTGCGCAAAGCGCTTGTACCCGCGCTCGAATTCCTGCGCGGCGCCCCACTTCCACGACCCTGGAGCATCTGATGCAACTCACTCCCCGCGAAAAGGACAAGCTGCTGGTCTCCGTTGCTGCCATGGTGGCGCGCAATCGACTTGGGCGCGGCGTCAAGCTGAACCATCCGGAGGCGATCGCGCTGATCACCGACTATGTTGTCGAGGGCGCGCGCGACGGCCGATCGGTCGCCGATCTGATGGACGCCGGAGCCACCGTTATCTCCCGCGACCAATGCATGGAGGGCGTGCCCGAGATGATCCACGAGGTTCAGGTCGAAGCGACGTTCCCCGATGGCACAAAGCTGGTAACCGTGCACGAACCGATCCGATAGGGAGGATATGACATGCTGATGAAACTCGCACTCATGCCGCTCTTCGTTGCGCCACTCGTCCTCAAGAAAAAAGTTGTCTGTACGGCCGTGATGGGAAGCGTCGCACTCGCCGGGCTCGGAGCCCTCGCGGTCGGAAGCGCTGTGCTCGCGTCGCGGCAGCAAAGACGCGCGCCGAATCCGGGCGGCCCGGAGGTTCCGGAACCCACGGAGGCGCCGTCATGATCCCGGGCGAAGTGATTTGTGCCGAGGGTGAGATCATTCTGAACGAAGGCCGCGAGGCGATCACTCTGATGGTCGCCAACACAGGCGACCGCCCGGTGCAGGTCGGCTCGCATTACCATTTCTACGAGACCAATCCCGGCCTTGATTTCGACCGTGAGGCCGCGCGTGGCATGCGGCTGGACATTGCCGCCGGAACCGCTGTGCGCTTCGAGCCCGGGCAATCACGCGAGGTGCAGCTGATCCCCCTCGCCGGAGACCGAAAGGTGTTCGGCTTCAATCAGAAGGTGATGGGTGCGCTGTGAACGTGCGCTTCCTCGCTTTGATCGCTGTTTTGAGCGGGTGTTCTCCACCGTGGTCAATTGAGGGTGCTTCGGCGTCGACGGATTTGCGTATCGAAGGAGAGAAGACTGGATGCTTCAAGGGATGCGAATGGGAACTTCGGCTAACTAACGGATTGATCTGTCGAGGATTTTCGTCTGGATTGCCTGCGGACAACAGCAAGTTCGCTATTGTATATCACTGCGAAAACGGTTCCCGCGGCTCACTTTCGTTTGAAGTTTTCGCCGCAAACCGCCTCCTTCAGGCACGCTTTGGCGACGAACCCATCGTCGTCATTTTCCGTTGAGGACATATCAAATGACCACCGCAAGCCCCTGGAAACCCTGTGCCGCCGTCCTCGAGCCGACCACTGGCGATAGGATGCGTCTGGCGGTTTCGTATCAACGCTCCGACCGAAACAATGTCTGACGAACCGCAATCAACACCCAACGGCCGCACGGTCCGGCTAAGCGACAAGTCGCCGGGCACGCAACGGGCGTTCAAGTGGTTCTTTCGACTGCTCTATGGCTGGGTCGCGCTCGTTTTGATCGGCGCCGCCGTCATGGTCCTGAGTGAAATCTGGTTCCCGGTCTGAGATACGGAGAGACAACACATGCCCACCGCCATCGCCCGCCAATCCTACGCCGCCATGTTCGGGCCGACGACCGGAGACAAGGTGCGCCTGGCCGATACCGAGCTTTTCATCGAGGTTGAGAAAGATCTCACAACCTACGGAGAAGAAGTCAAATTCGGTGGCGGCAAGGTTATCCGCGATGGCATGGGTCAGTCCCAGGTCACGCGGGCCGAAGGCGCTGTCGACACGGTGATCACCAACGCGCTGATCGTCGATCACACCGGGATCTACAAGGCCGATGTCGGCCTTCGCGACGGGCGGATCGCCAAGATCGGTAAGGCCGGCAATCCGGACACGCAACCCGGCGTCGACATCGTGATTGGCCCATCGACTGAGGCCATTGCGGGAGAAGGAAAAATCCTGACTGCGGGTGGGTTTGATGCGCACATCCACTTCATCTGCCCGCAGCAGATCGAGGACGCGCTGCATTCGGGCCTGACGACGATGCTGGGCGGCGGCACCGGCCCCGCGCACGGCACGCTGGCGACGACCTGCACGCCCGGCCCTTGGCACATTGGGCGGATGATCCAGGCGATGGACGCGTTCCCGATGAACATCGGGTTCTCGGGCAAGGGCAATGCCTCGCAACCGGCTGCACTAGAAGAGATGGTCAAGGGCGGCGCCTGCGCGTTGAAGCTGCACGAGGACTGGGGGACGACGCCTGCCGCGATCGACTGCTGCCTGTCGGTCGCCGACGCCATGGACGTGCAGGTGATGATCCACACCGATACGCTGAACGAGAGCGGCTTTGTCGAGAACACGGTGGCGGCCATGAAGGGTCGCACGATCCACGCCTTCCACACCGAGGGCGCGGGCGGCGGCCATGCGCCCGACATCATCAAGGTCTGCGGCGAGGACCACGTCATCCCGTCCTCGACCAACCCGACGCGCCCGTTCACGGTCAACACGGTGGACGAGCATCTCGACATGTTGATGGTCTGCCACCACCTCGACAAGTCGATTCCGGAGGACGTTGCATTTGCTGAGTCGAGGATCCGCCGCGAAACCATTGCCGCGGAAGACATTTTGCACGACATGGGTGCGTTCTCGATCATCGCCTCGGACAGTCAGGCGATGGGCCGTGTCGGCGAGGTGCTGATCCGGACGTGGCAGACGGCAGACAAGATGAAACGCCAGCGCGGGCGGTTGACGGAGGAGACGGGCGACAACGACAATCTCCGCGTCCGCCGCTACATCGCGAAGTACACGATCAATCCCGCGATTGCGCACGGCATGTCCGGCGAGATCGGCTCGATCGAGGAAGGCAAACGGGCGGATCTCTGCCTCTGGAACCCGGCATTCTTCGGGGTGAAGCCCGAAATGGTGTTGATCGGTGGCTCGATTGCGTGCGCGCAGATGGGCGATCCGAATGCCTCGATCCCGACGCCGCAGCCGGTCTATTCGCGGCCGATGTTCGGCGCCTTCGGCAAGTCGCGGACAGAGTCCTCGGTCGTTTTCGTCTCGGAGGCTGCGCAGGCAGACGGCATCGGCGAGAGCCTCGGGATCGACAAGCAGACCGTTGCCATATCGAACACGCGCAACATCGGCAAGCACTCGATGGTGCTGAACGACGCAACGCCTGAGATAGAAGTTCATCCTGAAACATACGAGGTGCGCGCGAACGGCGAACTGCTCACCTGCGAGCCTGCCGAGGTGCTGCCAATGGCCCAACGCTACTTCATGTTCTGACTGGCATGCGAGAAACCTCCCGATATGTGATCAGGCGCCAGCAAACGTCAGTGCGGATTATTGCGACTGCCGTGAGGATTGCCACAGGCGCCGCACAGCAACTTAAGATAGAGTATTCCGTATTGGCGCGGCTCAAACGCACCCATAGCCGCGCAGAGTATCGCGCGGAGTTTGCTTATGGTCGCTTCGGAATTATTCGACCCGCTCAAGGACAGCACGGACGACGAAAGCCGCGATACGCTCGCTCGAGTGCTGGAGGGCCTTGGCTACGCTCAGAATTACCAGGCGCGCATGAACGAGATCCAACGTTTGCGCTGCCTTTCGGACGCCGAACTGGCCGAATTGGGCGTCGAACGGCAGGACATCGCCAGATACGTTTTCCGCGATCTGCTGGGACCCGACTGAGGTCGTTAATACCGGCGGATTCCTCATGATCCGCGTCTCCGAAATCACCGCTGCTGGCTCGACAGATGGCTTTGTCCGGCTGGATTACGCTGCCCGGTACCGGCGCAGGGCCGTCCTTCGGACAGATGCAGGCGAGGAGCTCCTGCTCGATCTTCCGCAGGCTCGGGAACTCGCGGATGGTGAAGGTCTCGTGCTTGAGGACGGACGGACTGTCGTCGTTCGTGCGGCGGCAGAAGCCCTCACGGAAGTTCGAGGCAAGAACCTGACCAGGTTCGCCTGGCATATCGGGAACCGCCATACGCCATGTCAGATCGATGAAGACCGCCTTCTGATCCAAAGGGATCATGTGCTCGAGGACATGCTGCGAAGGCTGGGAGCGACGATCACCCACGTGGAAGCACCGTTTCAGCCGGAAGGCGGTGCCTATGGCCATGGACGAACGCACGGGCATTCCCACAGCCATGACCCGCACGCCGATCCGAACGCGCATATCCCGCATCGCCACGACTGATTGATCGGAGTTTCCGATGGCTCTCTACGATCCAACCACGCCGGTCTCGTCCGATGCACATCGGCGCGTTCATGCGGCCTACGAGATCGCCCACACCGCGGTTGATTTCGCCGCAGCGCTTCTGTTCGTGGTCGGCTCGGTGCTGTTCTTCTGGGAGTCGACGACTTATTTCGCGACGTGGCTCTTCGTTATCGGCAGTCTGTGTTTTGCGTTGAAGCCGTCAGTCAAACTGCTGCGAGAGCTCAAGTTCTGGCGGATGGGCAGGCTCGACGCGATCGCGCCTCAGGACGACCGGCAATGACTCTGGATCTCCAGAAGCTGTTTTCGTGGCTGTCGCCCGGCTATCCGGTCGGAGCCTTCACCTACAGTCACGGGATGGAGTGGGCGATTGCGGACGGACGCGTCCAGAACGCGTCAACAGCCCGCGCATGGATCGCTGATTGCCTCGAGCACGGCGCCGGGCGGTCGGACGCCATTCTGCTTGTCGCAGCGCATCGTGCGGTCACGGCCGCCGACGCGGCAGCCTTGACGGAGATTTCGGATCTGGCATTCGCGCTCGCGCCATCGGCCGAGCGTCTCTTGGAAACCGACGCCCAGGGCCAGGCATTCTCCGAGGTGACCGGCGCGGTCTGGGGAAGTGACCAGTCCAGCGCCCTGCCCTATGCTGTGGCGCTTGGGGCGGAGGCCGCCAGGCACGGGATAGCGGTCGAGCCGACGGTCGAGATGTTCCTGCATGCCTATGTCGCCAATCTCATCTCGGCCTGCGTGCGACTGGTGCCAATGGGTCAGACCGACGGCCAGAAGGTGCTCGCGGAGTTGATGCCACAGGTGCGCAGCGTCGCCGATGATGCACAGTCATCGGACCTCGATGACCTTGGCGGATGCACGATCCTAGCGGACATCGCCAGCATGAAACACGAAACCCAGGATGTGAGGCTGTTCCGGTCATGAACGATGACAGTTACGCCCGCGGCCAGCAACTGGCCGAGGAGTTCAATCCCGGAATGGAGAGCGCTCTTGCGGGCCGCTACGATGCGCTCGTTCCGGGTCTCTCGAAGTCGGTCGTCGACTTCGCCTTCGGTCAGCAATACGGGCGTGACGGGCTCGACATGAAGACCCGCTGGCTCGCCACCGTCGCCGCCCTCACAGCGCTGGGTGGACAGACGCGGCCGCAGCTCAAGGTGAACATCGCGGCGGCACTGCGCGCAGGTGCGACCCAACGCGAGATCGGCGAGGTGATCTGGCAGATGGCCCTCTATGGCGGGTTCCCTGCGGCGATCAATGGGTTGAATGCGGCGCTGGAAGTCTTTGAGGAACAGAAAAATGACTAGCCCGAACGGTCCGCTTCGCGTCGGCATCGGCGGCCCCGTGGGTGCCGGCAAGACAACGCTGACGGCAGCGCTTTGCAAAGCGCTGCGCGATGAATGGTCGGTCGCGGCGATCACAAACGACATCTACACGCAGGAGGACGCCGAGGCGCTGATGCGCATGCAGGCATTGCCGCTGGATCGGATCAAGGGTGTCGAGACCGGGGGCTGTCCGCACACGGCGATCCGCGAGGACGCCTCGATCAATCTCGCAGCAGTTGCAGAACTGCGGGCTGCGCATCCGGATCTGGACGTGGTGCTGATCGAAAGCGGCGGCGACAATCTCTCGGCGACGTTCTCGCCCGAACTGGCCGATCTGACGATCTACGTCATCGACGTCGCCGCAGGCGAAGAGATCCCGCGCAAGGGCGGTCCGGCGATCACGCGATCGGACCTTTTGGTGATCAACAAGACCGATCTGGCACCGCATGTCGGCGCTTCGCTCGACGTGATGGATCGCGACGCGCGCAGAATGCGCGGCGAACGCCCGTTCTGCTTTACCGAACTGCGCGCAGGCGGCGGTGTCGATACGATCGCGGAGTTCATCCTTCAAAAGGGCGGGCTCTCCGGCTTTGCGAACGACCTGAGCACCGGCGCCGCCCAAACCGCCTGACCGCTCCTGACGGCGCGCGCTGCCCCATCAAGCGACGCCGGAATTGACCGCGCAACCGCAGGGTTAGGCGCCTCGCCGGCGGACCGCACAATGTTACCGAAAACGTGGCAATTCGCATTGCGGCGTCACGAAACGCCGTTAAACATTCGGCAATCTTTTGGGTCGCTGCGTCGAGGGGAGTCGCGTCGTGGACATCACAGGAACCTCAGCCTCTGAAAATCTGGTCGGAACGTCGGGCAATGACACGATTACGGGTCTTGCCGGCAACGACACGCTCCAAGGCGGCTTTGGCCTCGACGTCTACGTCTTCGATACCGGCTCCGGGAACGATGACATCTTTGAGTCGTCTGGAACCAATGGCGGCATCATCCGGTACGGTGCCGGCATCGCGCCTGAGGACATCCGTTTCGACCGCGATGAGTTCGACCGCCGCGATCTTCTGATCCTGTCTGGCGACGACACGATCCGGGTCTTCGATTTCTACAATACCACCGGCTCGAATGCGTCGAACAACCAACTCATCCAGCAGATCGAATTCGACGACGGAACGATCCTGCCGCTGACGGGCACAGTACCGTTCGTCGGCACCGATGGTAGCGATAACATTCTCGGTACGACGATCGCCGAGACCATCACGGGCCTCGGCGGGGATGACAGTCTGGAAGGTGGTTCGGGCCTTGACGTGTACGTTTTCGACATCGGGTCCGGCAGCGACACGATCACAGAGCAATCCGGCGGCAACGGCGGAATCATCCGCTATGGTACCGGTATCACCGAGGCCGACATTCGCTTCGAACGTGACGCAGGCGATCGCCGCGATCTGCTGATTCTGTCGGGCAGCGACACGATCAAGATTCTTGATTTCTACAATTCGACAAGCACCAACGCATCCAACAATCAGCTCATCCAGCAGATCGAGTTCGATGGCGGTGGAGTCCTGTCGCTGAGCGGCTCTATTGAGTTCGTCGGAACAACGGGCAGCGACGATATCATTGGCACAACAATCGCCGAAACGATCACGGGCCTGGCTGGGGACGACAGTCTGCAAGGCGGATCGGGCCTTGACGTCTATGTCTTCGACAGCGGATCGGGCAGCGACACGATCACAGAGCAATTCGGCAGCAATGGCGGGATCATCCGATATGGTACCGGTATCATCGGGACGGACATTCGCTTCGAACGTGATGCGGGCGATCGCCGCGATCTGCTGATTCTGTCGGGCAGCGACACGATCAAGCTTCTCGACTTCTACAACTCAACGGGCACCAGTGCGTCGAACAGTCAGATCATTCAACAGATCGAGTTCGAAGGTGGCAGCACTCTATCCCTTACCGGAACGATAGACTTCGTCGGGACATCTGGCGACGATAACATCCTGGGCACAAATTTAGCCGAGACGATTACGGGCCTGGCTGGAGACGACAGTCTGCAAGGCGGATCGGGCCTTGACGTGTACGTTTTCGACAGCGGGTCCGGTAGCGACACGATCACAGAGCAATCCGGCGGCAATGGCGGGATCATCCGCTATGGTATCGGTATCACCGAGGCGGACGTTCGCTTCGAGCGTCCGGCGAGTGATCGTCGTGATTTGCTGATCCTGACCGGCAACGACACGATCGAGATTCCTGGCTTTTACAACTCCACAGCGGCCAACGCGGTCAGCAACCAGTTGATCCAGCAGATCGAATTCGAGGATGGTAGCTCTTTAGCCTTGGATGGCGCCGTGCCGTTCCTGGGCACTGCAGGTGACGACGTAATCGTCGGTACAAACCTCGCTGAGACCCTCACAGGTCTTGCAGGCAACGATGACCTGAGTGCCGGAGCACGAAACGACACCCTCGACGGCGGTACCGGAAACGACACGCTGCAGGGAGGCAGCGGCGAAGACCTTTACCTTTTCGACATTGGCTTCGGCGATGATGTGATCACGGGCGAGGACTCTTCGACATTAACTGTGGACACTGTCC
>JBCDAV010000012.1:0-150721 GCA_039184865.1 Pseudomonadota bacterium | reverse complement strand
GTTCAGCGTGTCGTTGCCGGCCAGACCCACCAGGTCCTCGACCCCCGAGGTCCCGCCCAGCGCGTCCGACCCGGTGCCGCCCGCGATCAGGTTGACCACGCCGCCCGGCAGGCCGAGCCCGCCCGGATCGGCCATGATCGCCGTCGTCAGCGTCTCGGGATCGATGCCGGTCAGCCGCACCGAGGCCTCGCCGCCGGTCCCATCCTCGAACGTGATCAGCGCCTCGTTGCCCGACGAGGTCAGCGCGAGATCGACAAAGCGCAGGCCCAGAGGCTCGAAGTCCAGCAGGTCGATCCCGGTCTGCCAGTCCAGCACCAGGTCGTCGCCGCTCCCGGCTCCGAAGACGAACAGGTTCGACCCGCCCTGACCCTCGAGGATGTCGTTGCCGAGACCGCCCTCCAGCGTGTCGTTGCCAGCCCCCCCGCGCAAACGGTCGGCACCCTCTTGGCCTTCGAGCCTGTCTTCGCCGTCGCGCGCACTGATCGTATCGCCGCCGTCGCCGCCCAGCAGCGTGTTGCCATGGCTATCGCCCGCGATGATGTCGCCGAAATCGGTGCCGATCAGATTCTCGACCTGGGTGATCACGTCCCCGAGTGCCGCACCCGACGAGCCCGTGCTGCTCAGGATGCCGATGATCGGCGAGGCTTCGGCCGAGTAATCCACCGTGTCGATGCCTTCGCCGCCATCGATCAGGTCCTCCCCCGCACCGCCATCGAGCGTGTCGTCCCCGCCCTCGCCGCGCAGCGTGTCATTGCCCACGCCGCCGAACAGCTTGTCGGCTTCTTCGCGTCCCTCGATGGTGTCGTGACCGGCAAACCCGAACAGCCCGTCCGGGCCGGCATGGCCGATGATCACATCGTCGGTCGCCAAGCCGCCGATGTTTTTCGGTGTGCCGTCGGCTTCGAAGAAATCCGGATCCAGAGGATCGAAGATGATGTCCGCCTGTAGATCCGGGTTGATGATGCGGATCGTCTGCGTTTGCACCGGGCTGCTCACCGGGTCGACGCTCGCGATGGCGCTGCCCGACCCGGTTTCGACCGCGCGGACCGAGAACGTGTCCTCGAGGAATTCGGCGCCAGCAAAATCCAGAGCCTGGTTCTGCTGGTAATTGAAGCTGCCGTCCGGGTTGACCGTGATCGTGCCGAGTTGCGGCGCCTCCACCAGCTCGACCGCGAAGCCGTTGTTCTCCACATCCGACGACCGCAAGGTCCCGTCGAACACGGCGCCGGGCGAGAGCGGATACAGCAGATTGCGGATCTCGGGCGCATCGTTGGCCGAGACAATGTCGAACGTGATCGTCTGCACCGCCTGACCGTCTCGCGAGGCGCCGTCCGTGGCGTTGTTCACATCCGAGGAACTCGTCGCGTCCAGCTGCCGGAACGCGACGTCATCGGTGATCGAATACGCGAACGCTCCGGGATCACCGTTGAAATCGGCATTCGCCCGGAAGAACAGGCCTTCGAGTTGCGCCGGCGTCAGGATATCGCCGACCGCCACCGGCATCTCGACGTCGACCGTGACACCGAGCAGCAGCAGGTCCGGGTCGGGCGCCATGAAGAAGACGGTGCCGTCGGTCGGAACGCTTTCGACACGGATCACGACCGGGTCACCCTGCTGGTCGACGACCTGCGTTGTGACCGTGACGTCCGCCGCAGCCGCAGGCGCACCGGGCCCAGGTGCCACTGCGCTCACGATCGGAGCCCCGTTGACGACGGTCATAGGCACGCCGCCTGTCGCATCGGTCAACTGGTTCGGTGTCGTCGTGTCCGCCTGCCAGTTCGCAACCAATCCCGGTTGGGCAGGAGCATCGGTGAACTCGATGAACGCCGCGTCCGCGATTTCCTCGGCGGTGCGGACGTCGTTCCAGATGCGGATATCGCCAACCTCGCCAATCAGGATGTCCGTCTCGATGAAGCCTCCCCCGACTTCGTCCTGCTCCTGTCCGAAAATCAGAGTTCCACCCGCGGGGCTACCCGCGATCGGCGTGCCCGTTCCGGTGAACACAGCCACTCCGTCGATGTAGAAGACCAGTTCGTCGGCGGCCTCATCGACAGTGATCGAAATCCGGTGCAGCCCGCCTTCGGTCAGCGCCGTCAGCGGAATGCCGGTGTCGAACCCAATATCGCCCACAAGGATGTTGATCGTGTTTCCGAATTGGTTGTCGAACGCGAAGACGAAAATCTGGTTCTCATTCGCCGGAGTGGCGTACGAGATGAATGTCAGGAACGAGTTTTCTTCCAGCACGATCGGGTCCGGTGCGTTGTAGTACCACTCCAGCGAGAGGTCCCCGGTCGGCAGGGCGAGATCAGCGATCTCGATGTAGTCGTCGATCTCGCTGCCCGCGTTCAGACTGACCAGGTCGACGTCGTGAACGACGGTGCCTGGGAACGTCACGGCACTGAACGCCGGGTTGTCGACCTGCGTCAGCGCGGCCCCGCCCAACACGTCTGGAACCGAGGTCGTGTTCGTGATGTCGACCTGCCAGTTCGCGACCAGATTGGTTTCCGAGGCCGGATCTGCCAGCGGCGCAAACGCATTGGCCGCGATCGTCTGCGCATCGAGCGCAACGTCCCAGACCCGCATGTCGCCATACGCAGCCTCGGTCATCTGCAAGGGTTGGAACCCGCTGCCAAGGCCATCCTGATCCTGACCGAAGTTCAGGAAACCGCCTGTTGCAATAGGTGAGATCGCGAGCGTTTCGGAATAGACCTGCTCGCCATCAATATACATCTGGATCAGGTCAGCATCCGGGTCGTACACGATCGAGAACCGGTGTGCTTCGCCATCCATCAATGACGTACTTGGCACATCGGTCAGGAAGCTCTGACTGTTGTTGAGAATTCCTCCGATGAAAGGATTCGCCGGGTTCTGATCAGCGAAGATCAGGAACTCGTTGAAGCTGTTGTTGTTCGATGCGTTGTCATCGACCGCGTAACTGATGAAGTGCTGGCGGCCCTGTCCGGACTCCAGGTCGTCATGGAACTGGATGATCGTCTCGATGGTCATCGGGCCGGTCGGCATCGGGAAGCCGCCAACCTGAATGGCCTGATCGTCCTCGGGTGCGACGTTTACCCGGATGGTCGGGATAACCTCGACCCCGCGCAATTCAGGCAGTTCGACATCCAAAACATCCGGCGAGTTGACCAACGCGAGGTGATCGTCACCGACCGCGTTGACCAACACGCCCTGGTTCGAGGTGTCTGCCCGCCAGTTGGCGACGAGGTTTGCTTCGGCCGCAGGATCGGCGATCACCTCGAACGCATTGGCCTGGATCTCGGCATCGGTGCGAATGCCGTCCCAGAACCGGATGTCGCCGATCTCGCCGCTCAACGACTGGCTCGCATTGAACGAGCCGCCGGGAGCGTCCTGCTCCTGCCCGAAGATCAGATAGCCATTCGGATCGAGCCCGCCGGAGATCGTTACCTCCTGGCTGAACAGCACGGTCCCGTCGATCAGGACCTCGATCAGGTTGGCATCCGGGTCGACGGTCACCGAGATTCGGTGCAATTCCCGGTCGTAGAGCTGATCGATACGGATCCCGGTCTCGATCCGGGTGCCGTTGAAGGAGACTTCGAGCCCGCGGCCGTCCTTGTAGCCGAAAAGCAGGAATTCGTTGTCATTCCCGGGGACTGCGTAGGAGGCAAACACCTGACTCGGACCGTCCGGATCGAGCCCTCCGGACGAGCGGAACAGCATCTCGAAGGTCAGCGCGCCGGTCGGCATATCCGCGAAGCTGGGCGTCTCGGCATAGTCGAGGGTCGCGGGGCTCGGCAGCGCGCTCGAGATCAGACCCGGGTTGAGCCTGGCCAGCGCGACGGACGGCGCTTCCGGCAGGGGTGCCACCGTCTCGACGGTGATCTCGGAGACCTGCGAGGTGATGTTCAGCGAGACGCCCCGGACGGTGTCCGGCAATTGCCGTGTCAGCGTGTCTTCGACCGGATCGCCGACCTTGCGATAGACGAGTGCATCAGCAAACGGATCGAAGGACTGGAACGGGACGACCGACAGCGCTTCCATGTCCGTGGCCGAGACGATCTGACCGGCCACCAGCGGAACGCCGAGCAGCGTAATCGCCGCGGTCGTGGGCAAAGTGACGATCTCGAACGTCGCACCGGCGTCGATATCCGATTGCGGGATGTTGAGACCGAGATCCACCGGGTCGATCTGATCCTCGACAATCGTCAGGGTCTTGTCGGCGTCGATCAGCGGATCGGGATTGTCGATGCGAATGCGCTCGCCATCGATTACGACGAACTCGACATTCGTCAGCTCATATCGCGCCGTCGTGATGGCGGCACTTTCCTGCGCGATGAAATCCGGTTCGTCGGTCAGATCCTCGAACTGGATTCCGAACTGCGGATCCAGGTACTGGAATTCGCGCGGAGACAGGCCGGGATCTACACGCTCGGTGACGATGACTCCGGTATCGGTGATCTCGAGCGAAACGTAATCGCCGCCGGTGAGGATGACGGTGTCCTCACCAGCGCCACCGTCAACGGTCGTCGCGCGGTCGGCTTCGTCGATCAGTTGCAGCGAAACGTCTTCGTGGGCAAGAATCGTGATCGTGTCGTTACCAGCACCTGCATCGATGGTCTGGCCGATGTTGCGCAGGGTCGCGGCATCGTTTCCTTCGCCCAGGTCGACGTCGATCCCGCCGAAGCCTTCCAACACGACCTCATCATCTCCCGCACCCATCTGCAGTTGGGCAAAGTCGTCGAGGTGGTCAGGATCTAGATTGTCGTAGGCGATCGTCTCGGTCCCGGTCAGCGTGACGAATGCCGGGCCGGATGTGCTGATGTAATCGAAGGTCAACGGGAACTCGACTGACTGACGGAGTGCCCCGCCTTCGACGATCGCGACATCGCCGTGCTCCGAGCCGACGTACCGTTCGAACTGCAGCGCCAGATCTCCGGTCGCATCTCCAGCGCCGGTGACTGTCTCCCGCGCGTTGTCGAGGATCACGTTGTCTCCATCGAACCGCAAGTTCAGCGTGACACCCTCGGACGCGGTGGCATAGCTGGCGGTATCAAACCCGGAGTCGCCATCCATGAAGTCGGCACCGTCGCCGCCGATGATGGTGTTGGCCTGACCATCCCCGGTGATCGTGTCGCCGTTCCGGGTGCCGAAGACATTGTAGACGCCGAACGTGGTGCCGAAATTGAGCTGCGCACCATCGCCGTCGAAATAGGTCGCGCGACCGTACTCCAGCACCTCGCCGGTGAACGCGTTGACCTGGGAGCCCGCTGTCCCGATGTTCAGATCGACAACGGCAAACGTGTCCGAGGTATCCGGGAAGAACTCCAGGCCGCGATCGAAGCGCAGGTCCAGCCAGTCGTTGCCGCCCTGTCCCCAGAGGAACGAGCCGATGTCGTCGAAGCCGCTCGCGCTGATCTGAATCTTGCCAACTGGCGTGACGATCGACAGGTTCGAGAACGCGTTCGTGTTGATCGCGGTGCCATTGGGATCCATCTCGGCGAGACGATCTTCCAATGTGTAGAAAATCGGCGGTGGTGGCGGGCTGCCCGGTGCTTGCGAGCCCGAGCCGCTGCCCGGGAACGAGAACACATCCGTCAGGGCCTGTGCCTCGCCGAAGCCGAGGCGATCGTCGCCTCCGCCGCCAAGGATCATATCGTCCCCGCCATTGCCGAAGAATGCGTTGTCCTGGCTGTTGCCGGTCAGGCGGTCGTTGCCCTGGCTGCCGATCATCCCCTCGACATTGATGACCTGCTCGGTGCCGAACGTGCCACCCGTCGCAGCCGGCGGGCTCCCGATGCCCGTGACCCTGCCAGTACCGTTGACGTCGTCGAAATCGTCGGAAGAAACCCTCGAGAACGAGATGCTGTCGTCGTCGATCAGCGCATACGTCTTCGGCGTGATGTTGTAGTCGAAATTGCTGGTCCGGACGTCGAACGTCAGGTCCGGGATGACAAAGGGCGGAAGCGGGATGACCGTAGGTTCGTTGCGGCTTGAGTACTCTGCCGTTCCGGACAGCCCGGTCACGAGGCGCCGATCCGAAGCGTCGTCCTCGACATATCGGATTTCCCCGTCACCGTCTTCGTCCAGCGTCAGTTCGACATGCGCCGAGCGGAGGAACCTGAAATCGATGGTGACGTTCCGATCGACCGTGGTGGTGGAATCGAAGGGCAGCGTTCCGGTCCGGTAGGTGTAGGAGGCGGTGCCGGTCGTCGAACCGGTCTGATTGAAGTTGTCGAAGACTTCGGCCGCCACGATGTCGAAGCCCTCGCCGCCATCGTAGACATTCGTGAAGTTACCGTTCAGCGTCGCGGCCGTCCCGCGGTTGAGCAGGTCATTTCCCTCACCGCCGAGCAGCAGATCGCCGCCGTTCTGGGATTGAAGCCGGTCGTCCCCGTCGCCGCCGGACAGCGTGTTTCCAGAATTGTTACCGATAACAATATCGTTGAAATCCGACGCGGTGATGTTCTCGACACTGTCGAAGCTGTCGCCCTGGGCATCGCCTCGGAAACCACGCGCCACGCCTGCGAAGTCGAGATCGATGAAGACGCTGGTTGCGGCCGTCGAGTAGTCGGCCGTGTCGAGACCCGCTCCGCCGACCAGCGAGTCCGCCCCGGCGCCGCCGATCAGGAGATCGTCATTGTCGCCGCCGATCAGCAGGTCGTTGCCGCCACGGCCCTCCAGCGTGTCGTTGCCGCCCTGGCCGTCGAGCGTGTTGGCGGCTTCGGTGCCACGGAAAGTTTGAGAAACTCCATTGTTCGTGAATGCCGCCACGCTTTCGAAATTGAGGTGAACGGTTCCGAAGGAGTCGACGCCATTCTCGAGATCGATGCTGTCGTCAATCGCAAGGTAGTCGTGGCCAAGGCCGCCGTCGATTGTCGAGCCTGAGGTGTCGGCCCCCTCGTTCACGATGAGATCGTCGCCGGTCCCGGCATCAACGGAGAATGCGGCATGAGCTCCATCGTTGATGATGACCCGGTCGTTACCCCCTCCGGTGTTCCATTCATCGGGCTTCACATCGTTGGCGAGGAAGATGTCGTCGCTGAGATCGCTGAAGATGACCCGTTCGAACCCGACAGCATCGTGGACTCCACCGGTGCTCGTGCCCAGATCGAAGCTGTAGACCAGTATCTCCTTGAGGCCGAACTTGCCGGCGATGATGCCGGCGTCCGCGCCGACTCCGAAACGTTCTCCGTCGCCAGAGAGTTGAATCGTCTGGCTGCCGAAGCTGGTGGAGAAGCCGGGAGTGATCGATCCGGCGAGGTCACTCACATCCAGCGTGTCGAAACCGTCACCGCCTATGACCGTGTCCGAGCCCTCGCCCAGGATGACTTCGTCGTTTCCGATGCCTGCGTCGATGGTATCCAACCCGTTGAGCGCGATGATCTCTTCGTTGGCGGCCGCACCGGTCAGCGTGCTGCTATAGGTGTCGTCACCGTTCGTCAGCACGACCGCATCGCCAAAGTCGCTGGCAGGCGCCGGCGCGCCGAGGACGAAGCTGGTGGTCCGGTTGTCCTCCAGCTGGAAGCTGTCGTTGAAGAGATCGCCGATCTCGAGGTTGAGAAGCTCGAACTTCTCCTCGAACAGCGGGCCGAGTTCGAAGTCGATCCCTGCGCCGAGCGTGAGCGGGCCGATATCGTAGGACGCCTCGAAGAAGGCCGAGGCCTGAAGGCCGGATAGCAGCAGCGCGAGGTCGAATTCCAGACCCGTGCGGTTGGTGACAGTGGGCGTCGTCTGGCTGACGATTTCGACAAAGGTTTCTGCGTCGTCGTAGACAACGTTCAGCGTGTTCAGATCATCCAGGAAGGGCGTCTCGGTAATGAAGATGTTGGTGTCCTCGATGTCTTCGACATAGACGCTGTCGGTCTTGTCGAACTCGATGACGTAGTCTTCCTGGATCTCGCCCGAGCCGGAGCCGATGAACAGCCGGTAGCCCAGCAGCGTGCCCTCGGCCAGTTCGAGATCGACGGTCTGATCCTCGCCCAGCGCCGGCGTGGACTCCGCGATCGGATCGGCGGTCGTCGTGAAAAGTTCGGTCCACGTCGCGCCGCCGTCGCGGCTGATGATCATCCGACCGCCGATCGAGGCGGTCTGCCCGGTAAACGCACCCGGAATGCCTGCGTTGAAGTCGATGAACGCGTCGATGTCCTGTGCGAAGGTTGCATTGCCCTCGGCCAACAGACGCAGGCGGTCCTCAAGCGCGCTGTCCTGGAAGACACCGGTCTCGTCGAAACGCAGAACCTTCTTCGTGGTCAGGACTTCGACGGCCTTGGCAGCACCTTTGACACCGCCCGTTCCGTCGAAGAACTGCAACTGCGTCTGCAGCTTCGGCGTGAGAGTGAATTCCTGCTCCAGCGGGAACGCGGCTTCCAGTTCGACGTCCAGCAGATTGTAGGAGAACCCGGCGTCGAAGGCGATCGTGCCGAGCGGGCCGGGCAGGATCAGGCCGCCATCCAGCAGGTCCAGCGGACCGAGCTCGAGCGGCGGGAACGTGCCGCCGGTCGCATAGGTGATGATCCCGTCCAGATCCAGCGTCAGAGCGGCCAGATCGTCCCGGTTGCCCTCGCCCAGATTGTTGCCGTCCGCATCCAGATCGTCGACCCGGTCGATGCTGACCAGATCGCCCTGCGCGTCAAAGGTGTACTCGGCCTTCTTCGTCGGATCGGTGACGAAGATGTCGCCGTTGAAGGTCGAGACCGTGTTGATGTTCGGGACGAAGACCTCGATCCGGCCCAGGTCGATCGAGGTCAGGTCGAGGCTGGACCCCTCATCCGGCGTATCGCTTCCAGATGGTGACGCATCCGTCGTCTCGACATCGCTGGCTTCCGGCGCGCTGACGAAGGTGTTCAGCGGAATGCCGATCCCGGCGAACTCGCCCGCATCGTTGAACGCCGGATCGAGGCCGCTGATCTGGTCGACCAGCACTGGCGTCTCGATCCCGAAGAGCTCGATCGGATTCGCGTCGCCCTCGTTCAGTGTCTCGTCTTCTGCGGCTTCCTCGGCCGTGATCTCGCGATCGGTGTCGAGCGAGAAGATCGGCAGGAAGGTTTCGGGCACGGTGAAGTCGAGGATCGTGTAGCGATCGGAGTCACTCCCCAGACCGATATCGGCAAACAAGTCGACAAGCAGCTCGGTGACGATGCCGATCTCGAAGGTGAAGGACGGGAACTTGGTGGTGAAGCCGGAGTCCGGATCGTCCTCGGGCGTGAACTCGGCGCCGAAGAACAGGTCGACCACGTCGCCATCCGCGACCGTCGCGATGTCGAAATCCGGATAGGCAACGATTGTCTCGTAAGGCAGAATCGCGTCGACAGACCCGGGATCGAGGCTGCTGTTGATCTGCAAGCCGAACTGCGCGCCGATCTCGCCGAAGACACGCGCCGTGAAGATCGTCGTCTCGCCGCGGAACGGGATATCGACCGTGACCGGACCGCCGATGCTGAAATCGTCGCCGACCAGATCGTCCTCACCGACGCCGAAAAATTCTGAGTAATTGAAGCCCGTGACATCCGGGCCGAACTGTCCGCCTGTCGGCGTAAAGACAAGATCATTGATTTCAGTGACATAGTCACTGCCAAAGAACGTCGTCATGCAAATGTCCCCTCGCTGCGGGATCGCCCGCGCTAAAAATGCTGACCGAAAAACGTCGTAGAACCAATAGACAAAACTATTGTCTCGCGTTTTGCCTGTACGGGAAAGGGACAAGTTGAATTTTTTTCCAGCCGACGGATATTTCTGCGCGTGATCGACCTGGCCTACGTTACGGGTTAAGGCCTGCACTCGATCCCCGATGGGCAGCGAAATCACCGTTCAGGAGTCTCCCGATGACATCTCAGGATGCCTATAGCGCGTTGCTTGATCACACTCGCCAGATTCAGGCTCTGGGTCAGGTTGCAGGCCTGCTCAACTGGGATCAGGAGGCGGTCATGCCCGCCAACGGCGCCGAGGCTCGCTCGGAACAGGCAGGCGCCATGTCCGCGGTGATCCACGCGCGACGCACCGACGCGCGCATCGAAGACTGGTTGGGCGCAATCGATGCGGAAAGCCTTGATGCGACTGCGCGCGCCAACCTCCGCCTGATCAAGCGCGACTATGCGCATGCAACCCGGACGCCAGCCGATCTTCTGTCGGCCCTCGCCAGCAAGACGATGCTGGCGCACAGGGTGTGGGCGGACGCCCGGGCGCGCAACGATGTCAGCGCCTTTCTCCCCACGCTCAGCGAGATACTTGAACTCACCCGCGAACAGGCGAGATGTCTGGCCGAGGACGGGCAATCCGACTACGACGCACTGGTCGATCTCTACGAACCGGGCGCCACGGAGTCCTCGATCGCCGAGATCTTCGGACGTCTCAGGACGGGCCTTGTCAGTCTCAGGGGGCAGATTGCCGAGAAGCAGGGCCACGGTCCTGGGTTGTCGGGGACGTTCCCGAAAGAGGCGCAGCTTGCGCTGGCCCGCAAGCTGGCCGAGGCCTTCCACTACAATTTCGACGCCGGACGGATCGATCTGGTCGTTCACCCGTTCTGTTCCGGCACGCGCGGCGACGTGCGGATCACGACGCGCGTCGACGAGGCGGACCCGTTCAACTGTCTCTATTCGACCGTGCACGAGACCGGCCACGCGCTTTACGAGCAAAACCTAGACCCTGCGCTCGCCTGGCAGCCGGCGGGCGGGCATGTCTCGATGGGTGTTCACGAATCGCAGTCGCGCCTCTGCGAAAACCAGATCGGCCGGTCCGAGGCGTTCTCGCAGTACCTGTTCCCGCAGATGCAGGCGCATTTCGATGCGTTCGCGCTGACCTCAGCCGATGACCTCTACCGGACCATCAACCGCGTCCACGGCGGCTACATCCGGACCGAGGCCGACGAGATCCATTACAATCTGCACATCATGTTGCGCTTCGAGCTTGAGCGCGCCCTGATAAGCGGCGACTTGCCGGTCAGCGATCTCGAGGCGGAGTGGAACGCGCGCTTCGAGGCGGATTTCGGGCGCACGGTGGATTGTGCGGCGAACGGCGTGCTGCAGGATGTGCATTGGTCCGCCGGGCTGTTTGGCTACTTCCCGACCTATGCGCTGGGCAACATCTACGCGGGCGAGTTGTTCGCGGCGATACGCGCCGATTTGCCCGATCTGGACGTGGAAATCCGGCAAGGGGACCTACAGGCCCCGGTCGATTGGTTGCGCGAAAAGATCCATCGTGCGGGGTCGGTGCATGGTCCGGCAGAGACGATCGCGCGCGCCTGCGGACATGCGCCGACTGAGGCACCCTTGCTTGCGTATCTGAACGAGAAGTTCGGCGCGATCTACGGGCTTTAGGTCAGGCCGTCCGGGTTTCGCGGCGACAAAAAATTGCCCCTTCCGCATTGTGCGGAAGGGGCTCAGGCTCACCGGGAGGGGGATGCCGGTTCACCTTTCGTCTGCGGTTTGGACCGCAAATCTCGCGGATTGCCTCGCAGGGCGCTCACCAGCGGCGCCACCAGCGATAGGGGTGACGTGAAGCCCTGCGGTATGGCCGGTAGTAGCGGTGATAGCCCCGTTTCCGCCAACCTTTGCGATATGCCGGGCGGTAGGGCCCAGTCCGGCGGTCGATCCGGTTCTCGACCCGGTCGACGCGATCCTCGAGCCGGTCGAGCGGGCCACGGTTCACACGCCGGTCAATGCGGTCCTCACGCCGGTCGATCCGGTCTTCCAGCCGGTCAAGGCGCGCTCCCCGACGATTGTCCGCAGATGCCGGCGCGGCCGCGGTCACAACCAGCGCTGCCAACGGCAGGATCAACAGCAATTTCGATAGTCTCAGGCTCATCGGTCAGTCTCCCGATCGTTCAGCCCCCCTCTGAAAAGCTGAACGGGAGATGAACGGGAGTCCGTCGAAGCTGAATGGAATGACGTCTAGAACGCTCCGTTCTCTCGCAAGATCGTGAACGCTGCGCGGAGGTAATCCATCCGGATCGAATGGCCGCCCGGATGGGCGCAGAAGGTCAGAGAACGGTCGGCGGCCATCTGATCGTAGGCACGACAGTCTAGTCCGCCGATCGCCCTCGGCTGCTCTCCGAGCGCGGCACCATCGGCAAACAGTTCGAGAGCTTGCGGCACGTCGCCCTGCCTGGTCGGTCCGATCGGTCGCCCACCGAGCGGTACGATCCTGTCCGACAGACCGTGAACATGAACCATGTGCGAGCCCATGTCAGCGCAGGACAGGGGCACAGGATCCCAGAATGTGCCGGCAATCGGAATGAAGCCCGCAAACGACGATCCGCGCTGGCAGGCGAGATTCCAGACCATCATGCCGCCTGCAGAGAAACCCGAAAGGTAGAGCCTGTCCGCATCGATCCCGTGTTCGTCGATCAGGCGTCTGCGCAGCGCGTCAAAAAACGCGAACTCTTCGGCGCCGTCCGTCGCGGGATCAGCAGGCACCCCCGGGATCCGCCAGTCATCGGCGTAGGATTTCGGTGCGACGAGCGCCAGACCCATCTCCTGCGCCAGGTTGCGCAGAGCCTTGTTCCGCATTACGGCCCGCGCCGATCCGCGATATCCGTGCATGTGGATGAGCGCGCCCTGCGACCCATTCTCCGGCATCGCTATCCGATAGGTTCGCTCGCCAATTCGGCAATCGGTGTCTGGGCCACATGCTTGCGCACGCCCGGCGCTGATTGACACGAAAGCGGCGAATGCGAGGACCGTTAGAATTGTACGCATGGAGACCTCCCGGGATCAGCGGAGCGAGCCTTGCATGCATCCCGGCCTCGCCGAAACACCCTCGCGATTGTGTGATATGGCGTGGATGAAGGGGCTGGCGACTTCCGCGTGCGGAAACTAGGCTCGGCCCAGACCTGACCGGGGGGACGACATGTCTGAATTTTACGATGCGCTTGAAACCCGCACGACTGAAGAACGGGAAGCGGCTCTGTTCGAGGGGCTGCGCGTGCAGATCAAGCAGGCGCAAGCGACGTCACCGGGCCTTGCGAGGCTGCTGGACGGGGTCAACGCCGATGCTGTTACCGACCGCGCCGCCCTCGCGAAACTGCCCGTCCTGCGCAAGTCCGCTCTGGTCGAATTGCAGAAGTCGGATCCGCCTTTCGGCGGATTGACCAGCCGTCCTGCTGCCGAATTCGACTACATTTTCCAATCCCCCGGTCCGATCTATGAACCGGGCATGCAGACGCATGACTGGTGGCGGCTGGGACGCGCACTCTATGCAGGCGGTCTTCGCAAGGAAGACATCTGCATCAATTGTTTCGCTTATCACCTGACCCCGGCGGGTGCGATGTTCGACAACGCCGCCCGCGCGATCGGCGCGACGGTGATCCCGGGCGGCATCGGCAATACCGAGGCACAGGTGATTGCAGCATCGGACGTAGGCGCTACGGCCTATGCCGGGACGCCGGATTTCCTGAAGGTGCTGATGGAGAAGGCGTCCGAGCTTGGACGCGAGTTGAAGATCCGAAAGGCCATCGTCGGCGGCGGTCCGCTTTTTCCGCAGATCAGACAGATCTACAAGAACAACGGCATCACCTGCGTCCAAGGCTATGGCACCGCCGACCTCGGTTCCATTGCTTATGAAACCCCGGCGATGGAAGGCATGACGGTCGACGAGGGCGTGATCGTCGAGATCGTACGGCCCGGCACAGGAGATCCTGTTCCTGACGGGGAGGTCGGGGAGGTCCTCGTGACGCCGCTGAACCCCGATTATCCGCTGATCCGCTTCGCCACCGGAGACATGTCGGCGGTGCTCGCCGGACCGTCGCCGTGTGGGCGTACCAACATGCGGATCAAGGGATGGATGGGGCGCGCCGATCAGACGACAAAGGTCAAGGGCATGTTCGTGCGCCCCGAGCAGATTGCCGATGTTCTGAAACGGCATCCCGAAATCGAAAAGGGCCGGCTTGTCGTCGACCGCGACGGAGATGCCGACGTCATGGTCTTCAAGGCCGAAGGAAGCGGTCTCGATACCGGAGCGGTCGAAGGCACGCTGCGCGACATTCTGAAATTGCGCGGCACGGTCGAGCCGGTTGATCCGGGAAGCCTGCCCAATGACGGCAAGGTGATTGACGATGTCCGCAAGTTCGACTGAGGGCTGACTGGCGACACGATGAGGCACCTGTTTACCTGAAATCCGGAGAGCTATGGTCCTTTCGCTTGGCCACTACGGCCACCGCAATGCGAGAGGAACGGATGCTGAAGTTTCTGACCCTTATCCTCGGGTGCCAGCTCGCCGGGGAGTTCATCACGGGCTCGCTCTCGATCCCGGTGCCCGGTCCGGTGCTGGGCATGGTTCTGCTTTTCACGATTCTGGTGATCCGAAAGGAGTTGCCGCCAGATCTCGACCGGACGCAGGACGGTCTTTTGCGGTCGATGTCGCTGCTGTTCGTTCCGGCCGGGGCAGGCGTGATCCTGCATTTTCAGATCCTCGGCGAAGCGTTGCTGCCCCTGGGTCTCGGGCTGGTCGTCAGCACCGTCGCCACGATTGCCGTCACGGCCTTCCTGATGGACCGGTTGGGCAGGGCAACCGATCGTGGATAATCTGCAGGACACCTGGGTCTATCTGAGTGCGACGCCCCTCTTTCACCTGACCCTGACGCTGGTGGCCTTTCAGGCGGCGAACTGGGTTTTCGAGCGCGCGGGTCGCAACCCTCTGCTCAATCCCGTTCTGGGCGCGGTTCTGATCGTTGTTCCCGTCCTGCTGATCTCGGATACCGACTACGCGACCTATTTCGAAGGCGCGCAGTTCGTTCATTTCCTGCTTGGCCCGGCCACCGTTGCCCTGGCCGTTCCGCTCTATCGGCAATGGCGCCGCGTCCGGGACTCGGCGTTTGCGATCACCGTGAGCCTGATCACAGGGTCACTGACCGCCATTCTGTCTGCGATGGCGGTGGTCTGGCTCGCAGGTGGAACCGAGGACCTGCTGATCTCGATCGCGCCGAAGTCGGTTACTGCGCCGGTCGCGATGGCCGTGGCCGAACAGCTTGGCGGATTGCCCTCGCTGACCGCCGTGCTCGTGATCGTCACGGGGATACTCGGCGCGATGTTCGGTCCGCTCGTTCTCAATGCCATGGGTATTCGGGACTGGCGCGCGCGCGGCCTCGCGATTGGCACCGCGAGTCACGGCATCGGCACGGCGCGCGCATTGCAGGTGAATGAAGAAGCCGGTGCGTTCTCCGGTCTCGCCATGGGGCTGAACGCGCTCGCGACCGCGATCCTGTTGCCGGTGATCTGGGCGGCGGTCTCAGGTGTGTTCGGTCCTTGAACGACGATTTCTAGGATCGTGCTGTGCGCGCCGATGCGCGTCTCAGGGCAGGACCAGAAACACCATGGTCCCAAGGCCCCACAGGGTCATCTGATAATGCGTGTTCTGCGACCACTCGTGGCAATACCAGTAAGCGAACCAGTTTCCCGCGACCAGGAACCCTGACCAGACCGAGGTGAACAACAGCGCGCCAAGCAGCGCGACGGGGCGCGCGACCTCGGGCGTCATGACACCGAACAATGCCAAAGCCAGCAGAACCGTTCCGGCCGCGAGCACCAGAACGGCGATCGTCTCTGCGAGGACGATGAACCGAAACAGCAAGCGCTGAACTCGCGGGTTTTCGATCCGGCGATGAGCAATCTGCGCATAATCGTCGGGATACTGTTCCTTCAGCCGCGCCATCGACAGCACCTGCGCCGTGAAGGTCTCGTTCATCTCCGGGTAAAGCCAGTTGTCGAGCGCGCCGGTGAACAGCCATGCCGTCAGCCAAAAGGTAAGCCCTGCCTGCGCGAGCAGCACGACCCAATCCATCTCACCCTCCGAGCCCGGGCAGCCAGAGCGCGATGCCCGGGAAGAAGATCATCAGGATCACAAGCAGGATCGAGCAGCCGATGAACGGCAGCGCCGAGATGTAGATATCGCGCATCTTGGTGTCCGGCGGCGCGACGCCCTTCATCACGAACAGCAGCAGGCCGAACGGCGGCGTGGTGAAGCTGATCTCCAGCGCCAGAAGCACGATCACTGCAAACCAGATCAGATCGAACCCAAGCGTCTGCGCCAGTGGGAAGAAGATCGGCACGGTCAGCAGCATCATCGAGAGCTGATCCATGAACATGCCCAGCACCAGCAGGATCAGGAACATCACGATCAGCATGGTCGTCGGATCCAGTTCGAAGCCAGTCGCCCAGTTGATCAGGCCCGAGGAGGCGCCCGAGAATGCCAGCAGCGCCGAGAAGGTCGCCGAGCCGAAGATAATCAGGAGCGCCATGGTCGTCACCTTCAACGCGCCGGTGACCGACTTGACGATGCCGTCCCAGGTGAGGCTGCGGTAGACCGCCGCCAGAAGCACCACGCCGAGGCAGCCGAAGGCAGCGCTTTCGGACGGCGTGGCGACGCCGAACATGATGACCAGAATCACGCCGATCACGATCGAGACCATCGGCAGGATGTCGAACAGGATCAGCCGCAACCGCTCGCCCCAGCCGATCGTGTCGACCTCGTAGGACGGCGCGGCATCAGGATCGACTGCAGCCATGCCGAGGATCAGAAAAACGTAGAGCAGAGCCAGCATCAGGCCCGGTACGACCCCGGCGACGAGCAGGGCGCCGATATCGAGCTCTGCGAGCGTGCCGAGCAATACCGCGAGCGCCGAGGGCGGGATCAGCATGGCCAGCCCGCCTGTCCCGAGGATTGGCCCGATCGCCATGTGTTTCTTGTAACCGCGCCGTTGCATCTCCGGGACCATCAGAGACCCGAGCAGCGCCGTGGACCCCATCGACGAGCCGCTCAATGTCGCAAATGCTGTGCCGCCTGCGACCGTGACGAACGACAGGCGCGCGGGCAGCCGGCCCATCAGCGCGTCCACCGCGCCGAACATCCGGTTGGCGAGACCGGTGAAGAAGAAGATCTCGCCCATCAGCAGGAACATCGGAACCGGCATCAGGTTGAAGCTGGTCACCGTAGGGATCGCGTTGTTCGCCAACTGTCCGATCCCGCGCGACATCTGGGTCAGAATGTCCCCGCTGCCCCCCATGAAATAGGCAGCACCAATCATGTTCGCGGCAAGGAAGGATAGCGCCACGGGGACGCCGAGGAACATGAAAAACAGGATCATGCCCAGCAGAAAGAACAGCGCCTCGAACCACTCCATCCGGTCAGGCCCTCGCAGGCTGGATGCGCACCCAGCCTTCTTTCAGCGTAAGCGCTGTCACTCGTGCACCCCCGCCTGCCCGGAGTGCAATGTCTCGGCCCCCCAGACGAAACGCGAGAACTGGACGGCCATCAACGTGAAACAGATCGGCATCGCGCCCAGAAGCAGGAATTTCGGCATGTCGAGCGAGCGCATCTCGGCGTCCCCGAACCGGTAGGCTTTCGCCGTCGCGCCCCATGTGTACCAGGCGAGCACGAGGCAAATGACGATGCACAGGGTCGAGACCCCACGGCTCAGCACCGGCTGCGAGCTTTTCGGGACGGCGGCGGTCAGCAGCTCGATGAAGACATGCCCTTTCTCGCGCACAAGCCAGGGCGAGGCCGCCATGGCTATGTAGAGCAGTCCAAACTCTGCGAAGGTGAAGATGTGGCTGGACCACGCGCCGGACAGATCGAACGTTCGCGCCAGGGCACTGACCACGATCCCGAGCATGATCGCCACCAGATAGATCCCGGCAAGCACGGCCAGAAAATCACATAACCTGTCGATGATGCGCATCGCGTCCCGCCGGTGCCTGCTCCCCGGCGCAGTGTTGCCCCGGCATGGACGGATTGGCAAGGACCGCTCGCCGCAAGATGCAATGCCGAGAATTTTCGCTCCCAGCCCGTCTTGCCAATTCGCGGCTAGGCGGCGAATGACTGCATTGCGGCTTCAGGGCGCAAAGGCCCTTCGGGACATCGGGTGGTGTTACGATCCGAACCGGGAGAGCGGTGATTTCGGCGCGACGTTCGGATTCGAGCCTTCGATATGCTAGACTGCGACTGTCATTCAGTCGTCAGGAAAGACTATGCCGAGCTTCAAGAAACTGGAGCACACGGGCTGGACCAACAAGGCGCAATTCTACGATTCCCACTTTGCCGCAATCACGAAGCAGGCGATTTCGCCGCTGCTGGATAGCGTCGCGCCGATCGCCGGAAATGACCTGTTAGATATTTGCTGCGGCACCGGAGATCTTGCCGCTGTTGCCAGTGACCGAGGTGCCCGCGTGGTCGGCGTCGATTTTGCGGTTCCAATGGTGGAGGCGGCGCGAGCGAAGGTTTCGGCCGCAAGCTTCAGCGTCGGTGATGCAGAGAACCTCGAATTCAATGATGCTTCGTTTGACACCGCGACGTGCGCATTCGGATTGTGGCACCTCGGCGATCCCGACGCAGCGATCCGCGAGGCGGCGCGCGTCCTGCGCCCTGGCGGGGCTTATGCCTACACGTCATGGCTGCCGCCGCAGGAAGGCTGGGACATGTTCGATCTGTTGACGTCAGCAATCAGACGGCACGGATCAATGGACGTCGATCTGCCGCCCGCACCCCCGCCGTTCCGGTTTGCGGATCCCGACGAAGGGAAGTCTTCGCTTGAGGCAGCGGGGTTCACATCGGCCCACGTACAGAAACAGGAAGCGATCTGGATCGGAACGTCCGGAGATGACCTGCTTGAGCTGCTCTACAAAGGCATCGTCCGCGCGCCGATGCTGATAGACGCGCAAGAGCCACAAGCGCGAGACGCCATCAAAGAGGACCTGCGACTTGGTGCCGAAGCGATGCGTGCGGACGGGCAGATCCGGATGCGTTGGCCTTATCTGCTGGTGACAGCGCGGCGGACTGACCCGGCGGAACCTGCCGTGCATGGTCAGGGTTGAGCGCGATGGCCGAGAGCACATCAGAAAATATCGCGAAACCGTATCTGTCGGCGGTCGATATCTCTGACCTGCCCGAAGCTCATATCAAGCACCCGTTCAATCCGAGGTCAGACGTGTTTCTGAAACGTCTGGCGCCCGTGTTTGGGCTCGAGCGGTTGGCGCTTTATGTGGCGCGTGTCCCACCCGGAAAAGAAAGCTTCGCCTTTCACCGACACGAGAGGGACGAGGAGTTCCTGATCATCCTGTCAGGCAAGGGCCGCGCTGAGATTGGGAAAGACGTGATCGAGGTTGGCCCGGGCGATATCATGGGCTTCCCGGCGCCCTATGGACCGCCTCATCACCTTACGAATCCCTACACGCAAGACCTCATCTACCTCATGGGCGGAGAAAGCTCTGGCTTCGACATTGCCCATTTCCCGAAGCTGCGACGCAAACTTATCTTCTCGGAGACTGGCATCCGCGCACTTTCTGACGAAGAAGGGCAACAACTGAGTTTTGATGACTGGTTGTCAGAGTGACCCTGCTCAAAACTCACACGTTTCTCAGTAGGTCAGACGAGCGTTTCTGAGAGTTGCCGTCAAGCTCATGTCAGCTTTGTCCGCAGAGCTTTAGCGTCCGCGGCTCAACATCGTCACCGCGCCATAACCTGGGTGCCGTAGAGACCGCCGCACAGCGCCGTGTCGCCATTCGGGAATATTGCGAAGCCGTGCGCGACCACGTCGGGGCTCAGCAGGTTCGCGCGGTGTCCCTCGCTGCCCATCCAACGCGCGACGACGGATCGGGCCAGCGATGCATAGGTCTGGGGCGGGATTGGACGTCCGTCGGCATAGGCGAACTCGCAGCGCACGGCGTCGATCGTCGTGTAGGGTGCGCCGTTCTCGTAATCCATGTAATGGGACTCGGTGATATTCTCGGCCACGTTCTGCCAGCGAAAGCCGACCTGAGTCACTCGGTCGCCCGGCGTCTCGCGGCCCGGCACGGGCGTGTTGTGCGAAAAGATCCCAAGCCGCGCCATGTCCTGCGCGTGCAGGAAGGCCGCCTGTTGCAAAGCCGCGTGCGCCTCGAGCGCCGGAAGGCCGCGGGCGCAACGCTCCCGGTTCGTCTCGAGCCGCACGGCATCGTCGATCAGCGCAGCGTCGTGGTTGCCGTTACGCGGCAGCGTCTGGTCGTAGACCCGGTCGAGCGGTCGTGGCGGGCATATGGCGGCTCCATCGACGGGTGCTGCGACCGGCGTGGGGGGCGGGGCTGCGTCATCCGAGACATCGGTGCAGCCGGAAAGCAAAAGCGCCGCCCCGGTCAGGGCGGCGCAAAACTCATTCGGACAGATCACTCGCCGGCGTAAAGCTTGCGCAGTTCGTCATAGACCGGGTCGTCGCCGACGCGCTCTTTCATACGTGCCCACGCCGCGTCATCGGCCATCTTCTGGTAGGCTTTTCCGGCTTCCTCGGACAGCGAGACGAACTTCATGCCGCCATCGGACAGGACCTTCGCATCCGTTTCGACGTCGGCCTGACGATCGTTCCACGACTTCTCTTCCCACTCGATCACGACGTCCTGGATCAGCTTCTTGGACGCGTCCGAAAGCCCGTTCCATGAGTCGACGTTCATGATCACACCGATGTCGGTGTTGTAGAAGGTCGGGTCGACCCGGTACTTCAGGAACTCGTTCCACTTGAGCTGCGGGATGCCGATCTCGGTCCACGCCGCCGCGTCGACCACGCCCTTCTCGAGCGCCGAGTAGACTTCGGTCGCCGGCATCGACGAGGTCGTGGCGTTCAGCGCCGTGAAGAAGGCGTGATAGATCGGGTTGTCCCGCAGCTTCACGCCGGTCAGGTCGAGGATACCGTCATCGCGGAACTTCGGCTCGGAGTTCATGTAGATGTGGAACTTGATGCCGCCGTCGATCCAGCCGAGATGCTTGACGTTGAAGCGCTTCTGGTGAGCCGCATCCATGACCGCGGCCCCACCGTTGGCGCGGGCCTCCATCGGGGTCACGCGGCTGGCGACCATGGCGTCGATCTCGGGCACGTTCTTGCCGTAGAAGCTGCCCGGCGTGTGGACCATGTCGACCACGCCGTCGCGCACCGCCGCAGGCTGCTGGAACATGCCGATGGCTTCCGGTCCGCCGCGCACTTCGATCTGGACCACGCCCTTGCCGCGCTCGTTGATGTCATCGACCATCGCCAGGAACGTCTTGGTGTAGACGAGGAACGGCGGGAAGGCGTGGACGGCCGTGATCTTGTCCTCGGCCATCGCCGGTGCCGTTCCAAGCACTGCCGCCATGGCCGCGGCTGCGACGGTGATCCGCGAAAGGAATTTCATATGTCTTTCTCCCTGTTGCGCGGGCGCAGTTCACGTTCGCATGGCAGTGATCTCGCCCGACCCCTGACGATATGAGCGGGAATCGTTCCCGGGATCAATCCGAAACGGGATTCCGGCTCGTGGAAGGTTGGCCCTTCCGCAGAGTGAGATGGCTCAGGCGAAGCCGTCCGCCAGCGCGAACATGAACCAGATCAGCCCGCCCGCGAACAGGAACCCGACGATCATCGGGAGCGGACCGTAGTAGTTCGAGACTTTCAGGTCTTCTTCGCCGTCTTCGCTGTGCATCGGTACCTCTCCCTAACTTCCCAGCGCCTGCGGCATCCAGAGCGCGATGAACGGGACGAACAGGACCAGCAGCATTCCCGTGATCTGCAATGCGATGAACGGCAGGACGCTCAGGAAGATTTCCTGAAGCGTGATCTCCTTGCCGTCCGGCATGTCCTTGGCCTGCGGCACGACCGACTTCAGCCAGAAGCAGGCCGGACCGAACGGCGGCGACAGGAAATAGATCTGGATGTTCATCACGAAGAGCACGCCAAACCAGACCGCGACCCAGTATTCGTCCAGACATCCCGTGCGGACCTCGGCAGAACACGCCGCCATGCCGAACTCGGCTGCGAGTTCCGGGGTCAGGCCGACGACAACGGGCGCGAAGATCGGCACGGTGATGAAGATGATCGCGATCCACTCCATGAACGTGCCAAGCACCACCAGGATGGCCATCATCAGGAAGATCGTGCCGATGGCGCCGAGGCCCGTTCCGCTGATCAGGCTCTGCATGAATTCCGCCCCGCCAATCAGGTTGTAGAGCCCGACGAATGCCACGGCGCCGAGGATCAGCCAGATGATCGTGCCCACGATGGTCATCGTGTTGGCAAGGCAGTCGCGCAGCAGCGCATAGCTGAACTGAAATCTTACGGTCGCAACGATGATCGCGCCAAAGACACCGACGGCCGAGGCTTCGGTGACGCTGGTCAGCCCGCCATAGATCGATCCCATCACGCACGCGATCAACAGGACGCACAGGAACACCGCGACCAACTGGTGCGTGCCGAGCTTGGTCTCGGTCCCGGTCATCTCGGCGATTTCCCGTGCCGTGGGCGCGAGCGAATTGTTCAGGTTCACGCGGATCAGGACGTAGATCACGTAGAACGTCGCCAGCATCAGACCCGGCACGAACCCGGCCGAGAACAGATCCCCGATCCCGACATTGGCGCTCAGCCCGTAGACGATCATCACGATCGAGGGCGGGATCAGCGTCGCCAGCGCGCCGGAGGCGCAGATCAGCCCGATGGTCAGCTTGCGATCATAGCCAAGCCGCAGCATCTGCGGCAGCGCCACCAGGCCGAGCATCACGATTTCCCCGCCCATGACACCGGACATCGCGGCGAGGATCACCGCGACGATGGTGGTCTGAAGGGCGACCCCGCCGCGGAAGCCTCCGGCAAAGATTGACATCGCGTCGAACAGATCGCGGGCGATCCCCGCGCGCTCGAGGATCGATGCCATCAGGACGAAGAACGGCACCGCGACCAGGGGATACTTCTCGAGCAGATCGAGCGCGTTGACGCTGACGAGATACAGCCCGCCATTGCCGTAGAACAGCATCGCGCAGACGACCGAGATGATCAGCGTGACGATGCCGAGCGGCATGCCGGTCATCATCAGGGCCAGCAGGGCTGCAACGATGCAGAGGCTGATCAGCCCGATGCCGACGGCGTCCCGGTCGACGCGGAACTGATCGACGAAGCCGCCACCCACCTCGTTCAGGGCTTCGTCCAGACCACTCGCCGTCGACCCGTATCCGCCGTAATGCGACGCGACCGACAGCAAGAGACGCAGCGTGATCAGCGCGAGCAGTGCCAGAACCGCGACTTGAATCGGCCGGGTCTGGAAATGGCGGCTTAGGTTCACCAGAAGCTGCACGAGGTAGAGGAAGAGGCCGGCGACCAGCACGGTCTTCAGCACCATCGGCAGCGGCGAGTTCCAGGCCGTGCCGCCGCGCTCGGTCAGATCAATCGCCTCCAGCGCCCGGATCAGCGTGTCGCCGACCAGCATGTAGAGCGCGAAGACGCCGACGCACATGGCGAAGAGATCGAGCCACCACTTCACGCGGTCCGACGCCATCAGGTAGAAGACCGTGATACCGATATGGCGTTTCTGCAGGGTCACGAAACCGGCCGACAGCATCCACGCGCACGCACACAGCACCATCACGACCTCGAACACCCACTGGGTCGGATTGTTCAGTACGTACCTGGCGAACACCTCCCACAGGGTACACGCGGCCGCGACGATGTAGAGGTTCCCGACAGCCAGTCCGGCAAACCGGCTTACGTGGTCAACGATGCGGTTGAACCCCGCGCCCGCCTGGGCGGTGGGGACGGACTCGGTCATGGCAACCATGACGGCCTCCCTGCTGGTGGACGGGTCCGGTGTCGGACGAACCTCAAAGGCCCACCCGGAAGTCCGGATGGGCCGGTGGAGAGCCTAAGCCTTCAGGACGCAGATCACTCTTTCAGCAGACCGACCTGCTTCATGTAGTTGATGTGCGCGTCGAGCGCTTCCTTGGCGAGCGGCGACTTCTCGGCGAAGTCGTACCAGGCTTCGACCGCGATCTCGCGGAACTTGGCACGTTCCTCGGTCGACCAGTCGATGACGGTGATCTCGCCGCCAGCGCGCTGCTCGGCTGCGATGGCGCGGTCCTGCAGGTCCGCCTCGCGACGCATCGCGTCATAGGCCGAGCCGTACCAGACTTCCAAAGCCGTCTGACCTTCCGGCCCCAGCTTGTCCCAGACGCTCTTATTCACGATGAACTGGAGCACGGCCATCGAGTGGATGCCCGGGTAGATCGGGAACTTCGCGACCTTGTACATGCCGGACGCATTGTTGTTGACGTGGGCCGAGGCATCCGCTGCGTCGATCACGCCCTTCTCCAATGCCGTGTAGACTTCCGAGAACGGCAGCGACACCGGTGCTGCACCGGCACGCTTGAAGACCTCGGCGGCCAGACCCTCCGGCGAGCGGACCTTCACGCCGGCCATGTCGGCAACCGTGTTAATCGGGATGGTCGAGACGAAGGCTTCCTTGGCATAGGGACCGCAGCCGACCACGTGCACCTTGCCCTTAGTGTACTTGTCGTAGAGCTTCTGCAGGATCTCTTTGCCGCCTGCGTGCATGCAGAAGGTGCGAACCTGATCGACGGTGTCGTATCCGGCGATCAGATCGCCGATGATCGCAAAGGCCGGGTCGCGCCCGGAGAAGTAGCTGACCGCGTTCAGATCACCGTCGAGGATTCCGTTGGCCACGGCATCGATCGTCTCGCGGTGCGGCACCACTGCCTTGGTCGGCAGAACGTCGATTTCGACCGCACCGCCGGTCATGGCGCCGAGCTTCGGCCCCCAGTTGTCCGTCATGAACCGGTGCGCCCAGTCCCCGGACTTCGAGCTCGCCTGCACTTTCAGCTTCTTGGCTTCCGCCGTGACGGCCCCGAAGGCCATCGTGAATGCAACGGCAATCGCCGCCACTGCTGTGAACAGCTTCATGGGGTTTCCTCCAACAAAATCGGTTTATTATTGCGCAACAGCCTATCCGGATTGTCGCATCTTGCAAGCAGAGGTCCGGCCCATTTCATCCAGTGGATGAAAGATACTGCTATGCGTTCGGTCGGGACCGCGCGGTCGACTTCCAGCGCCGGTGGAACCACAACCAGTGATCTGGATGCGCCCGGACCCATGCACCGATCCGCCGGTTGACCTCGGCCATCATCTCGACGCCGTCGTCTCCTGTCACAGGTTCCTCGAAGACGACATCGAAACGCTCGGCCTCCGTGTCCCGGACGGCATATGCCGGGATCAGTGCCGCGCCTGTCCTGAGCGCGAGATCGGCGGCGGCGGTGACGGTCTCGGCCGGATGTCCGAGGAAATCGATGAACGGCGCACCCGAATTGCGCTGGTCGACGAGGATCATCATGTTGCCGCCGCGCATGACCGTCTGGACAAGCTGGCGCATCCCTTGCCGCCCCTTCTGGACCACGGGCGCCCCTGCATCGGGGATCAGGTCCATCGTGAACCGGTCGAGGTAACGGTTGTTGAACGCGCGGTAAATGATCCCGGTTTCGTGCCCGGCGCGCTTGGCGGCGATGCGGATGGCCTCCCAGTTCCCGAAGTGCGCGGTGACGATGATCGCCCCGCGTCCACTCGCCTGCGCCGCTTCGAGATGTTCCATGCCGCGCACCTCGACGGTGAGATCACGCAACAGCTGGTCGAAATGTGTGTATTCTACCGCCAGATGGATGAAAGATCGTGCAGCGGCCATGACCGTTCGCCGACGCTCGTCGCGTCCCATCTCCGGGAAGATCATGGCGAGGTTTTCGTCCGCCCGCCGACGCACGCCAGGGATCAATAGCGCCAGCCGCGAGCCGACGGCGCCGAGCGCACGGCTGAGCCGCCAGACCGGAACCCACCGCGTGAGCAGCCGCGTCACGTACGCAGCCGCATACATCAGCCACTCGCCCGCGCGCACTGACCAGCGGTCGCGGATCTGGTTGTATCCCTCGCTCATGCGCGAACCCGGGTCAGGACGCGAAACCGCCAGACCAGCAGAACCGTCGCGAGCACGCAGGCGACGATGACTGCCAATATTAGGCCGCGCTCATCCCATCCCTCTTCGCGCGTCAGATACCAGCCGAGCGGGATCATCAGGGTGACAAAGCTCGCAACGTAGGCTGCGACGGGTACCCAGGCATCGCCGAGGGCTCTAATCGCCTGCCCCATGACGACCTGAAGACTGTCCGGCATAAACACGAAGGCAGAAAACAGGAAGACGCTCGCCGCCCGCGCTGCGAGTTCGGGATCATTGGTGTAGATCAGAGCGATTTCCCTGTTGAACAGCAGGACGACGACGCCGAGCCCGCCCATGATCAGAAAGGCGGCCAGCAGACCCGTCCACCCCGCAAAGGCGGCCTCTCGCGGATCGCCTGCACCTGTTGCCTGTCCGACGCGGACACCGGTCGCCACTGCCAGGCCCAGCCCGACCATGAAGATCGTCGAGACGAGGTTGTGGGAAATCGAGTACGCGTCCAATGCTGCGATCCCGAGGGTTCCCGCCATCAGGCTCATCGCCGCAAAACCCACCGTTTCAAAGCCGTTCGATATCGCAGCCGAGCCTCCCAGTTTTCGCATCTGCCACCCGAGCCGCCATCCGCCCGGGCCCCAGACGGTTTCCCAAGGACCTCGCACACCCAGTGCGGGCGCTCTGTCCTGCGAAAACACGTACCAGAGCATCAGGCCCGCGGCACCGAACCGTGCGATCGTCGAGGCAACCGCCGCGCCGACAGCGCCCATCTCGGGGAACCCGAGGTTCCCGAAGATCATCACCCAGTTGAGGATCACGTTCACGACGTTCGCGATGATCATGACGGTCAATGCAAACATCGGACGCCGGGTCGATTCGAGATAGAAGGCACAAACCGCGAAGATCATCTGCGCCAGCACACCCGGTGCAAGCGCGACGGCAACGTCGCCTCCCGCTTTCGCCAGTTCGGGCGTCTGACCGAACCAGCCGAGCAGCGTCTCGCCGCGCCAGACCACGGCTATGCCGATGATCGAGCAGAAGACGCCCCAGCACAGCCCGCGCCGGAACGCGCGTCCGCATTCCTCGCGGTTCCCGGCACCGTAGGCCTGGCTGACCACCGGGACCATGCCGCTGGCCATGCCGATCGTCACGACGATCACCGGAACGAATATCGCGATCGCGAGATTCGATACGCCGACGGCGCCCTCGCCGTAACGTCCCAGCATCGCGATATCCGCGAATGCCATGATCAGAATCCCGGCGCGCGACAGCATGACCGGCCACGCGAGACGCAGCAGGTCGCCCAGGTGGCGCATCACTTTCGCGCCGACGGCTTCCGTGGCCGGGGTTTCGGCAGTGGTCATCGAACGGGTCTCCGGGATCAGGCGCCCGCTCTAAATCCTCGGAGCGCGTTCGCCAAGCGCAGAGTTTCGGCACTCACCGGTAGGTCAGGGAGCGTTTCCAGCTTGGCTGCGCCCGGAGTGCCGCAACTTCAGCCAGGGCATCGGCCCGCGACGGCAGAAGACTCGGATCGCTGTGCGGCCTGTCATCCCCGATCTCAGAGAACCGGAACGTTCCGAGCGAAAAGTTCACGTTCACCTTCTTCCCGCGGTGGGCGAAGGCGACCCAGGCCTCGGGCCAGACCTTGCAGTCGGTATTGTTGACGATGATGTACCATTTACGCCCGGTCGCGTTCACGCCGCTGTCGATCGCGTCATAGAATTCGTTGACCCGGTCGGAGCCGTCGAATTCGATCCCGCTGAAGTCGATTTCGAGAAGCTCGCTTTCCGCATCGAAACGGATTCTGTCGGAATAGCCGCTGCTATCGGGAACAGGTGCGGCCGCCACGTCGTCGACCATCGCATTGCGAGCCGCTGCGTAGACCGCGTCCGAGAGGTGATCGATACCCGCTTCGAGGCGATGACATTCTTCGAGAGCGGCGACGACGAAGCTTTGCCGTTCCTGCTCGGTCATGTCGGGATAGTCGCGCAGAATCTCCAACGCACCCCGGATGGCGGTCGCCGGGGAAATGAAATCTTCCTCGACCTTCGTGCTGAGTGTCAGCGTCGAATCATCGGGTGGCGTGGCAGCGGACATGTCCGATCCTTTGTCTCCGGCGCAAAGCGTATTCATCCCGGCCATTTCGGTGCAACACGGCAAATGGTCTGACCCTGAACAAGCAGAACATCGAGGTGGCGCACATTTGCATGGCGGCGCGCATCATGCGACTGTGCAAACGGGAGCCCCAGTCTGCTGGGAGGGGAGGATGGCAAAACACATCGTTGTTGCCGAGGATGAACCGAACATTGCGAAATCGGTGACGTTTCTGCTCGAACGTGAGGGATACAGGATCAGTGTCGAAACCGTTGGCACGCGCGTCGTTGATGCGGTTTTCGAGAGCGCACCGGATCTGTTGCTGCTCGACGTGATGCTTCCGGGCGAGAACGGCTATCAGATTCTGGAGAGATTGCGCTCGGACGCCCGGACCCAGCGGCTGCCGGTCGTCATTCTGAGCGCCAAGGGACAATCGGAAGATCGCGAGAATGCGCTGAAGGCGGGCGCGGACAAGTTTGTCACCAAGCCGTTCTCGAACTCCGAGCTTGTGGAAGCGATCAGCGACCTCCTCTAAAGGAAGAGGGCGCGAGCACACTCCGCGCCCAACTATCCTTCCATGATGCCCGAGGTCGTGTAGCCGCCATCGGCGCCGTAGACGTGACCCGTCACGAAGCTGGATTCGTCGGATGCGAGAAAGGCCGCCACCGCAGCGATCTCATCCGGCGTGCCGAACCGCCCCAGTGGCATACGCTCCCTCACGCTCGGCCAAGGCTCGGCCGGCATGTGCGGTCCTGTCTTGGTTGGTCCCGGCGCGACGGCGTTGACGGTGATGCCGTGCTCGGCAAGCTCGATCGCCATCGTCTGGGTCAGATTGATGATCCCGGCCTTCGAGGCGCCGTAGGCCGCGCGCCCACGCCCGCCGAAGATCCCGGAATTGGATGCGACGTTGACGATCCGGCCTCCGCTTCCCTGCGCGATCATCTGTCGGGCCACGATCTGACCGCAGCGAAACGTTCCCTGCAGGTTCAGACCGGTCACTCGCTCCCAGAACGCATCGGTCATTTCTAGGAAGGGCATCCGGTCCATGATGCCTGCGTTCGAAACCAGAATGTCGACGCCGCCAAAGATCTCGACCACGCCCTCGACCATCCTCTGGATCGCATCGCGGTCGCAGACATCGACGCGCGCCGCCGATGCGCGCAGGCCATCCGGATCGCAGGCCCGAACCGCAGTCTCGGCCGCAGCAAGATCGATGTCAGCGAATTCGACATGGCACCCCTCGGCATGCAGGCGCTCGGCGACCGCACGTCCGATCCCGTGCGCGGCGCCGGTCACAATCGCGCGCTTTCCGTCCAATCCCTTCATGCGAAATCTCCCTGCCGGCTGGTCCCGGTTGCGTTGCGCCGCACAATCCTCCATGTCCCCGCCCGACCGCAAGAGCGTATGGAGATCCCGGATGTCCCTGCTTACCGACCGCGCCCGCCTTGCCGAATGGCTGGAAACCCTGACCGTTCGCAAGGCGATCATTGCCATCATTCTGTTCAACGCGCTGATCCTCGGATTCGAGACCTCGCCGACGATTATGTCGCAATGGGGCTCGGTCCTCGGCGTGCTCGACAACCTCTGCCTCGCATTCTTCGTGCTCGAATTGCTGGTGAAATTCTATGCGTTCGGCGCGCGGTTCTTCCGCGATCCGTGGAACTGGATCGACATGTTCATCGTCGGCGTCGCCCTGCTGCCCTCGCAGGGCACGCTCAGCGTTCTGCGTGCGCTGCGCATTCTTCGACTGCTCCGCGTGATCACCGCCACTCCGCGCCTGCGCCGGGTGGTCGAGGGCTTCATCTCCGCGCTGCCGGGAATGGCCTCGGTCTTTCTGCTGATGGGCCTGATATTCTATATCTCGGCGGTCATCTCGACGAAGCTGTTCGCCGACAGCCATCCCGACTGGTTCGGCACCATCGGACGCTCGGCCTATTCGCTCTTCCAGATCATGACGCTCGAGAGCTGGTCCATGGGCATCGTCCGCCCGGTGATGGAGGTTCACCCCTATGCGTGGGCATTCTTCGTGCCCTTCATCATCGTCACGACATTCGCGGTGGTGAACCTGCTCGTCGGTCTGATCGTCAATTCGATGCAGGACGCTCACCACGAAGAGGACGTGAAGAACACCGACGCGTATCGGGACGAGGTTTTGGGCCGGCTCGGCGCGATCGAGGAGACACTTCGCCGTCTCGATCACAGCGAGAGTCAGCCAGGGCAGTGATCTCGTCGTGGCCGCGAGGCGGCGACAAAGTCAAACCTGACGCTGGGGCACCTTGTATCCGTCATATTGATGCTCATTTCTGCAATCACAGTGGAGAAGATTGACCTGCCGCGCGAAGCGCACCAAACACGAATGAGTTGAAGAACTTTGAGCCTTTACACGTGACCCAGCAGACCGACATCGACCATTCGGATACGTCCGACGCGGAGCTTGGCATCGTCACAGATGAAGATGTCGATGCAGCCATCCGGATCGATCAGTCGATAACGATGGTGCGGCTGGCACCGCTGATGATGATCAGCAATGTCTTCGTACCGCTGATCCTCTGCCTCAGCGTTTGGCCGATTTTGCCGGTCTGGTTCGTGGCGACCTGGCTTGGCACCCTCTGCCTGCTCAACATTCCCATTCTCTTGAGTTGGGTGCGGTTGCGAAGCCGCAGCGCGCCGACTCAGGTAACGGGCCGCAGGATGTCGCGGATCGGGATCTGGTCCACGGTGCTCGGCGTCACGATCGCCTGTGGATCGGTTTTCGTCTACCAGCAGGGCAATGAAACCGGCAGGCTCGTCTCCTATCTCTGCATCCTCGGCCTGTGGTCGGGCGCGATGATATCGACCTGGAAGATCCCGCACGCGCTTTACGGTTACGTCACGCCGATGGCGATCGCGATGTTTGCAATCCTCGCGTACAATCTCGAGACGGCTTTCGCCGCGGATTGGGTGCTGATCACGATGATCGTATTCCTCGCGCTCGCGCTCTGGAGCGTCAACATCCACCAGCAGTACCTGCGCGAGGCGACGCGCACGCAATTAGAGCACAACACGCAATCGATCGAGATCAAGCGCAGGCGCGCGGCCGAGGCGAGCCTTCAGCAATCGCTGCAGGAACTGCGCGAGACCCAGGACAAGCTGATCCTGCAGGAGAAGATGGCCTCGCTCGGTGCGGTGACGGCCGGCGTCGCGCACGAGATCAAGAACCCGCTGAATTTCATCATCAACTTCGCCAAGCTTTCGCGCGATCTTTACAAAGACATGCAGGCATCGATCGAACCGGCCCTGCCTCACTTGGAGGAAGGAAACCGCGACGACCTTACCGACGACCTCTCGGTTCTGGGAGAGAATCTCGAGCGCATCCAGAGCCACGGCATTCGCGCGGACGGCATCGTGAAGTCGATGCTGATGCACTCGCGCAACGACCCCGGAACGCGGGCACCGGTGCAGGTGAACCGACTGGTGGACGAGGCCGCCGATCTCGCGTTCCACGGCGCGCGCGCTCAGGACCCGTCGTTCAATGTCGAAGTCTCGCGCGATCTGGCAGCCGATCTGCCTGCGCTGCACGGATCGCAGACCGAGCTGTCACGGGTCGCCCTGAACCTGATCGGCAATGCTCTGCAGGCGGCGCGCGCACGCGCCGTGAAGGAGCCGCCCGACTTCGCACCGAAGGTGCATATCTCTACGTATTCAAACGACAACTGCACGCATATCCGGGTGCATGACAACGGGCACGGGATCGCTCCCGAAAATCGAAGCAAGCTGTTTCAACCCTTCTTCACGACAAAAGGTCCGGGAGAAGGGACTGGCCTTGGCCTCTCGATCAGTTATGACATTGTGAATAGCCACGGAGGAGAAATCCGTGTCGATAGCCAGGAGGGCGAGTTTGCCGAGTTCACCGTTGTGCTACCCTCGGACGCGGCCGCGATGATCGCATTGGCCGAGATCAGGAAAAGACGTGCCGCCGATGCGGACAGCGAGGCTCCTGCATGACCGTACGTGTGATGGTGGTCGATGACGAACCTGATGTGGAGGAGATGCTCCGGCAACGCCTCCGCCGCCGGGTCCGTTCCGGGGATCTCGAACTGATTTTCGCTTCTGATGGCCACGATGCGCTCGCGAAGCTCGCGAAATCGGGCGCCGTTGATCTCGTGCTCACCGACATCAATATGCCGGGTATGGACGGGCTCACGCTGCTGTCGCACCTGACACCGTTGAGGTTCGAGACGAAGACGGTCGTCGTCTCGGCCTATGGTGACATCAAGAACATCCGCACGGCGATGAACCGCGGTGCGTTCGACTTCATTACGAAACCCATCGAGTTCGACGATCTCGAAAAAACGATCGAGCGGACGGCCGACGAGGTTTCGGTGCTCCGGCGCGCTGCCCGCCACGCGACCGAGATGAACAGTGCGCGCCTGATCCAGTCCGGCCTTTTGCCGAATGTCGAGAGCGCCTTTTCCGAGGAGATGCGTTTCGACCTGAACGCCAGGATCGAGCAGGCCCGCGAGGTCGGCGGCGACTTCTACGACTTCTACATGACCGGTCCGAGTGATCTGTTCCTGGTGATCGGAGACGTCTCGGGTAAGGGTCTGGCATCCGGCATTCTCATGGCGATGACAAAGTCGCTGATCAAGGCGTCGGCCTACCGGCACAAGAACGATCCAAGTGCTGTCCTGAACGAGGTCAACAGCAACCTCTGCAACGACAATCCGGGTCTGCACTTCGTGACCCTGACGCTGGTGCATGTGAACTGCGCCACAGGATATCTCAAGATCTCGAGCGCCGGGCACGAACCGGTCGTGCTCTGCACGCCGGGGCAAACTTCGCTGCAACAGGTCGAGTCGAACGCGCCGCCCATCGGCATCACGGCCGGGCTGAACTTCCGGTCGACGGAGCATCAGATGGCCGAGGGCGAGGCGATCGTGCTGATGACAGATGGATTGTCCGAGGCAAACGATCCGAGCGGCAATCTTTTCGGTCGCGCCCGCATCAGCACGATAGCCGGAACGCTTCCTTCTGATGCAAGAGCCTCAGCGCTGGTCGACGCATTGTTCGATGGCGTCGCTGCGCATCGCGCTGGCGCCCCGCAATCGGACGATCTCGCAGTGCTCGCGATGATCTGGCGCGGCGGCGACTGACGGGCGGTCGCTTTCTCCTTACGCAGAGTCTACCTGCACCGTTCCAAGCCACCGTCGTGCTTACATCGACTGAATCCGGTTTTGGCTGGGAAATGATCTCGGCTGTTCTCGGCGCACCAATCGCAGTCAATCCGCCGCCATCATGAGCGGGCTTTCAGCCTGCCTGAAATCCGCAGGCGCCTTGCGACATCGGAGCAAATGTCCGCGGGGCGAACCAACCGGCTCGCCCCGCGATGTCATGTTTCCGGGTGATCAGACCCAGATATCGGACGTGCAGTCGCCGCCCGGATACCGGGTTTCATGCGCGCGTGCCGGTCCGTTCGGCTCCCGCTTGAAGTCGACGAAGAACTTCGGATTGATCTTCAGCCCGCCATCCTTGGTGTTGCAGTCGACCTGAACCATGCAGCCGCCGGTCTTGGTCATGTCCGGGTAGAACTGGTTGTCCCAGGTCGAGAACAGCGAAGTCGTCACGTAGAGCCGCTTGCCGTCCAGCGAGAGCTGGATCATCTGCGGCGCACCCGAGACCTTCTTCCCGTTCACGGTGGGTGCCCGGCCGAGCTGTCCGCCGATCCAGACCTGACCGGTAAAGACCGGGTTTTCGGGGTCCTCGATATTGTACTGCCGGACATCGCCGTGCAGCCAGTTCGCGAGATAGAGCCACTTGTCGTCCATCGAAATCAGCCAGTCAGTGATCAGGCTGGGCATCGGCACCGGAAAGCCGATGACGTCGACCGGTGGAATGTCGATGACCTTCTGCGTGCGCACCTTCTTGCCGTTCTTACCCTCGGCCTTGAAGTAGATCATGTTCGAACTCAGCGTCGCGCCGACGAACCCCTCGGGCCTGTCCGGGTTGTGCATGAAGCGAACTTCGAGCGGGATCATTCCGTCGCCGCCGAGATCGACGGTCTTCGAGACCTTCTTCTTCTTGAAGTCCCAGAAATGGATCTGCTGGCCGTACTTTCCGGCGCCGACATCCTCGAGATCGAAGCCCGGCATGAACGTGTTCGGCGAGGCCCATTCCGACGAGATCATCATGTTGTGACGGGGCTGGTACCAGAAGTCGTAGTTGTACTTCATCTTGCCGAGGTCGTTCTCCCAGCGCCCGACAATGTTGAAGTCCTTGTCGAGATGCAGGAAGCCGCCCGGTCCGTTGCCCTTGGCGTCGCCGAGCATCGAGATGATGATCTCGCTGCCGAGGCAGTGCACCGTGTGCGGCGCCGAGAGGTTGGTCTTCTTCTTGATCGTGCTGCCCTTGATGACCTTGTGCAGGCGCGGTGCCTTCGGGTCGGTCGCGACATCGACGATATGGATGTTGGATGTGCGCACGCCGGGCAGCAGGAGGTACTGGCGCGACATGGAGGCATCGCCGTGGCACGACGAACAGGCATTCCAGCCCATGTGGTGCAGCTCGTCACCAATCCCCGGCATCTCGAGCCTGTGGATGACCTTGGAGTAGGTCCGCGACCGCGGGTCGTTATCGATCGTCGCCAGATAGTCCGGCTTCTCGATACCAGTGCCCGTGTAAATGGCAATCGTGTAGAGAATTTTCTCCTTCGGTCCCTTGATCGCTGCTTCAGGCGATTCGTATCCCGGGCCGCAGCAGGCTTTTGCCGATGATTTTTTCGTGGTCGCCACGTCAGTACCTCCAAGTTTCTTATGCATTTAGGTTAGCCTACCGCCGCAAGATGCAAAAGAACTTTGCACGTCGAAAAAGTGTAATTTCCGCAAGAGAGATATCTCCCAAGTGCGCCTTGATTTGCACCGAATTTTCAATCCCAGATTGTTTCTGCAAACACAACTTGACAGATAATTCTGTAATACCGCATCCCGTCATTGGGTGAAGAATGCTGGACGGGGAAGAACAAGAATGACTGATGTTCTTAAGATTGCGCTCGATCGGCGCGCAGAACTGCACGAAGAAGTGGCAAAACTCGACGAATTCATTCGGATGGCAGAGTCGTTGATCCGCGCGTCGCAGACGCGGCAGGCGGAGGATCAACCGGCGGACGCGGCGGCGGATACGCGCTCGGTCGCACCGGAGCGTCCGGCCGCCGTGCCGACCGATGAGTCCAGTGTCCGCGCCGCGATGCGCCGCGCAGACGCTACCGGACCGCAAATGTCGGTTGACGTCTCACGGCCCAGTCTGATCCGGCGGGGCCAGGCGATCAGCTAGGGTCGAACAGCGGCACCGATGGCAGCCGGGTGTAGGGGTGCGCCCGAGTTGCAGCCATCATGCGGCGTGATGCCGTAAATCACGGAATTCGCGTAGACTCGGCGCGGCAGTTCAGTAGGTTCTGCTGCGCCGTATCATTTCCGGAGGTCTGTGATGAATCTGAACCGTGGCCGTGCTCTGACCTCGATCCCCGGGCCCTCCGTGATCCCGGAGGAGGTGCTGCGCTCAATGCACCGCTCCTTCCCGAACATGTACGAAGGCACGCTGGTCGACATCAGCCACACGGTCTTCGACGATCTGCCGAAAATCGCGGGCACCGAGGGCAAGGTCTTCATGGCGATCTCGAACGGCCACGGCGCCTGGGAGATGTCGCTGACCAACACGCTGCGGCGCGGCGACAAGGTGCTGGCGCTGGCTTCGGGCCGGTTCGCGATCGGCTGGGGCGAGCAGGCGACGCAGCTCGGCTGCGAGGTCGAGGTCATGGATTTCGGCGATCGCGGCCCGGTCGATCCGGCCAAGGTCGAGGAGCGCCTGCGCGCCGATTCCGCACATGAAATCAAGGCGATCCTGGTCGTTCAGATCGACACCGCCTCGGGCGTCTGGAACGATATCGGGGCCATTCGCAAGGCGATTGACGCCGTAGGGCACCCGGCACTCTACATGGTCGACTGTGTCGCCTCGCTGGCCTCGGTGCCGTATTTCATGGACGACTGGGGCATCGACATCACCATCGGCGGCAGCCAGAAGGGTTTGATGGTGCCACCCGGTCTGGGCCTTGTCTGGGCGTCGGAGAAGGCGCTGAAGGCGCACGAGACCGCCGACATGATCACGCCCTACTGGAACTGGACGCCGCGTCTGATGGACGGCGCGCACTATCTGAAGTTCTGCGGCACGCCGCCGATCCAGCACATCTATGCGATGCGCACGGCGCTGGACATGCTGTTCGAGGAGGGGCTTGAGAACGTCTGGGCGCGGCACACGGTCTTCGCCGACGCGGTGCGGGCTGCCATCGAGGCCTGGGCCGCACCGGAGGGTTTCTCGTTCAACATCACCGATCCGGCACACCGCAGCGACTCGACGACGACGATCCTCGGCGGGTCGATCGACTGCAAGGAGATGCGGCGGATCTGCGAGACCGATGCCGGGCTGGTCCTGGGCGTCGGTCTGGGCTCGTTCGAGGACAAGGCGTTCCGCATCGGGCACATGGGCCATCTGAACCCGCCGATGGTTTTGGGGACGCTCGGGACGATCGAGGCGGCGCTGGCCCACATGGGGGCGCCGATGGGCGGTTCCGGGGTGGCCGCGGCCTCGCGGGTGATCGGCGACGCGCTCGGGCGCGGACAGGAATACCGGGCCGCCGCAGAGTAGATATAGAGGCGCGCAAGTTACCCACCTCGGGCCGTTGCGCTGAGGTGAACATCGACGTGGGTAAACTTTGCGCAAGTCGATATCGACGTGGGCATCGCACGATTTTGCCATTGACCGGGGTGCGGTTCTTCGGACGCTTGCCGACTCGCCGTCATGAGAACATATTGCGAACATCATGTTCGCAGAGCTGTCCAGCACGACCAATTTCACCTTCCTGACCGGGGCCTCGCACCCGGAGGAAATGGTGATGCGTGCCGCCGAGCTCGGGTTGGATGCGATTGCCATCACCGACCGGAACTCGCTGGCCGGGGTGGTGCGGGCGCATGTACGGCTGAAGGAGCTGCGGCGCGAGCGGGTCACGGTCAAGCCCCGGAACATCACCGGCTCGGATGTTCGCGCGCACGCGGCCAGGGTCAATGCCATCCGGAGCCAGGTCCGGATCGATCCGTCCTCGCGTCAACCGGATCTGGCGCCGGGGGCGAGGCTTCTGCGGGACGGCCCGGAGCCTTCCGGGACCGCAGCCCGCGATCCGGACCTGCAGGCAGGTCCTCCGGGAGGTCCCAGGTCGGATCCGGGACAGCCTGGCGTCGATGGCGAGGACAGTACCGAGCCCGAGATCCGCTCGATCCCGAACCTTCTGATCGGCGCGCGGCTGGTCCTGAGCGACAGCCCGGTCGAGCTGATCGCGCTGGTGACCGATCGGCCTGCCTATGGACGGCTGTGCCGGCTGCTGACGACCGGCAAGCGGCGTGCGGTCAAGGGGCAGTGCGATCTGCGGTTGGCCGACGTGGCCGAGTGGGCCGAGGGGCTGGTTCTGGTCGCGGTGCTGCCGGATGTGTTGGGGGACAGTGTCGATCCGTCTGCGCTGGCTCACTCGCGAAAACCTGAGGTAGAGCGCGATCAGTCAAGATACGCGCGCAGCAGCGACCGGCCGCGGGCGGAAGCGAAGCGCCCGCCCGGGGGGGCGGTCGGGCGCTGCCCGGCTGCGCCGGGCGGGGCGAACGGTCAACTGAAGCACGCAATTTCCATGCTTGGCTCGCAACTAAAACATCTCGCCCTTGCTCCCCGCTATGACGGGCGGGACACGGAGCGGTTCGCGCATCTGGCAGCCATTGCCGAGGCCCACAACCTGACACCGGTCGCGACCTGCCAGCCGATGATGCACCGGGGCAACCGCCGCAAGTTGGCCGATATCCTGACCTGTCTGCGCGAGGGCTGCACGGTCGACACCCTGGGCACGCGCGCCCTGCCGAATGCCGAGCAGCATCTGCGCGGGCCCGAGGCAATGGCGCGGATCTTCGCGGAGCATCCCGGTGCAATCGCCTCAGCCGGAGAGATCGCCGGGCGCTGCACGTTCTCGCTGGACGAGTTGCGCTACGAGTACCCCGACGAGGGCAACGGCGAGACGCCGCAGGACCGGCTGGCCCGGCTGGCGGCCGAGGGGCTGGACTGGCGCTATCCGGACGGCGTGCCGCAGCGTTCTCAGGATCTGGTCGACTGGGAACTCGCGCTGATCGGCAAGCTGAACTACGCGCCCTATTTCCTGACCGTGCGCGATGTCGTGCACTTCGCCCGGTCGCGGGGGATCCTCTGCCAGGGGCGGGGTTCGGCGGCGAACTCGACCGTCTGCTATGCGCTGGGCATCACCGAGATTGCGCCGGACACGATCTCGATGGTGTTCGAGCGCTTCGTCTCGGAGGCCCGCGACGAGCCGCCCGACATCGATGTCGATTTCGAGCACGAGCGGCGCGAGGAGGTGATCCAGCACATCTACCAGACCTATGGCCGGGAGCGGGCCGGGCTGACGGCGACCGTGATCCACTTCCGCAGCCGCGCGGCGATCCGCGAGGTCGGCAAGGCGATGGGCCTTTCGGAGGACGTGACCTCGGCGCTGTCGGGGCAGGTCTGGGGCTGGTCGCAGGAAGCAATCCGGGCAGAACGGCTGCGCGAGGTCGGGCTCGATCCGGGCGACAGGCGGTTGCAGCAGACGCTGGCGCTGGTCGAGCAGATCATCGGCTTTCCGCGCCATCTGAGCCAGCATGTCGGCGGGTTCGTGATCACGGCGGGACGGCTGGACGAGCTCTGCCCGATCGAGAACGCGGCGATGGATGACCGCACCGTCATCGAGTGGGACAAGGACGATATCGACGCGCTGGGCATCCTGAAGGTCGACGTGCTGGCGCTGGGGATGCTGACCTGCATCCGCAAGGCGTTCGATCTGCTGCGCAGCCATTGCGGCGAGGACTATACGCTGGCGACCCTGCCGCCGGAGTGTCCCGAAGTCTACGACATGCTGTGCAAGGCGGACAGCCTGGGCGTGTTCCAGGTGGAATCGCGGGCGCAGATGAACTTCCTGCCGCGGATGCGGCCGCGCAACTTCTATGACCTGGTGATCGAGGTCGCGATCATCCGGCCCGGGCCGATCCAGGGCGACATGGTGCATCCCTATATCCGGCGGCGCCAGGGCGAGGAGCCGGTGTCGTTTCCCTCGGACGAGCTGGGCGAGGTGCTGGGCAAGACGCTGGGCGTGCCGCTGTTCCAGGAGCAGGCGATGCGGATCGCGATCGTCGCGGCGGGCTTCACGCCAGACGAGGCCGACCGGCTGCGGCGATCGCTGGCGACGTTCCGCAAGACCGGGACAATCTCTTCTTTCCGAGAGAGGTTCATCGGCGGGATGCTGGAGCGCGGCTACGAGCACGACTTCGCCGAGCGCTGTTTCTCGCAGATCGAGGGGTTCGGCGAGTACGGCTTTCCCGAGAGCCACGCGGCGAGCTTCGCGCTGCTGGTCTATGCCTCGGCCTGGCTGAAGCGGCATCACCCGGCGGTGTTCGCCTGCGCGCTGCTGAACTCGCAGCCGATGGGTTTCTATGCGCCGGCGCAGATCGTGCGCGATGCGCGCGAGCACGGGGTTGTGGTGCGTCCGGTCTGTATCAATGCGAGTTGCTGGGACAACACGCTGGAGCCGGACGGCCAGGGCGGCCTGGCGCTGCGGCTGGGGTTTCGTCAGATCAAGGGTATCAAGGAGGAGGACGGGCACTGGATCTCGGCCGCGCGCGGCAACGGCTATCCGGACATCGAGAGCCTCTGGCGGCGCGCCGGAATCGCGCGGCGGGCGCTGGAGAAGCTCGCCAATGCCGATGCCTTTGCCGAGAGCGGCCTGGCGCGGCGTCATGCGCTCTGGGAGGCGCAGGGCACCAGCGGGGCCGTACCTCTGCCGCTGTTCGCCGAGGGCGGTGAGGGTCTGAAGGAGGACGTGCCGGATCTGCCGGTGCCGTCGCTGGGCGAGGAGGTCGTCGAGGATTACCGGGCGCTGCGGCTGTCGCTGCGGGCGCATCCGCTGGCGATCCTGCGCCCGGACCTGTGACGGCGGCGCGCGTGGCGTGGTTCGAAAAGGCCATCCACCTCCCCCACCCACCCGGAGGCGGATGGCCTTTTCGGGTTGCTGCGCGCTGTCGGCGCCTGGCGACTGTAGCAGGTGGTACAGACCGGGCATGGTTTCGCGTTCAAACTGTTCCGGAAAGGAGATCGCCATGCCCAGACCGACCGATCTGACCGACGCCGAGATGGACGACGTGGCTGCCGGAACCTCGGCCAAGCCGGAATACCGCTATGTCCCCGTCCGCCGTACTCAGAGCTCTGCCGCCGCTTCCGGGTTGTACGCTCTACCCGAGATCGAAGACGAAGTTCTCGTGATGTTCGCGAAGGGTCAGGACGAAGCGTGAATTGGCATTCCAGCAGGCCGCTTTGCGGTCATGCCGCCAGCGCTTGAGTGAGTCCGCCCGGTTCCAGACGGACCCGGCGATTGCGGCTGATTGATCTCGGCAGGTATCGAGCGGGCGCGCGGCTTCGGCAGAAATAACCCGAGACATCCGGCCATCGCCTGATCGCCCGGTGCCGCAATGCTGCACCGCCGAAATTGGCCGATCAGCAGCGTTGACATATCTCCGCCCGCAGGCGTTATGGTTCCACCGCGCGGAACCGGGGGCAGGCAGAGCCATGAGCATCAATGCGGCGATCACCCATGTGACGCGCTACACCTATGACCGGCGCATCGCGCTGGGCCCTCAGGTGATCCGGCTGCGTCCCGCGCCGCATTCGCGCACGCGAATCCTGTCCTTCAGCCAGAAGATCGAGCCCGAGGGCCATTTCCTGAACTGGCAGCAGGATCCGTTCGGCAACTACCTGGCGCGGGCGGTATTTCCCGAGAAGGTCGACCATTTCACCGTGACGGTGGATCTGGTCGCCGACATGGCCTCGATCAATCCGTTCGACTTCTTCCTGGAGGAGCAGGCGCAGACCTATCCGTTCACCTACGAGCCGGATCTCGCGCAGGACCTCGCGCCCTATCTGGAGACCGGCGAGCAGGGCGAGCTGTTCGAGGAATTCCTCGCGATCATCTCGCGCGCGGAGCAGCCGACGAACGATTTCCTCGTCGAGGTCAACCGGCTGGTGCAGGACGCGGTCGCCTACACGATCCGGATGGAGCCGGGCGTGCAGACGCCCGAGGAGACGCTGGAGAAGGGCTCGGGCTCGTGCCGCGACTCGGCCTGGCTGCTCTGCCACATCATGCGCCGGCTCGGCCTTGCGGCGCGTTTCGTCTCGGGCTACCTGATCCAGCTGACCCCGGACGTGAAGGCGGTTGACGGACCGTCGGGGCCCGATGCGGACTTCACCGATCTGCACGCCTGGACCGAGGTCTATGCGCCGGGTGCGGGATGGATCGGGCTGGATCCGACATCCGGCCTGTTTGCCGCGGAAGGGCACATACCGCTGGCGGCGACGCCGTCGCCGAAATCGGCCGCACCGATCACCGGAGCGCTGGAGAAGTGCGAGGTCTCGTTCTCGCACCACATGGAGGTCAACCGGGTCCGCGAGGAGCCGCGCGTGACCTATCCGTTCACCGATGCGCACTGGGACCGGATCGATGCGGCAGGGCGCAAGATCGACGATCTGCTGTCGGCGGGTGACGTCCGGCTGACCATGGGCGGTGAGCCGACCTTCGTCTCGGAGCTCGAGCGCGATGCCGACGAGTGGAACACCGAGGCGGTCGGGCCGACCAAGCGTGACTATGCCGACAAGCTGATCCGTCATCTGCACGAGCGGTTCGCGCCGGACGGGCTGCTGCATTTCGGCCAGGGCAAGTGGTATCCGGGCGAGCAGCTTCCGCGTTGGGCGTTCGGGCTCTACTGGCGCGGCGACGGCGTGCCGCTGTGGGGCGATCCCGAGCTGATCGCGCCAGAGAGCGCCAAGGGTGCGACAATCGAGGACGCCAACCGGCTCAGCACGGCGCTGGCGGAAGCGTTCGATCTCGATCCCGGCCATGTCGAGCCGGCCTGGGAAGACCCGGCGACCTACCTCTTTCAGGAAGCGAAGCTGCCGGAGAACCTCGATCCGGCCACGAACGAGCTCGACGATCCGCTGGAGCGTCGCCAGATGGCCAAGGCATTCGAGCGTGGTCTGACCGAGCCCGTGTGCATGGTGCTGCCGGTGCAGCTTGCGATGTCGCGGGCGCTGGCAAGGCCCAATCCGCGCAGGCGCTACCGCTGGGTGACGGAGAAATGGCGGACGCGGCGCGGAAGGTTGTTTCTGGCGCCGGGGGACTCGGCGGCGGGCTACCGGCTGCCGCTGACATCGCTGCCGTTCCTCGACGAGGGCGCGTATCCGTTCATCGTCCAGCGCGACCCGTTCGACCGGCGGTTTGTCTTGCCGCAGCGCTCGATACTGCTGCAGCGGCGCGGCGCGCCGGACACCGGGACCGCTGGCGGCGTGATGTCGGACGGGCCGCCACCGCCGGGATATGTCGAGATCGCCCATGCGGAGACCGGCGAGATCCGCCACGTCCCGGCGCTCGACGCCTTGCCGCCGGGCTTCGTCACGGTTCTGACCGGCGCGCCCACCGTGCCGCATGACCCGCTGCGCGCGATCCACACCGAATACGTCCGGACCGCCGTGACGGTCGAGCCGCGCGACGGCAAGCTATCCGTCTTCCTGCCGCCGGTGCCGAACGCCGAGGCCTATGTCGACATGATCGCTGCGGTCGAGGAAGCGGCGGCGCAAACCGGGTTGCAGGTCCATATCGACGGCTATGCCCCGCCGCACGACCCGCGCCTTAACGTCATCAAGGTCACGCCGGACCCCGGCGTGATCGAGGTCAACGTCCATCCGACCGCCAACTGGCCCGATCAGGTCAAGGTGACCGAGGAACTCTACGACGCCGCGCGCCACTGCAAGCTGGACACGATCAAGTTCATGCATGACGGGCGGCAGGTCGGCTCGGGCGGCGGCAACCACATCGTGGTCGGCGGGGCGACGCCGAAGGACAGCCCGTTCCTGCGGCGACCGGATCTGCTGGCCTCGCTGGTCAGGTACTGGCAGCGCCATCCCTCGCTGAGCTACCTGTTCTCGGGCGTGTTCATCGGGCCGACCAGCCAGGCGCCGCGGATCGATGAGGCGCGCCAGGATGTGCTCTACGAGCTGGAGATCGCGCTGGCCGAGGCCGCCAGGGCCGGGCCGACGCCGCCGAGCTGGCAGGTCGACCGGATCTTCCGCGATCTCCTGACGGACCTGACCGGCAATACCCACCGCGCCGAGATCTGCATCGACAAGATGTACGACCCGCAAAGCCCGACCGGGCGGCTGGGCCTCGTCGAGTTCCGCGCGTTCGAGATGCCGCCGCACCCGCGCATGGCGCTGGCGCAGTCGCTGGTGCTGCGCGCTCTGATCGCGCGGTTCTGGCGCGAACCGTTCACCGAGCCGCTGGTCCAGCATGGAACGGCACTGCACGACCGCTGGATGCTGCCGCACTACGTGTGGGCGGATTTCCTCGAGGTGCTCGAGGAAACCAGTGCGGCGCTCGACATCGATCTCGACCCGGAATGGTTCAAGGCGCAATTCGAGTTCCGCTTCCCGCTGCTTGGCGATGTCGACTACCAGGGCTTGCGGATCGAGCTGCGCAGCGCGATCGAGCCGTGGAACGTGCTGGGCGAGACCGGCGCCATCGGTGGTACCGCGCGCTATGTCGACAGCTCGCTTGAGCGGGTGCAGTTGCGCGTCGCCGGAGCGATGTCGGACCGGTATGCGCTGACCTGCAACGGCATCGAAGTGCCGCTGACGCGAACCTCCGGCGCCGACGAACAGGTCTGCGGAATCCGCTTCCGCGCCTGGCAGCCGCCGCAGTGCCTGCATCCGACCATAGGCGTTCACGCTCCCTTAACCATCGACCTTTACGATCGGTTAAGCGGGCGCTCGGTTGGTGGGTGCGTCTATCACGTGGCGCATCCGGGCGGCCGCAGCTTCGATGACCAGCCTGTCAACGATCTGGAGGCGGAAGGCCGGAGGCTCGCACGCTTCATATCCCATGGGCACAGTCCCGATGGCTACAAGCCCGAAGCGCCGCGGATGCATCCCGACTTTCCGTTGACGCTGGATCTGCGGCGGCAGGATCAGGGCGGCTCGAGCAGGTGAATTTGGCTTTGTCATGCTGACGCTCAGCGACGTCGATCCCGGGATCGCGGAAATCCGCGAGGCCCTGCTGGCAGGCTATCGCCGCCCGATGCCCGGCGTCCACGACGAGCTCCTGGCCGAAGACGGCAGCGTCCGGCCGCACTGGCAGCGCATGATCGACTGGCTGGCCGAGATCGGCCGCCCGGGATACGAGGACGCCAGCGCCGACCTGCTGCGGCTGCGCACCGAGAGCGGGATCGCCTTCGCCGCAAACGGTGCGCCGGATGCCGAGGAAGACACGCTGCCGGTCATCCTGACCGATCAGGACTGGCAGACCCTGGAGGACGGTATCCTGCAGCGCGCGCGCCTTGCCGATGCCGCGGTGACCGATGTCTACACCGACCGGCGCACGCTGGGGGCCGGGCTTCTGCCGCCGGGTCTGGTCTATGGCGGTCCGGCCTTCGCGGCCCATTGTGCAGGCTGGAGCCGCCCGCCGCGCAACTGGGTGCACATCTACGAAGCCGACGTCGGACGGACGGCAGACGGGCGCTGGGTGATCCTCGGCGACCGGGTCGACACGCCGCTGGGTGATGGCTGGCTGCTCTCGAACAGGATTGCCACCAGCCAGGCCTTCGCCGACCCGTTTATCGAGCTCGGCGTGCGCAGGCTCGCCTCGCACTACGCGCGGTTTCAGGATCATCTGGGGCAGATGATGGGCTGGGACGGGCGGCTCGCACTGCTGACCAGCGGCGAGAAGGACCCGCGCTTCTTCAGCCACGCCTATTTCGCGCGCTACATGGATGCAGCGCTGATCGAGCCTGCGGATCTGACCGTGCGCGACGGCTCGGCCTTCGTGAAGACGCTGGGCGGATTGCGCAGGATCGACGTGTTGCTGCGCGGGGTGTCGGATGCCAGCGTCGATGCGCTGCACCGGCCGGGGCGGGCGGCCTTCGGGGCACCGGCGCTGTCGCTGGCCGCGCGTTCGGGATCGCTCAAGATCGTCAATGGCATCGGGTCGGCAGTGATGGCGCACCGCGCGCTCGCGCCCTATGCACATCGTCTGGCGCAGTTCCTGCTGGGCGAGGATCTCTTGCTCAACGACGCGCCATGCCTCTGGCTGGGCGGGGCACGCGCCCGCAGGCAGGTTCTCGACGAGCGCGAGGCGTGGCGGATCGTGCCGCTGAACAGCCGCGATGCCTTGCTGGCCGGGGGCGCTGAGTTCGGCGTGACCGGAGGATCCGGCGATGGCGGCGATATCGAGACGCTGCTCGGCCGCTTCGGCGAGCGGTTCTGCGCCGTGCAGTCGCCGGAGTTGGCTGAAACGGCTTTCTGGACCGGCGACGGCCTTACCCGCGCGCCCTGGATGATGCGTGTCTTTGCCTCGCGGACGCAGGATGGCTGGAGCGTCGCGCCCGGGGGCGTGGCGACGCGCGTGCCTGCCTCGGGCGTGCCCTCGGCGCTGGGCTTTGGCAAGGATGTCTGGGTGTTGCCGGGCACGGATCCGACGGCACCCTCGGTGACGACGACGACGCGGCTGGACGAGCGCTTCGCGCAGGCGCATCTGCGCCGGACCGGGCGCGACCTGCTGAGCAGGGTCGCGGACGAGTTGTTCTGGCTGGGCCGCAATGCCGAGCGTGCAGAAAGCGTCCTGCGCGTGCTCGGCGTCTGCGTTCAGCGCCATCTCGACGGCAACCGGACGGATTCCGATCCGGATCTTCTCTGCGACGTGATCGAGATCCACGCTGCCAAGGACGACACGCTGAACGGTGCCGCGCGCTACCGCGACGCGATCCATCGCCTGACGCGCGGCGAAGAGATATCCAGCGTGCCGTCGATTCTGCAGATCCTGCGCTCGGGGGGAATGCGCGCGCGCGCGTCGATCTCGTCCGAGAGCTGGCGCTATATCGAGCGGCTCTGCTCGGATCGCCGCTGGCAGGCGCGGGGCGCGCTGCGCCAGAACGCCGGGCTGGTGCGCCTGATCGAGGATTCGCTACAGGCGCTCGCGGCCTTTGCCGGGTCGGCGCAGGAGAATCTGACGCGCAACTACGCATGGCGCTTCCTCGAGATCGGGCGGCGGCTCGAGCGCGGCGTTCAGATCGCTGCCGTTGCCGAACAGATGGCCGCCCGGGCCTATCCGCAGGAGGAAAGCCGCCTGCGCGCCTGGCTCACGCTGAGCGATTCGTCCTCGGCCTACAGGTCGCGCTACATGATGACCGTGCAGCCCGCCGCCGTGCTGGATCTGCTGATCCTAGACGAGACGAACCCGCGCTCGCTCGCCTATCAGATCGAGCGGCTGGAGAGCGTGCTGCACGAGCTGCCGACCGAGGTGCCCTATCGCAGGCCGGAACATCGCCGGGCGCTGAAACTGCTGACGGATCTGAGGCTGTTCGACGCCGATGCCCTGGCGGTCACGGACGAGGACGGCTTGCGCCCGGTGCTGACGGAATTCCTGACCCGGTGCCTGTCCGATCTCGCCGAGATTTCCGACCTGATCAGCCGGGCGTTCTTCGCGCATGCCGATGCGCCGGAAGCCCTGCTCAGCCAGGCACGTCTGCCGCATGACGAAGAGGCGGCGGAATGAGGCTGGATGTCCGACACCGTACGCACTACCGCTATGCCAATCCGGCGGCGTTCTCGCAGCACCTGCTGCGGCTCAGCCCGGTGACGGTGCCTGGTCAGCGCGTGGTTCTGTCGAGCGTGAACATCCTGCCGGAGCCCGAAGCGATCGACACGCATGACGACATGTTCGGCAACCGGGTGCATGTCGCCACGATTTCGCGCCCGCACGATGAGCTCGAGATCATCGCGACCAGCCGGATCGACCGTGCCGAACGCACGGCGCTGATCTTCGAGGCGTCGGTCCCTTGGGAGGCAACGCGCGCGTCGGCACTCGGGCTCGATGAAGCGACGCCGGTGGCCGAGTTGTCGCCCTACGCTTTTCCCTCGACCATGTCGGCGCCCGACCCCGCGATCGAGGCCTATGTTTCCGAGACCTTCCAGCCCGGACGTCCGATTCTCGCGGGGGCGCAGGAACTGATGAGCCGGATCTTTCACGATTTCGCCTATGACACCGAGGCCACGGGCGCGGAAACACTGGCCACCGAGAGCTTCGAACTGAAGCGCGGCGTCTGTCAGGACTTCGCCCATGTCATGCTGGCAGCGATGCGCAGCCTGCGCATCCCGGCGCGCTACATCTCGGGCTATCTCAGGACCGTCCCGCCCGAGGGGCAGGAGCGCCTGCAAGGGGCCGATGCCAGCCATGCCTGGGTGTCGGTCTGGGATCCTGCGTTCGGCTGGGTCGACTTCGATCCGACGAACAATTGCGTGCCGGGCGCGGACCATGTGACGCTGGCGACAGGGCGCGATTACACGGACGTAGCACCGGTTTCGGGGATCGTCGTAGGGGCCGGGCGGCAGCTTTTGTCGGTCGGCGTCGATGTGGTGGCCGCACCCGAGGCCGACGGTCCAGTGCCGTCCGGCCCGGCGACGATCCGGCAGATGCAGCAACAGATGCAGTAGCGCAATTCGCCGTCAGTGCTTTCCAGCCAGACAGTCGCTCGACAGGGTTATGAGCACCCACAACCGGCGCGGAGTGCCTCTCCCGCTTGGCGATAGCGTAGCGTTTTCCACAAACATAAGATGACCGACCGCTCCGACCGGTGCGGGCCAGGCAATCCACCATCGCAGCGGCGAACCGGGCGTCAATGCGCAAAAATAGGCGAGAAATCTCCGGCGAGCGTGAAGAATGATGTGTGAGGCAAGTGCCCGAATCTTGATCCAATATGTTGAGCCAAGGTGCCGAGCAACCCGCATCAGGAGCGAGGTCAACGCAAACACGATACAGATCGCGCGCTTGGCCGACCCGGCCTATTGTCGTGCCGTCAGGCCCAAGGAACTCTCCCAACTATGCGCTCTGGTTCATCCCATCGATCCCGTTTAGCCCTGCACATCGCCCCTTTCGGGCGCTTCGCCGCTCCATCCCACCCTTGTGATTGCGGCTCGACAACCCAAATCCACCCGTATAGAAGCGCCGCTTGTTCCGGACATCTGACTGGGTTCCCATGGAAAACGTTCTGCTGATCGTTCATCTCATCATTGCGGTCTTCCTGATCGTCGTCGTTCTTCTGCAACGCTCGGAAGGCGGTGCGCTGGGGATCGGCGGCGGCGGTGGCGGGATGGTTTCGCAGCGCGGTGCTGCGACGGCACTCAGCAAGGTCACTTGGTTGCTGGCAGTCGGGTTCATCTGCACGTCGATCATGCTCGCCATCGTCGCGGGCCGTGGCGAGGGCACGGGTTCGGTCTTCGATGGCGCACCGGCATCGCTCGAGGGTGGCGCCATCCCGCTTCCGGAGCTTCCCGCACCGACGGGCGATGACGGAGAGATCCCGCTCCCGGCGGCACCAAGCGGCAACTGATACCGCCAGCGTGCGGACGCGCTCACCGCATGCTTGACCGGCTCGAGACTGGCTTTCGTCTGACGCTCGACTGGGCATCGGCATCGCGCTGGCGCGCCTCTCTTCTGGTTCTGCTCGTCACGCTTGCGGTGGTCCTGCCGGGGCTTTCGGCCATGCCGGTGACCGACCGCGACGAGGCCCGCTTCGCCCAGGCCTCGAAACAGATGCTCGAGACCGGCGATCTGATCGATATCCGCTTCCAGGACGAGCCGCGCTGGAAAAAGCCCGTCGGTATCTACTGGCTGCAGGCGGCGTCGGCGCAGGTGCTCGGCGGCGGTGTCGACGCGGGCATATGGGCATACCGCATCCCGTCGGCGGTAGCGGCCTTGCTCGCGGCGCTGCTGACCGTCTGGGCGGCGCGTCCGATGATGGGCGAGCGCGGAGCCGTCCTTGCCGGTCTGATGCTGGCGACCTGTCTGTTGCTGGCCGGAGAGGCGAACATCGCCAAGACCGACGCTGCCCTTATGGCCAGTGCAATCGCGGTCCTGGGCGGCATGGCGCATCTGATGCTCGGCCAAGCAGGCTGGGGGGGCGCCCTGATCTTCTGGCTCGGGATTGCCATCGGCATCCTGCTGAAGGGACCAATCGTTCCGGCGATTGCTGTCCTTGCCTTCGTCTGGCTTTGGATTGCGACGCGCGCGCCACCAGCCTTCGGGCGATTCAGGCCGCTCGCCGGGCTCGCGCTCACAACCGTCCTCGTTGCGCCTTGGCTGGTCGCGATCTGGATCATCTCGGACGGTGCCTTCTTCGCCGAGTCGCTCGGTCGCGACATGGGCGCGAAACTGACCAGCGGGCAGGAAAAGCACTGGGGGCCGCCCGGGCTCTATAGCGCGCTCGTGTGGCTGACGTTCTGGCCCTGGGCCGCACTCCTGCCTGCGGCCGCTGCCGGGTTGTGGGCCGCGCGGCGGCAGCCCTGGCTGCGCCTGCTCGCGGGCTGGGTCATCCCGTTCTGGATCATCCTCGAGGTGATCCCCACCAAGCTGCCACACTACGTGCTGCCGCTTTATCCGGCGCTCGCGATCGCCGTCGCCGCGTGGGTGATTTCGGAAAGACGGGGCGAGGCTCCGATCTGGATGCGCCGGGTCAGTGCCGTGTTGACGCTGCTGCCGGTCGTCCTGCTGATCGGCGCGCTCCTTGTCCTGCCGGCGATCCTGCAGCAAACGGTCGTCTGGCCGGTCCTGCCGCTGATCGCCATTGGCGGCTGGGCTGCCTGGCAAGCGGCCCGCGCAGCGCTTGACCACCGGGTGACGGCGCAGGTCTGCGCCAGCCTGATCGCTGCCGTCGCGCTCTATCCCGCCGTACTGCAGTTCGGTCTGCCGTCGCTGACCACGGCCTTCGCGAGCCCCCGGATTGCAGCGCTGACGCGGCAATTCCAGCCCTGTGCGTCCGGCCCGTTGCATTCGATCGGCTACCGCGAGCCGAGCCTGATATTTCTGAACGGGACCGACACCGACATCACCGGACCGAGCACTGCGGTCCCCGCACTGCGCCACGATCCCGGCGCGATGGTGCTGATCGAGAGCCGCTGGCGCGATATCCTCGGCGACGAGTTCCCGGACGTCGTGGTGCGCGGGCAGGTGACCTACTTCAACTACAACCGCGGCAAGTTCGAAACCGCCGACCTGGTGACGCAGGACGATCTGCGCTGGGAACCCTGCTCAGGCTGACCGCCACCACGCTCCTCGAACGCACGCAGTGCGTTGGAGGAGGCGGGGGTGGTGGCGGGCCTGGTCGCATCTCGAGCGTTGCGCCCGAAGGGCGCGGCGCGAGCGGGCGAAATCCCCAGCCTCAGTCCATCAGGCGCGGATCGAACGGATACGTCGTCAGGTTCTCGTACCCGTCTTCGGTGATCAGAACCTGATCCTCCAGCTTGATCGAGAAGTCGCCGCCCTTGTGGGCGATGACCACCTCGACGCAGAGCATCATGCCGGGCTGCAGTTCGTAGTCGAACGAGCCCTCGCGCCAGTCTTCCGGATAGGCGATCAGTGGCCACTCATCGCAGAGCCCGACACCGTGCATCTTGCAGCCATAGCGGCTGTCGACGAATTCCGGGGCCAGCAGGTGGCCGCCGAAGGTCAGCTCCCTAAACGAAACACCAGGCTTCAGCAGCTCCATGTTCGTCTGGATGTGCTCCACGCCGATCTGGAACTGGCGCTTCATCTCTGCAGGCGGCTCATCCTCGCCAATCCACCAGGTCCGCGAGATGTCCGAGCACATGCCGTAGCAGCCGATCAGGTCGGTATCGAAGGCGAGGATCTCGTTGTTCTTCAGCACCCTTGGTCCGCACTCCTGAAACCACGGGTTGGTGCGCGGACCCGAGGCGAGCAGGCGCGTCTCGATCCATTCGCCGCCGCGCCGGATGTTCTCGGCGTGCAGGACCGCCCAGACGTCATCCTCGGTCATGCCCTGCCCGGCATTGGCGCGGGCGGCCTGCTCCATCTCGGCGACCGACGCCTCGCAGGCATGCATGCAGCAGCGCATCGCCGCGATCTCGTCCGGGCCCTTGATCGAGCGAACCTTCTCGGCCAGTTCCTCGCCTTCCTCCACGGTGAAGCCCGCCTCGGTCAGTGCGCGGTAGCCCGGCACCATGATCTTGTCGATGGCGATGCGCCGGTTCGGCGAGTGTTCGGCCATCAGATCGGCCAGCTCGCCGGCGAAGTTGCCGGCATCGTGTTCGATGCGGTCGCCGTTCGAGAAATAGAACATCGCCGCGCCCTCGCGGACCTCGCGGACCAGCGGGTTGAAGCCGGAGAGAAAGCGGAAAGATCCCTTGTACTCGAAGATCACCATGTAGCCGTCTGCGCCGACGAAGCAGGCCCGGAACGGGTTGTGCGCGTTCCACAGCTGCATGTTGGTCGAGTCGGTCGCGAAACGGATGTTCAGCGGATCGAAGAACAGCGCGCCGCCGTAGCCGCGATCGTTGATGCCCTTGACCAGCCGGGCATGGCGGTCATGGCGCATGCGGTTGAGGTTCGGCGGCAGGATCCCGGCATCCGCCCATTCGGCAAAGGCCAGCGGCGTCGGCCCGATCTCGGCGCGGTCGTCATTGTCGGGTGTGCCGTCGGGGCGGACACGGTCGGCGCGGCTCGGATCGATCTTGCGGGTGTCGGAAAAATGCTGGTTCATCACTGGCCTCCAACCCGGAGACTTCTTTGAAACACAAGCAGTGTCTGGTCCGAATTCGTCGTCTCGCGGTCGGTTTCCGGAGATTGTTCGCAATGCTGGTAGCGACGCCTGATCCCGGCAACCTGCATCGGCAGGCATTCTGCCTTGCAGCGCGGATCCTCGTACAACACGTGCCCGGCTGACGATCCGAGTTTGAAACGCCAGCCCCAGCGCCGTAAATTCGGTACATTGGGCAATCTTTTCGAGGAAGACAGATGAGCAATTCTGATCGTGTGATTACCCGTATTGGCGCCTGGGTGGCCGGCGGACAAGAGGTGACCTGGACCAACCACCAGCCTGCATCCTCTCTCGTGCAGTGGAAACGTAACAACGCAAAGGGCACCACACCGCCGCCGCAGATGGCGACCAATCTCAGCATGGTGTGTTACGAACTTCCGTTCTGGGGCGCCTATCACTCGGGGGTCTGGTCGGCAGATGACCTCTGGGACAAAGTGCATGCGTTCGACTCGGTCGGGCATGGCGCCGCCGCATCGATCATATCGACGATCACGAGTTCAAGCTGGTTCAATTCGACAAAGACGCTGAACGATCCGACAACGAACGCGCTGCGCAAGGGCGACATCGTCATGTTCAACGGCGTCGGTCATGTGTGCATCGCCACGGGTGTGAGCGAACAGCAGCCGAACGAGGTCTACAGCGTGTGGGGGCTTGACCCGACCGGGCTGCGCGCCAACACGCCGGTCGAGCGGACCTCGGTCTCCACGATCCTCGCACAAATCGCTGCGGGTGCGCCGGGAGTTGCACAGACGGTGACGTACTCCCGGCCGTCCTGGTGGTAGTGTCAGGACCGCGTCAACTCTGCCGCCAGGGGAGGCCAGCCGCCTTCCAGCCGCTGAGCTGGCCGCGCTGCCCGCTGTCGTTCTGGGCACCTTCGAAGCCCTCGGCGACGTTCGTGATGTGCACGTTGATGCCGCGCGAATGAAGCTGTTTCGCCGTGGCGCGCGCAGCGGCGAGCGAGCGCGGTCCGGCCCGGCACATGAAGAACATCCTGCTCGGCACCTGATCGCCCATCTGCGCATCGAGATCCGTCAGGAAGCCAAGGTTCTGCGTCATGTCCGGCCAGGTCAGCCATTCGACGGCCCAGACATCGCGGCCGATCTCCGACAGGTCCGGCATCCCGGAAAAGGACCATTCCGGCCGCGAGCGGACGTCCACAAGCACCGCGTTCTCGTCGATCGCCAGCGCGTTCCACGCGTCTTCCGGCGTCGTCTCGTCTACAATGGCTGAGAGATGTTCATTCATGTGTTTTCCCCAGGCTCGTCTTTTCTGGAATCGGACGTGGGAATTGCCGTGGCCTGCCGCAAATCACACCGGTTCACCGCATGGCCAGATTTTGAAACATTTCGTGTGCAGTTGTGAGATGGACGCTTTTCGCGCAAGGCGCGTTCGCCGCTGACCGGCGCACTCAGCTCTGACCACACAGGTGCCTCGGCGTTCGATCCTGACTGACTTCAAAGCACATCCCGCAGCTCGAGCCGGACCGTCAGACTTGCGAAGGAAAAGGCGACACTTGGCTCAAACCCGTAAGGCAGCGAGCGTGACCGACGGATCGTTCAGTTCTGCTGCTTAAAGCCTGAAACGCTCGTAGCGCATTCCATAGGCTGTACGATGGCCTTCGAGGATAAGGGACTGGCCCGGCACAAGGCGTTCCCAGATGGCCTCCGGCACACCGCAGAGCTTTCGCTTGCCGCTGTCGAATTCGCCCGTCCCGGCAACGTACACAGTGTAATTGCAGCCCCGGCGTACGATCTTGCGGCCAAGATCGACAACCTCCACACGGATCGCTACGTCAGTCCCCCTCGTCCACAGACTGTGAAGGCCGGGCAAACCGTGCGGCACTGCCGCGAGAGCGATGAACGCCGAAAACATGCCTCCAAAGCACAGGCCGGCGAAGAACTGACCGAACGATCCGAACATACTCCCTTTCGCCGGCCACGCTGCGAACACGATCGCAGTGATGAACGACAGGGCAGCGATGAGTTGCGTCTGGATCGAGAGCGAGAAACGCATGTGCTCGGCATCGGGCAGGAACTGTGCATGGGCACCGTACAAACCAGTGCCGGACAGGATTGCCAAGCACGTGAATAAGACAAGCGACGGGTTCCAGAAATCTGACGTGCGCAGACGCGACGCTTCGTGCCGGGCCGCGGTCCGTGCAGCGGCGCTGGAGTCAATGTGCCGGGCCATGACGCGCGCCCTCCAGTCGTCGCTGGTCGAACCCGCAGCACCGCGAGAAGAGTGAAAATCGGACGAACCGGCCAACGCTTCGCCGTATCGAACGTGTTCTCCCTCAAGCTCGGGAAAACGGTCTTCTTGCAAGGGCCGACGTTTGTCGGAGATCCGGGCCGCAACTGCGAAAAGGATGACGCAAACTGCTGCAACCAAGAGAGTTTGACTGAAGAAACCGAATATCCGTTCTGGCGCTCCGGCAGAAAAGGCTCCGAATTTCCCGGCGACACTCACCGCCGTGAAGAACAGCATACCGGCAACCACAATCAAAACGAGCCGTCGACATACCCAGCCGAGACCCGCGAACCGCGCGCTCAGGAGCCTGCGGGATATCCACGGCACCAGCAAGCAAACTCCAACCAACAACAGGAGCCACACGACGAAAAACCGAGCAGTGAAGATCGACTCAGCGGCGGCAGGAGGATCAGTCCGCGCCTGTCGCGTCAGCAAAAGCCACCAGCCTGCGGCGCAGATCAGGGCGAGCAGCCCGACCAATCGCAAACACACATCCCAAAAGCGCCAAAAGACTGCACGCATCTCGCACGACCCAATCCCCGAGGCAGAAAGTCTTGAAGAAGTCCGGCTTATTGTTCAAGCGGCGGCGGACCGAAGAAAGATCTCATAGGATCATTCCGCACGGTCTCAGGCTGATCCAGACTTTTTTACCCATCCTTCTCTCAGTCTTCGCCGCCGGTGGCGAACTACGGCGCATCGGCGAAGGATTCCAGGAATACCAAGATCCTTCAATGAGCGTAGACGAAGCAACAGGTTCCGCCGCGCTCGCATTTGAAACGCAGCGTCTGTATAGTTTTCAGGAGATATATTTTCCTGCACGGACTTGATCATATTGACGAAGTAATCCTCACCTTCATAGTGCAGATCAAGAATTATTGCGAAAGCCAGCTCTCGGCGAATGCAGGCTTTTTCGACACGAAGACGGATACCTTCCGTATATCCAATGCCATGACTCATTAATCGCGCGTGACATAATTCGTGTACGATTGTTAATGAAATATCTTCTGAATGATAGCGTTTTACATAATCGAAGTTCAGGTAACACATTTTCCTTTCATGAAGATATTCTGCAGATACAGCTTTTGGTTCGTCGATCGCAATACCTCCGGGTAGAAGTCGAAAAATGGATTTGTATTTTACTGGATCGAATTCCCAGATTAGGTCCAGCGCCTTGGTAACCTTTTCCAGGCAGCTCTCATCCGCGTCGGTATGAACGTGGAGAGAGATCCCATAAAATTCATGTGTTTCAATGGTTAGGAGCCATCGAAGTTTCTCCAAAAACGTTTGGGCTAAGCGACGGAGACTGCCGAACATCAGGTTACTCTAAGATCGCATGAGACAAATCACACGAAGAAAGGGCAAGGCATTGGCCATTGAGCCGCTTGGAATGAGGCCCCACCGTGGTGGGCAAATGACGTGCTGAGACTCGAGTGAGAAGGTAACTCTATCCCAGCAATTTCTCATCCCACGGATAGTTCGTGAGGTTCTCGACCCCGTCCTCGGTGATCAGGACCTGATCCTCCAGCTTGATGCCGTCCCTGGCCCCCTTCACGCCCATATAGGTCTCGACGCACAGCATCATGCCCGGTTGCAGGGTGTAGTCGCTGCAGATCGGCGTGACGTCGCAGGGCCACTTGATCGACGGCCACTCGTCGCACAGGCCGACGCCGTGCATCTTCGAGCCGTAGCGTTGCGGGATGAATTCCTCGGCCAGTTCCCGACCGGCGTGAGAGACTTCCTCGAAGGTCATGCCCGGTTTCAGGCTGGCCATGTTCTCGACGATGATCGCGTGTGCCTCGCGGTAGAGGCGGCGCTGCTCAGCCGAGGGGTCGCCCGGTCCGATCCACCACGTCCGGCTGAGATCGGCGCACATGCCATAGCACCCGATCATGTCGGTATCGAAGGCGAAAAGCTCGTTCGGCTGGATCACGCGCGGGCCGCATTCCTGCATCCACGGGTTGGTGCGCGGGCCGGTGCTCAGGATTCGGGTCTCGATCCATTCGCCGCCGCGCCGGAAGTTGCCGGACTGCAGCACCGCCCAGGCGTCGACCTCGGTCATGCCGGGCGCGACCTCCGCCTCCATCTCGTGCATTGCCTGCTCGCAGGCATAGATCGCGCAGCGCATGGCGGCGATCTCGTCCGGCCCCTTGATCAGCCGGGTCTTCTCCATGATCTCCTCGCCGTCCTCGATGGTGATCCCGCGCGCCTCGAGCGAGCGGATGCCGTGGAGCTGCATCTTGTCGACGCCGATGCGCAGATGGCCGCCGGAATGCTCGCGCAGCAAATCGACGATCTGGTCGCCCAGCGCCTCGGCACGGTCATGCGCCAGATCGGATGCCGAGAAGTAGAACAGCCCCGCGTTCGAACGCACCTCGCGGATCAGCGGCGCATAGCTCGTCAGGTGCTCGTTCCGCGCATAATCCCAGACCACCATGTAACCGTCGGCGCAAACCAGGCAGGCGCGGAACGGGTTGTGCGCGTTCCAGAGCTGCATGTTCGTGGTGTCGGTGGCGTAGCGGATATTGAGCGGATCGGTGAGGAAGACGGCGCCGTAATCCCATTTGTCCAGCGCCTCGACGATGCGGCGGTGCCGGTGGTGGCGCATGCGCTCGAGGTTCGGCACGTCGATCCCGGCTGCGGCCCATTCATCGAAGGCCAGTTGCGTCGGCCCGATCTCGACCCGGTCCGGGTCGTCCGGGGTGCCGTCGGGCCTCACCCCCTGGCGCCGCGTCGGATCGATCTTTCGCGGCATGTTAGCTGGGGAATGGTCATTCGCCATGAAAACCTCCTGCGCTATCGCTACAGCTAGACAGATCGCCACCTGCGGCGTCATGTTCGATAGCGGCGGGAAATGTCGCAGAGATGTCAATTTCCCGCTGTCCGGCACGGTTCCGCTGCCGGATGGAGCAGAATGCCGGACGGCGGATGAACGCGAAGACCGGAAACCCAACGATGTATGCGGGCGAACGGGCGCGCCGCAGACGGCTCGGGCTCGCCATCCGCCTTACCATCGTCGTGGCGATGACGCTGATCCCCGTCACGCTGGCCCTGCACAAGCTGGAGCCGCCCTGGCGCACCGACTGGTTCGACGTGCTGCACCGGACATTCGAACGCGAGCCCGGAGATGCGCGCGACGCTGTGCGCATCGTCGCCTTGCAGAGGGCTCCCGGCGGCGTGCGCATGCAGGGTATCTGGCCGCGTGATCGCATCGCCGAAATCGTGAGGATCATCGGTGATGGCGGCGCCAGGGCGATCGGGCTGGACGTGCTGCTGGACGGGTTGGGCATCTTTGAGCTGATCGAGGCCGGCCAGGGCGTCACCGGGCCGCGCACCGATCAGCTGTCGGCGGCGATGGCGGACTATCCGGTTGTCGCCCCGGTCGCCCTCTTCGACGATAACGGACTCGAGCGCGTGCCGATGCTGCGCAAACGCGGCGTCGGCCTGTCTCGCAGCCTGCGCGAGGAAGCCTCGCTGCAGGCGCTCGACGATGCCGTAAACCTGCTGGCGGATGCGCCGAGGCTCACGACGGCGCTGACCGTGCATCCCTATCTGCGCGCCCGCGCCACCGCCGAGGGCGTGATCGTCGACGATATCCGCGCGGTCTCGACCCTGCGTGACGTGCCAACGGTGCAACTTCTGTTTCGCGGCCAGATACCGGATGCGCGGTACGACTCGATGGCGATCCAGCTCATCCGGGCGGGCCTCGATCTGCCGGAACCGGAACTCGGACCCGGCTGGCGCTCGGACGTGCGGCTTGATCTCGGCGCGAACCTGAGCGTCCCGGTGCGCCGCGACGGTGGGACCCGGCTCTACCTGCGCGACAAGAACCCCGACCTCTATCTCGACGGTGACGTGGTTCTCGCCGGTGCCGTCGATCCCCAGGTTTTCCGCGACAAGTTCGTGATCGTGACGACGGGGTTCGGCAACTTCGCCGGGCGGATCGACACGCCGCTGTTCCAGAATGCCATGACCGGCGAATTGATCGGCCAGATGGTCGAGCAGATCCTCGACGGCCGGTTCCAGTATCGCCCGACCTGGCTGATCTGGGCGGAGAGCGCGCTTTTCTTCGTGCTTGCGACACTGTTCGCGACCTTCTTCGGGCTCAGGTCTTCAGCCCAGATGCTGCCGATCGGCCTGGCCATAACGTTCTCGTTCATTCCGATCAGTGCCGGGCTGTTCGTCACGACCGGATTCCTGCTGGACGGGCTGGGGCTGAGCATGGGTCTGCTGATCGCCGGCGGTTTCGCCATGGCGACCTACCTGATCGAGCGTGACCGGCGGCATCAGGAAACCCAGCTCGCCCTGTTGACCGAACGCGCCGGACGGTCCCGGCTGGACGGCGAGCTTGATGTCGCGCAGCGCATCCAGATGAGCCTGCTGCCGCCAGGAAGCGCCACACCGGTGCCGTCGCTCGAACTGGCCTGCCACATCAATCCGGCGCAGATCGTCGGCGGAGACTTCTACGACTACGTCACCCGGCGCGACGGCAAGGTGTTCTTCTCGGTCGGCGACGTGTCGGGAAAGGGGGTGCCGGCCAGCCTGTTCATGGCGCTGTCCAAGAGCCTCTGGAAAAGTGCCGCCCTGGTGCGGTCAGATCTCGCCGCCGTCCAGGAGCAGGCCAACATGGACATCACGCGCGACAATCGCGACCAGATGTTCGTGACCGGCGTGGTCTGTCTGTTCGATCCCCAGACCATGACCCTGGAGTACAGCGGCGCCGGGCACGACATGCCGATCCTCGCCCGGCCGGGTGAGGCGCCGAGATCGCTCGAACCGCGCGGCGGCCCGCCGATGGGCCTGTCCGGAAAGCTCGATTTCGCCTGCGGGTCCGTCGACGTGCGGCCGGGCGATCTGATCTGTCTGTTCACTGACGGTCTGTCCGAGGCGGAATTGTACCAGGCCGATCCGGCAAACAAGGACGCGCCGCTGTTCTTCGGCGTCCACGGCATCTGCGACGCCATGCGGCTCGCCGCGTCGACGCATTCGGACGCCGCGACGGCCCTCGGCATCGTGCTGCAGCATCTCGACGATCAGACCCGCGGCGCGACCCAGGCCGACGACACCACGCTGGTCATCGCGCGCATCGGCTAGGACCGGCGCGGGGCGCGCGTTTGCTCCGAACCGACGGGAATGGTACTTTGGCGCGTTCTCATGGTGGGTGAGAACCCGATTTCAAAGATCCATTTCGCGAAGGGGAACGCATGTCCGGATATCCCGTTGATGAACTCATGCGCAAGGCGGCGCAGGATCAGAGCCTCGCGCCAAAGGTCGGAAAGCTCCTGGCCTACGAGTCGCTCTACCTGCTGCTCTACGACGCCGAGACGTTTCACATTCAGGTCCAGCGCTACGTCGCCGGACGCAAAAGGGACCACTACATCCGCGAGGTCGAGCGCACGTCGAAAATCTTCAAGGGCCATGTCAGTGATCAGGCCTGGACGAACATCGGCATGGCGATTGTCGAGGCGGTGGCAACGCTCGGTTTCGGGACGCTGATCAAGGGCGCCCAGGTGGCGATGGTCGTGGGACGCTCGTTCCAGGCCGTCAGTCTGGCGGCGGATCTGAACACGATCTACTCGACGGTCTCGGATCTGGGCTCGGGGAACGTCTCGGTCGAACAGCGCGAATTCCTGAAGGACTCGAAGAACCGCCTGCTGATCGAAGCCGCCTTCAAGAAGGTGAGGAAGGAAGCGGAGAAGGTCGCCTCGGAGGAAATGGCCCGCTGGTCGCCGCACACGCTAAGCGGCATCTCGCTTTATTATCGCTGGCTGAACGATCCGAAATGGCAGTGGCTCGGCACCAACGATATGGACGCCGACCATCTCGAAGACTTCCTGAAGCACACGGCGCTTCAGATCGTGTTGGAGGGCAAGATCCGCGAGCGCGTGATGAACGAAACGCCTCAGCCCGGAATCATCGAAGGACTTTGGACCGGCAAATGGGTCAACGTTCCGATCGTCGACTCCGGGGTGGCCTATGTCACGGCCGAGGTCATGCTGATGCTCTACAAGGCCTACGGATCGTGCGACCGCGCCATAGGCGATGCCAAGAAACGCAATGAATGGCTGGTCGACCAGATGAACTCGCTGCAATGGGAACTCGATGTGGAGTGGACGGACGTCCACGACGACTGAGGCATGCTTCGTATTGCGGCGTGACGGACGATCCGCCATAGACGGGCGATGGATGCCGTGCGCCGACAATACGAGACCTATCCCTACCCCGAGCGGGATCCGGCCGATGAGACGAAACGCCTGATCGAGGGATCGCCCTCGCACCCGGTCGAGATCGATCACTACCTCTTTCGCGGCCAGCGCGACTGGGCACGGCCGTTCCGCGCGCTGGTGGCGGGCGGCGGAACCGGTGACGGCCTGATCATGCTGGCGCAGAAGCTCGCCGATATCGGGTGCCCGGCAGAAGTCACCTATCTCGACATGTCCGAGGCCAGCCGCGCCGTGGCCCAGGCGCGCGCACAGGCACGCGGGCTCGATATCCGGTTCATCACCGGAGATCTGCTGACGGCACCCGATCACGGCCCGTTCGACTACATCGATTGCTGCGGCGTGCTGCATCACCTGCCCGACCCGGATGCCGGGTTCAGCGCGCTCGCCCAGGCGCTCGCGCCGGATGGCGGCATGGGTCTCATGGTCTATGCTCCGTATGGCCGCGCCGGGGTCTATCCGATCCAGCACGCCTTCGGTGCGCTGTTCGGCGACGATGTGCCGGAGGACCAGATCAGGCTGGCCCGCGCCGCCCTGAAACAGGTGCCGGACGGCCATCCATTCCCGCGCAATCCACATCTGCGCGATCACCGGGATTCCGATGCCGGGTTCTACGATCTGCTGCTGCATTCGCGCGACCGGGCTTATGACGTTGCGTCTTTCCTGAGCGCACTGGAGCGCGCCGGACTCGGGCTCGCGTCCTTTCTCGAAAGCGCGCGCTACGACCCGGCCAGCTACCTGCCCGCCGAGCCTGCCTATGCCGAGCGCATCAAGGCCCTGACCCCGGCCCGGCGCATGACGGTCGCCGAGCAGCTTGCCGGCAACATCAAGACCCACGTTGCCTATGTCACGCACGCCGACCGCGTCTCGAAGGCCGTGGCGCGGCCGACGAAACCTGAACTGGTGCCGCATATCACCGGGGTCGCGCCCGGCGCGCTTGCCAAGCAGATCCGCGACAAGGGGCGCCTGACCGTCACCTTCGACGGTGAGTCGATGACGGCATCGCTCCCGAACGATGCGCACGTGCTGATCGGACGGGTGAACAATGCCCGCACGCTCGGGCAGATGGCAGCGGGCGAGGACTGGATGGCGTTCTCGACGCTCTGGGGACCGGTGCACCGGGCGCTCACAGGGTTCAATCTGCTGCACTACTCCGTCGGTGCCCAGCGATGACCGCGACCGCCGATCCACCGTGGGTGCTCGATCACGCACCGTACACGCCGTATCTCGACCCGCGGACAGCGCGGCGGCCCGGCCTGCTGCCGCTCGACATGGATACCTGGACCGTGCGCCTGCCGGACTTCGACGCGCAGATGGTCCGGCGCCACGAGATCCTGCGCGATCATCCCGAGATCGCCATCGCCTCGCGACACGAAGCCGAGGAGCCCGTTCTTGAACTCCTCTCGATGCTCAAGGCCCATCTCGGACTCGATCCGGCGATTACGCATCTCGAGGAATACTGCGCCTGGACGGCGATCGCGCATCTGGTCGCCGAGGATTTCTGCCTGCTGCTGCCCGATGCGGACTCGGGCGAGTACAAGCTGATCGGCGCGATCCTGTGCTTCCCGTCGCGCTGGCTCCTGTCGGAAAAGATGAACCGTCCGATGACGATCATCCACGATCCGGTGCCGGACTATGACGAGATGCTGGCCAGGCGCGTGAACCGGGTCTTCGAGGTGCTGCACGAGGACCGCCCGCTGGTGCGGATCAACTGGCTGGTGCATCCGACGCCGGAGCTGTTCCTGCCGCTCGGACTGTCCGACAAGACCATGCAGCAGGTGCCGGTTGGCGGCCCGCTCTATCTTCGCACCGAGCGCCAGACGCTGGTGCGCCTGCCCGAAAGCCGCGCCGTCGCCTTCGGGATCAAAACGTCGGTCTGTCCGCTGCGCTGCCTGACGCCGGAACAGGCGCAGGGTCTGCACGACGCACTGGCGGCAGAGGAAGACGACATCCTGAAGTATCGCGGCGGCTCGACCCGCGATCACGCACGGCAGGTTCTGTCGGAGGTGGCGGGGGCTTAGCGGACCAAAGGTCGTGAACGACGCCCGCGTGAAGCGGCTGCAGCGCCCGACCTGGAGGGCGTCGTCTCGATGGTTGTCGTTCTTGGATCTGCGAGGCAACGGAGGTGGCCGGGCCAAGGACCGTTCCCGAAAAAGCGCCCTCCCGGGGGAGGTCGGTCGCTGCTCGCTGCGCGATCGGGACGATGCTGCAGGCGATCCTCGCACTCCGCGCGGGCGCATGCGATAGCGCGCACCGGATCACCATGCGCGTTGCCTCTTAGAGGTTCGTTGCGTTGATAACGCGACAGATCGAGGGTCGGCCGCCGCAAGGCCCGACCAATCCTTCGTCGTCTTTGCTTGATCCGTCCGCCGCTTGGTGCTTCAACCCGCCCGACCAATTGCTGAAACATGCCTCCGGAGGAGCCCGCCATGTCCGATCCCATCGTCATCGTCGGTGCCGCGCGCACACCCATGGGCGGCTTCCAGGGGGAACTCAGCGGCGCAACGGCACCGGAACTCGGCTCGGCAGCGATCAAGGCCGCACTCGACCGGGCAGGCGTCGATGCCGCCGCGGTGGACGAGGTCCTGATGGGCTGCGTGCTGCCCGCAGGCCAGGGCCAGGCCCCGGCGCGGCAGGCGGCCTTCGGCGCGGGTCTGCCCAAGGAGGTCCCGTGCACGACCGTCAACAAGATGTGCGGATCGGGCATGAAGACCGTGATGATGGGCATGGATGCACTGCGGGCGGGCGAAGGCTCGGTCGTCGTCGCGGGCGGCATGGAGAGCATGACCAACGCACCATACGTGGTGCCGAAAATGCGCGGCGGCGCGCGCCTCGGCCATGCCGAGATGAAGGATCACATGTTCCTCGACGGTCTCGAAGACGCCTACGACAAGGGCCGCCTGATGGGCACCTTCGCCGAAGACTGCGCCGAGAGCTTCCAGTTCACCCGCGAGTCTCAGGACGAATACGCGCTGGCCTCGCTCGCGGGCGCCCTGAAAGCGCAACAGGACGGCCATTTTGATCGCGAGATCACGCCCGTGACCATCAAGACCCGCAAGGGCGCGGTAGAGATCGCGTCGGACGAGCAACCCCGCAACGCACGACCCGACAAGATCCCGACCCTGAAACCGGCCTTCCGCGAGGGCGGCACGGTGACGCCGGCCAATTCGTCGTCGATCTCGGACGGTGCCGCGGCACTGGTCCTGATGCGCGAAAGCGAGGCCGGGGATCGCGCGATCCGGGCGCGCATCCGCTCCCACGCCTCCCACGCTCAGGAACCGGGGCTGTTCACCACCGCACCGATCCCGGCGATCCGCAAGGCGCTCGACAAGGCCGGCTGGTCGGTCGAGGACGTCGATCTCTGGGAGATCAACGAGGCCTTCGCCGTGGTCCCGATGGCCGCGATGCGCGATCTGAACCTCGACCGCGAGAAGGTCAACGTGAACGGCGGCGCCTGCGCGCTCGGCCATCCCATCGGCGCCTCGGGCGCCCGGATCATCGTCACCCTGCTGCACGAGATGGAACGGCGCGATCTGAAGAAGGGCGTCGCCAGCCTCTGCATTGGCGGCGGCGAGGGGACGGCTGTCACGATCGAACGGGACTGACACGGGACGGCGAACGGTTCTACGAAAAGAAACTGGAGAACGGGCCTTACAGGGTTCGTCGCGCCGCCTATATTGCAGCGCAGCATCCGATGACTGGCGCGCCCATGACCACCCTGACGAACTGCCCCGACTGGATCTACCTGCTGCGCGAAATCCGCGAGCTCTACCGCCGGTCGGGCGCTGGCGGCTCCGGCAAGATCCGCTCGCACCAGCGCGTGGTGCGCGAGACGATCTCGAAGGTGCTCGAATCGGATGCCGAGGTCGCAGCGCAGGAGATCGAGGACAAGCCGGTCACCGTCCACCTGCGCCGGGCGATGGACAATGGACGCGAAGGCCCGACGCGGCCGATCATCCGCGCGCTCGACGCCGTGCTGCCTCAGCTTTCGTGGCTTTACGGCTACGAGAAGGTGCCGCGCGGACTGGCGAAGAAATACGCCTTCGCCGAGATCGTCGGCAACCGCGGACCGGTGCTCAGCCCGGAACTCACGCTCGGGCTGGTCCTGTTCGGCCCGAAATGCACCTACCCCGCCCATGCGCATGACGGCCTGACCGAAAGCTATTACGTGCTGTCGGGCACGGTCAGCGAAAACGACGAGGGCGTCTGGGCGCCCGGATCGCTGATCTTCAATCCGCCAGGTCGGATGCACCGCATCACCGTCAGCGACCGCGAACCGGCGTTGCTGGCCTATGCCTGGCATGGCCCGAAGACCAAGTTGGCGAACCAGCAGATGGTGTTCTCGCGATCGCCGCGAAAATCCTGAGACGGCGCGGTCTCGCGAAATTGCGAAGGGCGCGGTCTTGGCATGCGCCGGGCAATCCTAGATGTAGGGAACGCGACCATCCAGAACGGGAGACCTGCCATGTTCCGCCGCACTGCAGCCGCACTTGCACTGTTCGCGCTGACCGCCACCGCCGCGCACGCCGCCCCGCGCACCTACGCGATCGATCCGGCGCATGCCACCATCGCGTTTCTCGTCGACCACATCGGTTACGCCAAGACGCTCGGCAAGTTCCTGAAGACCGAGGGATCGTTCGTCTACAACGAGGACACGCGCGAGCTCGGCGATGTTAGTGTCGAAATCGACGCGACCTCGGTCTTCTCGAACGACAAGGCGCGGGACAACCACATCCGCAACAAGGATTTCCTGGACAGCAAGGATCACCCGCTGATCACCTTCACGGCGAGCGGTGGCGAGGCTGCGAGCGACACCGCGGGCACCGTAACCGGCGATCTGACCGTGCGCGGCGTGACCAATCCGGTGACGCTGGACGTGACGCTGAACAAGGCCGCGCCCTACCCGTTCGGGCACCAGAAGCAGACGCTGGGAATCTCGGCACGGGCGACAATCAAGCGGTCCGAGTTCGGAATGACCTACGCGCTCGGCGGGCTGGTCGGCGACGAGGTCGAGCTGATCATCGAGATCGAGGCGATCGCCCAGGACTGATCCCGGGGCGCAGACGCGGGCGCGTATCGCGCGGGATCGCAACCCCGCGCGCATGACAGGATGTTTCGTCCTCAGTAGCGCTGTTTCAGCGGTTTGATCGCCATCAGTTCTTCCTCGTTCGGCCCCGGCTCGCTGACCAGACCGGGATTGCCGAGGTCGCGCAGGGAGGTCCCGCCACCGCTGGACGGCGTGAAGGTTTTCTCTCCGCCGCCACGCAAGCCGGTGTCCGGCGCGATTCTCATCTTCGCGCCGAGCGCGCCGCCGAGCGACAGGCCGCCCTGCGCCTGATCGGTATCCGCGTCGTCGAGTTTTTCCGGGGTGTTTTCGTGATCGCTCATGACAGCTCCTCGCTGCTGGTGTTGAAGATGCGGAGAGGGTAGTGATGCGAAATCGCAGCGATGTGACGTTCGCTACGTATCGAGAGAAAATCCGGGAGAGGCAGCGATGAAACGGGTCAAGGACATGGTGGCGGCCGCCAACGAGGTCGTGGGGCACGCTCCGGCCGCGGACCTGCTGGGTCAGCACGGCGCTGAGGGCGTGACGTTCGTCGATCTGCGCGACCCGCGCGAGCTTGAGCGCGACGGCATGATCCCGGGCGCCTTTCACTGCCCGCGCGGCATGCTGGAGTTCTGGATCGACCCTGAATCGCCCTACGCCAAAGAGAAGTTCCAGACCGGTGACCGGTTCATCTTCTACTGCGCGTCCGGCTGGCGCTCGGCGCTCTCGGCACAGGTCGCGCAGGATATGGGGCTGGAGAACGTCTCGCACATCACCGACGGGTTCGGCGGCTGGAAGAAAGCCGGCGGGCCGGTGGGCGAGAAACCCTCGAAGAAGGGCTGAGATTGTCGCTGATCGTCGCCATCGGCGATGTTCATGGCTGCGACGACCTGCTGGCCGAGATGCATGGCCGGATCTTTGACCATATCCTCGCGTGCGGTGCCGATGACGTGACCGTCGTGCACATCGGCGACTACATCGATCGCGGACGCGAGAACATCGCGGTCATCGACCGGCTGATGCGTGGCCTGCCCGGCGTCGAGTGCATCTGCCTCAAGGGCAATCACGAAGCCCTGATGCTCGACTGTCTGCGCACCGATTATGATGCGGTCTGGATACGCTGGCTGCGCAATGGCGGCGACATGACGCTCTACGATCTCGACTACGACATCGGCGTCTCGGGATTCTCGCCGGACGATCTGCGCGCCGCAATCGGCGACGATCGGATCGCGTGGCTCCAGCGCCTGCCGCTCAGCTTCGCGAAAGGGCCGTACTTTTTCGCCCATGCCGGGGTCAGACCGGGCATCGCGCTGGACCGTCAAAGCGAAAAGGATCTGCTGTGGATCCGGCACGAGTTCCTCGAAAGCGACGCCGATCACGGCGCCATCGTCGTGCACGGGCACACGCCGATTCCGGAGCCCGCCTTGCGCCCGAACCGGATCGGTATCGATACCGCCGCCGTGATGGGCGGCAAACTGACGGCCGTGCTTCTCGACGATCCGGAGCCGCCGCGCTTTCTGTTTGCCAGATGACGGAACCCTTTCCGCGAGGCGCTGAATAATTCACCCCAAAGTGACCGTTTGATGCCAATTTAAGCAGATCGTGGCGCCGCGAAGGCAATTACATCGAATTGTGCAGACTTCTGCCTTGCAACCAACAAGTGATTCCTATATCAAATGTCATATTGGTATTTACAATGCCAGTTTGAAGTGGTGGGAGACTTCTGACATGAGACGCGACGTCGTTACGATTTATTTCTGCGGCAGCGGCAATGACCGCACGATGGGCGATAAGAACGCACTGCCGCATCTTTTCAACAACACGGTCGGCCGGCCGACCGACCCGAACCAGACCGGGCGCGCGGTGATTTTCGATGGACCGGGCGGCGCCAAGATCCTCAACACCGAGAAGATCCTGAAAATGGCCGAGTCGGGCAAGGATGCCAGCAAGGGCATTCTGAAATCCAAGGCTGGCGCCTGGAAGAAAATGCTGAACAACAAGCACAACGACCACCTGAACGCCGTTACGGGCGGAGGCACGCAGTCCAACATCGTGACAGCGCTGCAGTGGCTTTGGCTCGCCTGGCACGAGGAGCGGTTCGTCGATATCAACATCGCGGGCTTCAGCCGCGGTGGCGTGAGCTGCATCATGCTGGCCCACGCGATTCAGGAGGCGGGGTTCACCGAATTCGGCAACGTGCGCGTCAACATCTTCACCTTCGACCCGGTGCCGGGCTCGATGAACGATTTCAAGAACTCCGGCACGTTCGCTTCGACTGGCCGCGCCGGTAAGCCGACGACGCTGCCGCCCTGCGTGCACAGCTACCGCTCGATCCTGCAGGAGAACATCGCGAAGATCGGCTGGGGTGTCATCCCGAAGGACCGCACCTTCAAATGCGTGGTGCCGGACTACACCGGCTCGAACCCCAAGCGCACGCCGCGCGAGCTTTTCCCGATGCCGGGCGGGCACAGCGCTTCTCAAGCCTACAGCCGCGGTCCGGGCACCGGCGAGATCGGCATCCATCTCTGCCAGGAATTTCTCGAAGCACACGGCACGACGCTGACCTGCAATCACAAGCTCAGCCCGGTCGAACTGATCGAGGCCTATTCGGCGGTGCGGTTCTTCTACACCAAGAACGTCGGGACCTTCGGTGCCAAGAAGAAAGCCTCGACGCACCGCAAAGGGTTGATCACCAATCCGTTCCGCAGCCACGACTTCTTCGTCAATAGCCACCATGCAACGCTGATGTACGCGAACGCACCCGAGATCGCGCAGTGCGTCGACAACGGCACGCCGCTGCAGAACGGCTCGGTCGGCAAGATCAAGGTCACGATGCCGCGCACGCACATGATGCTGGAAGGCATGGGCTATCTTAGCTGTTAGCCATGTAGAGCGGTGGAAGGCGATCTTCGCAGACTGACCGAGACCTTCACCCAGCCGGGTGCCATCCGCTGGATCGGCGTCAGGCCCGACCGCCGGGCGCTGATGACGGTTCTCGAACGCGCCGAGGTCGTCTCCTCCGGGCTGCGCGGCGACCGGCGCACCGGGCCCGGCAAGCGCGCGGTCACACTGATCCAGGCCGAGCACCTGCCGGTCATCGCCGCCCTTTCGGGATACGTGGCCGTCGATCCCGCACTGCTCCGGCGCAACATCGTCGTCTCGGGCGTCAACCTGCTCGGTCTGCGCAAGATCCGCTTCCGAATCGGCTCGGCCATTCTGCGCGGCACCGGGCTCTGCGCGCCCTGTTCCCGCATGGAGGAAAGCCTCGGGCCGGGCGGATACACCGCAATGCGCGGGCATGGCGGGATCACCGCAGAGGTGCTAGAGCCGGGTGAAATTGCGCTGGGGGATGCCGTGACGCCCCTGCTCGACGCGACGGAGACCTGCCCATGCTCACCGAAGAACAGATCCTGATCCGCGACACCGCCCGCGACTATGCGCAGAGCCGGCTCGCGCCGTCCGCCGGCGCGCGCGAAAAGGCAGGCGTCATCGAACCGGACGTGATCAGCGAACTGGGTGAGCTCGGTTTTCTCGGCATGACCATCGATCCGGACTGGGGCGGTGCGGGCACCGACTACGTGTCCTATGCGCTGGCGTTGACCGAGATCGGCGCGGGCGACGCCTCGGTCGGGACGATGGTCTCGGTCCACAATGCGCCGGTCTGCGCGGTGCTGGACCGCTGGGCGAACGACGAGCAGAAAGATCGCTGGCTGAAACCGCTGGCTGAGGGACAGCACATTGGTAGCTTCGCACTGACCGAGCCGCAAGCCGGTTCGGACGCCTCGAACCTGAAGTCGAAGGCGGTGAAGACCAATACCGGTTACCGCGTCAACGGCTCGAAACAGTTCATCTCGTCGGCGCGGATCGGCAAGGTGACAATCCTGTTCGCGATGACCGACCCCGAGGCAGGCAAGCGCGGCATGTCCGCGTTCATCACCGAAAACGCTGCCGCGGGTTTCAACGTCGTGCGGGTCGAGGAAAAGCTCGGCCAGAAAGCCTCGGATTCCTGTGCGCTTGCGTTCGAGGATCTCGAGATCGCCTTCGAGGACCGCATCGGCGAGGAAGGCCAGGGCTACGCGATCGCGCTGTCCTCGCTCGAATCGGGGCGGATCGGCATCGCGGCATTGGCCACCGGCATGGCTCAGGCGGCCTATGAAAAGGCGCTGACCTATGCGCAGGAACGCACCGCCTTCGGCAAGCCGATCTTCGATCTGCAGGCCGTGCAGTTCCGCCTCGCCGACATGGCGACGCAACTCGAGGCCGGGCGCGGCCTGCTGCTGAGCGCAGCCGCCAAGAAGGACCGGGGCGAGCCCTGCCTGAAGGAAGCCTGCATGGCCAAGCTGTTCTGCGCCGAGATGGCCGAGAAGATCACTTCGGACGCGATCCAGACCCTTGGCGGTTACGGATACCTCGTCGACTACGATGTCGAGCGGATCTATCGCGACCAGAAGGTCTGCCGGATCTACGAGGGCACCGACGACATCCAGAAGCTGCTGATCGCCCGGCAGATCGCGGCATGATCCTGATCGTTGGCGGCGGCATTGTCGGCCTCTCGACCGCGTACTGGCTGACGCGCCGGGGCCATGACGTCACGGTCATCGAGAAGGGGCCGATCCCCTGTCCGACCGCCTCCTCGGCCGACCATCACAGGCTGATCCGCTATCCCTACGGACCGCGCGAGGGCTACTGCCTGCGCATCTCCGAGGCCTTCGCGGCCTGGCGCGCCATGTGGGCCGATCTCGGCGGAGCGGAAGCGCGCTACTACGCGGCAACGGGGATGCTCACCCTCTCGCAGGAGGCCGGTGACTACGCCGACCTTTCGCGGCAGGTGATGGAGCGCAACGCGATCCCGTTCGAACGCATCGACGGCATTGCCGCGCTGTCCGCGCGCTTCCCGTTCCTCGAGGCCGCGAACGTGTCCTACGGGATGCTGTCCGAGGGCGGCGCGCTGATGGCGAACCGCATCCTTGCAGACCTCGCCGACTGGCTGCGGCGCGCGGGCGTCGCCGTACTGGAGCACACGCCGGTTGACGCGATCGATCCGGAGCGCGCCTCGGTGACGCTCGGCGACGGCCGCACCTTGAGCGGCGAAACGCTGATCGTTGCCGCCGGCGTCGGAACGCTCAAGCTGATGCCGGATCTGTCCGTGCCTTTGCAGCCGCACCGCACGATGATCGCCTATGCCGAGCCGCCGGAGGATCTGGCGGAGGCCTATGCCGCCGCACCCTGCTGGACCGATCTCGGCGGAAATACCGACCTCTGGGGCATGCCCGCCATCGACGGCCTGCCGATGAAGCTCGGCAACGGGACGCTCGGTCGAACCGATCCGGACGACAGCGACCGGACGATGACCGGCGATGAGGCCGTGCGCCTGCTCGAGGGCTATCGCGGACGCTTCCGCGGCGTCGAACGCTTCCGCGTGCGCTGGCAGCAGGCAAATTACTGGACCTCCGCCCCGGACGGCGATTTCGTGATCGAACGCGTCGGCAAGACGACGGCGGTCTCGGCCTGCTCGGGTCACGGGTTCAAGTTCGGCGCGCTCTCCGGGCGCGACGTCGCCGACGCCGTGACCGAGGCGGTGCCCTTCGACACCGTCCGTGATCGCATGCAGGGGCGCATCGCGGCCTGAGCAATTCGCTTCGGATTGCCGGCAGGTGTGAGGTATACTGCGCCGAACAGAACTCCGGGGATTTCCACCATGACGACGATTCTCAAACCGCTGCTGTCCTTCGCCGTGATCGCCAGCCTCGCACTTCAGGCGCAGGCCGACGAGGTCGAGGAGACGATGGAAGCGGCTCTCGAAGCCTACCGCGCCGGAGACATCAAGGCCGCCAAGGAGGAGATCGATTTCGTCTCGCAACTGCTCGGCCAGTTGAAGGCCGAGGGGCTGAAAGGCTTCCTGCCCGCCGCGATGGATGGCTGGACGCGCGAGGACAACGAGACCCAGAATGTCGGAGCGTTCGGCGGCGGGCAGATCGCTTCGGCGACCTATTCGAACGGGTCCGACCGGCTCGAGATCCAGTTGATGGCCGACAACCAGATGGTCACGGCCATGGGCGCGATGTTCGGCAACGCGACGCTGATGGGTGCGATGGGGACAGTCAAGCGGATCAACCGCCAGAAACTCGTTGTGACCAATGACGGCGAGGTTCAGACGCTGATCAACAACCGCATCATGGTTCAGATCACCGGATCGGCCGATGTCGACTCGAAGCTCGCCTATTTCGAGGCGCTCGACATGGACGGTCTGAAGAACTTCTGAGGGCTGGGACGGATTGATCGGGCGGAGTCGCCGCCCGTCCGTCAGGAATCCTCGGCATCCTCATGCGCCATCCGCCATGGCCGCGTGCGACGGCAAGTCCGTGCGGTAGGAACAAATCGTTTCGCATTCTCATGACTTTCCGGCCGCGACCCGTCTATCAGGTAACGACCCTTTAATCCTGAGCCCCCAAGCCAAAGGGTGGTAGGGAGAGGGCAATTTCGGTCGGAAGGATCAAAGCGGTCAGCGTTGCCAGAACATCAGGATCGCGATCGAGATCATGATCAGCATGAAGGTCCCGAAACCCAGCAACACGGTCGGAATCAGATAGGCCGCCCAGAACAGGTCCGGCGCCACGGCATTGCCGAGTTCCGGGCGCAGCAGCAGCGGGATCGGCTGGCCCACGGAATAGATTTCAGGATCGACCTCGTCCGAACTGAACCGGCCGCCATTCTCGTCGAAATTCACCTCGAGCAGCGGGCGCTGGATCCGGCCGGCCCCGGATTCGAACGCCACCGTAAAGGCATACTCGACGCAGGTTGTCCGGTCGCCATTCGACGTCTTGCAGTCGAAAGTTTTTTGCAGGACCTCGACGACTTCGCCAGTGATCCGCTCGGCCAGCGCGCGCTGTTCATAGCGCCAGTGCGCCATGGTCAGCCCGAAATAAAAGAACACGCCCGGCAGGATCAGCACGCACAGCAGGATGCCGTTGTTCAGTGCGCGGCTGCGCCGGGACGAGAAGTCTTTCTGCGATTTCGGGAAGCCGATGCGCCTCATGCCGTTTCCACTTCTTCGCGCTTCGGGCGCTCCCAGCCCAGCGCGATGCCGATGATCACGAAGAATGCGGCGATGCACCCGCCGCCGGCCAGAAACAGCGGCGTCGTATAGGCCGCCCAGTAGGAATCGGGCGCGACCGCGTAATCCAGATCGCTGCGCAGCAGCAGGTTCATCTCGGTGCCGACGATCTGCGCCTCATGATCGATGCCATCGACATGCTCGATATAGTCGGGGTCAAAACGCGGCGTCTGAAGCTGCCGGGTGATCCTGTCTCCGTGCACGTCGAACTGCACCTTGTAGGTCCAGTAGGTGCAGGTCCTGCGCCTGCCCTCCGAATCCTTGCAGGTGTACTCGGTCTTCTCCTGTTCGACGACCTCGCCGGTGATGCGCTCGGACGCGGCCCGGGCTTCGCTGAGTTCGTGCGTCATCGAAGCCGCGAACAGCCAGAAGAACCCCGGGATCAGCCACAACAACAGCAACAGGGCATTGTTGGTCCGGCGTCCGCGCTCGGTCTTTGCCGCCATGAAATGCCCCCATCATCCCGATGGGCGCAGCATAGCTCATTCGAGAGCGATCGCGTAGTTCTCGATCACCGTGTTGGCGAGCAGCTTTTCGCACATCTCGCGCACGCTGGCCTCGGCCTTGGCCGGGTCCGTCTCGGCCAGATCGAGCTCGATCACCTTGCCCTGGCGCACGCCGTCGACGCCGTCGAAACCCAGCGACCCGAGCGCGTGCCGGATCGCCTCGCCCTGCGGGTCGAGAACGCCTGTCTTCAGGGTGACGTGAACGCGTGCGCGCATGGACAGCCTCCGCTCAGATGCCCGCCTCTGTTACGGAAACCCTCTCCACGCATCAAGCGATCAGATCCGGCAGGTGTCCCGGTTCGATACGCTTTTGGTGGATTATTTGCCCGCCGCGATAGATCATAGGTTGTGCGTGATCGAAGATCGGAGGGGACAAGATGATCAGAATGATGACCGTGCTCGGCGCAGCAGCGCTGATGGCAGCACCCGCCTTCGCGGATACCACCGACCAGACCTGGATGACCAAGGTCACCATCGAGAAGCAGGGCGATCACTGCGCCGACGATCCGAACTGCTTCAACCGGTATCACCCGGCGATCCCGCCTGCGGCAACCGCGAAGCCCGGCGACATGATCGTCCTGCACGCCCGCGACGCGCTGGACAGCGATCTGACGCTCGATTCGGTCGCGGCCGATCTCGCGGCGGTCGACCTGAATCTCGTGCACCCGATGACCGGGCCGGTCTTCATCGAAGGCGCCAAGCGCGGCGATGTGCTGGCGGTCAGGCTGGTCGATATCGAGCCGGACCAGTACGGCTACACGGTCATCGCGCCGGGCTTCGGCTTCCTGCGCGACATCTTCACCGAGCCCTACGTGGTGAACTGGCGGCTCAGCCGGACCCATGCCGAGTCCGATGGAATGCCCGGCGTGAAGATCCCCTACGAGGCGTTCCTCGGATCGGTCGGCGTTCTGCCGGGCGCGGAAGAGGTGACTGCCTGGAAGGCCCGCGAAGCCGCACTTGCCGCTGCCGGAGGCATTGCACTTCCGCCGCAGCCGGTCGGCGCGCTGCCCTCGGCGGTCTGCGGGCCCGACGGTTCACACAAGGATGACTGCCTGCGCACGATCCCGCCGCGCGAGAACGGCGGCAACATGGACGTCCAGCAGATGCAGATCGGCACGACCATGCTGTTTCCGTGCTTCATCGACGGCTGCGGCCTGTTCGTCGGCGATGTCCACTACGCCCAGGGCGACGGCGAGGTCGGCGGCACGGCGATCGAGATGGGTGCCGTCGTGACGCTGACGACCGAGATCCGTCCGGGACAGGGCGAGTTCGTCAAGGCCCCCGCGGTCGAGGGCGGCGCGCAGATCCGCAACATGGAGCCGACCAAGTTCTACCAGACGGTCGGGATGCCGCTGAAGGCCGCCGGGGAGGTGCCGCCGTCGCACACCTATCTGGATGCCGCGGAACTGCCGGACCTCACGAACCTGTCCGAGGATCTGACGCTCGCGGCACGCCATGCGCTGATCCAGATGATCGAGTACATCAAGCGCGAACACGGCCTGACCGCGGAGCAGGCCTATATCCTCGCCTCGGTCGCGGTGGACCTGCGCGTCGGGCAGGTCGTGGACGTGCCGAACTACGTGATCACCGCGGTGCTGAACGAAGGCGTGTTCGACGAATGATCTCGCGCCGGTCCTTCGCGATCGGTCTGGCGGCGGGCGCCGTGGCGCCCGTGGCCGCGGCCCACACGCTCTATCCGCAATGGGTTGCATATCGGCGCAAGCACCTGCTGATCGGGTGTCATCGCAAGGATCCGAAGACCTACAGGCTCGCCGAGGTTCTGGTCGCCGGGATCAACCACGCGCTGCCCAAGGCCAAGGCCCGCGCGGCGCGGGCGCCGCACCCGGAGCGTCTCGCCAGCCTGATCGGAACGGATCAGATGGAGGTCGCCGTGCTGCCCGTACCCGAGGCATTGGCGATGCGCGACGGGGCGGGAAGCTTCGCGCCCTATGGCAGGATCAACCTGACCCAGATTGCGGCGTTTCAGGATCACATCCTCGTCGCCGAGGCAGGCTTTCCAGACCGCCACGCATGGTTGCTGAGCGCCGCGATTGCGGACACCGATCTGCCGGTGGCCCCAGCTGCCAAATCCTTGCCGGTCCATCCCGGCGTCGTCACTCAACGCTCAGGTATCGATCTGGATGCGCTGACCGCGAACTAGCTTTGTCCCCGGTTCAGGTGGCGGGTCTGCGCCTCATGTTTCGCTTTCCGATCGGCTTTTTGCCTTTGCGCTCGATAGTGCAACACTTGCCAAGACAGAAACGCAAAAATGAGCCCGACCATCATCACTAAGACTGGAGCGCTCCATAGGGATTCTGTATCTGAGACGCGAACATCTTCAGGATCTGTCGGGTCATACAGAATGTGCACCTCAGCGCCGATACGAAAGTCATACCAGGAGGCTTTCGTCGATGGACTACCAGTCTGCGTCCCACCAGATTGATCGCGCCACTTGAAGGTCGGTGAATAGAGCACTTCGCCCTTTTCAGTCACGCTCTCGTGCACCTCAACAACTTCGCCGATCGCCTTTACGGACGTAACCTGGAAGAAGATGGTTTCGAGCAGCATACCGACACCCGCAATGACAAACGCAAACGCGAGTAACAGTCCGATGACGGGACTGCCGTTGGATGTTCGCGAACGCCTTGCGGCGAGGGGATAGTCCTTGTCAATCGGATGAGGAGGATCAGCATCCTTCGAGCGAAAGATCGTTATCCCATTGATACTCAACCTCATTCCTGACCTCTCTGACACGACACACCGCCCGACTATCCTCTGAAGCGATTGAGCGTACCACAAAATTCTCAGGCCTATCGGGTTCCTTGGCAGTCAATTGTCGGCATCACCCGGCCAGCACCAGATGGTTCGTGATGTGCCGATCCAAGTTCTTCCGCTACGGATGGCATCATAGTCAGTTGGTTCGGCGGTCGGCGCGCCAGGACGGACTTTACCAACCGCCCGACGCGGATTGTCAAAACCGCGTCCCCGGCGCGGTCTGCCCAACATTCGGCGACTCTACGAGCAGCGGTTAGATGGAAGCGTTGCGGGACTGATCGGTTCCATGCCGGATCAGCGCCAGCGTCAGCCCGCCCAGCACCACGCCATTCAGGATGTGCCAGAGCCAGTGGCTGCCGATGGGCAGTGAGTCGCAGTACATGTAATCGACCGACCGCGCGGTCAGCGAGATCAGGAAAATCCCGGACACCACCATCATCCACGTGCCCGCCGGATGGCCGCGCAGGTTCAGCCACAGCCCGGTCACGAACAGCGCGAGCAGCGCCGGGCCGTAGGAGACCGAGCCGCCGACGATGCCGCGCAGAAAGGTGTTCATCAGCCACGAGACTGCCACCAGTGCTACGATAAACCCGACCATCAACAGGAACGACCGGCCCCATGAGAACCCGGCATAGCAGCGCATCGCCAGCACGAAGTAGCTGAGGATGAAGATGCCGATCGGGATGACGTCCGCCAGCGCCGCCCATGTCTCGGCATAGGTGTGGAACAGGAACGATCCTACGCCGATGGCCGAGGTCACGAGGATCAGCCACAGGACCGGCCCGTCGAGGCGCCGGGCGCGCAGCGCGATCACCAGACACACCCCCGCGGCGATCAGGAAGGCCGCATTGGTCACGGCGTTCCACGGCTCGGCCCAGAAGCTCGGGTCCTGCGCGCGTTCGCAATAGTTGAAGATCTTGTGGGCGTGATGCTCGGCCATGGAGGAAATCCGCGAGAGAGGTCAGTCCTGCGACTGGATATAGGGCGTATCCTGCGAAACGGCCTCGATCACCACGAAAGCTTGAGCGTAAGGATGATCGTCGGTGATCGTCAGATGCAGGCGCGCCTGCATGCCGGGCGGGGTCAGGCGCGCGAGACGGTCGGCGGCGCCTCCGGTCAGGTGCAGGGTCGGCTGGCCCGAGGGCAGGTTGACCACGCCCATCTCGCGCCAGGCGATGCCCATGCGCAGGCCGGTGCCGAGCGCCTTGGAGCAGGCCTCTTTCGCGGCCCAGCGCTTGGCATAGGACGCGCCGCGATGGCGGCGCTTATCGGACTTGGCCTGCTCGATCTCGGTGAAGCAGCGCTGCACGAACCGGTCGCCGAACCGCTCCAGCGTCTTTTCGATCCGGCGGATGTCCGCCAGGTCCGTACCGATTCCGATGATCATCGCAAAATCCGCAGGCCGCCGAGTGACCGCCCACTCATTGCCCGGCGCGGCTGATCTGGCAAGAGCAAAGCCCGCGCGGCGCCCGGCAGGACCAGATTGTGCGGATGCGAAGGTCAGGGGCAAGTCGGCGTTTGACAATTGGATGACCGTCCCGCAACCATTTCGCCCGAGCGGCCGGGGACGGCCCTCGGGAATGACAGGGAGAACTACATGTTTAAGAAAACCATGGTCACGGCGGCAGCCGCGGCCTTGCTGGCGCTGTCCAGCGTACCGGCGAAGGCGCTCGACGAGATCACCGTCGCCTATTTCCTGGAGTGGCCGATGCCGTTCCAGTACGCAAAGGTTCAGGGAACCTATGACGAGGCGATGGGCGTCAAGGTCAACTGGGTCAGCTTCGACACCGGAACCGCGATGTCGGCCGCGATGGCCTCGGGCGACGTGCAGATCGCCGTCAGCCAGGGCGTGCCGCCGTTCGTGGTTGCCACCTCGGCCGGGCAGGACCTGCAGATCGTCGACGTCGCCGTGTCCTATGCCGACAACGACAATTGCGTCGTGAAGTCCGAGCTGGAAATCGACAAGACCAGTGCCGGGGAACTCGCCGGCAAGAAGGTCGGCGTGCCGATCGGAACGGCTGCGCACTACGGCTTCCTGAAGCAGATGGACCATTTCGGCGTCGATATCTCGACCATGGAGATCGTCGACATGGCGCCGCCGGATGGTGCCGCGGCCTTTGCCCAGGGTAATCTCGACATGGTCTGCGGCTGGGGCGGCTCGCTGCGCCGGATGCTCGAGCACGGCAACGTGCTGATCACCGGTGCCGAGAAAACCGAACTGGGCATCCTGGTGTTTGACGTGACCTCGGCGCCCGCGTCCTTCGTCGCCGAGAACCCTGACCTCGTCGCCAAGTTCCTGAAGGTGACCGCGGATGCCAATGCCCAGTGGGCAGGCGGCGACAAGTCGATGCTGCCGGTGATCGCCAAGGATGCCGGTATGGACGAGGCGGCAACTGCCGACACGATCGCGACGTTCGTCTTCCCGACGGTCGAGGACCAGCTGGCGCAGAAGTGGCTGGGCGGCAACGCGCAGTCGTTCATGAAGGGTGTGGCTGACGTCTTCGTCGGGGCAGGCTCGATCGACAAGGCACGCGACACCTACGAGGACGCGGTCAACACCGGTCCGCTGTCGACCCTGAAGGGCAGCGGCAGCTAAGGCCGTCAAGGCTGCGAGACCTCTCTCCTCCCGGCCACCGGGGGGAGAGCCATTCCGGGGGGCCATCCCCCGAGCGACCGGAGGGGGGCTCATGTCCGGACTGCTGATCGACGACATCTCGATGCGCTTCGACCTGCCGAACGGCGATGCCGTGCAGGCTTTGAAGAACGTGTCCCTCGACATCAAGGAGGGCGAGCTGATGGCCGTCCTCGGCCCGTCCGGTTGCGGCAAGACCACGCTGCTGAACATCGTGGCGGGCTTTCTGGCACCGACTGAGGGGAAAATTGCTCTGGGCGGTTCGCAGGTGGCCGGTCCCGGCGCGGAACGCGGCATGGTGTTCCAGCAGGGAGCGCTGTTCGAGTGGATGAACGTCAGCGAGAACATCGGCTTTGGCCCCTCGATGAAGGGCACTCCGAAGAGCGAGATCGACGCGCGCGTGAAGGAACTCCTTGGCATCGTCGGCTTGCAGGAATTCGGCAAGAAGATGATCTACGAGCTCTCCGGCGGGATGCAGCAGCGCGTGGCGCTGGCGCGCTGTCTGGCGAATGATCCGGACGTTATCCTGATGGACGAACCGCTCGGCGCGCTCGACGCACTGACGCGCGAGAAGATGCAGTCGTTGGTGCTCGACATCTGGAAAGAGACGGGCAAGACGATCATTCTGATCACCCACTCGGTCGAAGAGGCGTTGCTGCTGGGCGAGCGTTTGCTTGTCATGGCGCCGCGTCCCGGGCGCATCCACAAGGAATACCTGTTGCCGTTTGCTGAACTGGGCGTCGGCGCCGATCTGCGCGAGGTCAAGAAACATCCCGAGTTCGCGCCGACGCGCGAAGAGATCCTCTCGATGATCTGGGACATGGAAGAAGAGATCATGGGCCGGACGGAGAACGCGGCATGATCATCCTCATCATTTATATCGCGATTTTCGCGGGTGCCTTCTTCGCAGTTCGCGCGATCGCGAGCACGATGGCGAAGGCGCGGGACTTCACCTCGCTGAAAACCGTGACCTTTGGCGATGAAAGCGCTGTGACGGCGGACCGCGCGGCCTCGATCATCTCGGTGTTGGCGATCTTCCTGATATGGGGCGCCTTCACCGGCTCGTCACTAGTGCCGATCCACGCGCCAGGGCCGTTCGTGGGACAGACCACGTTCACCTACACCGCCGAGGCACCGGACGGCACGCGCGACGATGCGACCGTGACGTTCGACGTCTTCCCGGTGGGGGCCGATGTCGAAAAGGCCGAGGTCGATCCCGGTGACGGGTTCGCCAAGAACGATTCCGACACGGTCGGCGCCTGGCGCTCGAAGCTGATCCGCGTCGATTCCAACGACGAGATCACCAAGTCCGATGGGGCCAAGATCGTCGCGATCAACGGTGAGCCGATCGAGCCCGGCGGCACCGTCGAGGTCGACTCCGGCAAGGTCACGCTCTCGGCCAAGGGTACGCCGAACTACAAGCCTGCTGCCGGCTGGCAGATGGAGCCGATCTGGCTCCCGTCGCCGGAAGCCGTTGTCGGGCGGCTGGGCGAGATCGCCAGCGAAGGTTATCAGAACTCGACCCTGCTCGAACACCTCGGTTGGTCACTGTTCCGGGTCGTTGGCGGGTTCTTCTTCGGTGCGCTTGTGGGCATTCCGCTGGGTTATGCGATGGGACTGTCCTCGTGGTTCCGCGGCTGGTTCGATCCGATCGTCGAGTTCATGCGGCCGGTGCCGCCGCTGGCGCTGATCCCGCTGGTCATCATCTGGGCCGGTATCGGCGAGACCGGCAAACTGATCCTGCTGTTCCTCGCGGCGCTCTGGATCATGACGATCGGGGCGCGGTCGGGTGTTTCGGGCGTCAGGATCTCGAAGATCCACGCGGCCTATTCGCTGGGCGCCTCGAAATGGCAGATCCTGCGCCACGTGATCATCCCGAACTCGCTGCCGGACATCTTCACGGCGGCGCGCGTCGCCATGGGCGTCTGCTGGGGAACGGTCGTCGCGGCGGAACTGGTCGCCGCGAACCAGGGGGCCGGCATGATGATCATGGTCGCCTCGAAGTTCCAGCTGACCGATATCGTCATCATGGGGATCATCCTGATCGGCATCATCGGCTACGGCATCGACATCCTGATGCGCATGGCCGAGAACTGGCTCATCCCCTGGAAGGGTCGCGGCTGACGCGCGAAAGCGCGAGGCGGCGCCCTGTGCCGCTTCGGGATCGTCGATCTCATGGGGAGGAGCGGATCGGGCCCATGCCCTGCCGCTCGGGTGTCGTCAGCGCATTGCCGCGCCTTCTGTAGAGTATCGGACCGGCCGGTCCGTCGACCCTTGCCACGGGGCCGAATGAGAGTGCGGCGCGCCTTCTTCACGACACGCCGCAAATGTCTCGAGACGACGGGCGTTCTAACCGTCGTTCCTTAAAATTCGCCTAAAATGCTTCTTAGTTTTGCTCAGGCGTCGCCGAAGGCTTCGCGCCGGGCCTCGTCCATCAGCCCGCGCATCTTCGCGATCGCGGGCTCAAGGCCCGAGAAGATCGCCTCGCCGATCAGGAAATGACCGATATTCAGCTCCATGACCTCCGCGAACGCGGCGACCGGCTTGACGGTCTCGAAGGTCAGCCCGTGGCCCGCGTGCACTTCGAGCCCGAGCGAGTGGCCGAACGCCGCCATGTCGCGCAGGCGTTCCAACTCGGCATCGCGCTCGTCGAATTTGCCCTCGGCATGGGCATCGCAATAGGCGCCGGTGTGCAGCTCGATCACCGGCGCGCCGATGCGGGCCGCGGCCTCGATCTGGCGGCGGTCGGCGGCGATGAAGATCGAGACCCGGCAGCCGGCCTCGCGCAACGGGGCGATGAAATGGGCCAGACGGTTTTCCTCGCGCGCGACCTCCAGCCCGCCCTCGGTCGTGCGCTCCTCGCGCCGCTCGGGCACGATGCAGACCGCGTGCGGCTTGTGCCTCAGCGCGATGGCCTGCATCTCGTCGGTCGCCGCCATCTCGAAGTTCAGGGGCACGTCGAGCGCCTCGACCAGCGCTTCGATATCCGGGTCGGTGATGTGGCGCCGGTCCTCGCGCAGATGCGCTGTGATCCCGTCGGCACCGGCCTGCTCGGCCAGCTTTGCGGCGCGGATCGGATCGGGCACGCCGCCGCCGCGCGCGTTGCGGATGGTCGCCACATGGTCGATGTTCACGCCGAGGCGCAGGTGGCCCAGCGGCTTGGTCAGTCGGTCAGACACGGTCCCCCTCCCGTCCGTCGGATGCGGCGTAGGCGTCGAGTTCTTCCTCGATCCGGGCTTTGTGCTTTGCCTGAATACGCTCGAGCTTGGCGCGTCTGCGGCGCTGGTAGGCGTCGATCAGCGGGCCGAGCCCGAAATAGCAGAGCAGAGCACAGAACATGCCCGGCCCGAACCCGCCGACCAGATAGGGCAGGAAGACGTCGTTCAGGAAGCTGAGCAGCCCGTCGACCATCGACGGCCCGTAGCCGAACCAGCTCTGCATCTCGGCCCAGATCGACGAGAACGCCTCGCCGAAAGCATCGGTGATCGCGTCGAAGTCCGACCCGCTGCCGTCGCGGCCGAGGATGCGCCGGCCGAGCCAGAGCGACAGGCCCGAGATCAGCGGGAAGGTCAGCGGGTTGCCGACGATGGTGCCGAACAGCGACGCGACGATGTTCGCGCGGATGAGCCAGGCAAGGCCCGCAGCCACGAAAAAGTGAAAGCCGAAGAACGGCGTGAAGGACGCCAGCGCGCCGCAGGCAAAGCCGAGCGCGATCCGGTGCGGGCTGTCCGGCAGGCGGCGCATGCGCTTGCCGATGTAGTCCATGCCGCGCAGGAAGCCCTTGCGCGGCGCGAAGAACTCGCGCACGCGGTACAGCAGCGATGGCTTGTTACGCCGCTTGAAAATCATTGCTTCGTGCCACCCCGCACCGTCGTCCAGCTCATGCCCGCGAAGTCGCTGCGCCGAACGGAAGCCGCCCCTGGTGCACGTCCTCCTGTTCTTGCGGAAGCTCCGCCGGACTGGTCACGCGATCGACCTGATTGACGAAGCTCTGCGCCTTCAAGGCAGAGAGAATATCCGCAAGATGTTTAGTGTCTCTGACCTCAAGATCCATATGCATGCGGAAGAAATCAGGTTTCCGCGTCGTTATTGCAAAATAGTCGATGTTCGCGCCCTGCTCGCCGGCCAGCAGGCAGACCTGACCCATGGTCCCGGGCTGATTGGCCAGCGTGAGCTCGATCCGGGCGATGTTGTTGGCGCTTTTCTCGGCGTCGGGATGCCACGAGAGATCGTGCCAGCGCTCTAGTTCGCCCTCGAGTTCCTCGAGTTCCGGGCAGAACACAGCGTGCACGACCATGCCCCCGCGCCGTGCCACGCCCATGATGCGGTCGCCCGGGATCGGCCAGCAGGTGGTGCAGAACCGGGTCGCGTGGCCGCGCTTGATGCCCTTGCCGCGCACGCGCTCGGTCGTCTCGGTGATCTCGGGGGCAGCCTCCTCGGCCGGACGGGCCGGGTAGACGGCCTCGATCATCTGGCTGCTCGACAGCGCGCCCTCGGCCAGCGCCACGAGCATGTCGTCGGGCGTGGCGAAGGCGAGCTTCTCGGCGGCCACCGCGAAGGTCTTGTCACCCGCTTCGCGGTCGACCCGGGCAAAGCCCTGGATCGCGAGATCGCGCCCGAGGGCGATCTGGTCGGCGCGCAGCCGCTCGCGCAGCTTGCGCCGGATCGCGGCCTTGGCGCGTCCGGTCTTGGCGACATCCTCCCAGTGCGGCGAGGGGGTCTGACCCTTGGCGGTGACGATCTCGACCTGCTGGCCGTTGCGGAGCGAAGTCCAGAGCGGCACCCGGCGCCCGTCGACCAGCGCCCCGGCGCAGTGGTTGCCGACCTTGGTGTGGATCGCATAGGCGAAATCGATCGGCGTCGCCCCGCGCGGCAACGGCACGACATCGCCCTTCGGCGTGAAACAGAAGACCTGATCGTGGAACATGTCGAGCTTGACGTGTTCCAGGAACTCCTGCGGTTCGTCGCCCTTCTCGAGCCGGGCGACCAGTTCGCGCAGCCATGTGAAAGGGTCGACCGCGAAGCGGTTCACCGAGGGCACGCCGTCCTTGTAGGCCCAGTGCGCGGCGACGCCGGTCTCGGCGACGTCGTGCATTTCCTGGGTGCGGATCTGGATTTCGACGCGGCGCGCATCGGCGGTGTAGACGGCGGTGTGCAGCGAGCGGTAGCCGTTCGTCTTCGGACTGGAGATATAGTCCTTGAAGCGGCCCGGCACGACGCGCCAGTTTCGGTGAATGGCCCCGAGCGCCGTGTAGCATTCTGTCTCGTCGGCGCAGATCACACGGAACCCGTAGATGTCCGAGAGCTGACCGAACCCGGCCTGTTTCTCCTCCATCTTGCGCCAGATCGAGTAGGGCCGCTTCTCGCGCCCGAAGATCTTGACGTCGAGCCCGGCGTCCTGCGTGAACCTGAGGATCTCGTCGCTGATCGGGCCGATCTGATCGCCGGTCTCCTTGCGCAGCTTGATGAAGCGGCGCATCAGCGAGGTCCGCGCCTCCGGGTTCAGAACCTCGAAGGACAGGTCCTCGAGTTCCTCGCGGATCGTCTGCATCCCCATGCGCCCGGCGAGCGGCGCATAGATATCCATGGTCTCTCGCGCGATGCGCTGGCGCTTTTCCAGCCGGAGATTGCCAATCGTGCGCATGTTGTGCATCCGGTCGGCGAGCTTGACGAGGATGACGCGCACGTCCTTGGCGACCGCCAGCAGCAGCTTGCGCAGGTTCTCGGCCTGGGCCGCGTCCTTGGAGCTGAGTTCGAGCTGCGTCAGCTTGGTGACGCCGTCGACGAGATCGGCGATTTCGGCCCCGAAGAGCCGGGTGATCTCGTCATAGGTCGCCTCGGTGTCCTCGATCGTGTCGTGCAGCAGTGCAGTCACGATGGTCGCATCGTCGAGGCGCAGCGATGTCAGGATCGACGCGACTTCGAGCGGATGACCGAAATAGGGTTCACCGTTGGCGCGCTTCTGCGAGGAATGGGCCCGCGCGCCGTAGACATAGGCGCGGTTCAGCAGCGGTTCGTCGCAATTCGGGTTGTAGTCGCGGATCCGTTCGACAAGCTCGAACTGACGGATCACGCCAACCTCCCGGTCTGGTCTCGCCGCAGGCTCCGGGCCGCGGCGAGGGTCCGTGCCTTACTTGCCCTGCTCGGCCATCAGCGCGCGCAGCAGCTTCTCCTCGTCGAGATCGTCGCCCTGCAGACGGGGCGCAACGTCCGAGCCGCCGCTCATCAGCGCGGCCATGTTGTCCTCTTCCGGCTCATCAACCTCGATGTGAACCTGATGGCTCTCGACCGCCTCTTCGTAGAGATCGTCCGGCGTGAGGGTCTCGTCCTCGATCTCGCGCAGGGCAACGACGGGGTTCTTGTCGTTGTCGCGGTCGATGGTGATCGGCGCGCCGGACGAGATCGTGCGGGCGCGGTGTGCGGCCAGCATCACGAGATCGAAGCGGTTTGGAACCTTGTCGATGCAATCTTCGACGGTCACACGAGCCATGGTCGGCGCTCCACTCATCAGGAATCCGGGAAGTCGTGCACATAGTGCGCCTGCGCACGCGATGCAAGCCCAAGAAGTGTAACGGTATCTCGCGGCTGACCTGCCGGGCGCGGACGGCCCGATCAGAATTTCGGAGCCGTTAACGACATTCTTATACGCTGGTTTAGCCCGGATATCGGATCAAGGGTCATGAGCCGGTTGGGGTGTAACGAGGGGTAAGCGAATATGCCGTGGACGGACGACGCGATCATGTCCAGTGTCATGCAGCCGAAGAACGATTTCCTGGTCCTCGAGGTCATGACCAAGATGCGTGGGCGCTGCAAGCTCAAGGTCAATCTGGACGGCAAGCCGATCCCGCCGCTCTATCCCGGTTGCACGCTGCGCCTGACGCAGCTCGACGGCAGCATGGGCGAGCTGCCGGCCGCGGAACTGCACGATGCCTCCGGCGGTCTCGAGAATGCCGAGACCAACCTGACCGGCATGGTCGTGCTGCAGGCGATGCGCAGCATGATGGGGACTTTCCTGCCGATGTACGAACCTGCGCGCCGCGTGTTCGAGTCCGCGCGCAAGCTGATCCCGGTTCTCTGTGACGAGGACGGCCGCTGGCCGGTCTACTATCTGAAATGGGAGCTCGACATCCTGAACGCGCTCGGCCAGTCGGGCGGGCTGGAACGCTGCGAGTCCGCCTTTCGCCACGGCGATGCCATCTATATCTCGCCGCGCACGGGCAGGGCGGCCTCGCGGACCGAGGCTGGCGCGTTTCTGGATCGGATGATCCCGGTTCCCGGTTTCTTCATGGGCAAGAAGACAGCGACCATCGCCGACATCCGGCAGGGGCACGAGATGACGGCGATGCTGTTCGAAAAGTTCGCCATGCCGGCGAGCGGGGTCGATGCGATGCCCGAGGATCGCATGGATGTCGTGCTGGCGATGAACGAGATCACGGGTGTCGCGATGTTCAGCGATGGCGACGACGAGAACTTCGACGAGGACGCCTATCGCCGCCGTCTGCTGTCGTTGCGGACCCTTCGCGTCGCCGAGCGTTCCAGCGCGAACTGATCTGAGGCCGAAGCGCAGCAGAATGCGCCTCCGGCCTGAAATCTCCTCTTAACCATCCGAAAACTCGGTTTTGCGCCCGGTTGGTTCATATTCGCGTAAGCAAGCGGCGATATTCCATGTCGCTGGTGGTGAGTGCGACTTTCCCGGGAAAAGGCGCTTGGGCAATTGACCCGCGTGTGTTCAGGTACTGGGTAAGAAGCTCAACCGTCTGCGCCGCGTCGCGGTGCATCCGAGCTTAGCGGTCGATGAGGACGCCTGAATGGAGTGGCGCGCAGAAGGCATTCTGCTCTGGGTTCGCCGTCACGGTGAATCGAGCGCCATTGTCGAGGTTCTGACGGCCGAACACGGCCGTCACGCCGGGCTCGTGCAGGGCGGTGCCACGAAATCCAAGGCGCAGATCCTGCAGCCGGGCGCGCAGCTTTCGCTCGAATGGTCGGCGCGGCTGGCCGAGCATCTCGGCACCTACAAGATTGATCTGGTGCGCAGCCGCGCCGCGATGATCATGACGAGCCGCGATGCGCTTGCTGCCCTGAACGTCGTCAGCGCCCTCTTGGTCAAGTTCACGCCGGAACGCGAGGCAAGCCCAAAGCTCTACGAGGCGACGCTGGAACTGGTCGATTCTCTTGGGGACGCGAACCCGTACTGGCCGGTTCTCTACGCGAGCTGGGAGCTTGTTCTGCTGGAAGAGATCGGGTTCGGGCTCGATCTGTCGCGATGCGCCTCGACCGGATCACGCGACGATCTGGTCTATGTGTCGCCGCGCTCGGGCCGCGCGGTCTGCCGCGCCGCCGGTGCGCCGTTTGCCGCGCGCATGCTGCCGCTGCCGCAATTCCTGCTCGATCGCGGGCTGCCGACGATGCCCGACGTGCGCGAATCGCTGCGCCTGACCGGGTACTTCCTGAAGAACTGGGTGTGTCCGGCCTTCGAGGTCCAGGACATCCCCGATGCGCGGAGCCGTCTGATCAGATTGTCCGAGCAGATGAAGCTCCCGTTGCCGATCCTCGGCCCGCAATATACCGACGAGGAGAAGGCTTGGCTGGCCAAATACGATGCCGCACCGGACGAATCCGCTGACGAAGAAGCCGCCGAATTGCTGAAATTTGCCACGACCATGCCCGCGGGACTGGCAAAGACGCGACAGGATCGCTAATTCCTGACATTGAACTGGTTGCCGAGCGCGGCAACGCTCAGGAGTCTATGCATGTCGGGCACGCCGCTCAGGATCTACCTGTCAGACCCGAGAGGGTTCTGCGCCGGTGTCGTCCGCGCGATCGAGATTGTCGAGACGGCCATCAAGAAATGGGGCGCGCCGGTCTACGTGCGCCACGAGATCGTCCACAACAAGCACGTCGTCGACTCGCTGAAGCAGAAGGGTGCCGTGTTCGTCGAGGAACTTTCCGAGTGCCCCGACGATCGCCCGGTCGTGTTCTCGGCGCACGGCGTGCCGAAGTCCGTACCGGCCGAGGCCAAGACGCGCGAGATGCTCTATGTCGACGCGACCTGCCCGTTGGTCTCGAAAGTCCATATCGAGGCCGAGCGCCATTCCTCCAACGGGCTGCAGATCGTCATGATCGGGCACGCCGGGCATCCGGAAACGGTCGGGACGATGGGCCAGTTGCCCGATGGCGAGGTCATTCTGGTGGAAACGCCAGAGGACGTGGCGGAGATCGCGCCGCGCGATCCCGACAAGCTCGCCTTCATCACGCAGACGACGCTGTCCGTGGACGATACCGCCGAGGTCGTCAGAACTCTGCAGGAGCGCTTTCCCAAGATCGTCGGCCCGCACAAGGAAGACATCTGTTACGCTACGACGAACCGTCAGGCTGCGGTTAAGGAGATGGCGCCGAAGATCGACGCTCTGCTGGTTGTCGGCGCGCCCAACTCGTCGAACTCGAAGCGGCTGGTCGAGGTTGGCAAGGCCGCAGGGTGTTCCTACGCGATGCTGGTGCAGACGGCCGACGATATCGACTGGCGTGCGCTGAACGGCGCGCGGGCCGTCGGGATCACCGCCGGTGCCAGCGCGCCCGAGGTGCTTGTCGAGGGCGTCGTGAACTCGTTCCGCGAACGCTATGATGTCGAGATCGAACGGATCGTGACGGCCGAGGAGAACGTTTCCTTCAAGATGCCGCGCGTGATGCGCAAGGCGAGCTGAACCTCGGCGGCATGGGCGGCGACGACCACACGCTCGAATTCTACACGCGCGAAGCCGAACAGTACGCCGAGTTCGCCGGCGCTCAGGCCCCGTCCGATATCATGAATACCTTTGCCGAGCGCCTTCCGGCAGGAGCGGAGGTTCTTGATTTCGGCTGCGGATCGGGCTGGGCGGCGAACAGCTTTCGCGAGATGGGCTTCAACGCCTCGGGGTTCGACGGCTCGGAAGGTCTGGCGGAGCAAGCCCGCACGCGCTTCGGCATCGAAGTGACCGTTGGCCGGTTCGAGGATTTCAGCGCTAAGCGGGCGTATGACGGGATCTGGGCGTCGTTCTGCCTGTTGCACGACAGCCGGGCGGCACTGCCTGGCCATCTCGCGCGCCTGTCGGCGGCGCTGCGACCCGGCGGGGCGTTCTATCTCGGCCTGATTGCAGGCGAAGGAGACGAACGGGACGGGTTCGGTCGGCTCTACACCTACTTTTCAGAACCCGAACTGCGCGAGGCCCTGGCGGATGCGGGCTTTGTCGTCTCCGAAGTCAGGACCACCGAAGGCAAGCGCTACGACGGCTCGCCAGTGGACGAGCTTCACATCTTTGCCGGGAAACCCTGACGCGGCATGCCGGATCTCGTTGCATATACCGATGGCGGGTGCTCCGGGAATCCGGGGCCTGGCGGATGGGGTGTCATCCTTCAGGCGCTGGAGGGCGATACGGTGCTGAAGGAGCGCGAGCTCAGCGGCGGCGAAACCGAGACGACGAACAATCGCATGGAACTGACCGCCGCGATCCGCGCGCTGGAAGCGCTGGAGCGCCGCTCGCGGATCACGCTCATCACCGATTCGACCTATGTGCGCGACGGGATCATGAAATGGATCCACGGCTGGAAGCGCAACGGCTGGAAGACGGCGGCCAAGAAGCCCGTCAAGAACGACGATCTCTGGAAGTTGCTCGATACGCTATGCGCGGCTCACGATGTGACCTGGAACTGGGTCAAGGGACATGCCGGCACCGACGGGAACGAGCGGGCCGACAAACTGGCGACGCGCGAGATCAAACAACGCAAGGCTGAACTCAAGGACGCCTCGGCCGGGGAAAGCTGAACCGTCTGTCGCGTGGCCCACGCGCTGTGCGGTCGTCGTGTCAGCTCATCCTTCCGCGCCAAGCCGCCATTTTCCGACCGAGAACTGGCCTTTGTTAACTTTCATAACTCCCCGCTTTTGCAGGTAAATTCGCGATGTTCTTTCCTTTACGTCGTTTTTTTGCCACTTTCATGATATGAAAGGCTTGTATTCGAAAGTGCGGGGTATTTCCGGTTAGGGGCGACTGACGGCGAGGGGTTTGTCGCGTCAAGATACTCTACCGGAAATAGCGGTTGGATGAACGTTCCGAAGAGTAATGAAAACGCCCAGTTCAGTTTTGATTCGGCCGACTTCACGCGCGAGTCGGTTGTCGCTCATTTTGCGGCCGACACTCTGGTTGCCGGCTCTTACTTGCTACTGCTTTTTGTGATCGTTTATCTCAATCGCAGAAAGTACATATCGATCATCGTTCCGCGCCAGACCTACCTAGTTACTTTCGGCGTTGTTCTGGTTCTTACGTTTGGTCTGTCGGTCGTATCGCTGGTGATGCCGGTTGTAGATATGTATCTTGTCTACAAGGTCTTCATTGCATTGATGATGATTGCGGTCGTTATCGGGATCTGGCGGGTTTTACCGCGCGACATCGACCCGTTCGAGCAGCAGCGTCTTCAACGGGAGAACATATTTCTCAACAATGCGGTCGAAAAACAGCGCTCGACCGAGGTTCAGTTGGAAGAGGCGCTGTCCAACGTCGAACGCAAGGTGATCCAGCGCACGGCCGAACTGAGTTCTGTCAATCTGCGGCTCGAGAAGGAAGTAATCGAACGGCGGCTGGCCGAGGAGCGCGCCGCCGAAGCGAAGCGCCGCATGGACGAGCTGATCATGCGGACGAACACGGCGATGGTGTTCGTCGACACCGAAGGCACGATCCAGGATTGCAACCACGCGCTGGCGCAGCTTCTGGGCCGCGGCACGATCGAGGAGCTTTCCGGGCGCAAGCTGGGGCGGCTGCTCGGGCTGCGCGACGAGGCGCCGATCTCGCACATGATCGATGAGACCCTGCGTCTGGGAACGTTCTCGTCGGAGCTAGACGCGATCCCGCCGGCACGCGGGAAGATCAATATCGAGGCAAATGCCGTCGGCACCGTGATGGAGGGGCGTCCCTGCGTGATGGCGCTGTTCCGCGATGTGACCGAACGCAAGGCCGAGGAGCGCGAACTGCTGCAATCGCGCGAGGCCCTGACGGCGGCATTGGAGGTCGCGCGGCAGGCCAATGCGACGCGGTCGGACTTCCTGGCCAAGATGAACCACGAATTGCGCACGCCCTTGAACGGCATCATCGGGCTGAGCGAGATCCTGCGCCACAAGGCGGCGTCGCGCTCGGTCCCCGGTGGCGAGGCGCGCAAGCTCGCCGGCAACATCCATCAGAGCGGAATGCATCTCTTGAGCGTCGTCGACGATCTGCTGGACCTGTCGCGGCTCGACTCCGGAACGCGCGAGTTCAGTCCGACATCGATCACGGTCCGAGCCGAGATCGAGGCGGCGATCCTGACCCTGGCGACCATCGCCGACAAGAAGCGCATCGCGATCAAGAACCTCTGCGACAGCGAAACCGAGTGGATGGTTGATCAGCGCGCCTTCAAGCAGATCATCATCAACCTCGTGAACAACGCGGTGAAGTTCTCCCCGCCGGGCTCGACCGTGCGCGTCAGCGTGACGACCACACCGGATGCGATGTCGATGCACATCCGGGATGAAGGCCCCGGCATCGCCAAGGCAGATCAGGAACGCATCCTGCTGCCGTTCGGCAGGGGCGAGCACGCGCAGAGCAACAAGATCGATGGCGTCGGGCTTGGCCTGACCATTGTCTCGGAGCTGCTCAAACTGCAGGGCGGGCGGATCCTGATCGACAGCGACAAGGGGCGCGGCGCGACTTTCACCGCCGTTTTCCCGTCTGTCGAGCAGGTCATGCACTCGGAAGTCAGCGTCCGCTAGAGCGGCAGCTCATCCAGCATCCGACGATTCCGACATGAGAATGTCGCATCCTGACGCCCGTTCGTGAAAAAATCGGGCAAAATTTCACGCACAGCCTGAACAGAGGGGGAATCAGTGTCGGATCAGGCGGCGCGGTACGACGTTGACTTCGGACACGGTGCGCCCTCGGCGCTGGGCTCCGATCTGCGGGCGCTGCGCAAGGCGCGCGGCCTGACGCTGACCGAACTGGCCCTCAAGATCGGACGCTCGGTTGGCTGGCTGAGCCAGATTGAGCGCGATCTCACCGAACCCTCGATTGCCGATCTCCGAAAGCTGGCGGACGCCCTGGATCAGCCGGTCTCGCTGTTCTTCGGGGCGCCTGAAGTGCCCGCGGACGAGCGCGGCCATGTCGTCCGCGCCGATGCCCGCCGGTCGCTCGGCTCCTCCGAAGCGGGACTAGTCGAACAGCTTCTGTCGCCTGATCTGGGGGGCTCGTTCGAGATTGTCCGTTCGGTCTTCGCGCCGGGCGCGGAACTAGCGGAAGCCGCGACGCGACCGACCGAGGAGGCCGGGTACATCGTCTCTGGCACGCTCGACCTGACGATCGGCGAGCGCACGTTCCATCTCGGCGAAGGGGACAGTTTCCGCTTTGCCCGCGAGCCCTACCGCTGGCGCAACCCCGGTGCGGACCCTTGCGTCGCGATCTGGGTGATCGCACCGCCGGTGTATTGAGGGCGCGCGGATGCCGGAGTTCGAACTTTTCACCATTCTGGCGTTCCTCAGCGCGTCGATTGCGCTCTATCTGACGCCCGGTGCGGACATGATGTTCATCAGCGCCTCGGGCGCTGCGGGCGGGAAAAGCGCGGGCATGATGGCAGGGCTTGGCGTTTCGGTGGGCTCGCTCAGCCACACGGTGTTCGCGGTCCTCGGTGTCGCCGCGCTGATCCAGACATCGGCGGTGGCCTATGACGTCTTGCGCTATGCTGGTGCCGCCTACCTTGTCTTCCTTGCAATCCAGACTTGGCGGGCACCGCCGCCTGAAACCGGCGCGCAGGGCGTTGCCGATGGCTGGCGGGCGTTCCGGCGCGGCGCGCTGACGAACCTGCTGAACCCCAAGGTCTCGATCTTCGTGCTGGCGTTTCTGCCGCAATTCGCCGACCCGGCGATCGGCCCGGTCTGGCTGCAAATCGCGATCCTCGGCACGATCTTCTCGCTGGCGAGCATCCCGTTCAACTGCGCCTACGGGGTCATCGCCGGCATGTTCACCGATGCACTGCGCAGGATGGGCCGGTCGTTCAACCGGATCTGCGCGCTTGTTTTCTGCGGGCTGGCAGCCCGCCTTGCGATCAACTGAAGGAGACTCCCATGGCCGACATCCCTTCCACGGCCCGCGTGGTCATCATCGGCGGCGGCGCGGTCGGCGTCTCGGCGCTCTATCACCTGGCCCTTGCGGGCTGGACCGACTGCGTGGTTATCGAGAAGAACGAACTGACCGCTGGCTCGACATGGCACGCTGCGGGCAATGTCCCGACGTTCTCGGCTTCGTGGTCGGTGATGAACATGCAGCGCTACGGCACCGAGCTCTACCGGGGACTGGCCGAGAAGGTCGACTACCCGATGAACTACCACGTCACCGGCTCGATCCGGCTGGCGCACTCCAAGGAGCGCATGCAGGAGTTCGAGCGCGTTCGCGGCATGGGTCGCTATCAGGGCATGGACATCGAGATGTGCTCGCCGCAGGATCTGAAGGACCGCTACGAGTTTCTCGAACTGCACGATCTCGAAGGCGGTCTCTACGACCCCTATGACGGCGACATTGACCCCGCGCAGCTTACCCAGGCGCTGGCCAAGGGTGCGCGCGATCTCGGCGCCCAGATCGTCCGCTTCTGCGGCGTGACCGGAGCGCGCCGCGAGAACAACGAGTGGGTGATCTCGACCGAGAAGGGCGAAATCCGCTGCGAGTACGTTGTCAACGCCGCAGGCTACCGGGCGCAGGAAGTCGGCCAGATGTTCGGGCGCTTCGTGCCAATGGTCTCGATGAGCCACCAGTACATCCTGTTCGATGAGCTCGACGTCATAAAGGAGCGCACGGAACGCACGGGCGGCAAGCTGCCGCTGCTGCGCGACGTCGATTCCTCGTATTACCTGCGTCAGGAGAAGAACGGCTTCAACCTCGGCCCCTATGAGCGCAACTGCAAGGCGCACTGGATCACGCCGGATGATCCGATGCCCGCGGACTTCAGCTTCCAGCTCTATCCCGACGATCTCGACCGGCTGGAGTGGTATCTGGAAGACGCCATGGCCCGGGTGCCGCTGATGGCGGAGAGCGGCGTCTACAAGGTCATCAACGGGCCGATCCCCTACCTGCCGGACGGCAATCCGAACATCGGCCCGATGCCCGGCGTGCCGAACGCCTTCGAGGCCTGCGTCTTCACCTTCGGCATCGCCCAGGGCGGCGGTGCAGGCAAGGTGCTGGCGGAATGGATCACCGAGGGCGGGACCGAGTGGGACATGTGGTCCTGCGATCCGCGCCGCTTCGGCAAATGGTGCGATCAGGACTACGCCACCACCAAGGGCATGGAGGTCTACGGCCACGAATACGCGATGCACTTCCCGCATCATGCCTGGCCCGCCGGACGGGACAAGCGGCTTGGCCCGAACGATGCCAAGGTCAAGGAACTCGGCGGGCAGATGGGTGCATTCAACGGCTGGGAGCGCGCGCTCTGGTTCGCCAAGACCGGCGACGACACCTCGGAGGAAGCGACCCAGACCTGGAACCGCGAGGGGCCCTGGGAACCGCGCGTCAGGGAAGAGTGCGAAGCGGTGCGCGATGCCTGCGGTGTGCTCGACCTGCCGGGTTTCTCGCGCTTCAACCTGACGGGCGAGGGCGCGGCGGAGTGGCTGCGCGGCATGATCTCCGGCGGATTGCCGAAGATCGGGCGCATGAACCTCGGCTACTTCCCCGACGACAAAGGCCGCATCGTCACCGAGATGTCCTTGATGCGTCACGGCGAGGATCACTTCACGCTGATCACCGCCGCCGGTGCCGAGTGGCATGACTGGGAGGTTTTGGAGAAGTCGCTTCCGGCAGGCCTGACACTGACGAACCACACCGAGGAGTATTCGACGCTGATCGTCTCCGGACCGACCGCGCGCGATTTGTTGTCCGGGATCGGCGAGGCCGACTGGGCGTTGCCGTGGCTGAGCCATCAGCAGGGCATCGTCGCGGGCAAGCCGGTCTTGCTGGCGCGCGTGTCCTTCGCAGGCGAACTCGGCTGGGAGGTCCACGGGCTGAACGCCGACATGCCGGCGATCTACGATGCGGTTCTGGCGGCAGGTGCGACGCCCTTCGGCATGTTCGCGCTCGACAGCCTGCGCATCGAGAAGGGTTACCGAACGTGGAAGGGCGATCTCTCGACCGACTATACGCTGCTGGAAGGCGCGCTCGACCGGTTCATCAAGCTCGACAAGCCGCAGGACTTCCCCGGCAAGCAGGCGCTTCTGAACCAGAAGCAGCAGGGCGTGAAGAAGCGCTTCGTGACCATGACGGTCGATGCGGGTGACTGCGATGCGCCTTACATGTCCACGGTCTGGGTCAACGGCGACGTCGTCGGCGAAACCACGTCGGGGGCCTTCGGATACCGTGTGGGCAAGTCGATTGCATTGGGCACGATAAAGGTGGAACACACCGTGCCCGGCACCGAGGTCGAGATCGAGATTTTCGGAGAGCGGCGCCGTGCCGTGGTGCAGGAGGATCAGCCGCTCTGGGATCCGAAGAACGAACGATTGCGAGCGTAAGCAGCGGGGAGAACCCCGCGCGACGCCTGGTTGGGAGGCCAGCGCATGACAGATATCGTATTGCTGGACGGCGGAATGGGCCAGGAGCTCGTCCGCCGCTCGAAGGATCCGGCGCACCCGCAATGGGGTGCGTGGGTCATGATGAACGAACCCGAGATCGTGCAGGGCCTGCAGGAGGAGTACATCCGCGCCGGGGCGAAGGCGATCACGGTGAACAGCTATTCCATAAACCGCAGCCGTCTGACGGCGTTCGGCATGGCGGAGAGGATCGAGGAGCTCTACGGCACGGCCGTCGGCATCGCGGCGCGCGCCCGTGACGCCGTGGGGTCCGAAACCACGATCATGGGATGCCTGCCGCCGCTGGTCGGATCTTACCATCCCGAGTTGATGCCGCCGGAGCCGCAGGCGTTCGAGGAATACCGCGAGGCGGCGTTCCTGCAGGCCGATCAGGTCGATGTCTTCATCTGCGAGACCATGTCGTCGGCGGTCGAGGGCCGGCTCGCGGCGACGGCTGCCTGTGAGACGGGCAAGCCTGTCTGGGTCGCCTGGACGTTGGACGAGGCGCTGGGCGATGACGGCGCACCGCGCCTGCGCTCGGGCGAGACAGTGGCGGAAGGTCTGGCAGCGATCGAGGGCTTGCCGGTCGAGGCGATCCTGTTCAACTGCACCGCACCGGAAGCGATGACGGCGGGCATGGATCAGTTGCTGGCCGATGGTCGTCCGACCGGCGGCTATGCCAACGGGTTCACACCGATCCCGAAGGAGTTCACGCTGGGCGAGACCGTCGACATGATCGGCAAGCGGTCGGATCTGGACCCGGCGGGCTATGCCACCCATGCCATGGACTGGGTGCGGCGCGGGGCCCGGATCATCGGTGGCTGCTGCGAGACTGCGCCCGCACATATCGCGGAGTTGAAGACCCAGCTCGAAGCCAGGGGCGACCGTATCGTCGGCCGGGTCATGCCGGAGACCGTGTGATGGAGATCACGCTCCTAGACGGCGGCATGGGACAGGAGCTCTGCAACCGGTCGTCCAATCCGATCCATGCGGAATGGGGCGGCTGGGTGATGCGCAACGAGCCGCACCTGGTGCGGGAACTGCACGAGGACTACCTGCGCGCGGGCGCGGGAGTGATCACCCTGAACACCTATGCGACGACGCCGCGGGTCAGCGATGACACCCACGGCCAGACCCGGGATTTCCTCGGCGAACAGAACGCGGCGATCGAGCTTGCCCGGTCGGCGCGACGGGCGGCCGGTCCGGCGGCGCGGATCGCCGGGTGTCTGCCGCCGCTGAGCTGGTCCTATCGGCCCCATCTGGTGGAGGCGTTCGAGCGCAATGTCGGTGAATACCGCCAGATCGTCGAGGTCGAGGCCGATCACGTCGACCTCTTCATGTGCGAGACAATGTCGACTGCCGAGGAAGGCCGCGCCGCCGCCACGGCGGCGTGCGAAAGCGGCAAACCGGTCTGGGTGTCGTGGACGCTGGCGCCAGCGCTCGCCGAGGACGGCACTGCGCGGTTGCGATCGGGCGAGACGATCACCGAGGCCATCGCGGCCCTCGATGGGCTGGACGTAGACGCGCTGCTGGTGAACTGCTCGACGCCGGAGGTCAGCGTCGAGGCCATGCCGGATCTCGCGCGCGACGGCCGGCCGTTCGGTGCCTATGCGAACGCATTCTCGGCCGATCTCAGCGCCTATGCGCCCGGAGAGACGGTGGAGGTGATCGAGAACCGCACCGACCTGCATCCGCTGGCCTATGCCGGTCACGCGCTGACCTGGATCGAGAAGGGCGCGACCATCGTCGGCGGATGTTGCGAGACGACACCGGCTCATATCGCCGAGATCGCGAAGCAGGTGACGGCGTCGGGCCATCACCTGGTCGGGAGGGCATGATGCTGAGCGCGTCGTTGCAGGACTTCGTCAATGAATGGCGGCTCGGCCATTTGGCGACGGTCGGGCCAGAGGGGCCGAACGTCTCGCCGAAGGGCACGTTCCAGGCTCTGGATGCCGAGCGCGTCGCCTTTGCCGAGATCCGCTCGCCGAACACCATGGCGAACCTCGCGCATGATGCGCGGGTCGAGGTCAACATGGTCGACGTCTTTGCCCGCAAGGGCGCCCGGTTTCGCGGCTCGGCTGCGTTTCATGCGACCGGGTCGGACACGGCGAACGCGCTTGCACCGCGCTGGACCGAACTGTTCGGCCCGGACCTGATGAAACTGTCCAGCGGTTTCGTGGTCATCGACGTGACCTCGGCAAAGCCGCTGACGACGCCAGCCTACGATGTCGGTGCCACCGAGAAGGCGCTGCGCGAAGACTACCTCGCCCGTTTCACGGCCATGCAGACCGCCTGGCTGACCCAATCGTAGGATGGGTTGCAACCCATCCTACCCGAAGGAGACAGACATGGCTCAGATCCCGACCAAGGCACGTGCAGTGATCATCGGCGGCGGCGTGTCCGGCTGCTCGGTCGCCTATCATCTGGCCAAGCTCGGCTGGACGGATGTCGTGCTGCTGGAACGCAAGCAGTTGACCTGCGGCACCACATGGCATGCGGCGGGGCTGATCGGGCAGTTGCGCCAGAACCAGAACATGACGCGGCTCGCGAAGTATTCGGCAGATCTCTACGTCAAGTTGGAGGCCGAGACTGGTGTTGCCACGGGGATGCGCCAGAACGGGTCGCTGACCGTCGCGCTGACCGAGGAGAGACGCGAGGAGATCCTGCGTCAGGCCGGTCTGGCCCGCGCCTTCGGGGTCGATGTGAACGAGGTCTCGCCGACCGAGGTCAAGGCGATGTACTCCCACCTGAATATCGACGACGTGGTCGCGGCCGTGCATCTGCCGCTGGACGGTCAGGCGGACCCGGCGAACATCGCGCTGGCGCTTGCCAAGGGTGCCCGTCAGAACGGTGCGAAGATCGTCGAGGGCGTGAAGGTCACCGATATCCATCAGGCGAACGGCCGGGTCACGGGCGTGTCGTGGGCGCGCGGCGAGGAAGCCGGGCAGATCGATGCGGATGTCGTGATCAACTGCGGCGGCATGTGGGCGCGTGAAGTCGGCGCGATGGCGGGGTGTGCCGTGCCGCTGCACGCCTGCGAGCACTTCTACATCGTCACCGAGCCGGTCGCGGGTCTGACGCAGTTGCCGGTACTTCGCGTGCCGGACGAGTGTGCCTATTACAAGGAAGACGCCGGCAAGATGATGCTCGGGGCCTTCGAGCCCAAGGCCAAGCCCTGGGGCATGGCGGGCATTCCGGACGACTTCGAGTTCGACCAACTGCCCGAGGACATAGACCATTTCGAGCCGATCCTCGAGATGGGGATCAACCGGATGCCGATGCTGGGCGAGGCCGGGATCCACACGTTCTTCAACGGGCCGGAGAGCTTCACGCCGGATGATCGCTACTATCTGGGTGAACACCCGGAACTGCGCGGCATGTGGGTCGCGGCCGGGTACAACTCGATCGGGATCGTGTCCTCGGGCGGTGCCGGTTTTGCGCTCGCGCAGTGGCTCGAGGACGGCGCGGCACCGTTCGATCTTTGGGACGTCGATATCCGCCGGGTCCAGCCGTTCCAGAAGAACCGGACCTATCTGAAGGAGCGGGTCTCGGAGACGCTGGGGCTGCTCTATGCCGATCACTTCCCCTATCGCCAGCCGGAGACGGCCCGCGGCGTGCGGCGCTCGCCATTCCATGCGCATTTGAAAGACGCCGGCGGTGTCTTTGGCGAGACGGCCGGCTGGGAGCGGCCGAACTGGTTCGCGAAGAACGGACAGGCCGCGGAGTACCAGTATACGTGGAAGCGGCAGAACTGGTTCGAGAACAACGCCGACGAGCACATGGCGATCCGCACCGGCGTCGGCATGTACGACATGTCGAGTTTCGGGAAGATCCGCGCCGAGGGGCCGGACGCCGAGGCGGTGATGAACCGGATCTGCGGTGCCGACATGTCGGTCCCGGTCGGCAAGATCGTCTACACGCAGTTTCTGAACGCGAGGGGCGGGATCGAGGCGGACGTCACCGTCACAAGGCTCGCCGGCGATCTCTATCTCATCGTCACCCCTGCGGCGACGGCGGTGCGCGACATGTCGTGGCTGAAGCGCCACGCCGGCGATGCGCGGGTCGTCTTCACGGATGTAACGGTCGGCGAAGGCTGTCTGGCGGTGATGGGTCCAAAGGCGCGCGATCTGCTTGCGTCGGTCAGCCCGCACAATTGGTCGAACGATCATCATCCCTTCGGCTGGGCGCACGAGATCGAGATCGGCATGGGTCTCGCCCGGGCGCACCGGGTGTCCTATGTCGGCGAACTGGGATGGGAGATCTACGTCTCCTCCGATCAGGCCGGGCACGTGTTCGAGGTGCTGCAGGAAGCCGGTGCAGATCACGGGCTGAAGCTCTGCGGAATGCACACGATGGACACCTGCCGGATCGAGAAGGCATTCCGGCACTACGGTCACGACATCACGGACGAGGACCATGTGCTTGAGGCGGGCCTCGGGTTTGCGGTGTCGAAGACCAAGAACGATTTCATTGGCTGCGATGCCGTTCAGCGCAAGCGCGATGAGGGCCTGTCGGCCCGGATGGTGCAGTTCAGGCTGACGGACTCCGAGCCGCTGCTCTACCACAACGAGCCGGTGCTGCGTGACGGCGAGATCGTCGGGTACCTGTCCTCGGGCAATTACGGGCACCATCTGGGCGCGGCAATCGGGATGGGGTATGTGCCCTGTCCTGGCGAGAAGCCCGCGGATGTGCTGGCCTCGACCTACGAGATCGACGTGGCAGGTGCGCGCGTGATCGCAGAGGCGTCGCTGAAACCGATGTACGATCCGAAATCCGAGCGGGTGAGAATGTAGTACCGGCTCATCAAGCGGACGGCGCTTACGCGCCGACGATTTTCTGTCTGCCCCGCATGTGCGGACCGGCCGCCGCCTCCCCCACCCGCCCGCCCGGAGGCGGGACCGGCCCGCGCATGCGGGGGTACATGACGGCTTAGCCCTGAGTAAACCCGGATTTATCCGGAAGGAGCGGCGCAGTAGTCTCCGGTCGGAACTTGCGCCGTGACCGCGACCTTCGTGCCGTTCCGCACGAGAAACTCGGACGGGCCGACATTGTCGGGCGAGGCCGCGTTCCAGTCGTACGTATAGCCGAGGCGGGTGAACGGATAGCCGCCGGTCTGGACATAGGACGTGCTGGCCTGATTGAGCACAAATGCGAGATCCGCGTTCCAGTGATCCTCGGGATAATCGATCGGACGCGCGTTCGGCACGCTCAGCGGGCAGGTCGTCTGGTCGAGGCTGGGATCGGCACAGGGCCGGAAGAGGTGTCGGGTCTCGGTGGTCATGACAATCATCTGCCGGCCCGTTCCATCGCCTGGCGCAAGCCCGAGGAGTTCCTCCATCCGCGCTGTGGTGCCGCCGTTCGGAAGCGCCCGGCACATGTTCTGGACTTGCGGCACGATCGTGACCCAGACGTTGCGGTCGAGCGTCTGGTCGCCGATCGGATAGAACTTCGGATCGTTCCACGAGACGACCTGAACCTCGCCCTCCTCGACCTGTAGCAACGGCGTTTTCGTGCCGCCTTGCGGCGGGACGGCAGCGGCGACGACCGCCGCATTGTATGCCTGCAGTCTTTTTTCTGCCGGGAACGTGGTTGCGGCTGGCTCAATCGCCGCGCATCCGGCGAGGAGCAGCGTCGCGACGAGGATCCTGACATGCGCTAAGTCGAGCATGGCGGTGCCGTCCTTTCGGGTCTTGTCCGACACGTCCGCTTGGACGCTAGCATCGGTCGATGGACCCGACAACACAACGTGAACTCATGCCCATGCAGGGACTGGCTTTGGCCCCAGCGCAGTGCCAATGTGCGCGCCCGGAGAGGACGTGCGGGGACACCGAATGGATCGCAAGGATTACCGCCACTGGGCGCACAAGGCGGCGGACTGGGGTGCGAGTTATCTGGAGGATATCGCCGATCGTCCGGTGCGCGCGCAGGTGGCACCCGGTGAGGTGGCAGCACTGATCGGGGATGCGCCACCCGAGGCTGGGGAGGGCATCGAGCCGGTCTTCGCCGATTTCGAGCGCATTGTGCCGGACGCGATGACCCATTGGCAGCATCCGCGCTTCTTCGCGTATTTCCCGGCCAACGCCGCGCCGGTCAGCATGATCGCCGACATCCTGGCGACGCAGATGGCGGCACAATGCATGCTGTGGCAGACCTCGCCCGCCGCCACCGAGATCGAGATCAAGATGGTCGACTGGCTGCGCCAGGCGGTCGGCTTGCCCGAAGGCTTCAAAGGCACGCTGCAGGACAGCGCCACGACGGCGACATTCTGTGCGGTGCTGACGATGCGGGAAAGGGCGCTCGACTGGGCCGGCAACCGAGACGGGTTGCCTGGCGGACCGCGACTGCGGATCTATGCTTCGGCGCAGACGCATTCCTCGATCGACAAGGCGGTGCAACTTGCCGGGATCGGCCGCGAGAACCTCGTGAAGATCCCGACACGGCCCGATTTCGGCATGGACCCGGACGCCTTGCGGGCGGCGATCGCCGAAGATCGCACCGCAGGGTATACGCCCGCAGGGATCGTGATGTGCACGGGCGGGACCTCGATCGGCGCGATGGACCCGGTGGCCGAGGTCATGGACGTCGCCGAGGCTGAGGGTCTCTACACCCATATCGATGCGGCCTGGGCCGGGGCAGCGATGATCTGCCCGGAATACCGCGTGCATTGGGCAGGCGCGGAGCGCGCCGATTCGATCGTTTTCAACCCGCACAAGTGGCTGGGTGCGCAATTCGAGTGCTCGGCGCATTTTCTGCGCGACCCCGGCTCGCTGATCCGCACCGTCGGGCTGCGCCCGGACTATCTGAAGGGTCCTGGCGACGAGGACATCGTCAATTTCAATGAGTGGTCGGTACCGCTGGGACGGCGCTTCCGGGCGCTGAAGGTCTGGTTCCTCTTGCGCGCCTACGGGCTGGAGGGGTTGCGCGAACGCATCCGCAACCATGTGATCTGGACCGAGGAGGCCTGCGAGCGCCTGCGGGCGCATCCCGGCCTGGAGATCGTCACGGCCCCGGCGCTGTCGCTTTTCACTTTTGCGCATATCGACGGCGACGGGCCGACACAGATGCTTCTCGAGGCGCTGAACGACGACGGCCGGATCTACCTCACCCAGACGACGCACGAGGGCCGTTATGTCATCCGCATGAGCGTCGGGCAGTTCGACACGGCCCGCGAGGATGTGGTTTATGGCTGCGATGTGATCGAGGAAATCACCGGGAGGATCTGATGACGCGTCAGGAAAAAGTCGCGGCGTTCCGCGCGCTGCATGTGCCGGGAGATCCGTTCGTGATGCCCAATCCCTGGGACCTGGGCTCGGCCAAGGTGCTGGCCGGTCTCGGGGCCAAGGCCTTGGCGACGACGTCTTCCGGCCATGCCTTCACGCTCGGACGGGTTGATGGCGGGCTTGTCAGCCGGGACGAGGCGCTGGAGCACGCGGCGGCAATCTCGGCTGCCGTCGATGTTCCCGTCAGCGGTGACTTCGAGAACGGCTATGGCGCCGACCCCGAAACCGTGGCCGAAACCGTGCGACTGGCGGCGGAGGCCGGGCTGGCGGGCGTGTCCATCGAAGACACGGAACTGCCGGGCGACGGAGCCTACGCGTTCGATCATGCGGTCGCGCGGGTCGAGGCCGCGGTCGAAGCGGCCAAGTCCGCCGAGATCGTCTTCTGTGCCCGCGCCGATGGCTGGCTGACCCGCACCTATGACGGTGCCGAGGCTTTGCGCCGGTGCCGGGCGTTCGCGGAGGCGGGCGCCGAGGTGATCTATGCCCCGCTGGTCAAGGAAGAGGTTTTGCAGGAGCTCTGCTCGATCGGCACGCCGGTGAACGTGCTGGCAGCGGGGAAGATGTCTCAGATCCCGGTGACCCGCTTCGCCGAGATCGGCGTGGCGCGAATCTCGATCGGTGGCGCATTGGCGCGCCTGACGCAATTGACGCTGATGCAGGCGGCGAAGGCGATGCTGGATGACGGCGATCTGACGCCCCTGGGTCAGGCCGCAGCGGGTGGCGCGGTCGACGACTTTCTCTCGGCCTGACCTCTCCTCGGCCGAAGCCGGAAAGCACGTGGTGGGGTACGCACTTTCCGGCTGGCCCCCGAGGGAGTCCCCAAACTGCTACGCAGGGCTGTGAACCAAAGCTACGAACCCTTTTTGCCGGTGCGGCGGCCGCCTGGTCGCTCGCATAAACGGCGTTGATGCGACGCGGATCCGCGGCGAGAATTCCGGGCAGCTTCGCGCGGTGTGCGCGCAGCCTGTTGTCGGATCGTCCATGTTTCCGCATCATCTAAATGTCAAAATCATATTTAGCAGCCTTTACCGCGTTTGCAATGCCTAAATGTCGTTTTGACAAATAATGTTTCCCAATGCGCGTTTTGAGGTGCCCAGAGGAGCGGAAACCGACGCAAGTGTCGGGATTGGAACAGAATCTGACCCGGCAACCCTGATCGTAGGGCATGGCGCGCGTGGGGCCCGGGATGGACCAACTGCACAGACTGGAACTGATCGTTCGAACGATCGGGGCAAGCCGTGGGCGTGCCGCGCGGGGTTCGCCTGCCTGAACTGTTGACCAAATGGCAACCTAAAGTTCGGCAGGAGAAGAGATGAGCACCCAACCAGAAGATACCGTATCGCGCCGGTCCCGTCGGGCCGGCGGGCGCGCTGCTCGCCAGGCCTTGCGTGCAGCGCCGCTGGCCGAGGACATTCGCCCGGTGCGCGCGGGCATGGACGGCGGATTGTACCGGCCGCTTTCAGACGAGGATGTGCAACGGATCCATCATGCAGCGCTCGACGCGATGGAGCAGATCGGGTTCGCCGATGCGCCGCCCAGCGGGATCGAGGCACTGACCGAGGCCGGTGCGGAACTCGGGGACGATGGTCGGATCCGCATTCCGCGTGCGCTGACAGAGGACATGCTCGCCGTCGCGGCGCGCGAGATCACGCTGTGCGGGCAGGACCCGAAGCACGACCTGACGCTCTCGGGCAACCGGGTGCATTTCGGCACGGCGGGTGCTGCCGTGCACATCGTCGATGTCGAGAACCGCGAATACCGCGAGTCGACCCTGCAGGATCTGTACGATGCCGCACGGATCGTCGAGCAGCTCGACAACGTGCACTTCTTCCAGCGTCCGATGGTCTGCCGCGATGTCGAGGACAACTTCGATCTGGACATCAATACGCTCTATGCCTGCGCGCGCGGGACGTCGAAGCATGTCGGTCTGTCCTTCGTGCAGCCGGATCACATGCCGGGCTGTTTCGAGGCGATCCATGCGCTGTCCGGCGGAGAAGACGCATGGCGCGCCCGGCCATTCATCTCGAACACCAACTGTTTCGTCGTGCCGCCGATGAAGTTCGCGACCGAGGCCTGCGAGGTCATGGAGGCCGCGATCCGGGGCGGCATGCCGGTTCTGCTGCTGTCAGCGGGGCAGGCGGGCGCGACGGCACCGGCGCCGATTGCGGGTGCGATCGTCCAGGCGGTGGCCGAATGTCTGGCAGGTGTCGTCTACGTGAACGCGGTCAAGCCGGGACACCCGGCGATCTTCGGCACATGGCCGTTCGTCTCCGACCTGCGCACCGGAGCGATGTCCGGCGGTTCCGGCGAGCAGGCACTGCTGACGGCGGGCTGCGCGCAGATGCACAAGTTCTACGGCCTGCCGGGCGGTGCGGCTGCCGGAATCGCAGATGCCAAGCTGCCGGACATGCAGGCGGGCTGGGAGCAGGCGGTCTCGAACGTCATGGCGGGGCTTTCCGGGCTCAACATGGTCTACGAGTCCGTCGGGATGCACGCCTCGCTGCTCGGCTTCTGCATGGAGAGCCTGATCCTCGGCGACGATATGCTTGGCCAGTGCCTGCGCTGCGTGCGCGGGATCGAGGTAACGGACGAGACATTGTCGGTCGACGTGATGAAGTCGGTCTGTCTGGATGGTCCGGGTCACTACCTCGGACACGACCAGACGCTCGGCCTGATGCAGACCGAGTACATCTATCCGGCCCTCGGCGATCGCACCTCGCCCAAGGAATGGGCCGAGATCGGGCGGCCGGATCTTGTCCAGAAGGCAATCGAACGCAAGCGTCAGATCCTGGACGAATGCTTTCCGATGCACATGCCGGTCGACCGGGATCGCGCGATCCGCGAGGCCTTCAATATTCACCTGAGTTCGGCAGCCGTCGGTCTTTGATCCTGAAACACGAAAGGAAATCCCCGCCGGAAACGCTCTCGTAGCCTTTCGGCGGGTAGACTGCCGGAGGTCCTGAACCTCGGCTAGTGATCGATGATGAAAGTCGTCCTCCACCTTGGCGCGCACAAGACGGCGAGCACCTATCTTCAGGCGCGCCTTGGCAACAGTACCAATGCGCTGGCCGCGCGACGCGTCGCTTTCCTTGGCCCCGAAGCTGTTCGGGAGACGCTGGCGCGCGCGGGATCGCTGCACCACGCGCAGCGACCCGTAGCAGTGATGTCCCGGCGGCGCATGGGCGATGCGATGGCGCGGCTGATTGAAGGGGCGGCGAGCGACGGCGCCGCGCGCGCCATCATTTCCGACGAGGCACTGCTGGGGCGGCTGACGGATGTCTTCGACAAGGCCGATCTGTTCGGGTCGGCCCGCGGCAGGCTGAAAGCGTTTCGGCGCGCTCTCGACGGTCCCGATCTCGACATCCTGATTTCGATCCGGGGATTCGCGGGCTTCCTGCCGTCGGTCTGGAGCCACATGGTGCTGCGTCGCGGGTACAGCCCGTTCGATATGGGCTGGGCAGACAGGATGCTCGACGCGCCGCGGCGCTGGGCCGATGTCGTGCAGGACGTGGCTTCGGTTTTCCCGAAAGCCCGACTGATCGTCTGGCGCTACGAAGACCTGCGTCTGATCGAGGATGATGTGCTCCGAGCCTTCGCTGGCGACGAAGGGCTCTCGGCAATCGAGCCGATCCAATGGCAGGCATTGGCCGGATTGTCGGCGCCCGCTGTGACGCGGCTCGAGGAAATCATGGTGGAAGGAACCCGGCCCGACCGGGGTCGCGTGCAAACGGTGTCCCGGCGCTTCCCGAAGCCGAAGGGGCATCCGGCCTACAGGCCTTTTCCGCCGGAGAAGTGCCGGAAGATGCAGAGCGATTACGAGAACGATCTTGCTCGGATCGCGGGGCTGGATCGCGTGACCCTCATCAGGCCGGAAGATCAGTTCGGGAAAAACGTCCGGAAGAACGCCGAGGCAAGCCAGCCGGCGGCGAGTGCCACCAGGATCGAGACGATGCCGTAGATCGCCGGCCACTCCTGAGCCGATGTGTAGATCCAGCGGCCGATCCCGGCCCGGCGCACCTCGACGCGATCTTCATAGGTGTCGAGCACCTCTCCGTCCTTGAGAAGAAAGATGCGGGCCTTGTAGTCGCCCTCGACAAGGTTGGCCGGAAGCTGAATCCGGGTCTCGAACAGGGCGTTGTCGATCAGGGCTACGGTGCCTTCGCGCACGCTGTAGAGGCCCTGCTCCTCGCGGATGCGGGCGACGGCCGAGCGGTACTCCTCGCGGTCCTCGACCCAGTCCGGCGCGTCGATCAGGCGGATGACGAGATCGAGCGCGATGCGGTGGCGGAAATCCTCGGTCCAGGACACGATATCGCGGAACGGTCCCGTGGTCGCGACGGTGTAGAAACTGGGGGCCGCGTCGATCTCGACGCCCTTGCCGTTGATCCAGATCCCGAACTGGCGTTCCTTCTTGCGGACATTTACGCGCTCGCTCGGCCCGGTGATCGCGACGATCACGTCGATCGCATCGGCCGGAAGATCGCCGACGGTCCGGATCGCGCCGTAGACGAAAAGCTCGGAACCCGTGAACCCGGTCGTCAGCGACAGGTTGTGTTGGCTCAAGCTTGCGACGACGCGGTCCTTGGCATGCGCCGACGTTGCAAAAAGGACCGCGAGGGCGGACAGGATGACGAAAAGCCGGATCAATGGCCCGCCCCGCCGCCAAGGGTGAAGAACTCGGATGGTGTCACGATGAGGTCGAGGCCGAGCTTGATGCACACCGCAAGCACGAGCAGAGCGAGCAGAATTCGGAGCTGTTCGGCCTTCAGCCGCGGTCCGACGCGCACCCCGATCTGCGTGCCGACGACACCGCCGACGAGCAGGATCACGGCGAGCACCGCATCGACGGTCTGGTTGGTGATCGCATGCATCAGCGTGGTCGCACCGGTCACGAACATGATCTGGAACAGCGACGTTCCGACGACGACGACAGCCGCCATGCCGAGCAAATAGATCATGGCGGGCACCATGATGAAGCCACCGCCGACACCCATGATCGCGGCCAGCGTGCCGACGAGCATCCCGACCATGAACGGCGGGACCGCCGAGATATAGAGATTCGAGGTCCGGAACCGCATCTTGAACGGCAGGCCGTGGACCCAGTTGTGGCGTCGTCTCTCGACCCGACGCCCATCCTTCTTGGCCTTGCGCATGGCGTTGATGCTTTCGATCAGCATCAGAGAGCCGACGAGGCCGAGGAAGACGACGTAGCAAAGCGCGACCACGAGATCGACCTGTCCGATCGCGCGCAGGCCGGAGAAGATCTGCACGCCGATCGCCGATCCGACAAGACCGCCCGAGAGCAATACGAGCCCCATCTTCATGTCGACGGTCTTGCGGCGCAGGTTGGCGAGAACGCCCGAGAACGACGAGGCGACGATCTGGTTGGCCTCGGTCGCGACGGCCACTGCCGGCGGGATGCCGATGAAAATCAGCAGGGGCGTCATCAGGAAACCGCCACCAACGCCGAAAATGCCCGACAGAAAACCCACGCCACCGCCCAGCCCCAGCAAAATGAAGGCGTTGACCGATACTTCGGCGATGGGCAGGTAGATGTTCATGGAGCGCGTCCCGTAGTCTCGTGCGGATATAGTATGCTGCACTGCGGCACCAGTACCATCGTTGCGGCAATGATGGCTCCAAAACCTTATTTTTCCGCACGCTAACCCTGTCGAAACCCGATGCGTCCATGGTGCTTTCGTGTTCGGACTTGCCGCGGGGTGATCATGGAGGGACTTGCAGTCACGTTCAGTGCAGCCGGCAGGCCGCTTCTGACGACCCGGGTGCGCTCACTGATCGTCGATCGTGCCGCCGGCGGCCAGGTCATCCCGTTCCGGCCGGGCGACGCGGCCCAGCGCGCAGGCGATGTGCCAGGTCCGCGTGCGCCGCGCGTCGACGCCCCGTCCGACGTGAAGGAAGTTGGCGGCGGGTTTGCCGCCGAGGCCCGGCGCAACGCCGTCATCTCGAATCTCGCCCCGGGCGGGGACACGCCTGCGGTGCAGGGTGCTGAGGAAAAGAAAATCGAATCTGCGGACGGGCTGACGGACGCGGAGCGCGAGCAGGTCAAGAAGCTGAAGGCGCGCGATGCCGAAGTCCGGCGCCATGAGCAGGCGCACGCGGCGGTCGGCGGGCAATATGCCAGCGCTCCGACCTACACCTTCCAGCTCGGCCCCGACGGGCGGCGCTATGCGATCGGCGGGGAAGTGAAGATCGATATCGCGCCGGTCCCGGGCGATCCTGAGGCGACGATCGACAAGATGACGGTGGTCAAGGCAGCGGCCCTGGCACCTGCGGAACCGTCGGCCGCCGACCGCCGTGTCGCGTCACTGGCCGACGCGCAGCGGCTCGAAGCCGTGGCCGAACTGGCACAGCAACGTAGCGAGGAGAGGTTCGAAGTGTTTGCCGAGACCAAATCGGACGGCAGCGCCGTCGAGACCGATCCAGCCACGGCCGCTCCGGCTGACCGCCGTCTGGCCGATGCATCCAGTCTCCTGGCCCAAGGCGAAGATACTTTGCCCGGGCAGGAAATGAACATCGCCGCCTGAGCCCCCACGCCCGCGCCCGGGCTTGCAAAGCCGACGCGATGCCAGAAATCCCGGACGTTATTCGCGCAGCTTGAACCGCTGGATCTTGCCGGTCGCCGTCTTCGGCAGATCGGCGCAGGTCTCGATCCAGCGCGGATACTTCCAGTTTCCGACCGCCTGTTTGACGTGATCCTGCAGCACCGGCACCTCGATCCCGGCACCGGCATCCATTGGAACGACAAAGGCCTTGGGCTTCTCCAGCCCGTCGCCATCGAGGGCAGGGACCACAGCGGCCTCCAGAACGGTCGGATGCGAGATCAGCGCCTGTTCGACTTCGAAGGGCGACACCCATTGGCCCGAGACCTTGAACATATCGTCCGTCCGGCCGCAGTAGATGTAGCGCCCGTCGACGCGCCGCGTGTACTTGTCGCCCGTGCGGGTCCAGACGCCCTCGAAGGTCGCCCGGCTCTTGTCGCGCTGGTTCCAGTAGCCATCGGACGCAGATGCGCCTTTGACGAGTAGCTCGCCGACCTCGTCAGGCGCGACTTCGCTGCCTTCCGTGTCGACCAGCCGCAGATCGTAGCCCGGCACGGCGACCCCGGACGTCCCGTACTCCAGCGAGTCCGGCGCGTTGGACAGGAAGATGTGCAGCATCTCGGTCGAGCCGACGCCGTCGAGAATGTCGGTACCCGTCTTGTTGCTCCAGACCTGACCGATCTCTGCCGGGAGCGCCTCGCCCGCCGAAATCGAGATCCGCAGGCGGCCGGATCCCGGTACCGGGTCGTCGCCCAGGGCCGCGAGCATCGCGCCGTAGAGCGTCGGCACACCGCAATAGATCGTCGGCTCGATCGCGCGCATGATATCGAACACCGCGTCGGGTGACGGTCTCGTCGGCAACAGTGCAGTCGTCGCGCCGACCGACATCGGAAAGGTCATGCCGTTTCCGAGGCCGTAGGCGAAGAACAGTTTCGCAGCCGAGAAGATCACGTCGTCGGACCGGATACCGAGCACCTGAGCGCCGTAGGTGTCAGAGGTCGCCTTCAGCGCGCCGTGCACATGGCGAACGCCCTTCGGCTGGCCGGTCGAGCCAGAGGAATAGAGCCAGAATGCGACGTCATCCTCATCGACCTCGACCATCTCCCGTCGATTGCTCGCCCCAAGCTCCCGGCTGAAATCGAGGCCTGCCGGGTCGCTCCCGCCGACGATGAATATGACTTCGAGATGCGGCAGGTCCTCGAGGATCGGCCGGACCGTTTCGAGCAGCGGAGCCGACACGAACAGCGCCCGCGCGCGACTGTCGCCGAGGATGTATCGGTACTGGTCGGTCGTCAGCAGCGTGTTCAGCGCGACCGGAACCACCCCTGCCTTCAACGCCCCCCAGAAGATCACCGGAAACTCGATCACGTCGAGGACCAGCATCGCGGCCCTGTCTTCCTGACGCAGACCGACGCGCGCGAAGAGATCGCCCATGCGGTCGCTCTGATCAGCCAGTTCCCCGTAACTCAGCCGGCGATCGCCCTCCACGAACGCCGCCTTGTCGCCGCGACCTTCATCGAGATGACGATCTACAAAATACTGTGCGGCATTGCCGTTGCCCGGCATCTGGTCCCTCCCGACGCTTGTCTTATGCGCGAGAATACCGGCGAAGGACGTGCGCGCAACCGCGTTGGACGGTCTATTTCCGGATCTCCACGCGCGTGCCGATGGCCACCATCGACCAGATCTCGCGCATCTCGGCATTCGAGACGGCGGCGCAGCCAGCCGTCCAGTCCCCGGGGAGTCGGCGTCCCGGAAAACCGTTCGGCTGACCATGGATGAAGATGTCCCCGCCCGGATCGCGCCCCTCGGCACGGGCGGCGGCGCGCTGGTCGGGCCGCGGATAGTCGATGCCGAGCGAGAGGTGAAAGCTCGAGCGGTCGTTGCGCCGGTCGATGCGGTAGATCCCTTCGGGCGTTCTGCCGTCGCCTTCGCGGGTCTTGTCGCCTGTCGGTGCGAAGCCGAGCCCGATGCGGTAACTCTTCAGAAGCCGGCTGCCGCGCCAGAGGGTCAGGCGTCGTTCGGCCTTCTCGATCAGCACGAAGTCGGCACGATCCGAGGCGGCGAGCAATTCGGGCGAGTCCGCGTTCGCGGTGAAACCCGAGAGCACAAGAATCAGGACGGCGAGAAGAGAACGCATCCGGTCGATATCGGGGAGGCTCAGTGTCCGATCAAGGCGTCGGCGCCCGCTATGCCGATCGTGCCGTTCCAAAGCCCGACCGCGAGGCGCCGCCCGTCATTCGAGAAAGACAGCGATTCGATGGCATGGGCCGTGTCGAACTCTCCGACGATCACGCCGCGATCGACCTCCCAGATCTGCAGGAGGCCATCCAGATCGCCGGTTGCCAGCAGGATGCCGTCCGGCGACGCGGCAAGGGCCGAGACCCAGTTGCGGTCCGAGCTGTCGCGCCCCCAGCGGACCAGCCCGTCGGCGCTCGTGATCCGCTTCAACCCGGTCTGCCCGAGGATACGGCTGCCGAGGACGACGCCGCTGCCATCGGCAGAGAACGCCATGCTCCAGTCGCCGACCGATATTTCCGGCCCGGTGACGCGCGCGGTCGGCTCGGTCTCACCCGACCCCACGTCGAACAGTTCGAGCACTGCGCCCTCGCCCAGCGCGTTGGACTGACCGGAGGCCGCCAGCACTGACCCGTCGCGCGACAGAACCAGGCTGTTGCGTACCGGGCGATCCGTTGCAACGGAGGTCCAGCCGCGCTCGGCCTGCCAGAGACGGATGAACGATTCGTCGTCCCTCGCGATGGCGAGGACGGAGCAGTCCTGACTGAACGCGGCGTGGTCGTAGCGCCGGTCGGCAATGCGCAGGAAGCCACCATCGTCCAGGCTCAGAAGGACGGCGCTGTCATTCATGTTGACGAGCAAGCGATTCGCAGCCGGGCAGAACGCGAACACGGACTCCGTCGAGGCAATCGGACGGACGCTCAGATCCGCGAGCGACCAGGATACGATCATCCCGTCGGCCTGACGCACGATGAGCGACGTACCGGCCCGATCCCAGGCCAGTTGCATTGGAATCTCGGGGCGATACTCGGCGACACTCGGGTCGTGCCGAACGCCCAGAACGGTTTCAAACGGGGCAGGACGAACCGGGTTTGGTGCGTTCGAGACCGACCACAGGACCGATGCCGCCGCAATCAACGCGACGACGGTGCCGATCACGCGGTAGCGCGACCGGGCAAACCTGCTGCCGGTACGTTCGTAGCTCATCGCAAGCAATGCCCCCAACCCACACACGACCCGCCTGCGGCAGGCGCGCTCGTCTAGCTGAAGGCCTCGGGCCGCGCTTCGCGTGCCATGTGATCGAGCACGGCATTCACGAACTTGGCTTCCTTTCCCTCCTCAAAGAAGGCCTTCGCGATGTCTATGTACTCGCCAATTATGACTTTTGTGGGGATATCCGGACGGGATCTGATTTCCTGCCCGGCGGCCCGGAACAGCGCGCGCAGGGTCGCGTCGATCCGGCCGAGCGGCCACCGCTCGACAAGTGCGCGGTCGGTCAGATGGTCGATATCGCTCTGGTTGGAGATCACGCCCTCGACAACGGTGCGGAAGTGCTCCGGATCGGCTTCGCGATACTTCACGCCTTCGATTTCCGCGCCCAGCCTGTGCTGATCGAACTCGCGGACCACGCCGCGCCAGTCGGCTCCGGTGATTTCGATCTGGTAGAGCGCCTGAACGGCGGCAAGCCTGGCCGCCGACCGGGCGAGCTGGCGAGCCTTGCGTTCCGGACTGGTCGGCACCTTCGACATCAGGCCGTCCGCGTCAGTCCGGTCTGATCGGCGAGCAGGATCGGATCGTCGCCGTTTGTCTGTCGCCCGCCGGTTGGAGGCTGCGACGTTGCGAACCGGCGCTTGAGCGCAATCAGATGCAAGGCCGCATTCGCCGCGCCGCCACCCTTGTCCTGTTGATCCGGTGCCGCACGGACGACCGCCTGCTCCATGTTCTCGCAGGTCAGGATGCCGTTGCCGATGCACATCCCGTCCAGGCCGAGCAGCGTGAGCCCGCGTGAGGAATCATTGCACACGGTCTCGTAGTGCGTCGTCTCCCCGCGGATCACGCAACCAAGGGCAACGAAGCCCTCGTAACGGTTCGCAGCGAGACGGATTGCCGTGGGAACTTCGAGCGCACCCGGCACCTCGACCAGATCGTGCGCGGCACCCGCAGCTTTCAGCACGGCCTGCGCGCCCGAGATCAGATTATCGGCAATCGCACGGTAGTAGGGGGCGACCACGATCAGGACGCTCGGCTTCGGGTCACCGAACTCAGGTATCGGCAGGACCGTATGCTCGTCCGTCGCGGCCATCTAGCCCTCCCGATCCGGGATCGCGCGGGTTTCGACGATCGAGATGTCGTAGCCTTCCAGCCCGACCAGTTTCGGTGCCGGCGAGTTCGTCAGCATGATCAGCTCGTGGATGCCGAGATTGTTCAGGATCTCCGCCCCGACGCCGTACTGGCGGATTTCCTTCGGCGAAAGACCGCGCGGCCTCAACCGGTCGGAAATCGCCGTGGGCGAGCTGTCGCGCAGGATCACCACCGCGCCGCGGCCTTCGGCGGCGATCGCAGACATGGCATTCGGGACCTGCTGCCAGCGATCCTCGTTCAGACAGAGCACGTCTTCGAGCGGATCGAGCACGTGCATTCGCGTGAGAACCGGATTGCCGTCGCCGACGTCGCCCTTGGTCAGGGTGTAGTGTTCCATGCCGCCCGGCTCGTCGCGGAACACGCGGAGCGTCCATTCACCGCCGAACACCGAGGAAATCGTCGCCTGGTCGACCTCGCGGATCAGATTGTCGTGCTTGCGGCGATAGGCGATGAGATCCGAGATCGTGCCGATCTTCAGGTTGTGCTTCTGCGCGAACGCCACGAGATCCGGCAGGCGGGCCATGGTGCCGTCCTCGTTCATGATCTCGCAGATCACGCCCGCCGGGTTCATGCCTGCCAGACGCGCTACATCGACCGCGGCTTCGGTATGGCCGGCGCGGACGAGAACGCCGCCGTCTCGCGCGCGCAAGGGAAAGACGTGGCCCGGCGTTGCAATGTCCGCGGGCGTCGCATTCGGATCGGTTGCCACGGCGATCGAGCGCGCCCGGTCATGGGCCGAAATCCCCGTGGTCACACCTTCGCGCGCCTCGATCGACACGGTGAAGGCCGTCTCATGGCGCGACTGGTTCGTGGAGGTCATCATCGGCAGACCCAGCCGGTCGAGGGCCTCGCCCATCATCGACAGGCAGATCAGGCCGCGTCCGTGGGTTGCCATGAAGTTGACGGCATCGGGCGTTGCCATCTGCGCCGGGATGACCAGATCGCCCTCGTTCTCGCGGTCTTCGTGATCGACGAGGATGAACATCCGCCCGTTGCGCGCCTCGTCGATGATCTCGGCGACCGAAGAGATCGCGTCGGTGTATTCGGTCTTGCTCATGACGCGCACATAGCCTGCGCCGCGGCTGAAAACCAGTGCCAGTGACACCGTCGGAGATGCGTCAAACCGGCTGAGCGCGATTGATCGACATCATGGCGCCGATGGCGGCATTGCCTACCGTAGCGTCACAGCGATGGCCGCGCGGAGGGCAACATGCGACTGATCCCGGCACTGTTTTTCCTGATCCTGCTCGTCGTGCCGACGCAGATCGGTGCGCAGGACCTGCCCGGTGATCCGTCAGCCGGGCTGGTATTCGCGCGCGAGATCTGCGCCGAGTGCCACTACGTCGAACGGGATTGGGCAAATCTCTATGTCAACGAGGCGCCGAGTTTCGTCGACATCGCAGACCATTCCGAGCACACCGAGACCAGCCTGCGGCTGTTCTTCGTGACGCCGCATCTGACGATGCCCGGCCTTCGGCTCGACGAAGTGCAAACGAGTGCCGTGATCGCGTGGATCCTGTCTCTGCGGCGGGATTGATCAGGCAGAGGTCTGCTCGCCGAACAAAAGCCGCCCGAAACGCCGGACGATTCTCAGGCTTTAAGCCGGGGCACTTTCGGCCAGCCGGGCCACATATCGTGCAAGCAGATCGATCTCGAGGTTCACCTTCGTCCCCGGCGCCGCATCGCGCAGATTGGTGACGGACCAGGTGTGCGGAATGATGTTGATGCCGAATTGCGTGGCGCCATCCGCATCCTCGACTTCGTTCACGGTCAGGGAAATCCCGTCGATGGTGACAGAGCCTTTCTGTGCGATGAACCGGCCGAGTTCTGCCGGGGCAGCGATCGTGAGGCGATGCGAATCACCCTCGGGCCGGACATTCGTGATCTGGCCGAGCCCGTCGACATGGCCCGAAACGATGTGACCGCCCAGTTCGTCGCCTAGTCGGAGGGCGGGTTCGAGGTTCACGAGGGTTCCGGTCTGCCAATCGCCAAGCGTCGTCTTCGAACGGGTTTCGGCAGACGCATCGACCTCGAACCAGTTCTGCGAATCACCAGACCCCTTGGCGACGACGGTCAGGCAAACGCCGTTGCACGAGATCGACGCGCCAATCTCGATTGAGCCCGAATCACGCGCGCAACCCAAACGGATCTTCGTGTCACCGGCTTGATGAATTGTCAGGACCTCTCCGACTTCACGCACGATTCCAGTAAACATTTGGCTTCCGGCTCCCTATAGTCGGCTCAAGACCGAATATAAGGTGCCGCCGGACGGGACAAGCGAGGATCGTTAACAGATTACTCACACGGACGGCGCTAAACAGAACAGGTCGCCGCCAAGGCATGGCGGACTGCGAGCGGAGCGTGGGACAGATGTCGGATGCCGAGAGCAGGGTCTTTCTGTTTCTGCAGGGGCCACACGGCCCGTTTTACCGCAAACTGGGACAGGCATTGGTCGATCGGGGCGCGACCGTGCTCCGGGTCGGGTTCAACGCCTCGGACGAAGCCGAGTGGCGCTCGACCGGCGCGCTGCTGCCGTTCACCGACGATCCGTCCCGCTTCGACGAGTGGCTGATCCAGCGTATCGTCGCGCACCGCGTCACGGATATCGTCGTCTACGGCGATACCCGGCCGATTCACCGGACGGCACTCGAGATCGCGAAGGCGCGCGGGATCGTCACCCATTGTTTCGAAGAAGGCTACATCCGGCCGAGCTGGATCACTTACGAGCGGGATGGCACCAACGCGAATTCGCGGGTGATGTCGATCAGCCTGCCACGCATGGCGCAGGCGCTCGGCGCGGCGGACGAACCCGATGCCGAACTGCCTGCGACCTGGGGGGATTACCGCCAACACCTCTGGCACTCGGCGCTCTATCACGCGCGCTGCCTTGTGCCGCACGGGCGCTATGGCCGGTTCCGCGGCCACCGCGACGAATCGCTCCTGCGTGAGTGCAGCTGGTACTGGTCGCGCGCCGCGAAGGCGCCGTGGATCTGGCTCTGGCGTTCGCTCCGTCAGTGGATGCTCTTGCGCTCGGACAAGACATTCCATCTGGTCCTGCTGCAATTGTCCTTCGATGCATCGATGCAGGAGCACTCGGATTTCGACAGCACGTCGGAGTTCATCGAAAAGGTCATCGATGCCTTTGCCGAAGGTGCTGCCCCCGACGAATACCTTGTCCTGAAAGCGCATCCGTTCGAGGATGGGCGCGAGCGTCTTGGCAAGGTGATCCGCGACGTTGCCCACGATCTCGGCGTCGGAAAGCGCGTGATCTTCATCGATGGCGGAAAGAAACTCGCCCAGCTTCTCGACCGCGCCCGCACCGCGATCATGGTGAATTCCACTGCCGCGCAGCAGGCGCTTTGGCGCGGACTGCCTGTCGCCGCACTGGGCCGGGCGATCTACAAGAAGCCCGGGCTGGCTTCCGAGCAGAAGCTGACCAGCTTTCTGCGTCATCCGCGGCGGCCGGATCTTCGCTCCTACTGGCTCTTCCGGCAGTTCCTCATGGAAACCAGCCAGATCAACGGGTCTTTCTATGCCCATCCCGGCATAGACCGGGCGCTGGCGACACTGCCTTCGATCATGCTTGACCGGCGCGACCCCTATGACATCGTTCTGGGCGAGCCGTCCTCCGGCGAGCTCGTCAAGATTGCACCTGGGCCGACACTGATCGCGACTGGGTGATGTCACCGGAAAGGATGCGTTAATATTTCTCGACAACACCCTAGGAACACTGCATTAACTGCGTTAATGTCGCCCCAATCTGAAACGCCCGCGCCTGATATGTACTCAGGCGGGACAGGGGGGGCGAGAAGGAGCTTGGGGATGTCGTTCTTCCGACCGGTCGCACGGCTGCTGATCAGTCTGTCGGTTCTTGTCGCACTCAGCGCATGCGGCTTGCCGCGGACGGGGCCGTATTATGAAGAGCTGACGGACGTCCAGCAGAACCCGGATTACGGGTTCCACGTCATGCCTCTGACACCGGAAATCGCTCGGGTGACGCGGGTCGACGAGTCGTCCGGTTTCTCGGTCAGCTTCATCGAGCGACCGGCCGAACCGGTTTACTCGCTGGCGCGCGGCGACGTGCTGGCGATCACGGTCTGGGAGAATATCGACGAAGGACTGCTCAACCCCGCCGGGATCGGGGCGACGCCACTGCCAAGCGTGCGGGTCGATGAAACCGGCCGGGTCTTTGTGCCATATGTCGGTCCGATCCGTGCTGCCGGACTGACCGAAAGCCAGTTGCGCGGCCGCATCCAGTCGGCTCTGGCGCAGAAGACCCTGAACCCGCAGGTCAATCTCTACCGTGTAGAGGCGAATGGCCGTCAGATCTCGATTCAAGGGGTGGTCAACGCTCCGGGGCTCTACCCGATCGAACCCCCGACAACCCATATTCTGCCGATGATGGCGCGGGCCGGCGGCGTGAGCATCGACCCTGAAGTGGTGCGCCTGAAGCTCCGGCGCGGCCAGATCCAGGGAGAGATCTGGCTCCAGGACCTCTATGACGAACCACGCAACGATGTGCACCTGAGCAGCGGTGACGCGATCATCGCCGAACGCGATCGTCGGATTTTCACGGCTTTGGGCGCGGTCAATCGCTCGGCAACCGTGCAGTTCCCGACGCGCGATGTTTCCGTTATTCGGGCGCTCGGTACCGTCGGTGGCCTGTCTGACCAGTCGGCGGATCCGACCGGGGTCTTCCTATTCCGTGAGGAGCCAGAGGAAATTGCCCGGCGCCTGTTGCCAGGACAGGAAATCAACGGCCCGCAGCGGGTGGCCTACATCGTCGATCTGACGCAGCCGGCCGGCCTGTTCCTCGCCCGCGACTTCATGATGCGCAACAACGATACGATCTATGTGACCACGGCACCGTTCGTGCGGTGGCTCAAGATCCTGCAGGCTGTTGCACCGGTCGTGAACTTCGCAGGATCGACCCGGTCACTGGGCGGTTTCTGACGGGCGCCGCCCGACCATCCGAGATGCCGCCCGACCACGGGCCGACCCGACGGCTCTGCGTCGCATCTCTGGGGTTCGCACGGCAACCCTGGCTCCGGACAATGCTCAGTGCCGCAGGCTGGCGGGTGACCTTCGGTTATCCACGACCTTCGCGCGGCGATGCGGTTGGCGTCTGGGGGCGCAAGCCTGTCTCTGCACGGGGACGATACCTCGCACGAAAATCAGGTGCGCCGCTGATCACCATCGAGGACGGTTTCCTGCGTTCGATTCATCCCGGTCTGACGCGCTACCCGCCGCTTTCGATCATCATCGACGATGTCGGCGTCTATTACGATGCGTCCGCGCCGTCTCGTTTGGAGAACCTGCTCAACGCCGGACAACGGGATGATGATCTGTCGCGAGCGCGGTCCTGCATCGATCTGCTCCGCGAGCACCGGCTTTCGAAATACACACCACCGGGAGGCGATTGGAAGGTCGAACCCGGCTACATTCTCGTCATAGACCAGACAAGGGGTGACGCGTCCATTCCCGGCGCGCAGGCAACTGAGGGTGCTTTCCGACAGATGCTGTCCGCTGCCAGGGCCGAAAACCCGGGCAAACGCATCGTCGTCAAGTCACATCCGGACGTGGCGCTTGGGCGCAAACGCGGCCACTTCAAAGCGCAGGATCTGTCGGCTGACGATCTTTTCCTCGCCGACCCGGTCAATCCCTGGGATACCATCAACGGTGCATATGCGGTCTATGCGGTGAGTTCGCAGTTGGGCTACGAGGCGGTCCTCGCCGGCAAGCCCGTCAGAACCTTCGGCGCCGCGTTCTACGCGGGATGGGGACTGACCGAAGACGAAAAGACGATTGCACGCCGAACGGCGACCCACAGCGTCGATAGCCTGTTCGCGGCCTGTCATCTGAATTATCCGATCTATGTCGACCCCTGGCGCGGTTCGCTTTGCAGCTTCGAAGATGCAATCGACGCTTTGCTGCAGTTTCAGCGCGCCGAGACCCCCGTCGGCTCAGGCAAAGGCGACGTGATTGCCGGCGCACGACTGTGGAAGCGGCGCAATATCGCGCGGTTTCTGCCCGAGCACGGCAACCCTCCACGCTTTGCGGAGACTGAGTCCGATGCGGCTCGCATCGCTCGAAAGCAGAATCGCTCGCTCTGGATCTGGGCTGCAAGCGCAGGGGCAGTACCTGAGGAGACAACTGGCTTCGTCGAAGACGGCTTCCTCAGATCCATCGGCCTCGGTGCGGAACTGACCCAGGCCGCGTCTTTGGTTTTTGATCGGTCCGGGATCTACTTCGATCCCTCGCGCCCGTCCGATCTCGAGACGTTGATCCGGCAAGGCGTTGATGGCGCAGCGGACAGCGACCGTGCGGCCCGACTGATCAGCACCATCATCGCGGCGCGGCTCTCGAAGTATAACACAGGTACACCCGGCATCGCGAGGGATCGCAAGCGACCCGTCATTCTGGTCCCTGGCCAGGTCGAGGACGATGCCTCGATCCGCCTCGGCACCTCAGATATCCGGACCAATCTCGACCTTTTGCGAACGGCGCGCACCCAGAACCCCGACGCCTGGCTGATCTACAAGCCGCATCCGGATGTCGAAGCCGGTCTCAGATCAGGAAGCATCCCGACAGACAAGGCTGCGCGTTTCGCGGACGAGATCGCGCATCGATCGTCACCGGCTGACCTGCTCGATCAATGCGACGAGGTCTGGACCATGACGTCGCTGATGGGGTTCGAGGCCCTGCTGCGCGGCCTGCCGGTCACCTGCCTCGGCGCCCCGTTCTACGCAGGATGGGGGCTGACCCGCGATCTCGGGCAGATACCGCCCCGGCGTCAGGCGCGCCCCACGCTTGAGCAACTGGTCTGGGCGACGTTGATCGCCTATCCGAGATATATCGATCCGGTCTCAGGTTTACCGTGTACCCCGGAGCTGGTCGTCGAACGATTTTCGCAAGGCCACGGCCCGGCCCGCGCCACGTGGCTTTCCAAGCTCCAGGCTCTCTTTGCCAATCAGCCGTGGCTTTGGCGCTAAGCCGGTCACCTGCGCCAGATCGACAGCGTATCGCGGCCAATGGAAGTGCAATCGACAAGTTCGAATTGCGGAGCCGAGGCCAATACGTCCAACCCGAACCCGCGCACCGAAGGTGTGCCGTCTCCGCCGATGACCCGGCCTGCCTGAAACAACGCGAGTTCGTCCACGAGGTCGGAAGACAACAGCGCCGCTGCGAGCCGCCCGCCACCCTCGCACAAAAGCCGGGTCATGCCGTTCTCGGTCGAGAGCCGATGCAACGCGTCGCTGAGATCCAGCACGCCGTCAGTATCGGGCACGACCATCGTCTCGACACCGAGTTCTTGCAGAGCTTCGATCCGTGCCGGATCGGCCGACGCCCGGTGCAAAACCTTCAACGGGATCTCGGCCGCGCTGCGCACGAGCCGGCTGGTCATGTCGATGGACAAGGATCCGTCCAGCAACACGCGCACCGGCGAGCGCGCAGCCAGACCCATGTCGCGCACATCGAGCATCGGATCGTCCGTGCGCGCCGTCCCGGCCCCGATCATGATGGCGTCCGAGCGCGCGCGCATCAGATGCACCCGCCTGCGTGCCTCCGGTCCGGTGATCCATCGGCTCTCGCCCGTGCGCGTGGCGATCCGGCCATCGAGGGTCGTCGCGAGCTTCAGGGTCACATGAGGTCGTTCCCGTTCAATGTGCGACAGGAAACCGGCGTTCACGACGCGCGCCTGAGCTTCCATCAGACCGGTGTCGACTTCGATCCCGGCGTCACGCAATCGCGCAAAGCCCCGGCCGGAGACACGGGGATCGGGGTCGCTGAGCGGGCAGACGACCCTGCGAATGCCCGCGGCGACGAGCGCTTCCGCGCAGGGCGGGGTCTTGCCGTGATGGGCGCAAGGTTCGAGCGTGACGTAGGCAGTTGCGCCAGCGCTGCCGCCGAACCGTTCCTCCGCCTGGGCCAGAGCGATCGTCTCGGCGTGTGGGCGCCCTCCTCCGGCGGTCACACCGCGGCCGAGAACGATCCCATCGCGCACGATCAACGCGCCCACCGCGGGATTCGGCCATGTCCGGCCCACCGCGCGACCGGCCAGCGCAAGCGCACCAGCCATCCAGCGCCGGTCATCCAAGGGATCTACTCCGCGTCGCCATCCTTGGCGTCCGGACGCAATTCCGAGACGAACTTGTCGAAATCATCGGCGGCCTGGAAGTTCTTGTAGACACTGGCGAAGCGCACATAGGCCACGGTATCGATCCGCGCGAGCGCGTCCATCACGATTTCGCCAATCATGTCGGACTTAATGTCCGTCTCGCCGGTGCTCTCCAGCCGCCGCACGATGCCCGAGATCATCTGCTCGATCCGCTCGGGTTCGATGGGGCGTTTCTGCAGCGCGATCCGGATCGACCGCGCCATCTTGTCCCGATCGAAGTCTTCGCGCCGGTTGTTCTTCTTCACGACCACCAGATCGCGCAACTGGACTCGCTCGTAAGTGGTGAAACGCCCGCCGCACGAGGAACAGTAGCGGCGCCGCCGGATGGCCACATTCTCCTCTGCGGGTCTCGAGTCCTTGACCTGGGTGTCGGAGTTTCCGCAGAACGGACAGCGCATCTAGACCTCCGGGAGCATTCAGCGCCATGACTATAGGCAGAATGCAAGCTTTTGTGTAGCCCCGCCGTCCAGCCTCAATATCTGCGCTGCCGAGACCCGGACGCGCAGGTCTGCAAGTTCCCGAAGCGCATCACGCCGAAGATTTGGATGAAGTCCAATCGTGTTGCATTGAGATTTCGGTTCCGCTCGCCGTTGCCAGCACAAAGCGATCGAGAAGCGCTTAGCTCAGCGCGTCAGCGCAGGCCCGGATGAACGCTTCGAGACGACAACCAGCGTCAGCCGTCGTCCTCTTTCTTACGGACGGTCTTTCCGAAGCCCTTCCCGGTATAGTCTTTGCCCGTCATCGCCGCCGGTGGTCCTTTCGGCTTGGACGATTTCATCAGAAGCCCGCGCACCATGAGCCCGACGAACAGCGTCGCCATCAGCGCCAGCACGAAGACGCCGACCGCATCGAGGATACTCGGATCGGGAACGCTCTGCTGTACGTCCGCTGGTTGCTCGGAAACCGGTGCCTGTACGAACTTTGCCATTGCTGCCATGACACCGCCTGAATGTGGCCGTTTTCCGGCACGTGGACGGATCGCAGCCTGAAAAGCGATCGGCTGCGCTTGGCGAGCGGTCGGGCGGTGTCGTAACCTGCCCGCCATGCGGCGTGTCCGGTCGGACTCAGACCCTCGGCGCATGCAATGAGAGCGCCGATCCGGAGCATGGGTGACCCGAAATGCTGATCTTGACCTGCCCCTATTGCGGCAACGCCTGCGAGGAGACCGAATTGGCTCCGGGCGGAGAAGCGCATTTGACGCGCTACGGCCCGGGATCGAGCGATGACGACTTCACCGGTTATCTGTTTGACCGCAAGAATCCGAAGGGCGTCCATTTCGAGCGCTGGCGGCACGTCTACGGCTGCGGCAAGTGGTTTCACGTCGCGCGCTGCACCATGACGCTCGAGGTCTTCGGCACCTATCCGGCACAGGTCTCGGAACCGCCCGCCGACATCATCGCTGCAATAAAGGCACGCCGCCCAGACTGGCAGCCAGAGGAGGCATAATGGCCGAGCGTCTTGCCCAGGGCGGGCTGCTGATCGACCGGAGCCAGCCCGTCAGTTTCACGTTCAACGGTGAAACCCTCCAAGGCTTCGAAGGCGATACCGTCGCGTCCGCCTTGTTGGCGAACGACCAAGTGCTCGTCGGCCGCTCGTTCAAGTATCACCGGCCGCGAGGCATCGTGGCCTCGGGCGCCGAGGAGCCCAACGCGCTGCTCGGGATCGGCGAGGGACCGCGTTTCGAGCCGAACCAGCGTGCCACGACGACCGAGCTTCACGACGGCATGGTCACGCGCAGTCAGAACCACTGGCCGTCGCTGGAGACCGATGTCGGCGCCCTGAACGCCTGGCTCGCCGACAAGCTGCCGGTGTTCTCGGCAGGTTTCTACTACAAGACCTTCCTGTTCCCGCGCATCGCCTGGAAGCACGTCTACGAACCTTTCATCCGCACGGCGGCGGGCCTCGGTCAGGCGCCGAGCGAGAAGGACCCGGACAGCTACGAACACTTCCACTGGCACTGCGAGGTGCTGGTCGCGGGAGGCGGCATCGCCGGCATCGCTGCCGCGAGAAAGGCCGCTGACGAGGGCAAGCGGGTGCTTCTGGTCGAGCAGACGGCAGACTGGGGCGGACGTGCGCTTGTCGATGGCGATCAGATCGACGGACAGCCGGGGCCGGACTGGATTGCCGCGCAGATCGCGGCCCTCCAGGCCATGCCGAACGTCACCCTGCGTACGCGGGCCATGGCAGCGGGGCAGTACGACCACGGCTATGTGCTGGTCTACGAACGCGTCTCCGATCATCGGCCCGGCCTGCCCGGTACGCCGCGCCACCGCCTGTGGCGGGTGCGTACGAGCGAGACGGTCGTCGCCACGGGCGCCATCGAACGTCCGCTGACCTTTGCAAACAACGACCTGCCGGGCGTGATGCTCGCCTCGGCGGCGCGCGACTACGTATCGCTTTTCGGCGTCCTCCCCGGCCGCAAGGTCGTGGTCTACGCCAACAATGACGATGCGTACCGGACAGCCCTGACGTTGCGACAGGCGGGTGCGAAGATCGCCGCGGTGCTGGACGTTCGGGCGCAGGCAGCCGGCGATCTTCCGCAACAGGCGCGCGAAGCCGGCATCCTCGTGCGCACCGGCACGGGGATCGCCAAGGCGATGGGCGGCAAGCGGGTCGATGAAATCCAGATCGGCACGGTCGAGGGCGACACCATGACGGGTCGCGAGGAATACATACCCTGCGATCTGGTGTGCGTCTCCGGCGGATGGTCCCCGGTTGTCCATCTCTGGTCGCATTGCGGCGGGAAGCTGACCTGGGACAGCGAGGCGGCCATGTTCCGCCCCGATGCAAGCCGCGCTCCGACCGGGGATAACGGCGAGGCGATGGCGCGATGCGCCGGGGCGGCAGACGGCGTGATGCACACGGCGGCGATCCTGCCGGACGCGCTGGTCGAAGCACCGGCCGAGGAGCCGCTTCAACCCCACTGGTTCACGCCCTCACGCGGGAAGTACGCCCACGGAACCAAGCATTTCGTCGATTTCCAGAACGACGTGACAGCAGCGGATGTCCGGCTCGCCGCACGCGAGGGTTATGAAAGCGTCGAGCACACCAAGCGTTACACGACGCTGGGCATGGCAACCGATCAGGGCAAGACCTCGAACATCAACGGTCTCGCCCTGCTGGCCGAAGCGCTCGGCAAGGAGATCCCGGAGGTCGGCACCACGACATTCCGCCCGCCCTACACGCCGATTTCGATGGGCGCGATCACCGGCAGCGCGAAGGGTGCGCTGTTCAAGGCGGTGCGCCAGACACCGATGCACAGCTGGCACGACGCGAACGGCGCTGACTGGGAACCCGTCGGAGACTGGTATCGACCGTTCTGTTATCGCCGCGCCGGTGAGGACCGGCACGCGGCCGTGGAACGCGAGGTCGTCAACGCGCGGCGCAATGTCGGGATGCTCGATGCCTCGACGCTCGGCAAGATCGTGGTCAAAGGCCCGGACGCGGGCAAGTTCCTCGATCTGCTCTACACGAACATGATGTCGACCCTGAAGCAGGGCCGCTGCCGCTACGGTCTGATGTGCACCGAGAACGGCTTCCTGTTCGACGACGGCGTGGTCGTGCGAACCGGCCCCGAGGAGTTCCTCTGCCACACGACGTCGGGCGGATCCGACCGCGTCCACGCCTGGATGGAAGAATGGCTCCAGACCGAGTGGTGGGATCTCCAGGTCTACACCGCAAATGTCACCGATCAGTGGGCGCAGATCGCCGTGGCCGGACCGAACGCGCGCAAGGTGCTCGAGGGCGCGGGCTGTGACGTGCCGCTCGACAAGGGCGCCGTGAAGTTCATGGACTATGTCGAGGGAACGCTGGCGGGCTACCCCGTGCGGATTTTCCGCATATCGTTCTCGGGCGAATTGTCTTACGAGATCGCAACGCCTGCCGGGTATGGCATGGTCCTATGGGACGCACTGCGGGCGTCGGGCGAACCGCACGGCATCATGCCCTACGGCACCGAAGCGCTGCACATCATGCGGGCCGAAAAGGGATTCATCATGATCGGCGACGAGACCGATGGAACGGTGACGCCGCAGGATCTCGGCCTGTTCTTCGCGATCTCGAAGAAGAAGACCGATTACATCGGCAAGCGCGCGCAGCAACGCGCCGACCTGATCCGGCACGACCGCAAGCAGCTTGTCGGCCTCATGGCGGAGGACAAGCAGGTCGTTCTTCCCGATGGAGCCCATGCCGTGAAGCGCCGCCGCGAACACATCGCGATGGCGACGATCGGGCATGTCACCTCGACCTATTACTCTCCGACGCTCGGGCACTCGATCGCCATGGGCCTCGTCGAAAGCGGGCTGTCGCGCCGCGGCGAATGGATCGACTTCTCGACCGGCCCCGGCGAATTCATGCGCGCCCAGATCGTCGATCCGGTCTTCTACGATCCGCAAGGGGAGAAGCAGAATGTCTGAGGCCGCAACGCCCGTCGCCCCGCTCGCGGTATCCAGCGCCGAAGAACCGGTACACGCACCGCAACCTCTGATCGGCATCGACCCGACCGGGGTCTACGGCATGATCACGCTGCGCGGGGATCTCGCATCGGACATCTTCGCTGCCGCGGTGGACGAGGCCGTCGGCCTGCCGGTTCCGTCAACGCTCACGGTCGTCTCGGACGGCGACGCGCGCGTGGTCTGGATGTCGCCGGACGAGGTGCTGCTGTTCACCAGCTACGGCGAAGCCGACGCCGCCGTTGCCCGGATCGACGAACAGATGGGTGCCGAGCACCATATGGCGCTCAACGTCTCGGACGCGCGCGTCGTGATCCGTCTGACCGGCGACCGCGTCGGAGAAGTTCTGGCAAAGGGCGCGCCGTGCGATTGCTCGGATCACGGGTTCCCCATCGGCACCGCCCGGCGCACGCACATGGCCGGCCTCGCCGTGGCCTTCTGGCGGCTCGACACGGACATTTGGGAGATCGTGGCGCTGCGCTCCTATGCGGGCCACCTGCTCGCGTGGCTCGAACAGACCGCGCAACCCGGTGCGGAAGTCTTCTCCTGATCCCGGGCCTGGCTGGCTGTCTTAACCTATTCGGCGTGCTTTTCCGATAGCTGGGCCTCGTTCCAGAAGGAAGGAAGCCGCCATGACGAAACCTCTTTATGCCGCCCTCATTGCTGGTGCGATCGCCCTCGGCACCGCCGCCGCTGCCGAGGATCTGGAGTTCATGCTCGTCAACGCCTCCAGCGCCGATCTCGTCGGTTTCTATGTCAGCGCCGCCGATTCCGACATCTGGGAGGACAACCTGCTGACCGGAGGGTTTCTCGCACCGGATTACGAGATCGGCGTTATGATCAGCGACGGCCTGACGACATGCATCTACGACATCCGTGGCGAGTTCGAAGACGGCAGCACTGCCGAGGGCTTCGGCCTCGATCTCTGCGAAATGGGTGAATACACCTTCACCGACTGATCGACCGGAGCCAAAATCACTCGCGGCGCAGAACCGTCTCGGTCACGAAGTTGCCGACGCCGGAGGCCTTGAAGTTCTCGGTCAGGGCTTTGGGATCGTAGCGCGTCTCGATCCAGTCGATCAGCGGCACGGCTTCGTCCGGGTGATCCGTCAGGTACGCGTCGAACAGCGTGTCCAGAACGCCGGTCTTGCCGTGGCGAACGTGACCGTAGCGCAGTCCGAGCTGCGCCCGCGCCTCGCTGACCGGCACACCTTCGTGCAGCGCCAGATAGAGCCCGGAGATCAGGCCCGCCCGGTCCGCACCGGACTTGCAGTGAAACAGCACCGGGTATTCCAGCCGTTCGAACAGCGCCTTGGCGGCCAGAATGTCCTCGACGGCGGGCAGCGCCCGGGACCGCATGACGAAGACCTCGAAATTCACGTCCTTGGACGCGCAGACCTCCTGCTCCAGCGGCAGCGAGCCATAGCTCTGGCCGCCGCGCAGATTGACCACCGAGCGCAGACCCTGTCGCGCAAGCCGCCGGATCTGGTGCGGCATCGGTTGCGCCGATCGCCAGGCATTGGGCGAGATCCGGTGCAGGTTCAGATAGACCAGTCGTATGAACCCGTGATCGGCGAAGAACATGTTGAGCCACGCACCCCATCGTTCGCGCCGGGTCACCAGCGGCTTACGCCACCGGTTCAGCCGCGCCGAGCGCTCGCGCTCATAGGTCGACATGTCCACGGGGTTCGTCATCGGCGACGGCGTGTATCAGAGCGCGCCGCACCCCTCAAGCACAAGGCCGTTCGCTTTTGTATCCGCCTGCGACGCGGGTTTCAGCGTCAGAGATGATTTGCTGTGCAGATCGTGTAGAGCGTTGCGGAATCGATGAATTTGACACTTGTCGTGCTGTATTCCGCCTTCGGTTCGACGAAACTGCAATCCGCGTTCAAAGGCTCCGAAGACACAGCGACAGTTCCGCTCATCGGTAAACAGATGTCTATCGGGTCTCCTCCAACAGAGATTCCGTCCTCGCTTTCGCGTCCCATGAAGAAAGAAAGACCATCCCCACCTGCCACGCAGTCCAGATCATCTTCATCCAGCTCTGTCGGGTGCCCCATCATCTCCTCCGCCCACGATGCGATCCTATAATACCACACCGGCAAGGGACGACCAATTTACGCCATTCGACGGGGCCTTCATTTGCCACCTCGGGACAGACGGCCTGACCTACCGACCACACACGCCGCTGAATGCTTTCACACCTTGGCGAAAGTCTCGTATGCGTCCAGAACCAGCCCGTGGAAGTGGTGAACCGCGTGCTCGGACTTGCCGGATCCATCGGGGTCGTGGACGATCCGGCCCTGCGTGAAGGCCGGCGTGTTCATGCCCCGCTGCACGGACTCGACCAACCCGATATCCTCGACCTGCAGAACGTCGTCGATATAGCGAATGGCATCCAGCTCGGCCTCGTTCGGCTCGGGTTCCTCGAGGAAGAAGTCGTAGGTCTCGAAGGTTCGGTCCGGCCCGACGGGCACGATGTGCATGATGATCATGTTGCCGCGCCCGGGATAGCGCATGATGCAGGTGTTTGGCCACAGCCACCAGACGGCGTGGTCCTTAACCGTGGCATTGTCCACGGCATAGGCGCTGTTCGCCTGCTTGCCCGCCTCGGCCATGTGGCTCGAGTAGATCCCGTGTGTCGTAACCTTGTAGGTGTCCATGTCGACGAGCGTGCAGAAGTCCTTGTGCGCCGTCGGGCAGTGGTAGCATTCGAGGAAGTTGTCGACGACGTTCTTCCAGTTCGAGCGGATGTCATAGGTCAGCCGGTGCGCGAAGGTCAGCGTGTCGATGTCCGGCGCCCAGTGGCGGATCTCGGTGGCCAGATCTCCCGTGATGTCGGCCAGCGGCGCGGCCGTGGGGTCGAGATTGAGATATATGAACCCGCAGAATTCCTCGATCTGCACACCGTCCAGACAGATGTCGCGCGGGTTGAAATCCGCGAGGTTCTCCGTCTCGGGCGCCCGGCGCAACTGACCTGTCAGGTCGTAGACCCAGGCGTGGTAGGGGCACATGATGCGCGTCGTCCTGCCCTCACCGCGCAGCAGCTCGTGCGCCCGGTGCTTGCAGACATTGTAGAAGGCACGCAGATTGCCCTCGCGGTCGCGCACGGCACAGACGGGCCGTCCCGCAATCTCCGCGGTAACGTAGGAGCCCGGGCTCCGCAGCTTCTCACCGTGGCAGAGCCACTGCCAGGTCCGCGCCATAATCGCCTCACGATCCACATGGTGCCAGTGCGGATCGGTATAGGTCTCGGCGTTCAGGGAGAGGGCGCGGGCCGGGTCGGCGTGATAGCCGTGGCGGATGCGGCGGACTTCGTCGGGCGTCAGCTGAACGGTCATTGGCGAGCTCCTTGGTCACAGGATCACCACCCGGGGACGACGGCGTCAAGAGCCGCGCAACCTCGCAGACCCGGATCGCCGGTTCACGTCAGAGCGAAAATCACCTCATGACGTCTGTCGGTGGGCGGGATCTCCAACGGTGAGACCGGCCTGATACGCCGTCTCGAGCAACCGGGCGCGGCGCTCATCCGAGCCCTGCGATCCGTGCAGCAGATGAATCCGGGTATCCGTCATGCCGAAATACCCGAGCGTCCCGGTGCGCCAGATCGTCTTCAGCGCCCCCGGATAGCCGTGCGGCGCCATCGACTGCGGCGAAGCCCCGGACGGCACCAGCATCACGCAGGTTCGCGCCGGTTGCAGCGATTTCGACGGATCGTCGACATCGTCATAGGCCCAGCCATAGCTCCAGACCCGGTCGACCCAGCCTTTCAGCATCGACGGCATGCCCCACCAGAAGAGCGGAAACACCAGACAGAGCGCATCGCAACGCTCGATGCGAACCTGCTCGGCACGAACGTCCGCAGGCAGATCGGCCCCGCCGTCAGCCTCGACATCGGCCATGCACCAGGCCGGTCTGAAGCCTTCGGCGTGAAGATCGGCCATCTCGACCGTATGACCGGCCTCGGCGGCACCGTCGCCGAAGCGCACGGCGATCGCATGGGTCAGCGATTGCGGATTCGGATGGTCGATGACGGTGAGAACGTGCATGCGATGCTCGCGACGGCGCTGGAGAAGTCGGCATCCAGCCTCGTCCACGGCTGCCGGAATGGCAATGCCCAGGCACAAGGAAGACGGCGGCCACTGGGACCGCCGCCGGGGGTTTTGGAGACCAAAGCAACGCGTGGATGTGGTGTCCGACGCAACGCGCCCGCAAGGTACCGACCGCCAAGAGGGGAATATCGACGGCCGGCGCCCCGCGAGAATCAACCCAGGGTCTGGAGCTCCTTCAACCAGGGTCGATATCCGAAGTAACCTTCAAGCTCGGCGAGAACGGTCTGGTTCTCGTCATTGATGTGCGCGCGGGCCGCGCGTGTGCGCTGGAAATATGTCTCGCGCCGCATGATGTTCCGGTCGACCCAGTTGGCCTTGACGCGGATCGTTTCCCGGCCCGGGTTCATGTAGAAGTTCAGGTGTTCTTCGACCTTGCTCTTGTTCTGGCTGTCGTTCAGGTCCAGCAGCTTCTGGATGGTCTTGGCGCAGTCCTCGAGCAGCAATTCACCGGCATTGTTGATGCGTGCGCCACCGCCGTGCAAAGCGCCAAACATCTGGCGACAGCGGTCGATGGTTGTCGAGGCGAGGTTGACCTGAGTCGGCGAGGCCTCGGACAGGAACATCCGATAGATGCCCTCGATTTTCTTGCCGTATCCAGTGTTCCTCGAGTAATCCCATAGCGACAGCAGGAACAGAATGTTCTCCGACTGGAAAACCTTCGTGTAGTACCAGTAGGTCCGCCGCATGACCTTTTCGTTGTGAAAGTTGTGTGAAAGCGCGATCTTTTCCATCGTGGGCCGGAGTGGCATCTCATTCTTCCTTTTTTTTTCTCAAACCTCTGCTTCGACTTGGGTCTTGGGTCATCGAAGCGTCTGTTTTAAAATTCTAATTAGATGTCGTTTTGACAATTAAAATATGACTTAGATCCTGCGTTCTGTCATTGGACGGGCGTCTCAAGTTTGTTGTCAGTCTGTCTCAAAACATCAGAAATGAGCGTTAATCCGCCGACTCGCTCCGGCGCCACAGACCAACAAGCCGTCCGGTGGCGTGAAGCTTTCGGGAAGGAGCGGTCCGCCCAGCCAAGGAAGCTGGAACGCGCCCGAATGCACGAAGGGCCGGTCCGGTATCGTCAGGAGCCGAGGAGATCGGACAGGCGCAGCAGATCCGGGGCAGATGTGCCGTCCGCAGGTTCGGCGGCCGATATGCCCGCACCGCTCGTGATCACGCGGCCCATGAAATCGCGTGGTGCAGCCCCGAACTTGCGCCGGAACGCGCGATTGAAGTTCGCAGTGTCCTGAAAACCGTAACGTTCGGCGATGGCCCGGACGAGGCCGCGTTTGCCGTCGCCCGTCATCAGATCCCACTTCGCACGTTCGAGCCGATGGTCGAGAATGTACCGCGCGATCCCGCCCTGGTCGGCGAAGGCCCGGTAGACAGTGGCGCGCGAGGCGCCGAACGTCCGGATCAGCGTCTCGGTGCTCAGATCCGGATCGGTCAGGTTGTCCAGAATGTACTTCTGGATCGAACGGGTCCGCCGGCTCTCATAGGCCTCCTGCGTGCCTTCGGGAACGCGCCCGGACCCGAGGATGCCCTTCAGCATACCGCAGAGCCCGGTGATCAGAGCCGAGGCATCGGCCACCGGAGTTTCGGGAAGCTGGCCGTGGATCACCTCGACCGCCGTCCTGATCAGCAGGTTTGTCGGGCTTCCGGCCCGGAACACCAGATGGGACGGATCGAGCTCGGGATCGTATCCGACGCCCTCGTAAGGCAGGTAGATGCTGATCTGGTCCACGCCGTCCGAGATCGCCTGAAACGGATGACGAATGTCGAACAGATGGACATCGCCCGGTTCGAAATCCGACGGTTCATCGCCGATGCGCCCGACCATCCGGCCGGAGCGGCCGTAGCGGAGAATCAGATACTCCTGCTGCGACGGACAGAAACTGACCGAATAGCGGCGGCGCCCCGCGCGCTGGCACTTCAGGTCGACGACAAGCAGGTCATGGCTCTGCCAGATGTTCACCGACGCGGTCAGTCCCGGTGTGGCATCATCCAGCGTCGAAAACTCCACCAGCGGCGCATTGTAGGCCTGCCAGACGGGAATCTGCTGGTCCACCGGGTAGTCTGCCGTATCGAGGGAGCGCGTCGGAAGACGCATCTCGGACAACCGGCGTCGCGAATGCGACTCGTCCTCTTGGGCCATAACTTCGGGTCTTTATCCTAAAGTCCGCCGCCGGAGCCCGGCGCCGCAGGTCACTAAAATTATCGTCGGGGAACAGATATTAAAGTCTATTTTGATATTCAATAAGGAATTCAGGGAATTTTGAGAACGGCGCTGAACTTGCCGTTGTTCACATTCTGGCGAGCGCGACCTTCGGGAGTGGATGGCCGTTCGCGCCGCCACTAGCCTCGGACCCCACGGATCGCGAGGTTGCAATGCACCGACATCTGATGGCCGCAGGGCTCGTCGCCTTGCTCGCACTTCCCGCAGACGCCCTTGTCGTTGGCGGCGGGATCCTGCGTCAGAACGGGTCCGGACAGTTCGTTCATCTCGAGGCGACCAAGCCGTTCACTGTAGGCGAGGACAACTTCAACACCGATCATCTCTATGCTTTCGACGAGGATCAGAACATCGTGCTCGAAGCGCCGATCCGCGTCGACATCGGCGGCGTGAAGGGCCTGATCCACACCGGCGAGACCGTCGCGAGCCACTACGTCTTTTTCGACAGCATCGCCGGGGTGCAGATCGGCTATGTCGATTTCGATGCGCCCGTCCTCGGCGTCGCGGCCTTTCAGGAGACCATGGCGGCGACCGATTTCCTCGCCAACACCGCCGTCACCTACATCAGCCCGGAGCTGCGCGGCCTCGAACAGGGCGATTATGTCTGGATCGACGAGGAACTGCCGCACCGGCTCTGGGTCTACTGGGCCGGATCCTCGCCGGGCGACTACATCCGCGTATTCACCGAGAAATCGCCGAATGCTCTGATGATGTAGCGCGGGGCGGAGAGGCATCCGCCAAGCGTATCACGCCCTCCAGGCGAGCCTAATGGACGGTCGGTCTGTGCACGGTCGACCGATATCTCGGCGTCCGCCGGTTAACCTTTTGGTAATCGAGATTAACGATCGTTGCTTGTCTCGCCCATCGAGATTGACGATCGTAAGACCTCGTATCTTTCTTTGGGAAAGCGCATGACGGCTCCGGTCAAGGAAACCAGGCAAGGCGAAAGCTTCCTCGCGGAATGCCTTATCCAAGGCAGTTCGATCGAGCTCGAATGGACGTTCAGCCTTGCCGGTGCCCGGCCGCCCGAGGTGATCTGGTCGCCGACCGTGCGCCAGTTGATGAATCCGCTGATCAAGCGGTTCTTCGAAATCTGCCGCAGCAAACTGCGGCCCGCCGGATGCCTTCATTGGAACGACGTATCGGTCGCTGATTTCGGCGGGCTGGCCGACTGGATCATGCATCTGCGTCGCGGGCCGGGTCCGGCGGAGTACACGTATCTGCACTACGGGCGCGGCATCGCCGGGCACTATGCCCGGGACATGACCGGAAAGACCACCGCCAACTTCGGCGGGCATATCAGCCAGTTCTTCACCTCGGTCTATGACGCCGCGCGGGTCCGCCGCGAATGGGTGCTGACCGAGCACGAACCGCCGAAACCCGTCTTCGTGTTCCGCTGGCGCCGCCTGATCGTGCCGCTCGTCTCAGAGGATCACGAGGTCTGCGGTTTCATCGCGATCAACATCCCCGAGAACGCGCTACGCGCGGGGCTCGACATCGTTCCCGATCCGGTCTTCGTGACCGACGGGTCACAGCACATCCGCTACAGCAACATCGCGGCGCGGCGGGTTTTCGACGGACCGGCATCGACGCATGTCACCAAATCGCTCGGCGATGTTCTCGGCATCGATCTGCATATCGAGCGCTCGCCCTACGAGATGTACGAGAACTGCGAGGTCGTCGACGAGATCGGAACGCTCAGCGTGGGATCGACGGTCTCGGACAGGTTCCTGCTGACGATCAGCGGCTTCGTGCACGAGGACCGAAGCTTCTACATCGTCATCGTCCGAATGCCGGTACCAGAGTTGCCGGTCCCGGATTAACGTCGACCATGCACGCTGAAAGCCTGCCACGCAGCGACCAGATGCGCGGACAAATCACTACAGAAGCGACGGCGCGACGCCTCGGGGTGCTTCCAACCACCGGCGCCGTTTACCCGTTTCGGCAGCATCGACCGCCCAGAAATCCCCTGTCACGAGAGCAACTCTTGCACTAAAGACTGGTCCAGATGGATCGATTGGACCGTTTCGAAGTGCTTGACCCCGCCCCGGCCTCAAAGGACCGACTGCTTGCCGCCTTGAGTTCCGCGCCGATTTCCATGGCGATCATGGAAAAGGACGACTTCATTTCGACGTTCAGCGGCGTCGCCGCCCGGGAACACTTCGCGGCCCTGATGGGAGAGGCCGACCGCTACTACTTTCCGGAGTTTCTCCGTCTGTCCGTCGAAAACGGTGATCTCGAAACCGATGGACTGTCGACCGACGCCTACATCGAGCGTCGATTGCGGACACTGCGCGAGGGCCCGACCACGATCGAGCGCCGCACGAAAGGCCGCTGGTTCGAAACCCGATCGCGACCGCTCCCGGACGGGTCAGTGTTTTTCGTGTCACTCGACATCAGCGACCGGCGCATCGCGCAGGAACAGTTGCGCGCGGCTCACCGTCTGGAAGGGGTCGGGAAACTGGCAGGGGGCCTCGCGCACGATTTCAACAACTTGCTCGCCATCGTTCTGGGGAACCTCGAGCTTGTCATCGAGGAAACGCGGGACGAGCACCTGAAGAAACTGGTCGAGCCGTGCATCGACGCGACGATGCGGGGCGCCGAACTCACCCGCAACATGCTCAGCTTCGCGCGACAGGCGCATCTCGAACCGCAAGAGGTGCGCCTCGAAGAAATCGTCGACCGCACCACGGGATGGCTGAGACGGACGCTGCCCTCTTCGATCGCCGTTCATATCGAGACGGACCCCAAAACGCCCCCCGCAAAGGCCGACGCAGCGGCCACGGAAAACGCCTTGCTCAACCTCGTGATCAACGCGCGCGATGCCATGCCCGACGGCGGTAAGCTGACAATCGAGGTCAGCGGCTTTGTCGTCGATGCGACGGACACGGCATCGTACTCGGACGCCTTGGAACCGGGCACGTATTCCATGATCACGGTCAGCGACACCGGGGTCGGAATCCCGAAGGACCGGCTCGACGCCATTTTCGAGCCGTTCTTCTCGACAAAGTCGCCGGGCGAGGGCAGCGGGCTCGGCCTGTCGATGGTGCAGGGGTTCATGAAACAGTCCGGCGGTGCCGTTCGCGTCTATTCGGAACCAGGTCACGGGACGACCTTCAAGCTGATCTTCCCGATCTTGGGCCCAGCGCCCGAGATGACCACGGCGGCCTCGGCACCGGGCATGGCGAGCGTGACCGGGCCCGCGCGCGTGCTGGTGGCGGAAGACGACCCGGACGTGTTGTCGGTTCTGGTCCGTTCCCTGACTCGCGCCGGTTACACGGTGACATCCGTCGCAAACGGCGATCTGGCTGTCGAGGCATTCCGAAGCGCCGAGCGCTTCGATGTTCTCGTGACCGACCTTGTCATGCCGGGAACGCTGCAGGGTGCGGACTTGGCCGCGGCGCTGCGCGAACACGCCCCCGATCTCCCGGTCGTCTTTCTGTCCGGTTATGCGAGGGAAGCGACGATCCATGGAAACGGTCTCAGACCCGGCGACATACGCTTGATGAAACCGTTTCGAAGCATCGAACTTGTGAACGCTGTCGAGGCCGCGCTGAACGGTCCCGCGCAACGCTGATGTCATTCTAGAGCCGGCAATCGGCTCATGACGAAGACCTGTTGAAGCGCACTTCGCCGCGCGGGGAAATCAAGCGGCCCGCCCCGAACGCGGTCACTAAAACGCCAGAAGATCGCTGCCTCAACGTTGCGTGCATCGCGGGGCCGCAAGGCGCTTGATGGAATGAAAGACGCACGACAAGACTGCTTGCAGGATAACGTCGAGTCGTCAGGGACAGCATTGTCGCGCTACGAAACCATGCTCCGCCGACTGCAAAGCGGCTCGCAAGTCATGATCGACGGCGGGACCGGCACAGAAGTCGAGCGGCGCGGGGTCCCGCAACTCGACAACGCGTGGAACGGCGGCGGCGCGCTGAGCCATCCGGATATCGTCCGCGGCATTCACGAGGATTACATCCGCCACGGCGCGGAGATCGTCATTTCCAACACATTCGCAACGTCGCGAAACCTGCTCGAGGATGCCGGCGTCCCCGAACTCTTCGACGACTACAACCGGCGCGGGGTCGAACTTGCGCGCGAGGCACGAGACGCAATGGGTCGGCCGGGCGTGCTGGTCGCCGGCGGTATATCGCATTGGTCATTCTCGGGACGGGCGCCGACGCTCGACGCGCTGAGGGATGGTGCTGCGGAACAGGCCAGGATCATGGAGCAGGCAGGCGCGGACCTGATCATGCTGGAAATGATGGTCGAGATCCCGCAGATGCTCGCGGTTCTCGATGGCGCGAGAGCGTCCAGCCTGCCGGTTTGGGTCGGGCTCTCCTGCGTCCCGGACACGGACGGGCGCATGTGCCTGCGGAGCGGCGAGTTCGTTCAGACCGGCCTCGTCGTGGCTGGAACCGGAACGCTCCTGGTCGATGCGATCGCAGCGCTCGACGGTTACGAGGTCCCGTTGCTCAGCATCATGCACACCGACGTTCTTCACGTCGACGCATGCCTCAATGTGGTCGAGGCGCATTGGCGCGGTCTGGTCGGCGTCTATGCCCATTCCGGACGCATGGTCGACGGCGCGTGGACCTTCGAAGGCACGATCACGACGGATGAGTACGCCGCGGCAAGCGAGCGCTGGCTGAAACGGAACGTCCACCTCGTCGGTGGCTGCTGCGGCATCCGCCCGGATCACATCGCAGCACTTCACCCGGTGGTCTACGGCCCGCCTTCGCCATAACCGCAAGGCGTTGTGTGAAATCAGGAGTCGAATCCCGGCGCGAGTTTGAAGACGTTCCCAGCAGGCTCTTGCGCCGGGACGTGCAACGATCCTCTACGATGCGCCTGGTTCTTCTGGGCGTCCACGCTTGACCCAGCGATCAAGACAGCCACACCTCAGTCACCTGAATGTCTGCGGCCTCACTTCACCGCGGCAGTCACGTAGTTCACGCTCAGATCGCGCGACGAGATCGCCCAGGACCAAGTGATCGGATTGAAGACAAACCCCTTGCGATCGACCGGGTCGAGCCCGGCCTTCGAGAGGAACCCGTAAAGCTCGTCCGGCGTGATGAACTTCGACCATTCGTGCGTGCCCTTGGGCAGCCAGCGCATGATGTGCTCGGCTCCGATGATCGCCATCATGTAGCTCTTGGGGTTGCGGTTGATCGTCGAGCAGACGTGGATTCCGCCGGGGCGCACCAGCGCCGAACAGGCGTCGAGATAGATCTGCGGGTCGGCGACGTGCTCGACGACCTCCATGTTCAGAACGGCGTCGAAGCTCTCGCCTGCCTCGGCCAGCGCTTCCGCCGTGGTGTGACGGTAGTCGATCTCAAGGGCCATCTTCTCGGCGTGCACCCGGGCGACCGGAATGTTCCGTTCCGCCGCATCCGCGCCGACAACCTCGGCGCCCAGCCGCGCCATCGGCTCGCACAGCAACCCGCCGCCACATCCGATATCGAGGATCCGCAGCCCGTCGAACGCCTTCGGTTGCTTCGGGTCGCGCCCATGCTGCGCCGCGACCTGGGCGATGATGTAGTCCAGCCGGCACGGGTTCAGCATGTGCAGCGGTTTGAATTTGCCGTTCGGATCCCACCACTCGTCGGCCATCGCCTCGAACTTGGCGATCTCCGACGGGTCCACCGTATCGATTTTTTCAGCAGCCTCGGTCATTGCGCACTCCGCATCCTTGCGATAGGCCCTAAATCTCCTGCAGGGACATAGTGCGTTCTCGGTCCCTCGACCACGATTGACAGGCGCGCAGGCCTGCGGCGCGCTGCGGCAGAAGGACCGGATGTTCCACGGATGACGACGCCTCGGCTATACCCCTCGATCGAGCCGCACCGCCGGCTCCAGTTGCCTGTGGGTGACGGCCACGAGCTGTATGTCGAGATCTGCGGCAATCCCAAGGGCAAGCCCGTCGTCGTGCTGCACGGCGGTCCGGGCGCGGGCTGCAGCCCGTTCATGCGCCGGTTCTTCGACCCCAAGCACTACCGGATCGTGCTGTTCGACCAGCGCGGCGCGGGCAAGTCGACCCCGTCGGGCGGGGTCGAATCGAACACCACCTGGCACCTCGTGCAGGATCTCGAGACGATCCGCGAGCACCTCGAGATCGACCGCTGGCAGATCTTCGGTGGCTCCTGGGGATCGACGCTGGCGCTGCTCTACGCGCAGATGCACCCCGAGCGCGTGACCGAACTGATCCTGCGCGGCGTGTTCACGATGACGCAGCGCGAGCTCGACTGGTTCTATGGCGGCGGGGCTGCGAACTTCTTCCCGGGCGCATGGGTGGACTTCATCGAGCCGGTGCCCGAGGACGAACGCCACGACGTAATCGCTGCCTATGCGAAGCGCCTGTTCAACCCGGACGAGGCGATCCAGCTCAAGTTCGCGCGGCCCTGGGTGCGCTGGGAGACATCGACCGCCGTCCTGCGCCCGCCGAAAGGCAGCGGCATGATGAACGGCTCCTACGCGCGCAGTTTCGCGCGGATCGAGGCGCATTACTTCATCAACAAGGGCTGGCTCGAGCAGGACAACCAGATCCTGAACCAGATGGACCGCATCGCCAAGATCCCCGGCGTGATCGTGCAGGGTCGGTACGACGTGATCTGCCCGCCGGCGACGGCGCAGGGCATAGCGGACCGCTGGCCTGATGCGGAACTTGTCATCATCGACGATGCCGGGCACGCCCTGTCCGAACCGGGCATCACCTCGGCGCTGATCGAGGCAACGGACAGGTTCGCGCGGGAGTAAGACCGGATCGGCCTCTGCCGGTCCTGCGCCGAGTTACGCGCCGTCTGCCTCGGGCGCGTCAATGTCGCGCCGCACCCGGTCTTCGCTGAGCATCCGGCGCGTATCGTCCATCTGATCGAAGGTCTCGTCTGGCAGGAACCGCAACTGCGGCGAGAATTTCAGCTTCACGGCCTTGTTCACGGCGCGCCGCAACTCATGCGCCGAGCGGGCCAGCGCCTTGATCACGATCTCGACGTTCACGCCGCCCAGCGGCAGCACGTAGACCGTGGCCACGCGCAGATCGGGCGACATGCGCACTTCGCCCACCGTCACCGACACGCCGCTCAGATCCGGGTCATGCACGTCGCCGCGCATCAGCACGTCCGACACGGTTCGCCGGATCAGTTCGCCGACACGAAGCTGGCGCTGCGACGGGCCGGGCCCGGTATCGAACTGGCGCTTGGCCATGTGACCTCACGGTTGGATCTGCGAAGCATACGCCCCGGCCGCCGATTGCGGAAGCCGCGCTGCCTACACGCTCGGCGCAGAGCTGTCCAGCGTCACCAGACGATGCGCGAGCCGTCATGGGCGAAGAAGCCGCCGGTATCGTCCGGCGAAAGCCCGTCGAGGACGGCGAGCAGCTTTCCCGCGGCCTCGTCCGGCGTGAACGTCTTGCGATGCCCGGCGAACTTGGAACTCAGGTCCGTCGCCACGGTCCCGGGATGCATCGCGACAATGATCGAGGCCGGGCGCTTGCGCGAGATCTCGATCGACGCGGTCTTCACGACCTGGTTCAGCGCGGCCTTGGCGGTGCGGTACGAGATCCAGCCGCCCAGACCATTGTCGCCGATCGAGCCGACCCGCGCCGACAGTGTCGCGAACACCGCCCGCTGGCCGCGCGGCATCAGCACATCGTGGTGCTTCAGCACGAGCGCCGGACCGATGGTGTTGACCGCGAACTGAGCGGCCATCGCCTCGGCATCGATCGCCTTGAGTTGCTTCTCCGGACCGTGCCCGTCGATGGTCAGCGCGCCGGTCGCATCGAAGATCAGGTCGAACGGGCCTTCGTCGGCCGCGACCAGCAGCGCCTGCTCGGCCTGCTCCGGTTGGCACCAGTCCAACCCGTCGGCGCGCGACAGCCCCACGGCACCGGGCAGACGCTCCATCAGCGCCGAACCGATGCCGCCGGTCGCGCCGAGGATCAGGGGTCGTCTCATGGCGACAGACGTGACGTCCGCACAGCGTTCGTCAAGGACACGCCGGGTCACGCCCGGACGCGAGCGCGCGAGCAGATCCGGCATTCTCGTGATGGGGGGTCGGGGCGTGCCCCGAAGATCATCCGCATTCCCGTTTGCGACCCGATTGGCGGGAGGCTCGGAAACGATGGCAGGCCTGCCATAGCCGACACCGCACGCGGGTCCGGATGACGCAAGCGAAGCCGCTTCACTGCTTCGCCGCATCTGCCCGGGCGCACGGCGCCTCAGTCCGTTTAGGTCCTTGAGAGGACCGCGGGATCGCCTGCGGGTCGCTAGTCCCGCGGCAATACCGCCTGATCGATCTCGGACCCTCTGTGCCTTTCGACGGGAGCCCGGCTAGCGCGGGCGGTTCTACGCACCATTCCCTAAAATTCTCTGAAAATTGCAAGCACCGGACCGAGCGCGCGCTGTGCGGCATCAGGGAGCTCAGATGATCTCCTCTCCCGCCGGCTTGTTTTCAGGGCATTTACTGGGGCTCAGAGCTCCGCTCGCGATGAGGCAATCTTAAACAGGCGAGGGTGTTGCAGATGTTACAGCCGGGCCTTTGGCGGGCGCATATCCTGAACGCCGAACAAGCGATGGAGGATCAAATGGACGATACGGCGCAGAAGCGGCTGATGCAGGTGGACGACGAGGCGCTCGACAAGGTTGTCGGCGGCGGTGCGAAGTGGAACGTCCTCATGGCGGACATTTACAACGAGCCGCATGACGTGTCCGCGATAGAGACGCAGCAGCTTGTCGGCCGACCCCGGCATCAGGGCTGATCCTCGAGATACGCCTTCAGGGCTTCGTTCATGCGAACGTAGCCCTCGGTCAACACGTCCGGCGGCAGGTCGGCGAAGCCGATGAACAGGCCGCGGAAGTCCTCGTTGTGGATCAGCCGCGTGCGCTTTGCGCCCAGGTCTTCGAGCAGGAAGACGTGCTCACCGTGGAAAACTCCGCGAATCCCGCCGCCCCAGGTGAGTTCGCGATCCGTCTCGAGACGCAGGATATGCACCTCGGGCACGTCGACCACCTTGCCGTCCGGCCGGCTGACCCGCACATCAAGGCCCGTTCCGATGGCAACTGGACCGTGCGGGACGACGCGAACGTGATAGGGGTTCCAGTCGGGATAGCTTTCGAAACCGGTCAGCGCCCGGAAGACGTCACCACGCGGAACGTCGATGTCGATCTGGGTCCGGATCGGGATATGCGTGGTGCATCCGGCGAGGCAAAGCGCCAGCGCGATGATGCGGATCATGACAGCCTCCCTTGACAACAAGGGCCCGGTGGGCAGCGCTAGGCCCGAGCCGCACTGAACGCAAGAGGCCACGCCATGCTCCTCGCCCAGATCACCGACCTGCACATCCGTCGAGACGACTCGCCGCTGTCAGGCAGGATCGTCACCCGGCCCTACACGGCGGCTGCGGTCGACGCCGTGAACGCCCGGGCGCCCGACGCGGTCTTCGTGACCGGCGATCTGACGGATACCGGAACGCCCGAGGAATACGCGCTGCTGCGTGCGGAACTCGACCGGTTGACCGTGCCCTATTTCGTGATTGCGGGGAACCACGACCGGCACGGACCGCTGCGCGACGCGTTCTCCGACCACAGCTATCTGCCCGCAGACGGGCCGCTGAACTGGGTGATCGACGGGTTCCCGGTCAGGGTCATCGGGCTGGACACCGTGATCCCGGGCCGGGCGGAGGGGCATCTCGCGCCGGAGACCCTGGAGTTTCTGGACCGGCAACTATCGGCCTCGGACCGGCCAACGATCGTCGGCCTGCACCATCCGCCGTTTCCGACGGGGATGCTCGACATGGACGGGATCATGTGTCTGAACGGGGCCGATCTGGAGCCGATCATTGCACGTCACCCCCAAGTCGAACGCGTGATTTCCGGGCACCACCACCGCCCGGTCTCGATCCGCTGGGGCGGGACTGTCGGGATGATCGCGCCCTCGGTCGCGCACCAGGTCGTTCTGGATTTTGAAGAACGCGACGTTCCCTGCTGGGTTCTGGAGCCGCCCGCGATACTGCTGCACCGATGGACGCCCGAGACCGGCGTGATCACGCACACGTCGTATATAGATACCTTCGGCGGGCCGCAGTCCTTTGCCTTCGATCCCGATTATCCGCCGATGTGACGAAACTCGGGGTGGCGATGAAGTCCTGCCGTTCGCTCTGTTTTCCTGTCCTGAAGGCATGGGTGCGTGATCACCGTCGAGACCTGAAACGATCGACGCGTCGTCAGAATTGGAACGATGTGCCCGTCATCGCCACAAAGGCCGCTTCAATCGGGCGAGCGGGGTGCGCAGTGCGCACTAAAGTTGGCGGGCCCTAACCGAAGCCGACCCGATCCAGATCGCCAAAGCTATCGCAGTATTAACCACAAGCGCCGACGCATTCTCGAAGTACCATCGCGATGCGGATTCGGATGCCGTTCCAGGGGCCAGTTCCACGTTGAGTACGTAACGAGCCAAGGAAAGGACCGCAGCCGATGCAATCGCAGCGATGAAAACGCTTCCTGCGATCCGAGTCGAGACCGCGAGAAACGCCAGAGCGTAGAGCGACATGCCGACGATGGTCGCAATAAGTCCAAACCAAACTCCGCTGGATGAATTGAGCCAGGCTGCGGTCTCTTCTGCTCCACGGGGCAGCCAGTCCGGTGTGCCTCCATTCATCAGGGCCGCCCCCCAGATCGATATGACGACAGTTGGCAAGACCACTACCCAGAAAAGCCATGTCGCAAGGCTTGGGCGCGTAACCGATGGTTTCAGGATCCACCATTGCAGCGAGGGTCCAATGGCACCCGCGATAATGAGAATCACGGCCGCTTCGAACATGATCCCGCTGATGGAGAAGGCATCGCCATAAGTTGGCGTGGCGTTCCGGAGGGCTGCCTCGGAAATCGCGGTCGCTACCTCGCCCCCACCGATCTCAAAGATCGTCCAAAGAACGATGAACTGCCAGCCACGCATTACTCACTCCGAACGCTAATAGTTAGGGTGCGGTATACCGCACCCTACGGGATCACAAGGTCCGCTCGATCTCCTCACGCTCGAAGATTTCGATCACGTCGTTCTCGCGGATGTCGTCGTAGTTCTCGAAGGCCATGCCGCATTCCTGGCTGACCTGGACTTCCTTGACCTCGTCCTTGAAGCGCTTGAGCGTCTTCAGCGTGCCCTCGTGGATCACCACGTTGTCGCGCAGCAGGCGCACGCCCGCCGACCGCCGGGCGACGCCCTCGGTGACCTCGCAGCCGGCAACCTTGCCGACGCCGGTGATCTTGAAGACCTGAAGGATCTTCGCGTAGCCGATGAAGTTTTCGCGGATCTCGGCCGAGAGAAGCCCCGACGCCGCCGCCTTCACGTCATCCACCAGATCGTAGATGATCGAATAGTAGCGCAGTTCGACGCCCTTCTGGTTTGCCGCCGCTCGGGCTGGCGCGTTGGCACGGACGTTGAATCCGATGATCGGCGCGTTCGAGGCATCGGCCAGCGTCACATCGGATTCCGTGATCGCACCGACACCCGAATGCAGGACGCGGACCTTGACCTCCTCGTTGCCGATCTTCTCCAGCGCCTGGATGATCGCCTCGGAGGAGCCCTGCACGTCCGCCTTCACGACGATCGGCAGTTCCTTGACATCGGCGGCCTGCGCCTGCGCCAGCAACTGGTCGAGCGTGGCGCGCGCGCCCTGCGCGGCCTGCTTCTCGCGGTTCGTGCGCTCGCGGTATTCGGCGATCTCGCGCGCCTTGGCCTCGTCCTCGACGACGTTCAGCACGTCGCCTGCCTCGGGCGTGCCGTTGAGGCCCAGAACCTCGACGGGAACCGAGGGTCCGGCCTCCTTGATGCGCTCGCCCTGATCATTGATCAGCGCCCGCACCTTGCCCCACTGCTCGCCGACAACGAAGATATCGCCGTTGCGCAGGGTTCCGCGCTGGACAAGAACCGTCGCAACCGGACCGCGCCCGGTGTCGAGCTTGGCCTCGATCACGGCACCTTCGGCAGCACGTTCCGGGTTGGCCTTGAGTTCGAGCAGTTCGGCCTGCAGGACGATGTTCTCCATCAGGGTATCGAGACCCTGGCCGGTGATCGCCGAGACTTCGACATCCAGTACGTCGCCGGACATCTCTTCGACGATGACCTCGTGCTGCAGCAGCTCGGTGCGCACCCGCGTCGGGTCGGCGGATTCGCGATCGCACTTGTTGATCGCGACGATCATCGGGACTTCGGCCGCCTTGGCGTGGCTGATCGCCTCGATCGTCTGCGGCATGACGCTGTCATCGGCGGCGACCACGAGGATCACGACGTCCGTCACATTGGCGCCGCGCGCGCGCATCGAGGTGAAGGCGGCGTGGCCTGGCGTGTCGAGGAAGGTGACCTTCGCCCCGCCTTCGGTGTTCACCTGATAGGCGCCGATGTGCTGGGTGATGCCGCCGGCCTCGCCCTGCACGACATTGGTCTTGCGCAGCGCATCGAGGATCGACGTCTTGCCGTGGTCGACATGGCCCATGATGGTGACGACGGGTGCGCGCGGCTCCAGCTTGTCCTCAGGATCGGCCTCGGTCTCGATCGCATCCTCGACATCGGCCTCGGACACGCGCGTGACCTTGTGGCCGAATTCCTCGACCAGAAGCTCGGCCGTGTCCTGATCGATCGACTGGTTCTGCGTCGCCATCACGCCGTTCTTCATGAGGGCCTTGATGACATCGGCGACCCGCTCTGCCATCCGGTTCGCAAGCTCCTGAACGGTGATCGCATCCGGAATGACAACGTCGCGCACCACCTTCTCGCGCTCGGTCTGCCCGCCCATCATCTTGCGCTTTTCGCGCTCCTGACGGCGCCGCATTGCTGCGAGCGAGCGCTGCCGCCCGCCGTCGCCGTCATTGAGCGCCTGGGTAATCGTCAGCTTGCCCGAGCGGCGCCGGTCATCGCCGCCGCGTCCGCGATTGGCGGGCTGCTTCTTGTCCGGCGTGCCGGGCTTGCTGCGGTTCCGGTCGTCATCGTCGCGACCGCGGCCCGGGCGCAGTTCGGACGCCGCTGCGGCGGCAGACGCATCGGCCTTGGCATTGGCGGATGTCTCGGACGGTTTCTGCTGAGCGGCCTTGCGGGCCGCGGTCTTGCGCGCGGCTTCGTCCTCGGCGGCCTTGCGGGCGCGTTCGGCGGCCTCGGCGCGTTCGCGGGCCTCGCGTTCCGCCGCTTCGGCGGCACGACGCTTCGATTCCTCGATCCGGCGCTTCTCGTCTTCGGCCTCGCGAACCTTGCGGGCTTCCTCGTCCTTCTGGTGCTGGCGGATGGCGAGCAGACGCCGCTTTGCCTCGTCCTTGGTGATCGATCCGGACGAGCCGCGCTCTTTCCCGGCAGCGGCGGCACCGCCACGGCGTTCGCCACCCCGTCCGGTTCCTGCGCCGTCACGACGACCGGCCGGTGCGCGCCGGGCGCTCGCCGGGGTCGCCGCATCGGCTGTGCGCGGTGCACGGGCCTGTTCGGCGGACCGCGCCGCGGCGGCTTCGGGCGCTGCGGCAGCCTCGGCCAGTTCCGGTTCGGCCGGCGCTTCAACCGGTTCCGAAGACGCAGTCTCGACGCTTGCCGGAGCAGGTGCTTCAGCCACGGTCGCGCTGTCTTCTGCCGGGGCCGCAGACTTCGCGGTTACGGCATCTGTCTCGGCAGGCTTCGGCGCAGCGGTCGCCTCGGCCGCTGCGCGCTGGGCGGCCGCGCTGGCGGCCGCAACGGCTGCGGCGCGGCGCTGGATCTCCGGATCGACCGAGGTATCCGCCGGTTTCGACGGGGCTTCCTTGGTCTTGGCGGCCGCAGCGGCGGCAGCCGCCGCCGCGACGCCGCTGGCGCCACCGCCCGGCGGAATGATCCGTTTGCGCTTCTTCTCGACGACAACGGCCTTCGAGCGCCCATGGCTGAAGCTTTGCCGAACGGATCCGCTCCGTCCGCCTGCTCCACCACGGCCGCGCGGGCCACCCTTCTTGTCGCCGCTATCGTGCTCGCTCATCGATCGTCCTGTTTCCTGGCACCCGTCACTGGCGCCTCACTATCGTCGTCACTCTCTACCGAACGGATAGGTTGTCCTACCTGCAGTCCCGTTTGCTGCCCGGATGACAAGTCCATCACGGCTTCGTCCCGAAACCCGGAAAGGCGCGCAGCCTCTCGTTTGGCGCGCGCCGCAAACCCACCTGCGTCGAGCGCGGCATGTATGGCAAACTCGCGGCCAAAAGCCAAACCCATTTCGGCGCTGTTCAGCACGCGGATGCGCGAAATCCGGCCTTCGCCCGCCGCGATGGCAAGCGATTCCAGTTTCGCGATCCCGTCGGCCGCGCCATCGGTCGCCTGCATCAGAATCGCCGCATCGCCCAAGCGCAGCTTCGCCCGCACCTTTTCGGCGCCGGTCACCGCTGCACCTGCCTTGCGGGCAAGGCTGAGCGTTTCGACCATCCGGCGCGCCAGAAGCGCCTCGAGCTGATCGTCGAGATCGTCCTGAACGCTGACCTGGGCCTTGAAGGCGCGGCTGAAGGCCTTGCGCTTGATCGCCGCGCGCACGAGCGCCCGGTCGGCCGTCAGCCAGGCACCGCGCCCCGGCAGTTTGCCCGCAAGATCAGGTACGACCTCGCCGGTTGGCGAGAGCACGAACCGGATCAACCGATCCGTATCGCCGCTTTCGCCTGTGGCGATGCAGCGGCGCTCCGGCGCGGTGCGGTCCTTGCGTCTGCCACCCCGGGTCATCTGGCCGTCCGGCTGTTCTATGCGGGCAAGTGCTGTCACGCGGTCGTTTCTTCCTCCGATTCACCTTCAGCTTCCGCCTGAGCCGCTTCGGCCTCGGCCAGGATCGCATTCGGATCGACCATGCCGAGCTCGATGCGCGCCTTCATGATCAGGTACTGGGCTTCTTCCAGACTGACGCCGAACGGTTCGAGCACGCCCTCGTCCTTGACGCGCTTGCCGTCGACGATGGTGTAGCCACCGGCGAGTTCCCAGTCGGCGCAGGTCGCGAAGGTCTCGACGTCGAGCACGCCGTCATTGGCAAGCGCGAGGACCATCTGCGGCGTCAGGCCCTCGATCTCGATCAGATCGTCCTGCGCCCCCAGTGCCCGGGCTTCGTCAAGGGTCTTCTGGTTGAACTCTTCCAGGCTCTCGCGGGCGCGTGCCTGAAGTTCCTCGGCCGTCGACTCGTCGAAGCCGTCGATCACCAGAAGCTCGTCCAGTTCGACGAAGGCGACTTCCTCGAGCGACGTGAAGCCTTCCGAGACCAGAAGCTGCGCGACCATTTCGTCGACGTTCATGTGCTCCTGGAACATGCTCGTGCGCTCGCGGAACTCGGCCTGACGACGCTCGGATTCCTCGGCCTCGGTCATGATATCGATGTCCCAGCCGGTCAGCTGAGATGCGAGCCGGACGTTCTGGCCGCGCCGGCCGATGGCCTGGCTGAGCTGCTCGTCGGGTACGACGACCTCGATGCGCTGGGCATCCTCGTCCATGACGACCTTGGTCACCTCGGCGGGCTGGAGCGCATTGACGATGAACGTCGCGGCGTCGTCGTTCCACGGGATGATGTCGATCTTCTCGCCCTGAAGCTCGTTGACCACGGCCTGTACGCGCGATCCACGCATACCGACGCAGGCACCGACCGGATCGATCGAGTTGTCGTAGGAGATCACGCCGATCTTGGCGCGCGAACCCGGATCGCGGGCAACCGCCTTCACCTCGATGATGCCGTCATAGATCTCGGGCACTTCCTGGCTGAACAGCTTGGCCATGAACTCGGGTGCCGTCCGGCTGAGGAAGATCTGCGGGCCTCGTGCCTCGGAGCGGACGTCGCGAATGAAACAGCGGATCCGGTCGCCGTTGCGGTAGGCCTCGCGCGGGATCAACTGGTCGCGCCGGACGATTGCCTCGGCCCGGCCGAGATCGACGATGACGTTGCCGTATTCGGTGCGCTTGACGATGCCGTTGATGATCTCGCCGACGCGATCCTTGAATTCCTCGTATTGCCGCGCGCGCTCGGCGTCACGGATCTGCTGGACGATGACCTGCTTCGCCGTCTGAGCGGCGATCCGCCCGAAATCCATCGGCGGGAGCGGGTCGACGACGAACGTTCCGACCTCGGCCTCCGGGTCCTTGATGCGCGCCTCCTCGACGGTGATCTCGGTGAAGTGGTTCTCGACCTCGTCGACCACCTCCATGGCGCGGTGCATCGTCGTCTCGCCCGTCTTGCGGTCGATGAACGCGCGAATGTCGTACTCGGCGCCGTATTTCTGGCGTGCGGCCTTGCCCATGGAATCTTCCATGGCCTCGATGACCAGTTCCCGGTCGATCAGCTTTTCCCGTGCCACCGCATCAGCGATCTGCAGCAGCTCCAGACGGTTTGCGCTGACCATCTCAGGCGTCCTCTTTCATGTTCGGTCCATCCTCGTTTGGTTCATCGTCGGTCTCGACGACTTCATCGTAGTCTTCCTCGCGGAATTCCTTTTTCGAGCGCCTCAGGCTCTCGCGGATCAGGTCGTCCGTCAGCACAAGCTTGGCGTCCGACAGCCAGTCGAACTCGAGCCCGATTGTTCCCTCGTCGATCTCGATCAGGACTTCGGTCTCGTCCGTGCCGACGAGAATGCCTTTGAAGCGGCGGCGACCGTCGATCAGTTCCGTCGTCTCGAGCTTGGCTTCGTGACCTTCCCAGCGGTCGAAATCGACCAGACGGGTCAGCGGGCGGTCGATTCCGGGTGAGGAGATTTCGAGCGCGTATTCGCTCTCGATCGGATCTTCGACGTCCAGCACCGCCGACAACGTGCGGGATATCTCGGCGCAGTCCTCGACCTCGATCGTGCCGTCGGGGCGTTCGGCCATGATCTGCAGCGTCATCTTCTTGCCGGACATCAGGCGCAGGCGCACCAGATCGAACCCCATGTCCTCGATCACCGGCTGCACGATGGCGGCCAGCCGCTGGTCGATCGGAGCTTTGGCGATCATGTTGGTCAACGCAGGTCCTTGGGTCAGATACGAAAAAACGGGCCCGCAGCCCGCCTCGCTAAACCCGGTGGGGGTCCCGCTGGTGCCAGCGAGGCCGCCGCGATGTTGCGCCGGATATACGCCTGTGATGCAGGATTCGCAACCCCTGCGCTAGAATCCGGAATCGAGGCATTTCCCGTAGCTTTCGGCGATGCGGGCGGCCAGCGCGCGGGCCGTGCCCGAGGCACCCTCGGCGATCCGCATGACGAGCCTGGCACTGCCGAGCTTGGGGTAACCGTCGCGCGCGCCCAGTTCGATCAGCCCGGGCTGCAGATAGCTGCGCGGCATCGGCGCGACGGCGAGATCAGCCTGCACCGCGGCGAGCTGTCCGCTGTCATGATCGGAGATATAGGCAACGCGCGTCGCGATCTCGGCCCCGGTCAGCGAGTCCATCGCCAGCTTGCGCCACGCGCAGCCGGTCTCGGCGACCGAGATCGGGACCGGGCGCGCGCGCATCGCGCGGCCGTTCTCGCGGGCGATCCAGACCAGCGGTTCCTCGTGCACCACGATGTCGCCGTCGCGCTGAGCGTGCATTCCGCCGGGCGTCATCATGATAACGTCGTGCTTCCCGGCATCGAGATCGGGCACCAGATTGACCGTGTTCGACATCGCCACGTTCACGGTGGCCTTGGGGTAGCAGCATGCGAAGTTGCCCAGAACCTCGGCGAGCCGTTCACCCTTGAAACTGTCGACAATGCCGACGCTGACCGTGCCATCGAGTTCAGGCTCGGAAAACGCCTGCATCGCCTCGCGGTTCAGGTCGATCATCCGCCGTGCGTAATCGAGCAGCCGCTCGCCCTGTGTTGTCAGCGACATGCCCTGGCGGGTGCGTTCGAACAGGTCGCGCCCGAGCATGTCCTCGAGTTTCTTGACCTGCATCGAGACAGCACCGGCTGTGCGGCCGACGCGGTCGGCTGCCGCCGCGATCGAGCCGTTCTCGACGATTGCAACGAACGAGCGCAGGACATCGACGTCGAGCGATGCGGACGGGGCGGGGAAGTGGGCAATCTTGTTCATGGCCTGAATTTAGATTTTCTGATGCCTGACGTCAATTGTTTTAGCTTTTCTGATGTTGGTGCTGGAGCCATCTTCTTCACCAGAGACGGCGCGGTGCCGTCGAAATCAGTGGAGACGGAAGATGCTGAGCTACTTCAAGCCGATTGCGAAAGCCCTGTTTACGGAACTGCGCCGCCGTCGCGAACTGCGCGATCTGCTGGACAAGGATGACCGGGTCCTGCGCGATGTCGGACTGACGCGCGCCGATGTCGAGATCGCACTGTCCAAGCCGCTCCAGTTCGACGCCCGGGCCGAGGCGATCCGGCTTTCGCGGATCTCCCTGCAACTGGACCGCGCGACGTTCTGAAACCTAAGGCGCTCGGATGATCAGGCGGCTCGCCGGGGTCCAGTGCCTGAGAATCCACACCAGATCCCGCCGCCGAAACGCGACGCAACCGGCGGTGGGATGACGCGGCTTGCGCCAGAGGTGCAGGAAGATCGCGCTGCCGGCACCGGGAACAACGGGATCGGTGTTCTGATCGGTCACGACACAGAGATCATAGAGAGAGTCGCCCCGCCGCATCCGGTCGGCCGGGAACGGATGCGGATGCCGGATCGGCCGATTGTAAGCAGGATCTGCCGGAGCCTCGGACCAACCCTGTCGGTGATCCAGAACCCGCGCGGGCAAGATCGTCACTGGCGCCGACATCCGGTCCGGCCGCCAGAACACGTTGCAAAGCCTGAACCGACCCACCGGCGTGCCAAGATCGCCTTCGCGCTTGTCCGAAGCGATACCGTTACGGCCTATTGCACAGGGAATGTGCCGGCCCATGAACCGCGCACCCCATCGCGAGACGACGAGGTCGCTCTCTCTCGGCGCCTTCCGGCGTCGCCAAGCCC
>JBCDAV010000011.1:0-167213 GCA_039184865.1 Pseudomonadota bacterium | reverse complement strand
CGATCTTCTTGCCCTTCATTTTATCGATGCCGCCTTCCTGCTCGGCCATGAACTTCATTTTCACAGCGATCTGCGACCAGTAGTGGCTCGCTGCGTTGAAGACCCAGGGCCAGACGCGGCCATCGGCGCCGTCGGTGCGGCCGTAGCCGTACTGCGCCAGAACCACGTTATCCTCGGCCATGCGGTTGATCACGGCATAGGCGCCTGGCGTGCCCAACGTGTCAAACACGACGATCTTCTGACCGTCTTTTTCCAGCAGGCGCTGGTAGCATTCGACCGTCTTGACCGCGTTGTATTCGGTCTCGCACTCCTGCCACGTCAACATGACGCCGTTCACGCCGCCGTTCATGTTCACGTAGTTCATGTAGTCGATCTGGGCACCGTAGTAGCCCGTACCCATGGCCGAGTACGGTCCGACACGGCTGCTGGCAACCGGGAAGTACTGCGTTTCGTCACTGGCAGCGACGGTGGGCAGCCCCAAGGTCGCACAGATGGCCAATGTCGACATGCCGGCCGTCAAGCCGTGCACTAAACGTCGCGGGTTCATCGTTTCCTCCCTTCGAGTTCGTTTCGATGATTGAGGCACGCAAGGCCGATGACGCTTCTGGTGGCGTCAATCGAGCAGGCGCTTGGTGGAAAGAAGCCATGCGAGGCGGTCGTGTCTACGTTCTGAAAACGTCTGCATGCCCTTCAGGCGATGGCCGCTTCTTATCGATGTAGTGCTTTGCCGCACGGTCCTTCGAGTGCCCGTTACGGTCCTGCGCTACGAAACACTGTCCAGTCGACACCCCCTCTCGTCCTGCTGGCAATTTCCCTTGGCCGGGCGACCCAGTCGAGACGGTCGAGGCGTTGGTATCATCGCGTTGGCTCCGCATCCCTAAGAATGGCGTTTAACCATTGTCAACAAGAAAAGATAAGTATATCAATGAGATAGGATTTCCACGCTGCATCGCAAAAGGGTCAGAAAGTCTGAGAGATCGACTTTGAGGCGACTGCGACTTGGACAAAATGTCCACTTAAATCGCTGATTTTTGCATCTCGACGGACGAATTGTCCGCGGCGGGAAACCAGACGCTGAACGTAGCGCCTTCGCCTTCGCGGCTGCGAACACTGATCAAACCGCCGACCCGCGTCACCAGCGTCTGACTGATCGAGAGCCCGAGACCCGAACCGGTGCCCGGTTTCGTCGTCATGAACGGGTCGAACACATTGTCGATCTTGTCGGCCGGAATGCCCGGGCCCGTGTCTTGCACAAGGATCTCTGCCCCCGGCACGCCGTCGCGCGTCGCCGGACGGGTCTCGATCGTCAGCGTGCCGCCCGAAGCCATCGCCTGCGTAGCATTGATCACGAGGTTCACGATGACCTGCTGCAACTCTGTCTCGACAACCCGGAAGACCGGGCTCGGGGCGTGCTTCACCTCAGCCTCGATCGTGTGTTTGCGCAGGTCCGGCGCCACGAGGATCAACGCATCTTCGACAGACTTGCGTGCATCGACCAGCGCCATCACGTCCGACATCTCGTCCGGCCGGGTGAAGTTCAGCAGCTTGCCGACGATGATGTTGATCCGGTGCGTCTGCGCATCGATCAGATCGAGTTCTGTCTTCAGCTCGGACTTCTGCTGCGGCAGCAGACCCATGCGGATGACTTCCAGATTGCCCTGAATGACGGCGACCGGATTGTTGATCTCATGGGCGACGCCTGCCGTGATCTCGCCGACCGAGGCGAGCTTTTCGGACATCACGAGTTGGGCGAACGTGGCCTCGAGCTTCCGGTTGGCCTCCTTGAGCTCCTCGGTCCGCTGCTCGACCAGATGATTGAGGTTGTCGGCATAGTCGCGCAGAGCGGCGTCACGGTCCTCGACCTGATCGAGAAGGCGGTCGAGGTGCCGCGCGACGGCTCCGATTTCGCTCTTCTCGGCCACCGGACCTATCCGCGCGTCCAGCACACCTTCCTCGGCACGCGCCATCGTTGCCGTCATTTTCTCAAGCGGGGCAAAGATCCCGCGAGCCAGCCAAAGGAACATCGGGACCGACAGTCCAATCACGGCGATAAACGCAATGATCAGCGCGAGGATCGTTGCATTGCGCTCAGCCGTGAACGGCGCTTCGAGAAACCCTGTATAGAGCATGCCGATACGCTTGCCCGATATATCGGTCAGCGGCACGTATCCCGAAATGTACCAGTCATTCACGACAAACGCCCGGTCGAGCCATGTCTGGCCAGTCTCCATCACCTGCCGCCAGACAACCTCAGACACGCGCGTCCCCAAGGCGCGGGATCCCTCGAAGAGCCTGACATTGGTCGAAATCCGCACATCGTCCAAAAAGAGCGTCGTCGTCCCAGTGCGCGACACCTGGCCGGTCTCGTCACGGTAGATCAGCGCGTTCATGGTATCGATAACATCGAGGTTTTTGTTGAGCAGGCGACCGCCCAGCAGAACCGCATCGCTGTTGCTCGATCGATGGGCTGCGAGGATGAACATGCCCCGGCTCTCGACGTCGCGCTCGATTGGTCGCGCCGCCTCGGTCGGGACGAGCGGGAGGGCGGCCCGCGCCGCCAGCGGCGCCGAAATGGTCGTCAACGCCTCGGAATTCAAAAGAACCAGATGGGCGCTCGGCGCATCCGGCTTCGCGGCCTTTGCGACTTCAAGTGCGGCCTCCGGCAACGTCGTGCCGGAGATCGCCCCCCAAACCAAGAAGTCGAGCTCAAGCGCCTCGCGCTCGCGTTCCAGAAACGCCTTTAGCGCGTTCTCACCCAGCGCCTGCGCCTCGACGAACCCAACGGATTCGGCAAGCGCCGCGACTTCGGCTGCCTGTGTCGCTTCGATCCGACCGAAGTATTGCTCGGCAACCCGCAGATCGCTGGCCACCTTGGCGATCAACAGATCGTCGTACCGGTTGATCCAACGCATCATCGTCACGCCGAGGAGCAACGGGAGCAGGACGACCAGCGGAAGCAGTGCGATCACCAGCAGGCGCAGGCGGACCGAGCGCATCGCTCAGAGGCCCCAGCTCTGGCACTTGCGGTCAATCGTCTTGCGGGCGATCCCGAGCCGTCGGGCGGCCTCCGCGCGATTGCCGTTGCAGGCGTCGAGGACGGCGAGGATGTGGCGTTGCTCAACCGCCGACAGACTTTCGGTCTCGAAATGCGTCGTCGTCGCGCTCAAAGCCCCGTCGAAATCGCCGTGGATCAGCGCGCGTTCGACCGTATTTCGCAACTCCATGACATTGCCCGGCCAGTCGTGCGACATAAACCGCCGACGCGCCGAGGCGGTGAACTCCGGCAGTCCAGTGCCCATGCGCTGCGCGAGACTTTCGGTGAAGAAGGATGTCAGCTCGACGATGTCCTCGGTGCGCTCCCGCAGCGGCGGCAGGACAATCTCGACAACGGTCAGTTGGTAATAGAGATCCGGCCGGAACCCGCGCTCCTCGACGATGTCGGCGAGCGGTCGCGTCGTGGAACTCACGATCCGCATATCCAACTGGACGCTCCGGCTGGCCCCCAACGGACTGAAACGACCTGTGCTGAGCAGTTCTGCGAGGAGGTTCTGACACCCCGGCGAGAGCATCTCGACGTCTTCGAGAAACAGGGTGCCACCCGCCGCGCTCAGCAGCATGCCCTCATGATCGGAGAACGATCCGTCCGCCTGAGCTTCAAGCTGCCCGAATAGTCTTTCCTGGAAAGCCTGCTCGGTCATGCCGTTGCAGTGCAGCCAGACAAACGGGTTCTCGGCGTTCGGCGAGGCCGCGTGCAGCATGCGCGCCGCCACCTGCTTCCCGGTGCCGACCTCGCCGCGGATGACGACATGCGCATGGGCCAGCGCCGCGCGCTTGATCGTCTGGCGCACGGATTGGATCTCGGCGGAGGTGCCGAGCAACGCATCCCGGTGCTTCAGGAGATCCTTGCCCAGTTCGAGTTCGTGGCGAAGGACCGAATTCTGCCGTCTCAGCCGCGCACGGTCGAGGCTGTGGGCAATCGCATTCAGCACCTGGTTGGAGCGAAACGGCTTGAGCAAAAAATCGCTGGCGCCGGCACGGATCGCCTGGATCGCGGTGTCCAGATCGGCATGTGCTGTGATCAGGATCGCGTCGCTGAACAGACCGATGCGGCGTTGCTCGGCGAGCCAATCGAGGCCGGTCTTGTCCGGCATGATGTTGTCGAGCACGATCACGTCATAGGCGTTCTCGTCCAGCAACTTTGAGCCGTGCTGAGTGTCTTCGGCGACATCGACCTTCGAACAACTCTCGGACAGGATCTTGGAGAGGAAGTTCCGCATGCCAGGTTCGTCATCGATGACGAGCACTGCCGCACGCGCAAGTTCGTCGCGAAAGCCCGCGCGGGCGCTTGCAGGCGACCCTTGGTCCTGCTCGTCTGGCTTGGCGCTGGCGAGCACGGCCATTATGCGTTGCCGTTTAGGTCTTGCACGATCAGAAGCGCGTCGCGGGTGCGCCCGGCCACCGGGTCGATCCGGATGCCAGGTGTCGAGACGGCCTCATCCAAGCCCGTCGCCATGGCGTTCCTCCCCTATGTGTTTTTTCTGATGTTATGGGACATGCCGCCGACAGGGCAACTTTTCGTTGGCCTTTTCTTTTTTGGTCGTTCTCGCGGCGGAGCGGTTGCTGACAAGCATCGCGAGCGAGGAGTTGTGTTACCGCGAGCAGCGCAGCTTCGCTGACCCGCGATTGCAGGCAACTCGCGAGGCTCACAACCGATCACGAATTCTCTGGCATGGCATCGGTTCGAGCGCCCATCCCAGCCGTTCCCGCGGATCAAGGCTGGCCCACATCGAATTCGTAACGGCTCTGTCTTGCCCAACTGAGTGGCGGCGGGATCGTTGAACTTTCGACACTTAAGGCGCCTGAAGCACTCTTTCATGATTTCTGTGGTAGGAATGGTCGTGCTGGTGGCGTGAAATTGGCTGAGCGTCCGGACCCTGCGCGGGGCAGGTCTTGAAACTCTCGATCTTTCGTATACATATGTATACAATTGACGGGGCCGACTTGATGAACCATCAGAAACAGGACTTCGATCACCGTCTGAACACCTAATCCGCCGGGGCCGCCATGAGCTTGTACACAGCATACCTAGATGAGATCGAAACGCGCAAAGCACAGGGGCTCCACCCCAAGCCCATCGATGCCGATGACCTGACCCGCGAAATCATCGCGCAGATTAAGGACGCAGGCCACGAGCACCGCGAAGACTCGCTGAAATTCTTCATCTACAACACGCTGCCTGGCACCACGAGTGCCGCGCGTGAGAAGGCCGCCTTTCTGAAAGAGATCATTGTCGGCGACGCCTTGGTCGAGGAGATTTCACCCGCCTACGCATTCGAACTGCTGTCGCACATGAAGGGCGGACCTTCCGTCGAAGTGCTGCTGGATCTGGCGTTGGGCGAGGATGCCTCGACGGCGCGAGAAGCTGCGGAAGTCCTGAAAACCCAGGTGTTCCTTTACGAAGCCGATACCGACCGGCTTGAACAGGCCTACAAGGCGGGCAGCGACATCGCCGAGGACATCCTGATCAGCTATTCCAAGGCCGAGTTCTTCACCAAGCTCCCGGACATAGACGACGAGATCAAGGTGGTGACCTACATTGCCGCTGAGGGCGATATCTCGACCGACCTGCTGTCGCCCGGCAATCAGGCGCACTCGCGCTCTGACCGCGAACTGCATGGCAAGTGCTTGATCACCGAGCGCGCGCAGCAGGAAATCGAGGCACTTAAGCTACAGCACCCCGACAAGCGTGTGATGCTGATCGCGGAGAAGGGCACCATGGGCGTCGGTTCGTCGCGCATGTCCGGCGTCAACAACGTCGCGCTCTGGACCGGCAAACAGGCCAGTCCCTATGTGCCATTCGTGAACATCGCGCCCATCGTCGCCGGGACGAACGGGATCTCGCCGATCTTCCTGACCACGGTCGGCGTGACCGGCGGCATCGGCCTCGATCTGAAAAACTGGGTCAAGAAGCTCGACGGCGAAGGCAAGCCGATCCTGAACAATGACGGCAACCCGATCCTCGAGCAGAAGTACTCGGTCGAGACCGGCACCGTTCTTCGGATAAACACCAAGGACAAGAAGCTCTGCGACGAGGACGGCAAGGAACTGGTTGACGTCGCCTCGGCGTTCACGCCGCAGAAGGTCGAGTTCATCAAGGCCGGAGGCTCCTACGCGATCGTTTTCGGCAAGAAGCTACAGACGTTTGCCGCCGAGGCGCTCGGAATTGAGCTGAAATCTGCCTTTGCGCCCTCGAAGGAGATCAGCCATGAGGGCCAGGGTCTCACTGCGGTTGAAAAGATCTTCAACGCAAATGCGGTCGGCACGACGCCGGGCAAGGTGCTGCACGCGGGCTCGGATGTGCGCGTGAAAGTGAACATCGTCGGCTCGCAGGACACCACCGGGCTGATGACCAGCCAGGAACTGGAGTCCATGGCCGCGACCGTGATCTCGCCGAAGGTCGACGGCGCCTACCAGTCGGGCTGTCACACGGCGTCGGTCTGGGATTTGAAGGCGCAGGCCAACACGCCCCGGCTGATGAAGTTCATGCACGATTTCGGGCTGATCACCGCCCGGGATCCCAAGGGTGTCTATCACTCGATGACGGACGTGATCCACAAGGTCCTGAACGACATCACCGTGGATGACTGGGCGATCATCATCGGCGGCGACAGCCACACGCGGATGTCGAAGGGCGTGGCCTTCGGCGCCGACTCGGGCACGGTCGCGCTTGCCCTTGCGACGGGCGAGGCCACCATGCCGATCCCCGAATCCGTCAAGGTGACCTTCGAAGGCCAGATGGCCGACCACATGGATTTCCGTGACGTCGTTCATGCGACGCAGGCTCAGATGCTGGAGCAGTTCGGCGACAACGTCTTCCAGGGCCGGATCATCGAGGTTCACATCGGCACCCTGCTGGCCGACCAGGCCTTCACGTTCACGGACTGGACGGCAGAGATGAAGGCGAAGGCGTCGATCTGCATCTCGCAGGACGAAACGCTGATCGAGTCGCTCGAGATCGCCAAGCACCGCATCCAGATCATGATCGAGAAGGGCATGGACAACGATGCGCAGGTGCTGGCCGGGCTGATCGAGAAGGCGGACACCCGGATCGCCGAGATCCGATCGGGCGAGAAACCGGCGCTGGCCCCGGATGGCAACGCGAAGTACTTCGCCGAAGTCGTGGTCGATCTGGACAAGATCAACGAGCCGATGATCGCCGATCCGGACGTGAACAACTCGGATGTTTCCAAGCGGTACACCCACGACACGATTCGGCCGATTTCGTACTACGGCGCGCGCAAGAAGGTCGACCTCGGGTTTGTCGGATCCTGCATGGTGCACAAGGGCGACGTCAAAATCGTTGCTCAGATGCTACGAAACCTCGAAAGGACCTACGGCCATGTGAAGTTCAAGGCGCCGCTGGTCGTTGCTGCACCGACCTACAACATCATCGACGAGTTGAAAGAGGAAGGCGACTGGGCCGTTCTTCAGAAGTACTCGGGTTTCGAGTTCGACGACGATGCACCGAAGCAAAAAGCGCGGGTTGAGTACGAGAACATCCTCTATCTCGAGCGCCCCGGCTGCAACCTCTGCATGGGCAACCAGGAGAAGGCAGCAAAGGGCGACACGGTGCTCGCCACTTCGACGCGCCTGTTCAAGGGCCGCGTCGTCGAGGACTCCGAGGAGAAGCTGGGCGAGTCGCTGCTGGCATCGACGCCTGTCGTCGTTCTTTCGGCGATCCTGGGACGCACACCGACGCTCGAGGAATACAAGGTCGCCGTCGAAGGCATCGATCTGACGAAGTTCGCACCGCCGCTACAGAAGCCGCTGGATACGCTGTCGGTTCACTTCTGAGGCGTCGAGAATAGAGGTCGCCGGGCGCCCTGCCCGGCTGACACTGCCGCTCGGGACTGTACTTGGTCAGGCCTCAAGTGTTCCAACACCCGCCGGGCTAGAACGTCATAATCCTCGCCGAGAGTGTTTGGGCGAGCTATCGCGCATCCATCACCGAGATCCACTTCTGACACCGGCAATCTAATCGCGACAGTTGCCGACGGCAGCGCGGTTTTTTGCATTGAGCGGGCGACAGTGTTGAGGCACGCTCCGCGTACGGCTCAGCCCGTTTCATAGCTCACTCTCGCCAACATCCCATCAAACCGGTCCGGAGAAATTTTCGATGGAGAACTACAAGAAATTCTACATTGATGGTGCGTGGGTGGATCCGGTCGACGGAACCGATTTCGACGTGATCCATCCGGGCAACGAGGAAGTCGTTGCAACCATTGCGCTCGGCACCAAAGCGGATGTGGACAAGGCCGTCAGCGCTGCCCAACGAGCTTTCAAGAGTTGGCAGTTCAGCACGGTCGAGGAGCGCGTCGCCTTGCTGGAGCGCATGATCGCGGCCTATTCGGCGCGCGCCGAAGAGTTCGTGAGGATGATGCCGCACGAGATGGGTACGACCATCTCATTTTCGCGCGAAGTCCATATGCCAGTCGGCATCGGTCACATGGAAGCGGCGATCGAGGCGCTGAAAGCCCACAAGTTCGAGCGGCCGTCCTTGCGGGGCGGCTCGACGCTGGTCGACGAGCCGGTCGGTATCGTTGGAATGATCACGCCGTGGAACTGGCCGGTCAACCAGATCATCATCAAGGTTGCACCGGCGCTGGCCGCCGGGTGCACAATCGTCCTGAAACCCAGTGAGTATTCGCCGCTGACGTCGATCATGCTCGCCGAGGTGATCGACGAAGCCGGATGCCCGCCGGGCGTCTTCAACATGATCAACGGTGACGGACCGGGCGTGGGTGAGGCGATTTCGGCGCATCCGGATATCGACATGGTCTCGTTCACCGGGTCGACCCGCGCGGGCAAGGCTGTCACGAAAGCGGCGGCAGACACGATCAAGCGGGTCACCACGGAACTTGGCGGTAAGTCGCCGAACCTTCTGTTCGCTGACGCCGATCTCGGCGCCGCGGCCAAGATCTCCGTCGATGCCTGTTTCATCAACAACGGCCAGTCGTGCGATGCAGCTTCCCGGCTACTCGTCGAACGGAGCGTTTACGACGAGGTTGTGGATCTGGTCACGAATGTCGTCCAGAACACCGAGGTCGACGATCCCATGAAGGAAGGCGATCATGTCGGTCCGGTCGTCAATCGCCGACAGTTCGACCACATCCAAAGCCTGATTCAGGCCGGCATCGACGACGGCGCGCGTCTCGCGGCAGGCGGCCCCGGCCGGCCGCAGGGCTTCAACAAGGGCTACTACATCCGCCCGACATTGTTCGCCGACGTCAACAACGACATGACGATTGCACGTCAGGAAGTCTTCGGCCCGGTTCTGGCGATCCTGCCTTTCGACACCGAAGACGAAGCCGTGGAGATCGCGAACGACACGCCCTACGGCCTCGCCGCCTACATCCAGTCGACCGATACGGACCGGATCAATCGGGTCAGCCGCAAGCTGAGGGCGGGCGTTGTGAACGTCAACGGCAACGCCGGCGACTACGATGTTCCGTTCGGGGGATATAAGGAATCAGGAAACGGGCGCGAGGCCGGACCGATGGGCTTCCACGAATATCTCGAGACCAAGGCGATCACCGTGTGATCGTGCGAGGTGACACCTCGGGCGCGCTCAGGCGCGCCCGTGGAACCGCAGATTTTCGCGGGTCAACTGATCCAGCTTGGTGACGCCCATAAGTTTCATGTCGCGTTCGATCTCGGTGCGCAGATTGCCCAGCGCCTTCTCGACGCCTGCCTGCCCTGCCGCCGCCAGCGCATAGAGGTACAAACGCCCGCCCGAACACGCCTTTGCACCCAGTGACAAAGCCTTGAGAACATGCGTTCCGCGCTGGATCCCCCCTTCGCAGATGACGTCGATCTTGTCGCCTACCGCATCGACGATTTCGGCAAGCTGGTCGAACGGGCTGCGCGACCCGTCAAGCTGCCGCCCGCCGTGGTTTGAAACCATGATGCCGGTGCAGCCGATGTCGACCGCGCGCTTGGCGTCCTCGACACTCATGATTCCCTTCAAGGCGAACTGGCCGTTCCATTTGGCGCACAGGTCCTCGGCATCCTTCCAGTTCATCGACTGATCCAGCATCGAGGAGAAGTAATTCCCGACCGAAACGGCGAGATTGGTGCCCGCGTCCACGTGGCCGGACAGATGCGGCATGTCGAACTTCTCCTTGGTGTAGAAGTTCCACGCCCACATCGGATGAGCGGCAAAGCTGATCAGCGAGCCAAGGGTCAGCTTCGGCGGTGAGGTGAACCCGGTGTGCAGATCGCGCTCGCGATTGCCGCCGGTGATCGTGTCGACCGTCAGCGCCATCACGTTAAAATTCGCGGCGCGGGCGCGTTCCAGCAAGGCGTCGTTCAGGCCACGATCCTTGTGGAAGTAGAACTGGAACATCTTCGGGCCCGGCGCGAGTTTTTCGATTTCCTCCACGGTCACTGTCGCCAGCGAGGACACACCGAACATGGTTCCGTACTTCGTCGCGGCCCGCGCCACGGCACGTTCGCCGTCGTAGTGGAACAAGCGCTGCAAAGCCGTCGGCGCGCAGTAAAGCGGCATGTCGAGCTTCTGCCCCATGACCTCGACGGACATGTCGACCGTTTCGACGCCGGCGAGAACGTTCGGAACGAGATCGCAATCGCCGTAGGCTTCAGTATTCCTGCGATAGGTCTGCTCGTCGTCGGCCGCGCCGTCGATGTAGTGAAAAATCGGCCCGGGCAGCCGGCGCTTCGCAAGGCTTCGAAAATCCTGAAAGTTGTGGCAGCTGTTCAGTCCCATCTCACATCCTCTGTCGACCGGATTGGCTCCGATAATCGGACCGGGCCTATTAGGCAAGTGCGCCTCCCGTCTCGCCCGCGTGAACGGCGCTTCGGAGGGGGCTCCAAGAACCGGCTTGCGCCGAAGTCGCGGCTTTCATCAGCGCGAATTTTCATCGGCGCACGATAAAACGTAGGCGGATTTACATGCTCACGTCGATCAATTGGAATGCGTCCGATTGCTTGGCTATTGACGCGAATACGGCTCGGCGCAGTTGACATGCAGGAGCAGACGCACGCCTTTTCCCGACGTGTGCGAAGGCGATCGATCCGAAGCGGATACGGCCTGCTTCAGATGGCGTCCGATGAGGTTGACCTGACGGGTACGTCGAGGATACGTGACCAGGCGGCGAGACCCCTTCTCAAGGCACATTGACCACCTCTCGCGAATTTCGCCAGCCGCGCAGGCTAGCCACTCGCACAACCCGACCGATCACGAAAGACCAGTCTGGCAGGGCCTTTCGGCATGTCACCAAGGAGTGAACGCTGCAATGCAAGCCTCGACAACGTGGTACGAACGTTCGCTCAAGCCCATTCTTCCGGGCCTCCTGATCGCGGGTCTGATCGCTTTGGCGGCCCAGTTCATTTCCGAGCATTACGGCGCGCCGGCGATGCTGATGGCACTGCTGTTCGGGATCGCGCTGAACTTCCTCTCGAAGGAAGAGCACACACGCGACGGAATTGCATTCGCATCGTCTAACGTGCTGCGCGCCGGGGTCGCGCTGCTCGGCGCACGAGTCAGCGTCGAGATGGCGACGTCGCTCGGCTGGACGACGGTCCTGATCGTCCTTGGAAGCGTAGTCGCGACCATCGTTTTCGGCATGTCCGTGGCTCGTTTCCTCGGCCACGGTCCGCGCTTTGCCTTTCTCTCGGCCGGTTCGGTCGCCATCTGCGGCGCATCTGCGGCCATTGCGATCTCGGCGATCCTGCCACGCGACGAGCGCACGCAGGAACGCCTGATATTCACCGTCGCAGGCGTCACCGTGCTCTCGACCGTCGCGATGATTGTCTACCCGATCTTCGCCGATATGCTCGGGTTCACCGAGCGGCTGGCCGGCGTCTTTCTGGGGTCGACAATTCACGACGTCGCGCAGGTCGTAGGGGCCGGATTCTCGGTCTCTGAAAGCGCGGGAGATACGGCCACGGTGGTCAAGCTCATCCGGGTGTCGATGCTTGCCCCGGTCATCTTCATCGCTGTTCTCGTCATCAGGTGGCTAAACCTAAGCGCCGCGGAGCAGTCGGACCGTCCGCCGCTGGTCCCTTGGTTCGTCGCCGGATTCGTGATCCTCGCGGCGATCAACTCGATGGGCCTTCTTCCCGGACTGATCGCCGGGCCCCTGACCGAGGCATCGCGCTGGGCGCTTCTTTCCGCTATCGCCGCGGTTGGCGTGCGCACGTCGCTCGAAGAGGTCTTTCAGGTCGGAGGCCGCGCGATCGCACTCCTCGTCCTGGAGACCGCGTTCCTGGCCGTGACCGTCGTGGCGCTGTTGTACATATTCGCAGCTTCGCCGTAGGTTCTCCGCAGCATCTCAACAATGGCTTAAGCTGACGGATCGAGGACAGAGCTCGGTCACATCGCTTGAAGGCCACCCAGCAGACGAGAAGACACGATGTCCAAGAAAATCATTGTCGTAGGATCAGGCAACGCTGCCATGTGCGCCGGCATCGCTGCACTGGAGAAGGGCGCCGACGTCCTTATGCTTGAGAAGGCCGGACCCGATCTGGCCGGCGGAAACACCAAGTACACGGCTGGCGCGATGCGGTTCTCGTACACTTCCAGCGAGGATCTCCTGCCGCTCCTCGCCGACCCGGATGACCCGCGTATTCCGAACACCGATTTCGGCAGCTACACGCAGCAGAAATTCGGCGACGACCTGCTCGGCTTCAACGAGGGCCGCCCGATGTCGCCGGAGCAGGAAATCCTGGTCTCTCAGTCATACAATGCCGTGCGCTGGCTCGCCGGGCACCGCGTGACCTACGAGCCGATCTATTCCCGGCAAAGCTTCGAGAAAGACGGTCGCTACGTGTTCTGGGGTGGGTTGACGCTGGCGGCTGCCAATGAGGGCGTCGGCCTCTTCGACATGGAACTCGCGGCATTTGAGCGGCTCGGCGGCGAGATCAGCTACAAGACCCCGGTGACGGATCTGATGCAGTCTGGCGACCGCATTACAGGCGTCATCGTCGGCGACGATGAGATCCCTGCCGACGCCGTGATCCTTGCCTGCGGCGGGTTCGAGGCCAGCGAGGCCATGCGCAGTGAGCTTATCGGGCCGGACTGGTCGGTCGCGAAGGTGCGCGGAACGCCGAACAACACTGGCGACGGGCTTACAATGGCCTGGGGCTTGGGCGCGCAGCGCTACGGCAGCTATCAGGGCTGTCACGCGACGCCGATGGACCTGCACATGAAGAATTACGGGAACCTCGACATCCCGCATATGGAACGTAAGAACTACCGCAAGATCTGCTATTTCCTTGGGATCATGCTGAACGCAAAGGGTGCCCGCTTCGTCGATGAGGGCATCAACTTCCGCAACTACACGTATGCGCAGTTCGGGCGTGCGGTGCTGGAGCAACCCGGGCACTTTGCCTGGCAGATCTTCGACGCCAAGGTGATGGACCTGCTTTATGGGGAGTACCATTTCGACGACGCACATTTTGTGGAGGCGGACACGCTCGAAGGCCTTGTCGCGCATCTGGAAGGCGTGGATCAGGCGGCAGCCCTCGACACCGTTGCTGCCTACAACCGAGCCGTCGACGAGAGCGTGGCATTCGATCCGACCGTACTGGACGGCAAGGGAACCAGAGGGCTCGAACTGGCCAAGTCGAACTGGGCGCAACGGATCGATACGGCTCCCTTCCGGGCCTACCCGGTCACTGGCGGGATCACGTTCACTTATGGCGGGCTGAAGGTCGACGACGCCGGGGCCGTTCTGCGTGAGGATGGTTCCGCGATTGCCGGTCTGCATGCTTGTGGGGAACTGGTCGGCGGCGTCTTCTTCGGCGGCTACCCCGGAGGCTCGGGCCTGACATCGGGCACCATATTCGGGCAACGCGCCGGCTATGGCGCGGCACGCACTGGCGAATAGTGATTGGCCGACCGTTCGTAATCGCATTGCAGTTGCACAGGAAAGCTTGCTCAATTCCAAGCAACGCTGACGGCGGAGGGCGATCTGGCGGAGAATTTTTTGTCGACTGGACAAGATCACGAATTTGTCGACCGCGACGACTGCGCCTTTGATGCGCGCCGATATGCACCCTAAATCCCGTGAAGCCAGCCGCCAGCAGAGGCCAGCTCTCTCATTTGCGAAAGCGGAGATTCCTCTATGGCCGATGTTGTCTACAAGCACGAGGCGCAGTCAGATCTGCCCGGAGTAGCCTTCCACGCGATGCGTCAGGTCATTCTTGCACAGGCGAAGACCTCCGGGCTCGAGGTCCTGGAGGACGCGCCTGGATCGTTGACCGTCCAGACGGCACATGGATTGATCGGCTTGCGACCGGGCGCGAAAACTGAAACCGCAGGGCTTGTCGCGGCGCAAGATCCCGTTTGGCTGTTCAACATGAAGAATGCGGTCGTCCAGCAGATGCGGCATCTCATGCCCGAGGTTGCCGAGGCAATGCGCTGGTCAGACGGCGACAGCGAAGGATCGCTTCCGCCAAATTTCCGGTTCGTTCGCGCAACAGATGTCCAGCAACTCGGGTCTGTCTTCCTGCGCGTCACGCTTGTCGGCGAAGACCTGAGCAATCACCGCGACGAGTCGATTCACTTCAGGCTTCTCCAGCCACCGAAGGACGTAGAGGCTGAATGGCCATCGGTGGCTCCCAACGGTTCGACCGTCTGGCCGGACGGGCCGGGAGCGCCTCACAAGCCAGTCTACACGACGCGCTCGATCGATCACCGCACAAATACGCTGGTCACGGATGTCTACATTCACGAGGGTGGCCGAACCTACGAGTGGGCGAAGGAAATCATGGAAGGTGAGCGTGGGAGGCGGGTCGTTGGCCTGATCGGTCCGTCCGGTGGCGGGTTATTGGATGCAGACCGCGTTCTTCTCGCGTCTGACGAAACCGGTTTCCCGGCGGCAGCGCGATTGCTTGAGAACTTGCCTGAGGACGCAGCAGGCGAACTCTTGTTGGAAGCGGACGAGGGAGAGGCCTGCGACTACCCGATTACGGCGCCAGACGGCATCCGCGTGCGTTGGCTCGCACGCTCGAAAGGAGAAAGCCTGGCAGACGAGACCTTGGCTGCTTTGGACCACCATATCGATGCAAATGTCTGGTTTGCCGGCGAAAAGGGCGATGCTCGCAAGATCCGTGAAACCGCAAAATCAATGGGGTGGGACGCAAAAAAACTGCGGGTTTCGGGCTTCTGGAGCAGCGGCAAGCAGGTTTGAGCGTTCAATGCCCGCTTGCCGAAATCCCTTGAAAAGGGTCCGGTGAGAACATCTGGAGAGCCCGATAGCGCGCGCTCTTCGGTCATTTGCCGCCTGTCCGGATCGGCCAAACCGGGGTTCTGCGTCATAAAACACTATCGCAAGCGCCGTCGCGCGGACTATTATACCGTTTGCTAGTGAGCGAAGCGATTGCAGGGCGGGCCTGTGATTGTTCCCGGAAGCGGCTAAATGCTGCGATAGCGCTAAGCGCTGAGACACAACTTCAACCAGCACACGGGTAGGTCCGAGTGAATAGTGGAACTCACAGAACTGGCCTTTACGACGCAGCGCTTGAGCACAGCGCCTGCGGGGTCGGATTTGTGACCCGGAAAGACAGTCGGCAAACCCACGATCTCATCGTCAAGAGCCACGAGGCCCTGTGTGCGGTGCCGCACCGCGGCGGCATGTCCTCGGAAGGTGTTGGCGACGGTGCAGGTATTTCCGTCGACCTGTCCCTGAAGTTCTTCCGCAAGATCGCCGGACAGGAAATCGAACCCGGCGGGTTTGGCGTCGGAAACTTCTTCATGCCAGCCGATGCTTCTCAGCACGAGGCCGCGATCGCGTTGATCGAAGGCGTTCTGCTCGAAGCAGGCATGGATATTCTCGCTGCGCGCGAGGTCGAGGTTGATCCCTCGGCAATACGGGAACGCGCCATGAAATGGCAGTTGCCGATCCGCCAGTGGGTGTTTGGCGCACCTGACGGCGTGCGCGGCGCAGACCTGAACCGCCGCATCCATTTCGCGCTGCTCGACATCGAAGCGGTGGCTTACACCACGCCGGAGCTTCACGGGCTCTATCCGCTCTCTCTCTCTGCGCAGACACAGGTCTTCAAGGGCCGTCTGAATTCCTGGGAGATCATTCCGTACTTCAAGGATCTGAGCGATCCGGATCACGAAGTTCATACCCTGTACTTCCACACGCGGTTCTCGACCAATACCGATCCGCACCCGACAATGGCGCAGCCGTTCCGTCTGATGGCGCACAACGGTGAGCTGAACACCGACAAGAAGAACAGACTGTCCGAAGCCGCGATTGCGCTGGCACGGAACAAGGCAATCGTTCGGCCGAACGGCCAGTCGGACAGTTGCAGGCTCGACCAGACCCTGAACTCCCGCGTCTACGATGAAGGCCTGGATCTGGTGACCGCTGTGGTCGCGATGATGCCGCCGGCGTGGGAGAACGACGACCGGATTTCGCCTAAAGCCCGGACGATGCTGGAATATTTCTCGCTATCGGAAGAGAAGAATGACGGGCCGGCCGCGCTGATTTTCGGAGACGGAAACGTCATTGGCGCGCGGCTCGACCGGCTCGGCCTGCGCCCGCTACGTTCTGTCGAGACGGAAGAATATCTCGCAGTCACCTCGGAAGCCGGACAAATCCACTTCCCGCCCGAGGAGGTTCTGCGCCGTGGCCGCGTCGAAGCGGGCGGCATGATCTGGTACGACCACACGGCAAAAGAAGTCTTCGAGACGGAGCAGACGCTCGAGATGCTCGCGAAGCGCGCGAACTACGCGGAGCTTCTCGCTGGTGCGATGATCAACATCGATGATCTGCCGGATCCGGAGATCGATCCGGCGGCCGCCGCCAAGCGCTACGAAGGCGATTTGAACTTCGCCGCCCGCATGGTCGCCTACACCCACAATCAGGAGAGCTTCAAGTTCCTGATGGACCCGATGCTGCAGAGCGGCGTCGAGAAGGTCTCGGCCATGGGATACGGCAACGCGATAAATGCGCTGTCGGACAACGAGGGCGGCGTTGCGAAGTACTTCTCACAGCGCTTCGCGCAGGTCACGAACCCGCCGCTCGATTCAATTCGCGAAGCGGATGGCATGACGTTGCGCGTTGCTCTGGGGGAGAAGCCGCATCTGGGAGAATCGCGGTCTCGACAGATCGTCGTCAACTCGCCGGTGCTGCGCATGGCGGACGTGCTCAAGATCAAGGCGCAGGACATCACGCCGTGGGATAGGTTCGATTTGCTGTACACGCCGATCTTCGGTGACGGCACGGGCAATCAGGCATCGCTGATCGAAGCAATCGATGCGGTTGCCGATGAGGTCGTGACGTTCGCCCGGGAGCGCGGCGGCATCGCGATCCTGACGGATCGGCACGTCTCGAAGGACCGGGCAGCAATGCCGATGACCCTTGCGGTTTCGGCGATCAATCAGAGGCTGATCGAGGAAGGCGTTCGCTTCAAGGTGTCGCTTGTCGTCGAGAGCGGTCAGATCGCCTCATCGCATCACATCTGCTGCGCGCTCGGTTTCGGCGCCGCTGCGGTCTATCCGCTCGCTGTGCGCGCAAGGGCCGAGGCCACCTTCGGCGACTCCGCGACCGAAGCCTTCTTCAAGTACAAGAAAGCCGCCGAGAAGGCGATCATGAAGACGATGGGCAAGGTCGGCCTTTGCACCGTCGAAAGCTACTCAGGCGGCGAGTTTTTCGAACCGAACTTCCTGGACACCTCGGACCCGGTCTTTGCGAAGTATCTGCCGAACATGAAGTCGCCGGTCGGTGGTGTGCGCTTCGACGTCGTCGCCCAGTCCGTTGCAGATTGGCACGAGCGCGCCCTGAAGGTCGATGACGAGACCGGTATTCCGATCCTCGGCTTGTTCAAAGAACGCTCCGAGGGTGCAGGCCACTCGTACGGAACCACTGCGGTGCGTGGATTTGTCGACCTGACCGAGGAGGCGATCACCTTCGACGGCAATGGTCATCCAGAAGGCGTGGACGTCGATCCCGACCCGCTGCGGCTCTTGACGCTGCGCCAGATGGAAGACGCGTTCGGTATCAACGAGGATGGCTACGTCAACACGTCGTTTGAGAAACTGTCCAAGGACAAGATCGACAGTTTCCAGATAACGCCCGGCTATCGCGACTTCAGCCGCCTGATGGCGGAGGAACGCCATCGCCGACCCGCGGCGCTTCGCGATGTTCTGGAGTTTCCTGCAGATATCCGGTTCAAGGACACCGTCGAAGATATCAAGCGCGAGATGATGCTGTTCAACCGCGCCGGCAACAATGATTTCGTCATTCGTGGCCTGACTTGCGAGCGCCAGGAGGACGGTTCGTTCTTGCTGCGCCTGACCGGGCCGAGAGGCAAGGAACTCGGGCGCCTGGATGCGCTGGCTCAGTCTTTGGTCGAACGTTTCGGAGACGACGTTCAGGGCCACTTCGTTACGCGCGGCGCGCTGAAGCTGATAGCGAAGGGCTGGGCGCTGGATTACCTTTCGCGCCTGCGCGCTGCGCCAAAGGGCGTCAAGCTCGAAGACGTCCAGCCGGCATCCGAGATCACCCCGCGGCTGACATCCGGCGCCATGTCGCACGGAGCCCTCGTTGCAACTGCGCACGAAGCTGTTGCGCATGGCACCAATATGGTCGGCGGCCTTTCGAATTCCGGCGAAGGCGGTGAGCACATCAGCCGCTATGGCACCATTCGCTCCAGCCGCATCAAGCAGTTTGCCTCCGGCAGGTTCGGCGTCTGGGCGGGTTATCTGGCCGATCCGAATCTCGAAGAATTGGAAATCAAGATCGGTCAGGGCGCGAAGCCCGGGGAAGGCGGACAGTTGCCTGCCCCCAAAGTGACGGTCGAGATCGCGGCTGCGCGCGGCGGAACGCCCGGCGTCGAGCTTGTGAGCCCGCCACCACACCATGATACGTATTCCATCGAGGATCTCGCGCAGTTGATCCACGACTGCAAAGCGGCGCGGAAGCGTGTCATCGTCAAACTCGTGAGTTCCGAGGGGATCGGCACGATCGCGGTAGGCGTAGCCAAGGCGGGTGCCGACGTCATCAACGTTGCCGGCGGTACTGGCGGCACCGGAGCGGCGTCGGTGACCTCGCTGAAGTATACTGGCCGGGCAGCGGAGATCGGGATTGCCGAGGTTCATCAGGCACTCTGCGCCAACGGCATACGGCAGAAAGTGCTTCTGCGCTGCTCAGGCGCGATGCAGACCGGCTCGGATGTGGTGAAGGCCGCTTTGCTCGGCGGCGACAGCTTCGAATTCGGCACCACCGCGCTGATGATGCTCAAATGCGTCATGGCGAAGAACTGCAACGTGAAATGCCCTGCGGGCCTGACCACGAACCCGGAAGTGTTCGACGGAGATCCGCGCGCACTGGCGCAGTACCTTTTGAACATCGCGCATGAAGTTCGCGAGATCCTGGCACGCCTCGGACTTCACAGCCTCGCCGAGGCTCGTGGCCGCGCCGATCTCCTGCATCTGCTCGATCATCCGGCTTCGGTGGGCAAGCTGAATCTGCGGGAGATGTTGACCTGCGTGCCGGAGAACCCGGTGGAAGATCCGGTCTATCTCGAGCGCGACTTCGCTGTCGACGATGCTCTGCTCGAACAGGTCAACGCGCGCCTGATGTCGGGCGAAGAGACGTCGATCGAACTGCGCCCGAACACGCCCCTGAACAACTGCAACAAGACCGTCGGCGGACAACTCGCGATCGATATCGAGCGGATGCTCAATCACGATGTAGACGTTCTGCCGCCATCGGCGTTCGAGGACGGTCGCGGGCGCCGTTACCTCGACCATCGCGCGATCCGTGTCGTCACCCAGGGCTCGGCGGGGCAAAGCTTCGGCGCGTTCTGCAATGACGGCATGGTCATGGAGCACACGGGCACCTGCAACGATGGTGTCGGCAAGGGTGCCTGCGGTGGCGAGATCATCGTACGCTCGCCCGGCGGCCCCGAAAGCGCAGAGAATGTGCTCATCGGAAACTTCGCGCTCTTCGGCGCGACCGGTGGACGGACGTTCATCGAGGGCGAAGCTGGCGACCGGTTCGCGGTGCGTAACTCGGGCGCAACTGCGGTGGTCGAAGGCGTCGGAGATTTCTGCGCCGAGTACATGACGAACGGCGCGATCCTGAATCTCGGCGGCTTCTCCAAAGGTTACGGCAACGGGATGTCCGGCGGCTTCGCCTATCAGTACGATCCCGAAGGCAAGCTCCCCGGCATGCTGAGCGCGGACTCCGTGTTCATGGGAACACTGACCGATGGCAGCGCGCAGGCCGAGATCCATCGGGACGCTGTGCATCAATTGCTCGAATGGCACTTTGAAGCGACCGGTTCACAAAAGGCCAAAACGCTGCTTGCTGAATGGGAGACCGCGAAAAACGACTTTGCGTGGATCATGCCGAAGGCGCTTCTGCAGTATCAGGATGCCGACGAGATCCTCGCGGCGCGATCGCGCAAGGAGCTCGTCGACGAATTGTCGACGGCTTTGGCCGGTTATCAGATCGCCGAGCTCAAAGCTGCATGGAAGCGGCAGAATCCGATCCTGCGGGGTGCCGCACCGGGTATCGGCGACACCGATGGACAGGACATGTACCGCCTGCTGAACAGCTACACGGTGCTGGAGATGGCGCAGGCGCTGGCGGCCAAGCGGCTCGGCGCGGGTGCCGACCGCATTGCTCTGGACGCGGCTGCGCGCAACCTGATCCTGACCGAAGATTTCAGCCTGATGAGCGGCCTTGCCAAGCACGCCAAGCAGGCGATCGACGGATACGATGAGGCCGGGCTCGCCACGCTGGTCGCCCACAAGCGTCTGATGGACTTCAAACGGACGCTTTCGATGCGAAATATTCTCAGCATGGACAGTCCCGGCACGTATTCGTGGATCCTGCACCAGAGCGCCAAGAACCGGGAAGCCCTCGGAACTATCCCGAGCTTTGATCAACTGTTCAGCCAGAACGCGCTGCCCGATCTCGTGGCACGCACGGCAGCGGAATAAAGGCGGCGGCGCTGCACATGAATATGCCCTACATCCCCTCGGACGCGCCGTTCAATGCCGACCAGCGGGTCTGGCTCGCCGGATTCCTCGCCGGAGTTCAGGCGCAACAGGCCATAGTGGGTCTGCCGGGCGCGGTGGTCGCCGACGCCGATCAGGTCGGCGCCAAAACGCTGCACATCCTCTATGGGACACAGACCGGCAACTCCGAAGAGGTCGCGAACGACGCGGCCGCGCTGGCGCGCACCAAGGGATTTGCGCCGCGTATCGAGGAGATGGACGCCGTAGACATGGAGCAACTCGCGGTGATGGAGAATGCCATCTTCGTCGTGTCGACCTATGGCGAAGGCGAGATGCCAGACAACGCGCACATGTTCTGGGAAGCCCTGTCGGCGAGCACGGCGCCACGTCTCGAGACTCTGAACTACGGCGTTCTTGCGCTCGGCGACACCTCTTACGAGATGTTTTGCCAGGCTGGCAAAGTGATCGACACGCGGCTCGAACAGCTCGGCGCAAAGCGGCTGGCAGCCCGGGTCGACTGCGATGTCGACTTCGAAGATGCTGCCAGCAGCTGGCTCGCGGATGCGATCCCCGAGGCCGGTCCCGGCGGAGCCGCGGTTGCGGAAGTCGAGGCAGCGCCCGCAAGGAAGAAATCGCAGTGGGGCCGCAAAAACCCCTATCCGTCTCAGGTCGTCGACAACCACCTTTTGTCGGGCGCAGACTCGGCCAAGGAAATACGCCATATAGCCTTCGATCTGGGCGACAGCGGCATGACCTACGAAGCTGGCGATGCACTCGGCGTGATGCCGGTGAATTCGCCGGATCTGGTCGATGCTTTTCTGACCCGTCTGGGCGTGAGCGCCGACACGGCGATCGATGGCCACGACATGCCGCTCGGCGAATTGCTGCGGACACGCTTTGAAATCATGACGCCGTCGAAGGATCTCATCGCAGCGGTGGAGGCGCGGGCTGGCGACGATGAACTGAGCCACGTATTGGTCAATGGAGACAAGGAGGCGCTGGAAGCTTTCCTCTGGGGCAAGGACGCGCTGGATCTGCTGAACCTCAATCCGGATCTTCAGGTCGACGCCGACACATTCGTGGGCTGGCTGAAGCCGTTGCAGCACCGCGCTTATTCGATCAGTTCCAGTCCGAACGCACATCCGGGCGAGGTACACCTCACCGTCGCCGCCGTGCGATGGATGGAAACCGGACGCGAGCATCGAGGCGTCTGCTCGACATTTTTGGCTGATCACGTACCGGAAGGGACACAGGCCGGCATCTTCATGTCGCCGAACAAGAGCTTCCGTGTGCCCGAGGACGACTCCGTCCCGATGGTCATGGTCGGTCCAGGCACCGGAATCGCACCTTTCCGCGCTTTCCTGGAGGAGCGCCGCGAGCGTGGCGCGACCGGGACCAATTGGCTGTTCTTCGGAGACCAGCGCCGCGCGTGCGATTTCATCTATCAGGACGAGTTGGCCGAGATGAGCGCATCCGGCCTGTTGTCCCGGCTGGACCTCGCGTTCTCGCGGGATCAGGCACAGAAGATCTACGTACAGAACCGCATGCTTGAGAACGGTAAGGATTTGTTCGCGGCTCTGGAACAAGGTGGCCACTTCTATGTTTGCGGCGATGCAACCCGCATGGCCAAGGACGTGGACACGACACTGCATAAAATCATTGAAACCCAGGGCAGCATGACGCCCGAGGCGGCAACCGATTACGTGAACCGCCTCAAGCGTGAGAAACGCTATGTGCGGGACGTATACTAGGAGGGCGCATGCCCCGAGGTATCTGTCCGAACCCGAACTGCACCTGCCGCAGCCTCTCGGAATTTCCAGCGACGCTCACGGAACTCTCTCGTCGTGTCAGGGTCGTAGAGCTGAATGCCGATCTCGAGACGCTGACCGAGGCGGCCGAGTGCTTCGATGATGCACTTTTCACAACAGGTAATGATTGCGCGCTGATCGTGAGCCGCGGCGCCGTCGCCACGGGTCATTCTGCTGCGCGGCAATGGCGTATCTCCGAAGGATATGTGAACGTTCGCTTCGGTGAACGCACCGGCCTTCGGATATACCGGAGCGAACACGATCAGCAGACAGGATTTCACCGGACGCTTTGCTTCGCCGACGCAGACGGGAGAATCCAGCACAAGGTGATGGTCCGCTCGCCGAACGACGAAATGCTCGCCATGTCATTTGGCGAGAGAGAGGACCGTGAGACTTACGCCCGGATATCTAACAAACGCGCGAAACCGGACAACGTGGTTTCGCTCTGCGCAGCGCGAGAGATGCGGAGGATTGCCGACGAGGGAGGGTTCGAGGACCTGATCAATGCTCTCGTCAGCGATCGCGGTGCCGGTCGAGGCGTGGCGCTACACAGGTCTCAAACTGGGCGCGTCCGTTTTCTTGATCCGCGCGTTCTGCCGTTTTTCATCGAGCATCTCGCGGGCACACGCACGCCTTTCACTCGTATTGTCGCCGAGCTTTCGGTTGCCCAGGCCGACCGGGGCCCTGTCCTGTCGTTTGCGATGCGCGGATCATTGGTTTTCATGAATACCGCGACGGGCGTCTTCAATCTGGACATGCGCGCGATCAAGTCGCTGCGCGCCGTTCAGATCCGCGACGAGTGGCAACTCGAGATATACGACGACGGATCAACTCCAAGGGCGATATTGTCGCGAGATGAAATGCTTGCGAGCTCCGTTTGGAGTGAACTCGTTCTTTCGATCAGAGAGCGGTCTACCGAGTAGTGTTGGGCATTATCCAGACTTTCGAGAGTAACAGAGTCTCCAAACCTGATTCACGCTTTCGCGAGCCGCCAGTGGATCCGGAGCCACTTTCTTAGAGGCTTTATCAGGACCTCGGTCCTGTTGTCGAAAGATCCTATCGAACTTTTGGAGCTGCTTATGCGCATCAAGACCTAAGCTCGAACAAGGTATCTTGGGTGAATCAGATCTCATCTTTCAGAAAGGCGGCTCTTCGCACGAAATCCTCCCAAGCGAACACCATTCCAGATCTACCGGATGCGGACTGACGGCAATTCGCGCCGCCAGCCAATCGAACGCCTCACCCGCAGCCTTTGTTGACCACACCGCGATGCCTTCCCGACGGTGAGCCTCTATCGGCTCGGGCCAAATCAACCACCCATCCTCGGTTTGCGCTTCTAGAATCCGCGCCGTGTCGGCTAAGCATGGACAGACTCATAGGAAAATAAGTCCGATCGGGAGAGAGACATGAAGATGTTCATTCGAGCACTGGCAACCGGGCTTCTGGGAGCCGCCGTCGCCGCACTCGCGGCGCAGGCCGAGACGCGCGTAACTTACAAGTCCGCCAAATCGACCTCGTCCTACTACCAGATGGCAGTGCAGATCTCCGAAGCCATGAAGGCCGGCACTGACGGCGACATCATCGTCACGGTCGAGGAGAGCCAGGGTTCCGTGCAGAACGTGATGGAGGCGCGCGCCCGTGGCGGCGACTACGTCTTCACCACGCCGCCCGTGCTTGTTCGTCTGGCACAGGGCGGAAAGGCGATGTTTGAGGGCAAGAGCGACCCGAAATTCGACGAGATCCGCGCGCTTTTCCCGATCCCGTCGCTGACCATGCACTTCGTGATGCGCGCCGACAGCGGTGTGACGGATTTCGCCGGGCTCGAAGGTAAGAAAGTCCTGATCGGCAAAGGATCGTTCGGTGCACGCGAAGGTGCGAAGTACCTTGGGCTTTTCGGGCTTGAGGGCAAGGTCGACCTCGCAGACGTTGAGCTCTCGAACGCTGTTCCTGCGTTGAAGAATGGCCAGATCGACGGCTTCGTGACCGCGGGGTCATTCCCGGCTCCGAATGTTATCGAGGCAGCGGCATCGACTGGCGTAACGGTGCTCTCGCTCAGCGATGATCAGATCGCAAAGACCAAGCGCACGAAGCTCGTAATCCCTGCGGGGACCTATGCGGGACAGGACGCGCCGATCACGACGACGTCGTTGCCAGTGGTCGCCTACACGACCACCGCAATGGATGAAGACACGGCTTATGCGCTGACGAAGACCTATTGGGAGCAGAAGGCGGCTATGGGCGCGGATGCAGCGTGGTGGAACGGAGTGAATGCCGGTCTGATGGAGAACATAACCGGGAAGATCCATCCGGGCGCGGTCCGTTACTATGAAGAAGCCGGGGTCGCACTCACAGACGCACAGAAGTGAGTCTGATCGGAGGGTAAGATCGATCCTGCGCTGACGCTTCGATATGGCGCGGATCATCTGGGCTAGCCTTGGGCTCACCACGATCGTGTTTCACATCGGCCTGATCTTCTCTGGCCTTGTGCCCAATCTGATCGCACGACCCCTGCACCTCGCACTGGCGTTGCCGTGGGTGCTGATCCTCGCGGCAGAGGGACGGACCGCGCGTGCGAGCGGATGGGCGCTGGCCGCAGTCGGGATCGCGGCCTCTCTCTGGATTGCGTGGCATCAGGATAAGCTGAGCGATCAGTACGGATTTCTCGAAGGCGACTTTCAGATCGGCGTCGCGATAGCTCTGATCGTCGTGGTGCTTGAGGCCGCGCGCCGCGCAATAGGCTGGCCGCTGCCTGTAATTGCGGGATTGGCTCTGGCCTACGGTCTTTCGGGCCAGCATATCCCGGGCGAGTTTGGCCATTCAGGCACGCCGATCGCATCTTTCCTCGGCACGTTGACCATCGCAGAAGGCGGAATCTGGGGGAGTCTGACCGGTGTTTCGGTGAACGTCGTCGCGGTCTTCGTGATCTTTGGCGCCGTCCTGAACGCAGGAGAGGCCGGTCAGGGCTTCATGAACATCGCCATGGCCGCAGCCGGACGCCTGAAGGGGGGCGCCGCCAAGGTTTCCGTGCTGTCGTCGGCGCTGTTCGGTTCGATTTCCGGTTCAGCCTCGGCAAACGTGGCTTCAACCGGCGCGATCACGCTGCCAACCATGACCAAGCTGGGATATCCAAAGCGGATGGCCGGCGCGGTCGAGGCTGTCGCGTCATCCGGCGGGCAGATCATGCCGCCGTTGATGGGGGCAGGTGCGTTCGTCATGGTCGAACTCACGGGCGTCCCGTACGTCGAGATCATGGCCGCTGCACTTCTGCCAGCAATCCTCTACTTCTTCGCGGTCTGGATCGGAATCAATGCCTTCGCCGGACGCCATGATCTGCCTCCGATGGACGCGGAAGACCGCCCCGAACGACGAACCGTCGCCATCACGGCCGCGTTTTTCCTCGTACCTTTCGGGGTCCTGATGTGGGGAATGTTCGGCGCACGTCTCACGCCCCAATACGCGGCGGCGCTCGCGATCCTGACCGGTGCCATGATGCTGGCTGTGGATGCCCGGCTTACCTTGGACTGGCGCCGCACACTTCTCCGAGCCGAACAAGCCTGTCTCACCGCCGGGCGGCAGGTCGCGATGATCGCCTCGATCATACTCTGTGCCTCGATCGTCATCGGTGTACTTTCGATCACGGGGCTGGGCGTCAAGATCACGTCGCTGATCATGTCTGGATCCGGTGGCCTCCTGTGGCCGTCGCTGCTGTTGACTGCACTTGCTTGCCTGATCCTCGGCATGGAGGTTCCGACAACGGCGGCGTATGTCATCTGCGTATCCGTCGCGGGACCGGCGCTGATCAAGCTCGGTCTCGATCCCCTGCAGGCACATCTCTTCATTTTCTGGTTCGCACTGCTCAGCACGATCACGCCGCCCGTCTGCGGCGCCGTTTTCATTGCGGCCGGAATGGTTGGTGAGAACTGGTTGCGTGTGGCTCTTTACGCCATGGCGCTCGGCGTCGGCCTCTACATCATCCCGCTCGGTATGATTGCCAATCCTTCCCTGATTGCATTGAATGACTCCCCCGTGATGGCCTTGACGGCTGCCCTGAAGGTCGGCCTCGGATTGGCTGCCATTTCCTATGCGGTCATCCATCGCCTCGGCGCTTCAGCAAGGATCGGCCTCCTCATTATCGGTGCGGCGCTGATCTTCGTGCCGATCCAAGTCATGTGAAGAGCGGCGCGTCTTCCGTCCGCACGCGAGCGATCAGGAAAATCGTAGGCCCATGCGGACCAACCGCTACGCGTGGGTTGCGCTTGCCATTGATCCTCGAACCGGCAATCCTTCAAAGATGCAGCGTAAAACCGGCAATCACACACCCCGAACTATCCGCGCCGTGGGGAGCAGATGAGCAATAGCGTGAACGACCGCGTTGCAGGCCTAAAATGCTTCTCTGACGTGACCACGATCACACCGATCAGTGGCGGGATTACAAACGTCAATCTTCGCGTCACGGATGCCGGGAAGGACTATGTCGTCCGGCTCGGAGAGGACATTCCCGAACACGGCGTCATGCGCTGGAACGAATTGGCGCTCAGCCGAGCGGCTTGTGCCTTGGGCGTAGCACCCGAGGTTGTCCACCACGAACCCGGCGTTCTGGTGCTCGCGTTCCTGAACGCCAGGACTTTCGAGGAAGCCGATGTGCGCGACCCGGCAAACCTGCCCAGGATCGTCGATCTGATCGGACGCACCCACCGTGGTCTTGGTCAGCACTTGACCGGTCCGGTGCTCGCCTTCTGGCCGTTTCAGATAAACCGCACCTACGTAACACGCTTGATGGCCGAAGGCTCTGCACATGCCGCCAAGCTGGCGGATCTTATGGCCGAACAGGATCGGCTCCTGGCGGCGGTTGGGCGAGTGGACCTCGTGATCGGTCACAACGACCTTCTCGCCGCCAACATCCTGGATGACGGCACTCAGCTCTGGCTGATCGACTGGGAGTATGGCGGCTACAACACACCGCTCTTCGACCTCGCCGGGCTGGCGGGAAACAATGAGTTGTCCGAGGCGCAGGAACGCGCGGTTCTCGAACAGTACTACGCCGCCGATCCCGATCCCTACCGGCGGGCCTTCCAGGCGATGAAGTGCGTCTCTCTGATGCGCGAAACGCTCTGGTCGATGACATCGGAACTGCACTCGGAGATCGATTTCGACTACGCCGCTTACACATCTGAAAACCTTGATCGCCTGACAGCGGCCCTGGCCGACTTCCGAAACAGCTGAGTGCTCGGGATGACCTTGCCCAACTCTTCAAAGATCATCGTGATCGGCGGGGGCATCATTGGATGCTCTACCGCGTACCATCTTGCCCGGCTGGACCAGGAGGTATTGCTGCTCGAAAAGGCCGGACTGACCTCAGGATCGACTTGGCACGCGGCGGGCCTCGTCGGCCAGTTGCGCTCAAGCGCAAACGTTACGCAACTTCTCGGCTATTCGATCGAACTTTACGATCGCCTCGAGGAAGAAACGGGCCTCGCGACCGGTTGGAAGCGCAATGGTGGCTTGCGGCTGGCCTGCAACGAGGAGCGCTGGACCGAGGTCAGACGCCAGGCAACCACCGCCCATTCCTTCGGCCTCGACATGCAACTCCTGACGCCGCAGGAGGCTCAGGACCTCTGGCCACTGATGGATATCGGCGACGTGGTCGGCGCGGCCTTCCTGCCGACGGACGGACAGGCAAGCCCATCCGACATCACTCAGGCATTGGCGCGTGGCGCGCGGAACAACGGAGCACTTCTGGTCGAAAACTGCCCCGTGACCGAGATCCTCGTCGAAAAGGGCCGGTTGTTCGGCGTGCGCACGCCCGAGGGTGACATCGCCTGCGAAAAACTGGTGCTCTGTTGCGGACAATGGACACGGGCACTGGCGGCAACCGTCGGCGTCACGGTCCCGCTGGTCTCGGTCGAGCACCAATACATGGTCACCGAGCCTTTTGGCGTTCCCTCAAACCTGCCGACTCTGCGCGACCCGGACCGGCTAACCTATTACAAGGAAGAGGTCGGTGGCCTGATCATGGGAGGCTACGAGCCAAACGGTATCCCATGGGCCGTCGACGGCATTCCCGACCCGTTCGATTTCCAGCTTCTCCCCTCGAATTTCGAGCACTTCGAGCAACTCACTGAACTCGCTCTGCCGCGCGTGCCGAAGTTGCAGGAGGCAGGGATCAAGCAACTGGTCAACGGACCGGAGAGCTTCACACCCGATGGCAACTTCATTCTCGGCGAGGCGCCGGAGATGCCCAACCTCTTTGTCGGAGCCGGGTTCAACGCGTTTGGTATCGCCTCGGGCGGCGGCGCGGGGATGGCGCTCGCGGAATGGGTGGCGCACGGCGAAGCGCCATTCGACTTGTGGCCCGTCGATATTCGGCGGTTTGGGAACCCGCACGGCGACACGAGCTGGGTGCGGACCCGCACGCTCGAAGCTTACGGCAAGCACTACACCATGGCGTGGCCGTCCGAGGAGCATTCAAGCGGGCGGCCCTGCCGCCGCTCGCCGCTATATCAGTCCCTGAAAAATGCCGGAGCGGTTTTCGGAGAGAAGCTGGGGTGGGAGCGGCCGAACTGGTTCGCAGAGCCGGAAGAAGAGCGGCGCGATCGTTACACCTTTCAGCGACCCAATTGGCACGAGCCGGTCGGACGCGAGCACAAAGCTGCGCGGGAAGCGGCCGCGTTGTTCGACCAGACGTCTTTTGCAAAGTATGTACTGACCGGCCCGGACGCCGAGGCAGCACTGCAATGGATTGCCGCCAACCGGGTCGACCGACCAATCGGGTCGATCGTCTATACCCAGATGCTGAACGACCGCGGAGGAATCGAGTGCGATCTGGTCTGCACGCGCACGAGCATCGATAGCTACTACATCGTAACCGGGACCGGCTTCGCGACCCATGACTTCCACTGGATCCGCGGGAACATTCCCGAAGGAATGAACGTGCAACTCGTCGATGTGACCTCGGCGAATGCAGTCTTGTCGCTGTTCGGCCCGAAGTCGCGCGAGATCCTGCAGGCCGTCACGCGCGATGATGTCTCCAACGCCGCTCAACCATTCGGACGCGCTCATAGGGTGGGTATCGCAGGCTGTCCGGTCCTGGCGATGCGGATCAGTTATGTCGGTGAATTGGGGTGGGAACTGCACTTGCCGGTCGAATATGCGCAGACGGTTTATGACGCTCTGCACGAAGCGGGCGCGCCGCGCGGACTGCGCAACGCTGGATACCGGGCCATAGAGACGCTGCGACTGGAAAAGGGCTACCGTGCTTGGGGTTCGGATATCGGGCCGGATCATACGCCGGACGAGGCGGGCCTTGGCTGGACCGTCAAGATGGCTTCCAACATCCCTTTCAAGGGCAGAAGCGCCGTCGCGGAACAGCGCGAGAACGGCGTTCGGAAGATCATGGCGACGTTCACGACCGATGCCGAGACAATCCTGTTCGGGCGCGAGACCATCTACCGAAATGGAGAGCGATGTGGCTACCTCACGTCGGCCGGGTACGGACACACGTTGGGCAAGTCGATCGGCCTTGGTTACGTCCGAAGCAATACCACGATCGACCGAGATTACGTGCTCTCAGGCAGGTATGAGCTTGAAGTCGCTGGCGAACGCGTGGATGCGGCAGTCAAGTTTTAGGAGGTACGAAGCTTTGAGTATCATCCGCCAGCAAGGATCCTGAAACATCACGATTACGGTTGTCGCATCTCAGACAGAGTAGTTTGAATCAGGACTCTGATTGGAGCCGAGATTAGGCGCCAATCCAGCGAAGGAACCTCGGGGCTTGCGTAACCCCAACAAAGGCGCCTTCCGCCTTTCACTTGGCGGATTTGCGCCCGTCCAACAGACTAACGCGAGGAACGAACGGCCGGATTGGCGACTGTACATTCGTCCACACAGTCCACATCCCATTTCGCAAACTCACGGTCTCGGCGCGCGATCTCCAACTCCGAGATATGCGATGTGGCCCGGGTGCGCACCAGATCTTCCGTCTCCTGTCGCGAGAGGATCTTTCTTGCCGGGGGCCCCAGCCCCTGGATTGGCTCGTCACGTAGGCGTCGGTAGATCGCGTAGATCTGCTCACGATGCTCTGGCGCGAATTCCCTGAGCGCGACCGGGCCGGGTCGGAAACTTTCGCTGGGCGCACCTTCGGCGTAGATGATTTCATGACGGTCGAAGAGCAGCGAGTAATAGGTGGCATTGCGTCGCCCCTTCATGATCCGGACGCGATCGCTCCCGGTCAGGCCCTTGGCGAGCGCCAGGACCTCTCCATCCCCGAACATCGCGCGCACGACGGCCCCGCCGAGTACCATGCGGTGCTGCGGAGAGACGACCAGATTGCGCCGCGGGAGACCCCCACCTAGAGCACCGGACTTGATTTCGACCGGCTTGTCCTTTTCTCCACGCGCGTTGGCTCCGCAGGAGAAGTCAACGTCGCGCCGTCCGATCCAGCGCAGGGTCTGCAAGCCATTGTCGGCGGTGAAGATGCGATCTCCTGGCCAAAGGTCCTCGACCGGCCTGTCACCGAATTCGGTCAGAATGAGTGTACCGGGCGCGAAACAGGCCGGCACACCCAAAGAGACCAGCGAAGCGAACTGCGTGGCCTGCGTCGAAGTATCGACAGTACCGTCGGGGACGGTGAGTGTCTCGCCGTTCGGGAAGGTCAGGATCTGGTCCGAGCCGCCACCCCCGGTAATCGTGATCTCGTCGGCGGTGACTGTGCCGTCTTGATCGGTAAGCACGTTGCCCACGTCCGAGAGCGCCGAGACATCGATCTGGTCGCCTGTTGCGAAATCGGTGATCAGATCGTCGCCACCGCCCGAGGACAGCTCGAAAACATCGTTGCCGGCCCCCCCGGTGAGCGTGTCGTTGCCGGTGCCGCCCGCGAACGTGTCGTTGCCCGCACCACCGTCCAGCACGTCATCGCCCCCGCCACCATCCAGAACATCGTCGCCGGCGCCCGCATAGATGACGTCGTCGCCCCCCTCGCCGCTGAGGGAGTTTGCAAAACTGCCGGTCGCGGTGATCGTGTTTGCGTTGGCATCGCCCCGGGCACCGGCTGCCGTCTCGATCAGTTCGATGTTTTCGATATCCGCCAGCACATCACGGACGAAACCGCTGAACTGCAGTTCTCCGGCGCTCAAATCCACGGTGTGGCTTGACGTGAACGTCCCGCCCTGTGTCGTGTCCAGCACGAAGGTGTCCGTTCCAATGCCGCCGCTGATCGTCGTGACATCGTTCGACGTGGCGTTGACGTTGACGATCCGATCGTCGCCGCTGCCGCCGTCGATGCTGTCGGTCTCCTTGTGGTATTCGATGGTGTCGTTGCCGGCCCCACCGAAGAGCGTGTCATCCTCCCCGCTGCCACCTTGACCGATCAGGGTGTCGTCACCGTCACCACCATAGAACGTATCCGCGCCGTTGCCGCCATAGATCAGGTCTTCGCCGCTTCCTCCGTAAAGCAAGTCGTCCCCGCTGCCGCCCGCGAGCGAGTCGTTACCCTCATTCGCGTCGACGGTCTGATCCGCGGCAGACGCTGTACCGTCGAAGGTGTCGGCGACGCTCGTGAGACTAAACGCTTCAATCTCGGAGAAGATCACGCTTGAGGTTGACGTGGTCTCATAGTCGACCGTGCCCGCCTCATCCCCGGTCAGCAATACGTCCACGCCTTCGCTGCCAAGGATGCTCAGGAGATCGAGATCCGTTCCGCCCTCGCCGCCGAAGACGATGTCGTCCTCGCTGCTGTTCGAGGCAACAATTGTGTCGGAGCCGTTGCCGCCGTAGACGGCGTCGTCATCGCCGCTTCCCCTCAGGTAGTCGTCGCCGTCCCCCCCATAGATGGTGTCATTCCCGGTGCCGCCGCGGACATCGTCGGCCCCTGAACCACCGTACATGATATCAGCGCCCTGATTGTCCCCGCCCGCGCCGACCGTGTCGTTTCCGTCTCCGCCATAGAGGAGATCGTCGCCCAATCCGCCCTGGACGTCATCGTTTCCATCGCCGCCAAAGGCGCTGTCATCGCCCGAACCGCCATAGAGGCTGTCGTCGCCTAGCCCACCTGCAAGCGTGTCATTGCCCGATTCTCCGTAGAGTGTGTCCGAGGAACCATCGTCGTCGCCGACAACGGTGCTCCCTGTTGATGCCGCTGAACCGTCGTAGCCGAGCAGCATGTCATCGCCGGAACCGCCGTAGATGGTGTCGTCGCCGTTGCGGCCCTCGACATTGTCGTCACCGCTACCGGCATAGATGTGGTCGCCGCCCGCATCATCGGTGCCTTGGACGAAGTCGTCGCTACCACTTCCGTTGACCGTCGCCACGGCGTCCTCCGTGAGGACACCAAGCCCCACATACGCTTAAACTCGGCCAGTATGCTCAAACATGGTGTTTGCTTCGTAAACGCAGCAGACTCAGCAGTCGCTTGCTAACCGAGGAAACGGCTGAAGGCGGCGCCAACCAAAGCTGCGCCCAGGGGTGTTGGACGGGACCGCGGCGGATCTCATCTACGCCACTGACATCTATCCGAAACGCAAATCGACGTCTTGCGATCAATCGAGCCCAATCCATTCTCGGGCGTCGACCGCTCCTCAGACGAACTTCGGAATGATCTCGTTGCCGTAGGTGGCGATGATGTTCTCCTCGTCGCCGTTGTCGAGATAGATGTTGAACTGCGTTACTCCGGCGGCCCTGAGTTCGTGCAGCTTCGCAATGTGTTGCTCGGGCGTGCCGAGGACACTGAAACTGTCAATGATGTCGTCGGTGATGAAGTCGAGGTACGGATTATCGCTCTGGCCGTGCTTCGAGTAGTCATACCCTTTCCGATCCTTCACATAGGCCGTGAGCGAGGCGGGAATGTCCTCGCGATCGGTGCCGTACTTTTCGACAATGTCGGCCACATGGTTGCCGACCATCGCCGGGAACCAGCGGGTCGCTTCCCGGCATTCCTCGGGCGTTCCGAAAAAAGCCGGGGCTGCCGACATGACGCGATAGCCTGACATGTCCCGGCCGTTCTCGGTCCCGGCGGCTTTCGCCTGATCCGCGAGCCACTTGCAGATCACGGGTTCGGCGATCTGCAGGATCAGGCCATCACCCATCCGCCCGGCAGAGTTCAGGGCCTTCGGACCGTAGGCTGCGACCCAGACCGGCAGTTCGTAGCCCGTCGCCCAGGGAAACTGGATCGGCTTCGGGACATCGCCGTATTGTCTCTCTTCTCCGCGCACGAGACCCTTCACGACGTCGATGAACTCATCCATTTTTTTGAGAAGTGCGGGCTTGCGGCCCATCACACGCACGGCACTGTCGCCGCGTCCGACGCCGATATCGAAGCGCCCTCCGGACTGCAACGCCAGCGATCCGAAAAGGGACGCCGCCGCCGACCATTCGCGGGTGTTGGGGTTCGTGACGCAAGGTCCGAAGCGCATCCGTTCGGTGTGCTCCATGCACATGGCCATGGCCGGAAAGCTTTCGCGCCAGAGGATGTGGCTGTCGTAAAACCAGCAATAGGTGAAACCGGCGTCCTCTGCCTGTTTGACGAGTTTGCGAGCCCGGCCCGGTTCCATGAAGCCTTTGAAGGTGATGCCAAATTCCATGATTTCCTCCGTTAGTGCTCTGGGGCCCAGATGCGGATTCCCGCGTGGCTGAAGGGGACCGCCTTGGATACGTTGATGCGGATCAGGATCGGCGTGATCGCCTCGATGCAGCGCGCAGACTGGGCATCGCCTGCGTTATAGGCCGTCACCCCGAGCTGCTCGATCAGCGCCATTACCTTCTTGCGCGGTTCGAGCTTGTTGCCGCAAACGAGAACATCGCAGTTGATGTTGCTCTCCAGCGAGTCGAGCACAGTAGCCGACACGTTGTGAAGCGCGCCGATAACCGGAATATCGGCGCCGACGAGCGCCTGCGCTGCTTCAGTCGCCGATCCCTCGGGAGGCATGTCGACCTTCTTGGGGTCGGCCTCGGCGAGAGGCACAACGATGTCGACCAGTATCTTCCCGGTAAGTCCGTCCTTGATTTCGTTCAGGGTCTTGTTGTGGCCAGACCACGGAACGGCGAGGAAGACAAACTCCTCGGCCTGCGCGACGGCCTCCGCGTTGTCGAAACCGGTGATCGAGCCGCTCTCTGCCGGAAGTCTCGATACGAGCGTCTCCGCAATTTCAGCGGCGCGGGACGCATCGCGGGATCCGATCACCACCGGCACCCCCGCGCGAGCAAATCGAAGCGCGAGGCCCTGGCCCTGCGGACCGGTTCCGCCAACGATGGCTATGGTCATCTGAACATGTCCTCCTGAGCAGATCGTAGGATGTGCCGGGCGCTGGCTTCAGGATCGGGCGTCCAGTCCAGCCCGCGCACCAGCACGAGTGGTGTTTTCGCCGCCTTTGCAACCACGAGGCCGGATGCGGCCGCCAGTTCATCCGAAAGAGCCGGTTCCGTGACAGAAAGCAGCCGACCCCAGGCGTCATCGGTCCCGACGTCGGAGATTTTAGCGGGCACCTTGTAGAGACCGATCGCAACGTTCACCTGACCGAGCCGCCACGGACGCCCGAACGTGTCGGTGATCACCACGCCGATCGGTCCTCCAAAGGCTTCCTCCAATGCGACTCCCAGACGATGCGCGCTCGCATCCGGGTCATCTGGAAGGGTTATCACCGTTCCGGGTTCGCTGTTCGACTCGTCCACCCCGGCATTGGCCGAGATGTAGCCCAGACGGTGCTCGCAGATCATCGTGCCTTCGTTCTGCGTGGTGCGTTTGAACGCACGAACCACCCGCTTGCTCTGCCCGAGAACCACCTCGACCTTGCGCGGGTCCTTGTTCAGCGCTTCAGCCATCTCCTTCGCTTTCGCTGTCGGAGTGACGTTCGCGAGGTGAACGACGCTGCCCTCGGCTTTGGAGACCGGCTTGTGTGCAATGCACAGAATGTCGCCGGGCTGTGCTCCCCCAATCTTTTCCAAGGCACGGATCAGGATCGCAGACAGGTCATCACCCGGCACAATGTTCGGGACACCGGGCACGGCTGACAGGCTCAGCGTCATAGCGCCACGAGCTCCGGCACAAGCGCCGTCGCGCGAGACAAGTGATCCGCTGTGTCGAGATCGTGCCGCAGGCTTTCCAGAGGAATCATGCGCGCCGAATAGCCCGCAGCATGCGCAGCAGCCACGTGCTTCTGCGCCGAGCAAGGGCCGTAGCAGAAGTCGATCCCGTCGGGCGGGGAGACAACAAGAGCATTGGTTCCCATGTCGACGGATGGGCAGACTGTCACCGTGTTCGGTGCCCGATGTTCGATCAGACTCCGGATGTCCTCAGGATCGGGGGCGACCAGATCGGCAGGCAACACACAGAGAGCATCGTAGCCCTGCCTGCAGGCATAAGTTGCGGCGGTACCGACAGCCATGTTCAGCCCGTCTTCAGAACCCTCTTCGATCACTGGTATAGAACGTTCGCGAGCCTGCGCCTTGACCTCGGCGCTGACCGTCACGACTGCCAGATCGCAAACCGAGGCGTCGCGCAGTGGCAGCATCAGATCAAGCGTCCGGCGGAGTAAGCGCCGCGCCACCGCAGCCCTTGGCGCGCAGCTCATTGCAACACGCAGTCGGGTCTTCGACCGCGCCGGGTCTTTCATGGGCACGACAACGAGGCAACGGCTCATGCGATGTCCCCAAGGCTAACGATCTCACGCGCAAGGCGCGCTTTGGAGTCCAGGTCCCGCATATATATCTCGGTGGTATGCGGCGTTGGACCGACCGCGCGGACTTCCTCCGACAATCCGGCATCAGCGGTGTCGATGACCAACGTGTTTGCCAAGTCTGCGTAGATCTCGGCGATCCCGACAACGTCGGCATGATATCCGAGGGCGACCATCATTCGGTCCGCGGGTCCTTTGACCACGCGTCCGGCAATCAGGGGCGAGACTGCAATGACTGGGGCTGATGCAGCTCTTACAGCAGCAGCGATGCCTGGAATCTCCAGGATGGGGCGAATGCTGACCAACGGGTTCGATGGCGCAATGACGATCAGATCCGCATCGTCCAAAGCTGCGAGCGCCTCGGGCGTCGGCCGTGCCTGCTCAATGCCGACAAACTCGATGGCGTGAACCGTGGGGCTGCATTTCTCCTTCACAAAGTATTCCTGAAATCTCAGCCAGCCTTGGGCGGTGTCCACGCGCGTCTGGACCACTTCATCGGTGGGGAGGACGATCTGCGAGGTCACCCCGAAGGCACGCGCAACGTCCGCGGCGATCAGCGTCGGCCGATCACCGCGCCGACGCCGTTCTGTCCGGTAGATGTGCAGGCCGAAGTCCCGGTCTCCCAGAAACATCCACGTGTCAGCCCCCAGTTGCCCGAGCACCTCAAGCGCACGGCGCCCCTCGTCAGCCACGCCCCAGCCTTGCTCCCGGTCGATCAACCCGGCGAGCGTGTAGGTGAGCGTATCAATGTCTGGAGAGACCCAGAGCCCGTGAAAATCATCGTCATCCGCCACATTGCCGATCACCGTGAGGTCGACCTCGTCGAGCGCGGCAAACCCCTCGGCCATCTTGGCACCGCCTACACCGCCCGCAAGAAGCGCGACCTTCACGGGCGCACCTCTGGGAACATGGCGAGGAAGTCGAGCGGCTCAGCACCCTGGCGCGCGACCAGCGGCGCAAGCTCCACAGGATCATGGTGCTCGAAGACCTCTACAGTGCCGTAGACCGTGTCGCGGCGCTTCGGCACCCGGCCCGCCGACCGGATCAGATCGCACAACTCCTTTGCTGTGATCTCCTGACCGTGCTTCGAGCCGGCCGCGCGCGAGATGCTTTCATTCATCAGAGTACCGCCAACATCATTGACGCCCCGGGATAGCATCTGTCTCGCCCGCTCCGCTCCCAGCTTTGTCCAACTGACCTGAATATTGTCGATCCAGCCGTGCAGCATGATCCGGGCCACGGCGTGCATAAGATCGACCTCGCGAGCGGTCGGCCCCGGGCGCACCTCCTCGGGATTGTCCTTGTACAACGGGCTCTCCGTATGAACGAAACTCAGCGGAACAAGCTCGGTAAACCCGCCAGTTTTCTTCTGGATATCTCGCAGCAAGGCGAGATGCGTGGCCCACTGGGACGGGGCGTCCACATGGCCGTACATAATCGTCGCCGACGTCGGAATTCCAACCTCGTGGGCCGTGGTTACGATCTCGACCCAACGCTCGGCACTCAGTTTGTTTTTCGTAAGTTTTCTGCGGACTTCCGTGTCGAGGATTTCTGCCGCCGTGCCAGGCATCGAGCCGAGGCCGCAATCCTTAAGATCCTGCAGGAAGTTCTTGTAAGAGAGCCTGGTTTTGGCCGCGCCATACCAGATCTCAAACGGCGAGAAGGCATGGATATGCATCTCTGGCAGCGCAGATTTTATCGACCGAACGATGTCCCGGTAGAACGTGCCAGGAAGATCCGGATGGAGACCGCCCTGAATGCAGACTTCGGTTGCCCCGCGCGCCCAGGCTTCCTCGGCGCGGGCAACCACCTCAGCGGTTGAGAGCCACTCGGCGGCGAGGTCTTCTTTCCTCTTCGAGAACCCGCAAAACCGGCAGCCCATGTAGCAGATGTTCGTGAAATTGATGTTGCGGTTCACGACGAAGGACACGAGGTTGCCATTGGTCCGCTCCCGCAACCTATCAGCGATAGCGAAGACCGCCTCCATATCCGGCCCTGCGGCATCGAAGAGGGCAACGCCTTCGGAGACGGAAACCTCCCGCCCGTGAAGCGAACGCTCAAGAATTCGCCTGACAGGTGGCGTTGCGCGACCGAGACGGTCTTGCAGGCCTCTCCGGCAGCGATCCTCAACGTCCTTAGCCGTCAACTGCATGGCTCGGTTTCCAAAAACTGCGCCCGCGCGAGATGATCCTCGCGCGACAGGTTCGTAAGACTGGCATGCAAGCTGGCATCTACGAAAATATCCCGCGCCTCGAGAAAGCGCGGATAGACGGTCAAACGCTCTTGCAGGGTGAACCCCGCCTGCGCGCATGAAGCGGCAAGAGTCCGGATTTCGGGCCATTCCCGTTCCGGGTTGATGAAGTCAATGGTCACGGGCGAGATACCACCCCAGTCATTGATGCCGGCGTCCAGGTAAGCGATGTGACGGGCGCTGAGGTTGGGCGGCGCCTGAACGCTGATCTCCGGGCTCAAGATGATCCGCGCCGCGGCAACGGTTCGAAGCATGTCTTCCAGCGTCGGCTCAGGATGATGCTCCATCGCTATGCCGGGCTTCGAACGAAAGTTCTGGATGATCACTTCCTGAATGTGACCGTGGCGCGCGTGAACCTTTTGGATGGCCTCCAGCGCATCGACCCGTTCGTCCCAACTCTCGCCAATACCGATCAGCAAACCGGTGGTAAAGGGAACACGTCGCGATCCCGCACGCTCCAGGGTGCGCAGTCGCTGCACCGGGGTCTTATCCGGACAAGCATAGTGAGCGGCACCCTTTCTGTTCAACCGACGGCTGATCGTTTCGAGCATCATGCCCATCGATGCCGACACAGGGCGAAGATGCTCGATCTCATCGTCGTCCAGAGTACCTGCGTTCACATGGGGCAACAGGCTCGTCTCGCGCAGGACGAGCGCGCACATGTCCGCGAGGTACGCGGTCATCCGATCGTGGCCCAGCCGGGCGAGCCCAGACCTGGCAGCGTCGTAGCGAAGCTCCGGCTTTTCGCCGAGGCTGAAGAGCAGTTCCTTGCAACCGCTGGCTTCACCGCGCTTGGCCATCGCTAGAACCTGATCGGGGGTAAGGATATTTGCTTCTGGCGAGGCCGGATCCTTCACGAACGTGCAATATCCGCAGGTGTCGCGGCACATGTTGGTGAGCGGCACGAAGACCTTGCGCGAGTAAGTCATCACGCGTCCCCAATGGGTATCCCTGATCTGCTGCGCCTCAGCCATGAGCTGGTCGAGCGGTGCCGAAAGTATCGCCCGGTCGATTGTCATTCGTGTCCATGCCTCCTGATCTGATCAGGACCGAGGCTTGGCTCCGCGTCAAGTTTTTTGATCAGATGATAAAAGTTTTGTTGGGGGATAGTCGTGGTCGAAATGCGCTCACCCATTTCTGAAGTCGACGTCGGGAGGCCCTGCTGACCGAGGGCAGATCAGCGATTATCGCGGCGAACGGGCGATGCTGACGGCGCTACCGGGCGCCAATACCCTGATCGCTGACAGAAGTTACGACTGCAACTGGTACCACGAGGCGCTGTACGACAAGGGCATCGTCCCGTGCATTCCCGGCTGAAAGCACCGCATCAACCCCATCGAAGACGACGACATCCTCTACGTATCTGCACTTTTGGCTCTCTGACGAGAACCACTTTGCCGGATTGAAAATTCGACGCAGCGGGTCAAATCCTGACAGTCGATTGAACGGCGCAGAGTTATTGCGTTGCGATGGATTGTTTGGTCGTTACCAACCCTCACCGGCACTGAAAACTTTGATCAAGAACACCGCGAAAAGACACGACCTCGACGTTCAGTTCAGTATCCGACCTATCGCCTGAAGAAGTTCCGAGCGCGCAACCGGTTTCATGAGACGCAGATCCTCCGGACGTAACCCATTGCCATGGACTGCCGCTTCCTGCGGATAGCCCGACATGAAGATCACGCCAAGTTCGCTGTCGAAGCCGCGGAGGCGCTTAGCGAGCGCCGGGCCCTGTAGATCGCCCGGCATCACGATATCAGTGATAAGTGCATCGAATGGCCCCTTGGTCTTGAACGCCTGCTCGGCACTCGCGCTGTCCTGTGCCTCGACAACATGAAAGCCCTCCTTGAGAAGTTGTCGCATCAGCGTCCGGCGAACGAGTTCATCGTCCTCGACAAGGAGAAGACGGGCACCGACGCGATCATTCTCGATCTCCTCGGACCGATCAACCGCCGTTTCCCGCGCACCAGCCGGGTCAGACGACGGGAAGTACATCTTGAACGTCGTTCCGACGCCGGGTTCGCTGTAGACGCGCAGAACCCCGTTGCTCTGACGAACAAAACCTTCGACCATCGAGAGACCGAGCCCTGAGTTCGTCGCCAGATCCTTCGTCGAAAAGAACGGCTCGTAAATCTTCTCCAGATCGTTTCCAGCAATGCCCTCTCCTGTATCCGTCACCGCAAGCAGGACATACCGGCCCGGTTCGACATCCTCCCCGCGCGTCCGAATGTAATCGTCATCGATCCGCATATTCGAGACTTCGATTGTGAGACTGCCGCCATCCGCCATTGCGTCCTTTGCATTGACGACAAGGTTCACGATTGCACTTTCGATTGCGCTACGATCGACGGCCACATTCCACGGGCTTGCAGCGAGAGAGGTCTCGAAGGAGATCGTGGCAGGAAGAAGCCGCCTGATCATGCCCTCGAGAGACTGAACCACAGAGTTCAGATTGAGCGGTTTCGGCTCTAGATGCGCGCGCCGCGCGAATGCGAGCATCGTTCGCGTCAGGTCGCGTCCGCGATAGACGGCTGAGAGCGCGTCATCGAGCAGTTCTATCTTTAGGCTGTCAGTCTCGCCGCGCCTCAGAATGTCGAGATTGCCAAGTGCGACGGCGAGCAGATTGTTGAAGTCGTGTGCAACACCGCCGGTGAGTTTGCCGAGGCTTTCAAGTCGCTGCGCCTGCTGGAGCTTACGCTCGGTGATGTAATTCTCGGTGATATCGATTGACGACGCGATTTCCTTCACGACCCGGCCGGCGTCATCGAAGATCGGCCGCACGATCTCGCGGACATGGTTCACCCCATTCGGCGTGTTCACGCGATGGTCGAAGATCACGATATTTCCGTTACGAACCTCGCGCAACTTCTCTCGAACCAGGTCGGCATCGTCGGGATGCACAAAGGTCATGTTGTTGCTTGATCGTTTCAGGAACTCCTCGGGCGAGACACCATGCGTTCGGGCATGCTGCTCGGAACAGTACTCGCACTTTTCCTCGACTGCGTCCCAGATGTAGTAGCCGAGCTTGGCGAGCCGCGCGGCCTGGGTCAGGCGCTCGCCGCGCTCCTGCAACTCCTTCGCATCCTGCTCGCGGTTCCGGATCTGTGCTTCGAGTTCGGTCTTCGCGTGTTCGAGATCCCGTGTGCGTTCGGCGATCCTGGCTTCCAACGAGGAGGCGGCGGCTTCGACCTCGCGCTGACCCGACCAGAATCGGAAAATACTGAGAAATCCAAAGATCAAAGTACCGGCGATCAGACCGAGGGTCAGGCGCACCTGCCACGCATGGTGCATGCGGTACCGCTCCTCAACCGCCGCATCATACGCAATCGCCTCAATCGCAACACGATGCGTTTCCGCGAGCAGCCCACGGAACCCTTCTTTCAACACGTGAGCCGTTTCGTGATCGCCGCGCTGGAGCGTGCCTATCTCGGACTCCAAGAGCTCCAGTTCGCTGCCGAGCCTTTTCAGCATGTCTCCGGCCCCGTCGAGTTCCAGATAACGCGCTGTCCGCCCGGCGCGGCCGTCGGTATCGATCCAACTCCGGAGAAGTTCGATCCGCGCTAAAACGTCTGCGCGCGAAACCTCCGGATCAGCGGCGCCGAACCGATCAACATGATCCATCAAGACCAGAAGCTTGTAATCGACTTGCGCTGCATACTGCGTGACCGGCGCGTCAAATCTCTCCGCGTGGCTTTCCTGCTCGCTTAGCATTGCATAGACGACCATCACGGCCACCAAGGCCATTGCGAGGGCAATGGCGGCAATCAGCCAGCCAAGGATTCGATTTTTCACCGTTATTCTTCTTCGATAACGTTCACTTTTTTTTGCTGCCAGATCGCGCACGGTTAGTAAACGTTCGATCCGAGTTCTGGAGCGTAGACCCGAAGTTTAATCGTCCGAACCGCTACGCCGCAGCGCGCATGTTTTTCTGCCGCGCCGTTTCAGGGAGATCAGTGCATCCGTGACGATCGAGCCGGGTACCGCAGTGCTGATCCTGAACTTGTTCAAGGCTGAAGCCCCGATCCTTCTTTCCAAAGCGCCGGGACGCTTAAGACGCTCAGTCCGGCAAACGCCTTCGAACCCGATTGCCCCATCCAGTCAAAGTGTGTCTGTCCATCTTCTCTCGAGGTCGATGTCCTCAAACACTCTGTGATCCACCCCGGGCTTCAAGTCATGCCTCCGGGAGATCGCAACGCGAACCCGAAACGTCTCCAATCCGTGCGCATTGGCGGAACATCGCGGGTTCCGGAACAGAAGATAGCGTAATCATCAGGACACCGGGCGAGAACAAATTGAAGACTCTCATTACCCCACGCTCCGTCGTCCATTTCTTATTTTGCAAAGAATTAACTCGAGTTTTATGAATTGGTTAGCCGCAAATTTTATGATCTGAAAACGATTGTCGAAGCCATCGAGCTGGGTCGGATGACGACGATCTAGACTTGAGCAATTGCAGATGAAGCAATTTTCAAACATACTTCTTGCGGGCGCGCGGTCGCTCAGACTTAATTTATTGGTTACAGCTACGACACGGCCGCAAGCGCACCGCGACAAGATGAAGTTAACGATGGCCGAACGTCTCTACATTGCCGACGATAACGACGCGTTCAGAACCTATGTCAGGCGTGTCGCCGAAGGTGTCGACTGGGAGGTCACCGAATGTCCGAACGGTTTCGATCTGATGCAGGCTCTGTCGGACGCCGATAGCGCGGACCTCATCATGCTGGATATCACGATGCCTGAAATGGACGGCATCGAGACGGTGCTGAAACTCCGCGAGAACGAGACCAGATCGCCTATCTGCTTCGTGACGGGCGGTCCGTCAGTCCACGCAATGACCGCGCGCCTCATTGCGGAAGCCGACGATTTCGACATTGTGGGTGTTCTGACAAAGCCGATCAGTGTCGATGAACTGCTTTCCGTTCTGGATCGCGTGAGGCGAGATATCGCGGTCGCGCGTGGCGCGACTGATCAGGCATCGGACTCCGGCGATCGCGAGATTACCTGAGTTCGAGATTACGGGACAGGCGACGGCGTCCACCGGCGAGGCGATGACAACGCTTCCTGCGGTGCGCGAACCATCATGGTAATCGGCATCTTAATCAGACCGAAACCGAACGCGGCGAAGCTGCCCCGGCAATTCAGCATGAGCCGGGAAAGCGCTTATGGCGACGGTGAACGGAAGCAGCGGCGACGACTTCGTAGCCGGAACCGACGGCACGGTTGGCGATGAGATCTACGCCGGAGACGGAAGCGACAATGTCGAGGGCCGCGACGGCAACGACACGATCTTCGGTGGCTCGGGCAATGACATGCTGCTCGGCTATGATGGCGCGACAGCGAGTTCCGGTGACACCGTCATGGGCGACGATGACGGCTCGGACGACACCCTTTTCGGTGGGAGCGGGACGGATACGCTCGCAGGGGGCGACGGGGCCGACCGGTTGTTCGGTGGCGATGACGGAGACTCTCTCTACGGCAACAATGACGACGACGCACTGAGCGGCGGTGGCGGAGCAGACAGTCTTGATGGAGGTGCCGGAAACGACGCGCTCTACGGTGGCGCTGGCGACGACGTTCTGACCGACACCGCCGGAGAGAACATTCTCGACGGCGGCCAAGGCAACGACAGCATCACGGCGGGAGACGACACCGCCTTTATCCGCGGCGGCTTCGGAAACGATACGATACAGACCGGCGCGGGCGATGACACGCTCATGGGATCGGACGGGACCGACGCCGTCTCGACAGCCGTGTCCGAAGACTTCGACGACCTGTCCGGCGTCACACAGTACCAGGACTCGACGTTTGCCGTGAACGACAGTCTCGGCTCGCCAACCGGCAATACCGCTCTGGTGTTCACGTCCGACAATACGGAAGACGCAGGAAACTTCGGGGGCGTGCGCCTCGACGTGGACACGGATACGCTCAATGTCGGGGCGGAGTACCGGCTGAGTTTCTGGGCAAGGACCGACGGCCCCGATCAGGAGCTGACGCTCAGTTACCAGTCCGGTCTCGGCGGGCCGCAGGAGTTCGTCTCGAACACCGTGACAGCGACCAATGACTGGCAGTTCTTCGAATTCAGAGGGACGCTGGACGAGGCCCACGACCGGCTCTTCATCTGGTCCGAGGTCGGCAACGCGACCTTTGCCGTGGACGCCGTGCGCTTCGAAGAGATCGAACCCACAGCCGACGACGACTCAATGGACGCTGGCGCCGGCGATGACCTCGTCTACGCCGCCGAGGGCAACGACACCGTCGATGGTGGCGCCGGAAACGACACCATAATCGCTGGAACAGGCAACGACTCGGCCGCGGGCGGCGACGGGTCGGACGTGATTTATGGCGGCGAGGGAAACGACACGCTCTCGACCGGTATCGGCAATGACACGCTGTTCGGCGGCGTTGGCGACGATGTCCTCACGAACTCCGCCGGAAACGATACGTTGTTCGGCGGCGCCGGTGACGACAGCATTGTGGCCTCGCTGGGCGACGACACGCTTTACGGCGGCGACGGAAACGATGCGCTTTTCGGCGGCGAAGACGAGGACTTGCTCTTCGGCGGGGCTGGCAATGACGAGTTGGACGGGGGCATCGGCAACGACACGATGTTCGGCGGCAATGGCAACGACGAGATTTACGGTGCCGACGGAGCCGACTCGATCGATGCCGGCAACGGAGACGACACCATCTATGCGGGAAACGGCGATGACCTGATCGATGGCGAGCAAGGTGACGACATCGTCTACGCCGGTGATGGGAACGACACCATCGCCGAGACCGGTGGCAACTTCAGCGAAGATACGATCTACGGCGGTGACGGAAACGATCAGGTAGATGCGGGTTCGGCAGACGACACGGTTTTCGGCGGCGCGGGCAATGACAGCATCTCCGGTGGTTCCGGGGACGATACGCTCCACGGTGGCAGCGGTGACGACGAGATTTATGGAGGAGACGGCCGCGACACGGTCGTTCTGGAAGATGGCTTCGGAAACGACGTCATTTACGGCGGCGAAGGCGGCACGGACTCGGACACTCTCGACTTCAGCGGGCTCTCGACCGGTATCACGGTCACGGCGTCCGGATCCGAACAGGGCACAGCAACCGATAGCAGCAACACGCTCACCTTCGCGGAGATCGAAGACATCGTCGGGACGTCGAATGCCGATATCGTCAGCTTCAATGGGCATTCGTCTGCAGTCACGATCGACGGCGGCGCAGGCAACGACGTTGTGCTCGGATCCACCGCTGCCGACTCCATCACTGGCGGTGCCGGCGACGATCTGATCCTCGGTGGCGCGGGCAACGATACGCTGACCGGCGGCAGCGGCAACGACACGTTCTTCGTACAAAGCGGCGACGGCACCGATGTCATCACCGACTTCACTGCCGGCAGCGATACCCTGGATGTCACTTCCCTGACCGACGGTGGTGGCGGGACCGTTACTGCGGACGAGGTTGTGGTCACGGGCGGCGGCGGTTCCGATCAAATCCTGACCTTCCCGAATGGCGAGAGTATTGCTGTTCCCGATGGTACCGTCGACACCTCGACCACGGCGACGCAATTTGCCTCGCTGGTGTCGATGGGTGTGCCGCCATGCTTTGCGCCCGGCACGAAAATACGGACCCCGATGGGAGAGCGCCTCGTCGAGGACCTGCGCGTCGGCGATCTTGTGCTGACGGCAGATCGAGGTGCGCAACCGCTGATCTGGATTGGACGCCGCGACATTGACTTCAGCCGTCCGGCCAATCCGCGAACCGCCAAGGACAAACCGGTCGAGATCAAGGCCGGTGCGCTTGGTCCTGGCCTTCCCCGCAACCGTCTTGTGGTCTCGCCGCAGCATCGCATGGTGCTGGAGGACGAAACGGGGCAGCAGTTTCTCGGTTTGGCCAAAGGCTTGACCGAACTTGCAGGTATCCGGGTCATGATCGGACGGAAGAGCATTACGTATTATGCCCTGCTACTCGATCACCATGCGATCTTGTTTGCAGAAGGTGCCATGACCGAAAGCTTCCGCCCGGGAAGCTATATACTTTCCACGTTTTCGGCCGCTTCACGCTCCGAAATACGGCGCGTTCTTCCAGGATTGGCAAGCGATCCATCGAGTGCGCTTGGGCCTCCGTCCCGCCCGATCTTGACCCGTCGGGCGACCAAACGCCTTGCCGAGCAACTCAAGCTTAGACTGAGACGAAGCGAAGCCGCGCCCGCGGCCTCCAGGGATGACGCTGCCTGATGCCGGAAGTCATAGCGAACCGCGGGAGGGTGGTGGGACATGCTCGCATGGCTTAGGCACAGCCCATAACTTCAGCGAATTCAAGTCGCCCTGGTTGTTCCGAACCTGCGGAGGTTGTTTCTTGCCCCACACGGGAGAGCATCGAGCAAATATGATTCCGCTCCCGTTCACCGGCCAGCACTCTGCTACAACGAAGGCGGCGCGCGACCCGCGCCGACTTCGATCACTCGGCCTCACACGAAGTCGAAGAGACGTCCGTTGAAGTCGTCCTCGCCGACATCCAAGAGCGTGATCGTTCCCGCGTCCGAGGTGATCACTGCGTCATGGCCAACGAACTCGGTGGCGTCTGCCAATGCGTGGAAGTCGAGGAAGTCGTCCCGTGACAGTAGAACGCGATCGAAACGCGACAGATCCTTGACCACATCATCGCCGCTGATCTCGCGAAAATCGAACACATCCCCCCCGAAGCCGCCGATCAGATGATCGTCGCCGGCACCTCCGTTAAGAAGGTCGCGCCCGAAGCCGCCGTTCAGCAGGTCGTCGCCATCGCCGCCTTCGAGACGATCTCGTCCACCCAGACCAAAGATCTCGTCATCGCCATCTGTCCCGGTCAAGTGATCCCGCTTCCGGGTGCCCTCAATGACCTCGCCGGAGGTGTTCCCCGGAATGTCGAGTGGCAGGAGCACGCGGTCGATTGCCTGGATCGTCCCGTTTCCAGCAGCAATGTCGGGAAGAACGATGTTCGGATTATCAATGTCCGGTTCGTTGTCGACCAGTTCGGTTCCATCCGTCGTGAAGGTCGTATCCTCCAATAGCGTTTCGATCTCCTCCGCATCGTTAATCTGGAAGGCGGTCTTCGCGCCGGGCGACACATGGTACAGAAGTATGTTCGTCAGGAGCGGAATGGGATCATTGTCCGGCGCAAGCCCCGCAAGAGCGCCGGCGATAAAGCCAAACACGGCGCTTTCGTCGCTCTGATCTCCATCGAAACCGAGATCGAGCGCAAGTTGCGTAAAAGCGGCATCCGTCGGCGCAAAGACCGTTACGTCCTCGAGGTCGGTGACCGTCTGCACGAGACCCGCAGTTGAAAGCGCCTGCACGAGAATGTTGAAGTCGTCATTACCGGCTGCAATTTCGACGATGTTCGGCAAGTCGTTACCGGGAATGTCGATCGGCAGAAGGACCCGATCGATGACCTGAATCGTGCCGTTTGCCGCATCGAGATCGGGCAGGACGACGTTCGGGTCGCCAATGTCCGGCTCCGCATCGATCAACTGGGTTCCCGAAAGAGTGATCGAGCCGCCTTGCGCCGTCTCGACGGTTCCCTCTGCCTGAAGATCTTCGAGGCTCCTGCCACCCGGAGCGACGTGGTACAGAAGCACCTGAGACAGCAGATCGAGCGCGCCCTCAGGGTTGCCCGCGAGCCCCTCGAGTGCAGTGAGGATCGCATTCAGAGCACCGGCTTCGTCACCGTCCGCGACATCGGCCCCGAGATCCCGCGCGAGTTGTATGAAGGCTGCGTCGGTCGGTGCAAAGACGGTGAAATTGGCGTCACGGTCGGCAAGCACATTGACGAGATTGGTCGCGACCAGCGCCTCACGCAGGATGTCGAAGTCTCCTCCATTGTCATCGAGACCCTCGGAACCGGAGGTATCGAGCACGATGTCGACGATCGTCGGCTTTGGCTCGGGCGCGAGATCGAGCTTGCCACGGGCGAAAAGGAAGAACTCTCTCAAGCTGATCTGACGGTCTTCCAGGAACAGACGGCCGCCGTCCAGGGTGAAGGTCAGGCCGCGGAATTCGAACGTTTTCGGATGGGGCATCGTGGTCTCCATTTCTGTGTGGAATATTTTTCCACGCACTCGCGGAAGTTGTTCCGTGCGCTGAAAACGTCAAGGCAAGCCGTGGCTTTTTTTTCCACGCAGGTTAAGTCCGGATGCATGGAGCGAGAGCAAGGCAGCAACGTGTTCGCGAAAGGGGTGCAGTCCGTCCTGCGCCCGCTTGTGCGCGCCTTGATCGCGCAAGGCGTCACGGCACCGGCGCTCTACAGGATGATCAAGCGGATCTACGTCGAAGTCGCGGAGGAGGACTTCAGTCTCGACGCGGCCCGGCAGACCGACAGCCGGATCAGTATGCTGACGGGAGTGCATCGCGGCGACGTCCGTGCGTTTCGCTCAGATGATGCGCCCGCGGCGGATGCGGCGCAGGAAAAAACCACGACGCTCGCTCTTGTGGTGGGACGCTGGCTCGCGGACCCGAAGACCCGCGACGGAGAGGGCAAACCGTTGCCCCTTCCGAGAACATCCGAGGCTGGACCCGATTTCGACGCTTTGGTGAGAAGCGTCAGCACGGATATTCGGCCGCGCACTGTGCTGGACGAACTGCTGCGCCAGGGCTTGGTCTCGCAAACGGACGACCTGATTAAGCTACGCGCCGATGCCTTTCTGGGGCCAACAGACCCCGATCAGAAGGTTATCTTCTTTGCCGAGAACGTGGGCGACCACATCACGGCCGCCGTCGACAATCTTCTGGCCGATGAGCCTGAATTCATGGAACGCGCGGTCTTCTACAACCGGCTGACGGCCGGGTCGGTCGACACATTGGAAGAGGAAGCGCGAGAACTCGCAGGCACGGCTCTTGTTCGCCTCAACGAACTGGCCCACCTGCACCAGATCGAGGACCTCGACGCGCCTGACGGGACGCACCGCTTCAGGTTCGGCGTCTATTTCTATCGCGAAGACGAAGCAGCCAGCGACGACAAGACTGGGACGAGAGACGATGAGAAAGATTGATCGCCGCATAATTCTCACAGCACTCGGGGCTTCCGCGGTCGGTGCGTGTACCGCTCCCTTTGAGATCGGCGAGGGCAAGAAGCAGCCGAAGGGCGGCATCGGCGGGACGGGGATCGTCGGCGTTCTCACCGATTTCGGCAGCGTGATCGTGAACGGTCTTCGCGTCGCGCTGAACGACGAGACCGAGACGACCGATGCCTTTGGCGCCGTCGCCCCAGATCGCCTCAGCATTGGCCAAAGCCTGACGATTGAGGCGGCCTCTATCGACGACGGACTTGTCGCAAGTCGAATTCACATAACGCACGCGGTCATCGGACGCGTAACACCGTCATCGGCGCCCGACGGTTCAGCGACTGTCAACGGCATAACCGTCGTTCCGGAGCCTGGCATGATCGGGGACCTTCGCGGCGGCGCACGGGTGGCCGTTTCAGGCGTTTGGCGCGGGGCGACGGTTATTGCATCGCGCGTGGATGAACTGCCGCTTGGTGGTTCCTCGGTGCTGTCGGGTTCCGTGACCCGGGCACCAGACGGCACAGGTGTTGCGATCGGAGATCGTCGTATCCTGACGGAGAGCAGCTTCCTCCCGGCTCCCGGAAGTTTTGCGACGGTGATCGGAGATGAAAGGCGCGACGGTCTTCGTCCGGACCGTATCGTGGCCGGGCGCTTCACCGGCGCCGCCGGCCCGCTACAATCGCTCTCGGTCGAGGGATATCTCGACCCGATCGAAAAGGCTCCGTTCTTTACGCTCTCCGGTCTCGGCCACAGTTTCGACCGCGACGCCAAGCTCGCTGAGTTCCGGATGCGCCGGGCGATTTATTCGGGATCATACGATGGCGATTTCCGTGTGCAGACCGGCGTGCCATTGCCGGAGACACTTCCGGAGCGCCGGGCGATGCTCAAGGATCTGTTGAACGGTGACGCCCAGACGACGCTGCCCGTTCGCTAACGGACACAATCGATAAGCCTCACATTCGCGTCGCCAGTCCCCCCCTTTGCGATCCGGCAGCAGTAGCGCAGTTGCGAATGCCTCTTCTCCGCTGGACCTGCCGATGGAAAGCGCACACTCGACAAATGCCATCGTCGCGGCGTCGAGTGACTGATAGGCACGCCAGTTCGAATGGATGGCCGGGCGGCCCAACATGTCAGCTTCATCGCCCGGTCTTCAGCGCGCCTCGCATCGCGCTGCGGATCATCCCGAAATGTCCAGAGCCCGCGCTAGGCGAAGTGCTTACGAAACGATCCAATGCAGGCGCGAAAGCCTGCTTCGAAGTCGCCGTCGCCGGCATGGTAAACGCTCTCGAACGAGATCACGCCAGCGTATCCATCTGAGCGCAACGCATCCGCCATTGGCTGGAACTGATCTGCGAGTTGGCCTTTGCCCATTTCGCGTACCTCCAATGTCGCGCGCGGCGTGTCGACCTGCACGTCCTTGATGTGGATATGGCCAAGGTATCCGTCCTTCACCTCGTCGTACCCGTCCGGATAGGCGCGTTCATGGCACCAGCAGTTGTTTGCGGGATCCCAGAGCACCATCAGAACACCCTTGGCATTGAGATCATCGATCAGCTTGCGCGCCGTGTAATTGGAGTTGACCATCGTGCCGTTGCCCGTCTCAACCACGAGCGTCACGCGTTCGGCCCGCGCGAGGTCCACAGCGGGTGCAATCAATGGCAACATCGCATCCCAGGCCCCGTGCGCGACGTTCCATTTCTCGGCTCCGTTCTGACCCCAAAGGATCTGTTCTTTCTTCGGCGTCATGATCCGAACAAGCGGCGAGCCCACCACTTGCGCCATCTCGATGACCCGCCTGAGCGCATCCATGTGCTTCGTATGCAGGTCGTCGCCCGGCGTGTTGGCCCCGGTCATCCCGGCAAAGACGTGGCGCGACAGACAGGAGACGGGCTTGCCGCGATCGCGCAAGAGCCGGTCGATGTCGGCGATCTCGCTAGCCGAATGGTCGCCAACCTCGTGCTCGCCGACGAATTGCAGTTCGGCATACTCCAGGCCGAACTCGTCCATGACATCGACTGCACGCGCCAGATCGCGGCTGATGCCGTCGCAAATGACTCCGAGCTTCACCGATGCAGCTCCGCGCCGACGATCTCCTCGATCACCCGCGTGCACACCCAGTTATCACCGTCGGGATACTTGGTCTTGCCCGCATGAAAGATCTGCATTGCCGCAGAGGCCGTGTGCATGGGCACGCCCAGATCCTGTGCCAGCGCCATCGAGATGGTGAGGTCCTTGTGCATGGTCGCGATGTGGCTGCCGGTGCCCTCGAACTTGCGATCAATGATGTTCTCGAGCGCGGACTTGGTAACGGTGCAGCCACCCGAGCCGCTCGCGACCACGTTGTAGAAGGCCTCGCCGCTGATCCCGGCCTTCGCCGCCAGCGCGGCCGCTTCGAAGGTCGCCGAGAACATCGCTCCCAACAGAGACTGCAGGCACGCCTTGACGGTCTGGCCCTGCCCCGGCTCGGTGCCGACATGGTGGATCGAAGCGGAGACTGCCTCCATCACCGGCTTCGCAGTTGCCATCGCGGCATCGCTGCCGGATGCCATCATCGTAAGCGTCCCGCCTTGTGCTCCCGGGAAGCCGCCTGATACCGGAGAGTCGATCAGTGCGGCGTTGCCGCCCGACAAACCCTCGGCAATTTCCAGCATCTCGCTCGGTTTGATTGTCGCCGTGACGATGATCGTTCCACTCGCCATGGTGGACAGCAATCCGCGCTCGCCGAAGATGACCTCCTTGGCCTGCGCACCAGTCATCACCATCACGAACACCGCATCGGCATTGCGCCCGACCTCGGCGGCATCCGAGCAGCCCTTACCGCCCAGATCGGCAAAGGCCTGCATCCGCGCAGCCGCGGGGTCAAATCCGAACGTTTCGAACCCGGCAGCGATCAGGTTCTTCGCAAGACCGCTGCCCATGTCGCCGATGCCGACGACGCCCGCCTTTGTCATGATGTCCTCCCGGTGTTTGCGCTCAGCCGATCTCCGATGGTGCCGAGTCGTCAAGGCCGGACTTCGTGAGGGGCCAGCATGTCCCAGCGGAAGTCGACGCCCGATCCCGGAGCGTCAGGTGCCACCGCCAGCCCGTCTTCGACTGTGAGGGGGCGCTGCGTGTAGCGGTCTATCGGGAAGGAATGCACCTCGATCATCCCGCTGGCTCCAAGGCCCGAGGCCAATGAAACGTGTAGCTCCTGCATCCCGTGACTGCACGCGGCGATGCCATTGGCTTCAGCCAGACGGGCCGCTGCGAGCCAACCAGTGACACCGCCGCAGTTCGAGGCATCCGGCTGGAGGTAGGTTAGTTTCGATTGCGCCACCGCGTACTCGAACTCGTGGATCGTGTGCAGGTTCTCGCCCATCGCCAACGGCATGCCAGTCGCCTCGGCAATGGTGGCATAACCCGCGTAGTCATCGGGAATGATCGGCTCCTCGAACCAAGTGAGATGGTAGGGCGCGAAAGATCGAGCGGCGGCGATCGCCTCGTCCACGTTCAAAGCATAGTTTGCATCGACCATGAAGGCGATGTCCGGGCCGATCAGATCGCGCACCGCCGCCACGCGATTTGCATCGTCACCTTGCGCGCGGCCAACCTTGATTTTCACGCCGTGGAAGCCGGAGTCCAGGTAGCCTTGGACGCTGTTCAGCAGCTTCGGCTGATCGAAGCCGAGATCGATCCCGCCGCAATAGGCGCGGCAGCGATCGGACGACCCGCCCGCCATCTCGGCCAACGACTGCCGCGTTGCCTTCCCGCGCAGATCCCACAACGCAATGTCGAGTGCCGAAATCGCGAACGACGCAATCCCGCCCCGGCCGACATAGTGGATATGCCACTGCATGGCCTCGTAGAGATCCTCGACCGGCGCCGCATCCCGCCCGATCAGCATCGGTGCCAGATCATGTTGGATCATCGCGAGGACCGCGGCGCCGCCCTTTCCGCCGGTGTAGGTGTATCCTGTGCCCTCGGATCCGTCGTCCACTTGGATTGTCGCCGTGACCAGCTCGAAATGCGTGTGGTCTCCGTGCTTGGCATCGACCAGCACTTCATCCAGAGGCACGTGAAACAGTCTAGCTTCAACCGAGGTAATACCGGGCATGACGGTCAGAGATTCCGCTTGAGATGATCGTAGATTGCCGCCTGGCATCCGTGCTGATCGCGCGCCAGCGCGGCGTCGACGATGGCTTGGTGTTCGGCGATGATTGCCTCGAAGTAGTTCGAGCCGAAATCGCGCTGCTGGCCAACGAACTGCTGGCGGAACTGGAGATAGACCCGTGCATAGGTCTCGATAAGCAAGGGAGAGCCGCAAGCTGAGATCAGGGTTTCATGAAATTCCCGCTCGGCATCCGTCCAGAGCGGCAGGAAAGGCTGCACGTCATCGGCTGACACGATCTGACGCTCGATGTGGAGCAGGCGATGGTGCGCCGCCGTGAGGTCCGCCTCCCAGGAAATCCCGCCCGAAGCCATCGATTCCGCGGCACCTTCGCGCTCGAGCAGAATCCGGAAGCGCGCCACGTCGCTCCGGCGTTCCAGCGAACTCGGGGTCGCCCGGAAACCCCGCTGCATCTGAAACTCGACGAGACCGACGTTGCAGAGCCGCATGAGAACGTCGCGTAACGTGTTCGGGGAACAGTCGTAGCCGCCCTGAAGTTCTGTCGGCTTCAGTTTGCGACCCGGCGCCAATTCGCCCGAAACCAGCTTGGCCTTCAGATCCTCGTAGATGTCCGGGGTGTCGATGCGGCGGTTGATGACGTTTCTCCTCATCGACAGGTTATTCAATATTATCGAAAATTCTACAGAAAATCGAAATTTCAAAATTTTTCGAAAAGGTGTTGTCGGCGATGAGTACCGTTGCTAGGGTTTCGCCGGTGTCACACGCCGGGGAAACGGGCGGGACAGCGGAACCTTTTTGGGAGGACTATCATGAAGGCTTTGAAGCTTGCCGCTGCGGCGGCTGGCGCACTTGCGATCACCGCGGGCAGCGCATTGGCACAATCCACGACACTGCGCATCCAGACGCACTTCTCGCCCGAGACACTGTCGGGGCAGATGGCAGCTAAGTACATTGACGACATCCAGACGATGTCCAATGGCGAGATCACCGTCGAGATGTTCTATGCCTCGTCTGTCGTGAAATCAGCCGAGACCTTCGACGCTGCCGCGACCGGCATCCTCGACTGCGACATGACCGGCGGCGCCTACCAGACCGGCAAGAACCCGGCCTTCCAGTTCACCGGCGATCTGATGGGCGGGTACTCTAATCCCTATCAGCAGATGGCGTGGCTGCTGCACGGTGGCGGGCGCGACGCGGTCAACGAGCTCTACAACGATCACAACATGGAGTTCGTCGGCTGGTGGATTCCGGGCCCCGAGTCGCTTAGTTCGACCCGTCCGATCCGCGGCGTCGCCGACTTCAAGGACTGGAAGTTCCGCTCGCCTCCGGGCATGGCGACCCTGGTGTTCAAGAACCTCGGCGCCTCGCCGATCGTGATGGATTTCAACGAGATCTTCACGGCTCTCGAGACCGGCATCATCGACGGTGCCGACGCGGCCAACCTGACCAACAATATCGGTCTCGGGCTCTATGACATCGCCAAGCACACGAACTACCCGGGCTTCCACTCGATGCCGGCGGATCACCTCGCCTGCCGCAAGGACGTCTGGGACGCGATGCCCGAGCATCACAAGCGGATCATGATCGTTGCGATGGACTCGCTCGCCATGCACAACGCTTCGATCAACGAGGTCAAGAACGCCCAGAACGCCGTCGAACTGCGCGACAAGGGCGTGAACCTCTACGAGTGGTCGCCGGAAGAGCTGGGCAAGTTCCGCGAAGCCGTGAAGGCAGGCTGGACCGAGTTCGCGACCACGCCGGAAGCGAAAGCGATGCTGAAGAGCCATGTCGACTTCCTCGTCGGCATCGGCGCGATGACCCAGTAGGCCGCATCGATTCTTCGGGATGACGCGGCGGGGCTGTCATGGCCCCGCCGTTCTTTTATCGGGTGGCGCGCAAAGACCCCAAACGCATGGGTCAGACGACAGCCCGAGCAATGTGAGAACCGTGGCAGGGGGAGGCGCGACGTGGACGAGAAAGCCGGCGGGCTCTGGGAGTGGCTTGTACCGGCCCTCTTTCTGATCTGCATGGGCTGGGCGATCTGGCATACGCCCGCCTACATCCTGGACTTCATTCCGCCCGACAACCAGGGCCTTGTCGACCAGATGTCGGCGCTTCACCTGCGCAAGGACGTGACACCCGAAATGGGCGGGCTGTTCGGCGGCTTCGCCGATCCGCTGGACTGGCTGGCACTCGTCTCGATCCCGGTCTTCTTCGTCGTCGGCATGCTCAACCTGAAGATCTACACGATGGAATTCCAGCAGTGGCGCCCGATCGATCGGGTGGCGCTCTTCATCGGGCGCTGCGCGATGATCCTGATCCTGTCCATGACCGCCGTGATGCTCTACGAGGTTTTCCTGCGCTACGCGCTCGAGGCACCGACCCTCTGGGCCAACGAACTGACGCTGTGGATGGGTGGATTCGTGTTTCTGTGCTCGGGCTTCTATGCCATGCAGCAGCGCTGCCACATCCGGATCTTCCTGCTCTATGACGTCCTGCCCCGCTGGGCTCAAAGGGCCTGCGATGTCACGTCTGCGGCCCTGTTGGCAGTGTTTGCCTTCTTTCTCGTCTTCGGCAGCTACAAGCAGGTGTTCTACACCAAGTTCTACAAGTGGGAGATGTTCGGCACGGCGTTCGACCCGCCGATCCCTGCAACCGTGCAGCCCGCAATCCTGATCATCGTCACGCTCGTTGCCATGCAGGCCATAGTCAACGTGATCAGCGACTGGAACATGGAGCCCGAGACGCACTCGACGGCGGATGAGATCGACGAGGAAGAACTCGCCGCGATCAAGAAGAGCGTGGGGGCCGACTGATGGATCCCGCAATTCTGAAGGATGTCGGCACGATCTCGATCGTGCTGGTGCTGGGCCTGATTTTCCTCCTCGCGATCGGTATGCCGCTTGGCTTCGCGTCCGCGGTCCTGGCTCTGGTCGTCATGGTGATGAAGTTCGAGCCGACGCTGATCACAGACCCGCTGAGCTTCGGGGAGGGGCTCCTCACCGGCCGACCGGGCACGGGGCCTCTTTACATATTAACCCAGAAGATATTCGACCTGCTCACCGAATACGTTCTGATCTCGGTGCCCCTGTTCATCTTCATGGCGGCACTGCTCGAGCGTTCAGGTGTCGCCAAGGAGATGTACGACGCGCTGGATTTCTGGCTGTCGCGAGTCCGTGGTGGGATCGCGATCGTCACCTCGATCATGGCCGTCATCATGGCGGCGATGTCCGGCATCATCGGCGGCGAGGTCGTGCTGCTCGGCCTGATCGCCCTGCCCCAGATGCTGAGGCTCGGCTACAATCAGAACCTCGCGATCGGAACGATCTGCGCATCCGGGTCGCTCGGGACGATGATCCCGCCCTCGATTGTGCTGATCATCTTCGGGCTGATCACCGAGACCTCGATCAAGGCGCTGTTCACCGCTGCCTTCGTGCCGGGCTTCATGCTGGCGATGTTCATCATCACTTACATCGTGATCCGCACCCAGTTGCGACCGCAGGATGCGCCGCTTCCCGACCCGGCACCGGGAGACCCGACAGGCATCCAGAAACTCGGGATGTTTGCCGCGTTTCTGTCGATCCTGCTCGCGGCGGTCTCGGTCCTGCTGTTTCTGCGCGCGGGATACTTCACGATCACGGGCCAGAATATCCTGGACGAGAACGTCGACGAGATTTTCCTCGGCATGCCGCGCCATCTCCCGTGGCTGGCTGGCTCGGCAGCGCTGGGCGCGGTCCTTGCATTGTTTGTCTTCGGACGAGAGCGCTCGGCCATGGGCTGGACTCACGGCAAGGGACTGGTGGCGCCGTTCACCGTGATCGGCGTGGTGCTCGGTTCAATTTACGGCGGGATCTCCGGCATCACCGAAGCTGCCGGGATGGGGGCGCTCGCGGTATTCCTCATCGCGCTGGCCCGCGGCGTCGGCGCGGTCGGACTGCTCTGGGACGGCATCATGCGCACCCTGCGCTCGACCGGAACGATCATCTGGGTCACCGTCGGTGCCGCTGCGCTCTCCGGCGCCTATACGCTGGCGGGCGGGCCGAACTACATCGCCCAGCTCATCGTCGGGTCCGAGATGCCGACCATGCTCGTGCTACTGACCATGATGCTGATCCTGCTCTTCATGGGGGCCTTCATGGACTGGGTCGGCATCGTCTTGCTGATCATTCCGGTCTTCCTGCCCATCGTGCGCGCGCTGCCGATCGAGGAGATTGGTTTCGTCGGAACGCTTGAGCCGCGGTACATCGCCGTCTGGTTCGGCGTGCTCTTCTGCATGAACATGCAGGTCAGCTTCCTGTCGCCGCCCTTTGGCCCGGCTGCGTTCTACCTGAAGTCGGTGGCTCCCGCGCACATCTCGCTGACGGACATCTTCAAGGGCTTCCTGCCGTTCATCTGCATCCAGCTGCTCGCGCTCAGCGTCCTGCTGATCTGGCCGAACATCATCACGCTGCTGCTCTAGGGAGGCGGACATGCTGACGACCGAGGATATCGCGACTTTCAAGTCCCAGGGATATCTGGTCGTCGAAGACCTGATCGAAGCGCCGATCCTGTCCGCGGTACGGTCAGAGTATGCCGCGCGCATGGACGGGCTCTACGCGCGTTGGCAGGCAGCGGGCCTCGTGCCAAAGCCGCCCGACGATGCCGGGTTCTGGGACAGGCTCGAGCACTGCATCCGGGGTGGCTTCGACTGGTATCAGCCCTTCGACATCAGCCTGCCGCACGCGGACATCACGGGCAACACGCCGATGCATTTCGGCCCGGCCGTCTTCGACATGGTCACGGCACCCGGTATTCTCGATGCGGTCGAGCGACTGATCGGGCCGGAGATCACGTCGAACCCGATCCAGCACGTCCGCATCAAGCCGCCCGAGCGCACGGTGGCAGCCGGTGAAAGCCGGGCTCACGTGATCGCCACCGACTGGCATCAGGACATGGGCGTCACGCTGGAAGAGGCGGATAAGACGGATTTCGTGACCGTCTGGCTCGCGATCACCGATGCCACCATCGAGAACGGCTGCCTGCAGGTCGCCTCCGGCGCGTTCGACAGGATGCTGCCGCATTGCGCCCGCAAGCAGGTCGGCATCGCCGACGCGTTCATCCCGAAGACCCAGGCGGCCCCGGCGCCGGTGAGGGCCGGCGGCGCCGTGATCTTCCATCCGCTGACACCGCACGCATCACTGCCCAACCGCAGCGACGGTTTCCGCTGGTCGTTCGATCTGCGTTACAACGTGACCGGCCAGCCGACCGGGCGCAGTCACTTTCCTGAATTCATTGCCCGCTCGCGCAAGGATCCGGCGCGCGAACTGCGCGACTGGCGCGCGTGGCGGGACATGTGGGAGGCCGCGCGCCACCGGCTCGCGCATTCTGCTCCCATCGCGCAGCACGGCCGCTGGGACGCCGCCAGCCCTTACTGCGCGTAGCGCTCGCGCAAACGCAGGCATCTGGCCTCGCTCACAAATCCTGTCCGCACGGAAACCCAAATCCGGAATGGCGAGTGCTGGCGGCGCGAATTAGGCACCTCGGGTTCCGACAGACTCGGTCACCCGCTTCTGCAAGTGCGAGATGAAAGAAATCTCAGCATCTGCGCGCGGTGATGATACGAACGCGAACGCACTGGAAATCGACTGTTCGGGGAGACCTCCATGACCGCATCACAGGTGATCAGGCTATTGCCCAACGGGCCGGATGGCGCGGGTCTGGAGCCGATGGAGATCAACCCCGCCGACTTCCAACAGGCGCCTGACGAACAGCGCATCCACGTTTTCTACGAGGATGACGCGAAGACTTTTGCCGTCGGTGTGTGGACCACGACCGACATGCAGGAAGCATTCGGCCCCTACCCCGGTGACGAATTCATGGTCGTTCTTGAAGGCCGCGTTGAAATGCTGGATGGCGATGGCGGCGCGACGCCGGTGAAGACGGGCGAGGCCTTCGCCGTGCGAAACGGTGCGCCACTAAGCTGGAAGCAGACCGGTTTCCTGCGCAAGGCGTTCCTGCTGATGTCCAACGCAGGCGAGCACGGCGAGGTCTCCGGGCAGGACGTTACGGTCGTCTCACCCGCACCGGGGGCAATTACCTTGGTGGAGGCAGAGGAGCAGATCGGCGGTGGTCATCAGCACGAGTCGGTGCTCCATCGCAATGATACCGGTAACATCGAGGCCGGCATCTGGGAAACAACCGCTTTCCGAACCGAGCTTGAGCCGTTCTCGGTTCACGAGTTTGCCCACATCATCGAAGGCTCAGTAACGATCACCGAGACCGATGGGCGAAGTCACGTCTTCAATGCGGGCGATTCCCTCTTCATTCCCGCGGGCACGGTCTGCAGCTGGGAATCGGATGGTCCGGTGCGGAAATACTTCGCGACCGTCCGGCCCTGAACGGCGGACGAACTGCCTTCAGAGGCGGAACCGGTCTAACATGCGAAAGGCGGCGACGGTCGCGCCGACTCCCAGGTTTCGAAGCGCGTGGAACGGAATGGGCCGCGCGTCGGTGACAGGGAAGTCGAGATGCTCGGCGGGCGTGCCGGTCGCCCAGTCGGCGAGGATCGTTCCCATCACGGTCGCATTGGCAACACCGCGCCCGTTGAAGCCGAGCCCGGCGATCACGTTGGGCGCCAACAGGTGCACGTTCGGCAGATGATCGCGGGTCATCGCGACATTGCCGCCCCAGGCGTATTGCCAGTCCGCATTGCCCAGTTGCGGATAGAGTTCTGCTGCGGCATCGCGCAGCGCTTGCTGGCGCTTCCGGATCGAGCCGTCGCCCAACGCGCCGCGCCCGCCCATAACGAACCGGCCATCGGCCGTCTTGCGAAAGTAAAAGATCAGCCGTCGCGTATCGGTCGGTGCGTGGCCCTCGGGCAGGATAGATCTCGCGACGTTGTCGGAAAGCGGTGCCGTCGCCACCTGAACCGACGTCACCGGTACGACAGTCCTTCCCAGCGGTTTCGCAAGATCGCCCGTGTAGGCATTTGTGCAGACAAGTGCCCGGAGCGCCTTTACGTTGCCGGTTGCTGTTCGGACAGTCACCGTCGTGCCATCCGAGGCTAAGTCGATCACGCGGCTGTTGCCGTGGATGATAGCGCCGTTTTTCTCCGCCGCATCGGCAAGGCCCAGCGCGAAATTCAGCGGATGGATGTTCCCGCCGCGCCGGTCGATGACCGCACCCAGATAGGCGTCCGATCCGACAAGACCAACTGTCGCATGCGCGTCCAGATCATCGTAGTCCGCACCATAGCCGCGCCATTGCCGCGCGATCTCCTGCAACTGATCGAGGGTCTTTTGGGATGTGGCGACGCGCAGAAACCCGACCTGCGTCGCGTCGCAGGAGATACCGTGCTTCGCGATCAAGTCGAACACCAACTGCCCGCCACCGCCCCAACGATTGACCATGCGGCGGCCGAGATCCGGGCCGAACTTGGCAACCAGATCGTCCGGGTTGGGCTTCAGCGCCGGGTTGACCTGCCCGCCGTTCCGGCCCGATGCACCCCAGCCGGGCGTTTCGGCCTCAAGCACGATCACCGACTGCCCCGCTTCGGACAGGTGCACGGCCGCCGAAAGCCCTGTGAAGCCCGCTCCGATGATCACCGTATCTGCCTCGGCTGCGCCCGCGAGCGCAGGGCGGTCGGGAGACAGATTTGCCGTTGCAGTCCAGAGACTGTCGGCGAGCGTCGATCGCTCATTGGCAATGACTGCACTCATCTCAAGCCGCCTCGTCCGCCGCACCGAGGAACCGCAGCAGAGGCGCTGTGGCGTCCGGATCGCCCCGGCGCTCGCGCTCCAAAAACTCGATCGCATCGAGTTCGTGCTGTGTCATTCGGTTCAGAATCGAGCGGTCCTCGACCGGCGCCAGCGCCTCAAGCCGCCGAAAATCGTCAATGTAGTCGGGGAACTTGTCCGCCATGTAACCGATGAGGGTCGGCCAGTCCTGCGGCACACCGTCGGCATCGCGCTTGCCGTCTGCGCGCAAGGTTCCGAGCGAACTCGGTACCAACCCGTATCTGTCGAGCAACGGCCGGGTGATCTCGGCCGTGCGTCGCTCCACCTCGGCCAGCAACACGAGCTTCTCCCGGTGCTCGGGTTCGGATGCCCGCGCGGCGAGTTCACGGAAGAAGGCTTCTCCGGCGACTTCCTCCTCCCAGTATTGCAGCAGCGTCGGCAGGTAGGCTTCGGTTGCTCCGGCAGGCGCCTCCAAGTCCGGTAAGACCGGCACGGCACCGACATCGATCCGGTCATGCTTTAAAGGCTGGTCCATATCGATCGCTGCCTCAAGCTCGGTCGCATAGCGGTGTCCCGCGTAGACATTCTGCGCGATGATGCCGGGCGCTTCTGCGTCCCCGATCCGTTTCAAGGTGAACGACAGACGCCAATCCTGCCCGTCCACGGTCGCGAGAATCTCGCGATACAACTCGTCTCGTGGCAATCGCTGGCCCACCAGAACAGCGCCGGTCACGTTCAGGATCCTCTCGGAACCGGTATACGCGCACGCAAGTCTCGCTTCGCTTCCATCGAACTCCGTCAGCGCGTGAGCGGTCACGATCTCGACGCCCATCTCCATGAGGCGGGTACGAACCCGCCAACGCTCCGCCGTGTTTCCCGCCCAGGCCGAGACGCTGTCGCTTTCGGTGACGTAGGTCACCGGCACTCCGTGTTGTCGGACCCGCTCTGCGATCAAGCCCCCGAGGTAATAATTGTCCGTGTCAAAAACGACCGTCGGACCCTCGGGCAGTCTGCCCTCGATGATGTCGTCCACGGTCAGGACACCCGCGCCAATCGGCACATAAGTCTTGCCGTCGAAACGTTCCGCCCGCCATTTAGCCCCTGTCGCGATGCAGACGTGATCTGCTTCGACGCCAAAAACGTCGTCCGCCGTCAGCGCACTCTCCAGATACACCTCGACGTTCGGCATTTTTTGAAGCTGCTGGGCCCGGTAGTCACGAACCCGGATGTATTCACTGAGCCCGGGCAGCGAGGCTTCGCGCACGACCCGCCCCCCGAGTTCCCGCATCGCCTCGGCCAGCATCACGTCATATCCGCGCAGACCGAGCGCACGCGCGGCCTCCAGCCCCGCAGGACCAGCCCCGACGATCAGCACCTTGCCGCCGCTGGTCCGTTCCGGTGCGCGTTCCGGGTGCCAGCCCTTGCGCCACTCCTCGCCCATGGTCGGATTCTGGGTACAGCGGATCGGCACCCCGAGGCTGTCGCCGGAATAGCATACGTTGCAGCCGATGCACTCACGGATGTCCTCGTAGCGCCCTTCTTCGATCTTCTTCGGAAGGAACGGGTCGGCAATGGACGGTCGTGCTGCCCCGATCAGATCGACGATCCCGCGCCGGATTTGGCTCGCCATCGTGTCGGGCGAGGTGAAGCGACCGACAGTGACAACCGGCTTCGATGTGACCGACTTGACCCACGCCATGTAAGGCTCGAGCGCTCCCTCCTTGGTGAAACGCGAGGCCCCCATCTCCCACGAGTAGTCGGCGATGTTGATGTCCCAGAGGTCGGGCAGCTCTGCCAGCAGCTCCAGCATCTCGCGGCGCTCGCCATGCTCGGGCTTACCGTCCGCGACGGCCGTCTCATCGGCTTTGAACCGCACGGCCACGGCCATGCCGTCGCCGATCGCGTCCTTGGTCTCCTCGATGAGTTCCCGCGTCAGGCGCAGGCGGTTCTCCAGCGATCCACCATATACGTCGCCGCGCGTGTTCATCGTCGGATCGAGGAAGTTCGCCAGCAGGTAGCCGTGGGTTGCGTAGACATAGACAAGATCGAACCCGGCCTCCTTCGCCCGGAGTGCCGCCCTCCGGTGCCAGCGCCGCAGATTGCGGATATCGGTCTTGTCCATCGCCCGCGTCTGGCTCGGATGCCCGGCAAGGTTCGGAAGGCTCACAACGTCCATCGGCACTTCACGGGTGAAGTTGTTCGGGCTGCGCGCACCGGAGTACCAGAGCTCGGCCCCGGCGAGACCGCCATGCTCGTGCACCGCGTCGGTCATCAGGCGGTTCGCCCGGATGTCGCTATCATCCCAGAGGGACGCCGACGCATGCGGTAGGTCGTCGGATGTCGGATGGATCGAGTTGTATTCCGTACAGACGACGGCCCATCCGCCCTCGGCCTTCACGCCACGCATCGCGGCCAGCATCCGTGGCCGCACCCAGCCCATGCCCGTGCAATGCGGCACCTGAAAGAAGCGGTTCTTCGTGGTGACCGGGCCGATCTTCACCGGTTCGAAGAGACTGTCGTGGCGCGCGTCACGTGGCATCGGGTTGAGGCTCTTGGTTCGTCAGGTTTCGGCCAGGCGAATGAGTTCGCGCCGGAACGGCGCGCCCTCGGATTTCGGCTCGCCGAGCTCGCGTGCGTAACGGTGGCCGGAGTACACAGCCGCTGCGATCGTCCCCGGAGCCAGGCAATCTCCGATCCGCGTGACACTTCGCGGGCCGTCGGCCGCTTCGAGCGATCGGAACAAGCCATCGGCGGGCAGACGCATCGTGACCATGACGACCGCTGCACAATCGAGCTTCGTTTCGTCTTCCGTGTAGTCGCAGGTGACCGTCGCGCTGTCAGGGCCAACAGCCGTCAGGACATGATTTGTGAGGATCCTGACACCCATTTTCATCAGGCGGCTCTGGATCCGATGCTGTTCCAGCGTGTTGTGCGTCCAGGTCGAAACATCGGCTGCCGGCGTGACAAGCGTCACGGCGAGGCCATTGCCGCGCAACAACTCGGCCAGAACGCCGCCCATATAGTAATGGTCGTCGTCGAAGATCACGACGGGGCCGTCCGGCACTGTGCCCGCCATGATGTCGTCCGGCGTCAGCACTTTGGCGCCATCGCGGATAGGAATTGGCGCGGTATTGGCTCTGCCGACGCCGTCCGCACGCCAGGCGGCCCCCGTCGCGATGACAAGATGATCGGCGTCGAACTCCAGCGCCTGTTCCGCGCTCAGCGGGCTGTGCAGGAACGTTTCCACATTCGCCATCTGGCTGATCTGGTATTCGCGATAGTCGCTCACCCGGCGCCATTCTCCCAGTCCGGGAAGCGCGGACTCGCGCGCCACGCGACCACCGAGCGCGTCACCCGCCTCGGCCAGGGTCACGTCGTAACCGCGCTGTCCCAGTGCTCTTGCGGCTTCCAGCCCGGAAGGCCCGCCACCGACGATCAGCACGCTTTCATTGGCCGACTTCGGGGCAATCCGCTCGGGGTGCCAGCCTCTGCGCCATTCCTCGCCCATGGTCGGGTTCTGGGTGCAACGCATTGGTACTATGTGGTAGTCGGCCGAGACGCAGATATTGCAACCAATGCACTCCCGGATGTCCTCGATCCGGCCTTCTTCGACCTTCTTAGGCAGGAACGGATCGGCGATCGACGGTCGCGCCGCCCCGATCAGATCCAAAGACCCGCTCTGGATCAGCGAGACCATGGCGTCAGGCGAGGTGTAGCGCCCGACACCGACCACGGGCTTGCTGGTCACCGTCTTCACGAACGAGACGTAATCATCCTGAAATCCGGATTGCCCGAACCGCGATGTGAGGCTGTCATTGTCCCAGTCGGATACGTTGACGTCCCAGAGATCCGGCTCCTCGGCCAGCATCTCCACGAGATCGCGGCCCTCGCCATCCTTCGTCAGGCCTTCTTCTCCCATCATCTCGTCAACGGCAAAGCGCACGGCGATGCCGCAGGTGTCGCCAACGGCGTCCTTGGTGTCCCGCAGCACTTCCCGGAACAGCCGCGCGCGGTTCTCGAACGAGCCGCCGTACTCGTCACCCCGATCGTTCCAGCGGCGCGACAGAAACTGCGACAGGATGCTGAGATCGTGAGCGGCATAGACATAGACGATGTCGAACCCGGCCCGCCGGGCCCGATGCGCCGCCTCGACATAGTAGCGACGAACGTTCCGGATGTCGGTCTTGTCCATCGCGCGCGTCTGGATCGGTTCGAGATACGTCACCGGCCGTGCCGACGGGCCCATCGGCGCCTCGCGGCTCAGCCGATTGGGCGATGAATAACTATCATAGCACGGCTCGATCCCGGCCAGACCGCCGTGCTCATGGATCTTGTCGGTCATCTTCCGCATGATCGGGATATCGGCATCGTCCCAGAAACGGCCTTCGATCACCGGCGTAAGCTCGGAGGTGTGGTGTATTTCTACCTGCTCGGTGCAGACGACGGCCCAGCCGCCCTCTGCCTTGACGCCGCGCATCTCGGCCATCGACGAGGGATAGGCATGTCCCATGCCGTTGCAGTGCGGCACCTGGTAGAAGCGGTTCTTCGCGGTGACGGGACCGATTTTCACTGGCTCGAACAGAACGTCATATCGCGGATCGCGCGTCCTGAAGCGGCTGGTGTCGATCTTGTTCACTCGGTCGCCTCCAGAATTCGCCGTTTCTGGGCGCCGCGTGCGTCGCAGGACGAGCAGCCACCATCCAGAACGGACGAGACCTCACCCGCCACCTTGTCGCCGTTGATGTGTGCCCCGGAACACAGTGCAATGTAGGACTCGGAGGTCGCCTCGCCCGCAAAGAACACCTTGTTGGCCAGGGGTTCGGCCAGTACGCGACGCTGGGCATGGCGGCCCGGCTTCGCGGCGGAGTAAGCACCCAACGTCAATGGATTGGTCGCCCAGTCGCTCATATGACCCTTGACGAAATGCTTGCGGACATCGTTGCCCAACATCTTACCGAGCTCGCCAAGCGCGAAGTCGATGGCAGCGGCTTCGCCCGCGCCAGACAGCTCCCATCCGAAAGCGCCGCCGACAAAGCCGACCATGATCGGAAATCCGGTGGGATATGTCAGGAAGTAGCATGCCTCGGCCGGCAACTCGCTCGGGACGTCATAGGTCAGGAAACCGTTGTCCGAGAGCCCGAAGCGGCTGTCTTCGTCGAATTCCAGGGCGATCTTGGTCAAAAGACCCATGGGCACATCCGCCAGCGCATCCTGTTTTTCGCCCGGAAGCTCCGGTGTGAATCGCACGCCGCCCGCAGCGAGCACGCCGACGGAGACGGTGACAATACAGGCCCGTGCCGAGATCGTGCCATCGGAGGTTTCGACCCGGACGCCGGAGCCGCTCCAGTCGATCGCCGTAACGGCGGTATTCAGCTTCACCGGCAGTTCATGTGCGTTGAGCGCGACAAGTGTGCCCAAACCCTCGCGGACGAGGAAATTGACATCGTATTCCGCATAAGAGTTGAAGTCGCCGGTCGATAGGTCAGCGAGATCGACGCCGTGGTCCATGGGTCCGATCCAGGTCGCGGCGACTGCACCGAAAGTTGCATCGCCCGGCACGACGGACGCGGCGGAGACATCCTCGGACGCATTCTCCAATGCCGCCTGAAACCGCGCCCATGTCCGGTCAAACTGCCGGATCTGTCCGGTACTGGCCTTCTCACCATCCACGTAGAACGGGAAAGCCGGATAGTCGTGGTTGACCAGATCGAAGCCCTGCTCCTCTGCGATATCCAACCACGGAAGATCGTCCGGCCCCTGCAGCCACGCGCAACCGTGGTCATAAGGAACGCCGAAGGTTCTCGACTCTGTGTATGCGCGACCACCGACCCGATCCGCAGCTTCGATCACCACGACGGACTTTCCCTCGGCCATCAAACGCTTCGCTGCTGCGATACCGGCCGCCCCGGCACCGACTACAACCACGTCCGGGTTCGTCGGCAAGGCGGCAAAGGACGGCAACGCTGCGGTTCCAAGCAATCCAGCCAAGACCGTTCTCCTTTTCACGCAACCGTTCGGGCACCGGCCCGATCCTTGAAGTGCTGGGGAAAATGGGCCGCGATCATGTCATAGATCCGCTGCTTGAGATCCTCTGGCGTCGCCCAGTCCGGATAGAGCACCATGCCGAGCCAGAACCCGTCGGCGAGGCTCTCGATGCTGCTCGCAAGCGATGCCGGATCAACTGTTTCGTACCCGCCATCCTGGCATAACTCAGCGCAAAGCGTCGCCAGAACATCGCCACGTTCGGTGTCGAAGTCGTTGATCAGTTCCCGGTAGACCGCGCGATACTTCGCCTCGCCGAAGTAAGCGAACCACGCCGAGATCTTCTCCGGGGTGCAGATGCGGCTGTCGAAATTTGCGTCGACGACGACTCGCAGCTTTTCGGCCGTTGTCAGGTTTGCATCCTCGTAGGCCTCGACCCAGACGCCGCGGTGTTCTTCGGCAAGAAAGCGCAAGGTCTCGGTCAGCAAACCGTGCTTGCCGTCGAAGTGCAGGCTCACGATGCCCGCGGACAGACCCGCCTCGCGGGTGACATCCGTGGTGGTCGTGCCCGAAATACCCTTGCTGGCGATGGTCTTGATCGTCGCGTCGATCAGTTGTCGTCGCCGTTCCTCCTTGGACGCCTTGCGGCGGCGCTTCGGCACAATCTGTGTCTCGATGTTCATGCTCTCACTCGGCCTCCAACATCATCAACGCCTCTTTGGGCGCCTTCAACCAGACCTTTTGGCCTTCCAATTTATCACCGCCCGTCTGTACCGCCCGGTTCTGTGCAGATACCGCGATCGGCCGGGCGCAGCCATCGGCCCGAACGTAGAAATGGCTGCGTTCGCCCAGATAGGCCGTCGCCTCGAGAACGCCGGAAGCGGCAGGCGCGCCGCAGCCGGGAGCCTCATCGTGCAGGCTCAGTTTCTCGGGCCGCACTGCGACGCAGATCCGGTCACCGGCTGCAACCTGCGTATCTTTGACCGGCAATTCGAGCCGCCCGAGTGCTTCGACATCGAGTTCGGCGTGACCGTTGGCGCGCCCCGTTACGTGCGCGTCAAAGAAGTTCATCGTGCCGATGAAACTGGCGACCTCTCGTGTCCGCGGGGCTTCGTAGAGACCGCTGGGCGTGTCGACCTGCAACACCTTTCCGCGAGACATCACCGCGATCCGGTCCGAGAGCGTCAACGCCTCCTCCTGATCATGGGTCACGAAGACGAAGGTGATCCCGACCGAGCGTTGCAGGTTGCGCAGCTCCATCTGCATCTGCTCGCGCAACTGCTTGTCCAGCGCACCAAGCGGCTCGTCCAGCAACAGCACCTTGGGCCGCACGATCAGCGCGCGCGCCAAAGCGATCCGCTGGCGCTGGCCGCCGGAGAGCTGATGCGCCTTGCGGTCTCCGAATCCCGGCAACTTCACCAGATCCAGCATCTCGTCGATCATCGCGTCACGCTTTGGTCTCGGCAGTTTCTGCTTGCGAAGACCGTAGCCGATATTGTCCCGCACATTGAGGTGCGGAAAGATCGCGTAGTTCTGGAACACCATGTTCACGGGCCGGTGGTGCGGCGGGATATCTGAAGACGGCGCACCGTCGATATAGATCTCCCCGCGAGTCGTCGGCTCGAACCCTGCCAGCATCCGCAGAAGCGTCGTCTTTCCGCAGCCGGATGGTCCGAGCAACGAGAAGAACTCGCCGGAGCGGATGTCCATGCTCACGTCATCGACCGCCCGGACCTTTCCGAAGTGCTTGTCGACGCTCTGGATCGAGATGATGGCATCGTTGGGATGCATGGATCACTCCAGCTCTTTGACAGCGCCGACCGAACCGAGACGGCCGATCCAGAGCGCGAGGAACACGAGGGCGAACGAGAAGAACAGAATGATCGAAGACAACGCGAGCACAGACGGGAACTCCCGCGGGAAGCGCAGTTGCGACCAGATATACATCGGCAGGGTCGGCTCGGTCCCGGTCAGGAAGAACGCCATGATCACTTCGTCGAAGGAGATGGTGAAGGTCAGCAAGAGGCTCGCGATGACGCCTGGGTAGATGATCGGGAACGTGACGCGCCAGAAGGTCCACCAGCCGTTTTCACCCAGATCGGCCGAGGCCTCCTCCATGGACATATCGAAACCCTCGAAGCGCGGCAGAAGCACCGCCACCGAGAACGGCAAGCAAACGATCAAATGACCGACCGCAACCGTGTAAAGCGAAAGCGGCACGCCCATGCGGCTCATCAGCACCAGAAGGGCCACGCCGAAGATTATGCCGGGAATAACCAGCGGCAACATGATGAACGTCACGACTGCATTGGAACCGGGCAGGCGGTAGCGGGTGATCGCGCGAGCCGAGATCACGCCCAGCACCGTCGCAATGATCGCGACACAGATCCCCAGCCGGACGCTCGCATAGAGCGCATCCCACAGGCTCTGGCGCTCCCACAATTCCGCGTACCAGTTCGTCGTGAATCCCTGCAGCGGGAACTTGACGTAGATCGAGTCGTTGAAGCTGAAGAGCGGGATGAACAGGACCGGCGTGTAGAGAACCACCAGAAAGATGCAGGCATAGATCTGCAGCGGGCGGCTCGGGCGCTGGATGTAGCTGACGGCGCTCATGCCGCTCGCGCCTTCAGGATGCGCGTGACGATCATGAAAGCCAGCGCCACGAGCGCGATCCAGAGCATCAGGATGATCGACAGGGCGGCCCCCATCGGCCAGTTGTTCACCGCACCGAACTGGAGCTGGATCAGGTTTCCGATCATCGCGCCGTCAGGTCCGCCAAGCAGGGCCGGCGTGATGAAATCCCCGGTCGTCGGAATGAAGATCAGGAATGTCGCCGCGATCACGCCCGGCAGCGAGAGCGGCAGCGTCACCCGCAGGAAGCGGCGGACAGGCCCGTCCCCAAGATCCGTTGCGGCTTCGAGCAGCGAGCGATCGATCTTCTCCAGCGACACATAGAGCGGAAGAATTGCGAACGCTGCCCAGGCATGGGCCAGTGTGATGATCACCGCCGTCTGACTGTAAAGCAGGAATTCCAGCGGCTTCTCGATCAGACCGACACTCGTCAGGGCCGAGTTGATCACGCCCTCGTAGCCCAGGACCACCTTCCACGCGAAAACGCGCAGCAGATAGCTCGTCCAGAACGGCAGCGTCATCAGGATGATCCAGACCATCTTGTAGCGATGGACATGGAAGGCGACGTAGTACGCCATGGGATAGCACAGCAGAATCGTTGCGACCGTCGCCATCCCCGAAATCCAGAACGATCGAAGCAGAAACGCGCCGTAGATCGGCTTGTCTGCCGCATCCTGGTAGTTAGTCAGGGACAGTGTGGTGTCGAAATCGAACCCGTCCCGGGTCCAGAAGCTCATGATCGCAAGGATGATCACGGGGGCGAGGATGCCGACCGCCATGATCAATATCGTCGGCGACAGCAGCAGATAGCCCCGCAACTTCTCTGAACGGTTGAGGAGGCGCACGGCCCAGCCCTGAACCGGGCGTTCGTGCGCGCGCGCCACTCCAACGTCTATCGCCGTTTCGGCCATGACCTGTTCCTGAGCGATGAGGCGGACCCGGCGAACCGGGTCCACGAATGGATCAGAATCCGGCTTTCACCATCTCGAAGGTCTCGTTCATCTTGGTCTCCCACTCCTGCGATTGCGGGATCATGAAGTGACCTTCACCCAGAATCTTCGACGGGTCCTTCGCAAGGCCGAGGCCCGCGAGCGTCTCGTCATCGAACTTGTCGAAGGAGCGCGCGTTCGAGTGACCGTAGCCATAGTCGTTTATCATGAAGTGACCGGACTCGACGCTCAGCATCGAGTCGATCATCTCGTAGGCCTTGTCGAGGTTCGGCGCATCCTTGTGGATCATCATCCCGCAAACCCAGGTCAGCGCGCCTTCCTTGGGTTTGGCGAACTTCACCGGTACATCTTCCGACTGGAGCAACACCGCCGAGCTGTTCCACGTCATCGCCGCGACCATCTCGCCCGACGCGAGCGCCTGCTCCAGCGTCGTGGTGTCGTCCGTGTACGTGCGGATCAGCGGGCGCTGCTCGCGCATCACGGCGGCGATCTTTTCGAATGCGGCGTCCGTCGCGATCTCGCTGAAGGGCACGCCCGCCTTGATCGCGCCGCACCACCAGGCATCTCCGCCCGATGCCAGCGAGCCGAGTTGGCCCGCATAGCGCTTGTCCCAGAGCATGTCCCAGCTTTCTTCGCCCTGAAGCTCGAAGAGGTCGGTGCGGTAGGTCACCGAAGTCTGACCCCAGTCGAAGGGCACCAGCCAGGGCTTGCCGCCGCCCGCGTCGTTGCCTTCCATCGCGACGAGCTCGGGCATCACGTCTTTCCAGTTCGACAGCCGCGATGTGTCGACAGGCTGGAACAGGCCGCTCTCGATCCACCGCACGAGGCCCGCGTTACACGGATGGGCGACATCCACGACATAACCGCCGCGCATCTTGGTCAGGGCTTCTTCGGTGCCGCCGAAGATCGCGAATTCGGGAAGGGCCTCGTTCTTTGCCTGATAGGGCTGGAACAACTGTTCCACGTCGTATCCGCCCCAAGTGAAATAGACAGCCTCGTCCCCGTCCGCCGCGACCGCGCGGCCCGGCACGAATGGCGTAGCCACCATGCCGACACCAAGGGCGAGCAACGATCTGTTGAACGCGCGCCGGCTGAGTTCGCCAGTCCTCACCGCATTGAGCTGATCCACGACGTCCATAGTCTTACCTCCTCTGTTGGCGTACCGGCGCTTGCCGGCACATGCTACATCCCCGGTCTCGCTGTCTTTGCGGGTCAGATGCCCGATGCGCGATTTACTGAATGAACGTTCATTCATAATTGAGAAGTTAAAATTGGAGTCAAGCTGTTTGCGGCGGCGATGCTGTGCCCAATTGCCAATCAAGGAGTTTTGCAGATCCGAACCTGAGCGTTTATCGCCGTTCGGACGATCAGATTTATTGATTTATTTTAATACTTTGAATGATAATTCTTAGTTTGCATGCAAGCTTTCGAGGAGACGTGAAAGCCAATACGTCTCGCGGAGTGCCCCGTCCCGTTTCAGACAACCTGTCGTCCGCAGGAACGTGAGATGGAACGCCGACCAAACAGAATTGAGCCTCTGAGTCCGCCTTTGGATTGCCGTTTCAGACGACTGAAACCGGCGCCTCCAAACCGATAAGGCGCGAGGTCCTTCCAGGCGTCGAGTTCAATAGGACCGCGGCATCCCAAGCACATTCTGACCGATGAAGTTCAGGATCATGTTGGTCGAGATCGGCGCTGTCTGGTAGAGCCGCGCCTCGCGCCATTTGCGCTCGATCCCGTATTCGCGCGCGAACCCGAAGCCACCAAACGTCTGCATGCAGGCCTCGGCCGCGTGCCATGCCGCTTCTGACGCCAGCATCTTTCCGGTATTGGCCTCGGCACCGCAGGGAAGCCCAGCCTCGAACATCGCTCCCGCCTTGGCGACCATCAGCTTCGCGGCTTCGGTCTCGGCCCAGGCGCGCGCGATCGGGAACTGGATGCCCTGATTCTGGCCGATGGGTCGCCCGAACACGGTCCTTTCGTTCGCGTATTCCGTGGCGCGCCGAATGAAATAAGCAGCGTCTCCGAGGGATTCGTGCGCGATCAGCACGCGCTCGGCGTTCATGCCGTCGAGGATGTATTTGAACCCCCTGCCCTCCTCACCGATCAGGGCGTCGGGCGACACCTCGAGATTGTCGATGAAGACCTCGCACGAGTTGTGGTTGATCATCGCATCGAGCTTGCGCAGTTCGACGCCGTTCCCGACCGCCTCGCGCAGATCGATCAGGAAACAGGAAACCCCGTCAGAGCGGCGCTTGACCTCGGCCGCGGGCGTCGTCCGCGCCAGAAGCAGCATCAGGTCCGACTGCATGGCGCGCGAGGTCCAGACCTTCTGGCCGTTGATGACGTACTTGTTGCCGACCAGTTCGGCCTTGGTCTTCAATTGCGTGGTATCCGAACCGGTGGTCGGCTCGGTGACACCAAAGGCCTGCATCCGAAGCGCGCCCGACGCGATGCCGGGCATGTACTTCGCCTTCTGCTCGGCCGAGCCATGCCGCAGGAGGGTGCCCATCGTGTACATCTGCGCATGGCAGGCGGCGGCGTTGCACCCCGACGCATGGATCGTCTCCAGGATCGCACCGGCTGCCGGAATGGACAGCCCGGCGCCACCGTATTCCTCCGGGATCAGGGCGGCGAGGTACCCGGCCTCCGTCAGTGCATCGACGAAGGCATGCGGATACTCGGACTTGGCATCCAGATCGTTCCAATACGCATTGTCGAACGGCTCGCAGACCTTGGCCACGCCTTCCCGGATATCGCTCCAGGCATCATCCAGAGGCATCGTGAGATCGCTCAGATCTTTCATGTGTGAATCCTCATGCGGCGCGGTTTGCCGGTGCAAATCCCTTGGGAAGACCGGCGCGCAGAACCTGACCGTATTTCGGCTCGGCGGGCAAAGCCTGTTCAACGATCTCGCGCGCGGGGCGCAAAGCTTCGAGATCGATGCCCGTGCTCAGCCCCTCGGACTCGAGCAGAAACACCAGATCCTCCAGCACGATGTTACCGGTAGCACCGGGTGCGAACGGACAGCCGCCCAGACCCGCGAGAGAGGCATCGAAGCGGACGCAGCCGACTTCCAGCGCCGCCAGCGCGTTGGCCAGGCCGAGCCCGCGGGTGTCGTGAAAATGAGACCAGAGCGGCACGTCACCGGCCATCGCGATCCCGGCCTTGAAGAGAGAGCGCACCTGTGACGGGTTTGCATAGCCCACCGTATCGGGCAGCATCACCTCGTCAGCCCCGGCCTCCAGCACCTGCTCCAGCAATTCGAGCGTGTCGCGTTCAGGCACCCGGCCTTCCAGAGTGCACCCCAGCGCCGTCGCTAGACCGATCCCGATCTTCACGTCCGGTGCCGTCGCATCGCGCTCGGCAATGATCGCGCGAAAACCGTCCAGTGACTCGGCGCGCGTCCGCCGCACGTTCTGCTGATTGTGCGTCTCCGAGACCGACATGACGTAGTTGATCTTGGGCACGCCCGTCGTGAAGCCGATCTGAGCGCCCTTCAGATTTGGCGTCAGCGCTGACATCACGGCCCCGTCCAAGGCCGAAGCTCGCTTAGCGACATCCACCGCATCGCCGAACTGCGCGATCACATGCGGCGGGACGAACGAGCAGCACTCGATCTCCGGCACGCCGGCGGCGATGTCGGCCTCGATCCATGCAATCTTGGTTTCCGTCGGCAGCACGGTCTTGACCAGTTGCAGCCCGTCGCGCGGGCCGACATCCCGCACCAGAATATCGCGCTTCATCGGCATCTCCTCAGCGCCCCTTGAAGACTGGCGGACGCTTCTCGTTGAAGGCGCGGACACCTTCGAGCCTGTCTTCCGTCGGCACGGTCATGTTGTAGGCGACGATCTCGAAATCATAGCCCGAGGCACGATCGATCTCCACGGCCTTGTCCATGGCTTTCAGCGCCGAACGCACCCCGATCGGCGCGTTTCCGGCGATCGTGCGGGCGGTCTCCAGTGCGGCGGGCATCAATTCGGCAAGCGGAAGGACCCGGTTGACCATGCCCCAGTCCAGTGCCTCCTGCGCGCTGAAGGGTTGCCCGGTCAGGATGATTTCCTTGGCCCGGCGAACCCCGACCGCGCGCGGCAGGTTCTGCGGACCGGCCATGCCCGGCATGATCCCGCGCGTCACCTCGGGGAACGCAAAGCGCGCATGATCGGCCGCGTAAATGAAATCGCAGCACAGCGCGATCTCGGCACCCCCGCCCATCGCCACGCCGTTCACTGCCGCGATCAGCGGAACCGGGCACTGGAACATCCCGCGCGCGATCTGCTCGACGATGGCGTGCTGTTCGCGCCAGGTCTGGTCGGTCATGCCGTCGCGTTCCTTGAGATCGGCCCCCGGACAGAACCCGCGCTCGCCCGCACCTGTGATAACGACGCAGTTCGCCTGGTCCGCCCGCACGTAGAGATCGGTGAAGAGCTCACGCAACTCCGTCATCATGGGCGTGTTCATTGCGTTCAACCGGTCGGGCCGGTTCAGCGTGACGACCATGACGCCGCCGTCCTCGTGGCTGACTTGAAGGGTTTCGAAATCCATGCTTGCCTCCCTGCCGCGCGGACCCTAGTGCGCACGGAACCTGCGGGAAAGTCCCGCACCATCATCCTTGCGATCAAGGCACCGGCTCGCTTGACGAGGCAGGGCGGCCTGCGAGAACGGTCGCGACGGGAGGATCGCCGCATGAAGCTGCCCCTTGACGGCATTCGGGTCATCGAGATCGGTCATTCGATTGCAGCGCCATATGCTGCATTGATCCTGGCCGAGCTTGGCGCCGAGGTCATCAAGGTCGAACGTCCCGGCGTGGGCGACGATGCGCGCGGCTGGGGCGCGCCGGTCGAGGGGCCTACCTCGACGGCGTCCGCAACCTTCCACGCGATGAACCGTCTCAAGCGATCCGTAGCACTGGACATGAAGTCGCCGGACGGACTGGCGAAGCTGAAACGGCTCGCCTCCCTGTCCGACGTGGTGATCCAGAACCAGCGCCCCGGGCTCGCCACGAAACTGGGCTTCGATGCCGAAATGCTCTGTGCCGAAAATCCGGCGCTGATCTACGCCAACATCCATGCTTTCGGAGACACGGGTCCGCTCGCTTCACGACCGGGATACGATCCATTGATGCAGGCCTTCGGCGGCTTGATGACCGTGGTCGGAGAGGCCGGGCAGCCGTCGATCAGGATCAATCCCTCGATCATCGACATGACGACCGGATTGTGGCTCGTGATCGGCATTCTGACCGCCTTGCTGCGCAGAAGTTCCACCGGACAGGGCGGCGTGGTCGACACGGCACTCTTCGAGACAGCACTCGGCTGGATGCTCTATTTCCTGCCGATCTTCACGTCCTCCGGCAAGATCCCCGGCAAGGCGGGCTCGGGCGTCGTGATGATCTGTCCCTATCAGATCTTCCAGTGCGCCGACGGCGAATTGATGATCGCGGCCGGCAACGACACGCTCTTCGCCAAGTTCTGCGCGGCTCTGGGTCAGGACCAATGGGCGACAGATTCGCGCTTTCTGACCAATCCAGATCGTCTGGAGCACCGCGACGTGCTGATCGCCCTGCTCATGGGGGAGACGGCGAGGCGCAACAAGTCCGATCTGGCTTCGGCGCTGGATGCCGCAGGTGTCCCGAACGCTCCCGTTCAGAATATGGCCGAGGTCGCCGCCGATCCCCAGACGCTTGCGTCCGGGATGAAGCGCGGCAGCGGCAACCTGGAGTTCTTTGGCCTGCCGCTTCGCCTCGACGGGCACAGACCGGACCGCGACGAGGATGCACCGGGGCTTGGCGCGGACGATGCCTGGCTCGAAGACTTGCTGGTTGGAGGCGCGGCGTGACGGAAACGGAGGCGCCACGTCAAACCGGCCCTCTGACGGGACTGCGGATCGTCGAGTTCGGGCATTTCATCGCGGCGCCCTTCGCAACCCGCGTGCTCGGCGATCTCGGCGCCGAGATCATCAAGATCGAGCCGCCCTCGGGCGATCCGGTGCGCGGTTGGGGCGAGCAACTCGCGGGAAAGTCCCTCTGGTGGTCGTCGCACGCCCGCAACAAGAAATCGGTTTGCCTGAACCTGAAGGCCCCCGGGGCGCGCAGCATCGCCTTGCAACTCGTGGCACAGTCCGACGCCGTGATCGAGAATTTCCGCCCCGGATTGATGGAGAAACTTGGCCTTGGGCCTGACGATCTCGCCGCCGTGAAGCCCGGCTGTATTTTCGTTCGGATCTCGGGCTTCGGCCAGACGGGACCACGCGCACAGGATGCAAGTTTTGGCATGATCGGAGAAGCGCTCGGCGGCATTCGGCACCTGACCGGTTATCCGCCAGAGGTCTCGGAGCTTCCGCCTGTCCGGACGGGCGTCTCTCTGGGGGACACGGTTTCAGGTCTCTACGGTGCGATCGGATTGCTCGCGGCCCTGCACGAACAGAAAGCGTCCGCTGTTCCTAAAGGCACCGCTGCGCGGATCGTCGATATTGCGCTGACCGAGAGCGTACTGAGCCTGCTTGAAGGCATACTTCCGGAATATGGCGCACTCGGGAAGATCCGTCGTCCGGAAGGGGCGCGGTTGCCCGCTGCAGCGCCGAGCAGCGCATATCCGACGGCCGACGGCACATTCGTGCTCATCGGTGCGAACTCGGATCCGCTGTTTGCGCAACTCATGCGGTTGATCAACCGACATGAACTGATCGACGACCCCCGTTTCATCGACAATCCATCTCGCGTAGCCAATATCGACGCGATCGACGCTGAAATCGCGGAGTGGACGCGCGCACGCGGGCCGGATGCGATCCTCGGCGACCTTGAGGCCGCCGGCATCCCGTCGTCGAAGATCTACACGGCGGCAGATATCGTCGCCGATCCGCAATACCAATCGCGCGGGGCCGTGCGGTCCGTGCCCGACCCGGCGCACGGCCTCGACATCCTGCAACCCGCGCCGGTTCCACGCTTCGTCGGCGACAACCCGGAAACCATCGCCTGGCCAGGCCCGGAGATTGGAGCTCACACCGAAGAAGTGCTGAAAGGGCTTCTCGGCCTCACGCAGGACGAGTACGCTTCACTGAAAGACGCCGGGACGATTTAAGCTGCTCGCATTACACCCCACCGCCTCCCCCTCATCCAGGTGAACATGGCTGACCCCAATCTGAAGACGGGCCTTCTGGCCGCCCTCGGCATTCTGATCATCTGGTCGGGGTTCATCGTGTTCTCCCGCGCCGGGGTGCTGTCGGGTCTCACGCCCTATGATGTGGCGGGATTGCGGTTTCTCGTGGCTGGTGCGCTCACGCTGCCCTTCGCTTACGCTTGGTGGCCACGTCATCTCTCGGTGCGCATTCAGATCCTGATCGCGGTCTCCGGCCCCGGCGCAATCTACTCGATGATGATGTTCGAAGGGCTGGAGAACGCCACGGCTGCCTATGGCGGCGTCTTTGCGAACGGAGCACTGCCGCTCTTTACGATGCTGATCGCCTTGCTGGTGACCGGAACGCGACCGAGGGTCGAACAGATTACCGGCGCGCTGGTGATCGTGTTCGGGGGCGTGCTTGTCGCCTGGCGCGGACTGACAGCCGATGGTCCGGACGTGATCCTCGGCATCGTGCTGTTCGTCGCGGCGTCCGGATTGATCGCGAGCTACATTTACATGCTGAAGCACTTCAACGTGACGCCGAAACAGGCGCTCGCCATCGTCAATATTCCGAACGCCATCTTCTACCTGCCGGTTTGGCTTTTGGCGCTGCCGACTGCGCTGAGCGAAACTCCGATGGAGATTGTTTTGGCGCAGGCAGCCTTCCAGGGGTTGGGACCAGGCTTCCTCGCCGTGATGATCTTCGCGCTTATGGCGTATCATCTGGGTGCGACGCCCACTGCGGCAGTCTCCGCAGCCGTGCCTGCGGCGGCCGCGTTGCTCGCCGTTCCGGTTCTGGGCGAAGTCCCGACACCCGTCGAGTGGGCCGGCATCGCGACGGTGTCTTTCGGGCTTTGGGTGATGATCCGGGTGCGGTAGAGCGGTCGAAAGGAAGAGCTCATGCAAGACGTTTTGATAGATGCCGACCGTCTCTGGTCGCGTCAGACCGCGACGGACAAAATAGGGGCGACGGCCAAGGGCGGTGCTCACAGGATGGCGCTGACGTCCGAGGACATCGCGAGCCACCGGCTGATCGTCGATATCTGCCTTGCGCGCGGGTGGGAACTCCAGCTCGATGTTATCGGTAACATGTTTGCTATCCGACCGGGCGCCGACAACACGCTGCCGCCGGTCACGAGCGGTTCCCACACCGACAGCCAGCCCATGGCCGGGCGTTTCGACGGCATGTCCGGCACGCTGGCGGCCCTCGAGGCCATGGAAGCGATCGACGATGCCGGTGTCCGGACGACCGCACCGTTGATGCTTGCGGTCTGGAACAACGAGGAAGGACCGCGCTTTACCCCGGCCTGCATGGGGTCGGCGGTTTACTCGGGCGTGCGGACGCTGGAGGAGGTTATCCATCAGACGGATGCGGACGGGATTGCCCTGCAGGGGTGTATTGAGGATCTGGTTACCGCGATTCCGGAAGCCGGAGAACGCGCGCTTGGAGCGACGATCGGCGCCTTTCTCGAGAGCCATATCGAGCAGGGCATCGAGCTCGAATCCTCGGGAAATGTTATCGGTATCGTGACCGGCATGCAGGGCTACCGGCGCTGGACCATCGACGTTACAGGCGAGGATGCGCACTCCGGAACCATGCCGATCAGCAGGCGGAAGGACGCGTTCGTTGCCGCAACCGACATGGCGGTCGCCCTGCGGACGGCCTTCGCAGACGAGACCGACGAGATGCGCTTCACGATCGGACGGTTCGAGGTGCGCCCCGGCGGTATCTCGGTCGTCCCAGGTCAGGTGCACTTCACGGTCGACATGCGGCACCCGTCAAGCGACACGCTGCGCCAGCAGGGCAACAGGATCGGGGAGATCTGCAAGTCACATGCAGGCCCGTGCAGCGTCGAGATCGAGGAGTTCATCACTTCGGAAACCCTCGAGTTCCCGCAAGACATCCGGGATCGGCTGAAAGCCGCCGCCGACCGTCGCGGTTATGCCAATCAGCCGATCTTCTCGCGCGCCAGCCACGACGCCCGTCATATCGCCCGGCTTTGCCCTGCAGGCATGATCTTCATCCCGTGCAAGGATGGCATCAGCCACAACGAGGCGGAATCCGCCACGAAGGAAGACTGCGCGGCGGCGGCCCAGGTGATTGCCGACGTGATGCTCGAACTGGCGGGGACAAGCTGATTGGCACCGGAGAGCGCTGCATTCTGGTGCTGCGAAAATGACGGCACGGCGTTATCCAGCGTCACCGCGAACGAACAAGGTCCGACATGCTCTCGACTGAACCCGTAACCGTCCCGCAATCCCTGCTCAACCGCGTCGAAGGGCAAGCACCGTTACGCACGATCGTGGTCGGGGCCCACACGCCGGTTGCGCTGGAAAGTGCCAAGGCGTCGACGGATCTCGGTATCATCGAGCCGGTCCTGATCGGTCCGATGGCCGAAATGGAGGCATCCGCGGAAAAGCTCGACTGGGACATCTCACCGTTTCGTTGCGTGCATGCCATTGGCGAGGACGGGATTGCCGACGCGGCGACCGTCGAGGTCGCCGACCACTCGGTCCAGATCGTGATGAAAGGGCAGATCCACACGGATGCGCTTTTGAAGGCGATGCTCAAGAAGGCCGCGGACGTCCGCCGTCAGACCCGCATGAGCCATGTGTTTCACATGGGGCTGCCGGGTGACAGTGCCTTGTTGCTGACGGATGCGGTGCTCAACGTGCTGCCGGGACAGCACGCGAGCAAAGCGATCCTGCAGAACCTCGTGAAAGTGGCGCACGCCTGCGGGCTGGACCGGCCCAAGATCGCTATCCTGTCCGCCACCGAGGAACCGATCCCATCGATGCCCACGAGCATTCAGGCGGCCGAGCTTGCCGACTGGGGAACCGCCCAAGGATGGGATGCCGACATCGACGGGCCATTCGCGCTGGACAACGCGCTCTCGCCGGAAGCGGTGCGGATCAAGGGGATCACCGGACGCCCAGTCGCCGGTCAGGCCGATGCGATCCTGGTACCGAACATCGAATGCGGAAATGCCATGTTCAAGATGCTGGTCTATTTCCGCTCGGCCTGCGCGTCAGGCGTGATCGTCGGCGGGCGCGTGCCGATCATCATCACCAGCAGAGCCGACCCGCCCGCGGCCCGGATCGGATCCGCGGCGCTTGCAAAGCTCTGCGCCGGGATCTGAGCATGTCGCCGGGCGGATAACGCGCTCGACCGGCGACAACTGCGCCTTCGCGTAACTTTCGGATCAGCTTCAACGCACGCTGCTTAGCGCACGTCCGCTCTCCTACTGCCAGCCGAAGAAGCGCTTCTGAGCCTTGCTCGACTTCACTTCCGTGCCGTCGTCCAGTTCGACACCGCGATGCGTGTACTTGCCGCCCGGCTTTGTCTCGCCGGTGTACTCGGCATAGAGCGAGCCTTTGTAACCGAGGACGCAGCTTGCCTTCAGCCCACGGCTCCATAATTCGCGCGCCATGAGCTGCGCAAAGGACGGATTGCCGATCGCGCTGTAGCAGATATCGCAACCAATCGTGCCGATGTACCGCTTCTTCAGCCCCTTTTCGAACATCCGGTCAACGACATCGGTGTAGCTCAGATCAATCCCGCCTGTGCCGTGATCCGCTGCAATCGCAGGATCGCCGATATCGCCGTGTCCGGCAATGACGATGCGCGTTCCGAAGCCGAAACCGACGTCTGCAAGCGGATTGCCGGGACTGTCATAATAGACGATCTTCCACTTCCGCTTGTGGTGACTGCTGGCCCTGTTGGCGTGGTTGTCCTCGTACTCGGTCTTGAAATTTCCCGCCTGAGCTTCGTTCCACGGGATAAAGGCTACCCTGTTCTGTGCCATGATTTTCTCCTTGAATAATACGCGTTTCAAAATTGTGCGGTTCACTGCCGGTGAAGCAAAAAAGCCGAGAAATACCGGCTGAGCCTTCAATTAATATGAAGAAACTAACCTGAAAGCCCGTGCAGAACAAGCGCGAGGCTCGTAAGCGCCGCAAGGCATCATTCAGGCGTTCTCAGGGTGGCGTCGGCGTAGGGCCCGTCCTGGGCCGGCTCAGATGCGCGGACGCAACGCTAGGCCGCGTCCGGGACAAGCCCCCTGCCCTCGAGCAGCGCCTCGACGCCCGGCAACTTGCCGCGGAACCCGGTATAGGCGTCTTCAGGCTTCTCGCTGCCGCCTGCCGAGTAGACGTTGTCGTAGAGACGCTTTGCCGTGCCTGCGTCGAAGACGTCTCCGGTTTCCTCGAAAGCCTTGAAGGCATCGGCGTCCATCACTTCGGACCACATGTAGCTGTAGTATCCGGACGAATAGCCATCGCCCGAGAAGACATGCTGGAAGTGCGGTGTGCGGTGGCGCATGATGATCGCCTCCGGCATCCCGATCCGGTCCAGCACGTCGCGTTCGAAGCTCTTCGGATCGAAATTGTCGGTGTTCTCGAGGACGTGCATCTCGAGATCGACCAGCGCGGAGGCGGTAAACTCGACCGTCGCGAAGCCCTGCCCGAAGTTTTCCGCTGCGATCAGCCGGTCGACCAGCGCGCGCGGCATCGCCTCGCCGGTTTCGACATGGATCGCGTGCTTTTCGAGGATTTCAGGAACAGCGAGCCAGTGTTCGTAGAGCTGGCTCGGCAGTTCCACGAAGTCGCGCGCGACGGAGGTGCCGGAGATGTAGGGATAGGTCACGTCTGAGAGGAGGCCGTGCAGCGCGTGGCCGAACTCGTGAAACAGTGTCCGCGCGTCGTCCCAGCTCAGCAGCGCAGGATCACCCTTCGCGAAGTTGCAGGTATTGGTGATGATCGGGCGATCGGGCGACCAGAGCTTCTGTTGCGAGCGCAAGCCCGACATCCAGGCGCCCGAGCGTTTGGAGGGCCGGGCGAAATAGTCGCCGATGAACAATCCGATGAAATCATCGCCGCGCCTGACTTCCCATGCCATCGCATCGGGATGCGGCAGGGTCACATCGGCCGGCACGAATGACAGGCCGAACAGCCGGTTCGCGACGTCGAACGCCGCTTCGACCATGTTCTCCAGTTTCAGGTACGGCTTTATCTCGCTCTCATCGAGCGCGTGGCGGTCCTTGCGCAGTTTCTCTGCGTAGTAGCGCCAGTCCCATGCGGCGAGCGGTTCGGATTGCCCCTCGACGCTGGCAAGACCCTGCAGATCCTCAGCATCGGCAACGGCGCGCGCGCGCGCAGGCGACCAGACGGTGGTCAGAAGCTCGCGCACGGCGTCCGGCGTCTTCGCCATCTGGTTGTCGAGCTTGTACTCCGCGAAGGTCTTGAAGCCCAGAAGGTTCGCGCGCTCCTGACGCAGTTTCACGGTCTCGGCGATGATATCCCAGTTCGTCGTCTCGCCGCGATTGGCCCATGCCTCGAAGGCTTTCTGACGCAGATCGCGCCGGGCTGTGAAGGTCAGGAAAGGCTCGACCGAAGATCGGCTGAGCGTGATCACATATCCTTCGACATCGCGTCTCTCGGCCTCGGCCTTGGCAGCATCGATCAGGAACGCAGGCAGTCCGGCGAGATCTTCGGCGCCGAGCGTCATCGACCACTCGGCCTCGTCCTTCAGCACGTTCTGACCGAAAGCAGTGCCGAGTTCGGAGAGCCGTCCCATGATCTCCTGCAGCCGCGCCTTGCCAGCGCCGTCCAGCTTGGCGCCGCCGCGCACGAAGCTCTCGTACATCAGATCGAGCACACGGGCCTGCTCTGCCGTCAGATCGCCGGTTCCCCGGTCGACGACCGCTTGCAGGCGCTTGAAGATCCGCTCATCCGTGGCGTGCTTGGAAAACAACCGCGACAGACGGGGCGAGATCTCGCGCTCGATCTCCTGGATCTTCGGATTGGTGTCGCCGCCCGCGCGGTTCCAGAACACGGCGTTGACCCGGTCGAGCAGCAGGCCATGGCGTTCGAGCGCCTCGACGGTATTCTCGAACGACGCAGGCTCGGGGTTTTCACAGATTGCCTCGAACTCGGCTTCCTGCTCGGCGATGGCAGCATCGAAGGCCGGGCCAAAATGCTCGTCACGGATCGCAGAAAAATCGGGCAGGCCGAGCGGGCCGTCCCAGGGTTCGAGCAGCGGATTGGTCATGGTCAACCTGTCATTTCAATGCGGTGGACGGGCGGTCGTGCATCCGGTCGCGCCAGTCGCGCAGCGCCGTCATGCCCTCAGGTATGTCCCGCCGGATCAATCTCAAGAAGTCGACCGCAACGATGCCGGTGATGTCGGCAATCGTCAGCCGGTCGGCGGCGATCCAGTCGCGGCCCTGAAGCTGGCGGTCGACCTCGGCGAGCCGTCCGTCGATCCGGCCGGCATTGGTCTCACCCCAGTCCGTCGACTGGTCCTCAAGTGCCGCCATCTTCGGATTGGTATGGCGAAAACACATCGCAATCGTCACCATCAGGCGCAGCTCGATGCGGCGTTGCCACATGTCGATGACCGCGATCTCGTGCGCATCGCGGCCCAGCATGTTGGGTTCGGGGTAGAACTCTTCCAGGTAGCGGCAGATCGTCGGCGACTCGACCAGAACGGTGCCGTCCGAAAGCTCCAATGCCGGGATCTGCGGGGATCCGACCTTCTCCAGATACGCATCCTGCTTGTGCTCGCCATCCATCAGGCTGATGTTGACGGTCTCAAGCTCGATCCCTTTCTCGGCCATGAAAATCTGCGTGCGGCGCGGATTGGGCGCGCGCGGCGTGTGGTAGTAGCGCACTGGATGCGGCAGAGACATGGCAGACCCTCCATTCTTTCGCCCGGTAGAGATGGAACGACTGTTCCCGGCCGCCCGTGCGTCTCATAGCTTGGTGCGGTCAGATCTGGAACGACAACGTCCAGTGCGTGTATGATGAATCGACACGTCCGCGAACGGACGGATGCGTGCAGAGGAGGTTCGCGAATGAAGCGTTTTCTGAAAGCTCTGGCAATCGTCGCGCTGGCGACCGGCGCTGTGGGCGCATGTGCGCCGACGGCCAAGAACACCCAGCAGTCGCTGGCGCAGGAGCAGGCCAACGCCCGCAAGGTCGTCGCGGAGATGGACCGCAAGGGCGCCCTGATCAAGGACAAGAACCTGAACAGCTATATCGGCGGCGTCGTGGCGCGGGTCGCCCAGCAGCGGCCGCCGGGGTCGGTCCCGCTGCGGACCTATCTGGTGAAGGACGCCAGCGTGAATGCGTTCACCGTCGGGGGCGGCTACGTCTTCTTCAACGCGGGCATGATCGCCGCGATGGAAAACGAGGCGCAGCTTGCCAGCGTGGCAGCGCACGAGATCGCCCATATCGATCGCGGGCACGTTCAGGCAGGACAGGCGAACCGCACCGGTGTTCAGCTTGGAGCGGCTCTGGCCGGGATCGCCGGTGCAGCGCTGGGCGTGCCGGGGGAACTCACGAACCTCGCCGTCGGCCTGGGCGCAAACTACGCCGTGAACTCGTTCACTAGAACGCAGGAGACGGACGCCGACAATACCGGCGTCGTCTACCTGGCGCGGGCGGGCTACAACGTGCTGGAGGGTGCTAAATCCTTTGCGGTCCTGCGGCGCCTCTACGGCGACGCGCGGGGTGCGTCGGCTGCGTTCTTCTCCTCGCATCCGCCATCATCCGAACGTGAGGCGAATTTGACCGCGCAGGCAAAGCGTCTGGGCGCCACGAAGGGTCGTATCGCAACGAAAACCTACGACAACGCGACGCGCGGCCTGCGCAAGGAAGCCCTCAAGTTCTACGAGACGAACGGCCGGACGGCCGAGGCCGCACAGATCCGACGAAACTTGCGCTGATCGACAGCCCATAAACACGCATCGCCCCTTGCCGGGGCGATGGCACGCAAGTAGAAGGCGCCCCGGAGAGGGCAGCCATGTTTCAGCACCGGCATCTGTTGGGGATCGAGGCACTGTCGCCCGGCGACATAACCGAAATTCTCGATCTTTCCGACCGGTATGTCGAGTTGAACCGGCGACGCGACAAGCACGAAGACGTGCTTCGCGGACTGACCCAGATCAATCTGTTCTTCGAAAACTCGACCCGCACGATGGCGTCCTTCGAACTCGCCGGAAAACGGCTGGGCGCCGATGTGATGAACATGGCGGTCCAGGCCTCGTCGATGAACAAGGGCGAGACCCTGATCGACACCGCAGTGACGCTGAACGCGATGCGCCCGGATCTGCTGGTGGTTCGTCATCAGAATTCAGGCGCCGTGGCGTTACTTGCGCAAAAGGTGAATTGCGCGGTGCTGAACGCGGGCGACGGGCGCCACGAACACCCGACCCAGGCGCTGCTGGACGCACTGACGATCCGGCGCAGCAAGGGGAAACTTCACCGCCTGACGGTGGCGATCTGCGGCGATGTCGCGAATTCGCGCGTGGCGCGGTCGAACATCCTGTGCCTCAATCGGATGGAGAATCGCGTCCGGGTGATCGCGCCGCCGACGCTGCTGCCTCCGGGTGTGGACCGGTTCGGAGTCGAGGTCTTCACGGACATGGAGGAGGGCCTGAAGGGCTGTGACGTGGTGATGATGCTGCGCATTCAGAACGAACGCCTGACCGGCGCCGCAGTGCCCTCGACCCGGGAATACTATCACCGATACGGGCTGACCGCGGAGAAGCTGGAACTTGCCGAGCCGGACGCGATCGTCATGCATCCCGGTCCGATGAACCGCGGGGTCGAGATCGATGCCGAGCTTGCTGACGATGTCGAACGCTCGGTGATCCGCGATCAGGTCGAGATGGGGGTGGCAGTGCGGATGGCGTGCATGGATTTGCTGGCGCGTGGCGACGGCGGGGCCACGGCATGACCTCCGGCTGGGCTCCCTATCTCGATCCAGGCGAACGGATCCTTTGGGAAGGTCAGCCAGCGAAGGGGCTGCGGTTCCGGACCTCGGATCTGCTGTTGAGCGGATTCGGAGTGATTTTCCTCAGCTTTTCGCTCTTCTGGGTCTTCATGGCGTCTTTCGCCGTGGGCGACGGCGGTGGATTTCTCGGACTGATCTTCCCGCTCTTCGGCCTGCCCTTCGTCGCGGTCGGCGTCTATCTCGTGTTCGGCCGGTTTATCTGGGACGCATATGTGCGGAGCAGGACGCGCTATGCGCTGACCGACAAGCGCGCAATCGTGGCGACAAGCGCCTTCGGACGATCGTTGAAGTCATGGCCGATCACGGGCGAAACACGGCTGGAGTTTGAGCCCGGAGACGAGGCCACGATCTGGTTTCATGAAGAGGAACGGCGCGGCAACAAGGGCCGCCGATACACCGTCAAGAAGGGTTTCGAGTATGTCGCGAGCGGCGACGAGCTCTACCGCTTGATGCGATCGGTGCAGCAGGACAACTCGGCATGAACGGCGCCGTGCACCTCTTGAATGCCCGCCTGATCGACCCCGCTTCGAATTACGATGGCCCTGGTGCTGTCAGGGTCGAGAATGGCGTCATCGCCGACGTCATCCACGGCGCGTCGCCCGAGGTGCCCGGGGTCGATTGCCAGCAGAAGGTTCTGGCGCCCGGTATCGTCGATATGCGGGTCTTCGTGGGCGATCCGGGCAGCCGCCACCGTGAGAGTTTCCGCTCAGCCGGTGCCGCCGCGGCGGCGGGCGGCGTGACGACGATCGTCATGCAGCCGGATACCGACCCGCCAATCGACGATCCCGCACTGGTCGAGTTCGTCCGCGGACGCGCGCGCGAGGACTCGAAGGTCCGGGTCGAGACCATGGGCGCGCTGACGCGGGGTCTGGCCGGGCGCGAGATGACGGAACAGCAGTTCCTGCTCGATGCCGGTGCGGTCGCTCTGAGCGATGCGGATCATGCGGTCGCCGACGCCAAGGTGCTGCGCTCGTGCATGACCTACTCGCGCTCCACCGGAGCATTGATCGTCCACCATGTGCAGGAGCCCAGCCTTTCGCGCGGGACATGCGCGACATCCGGCGAGTTTTCGTCGCGGCTCGGCCTGCCTTCGGTCCCGGCGATGGCCGAGCGCATGATGCTGGAGCGCGATCTCGCTCTGGTCGAGAACACCGGGGCCCGATACCACGCCGATCAGATCACGACCGAGGCCGCACTCATGCCTCTGCGGCGCGCGCGTGAGGCAGGGCTCAGCGTGACGTCCAGTGTCTCGATCCATCACTTGACGCTGAACGAGTTCGATATCGCCGATTACCGCACCTTTTTCCGGCTGACCCCGCCACTGCGGGCCGAGACCGACCGGGTCGCCGTGGTCGAGGCGCTGGCAACAGGATTGATCGATACGATCGTCTCGGGACACCTGCCGCAGGACGAGGAAGCCAAGCGTCTGCCGTTCGAGGAGGCCGCAACCGGAGCCGTCGGCCTCGAGACCTTCCTGCCCGCGATGATGCGCCTTATCCACGAGGGACGTCTTGACCTGCAGACGCTGTTTCGCGCGGGATCGCTGCGCCCGTCCGAGATTCTCGACCTGCCCGGCGGACGGCTGGCGCCCGGCGCGCCCGCGGACCTTGTGCTCTTCGATCCCGACGCACCCTTCCGGCTCGAGCGTGAAACGCTGCACTCGCGTTCGAAAAACACGCCTTTTGATCGCGCACTGATGCAGGGACGCGTTCTCGGGACCTGGGTCGCGGGCGAGCGCGTGTTCGGAGACGGTGATGCTGCATAGCGTGATGGGCTGGGAGCGCGCCTGGCCTCAGCTTCTGGAAGCGTTCGCGACCGGATATCTTGTCGGCTCGATCCCGTTCGGGATCCTCGTCGCCGCGCTGTTCGGTCTGGGCGATCTGCGCAAGATCGGATCGGGCAATATTGGTGCCACGAACGTCCTGCGCACCGGCAGCAAGGCCGCCGCGGCGATGACACTGGTCCTGGACATGCTGAAGGGATTGCTGCCGGTCGCCTGGTTCCTGGCGAACGAGGGCGATCTCTCTGCGCAATGCGCAGCACTCGGGACCGTTCTCGGGCACTGCTTGCCGGTCTGGCTCCGGTTTCGCGGGGGTAAGGGCGTGGCGACCTTCCTCGGGGCAATCATCGGTCTCAGCTTCTATGCGGGTATTGCCGTCTGCGTGTCCTGGCTGGTCGCGGCCGCGCTGTTTCGCATATCTTCGCTGTCGGCAATTATCTCGGCGCTGCTCTCTCCGCTTTGGTTCTATGTGCTGGACGGTGAGCGGGCCGTGCTCTGCGTGTCAGTCCTCGCCCTCTGGGTCATCTTTCGCCACCGGGACAATATCCGGCGCCTGATCGCCGGAGAGGAGCCGAAGATCGGCGTGAAGTAGGGCGAAGCGAACAGCGCCGTTCATACTTAACCCGCACTTAACCAAGCGACCTGATGCTCAGACGGTCAGTCAGGAGTATTCAGATGTCTCGCACGCAATCGGCCGCCGCGTTACGCCAGGACAGCGTTCCCTTGGAACTCGGCAGTTCGACGGTGCTCACCGAAAGCGAACGGATCGCGCGCCTCAGACTGTTGCGCAGCCACAATGTCGGGCCGCGCACGTATTCTCATCTGATCAGGCGGTTCAGCAGCGCGAGCCGGGCGCTCGAGGTTCTTCCCGATCTGGCCGCGCGCGGCGGCAAGTCCGGATACAAGATCTGCCCGCTCGACGAGATTGAAAGCGAGTTGGAGGCCGGAGAAGCCTTTGGCGCCCGGATGGTGCAAATCGACGATCCGCAATATCCGCAGATGCTCGCGCAGATCGAACCGCCGCCGCCGATTCTCTGGATGAAAGGCAATGCCGAGTTGCTCGAGGACCAGACCGTCGCGCTCGTCGGGTCGCGCAATGCATCCGCACTCGGGGTCCGCACGGCGCGACGGCTTGCGCGGGAGCTTGGCGCAACAGGCTATACGGTCGTCTCCGGTCTGGCGCGCGGGATCGACGCCGCGGCGCATGAGGCGAGCCTTTCGACGGGAACGGTCGCGGTCCTCGCTGGCGCGCTGGACAAGCCCTATCCGACCGAGAATATCGAACTCTGCAAAAGGATCGCTGAAGACGGGCTTCTCATCTCGGAGATCCCGTTCGGCATCGAGCCCACGGGCAAGCACTTCCCGCGACGAAACCGGATCATTTCCGGACTGTCGCACGGTGTCGTGGTGGTCGAAGCCGCGAGCAAGTCCGGCAGCCTGATCACGGCGCGGTTCGCGCTGGAGCAGGGTCGCGAGGCGATGGCGTGCCCCGGCGCACCGGAAGACCCGCGTGCATCCGGATGCAACGCGTTGATTCGCGAGGGTGCTGCCTTGATTCGCCACGCCGGCGATGTCGAAGAGGCCCTGTCGGCGCCGAGATCGATGATGCTGATGGAGGATGGTGGCGAATTCGACTTTGACGCGGACTCGTTTGGCGACGAGTCGCTGCGAGACGAATACGACGCTCTGGCAGACTTTGACGAGGAAGGTGGCGGCCACGGCGACGAGGCTCTCGCCGAGCAGGTTCTCGATCTTCTCGGACCCCAGGCCATCGAAATCGACGAGGTCGCACGGCAGTGCGGCGCCTCACCCCAGGAGATTTCACTGGCCATCCTCGAGCTTGATCTCGCAGGTAGCATCGAGATTCTTCCCGGTGGCATGATCGCGCGCATCGAGATGTGAACAAAGATCGCATGCTCGTGCTTGCGCTCCGCCTACCGTTGACAGGGCACATGACCTAACCCATCTTCCGCCGCTAATCGCCGATGCGCGGGCCGAAGGTCCAATTGCATTCCTTACGTGTCTCGGCAGGTGTAGCTCGACGCGTAGGGCTTGGTCCCGATCGCAGCAGGAGATCAGCATGGCAGTCGTGGTCGTTGAATCACCGGCTAAAGCGAAGACAATCAACGGCTATCTCGGCAAAGACTTTACCGTTCTTGCGTCCTTCGGCCACGTGCGCGACCTGCCCGCCAAGGACGGATCGGTCGATACCGACGCCGGCTTCGAGATGAAGTGGGAGGTCGATTCAAAGTCTCAAAAGCATGTCCGCGCGATCGCAGATGCGCTGAAGGGCGACGACCGCCTGATCCTCGCGACCGACCCTGACCGCGAAGGCGAAGCGATTTCCTGGCATCTGCTCGAGGCGCTCCGCAAGCGCCGCGCGGTCAAGAAGGACACCGAGGTTCAGCGGGTCGTGTTCAATGCGATCACCAAGTCCGCCGTCACCGATGCCATGAAGAACCCGCGCCAGATCGATATGGAACTGGTGCAGGCCTATCTGGCACGGCGTGCGCTCGACTACCTTGTCGGCTTCAATCTCTCGCCCGTGCTCTGGCGCAAGCTGCCTGGGTCGCGGTCGGCTGGCCGCGTGCAATCCGTCGCGCTGCGCCTGATCGTCGAGCGGGAAATGGAGATCGAGGCATTCCGGCCGCAGGAGTTCTGGACCGTCAAGGCCGTGCTGCGCACGCCCGACGGCGCGGAATTCGAGGCGCGTCTCACGGTGCTCGACGGCAAGAGGCTGGAGCGTTTCGACCTCACCGATCAGGCCTCGGCCGAGGCTGCTGCCGCCGCCGTGAGTGCTGCGTCGCTCAGCGTCTCCAAGGTGGAGGCCAAACCGCAGAGCCGTAATCCGGCGCCGCCCTTCATGACCTCGACCCTGCAACAGGAGGCAAGCCGCAAACTCGGCATGGGACCGCAGCAGACAATGCGCACCGCGCAACGTCTCTACGAGGCCGGTCACATCACCTATATGCGGACCGACGGGATCGACATGGCGCCCGAAGCCGTTTCCGATGCGCGCGCCGCGATCGGCGATCGCTACGGCGCCAGCTACGTCCCGGAGAAACCGCGCTTCTACAAGAACAAGGCCAAGAATGCTCAGGAGGCGCACGAATGCGTGCGCCCGACCCGCATGGGCGTCGCTCCGTCCGATCTGAAACTGGAGAGCGACCAGATCAGGCTCTATGACCTGATCTGGAAGCGTGCGATTGCCAGCCAGATGTCATCGGCAAGGCTGCAAAGAACGACCGTTGATATCGCGGACAGCAACGGGCGGGTCATGCTGCGCGCGAGCGGCCAAGTCGTCACCTTCGACGGCTTCATGAAGGTCTATGAGGAAGGCCGCGACGACGTTGTCGACGAAAACGACAGGCGTCTTCCAGCCATGAATGGTGGCGATCAGCTCGGGCAAAAATCCGTGCATCCCGAACAGCACTTCACCCAACCTCCGCCGCGCTACTCCGAAGCGACCCTTGTCAAGAAGATGGAGGAGCTCGGGATCGGGCGTCCATCCACTTACGCTTCGATTATCGGCACGATCCAGGACCGCGAATACGTCCGGAAGGATGCCGGACGGCTCGTGCCGGAGGACAAGGGCCGGCTCGTGACGATCTTCCTGATGAATTACTTCTCACGCTACGTGGCCTACGAATTTACCGCAGGCCTCGAGGAGCAACTCGACGACGTATCAGGCGGCAGGATCGACTGGCAGATCGTCATGGAGACCTTCTGGAAGGACTTCAGGGCGGCGCTGGACGAGACGTCGGATCTCCGGATCGGCGAGGTTCTGGAGAAGATCAACGAAATCCTCGCGCCGCATCTCTTCCCGGACAAGGGCGACGGGACGGATCCGCGTCTCTGTCCGAAATGCGCCATCGGTCGGCTGTCGATGCGGACCGCGCGTTCGGGAGGCGCCTTCATCGGATGCTCGAACTATCCGGAATGCAGATACACGCGTCCCCTGGGCGGCGAGGAGGCCGATGACGGCGGCATCGGTCCTGACGGGCTGCTGCTCGGCAAATCGCCCGAAGGCGCGGATGTCAAACTGCGCAGCGGCCGGTTTGGACCCTACGTACAGCTCGGCGAGGCCGAGGACGCGCCGGACGGGAAACCCAAACGGTCCTCGCTGCCGAAAGGAACGGAGACAGCGGACGTTACGCTTGAACTGGCACTCGGTCTCTTGTCCCTGCCGCGTGATGTCGGGCCACATCCGGAAGACGGCGAGATGATCATGGCCGGTATTGGCCGCTATGGTCCCTACGTGCGCCACAACGGCACCTATGCGAGCCTCGAGGACGGAGACGACGTTCTTGCGGTCGGGATGAACCGGGCCATCGATCTGATTGCCCGCAAGAAGACGCGCGGCGGCCGAGGGCAGGCTCAGAAACCGCTGCGTGAACTGGGCGAGCATCCCGATGGCGGTCCGATAAATGTGATGGACGGGCGCTACGGGCCGTATGTCAAATGGGCGAAAATAAACGCGACGATCCCGAAGGATCAGGATCCGAACGCGATCGACCTCGAAAGTGCCATCGCGCTGATCGAAGCGAAAGCAGGGTCCAAAAAGAAGTCGTCCACGAAGAAGGCAGCTGCGAAGGGCTCCGGCACCGGTAAGAAAAAGTCCACGAAGAAGGCATCACCATCAAAGACACGCAAGCCGAAAGGCCCAGAGGATCCGCCTCTGATCGAACCATGATACGGTACTGCGGAGCCGGACAACAACCGAACCTCTGCTCCGCCACGTCTCCAGAACCGTCCCCTCCAGTTGGATTTTGCTTTGGGTAACCTGCCGGATCGGGAAGCCCTGCTCGCCTGGATTCGCGACAATCCCGGCGCGTCGGGGAGTCGGGAGGTCGCCCGCGCTTTCGGCATAAAGGACAAGGACCAGGCCGACCTGAAACGGCTCCTGAAAGATCTTCGCGGCGCCGGAGAGACCGGCCGCCGTCGCCGCGTGCCCGAGCGAGTGCGCTTGCCCAAGGTCTCGGTGCTGGTTGTAGTTGGGCCCGATGCGGATGGCGATCTATTTGCGCGCCCGCTCAAATGGGACTCTGATCATCCGGCACCAAGGATCCTGCTACGACCACGAAAGAAAGACCCTGCCTTCGCGGCGGGCGACCGAATTCTGGCCCGGCTGAACGATGCTTCGGACCCGGACGTCGACTATGACGCAACCCCGGTCAAACGGTTGGATGCCGAAGGCCGACGCATGGTCGGGGTCTATCGCGCTGGGAAGACCGCGGGGCGACTCGAGCCAGTCGAGCGGAAGTCTGCAAAGGAATGGGTCATTCCGAAGGGACAGGAGGGCGGTGCGCGCGACGGCGACCTCGCTGAAGCAGAGGAACTGGAAGGCCGACCCTTCGGCCTTCCGCACGGTCGGATAATTGCCTGTCATGGAAGCCTCGACGGACCGGGAACGATCTCGAGAATTGCCCTGCTCCGGCACGATATCCCGGATACCTTCTCCGAAGAAGCGATTGCCGAAGCCGATGCGGCGACTGAACTCGATACGATCGGCAAGCGCGAGGATCTGACGGAACTGCCGCTCATCACGATTGATCCGCCCGATGCCCGCGACCACGATGATGCGGTGTGCGCGCTCGCCGACACGGATCCTTCCAATCCCGGCGGTTTCATCGTCTGGGTCGCGATCGCAGACGTGGCGCACTATGTCCGACCGGACAGCGCTCTGGACAAATCGGCACGCGATCGCGGGAACTCCACTTACTTTCCAGACCTCGTTGTGCCGATGCTCCCCGAACGGCTGAGCGCAGACCTGTGCTCACTTGGCCAAGACGTCAATCGCCCCTGCATCGCGCTTCGGATGGTTCTGAGCGCCGATGGTGACAAACGGGAACACCGTTTCACGCGAGCCACGATGAGATCGCGCGGCGATCTGACCTATGCGACCGCGCAGGCGATCGAGGACGGGCGCGCACCGGACGACACCTGGCGAGACCTGCATGAGAGCATCGGCGTGCTGTTCGGCGCCTATCGCGCAGTCCAGAGGGCGAGAGAACGTCGGCAGCCCCTCGATCTGGACCTGCCAGAGCGTCAGATCGAACTCGGCGAAGACGGCAAGGTAGCGTCCGTGAACTTTCGCGAACGGCTCGATGCACATAGGCTGATCGAAGAGTTCATGATCCTTGCCAACGTTTGCGCAGCCGAGACGCTCGAAGCGAAACATTCTGCCCTGCTCTATCGAGTCCACGAGGAACCCAACCCCGACAAATTGGAGGCGCTTCGCGAAACCGCGGAGGCAATGGGTCTTTCGCTGCCCAAAGGACAGGTTCTTCGAACGCGGCAACTCAACGCCCTCCTTCACGCGGTGCGAGGGCGGACAGAGGCCGACGTACTGGCAATGTCCGTGCTACGCGCCCAGACGCAGGCCTACTACGCGGATCAGAATTTCGGTCACTTCGGCCTGAACCTTAAGCGGTATGCACACTTCACCTCACCGATCCGCCGTTATGCCGATCTGATCGTCCACCGTGCGCTGATATCTGCGCTCAAGCTCGGGTCGGATGGACTGACGCCTGACGAGACGGACAGATTGGCGGCGACGGCAGAGCATATCTCGCGAACCGAGCGGCGATCGATGGAAGCCGAACGCGAGACCGTCGACCGGTACCTTTCAGCATATCTTGCTGACAGGGCCGGCGGAGAGTTTCGCGGCATGATTTCCGGCGTATCCCGCGCAGGGGTCTTCGTCCGGCTGGAAGAAACCGGTGCTGATGGACTGGTGCCGATCTCGACGCTGGGCAACGACTACTTCCGCTACGACGGCGAAGCTCAGATCCTTGTCGGGCAACGATCTGGCGCAGAGTTTCGCGCCGGATTGTCAGCGACAGTTCGTTTGATCGACGCGGCTCCGGTCAGTGGCGGATTGATTTTCGAACTGCTCGAGGTCGATGGTCATGAGCAATCCCATCGCGCTCGTGGACCCGGTCGGGCGAAAGGCAGCCGGCGCAAACTCAACCGCGCGCGTCTCAAAAAGGCACGGTCGGCGAAGAAGGCGAAACGGAACCGTTGAAAGAGAGTGCCTTGTCACGACCTCCTGATTGCGCGACTATCGCCTCAATGTGGCGAAAGAGGGGGACCGCGAGAGTGCTGCAAAGGCTTGCATTCGCAGCAATAATCTGGGTCGGGACGGCGACCTTTCCCCTCGCAGACCCGGTCGGCACTTACACCGTCGAGGGCCTGAGCGCGGGCAGCGGCGAGCGCTACAAGGGCATCGTCAATGTCAGCCGCTCGGGCGACCGGTATCTGGTGCAGTGGGACCTCAGCGGAAAGCCGCGCACGGGCGTCGCGATGGGCGGTGCGTTCAGCCAGGGATCGTTCGTGATCGGGCCGGCGCATCAGGACGACCTGATGCTGGCCATCGGTTTCTCAGACGATGCGGGTTACGGCACCGCAACGATGTTTCTGCAGCCGACCGGTCAATACGAGGGCTTTCTGGTCCGCTCCGACGCGACCGCCGCCGGGCAGGAAACGTGGACGATCAGCACGCAGTAATCACAGATAACTGCGACAACCGATTGTAAATCAAAGAGAATTCGAGATTTTAATTGGCGGTCACTCAACCGCCTGTATGAGTTTTCTGTCGAACACCTTCAGGACCTGAGAAAGATCGCGGCCACGCTTCAGCATGCCACCCGTTGACGAGGACACGCAGTATGCACCCTGGCGCAGAGCGTCCCTCGGCCTCTTTTCGATCCGGTAGAGCGGCGTTTCACTGGTCTTGCGAAAGATCGAGAAGACCGCGCGGTCCCGCAGATGGTCGATCGCGTAGTCGCGCGCGACGCCGAGGTTCAACATGCGTCCGTACACGTTGAGGATGAGTGTCAGTTCACGCCGGTGAAAGCTTACGATCTGTGGTTCGCTCTGGCGGGACTCACTCGACCCGGAGGCACCGCCGTACAAATCCGAACCGGGAGGATCAATCAGGTTCATGGCGGTACGCTGACACCGTTCGCGCCTGAAATGCAACCCCGATATTGCCACAATCCAACTTGAGCGGATTCACAAAACCGCCCCGTTGGGAACAGAGATCGGTCGCACCGGAATTGCATCTTGATCGTGCCTTCGGGCGGTCCGGGGCCATGTTATTCAGCCCCCACCCCGAATCATGGTCCCGGGCTCCCGCCGAAGGCAGCGGCCAAGTTGCAGGATGAGTGATTAAAGACCCGGTGCGTCGAGATCGCGTATCAGGACAGTCTCAGTGGCACTGCGTCGGGTCAAAAAGATACTGCAGCCCATCGTACTCATCGAAATAGTCACCGATGTTCGGATGATCTACTGGCTGTCCGGTGTCATCGGGCAGCAAGTTCTGCTCCGATACATAGGCAACGTAGTAACTCGTCTCATTTTCCGCGAACAGGTGATAGAATGGCTGATCCTTCCGCGGACGCATTTCCTCGGGGATCGAGAGCCACCACTCCTCGGTATTGGCGAATTCCGGATCGACATCGAAGATCACGCCGCGAAACGGGTGAACCCGATGACGCACGACCGCTCCGATCCGATACTTAGCCTTTGCGCGCAGCACGCTCATTGCCAATGACTCACCGATAAGCAGACTGCCTGAAGCCGGTCTGCAAGACTTCGTCCATATAGACGCAACGTCTGTCGTTGCCAATGCCGTCGTCGCCACATCGCCCGGCCGTCGACGGGGTTTTGCGTGTTCAACGTTGTTCTGCTAGGATTATCAAAACACTAACCAGGAGGACGAGCAGTGAACCTCCACGTCATGAAAGCTGTGCCGCTGGTCGGCATGTTTCTGCTGGCTGCGTGCGGCGGCGGGCCGGATGTGTCCGAGGCACCGCGGAGCCAGAACGATCTGTGTGCGATCTTCGATCAGCGCCCGGGTTGGCGTGAGGCCGTTGCGGCATCGGAGAGAAAGTGGGGCGCACCTGCCCCGGTCCAGATGGCGATCATCTGGCGAGAGTCGAGCTTTCGCTCGAATGTTCGCCCGGGCCGCAAGTCGTTCCTTGGCGTCACCACGGGATACGCCTCGTCCGCCTATGGGTACTCGCAGGCGATCGATGGGACGTGGGACTGGTATCGCAAAGATACGGGCAACAGCGGCGCAGACCGGACCGACTTCGAGGACGCCGCGGACTTCGTCGGCTGGTACATGGCAAAGACAAGAAACTCGAACGGCGTCGGGATGCACGATGCCTTCAACCAGTATCTCGCCTATCATGAAGGGCATGCCGGCCACCGGCGCGGCAGCTATCGCGAGAAGCGCTGGCTGATCGGGGTTGCCCGAAAGGTCGCCGCGCAAGCCGCACGCTATCGCGGACAGTACCGTGGTTGTGCCTGAGCGGATCCGCTAACCGAACAGTCGCTTCCACTGGCGCCGCCACCAGCCGGCGGTCTCGTCGATCTCCTCGTCGATTGCCTCGACGACCGGATCGACATGGCGTTTGCGCAAGATGATGAGCATTCGATAGAGCACGAGCACGCCAGTTATCAAAACGGTCAGGAAGATCGCGTTGAACCACGGAAACGGGCTGCTGTCCGGTCCATCCGCAGGGCGCAACGAGACGGCGTTCGGAAACCAGGACCAGTAGGTGATACGCCATCCGTAGTGACGCACGAGCATCCACTTCGGATTGTCAGGCGTGGATGCCGAACTGTCCGCCTCGGCTGCCAGGTTCGCAGTGTCGAACTTGAAATAGAACGGGAAGCCCCAGCCGGTATCCTCGTTTGCATATACGCTGGGCGATCCGTCAGGCCACGCTGCCTTGATGTAGCGCACGTCCCGTGTGCGGGTGATGGCGTTGCCCTGGGCATCGGTGGTCTCGAAATCCTCGCGGACCACCTCGGTCGAAACGATGCGAACCACATCGTTCTGCGGCAGGTAGTAATGCAGGAAGGACGCGATCAACGCCAAGATCAGCGCGAAGAACACCCATTTGACGTAGCCCATGCGAAACCCTCCGTATTCTCGGGGATATACGTGTTCGCATCGGCGATTTCCACGGGCGAAAAGCCTATTGCGGCGACAATCCGCGCAGGCGTTCCGAGCGTCGGCGCAGCATCTCGACCGTGGCGAGCAGACCGACAGAGATAATCACCAGGATCGTCGCAACCGCCAGGATGGTCGGCGAGATCTGCTCCCGGATGCCCGAGAACATCTGGCGCGGGATCGTGCGCTGTTCGACATCGGCCATCTGCAGCACGATGACGACCTCATCGAACGACGTGATGAATGCAAAGAGCGCGCCCGAGATCACGCCGGGCAGGATCAGCGGCATCTGGACCTTGAAGAACGTCGTCACCGGGTTTGCGCCCATGCTCGCGGCCGCACGCACCAGCGACTTGTCGAAACCCACCAGCGTCGCCGTCACGGTGATGATCACGAAGGGCGTACCGAGCACGGCATGGGCGAGGATCAGGCCGAAATAGGTCTTGCCGAGGCCGACCTGCGAAAACGAGTAAAACAGGCCGGATGCGGTGATGACCAGCGGCACGATCATCGGCGAGATCAGGGTGGCCATGATCGCACCCTTGAACGGCATTTCGGACCGGCTGAGCCCTATCGCGGCCAGCGTTCCAAGCGCTGTTGCGAGCAGGGTCGCGAAGATTCCGATGAAGAAACTGTTCTTGATCGAACGCACCCACTGGGCGTTGTTCCACATGTCTGCCCACCAGCCGGCAATGGCGTCCGGCGCGGCCATGCCGTTTCGCAGGATGTCGGCGTACCAGCGCGTGGAGTAGGCTTCAGAGTCAAACTCCAGCATCCCCTCGGTGAAGCTGAAATAGGGCTCGACGTTGAAGCTGAGCGGGATGACGATCAGGATCGGCGCCATCAGGAAGATGAAGATCAGCGCGCAGATCACGCGGAAGCTGTAGTACCAGATCCGCTCGCCGGTGGATGCATACGGAGGCAGCGCCATCTGACTAACCCAGCTTCATGTTGTCGATGCCCACGACCCGGTCGTAGAGCCAGTAGAGGAAGAGCACGAACACCAGCAACACCAGCCCGAGCGCGGCCGCCAGCGAGTAGTTCAGAGAACTTCGCATGTGCGTGTCGATGATGTTCGAGATCATCACGCCCTCCTGCCCGCCGAGCAGGGCCGGAGTGATGTAGTACCCGATCGCGAGGATGAAGACGAGGATGCCTCCAGCACCAATCCCCGGGATGGTCTGCGGGAAATAGACCCGCCAGAACGCCGTCCAGTTCGTCGCCCCGAGTGACTTCGCCGCGCGCACGTATTGCGGCGGGATCGCTTTCATCACCGAGTAGAGCGGCAACACCATGAACGGCAGCAGGATATGCGTCATCGCGATCAGGGTGCCGAGCTTGTTGTAGATCATCGAGAAGCGCATCTCGTCGGTGGTAATCCCGAGGAACACGAAGATATCATTCAACGCCCCCTGCCCTTGCAGGATCGCGATCCATGCCGTCGTCCGCACCAGGATCGAGGTCCAGAACGGCAGCAAGACCAGGATCAAAAGCAGGTTTGATGTGCGCACCGGCAGCGTGGCGAGCAGATAGGCCACGGGATAACCGAGCGCCAGCGTCGCAAGCGTGACCACGAGCGAAATCTCGAGCGTGCGCAGGAACAGCTTCAGATGGATCTGAACGCTCTCCGGCTGCCATTCGATGCCGCCCTGATCGCCGAGCCGGAGATCCAGCGCCTTGAGCACGAAGGACATGGTGAACGAACTCGAGACCCGCTTGATCGCGTGCCAGTATTCGATCTGCCCCCACTTCTTGTCGGCATCGATAAGGCCCTCCTTGAACGGGGCCTCCATCTTGCGCGCCTTGCGGGTGGTCTTCTTGAAAAGCGACAGCGCGCCGGAGATTTCGCGGTTCAGCCGTGCGCCGACGTTGGTGGGAAGCGACCGGTCGATCTCGCGGGCGGCAACGATGTCGGCGACGACGGCGGCGTAGACTTCCTCGCCCGGAAGGTCCTGACCGTCCCAGTCGGCGATCAACTCCGTCGTGCGGGGCATGCCCTCGGCGAACTGGTCGTTGTAGACGCCCTGGAACAACAGGACGACGATCGGGAGAAAGAAGAACAGAGAAATGAATGCAAGCAGCGGCGCGACGAGGCCGAATGCCCTTAACCGGCTCACGAACATCGCTTTGGCGAGACGCTGTTTCAGCGGCGTACCATCGGCGGCCATCAGCGGCTGGTTCGTCGTCAGATCTGCCATGATGCGCCGGGTCCCTGCCGTTTCGTGTACCCTCCCCAGCAATTTGGGGGAGGGCGAGAGAGGGGTGATCCCCTCCGTGTCAGCCAGACTGGATTACTGAGCCAACCAAGCGTTGAAACGCTCGTTCATCTCGTCCTGATTGTCGGCCCAGAACTCGAAGTTGCTGACCAGAGCCGTCTTCAGGTTGTCGGCAGCGGTCGGCATGTTCGGACCCATTTCGGTCTTGCCGTCATTGTAGAGGCCGACCAGCGGGCCGGACGACTTGCGGGCCGGACCGTAGGCGATCCACTTGGCCTGATCCGCCAGACGCTGCGTGTCGGTCGAGAACTTCACGAAGTCCAGCGTGGCGTCCATGTTCGGCGCGCCCTTGGGGATGACCCAGAGATCGAAATCCAGGATCTGTGCATCCCAGTTGACGACGAACGGCTTGCCTTCGCCAGCCGCGGCGTTGAAGATACGGCCATTGTATGCAGTGGTCATGACCACTTCACCGTCCGCCAGAAGCTGCGGCGGCTGTGCGCCAGCTTCCCACCAGACAACGCTGTCCTTGATGCTGTCCAGCTTGGCGAATGCGCGGTCCACACCTTCCGGCGTGCCCAACACGTCGTAGACATCGCCCGGTGCGACACCGTCAGCCATCAGCGCCATTTCCAGCTGAGCTTTCGGGTTCTTGCGCAGACCGCGCTTGCCCGGGAACTTCTCGAGATCGAAGAAGTCGGCGATGCCCGTCACGCCCGAGGTCTTGGACGAGTCGTAAGCGAAGATGGTCGACCAGACGATGTTGGCAACGGCACATTCCGGCAGCGCGCCTTCGATGAAGTCATCCACAGCGGCTGTGCCGTCCGGTGCTGCCGGCAAGATCGAATGATCGATCGGCTCAAGCAGGCCCTCGTCGCAACCACGAACGGCATCCGAGAGCTCGACATCGATCACGTTCCACGTGACGTTGCCGGCCTCGACCTGTGCTTTCACCTCGGCCAGACCGCCATTGTAGTCTTCCGAGACGATCGTGTTGCCGGTCGCTGCCATCCACGGCTTGTGGTAGGCTTCGACCTGGCTCTTCGTGTAGGCGCCGCCCCAAGAGACGACTGTGATCGACTCGCTGGCAAGAGCGGTGCCGGTGATGGCGACCGCGCTTACCGCGCCGATCAGAACAGTTCTGAGTTTCATTGTACTCTCCCTAGCTTCAAACCCGTGTCGAACCTGGTGCGCGCCCCCCGGGTACGGAACGCCAGGTATCATTTGAGCTTGTCAGGCCGCGTCCAGCGCGCGGCAGTCTTCGGTCACCCAGCCAATCGGGGTTGTCTCCCCGACATTCAGCGCCGCGTGATCCGATGAGTTCGGCACTTTCACGATGAAGTCGTCGTGACCGGCGACCTCCATCCTGCAGCGAATGTGGTCGCCGAGGTAGATCAGCTCGACGACCTTGCCGTCCATCCGGTTGGGAGCCTCGGGCTGTCCGATCAGAACCCGCTCGGGCCGGATCGACAGCATCGTCCGATTTCCCTCGCCGCCGCAGTTTACGGCCAACGCGCCGATCTCCGCTCCACCGTCGATGGCGACGCGCGCTTCGCTGCCATCGACCGAAGTTACCTTGCCGCCGAGCTTGTTGTTCTCTCCGATAAACTGCGCCACGAAGGCGTTCTCCGGGCGTTCATACAGGTCGGCGGGCGGAGCGAGCTGCTGGATCACGCCGTCATTGAACACGGCAATCCGGTCCGACATCGTGAGCGCTTCCGACTGGTCGTGGGTCACGTAGACCACGGTCACGCCAAGGCTTTCGTGCAGGTGCTTGATCTCGTACTGCATGTGTTCGCGCAGCTGCTTGTCGAGCGCGCCGAGCGGCTCGTCCATCAGCACCAGTTCCGGCTCGAACACCAGTGCGCGCGCCAGCGCCACACGCTGCTGCTGACCGCCAGAAAGCTGGGCCGGGCGCCGCCCCGCGAACTCGCCGGTTCCCATCTGCACCATGTCGAGCGCACGCTGCACCTTCTGATCGACCTCGGCCTTTCCCATCTTGCGCACCTGCAGCGGGAACGCGAGGTTTTCCGCAATCGTCATGTGCGGGAACAGGGCGTAGTTCTGGAAAACCATGCCGATCCCGCGCTTGTGCGGCGGAATGTTGTTGATGGGACGGCCGTCCAGCTTGATCTCGCCATGTGTCGCCGTCTCGAAGCCGGCCAGCATCATCAGGCAGGTCGTCTTGCCCGAGCCCGACGGACCGAGCATCGTCAGGAATTCGCCCTTACCGACACTCAGGTTCAACTCCTTCACGACCAGCGTTTCGCCGTCGTAGCTTTTTTGAACCCGTTCGAAGGCGACGAACGCCTCGCCAGTCCCGTCGCTTGCCATGTTCAGGATTGCCCCTCAAGCCGATCTCGACACTCAGGGACACATCGTAAGCACACGTTTGATGCGCTGCACAAGCCCTGAATCCGGTTCGGATTGCGCAATTTCCGGACAAACCAGATGCCCGCGCGGCCCGTGCACGAGCGATTCAACTCAAGGGTGATTTGAGCGCATTGTCGACGCCTTCGGTCGCCGCCGCCTCGGTTAGGAACCGGACATGGATCGCGAACGCTCAGAGCCTTAAGCAAGCAGTTCCATGACCTCTCGCTCCAGCACCCGTCGCGGCACCGGCTTCATGATGATCTTCGCCGCTCGATCCTCGTCCTGAGCCTCATCTCCCGGCAGCACGGGGTATCCCGATATCAGCAGGGCCCGCAGGTCCGGATCGATCTCACGACAGCGTTCGATCAGTTCCGGCCCCTGCAACGATCCGGGCATGACCGCATCGGAAATAAGCAGGCTTATGTCCGACAACGCCTTGAACCGGGCAAGCCCATTCTCGCCGTCCTGCGCCTCGGACACAATGAAACCCATCTGGCGAAGGTTCTTGGCCATCACAGTCCTGACGGCCGTGTCGTCCTCCACCAGCAGGACGTGCCTTTTTGCTTCGACGGAGACCTCCGGGGCGGCAACCGGCGTTCCGTCAGGCAAGAACAACTGATCGCTCGCCGGGAAATACAACCTGACTCTCGTTCCCTGGCCAAGATCGCTGATGATCTTGGCATCGCCCCCCGATTGCTGGGCAAATCCGATGACCATGGAAAGACCAAGACCCGAACCCTCGCCGGGTGGCTTCGTGGTGAAAAAGGGTTCGAAGGCCTTCTCGAGCGTCTCGGCATCCATGCCGGAGCCGTCGTCTTCAACCTCGATCATCACGAAGCAGCCGGGCTCGACAATCGCGCCCTCGGTGCCTTGGTACTCCGGATCCAGTCGAACTCTCTCGGTTCTGATCGTGATCCGGCCGCCTGACGGGATGGCGTCGCGCGCATTCAGAACCAGGTTCAAGAGCGCCTGCTCAAGCTGACCGCGATCAATCCTCGAAAGTTTGAGCCGACTCGAGAGTTCCGTATCGAGGGCAATTGTGGCGGGCAGCGTGCGACGGATCATGCCGAGCATGTCGCGAATGATCGTGCTCGCATCCAGCGCCTCGGGCATCAGCGTCGACTTCCGCCCGAACGCCAGAAGCTGTCGGGTCAGTCCGGCGCCCTTGCGGGTGGCCTCCAATGCCTCGTCAATCAACTCGTGCGTTTCGGGATGCACCGCATCCCGATCCACGAGCTCAAGGTTCCCCATGATAACGGCTAGGAGGTTGTTGAAATCGTGCGCGACGCCCGCCGTCAATCGTCCGATCGACTCGATGCGCTGGCGATGAGTGAGTTGTTCCTGCAGCCGGCGCCGCTCGGTAATGTCCACTTCGTAGAGCAGGACTGAACCGTCAGGCAGCGGCTCGGAACGGATCTCGCTCCATTTGTCGCCGATCTTGCGTTCGATGGCGGTCGGTTTCGCCTGAACCGTGTTGACTCGTTCGTCTATCCACGCGTCTGCAGTCAGCGGTGACGGATCAATCGATCCGTTATCGATCGCAGTTCGCAGGCTGCCCTGGAAAGGCGTGCCAACCTCGATAGGTCCGAAAACGCCTTCCATCGCCTCGCGCAATCTGCGGTTCACGATCTTGACCCGCATGTTCCGGTCATAGACCACGACGCCGAACGGAGCATCGTCGACAAGCGTGACGAGTTCGTCGCGGCGTTGCGAGACAGTGATGAATTCCGTCACATTGCTGCCTGCGCCCCGGTACCCGATGAATTCTCCGTTTGAATCATATCTCGGGACGCCGCTTGCCCTCGCCCAGACCAGATCACCCGCCGCGGTCTTGCGCAGAAACTGCAGGTCGCGGAACGGTTTGCGCTGTTCGATCAGCGCGATCTGCTCGGTTGCCGCCTCGACATCATAGAATCTGAGAGCCACTTCCTTGCGGGTCTTCCCGATATACGGGTCCGACGGCTCGCCGAAGCTCGTCTCGAAGTGCGGCGAGAAATAGGAGAACCGACCCTCGGCATCGCTCTCCCAGAACCAGTCACCCGCCGCTGCCGCGAAATCCTGCGCAGATTCAAGAAGCTCTTCGAGTTCAGCAACCCTTGAAATCAATTCCTGAATGCTGTCCGGATTCCGTCGGTCCATTACTGAAAACGACCTTTTTTCTTACCCCTGCGATTGCATTCTATCTGTCTCTTACAATGAATCGAATAGTTTCTTGTGCCGAGATACGAGCCAGACGACCGAAAATCGCCAAATAACGGCGATGTGACCGAGACAACTGCCGCAGCGTTCAATCGCCAGGGAGATGCGGGCCGACCGAAACTGCTACCGATCTATCTCCGCCTGAGTTGCGCAGCGTCCGAAGACGGCGGCAGGTAATCAGCGCGACCGCGGGTCGGTTCGCTGGAAACCCTTTCGACGAGCGCTCACTCGGCAGCGATCAGCCACCGTCCGTCGTCAGCACGACAGCGCTTCGCCACGTAGCGGTGCACCTCTTTCGTGGCGCCGACGCGCAACAGATGGCTCAAGGTGACGCAGCGCCCATCGTACTTCGTCAACTCGACCGTTCCGTGGGATTCCGATGCAGCGTTGCTCCATGCCGTGGCAGATCCCTCGACCGGCTCACCGTTTTCATACAGCGTCGCTGTCTGAGACTTAAGCATCTCGAAGTCTTCGTTGGTCAGACCGACATCGTCAATCGTCTTCAGGGCCGAGTTGAACTGGGCCTGCGCTGACGTCCCAACGAGAAGCAGTGCCGCGACAATCGCCATCGACAATCGATAAACCATTCGATCCATCCCCTTATTTTGCCGACTGCAGAGATCGCCGTGCCACGTACTCAAACATATCGGGCCATTTCGCGCGTGTTCAACAACAATTGCGTGCGCTCACGAGACGGGAACGATGGAGACCGCGAGCGCCCGTTCGATGGTGACCTTGACGAGATCGCCCTGTTTGCGCGCCTTGGCGAAGTCCTGCATCTCTGGCCGCACAACCGCCGTCTGGGTCGTACCGCGTGCATCGACATACGCGACCAGGTTCGAGTTCTCGTCGAACACGATGAACTCGACGACCTGTTCCGAGAGCGCCCCGACCGTCAGGCCCGGCTTCGCCCCTTCCACGGCGCGACCGCCGGCAACGGTCTTGGTCGGCTCGCCCTGATCCGCCTCGCTGGCCATTTCGACCGCGACGGCTTCGGTATAGGTGATCCGAACCGCGTCGCCGACTTCAAGCTGATCGAAATTCCGGACTTCCGGACCGGCAGCCACGCCAATCCGTCGGCCATCTTCGGTCGTCAGTATGATCTCGCGCGTCGATGTGTCGATCGCGGTGATATCGGCCGTCGCGGCGATCGTATCGCTCCGGAAACCGCGATCGGTTTCTGCCTGCTCGGTCGTGCATCCGGCAAGGCTAAGAACGATTGCGGCGAGGCACGCGGTCAAGGCTCTGATCACGCTGAGCTCCTTCTTTGATCTCGTTCCGGGACGCGACTGAACGCGTCCCGGTTTAGACGGCGGGATCAGTTTCGATTGGGCTGCTGCAACTTCTCCAACACCTGATCCAACGCGAAGCTTCCGGGCTTCTGGCGCGGCGGATATTCGACATATGTCTGCAGGTGCTGCGCCACATAAGACTGCGCGGGCGCGAACAGGAAGATGTGATCGACATACCATCGTTCGTAATCGCCGGCCTCGTGATCGGCGCGTTCGAACGGATCGGTCTTGAGGTCGAAGATCTTCGGTGCCCGCAAGGTGACAAGCGGCTCGATCCAGACATGCAGACCATGTGCCCGCTGTTCCATGAAGACCGCCTTCCAGCGTCCATACCTTAAGTTGCAGAGATCCCCGGTATCGGTCCAGTAGAAGAACTCCTTCCTCGGGCTTTCGTCGACTTCGCCAGAGAAGAACGGCACGAGATTGTACCCATCTATGTGGACCTTGTAGTCGCGCCCCATGGCGCTGTGACCGTCCAGAAGCTTCTCCTTGATGTCGGCCTCACCGACTGCCGCCATCAGTGTCGGAAGCATGTCCTCGTGCGAGAACACGTCGTTGTAGACACTGCCCGGCTCGATCAGCCCCGGCCACTTCAGAAGACAGGGGACACGATATCCGCCTTCCCAGTTCGAGTTCTTCTCATTGCGGAATGGCGTCGAACCGCCATCAGGCCAAGAGAACGCCTCCGCGCCATTGTCGGTCGAGTACATGACGATCGTATTCTCGGCGATCCCGAGTTCTTCCAGCTTGTCGAGCAGTTGCCCGACGTGACCGTCGTGCTCGGCGAGACCATCGGCATAAACGCCGTATCCCGTGACGCCCTTCGACTCCTCCTTCAGGTGCGTCCAGATGTGCATCCGGGTCGAGTTCCACCAAAGGAAGAAAGGTTTCTCGGCATCGTGCGCCCGCTGCATGAAGTCGAGCCCACCGGCGAGCACTTCCTCGTCCACGGTCTTCATGCGCTCGATGTTCAGCGGGCCTGTATCCTGGATCGAGCCGTCGGATGAAGACTTGATGACGCCGCGCGGGCCGAATTTCTCGCGGAAAGCCGGGTCCTTCGGATAGTCGGGATGCTCCGGTTCTTGTTCCGCGTTCAGGTGGTACAGATTGCCGAAGAACTCGTCGAAGCCGTGATTGGTCGGCAGATGCTCGTCCCGGTCGCCGAGGTGGTTCTTGCCGTACTGGGCCGTCATGTAACCGTGGTTCTTCAAAAGCCCCGCGAGCGTCGGATCCTTGTCGGACATGCCCTCCTTGGCGCCCGGTAGACCTACCTTCAAGAGCCCGGTCCGGAACGGACTCTGACCGGTCACGAAGGCCGCGCGCCCGGCGGTGCAGGATTGCTGCCCGTACCAGTCCGTGAACATCGCGCCTTCATTGGCGATTCGGTCGATGTTGGGCGTGCTGCCGCCCATCAACCCGCGATGATAGCAACTCGGATTGTTCCAGCCGATATCGTCGCCCCAGATGATCAGGATGTTCGGCTTGTCGCCCACACCTGAGGAGGCCGTCGTCTGGGCCTGCGCCTTCCCTGCGGCTCCGGCGGCAGCAGCGGCAACACCTGCGACGGTAGCAGCGCTCCCGAGCAACAGATTGCGTCGATCCACCTTCGTCGAATTCTCCGTCTCAACGTCACCGTCCAGGGCTTCTTTCGACATGGCTCTTCCTCCTAGTTGCGATTTCTTGTGACACATCGGAATCCGATGTGGCCCATCCCCGTATCGATCATTTGAGCGTGCCGCGCCGCCGGGCGGTACCGGCGGCAGTAACTCGGAGCGCATAGGAACGATCCGCCCTTGACCACTTTGCGCGGTATCCTGATCTGCGGCATCGCGGGATCGAGGCTGTCGCCCTCAGCCGCGCCACGCGGATTGTCCAAGGTGCAGCAGGCGTCATCCGATTTCTCCGGATGATGCGCGGCGAACCAGTCAGTCGTCCATTCCCAGACATTGCCGACCATGTCGAAAAGCCCGTAGCCATTCGCCGGGTAAGAGCCGACCGGCGCCGTCCGCTCGTGGCCGTCCGGGTCGGCGTTCTTCCAGGGAAATTCTCCCTGCCACGTATTCGCCATCGGGCTGCCGTTCGGGCTGAAGTCGTCGCCCCAGGCGTATTCGGCGCCGTTCAGGCCGCCACGCGCGGCAAATTCCCATTCTGCCTCGGTCGGCAGGTCCGCTCCTGCCCATTGCGCATAGGCCTCAGCGTCCTCGAACGCGATCTGCACGACCGGATGATCTTCGCGTCCGGCCAGATCGCTTCCCGGTCCTTCGGGATGGTTCCAGCACGCGCCGGTCTTCCACTCCCACCAGTTGGCCATGTTGCGGGTGTCGACGGGCCCGGAGGACGGCTTGAAGACCAGCGATCCCGGTTGCAGCATCTCGGGCGGCGCGCCGGGGTAATCGGCTGCATCCAGCGGCCGCTCCGCCACGGTCACATACCCGGTCGCACCCACGAACTCGCTATATTGCCGGTTGGTCACCGCATGGCGGTCGATCCGGAACGAGTCGACGCGGGTCTCCCGCACCGGGCGCTCCTCGGCGTAGTGCTCGGCAGACCCCATCATGAAAATCCCGGCGGGCACGTCGACCATGTCGCGCAAATCAGCAACCGGATTTATTTGACCCATAGGTGTGGCCCTGCCGTTCGCCCTCAACCGGATATTGCATGCATCCAGCACTCGGGCGATAGCAAAATTACGACACAAGAACCTGTTCCGGGATCAATTCTGCATGGCGAGACGAGGTGAACGCCCAGCCGACCGCCACGACATGGCTGCGGTGATGCGCACGTTCTACGAGCGCCACCCATATCCGCCGCCGATTCGCGATCTTTCGGACTACCGGCGTCTTTGGCAGGACCCGGCGCGTCTGCGTGCCGAGGCCGCGCTTTATTGGCCGGATCGGCCTTTCCGGGACGATCGCCGCATTCTCGTCGCGGGTTGCGGCACTTCCCAGGCGGCCCGCCATGCGGTGCGCTGGCCGAACGCCTCGGTGACCGGGATCGACATGAGCGAGGCCAGCGTTCGCGCAACCGAGCGACTGAAGCGGACACACAAGCTCGACAATCTCAAGCTTCGGCAATGCCGGATCGAGGAGGCAACAGACCTCGGCGAATTCGACTACATCGTCTGCACCGGCGTTCTGCACCATCTGCCGGACCCGGATACCGGTCTGCGCGCCCTGCGGGACATGATGGCACCGCGAGCAGCCATGCAGATCATGGTCTACGCACCCTATGGGCGCGTCGGGGTCTACATGATGCAGGACTACTTCAGGCGTATCGGCCTGCAGCCGACGGCGAACGGCGTCAAGGCGGCGCAAGGCAGTCTCGGTATCCTTTCGCGCGATCACCCGCTGGCACCTCTGCTGGGGAAGTCACCCGATTTCGGAACCGAAGCAGGCTTTGCCGACGCGCTCCTCAATCCCGTCGATCGTCCCTATTCGGTGCCGGATCTCTTCGAGTTCCTTGAAAAGGGCGGCTTGAAGTTCGGACGCTGGTTGCGACAGGCACCTTATCTGTTTGAGTGCGGCTCGCTGGCACAATCGCCGGATCGCAAGACAATCGCAAAGCTCCCGCCGGTCGACCGGTATGCGGCCGCCGAACTGTTCCGGGGCACCATGGTGGAGCACACAACAATCGCCTATCGCGATGATCTCGGAGAAGATCCCCAAGATCTGGCATTCGGAACGGATCAATCCGAGACCATGATCCCGCACCGGGTTGCGACGTCCGTCACGGTTACCGAGCGCTTGCCGGAGGGTGCAGCCGCAGTCCTGATCAACCGCGCCCACAGCTTCACCGATCTCTACCTTCCTGTAGACGCCGGACAACTGGCAGCCTTCGAGGCAATCGATGGGACGCGATCCGTCGCGGATGTCGTCGCGGGAACTGTTGACCCGGAAGCTGCGCTGGCCTTCCTGCAAACGCTTTGGCGCTATGACCAGGTCGTCTTCGAGAGCGCGCTGCCCTGAGCAGCCGAGCCTAGCGCCAGTTGAGGTCGGCCACGGGGTTCAATCCGGGCAAGGTTGGAGATTTCTGAGATTGCTTGGCGCGCAAGGCTGTCCTGCGGGCTTCGCGCAGGACGGTCTCCGCATCCCTCCAGCTCTTTGGGACCGTTTGCGTGGTTGAGCGCCCGAACTTTTCGGCGCCGACCTTCGCCAGCGCATCCACCACTGACTTCGGCAGGTCTCTCGCACCCGGAGAAATCGAGTTCCACCAGTGCCGCACAGCGGGCAAAGCTTTGCCGAGGTTCCGTCGACGCAGATGCGCAATAGCCGTATTGAAGGCAAATTTCTCCGACGCTCGGTAAGCTTGCCTGCGCTGCTCCAACCACCTGCCAACGCGCGGAGCAGTCCACCAAAGACCCGTCCCCAACAGGCCCAAGGCTCCGAGGATCACCAGCCCAGAAACAACCCGCGTCCGCCAATCAACCTCTTCCTCGACGACGGGCGGCGGGCCGCGCACCGTCATCTCGAACCCCTCGATTATCGCTGTTTCGACCGTTCCTGTCTTGAGATTGAACCAGCGTATCTCCCTCTCCGGGACAGCGAAGCGACCACCCGCCTCTGCGACAAAGGTGGTCTTTTCCGTTCGCGCTCCGGACAGGGTGCCGTCATCCGCCTGACGCTGATCAATGAACGGCTCCGATGGATAGATCGACAAGCCGGGCCTTGCCTCAACGAATTGGGTTTCTGGAATGACCATCGGCGTGGTGCCGACGATCTCGATCCGCGATGTGCGAACGATGGCGTCACCCGGTTCGAGACTCGCCGGGTCGCCCTGCAATTCCTGAATGATCTTCAGGTCCTGCGCCGTGATGAGCGGGTCGAGATCGCCCGCTCCCTCAGGCACTATGCCGGAGATCGAGATCGCCTCCGTTTCGGTCTCGAACACGGTCGGCTCCCGCGTCCCCGGCGCTGCATAGATGATCGATACGTTTTGCTCCGGGAGCGAGACGGTCCCGGCAACCAGCGGGTAGAGAAGATATTTGCGCGAGATCCCGGACCAGGTTTTCCCGTCGATGCGTTCGCTTATGGCCGTCGCCGCCCGTCCGCCCTGCCGGACCATGATGTTCGGGACATCGAAGGTCGGCAACTCCGGCGGCGACGGCATCCACGTCGGCACGAGGACGATGAGGCGCATGACAATGGGCTGTCCGGGTATCGCGCCGGTCTTCTCCAGTTCCACGCGAACGATCGGTTGCTGGTTTGATTGCGCTACGACCCAAGCTGGGCACAGAAACACGGCGAGGATTAGCATCGCTCGGATCATTCGGCGCGCCTTGCTTCTTCCAGCCGAAACCGGCTGCGCAGGAAGTCCTCGACTCGTGTGTCTACCGCTTGCATCCATTGCTCGGACGTGAGGACGGCTGTCGCACCCGCTGCCTCGACCTGCATTTCGGCACCCCGGGCGTCGGTGTTGTCGAACACAACATCGTCAGCGCCGAGATGGTCGCGCCCCTGATCGGATTGTTCGCGGATATCCTCGATATAGGCGAGCACGGCCTTCGCGATCTCCAGATTGCGCTGCGCGGCGGCATGTTCGGGATCGCGTTCAAGGGCCGTCTCGAAGGCTGCAATGGCCTCGCGATACCCCCTCGACTTCATATGGGCAGTGCCGGCAGCGAAAGCGGCCGCCGCCGTGTCGAGGCCGGTCAGTAACTCGGCTGCCTCTTCGTAGCGACCGGCCCGGTGCAGCGCGTGGGCTTTCCAAACCGGGTCGGTGAAGAGATCTGCGGCTTCGGGAAACTCCTTTCGCTCATAGGCCAGACGTCCCTGCTGATCCGGCGTGAGAAACCAGTCTCGCCAGCCGTCCGCATGAGCCTGTTCGGACGGAAGCATTGCAAGCGCGACGAACATCGCCCCCCAGCGCATCGTCCAGCCGCGCCGGAACCAGAGCAGAATAATGATCGCCGCGGGCCAGGCGAGGATCCAGCCGCGATCGTCCCATATCAGCCGTTCATCGGCATCCAGCGCCGCCCGGAAAACCGAGGCAGCGGTTCGGTCGATCGCAGCAACGTCCGTGCGATCCGGAGTGAGCTTGATCACGGTCACACCGCGAATGTTATCGATAACATCCAGCGTCGTGCTTTCCTTCGTGACACCCAGGACAATGACCTCGGCGCCACCGGCCGCGATATGGGTTTGGAACGCGGGAACGTCGGCACGGTCGATCTCATCGACGAGAAACAGAATTGCGCCCGGCGTAGGTTCATCGCTGAGGACTCGGGCCGCAGCCTCCAGCGCTTTCCCTGCGTTGTCTCCGTCCTTGGGCATGATCTCCGGGGTCAGGCCCTCGAGGAACGGCTTCAATATCTCCGGGTCCTGCGTCAGAGGAACGACGCGGTGCGCGGTTCCGGCATAGGCAATCAATGCCGTACGCGCTCCCGCGCGGGCCTGAACGACGTCGAGCGCCTTTTGCTTGGCACGTTCGAGCCGGCTGGGCGCCACGTCACGACGCTCCATGCTCTTCGATACCTTCAGGACAACCGCCAGAGGCGAGGTTTGCGCGAGCAGCAGATTGGGAACACGCGACCAGGTCGGCCCGGATGCGCCAAGCGCGATCAGTCCAACTGTCAGCAATGCCGCATCGATCGGCATGAATTTGCGCTTTTGCGTTGCGCCGATGCTGAGCGCTTGCGCCAGATGCGGCGCGACGCCCTTTGGCAGCGTAGCGCGAACCGATGCCCGCCGCCGTACTTGCCACCAGATCAGGATCGCGATCGGAACCAGCAGCAGCCACCACGGCCGCAAAAGGTGGAGATCGGCGAACTGATCGATCCAGCCGCTCATTGTTGCAGCCTATGCCTGGACAGAACCTGCAGCAGCGCAAGCGTCAGAAGGACCAGAACACCCGCCATTGCCAGCGGCCAATGACCGAGCGCCTCACGCGGACGATGAGAGATGATTTCCGCAGTCCGCGGCGCAATAGCATCGATCCGAGCATACACCTCGGACAGGCTGTCCGTATCCTCAGCGAAATAGAACTGGCCGTTTGCCGCTTCCGCGATCTCCTCGAGAGCCTTGAGATCCAGCCTGTTTTCACCGCTGCCATCCGGCCGGCCGACGCCGATGGTATGGATCTCGACGCCGCGCTCGGCAGCGATCGCGGCAGCATTGGCCGGGCTCATCCTGCTTCCAGTGTCGGCACCGTCGCTGAGAACGATCAGCACGCGCTCGTCAAGATCGCTTGTCTCGAACAACCGGATCGCAAGCCCCATCGCGTCGCCCAAAGACGTATGCGGTCCGGCCATTCCCACCTCGGTCTCCTGGAGCATCGCCTGAACCGTCGCGAGATCTTCGGTGAACGGCACCTGCACATAGGCGCGCGTCCCGAAAACGATCAGAGCAATACGATCACCGTCTCGACGCTTGACGAATTCGCCGACGATGCGCTTGACCGCATCAAAACGCTGTTCCGGCGCGCCCGACGGATCGGTGAAATCCCGATCATCCATTGATCCGGAGATATCGATCGCCAACACGAGGTCACGCGCGGCTTTGGTCACGGTAATCGGGTCGCCGACACGGACGGGCTGGGCGAGCGACAATAGCACGAGACACCAGACCAGAATTGCGACCGACATCTGCGCGGGACTGCGCGTCGCCGTGATCGAGCCGCTGCGCGCTTTGCCGCCGGTACGTGCGACAACATCGCGAAAAAACGGAGACCTGAGAGCCGGGACGTTCTGGCGATAGGGCGGTGCGAACCACCACACCAGCGCGGGCGCCGGCAGCAGTAACAGCGCGATCGGAAATGCCAGCTCGATCATCGCAGGCTCCGCCTGTGCCTACGAATCCAGCGGCTCGCCGCCGCGATTAAAGCCGGGTCTGCGTCGACGCTCCGATACGGGCCATATGCAAGCTGCCGACCGGCACCTTCGCCGAAGCCTTCTTCACCCATGGTACGGTCCAGAAAGTCGAGCCAACTCTCACCGCTCAGGTGCGCGACCTCGTCGCGCGGATATGCCACGAGAGCGGTCCGCCGAACGATGGCGGCTATGCGACCCGCATCGTTACCGGCCTGGGAGAGTTCTTGCAGGGCCGTTCGACGATACGCGTTTGCACGGATCGACTTGAGAACCCAATGGCCCGACAAGACGCAAAGTGCGCCAACGAAAATTGCGAGCCAGACCCAGCCAGCCGTTTGCGGCATGAGCGAAATCTGTTCGGGCTCGGGCACCGGCTCCAACAGGTTCAGGAGTTCAACCAGGTCCTTTCCCGCTAGGTCCGCGCTCATGCGTGGCTCGCTGCATGTCCGAGGTATCGCCGGACCTGTGAATGCGTCTCCTCGCCGGCCGACAACGGCATCACAGGGATTCCGAACCGCTTGGTCCACCGGGAAATCTCGGCGAGCCGGCCGCGGCTGAACTCGGCGATGTTCTTTCGAACCGGGCCTGAGCGCGTGTCGATCTCGGTTTGCAGCTCTCCGTCCGAGATCACGAGGCGTAGATCGTCGGGCAAATCCTGGGCAACCGGATCCGTCACCACGCAGACGAGGACATCGTTATGGCGCGACAGACCGCCGAGAAGCGTCTCGGCGCGATTGTTCAGTCCGTCGAAATCGCTGATCACGATGATCAAGTGGTCGCGTCTGGCAATGCGCGCAACGGCTTGCAGAGGTCGGTCCAAAGGGATGGCGTCGACCACCGGCGCATCCGCCTTCAGCAAGGCGTTTGCATCCGCGATGGCAGTGAGAAGTTGATCGACCGCCCGGTAGCTGCGTTGCGGCCGGATCTCGGCAATCACGCTGTCGCCGAATACGATACCGCCGACCCTGTCCCCCTGATCGAGGATCCGAAATGCGGCGAGCGCGGCTGTCTCCGCCGCCGTTACCGATTTCATGTTGAGGCGGGTACCGAAAAACATCGACATCCGCTGATCGACAACCAGAAGCGCCGGGCGGTCGCGCTCCTCGGTAAAGACCCGGACATGCGGCTCGCCGGTGCGTGCTGTGACCTTCCAGTCAATCGACCGGACATCGTCCCCCGGAAGATAGCCCCGAAGCTCCTCGAAATTGAGTCCGCGACCACGCAGGCGGGAGGCATGGCGCCCGTTGAGAACGCTGCGGGCGGGCTGGCGCGGCAGAAAACTCAGGCCGGCAGCCGAGCGTCGAAAGCCCTGCAGGTGTTTCAGGTCTACGCTGATCCGCGTGTCGATCTCAGTCGAGCGCGGCTGTGTCCGCAGTCCGATCCGAGTTCGTGCAGCGGTGTCCCGCATTCATCGGCCCTCTAGGTCAATGCCACCTTGGCGACAATCGTGTCGGTCACATGATCCGGGCTTATGCCGTCGCCGTGTGCCTCGAAGCTCAGGGTCAGTCTGTGCCGGAAGACATCGTGCACGACCGCCTGCACGTCCTGCGGATCGACATAGTCGCGTTCGTTGAGCCAGGCATGGGCGCGGCTGCACTTGTCGAGCGCCAGCGACGCCCGTGGCGAGACGCCAATCTCGATCCACCGCGCTAGGTCTTCGGAATGGACCCCGGGCGTTCGGGTCGCATAGACGAGATCGGCAATGTAACGCTCGATCGCCTCGGAGACATGGATTTCGACGATTTCGCGCCGTGCATCGAAGATGGCCTGCTGCGGGATCGCGGGCGCAGGTTCGCTTTTCTGTTTGGGCGCGGACGCCGCTGCCTCCTCCCCGCGCACGAGGCGCATCACTTTCACCTCGTCTTCCAGCGATGTGTAAGAGATCAGCACGTGCATCAGGAACCGATCCATCTGCGCTTCCGGCAACGGATAGGTTCCCTCCTGTTCGACGGGATTTTGCGTGGCCATGACCATGAACAACGGGTCCATGGCGTGCGTCTTGCCGGCGACCGTGACCTGACGTTCTTCCATGGCTTCCAGCAGCGCGGATTGCACCTTTGCCGGCGCACGGTTGATCTCGTCGGCCAGAACGAGGTTGTCAAAGATCGGGCCGGGCTCGAACCTGAACTCGCCGCGCCCATCGACCTGATGGAAGACCTCCGTCCCGGTGACATCAGCAGGCAGCAAATCGGGCGTGAACTGGATCCGGCTGAACTTTGCCTCCAGGTTCTTGGCCATCGCCTTGACCGCGCGCGTCTTGGCGAGGCCGGGAAGACCTTCGAGAAGGAGGTTTCCATTTGCAAGGAGACCGATCAGCAGGCGGTCGACAACGCCAGTCTGGCCAATGATCGATTTGGCCATCCTGTTCCGCAGATCCTCGATGCCGCTTCTTGCATCGTCCAATTTGCTGCCTCTCTTGTTCTCGGGATCCCATTTTATGGCTGCCAGAACCTGCACGTTGAAGGCACAGTCCATGCCGTTTGCAAATTCGATTTAGGTCGCCAGAAATTTGTAGTGCGTGATCCGCCTCCGGTCCATTGGAATGATGCTCGCTGGAGTTGGGCGGGTGCTCGTGGATGCTTTGCGGAGAGATGGCATTCTTTTGGCGCTGCGACTGTTCGATGAGCTTCTGCGCTTCGCGGGCAAATCGTTAAACCAAAGTGTGGTCGTTGATCGCGAGGCCGACTGACGAAGTTCTCTCAGCAACCTCTTTCACCACGTGTGCGCGGTTCGATTCCTGCAATCGTTCCGTTTACTGTGAAAATTTCGTTCGGTGCTTTCTCTCCAATGAGGTCGAGTAGGTCGTCAAAGCGCAGAACATTCGGAAATCCACAAAGCAGAATCGAAGGCGTGATTGCAAAGAAACCCATTGTTTTGGTCACTTTCTTCGCGCTCACTGCAGAGAAGAGCGCGGCGAGTGTTTAGCAGGTCGGGGCAACGGAAAAGACTTTGTCCTTCAGGGCCTGGCAACAGTCGGCATCTATATCCTGCTGCTCTTTTCTCCACCCGATTACCGTTGCCGGATCACGATTGCCGTTAGCGGATTCCGTCGGCGGGGCCATCCGGACGCAAGGGGCACGCATGCTACCCTTTAGCAAACCTGTGAGTAGCTTACGATCAGCGAAGGTCCAGCCTTTCCTCTGAAACTGTGATCGCGCGCTGAAGCCGCCTCTGCGGCCCTGGCCTGGAGCCTGATGTTGGCTGCAAGGTCATTCAACGCCTCGTGCGAGCAGCGTCCGGTCTTTCACCGCGCCTGCAGAAGTTCCGAAGAATACGAAAACAGTGCGTTTGCGATCTCAAAGACGTAATCGCGCCGCGATGCTCCTCACCCCCCAGTCACGCTCATGTGCCGGGCGACTTGCCCGTCGACGCGCTGGCGGGAGTAGTCGAAGTCGTGGCCCTTGGGCTTGCGGGTGATGGCCTCGCGGATGGCGGCTTCCAGCACGGCGTCGTCCTCGCTCGCGCGCAGCACTTTCCGCAGATCGGCGTCGTCGTCCTGGCCGAGGCACATGTAGAGCTGCCCGGTGCAGGTCAGCCGCACTCGGTTGCAGCTTTCGCAGAAATTATGGCTGAGCGGTGTGATGAAGCCGATCTTCTGGCCGGTCTCCTCGAGGCGGACGTAGCGGGCCGGGCCGCCGGTGCGCTCGTGCGTGTCGGTCAGGGTCCAGCGGGTCTCCATCTCGGCGCGGACATCGTCGAGCGAGAAATACTGGTCGAGCCGGTCTTCCTCGCCAAGATCGCCCATCGGCATGACCTCGATGAAGGTCAGGTCCATGCCCCAATCGCGGCACCATTCGATGAGCTGGTGGATTTCGGTGTCGTTGGTGCCCTTCAGCGCCACGACGTTGATCTTGACGCGCAGACCGGCGGCCTGCGCGGCCTCGATCCCCTCCAGCACCTGCGCGAGACGGCCCCAACGGGTGATCGCGTGAAACTTCGCCTCGTCCAACGTATCGAGCGAGACATTCACCCGGCGAACCCCGGCTTCGAAGAGCGGCTGCGCCATCTTCTTGAGCTGCGAGCCGTTGGTGGTGACTGTCAACTCGTCGAGCCCGTCGCCGAGATGGCGGCCCATGCGCTCGAAGAACCAGAGGATGTTCTTGCGCACCAGCGGCTCGCCACCCGTGACGCGCAGCTTGCGCACGCCGAGCCGCACGAAGGTCGAGCAGAGCCGATCCATCTCCTCGAGCGTCAAGAGTTCCTTCTTGGGCAGGAACGTCATGTGCTCGGACATGCAGTAGAGGCAGCGGAAATCGCAGCGATCGGTGACCGACACGCGCAGATAGTTGATCGCGCGCGCGAACGGGTCGATGAGAGGTGGCATCGTGGCTTCCATGCCCGAGACAATAGGACCCGGTACGGGCTCCGACAATCCCGCAACACGCAAAAGCGATGGATTGGCGAAAGTTTTAGGCCAATCGCGCATTAACCAGTTTAGTTCAAAGTTCCGAAAACTTTCTGCTGCATGTTTATCGCATTCGATGAGTCCACGGCGACCCGTGGGTCCGTCGACCGGATCGACTGCAAGCGGGATGGAATGAGACGATGCCAGCACCAACCCCAATCGCCAGCGGATTGCCGACGCAGGTGCTCTCGCCGCTGCATGCCGGTGAGAACCCGGCCGCGCGGGCGAACCAATCGACACGGATCGATCCGACCGAGAAATCCGGCGCCGGCGCATCGGGAAGCTCCGGCGAGAACGCGGCGACGGCCCGGCGCGACGGTTTCGACCGCAACTCCGGCAGCGGCCCGTTCACGAATACAGGCGTGAGAGGCACGCGGGGCGGCGAGCCGGGCTTGTTGTCGCGCGGCCCGGGCGTCGACGCATCGGGAGCGCGCGAGGCGAGATCGGAGCGCAGCGGCCGGGAGGCCGAGACCATCTCGGTGCGCGAAGCGGTTCCTGCACGCCAGAGATCGGTGGTTGAGCGCATCATGGAGCTCGACCCGAGCGCGAAACTTTCGGAGATCGTCGAGCGCATAGAAGCTCCAGACTCCGATCAGAGCCGTGTTAAGACCGAGCGGTTCATGGCCACCCTGAACGAGGTTCGCGTGGCCGATACGCCCGATCCCAGCCCGCCGGTGATCGATCCGGCACAGGATAGCGCGAAGCCCGACGATCCGGTCGGACGCTATGACAAGACCGCCTGACCGGCGATCTTTGCGCAAGATGGATTGATGGGGATCGCCTGACCGCGGTATCATTGCACCAGCGATGATTGAGCGGAGATACCCATGCGGCTTTTTATGGCACTGCTGATTTTACCGATTGTGACCGCATGCGGCGTTGCGACCGGGCCCGATCCGACGGAGCCCTTCAGCGAGCGCAATGTCGGCAAGACCGTGATCACCTATGTCGACCGGCTCGGCACGCAGGCGGTCTTTCTCGCACCCGGCGGCAGTCTGTTCCTCTGGTCGGCGGCACAGGAACCGGTCCAGAATGGCGACTGGAAATTTGACGTGCTCGCGACCGGTGTGAACACGACCTATCAGGGCGCTGGCGGGATCAATCATCCGGTGCAGGATCTGGAGACCGCGTGGGGGATCTGCTTTCGCTATCGTAGTGCGGACGGCCGGATCATCCGTCGCAATGAGGGTGGGGACTGGAACTGCGCTTTGCTCGCGGACTACGAGCAGTTGATCATCGATCGGGCCGCCGGTGACATATTCCAGTTGCGCGCAGGTACTCCGCCGGGACCGATGCCCGCCGGAGCGCGCCTGACCGGGGCGGAACTTGAAGCCTTGTAAGGACGGCGAAGACAGAAAACGCGGCACCACGACCATCCCGCATGCCGCGCCACCGAATGCCAGAACAGGTTGTCGGGACAGTGCGATGCCAACAACTCGCGAATTCCTTGTCCTGTCTCTCAGGCCAGAGAAGACCAATGCCTGAACCGGCAGTTTGATGGCGTCGACGGCGGAATTGGAACGACGCGCATTGCCGCTATGTGTCCAGCCATGAACGCGCTGGTCCCGAACATCAAGCCACACATGAAGCCGCTGGGGGTGCTCGAATCCGTCCGCGCGGCGCGGCGCAACGTACTCGAGGTGATCCCGGCCATCTGCTACGTGCAGCCGATGATCACCGGCTGGATGGGTTCGCGCTGGCACATGGTGCAAGACCCTGCCGTCAACAAGCGCGTCTTTCTGGACAATGTCGGGAACTATCCGAAAGCAGAAGTGATGATCCGCATGGTCCGTCCGGCCGTCGGGGACTCGCTGTTCACTGCGGAAGGGGCGGACTGGCGCTGGCAACGGCGGACGGTGGCGCCGGTCTTCGCGCAGCGCAATGTGGTGGCACTGGCACCGTTCATGACCGAAACGGCAGAACGGGCTGCGGCCCGTCTGGCGGAGGACGGCCCGCACGAGGTGGTCGGAGAGATGCTTTCGGCCACGTTTGACGTGATTTGCGACGTGGCGCTGTCGGGCAGAGACCATTTCGACGCCGAGATCTACGGCGCTGCGATCCTGCGCTACTTCGAAACGGCGGGGCGTGCATCGCTACTGGACTTCTTGCAGGTGCCGGACTGGGTACCCCGTCCGGGCGCACTTCTGGGCAGAGGGGCCGTCAAGACAATGCACCGCATGGTCGCTGACGCTATCGAGGCGCGCAGGGCAGAAACCGGCCCCGCAGGCGGGATGGATGACCTGCTCGATCACATGATCTCGGCCGAGGATCCCGAAAGCGGGCGAAAGATGTCGCCGACCGACCTTTTGCACAACATGCAGTTCTTCATCGTCGCCGGGCACGAAACCACGGCGCTGGCGCTCGGCTGGGCCTTGTACCTGCTGTCGAGCCATCCGCATCTGCAGGAGCATGCGCGCGACGAATGCCGCCGGGTGCTGGGCGACCGTCCAGCGGGTGCCGCGGACCTCGCAGCCATGCCTTATGTCCGGCAGGTGCTGGACGAGGCGATGCGGCTTTACCCGCCGGTCGGCTTCCTCGCGCGGACCGCCGCGGAGCCCGATGTTCTCGGCGGTCGCGAGGTCCGCAAGGGCGAGATCGTGTTCCTGGCGATCTACGCGCTCCACCGGCACGAGATGTGGTGGGACAAGCCGAACGAATTCGATCCGGACAACTTCACCGATGCGGCGATCAAGGCGCGGCATAGGTATCTGCATCTGCCGTTTGGTGCCGGGCCGCGCGTCTGTGTCGGTGCGAACTTCGCGATGATGCAGGCCCAGATCATCCTAGCGACGCTGCTCGCGCGCTATCGCTTCTCGCTGTCCGATGCGCCGGTGCCCACGCCGATTATGCACATGACCCTGCGCCCAGACACCGGCGTCGTGCTGAAGGCTGAGCCGGTCTGAATTCGGCGACCATTCGGAGGCTTTGATGACAACGCGAAACCACGCATCTAGGTTTCTGAAGCTCATATCGACACAAGAGTTCTCCGATGCCCGATGACGCAGTTTACGCCGGTGGATGTCTGTGTGGTGCGATCCGGTTCGAAGCGAACGGACCCGCTCTGAGGCCGCACTCGTGCTCGTGCCAGATGTGTCGGCGCCACAGCGGGGCAATGACAACCATTTGGGTTGAGTTTCCCAAGAAGGCCGTGACGTGGAATGGGCCGGCCGGAGCACCGGCAACCTATCGGTCGTCAGATTTCTCCAGTCGGGCATTTTGCCGAACCTGCGGCAGTACGCTGGGGGCGATCGATGACAAACCGGTTGTCGCCTTGTTGCTCGGGACGTTCGATTCCGTTGACAATGAGGAACTTGTGCCGGTCACACACTCGTTCCGTGAAGGTCTGCCTGATTGGTGGCATTTCGAGATCCGCAGCGGCTAGGTTGGCGTCGCAAAGATCCCATCCATCTGATCACGCTCCGTTATCTGGACGATCACATTGTTTGTGGTAGGCTCATCGCATGCACTGCGATATGCGTATGCCGATGACCGACGCCGCCGTTTCCCCACCCGCCCATGACGATGCCCGCGCCCGCAAGGCCGTGGCGATCCTGATCTGGGCGCAATCCATTCTGGGCGCCCAGATGCCGGCGCATTTCCTATTGGGCGGCATTGTCGGCAAGGCGCTCGCCGACAACCCGGCACTGGCCACGCTTCCGATCTCGATGACGGTGATGGGATCGATGCTGACGGCGCCGGCGATGTCGGCGATCATGGGGCACTGGGGCCGACGCACCGGCTTTTTGATCGGCACGCTCTGCGGTGCGCTGTCCGCCGCACTTGCAACATATGCGATCACCGAGAAGAGCTTCGAGCTGTTCTGTGCGGCTTCGATGCTGCTGGGCGTCTACATGTCCGCGCACGGGTTCTATAGATTCGCTGCGGTCGATCTGGCCTCGCCCGATTACCGGCCGCGCGCAATCTCATGGGTAATGGCGGGCGGTCTCGTCGCCGCGATCCTCGGCCCCCAGATCGCCAGCAATTTCGAGGACTGGCTCGAGCCCATTCCGTTCGCCGGAGCCTATCAGGCACTGATCATCGTGAACCTGATCGGGGTCATCCCGATCCTGTTCCTCGATATCCCGCGGCCGCCCCGGCGCAGCGAGGGCGGCGCGCGCGGACGCCCGTGGGCAGAGATCCTGTCCGATCGCAAGGTCGTGGTGGCGATGCTGTGCGCGATGATCTGCTACGCGCTGATGAACCTCGTGATGACGTCGACGCCGCTGGCGATGGAGGCCTGCGGCTTCTCGCTGGACGCTGCGGGTTACGTGGTCTCGATCCATGTCTTCCTGATGTTTGCCCCGAGTTTCTTCACCGGCGGGCTGATCGCGCGATACGGGGCCGAGCGGATCATGGCGATCGGACTGGGCTGCCTGGCAATCTGCTGCCTCGTCGCCGTCTCGGGGATAGCGTTCCTGCATTTCAGCGTGGCGCTCGGGCTGCTGGGCATCGGATGGAACTTCGGGTTCATCGGGGCGACCAGCCTGCTCGCCGAGGCACATCGCCCGGAGGAGCGCGCGCGCGTTCAGGGTCTGAACGATTTCCTCGTGTTCGGGCTGGTCACGCTGGCGTCGTTCGCATCCGGCGCCCTGATGGCGGAAATCGGTTGGACGGCCGTCAACCTCGCGATGCTGCCTGCACTCGGCATAGCCGCACTGGCGCTCGGCTGGCTTGTCCTGAGAAACCGGGTGCAAACGGCCTGAATGAGCACGCGCCCTGGTCAGCCGCACATGATGCGGTTGGATCCGATCAGTTATCGATCAGATCGTCCGTGATAACGCCGAGATTGCCGAAGGCCTGCTCGAGAATCGTGAGTTCGCGGCCGAAGGTCGGCGTGGTGTCGGTCTCGAGATCGATGATCTTCCCATCCTCAAGGCCGTAGGTGTTCACCGACTGGACGATATCGCGCTCGTCGAAGATGATCGCGACGACCCTGCGGTCGATGACCTCGGGTTCGTAGAACGCGAAGTGCTCGACGCGTGAACTGGCATAGAACCAGCCGTCTTCCGTGAAGATCCCGGTGCCGCTCGGGCGTCCGATCTTGCGGCGGACCGATCCGCGCGTGTCCTGTCCGGCCCGAACCCCGGCGAGTTCCTCGTCGACCGGTGCATATCCATGCAGTCTGATCACCGGTGAGCATGACGCCAGCATCGCGGCCAACGCCCCCCCGGCAACGAGCTTCGTAAAGATTGGACCGACTCTGGATCTCATTCGCCCGGATCCCTGCCACTGCTGCTCCACCCGCGAACCCCTAGCGCGTGAGCGGTTTAAGTTCAAGACGAACGGGGCTATGTGTCGGCTCTGCCAGCAGACAGCATATAGGGACATGGAAGACATGACGAAACAGGCGCCGACATCTGCTGACGCGCCCGATCCGGTTTCCCGCCGGATGAACGTCGCGACGCTGTCGCGCGCCGCAGACACGAATTTCGACATCAGGCCGGATCGCACGATTTGCAGCGAGGTCGCAGAGATGATGCGTCTGACGTTCCTCGAAAACCTGCGCTTCAAAGGCGCCCTCTCGCCACGCAGCAAGGACGGCTGGAGGCTCTCCGCGCGGCTAACCGCGCGCACGGGCCAGCCCTGCGTCGTGACCCTTGAGCCTGTTGCGCAGACCATCGATCAGAAAGTCAGCCGAGACTTGCTGCCCGCGGCCGACGCGCCAGAAGCGATCGATCTCGATCTCGTTCTAAATCCAGACGCACCGGACGAGCCCGACTATTTCGAGGAGTACATCGACATAGGCGCGATTCTACTGGAAGAGCTTGCCCTCGCCCTGGATCCCTATCCGCGCGCTCCCGATGTGGACCTGAGCGAGGTCCGCGCGACGCCGCCCGGAGCAGATCCGCTGGATGCCGAAGCGGTCAAACCGTTCGCGAAACTGGCCGAGTTGAAGCGCAAGCTGGAAAACGGCGATCCCTGACGCGGCACAATGTTGCAATTTGGCGCGAAAAAACAGTTGCCCCCGGAACATTTCCGGGTATTTTCCGCGTCTCTCGCCAAATCGGTCGGTTTTAACAGTCCGTGGCGACCTGGAACAAATGAAGTCGGGCTTAGGTCTGGCGAGCCGGACGGGCTCCGGTCATTTCGATAAAAGGTGGATCATGGCTGTCCAACAGAATCGAGTAACGCGCTCAAAGCGCAACATGCGCCGGGCGCATGACGCGCTGACGGCCGCGAACGTGAACGAGTGCCCGAACTGCGGCGAACTGCGCAGGCCACATCACGTGTGCGGCGCGTGCGGGCACTACAATGATCGTGAGATCATTCGTCAGGCAGACGATATCGATCTGGACGACGACGCAGCATAGTCCTTCCGTGCTGACGCACGGAGCAGCGCCGGCTTCAGCCGCGCGGACCAGCCCCGATCGGATGTTTCCTTAAATGACCGCCCCGACCGTCTTGTCCGTAGATGTGATGGGCGGTGACAAGGGCCCGGCCCCGGTCATTGCCGGGTTGGCGCGTGTTGCGGCCGGCGACCCCGATATACGCTTCATCCTGCACGGTGATGCGGACGAGATAAAGCGACTCGTCAGACGCCGGCGCCGCCTGCGCGATCGCATCGAGATCCGGCATGCCGAGGGCGTCGTCAGCATGGACGCGAAACCCTCGCGCGCGCTGCGAAACGGCCGGGGCACCTCGCTCTGGCAGAGCCTGGAAAGCGTCTCCTCGGGCGAGGCAAGCACGGCGGTGTCGTCCGGCAATACCGGTGCGATCGTTGCCATGGCAATGCTGGTCCTGCGAAAGGCGCCGAACATCGACCGTCCGGCAATCGCGGTTCACTGGCCGGCCCGCAATGAAAACGGCTTCAACGTGGTGCTGGACATGGGCGCCGACATCCGTGCCGACGCCAACAACCTCGTTCAGTACGCCGTGATGGGGGCCGAGTACGCGCGGCTTGCCGCTTCCGTCGAAAGACCCCGCGTCGGTTTGCTCAATGTCGGCTCCGAGGACACCAAGGGGCATCAGGATCTGCGCCAGGCGAAGGAGATGCTGACCGAACTCGCCACAGACCCTGCCAAGGGGTTCTCTTTTTCGGGTTTTGTCGAAGGCACCGACATTCTGTCCGATCGCATCGATGTTGTCGTGACGGACGGTTTCACCGGTAACATCGCCATGAAAGCCTCTGAAGGGACCGCCGCCTTCATTCGCACGGCCCTCAAGGAAGCCTTCTCGCATTCGATCCTGTCGCGCTTCGGCGCGCTCTTCGCATTGGGTTCGTTCCGGCGCCTGCGCATTCGGATCGATCCGCGCCGCGCCAATGGCGGGGTTTTTCTCGGCCTGAACGGCAATGTCGTCAAAAGCCATGGCGGGGCCGATGCGGTCGGCCATGCGGCGGCGATCTCTCTGGCAGCCAAGATCGCCGCAAACGATCTCACGGCGCTGGTGACCGATCGAATGGCAGACCTGAGGTTGCCTGACACGCACAAGACTCAACCTGTCGAACAGGATTGAGCCGTTTGCGCGGCCTTTAGAGCCGATTGCACCGCTTTTACGAACGCTCGCAAGTCATTGACATTGACTCGTTTTTCCTGCGTCGGTTACTCTATAATTGTCGCAGGGCTTGCAACGTGTGGCAGAGGGGACCAAAGCGTAATGTCTGGTAGCACGCTGACGCGCTCGGATCTGAGCGAGGCCGTCTATCGCGAAATTGGCCTGTCACGCAATGAATCCGCAGAACTCGTCGAGACGATTCTGGACAGGATCGCTGCGGCGCTTGTCGATGGCGAGACCGTGAAAATCTCTTCATTCGGAACCTTCGCGGTTCGCGAGAAGGGCGCCCGAATGGGCCGAAACCCAAAGACCGGCGAAGAAGTGCCGATCGATCCGCGCCGGGTGCTGGTCTTCCGACCGTCGCACATCCTGAAAGAACGCGTCGACGCCGGGAACGCCCAATGACGACGGGCGCGACACGCGGGGCGGAGAAGTCGCCGGACGCCTTCCGGACGATTTCCGAGGTGTCGGACGATCTCGATCTCCCGCAACACGTCCTCCGGTTCTGGGAGACCCGGTTTGCCCAGGTGAAGCCGATGAAACGCGGTGGCGGGCGACGACTCTACCGGCCGGACCACGTCGCGTTGCTGCGGGGTATCAAGGCGCTGCTCTACGATGATGGCCTGACGATCAAGGGCGTGCAGAAGATGCTGCGCGAGAGCGGCTCCAAAACCGTGATTGCCCGCGGCAAGGCGGATGCGGCGCTTTCGCTCGGTCCCACGGACGATTCGGATGTCGGGACCGCCGGCGGAATGCTGCCGCTCGATCTGCCAGAGGACGCACCTGCCCGCCTGGAAAGCCTGAAGAAGCGCGTCAAGACGGGCGATGGAGACAACGCGTCGGTCGATCCCGAACGCGTGAAGCAGTCTATCAGCCGTCTCGAAGCCGTACTGGCACGGCTGGAAGAGTCCTGAGCGGCGATCTTCCGAACAAAGCTGATCTGCACAGATTGCGTCCGACGGGGGCGAAAGCCCTTTGCGTCGTGGTTCCAAGCTTGTATAGGGTGCCTCGCACGGGCCATGGCGCAGTCTGGTAGCGCGTCCGTCTGGGGGACGGAAGGTCGTGAGTTCGAATCTCGCTGGCCCGACCAATCTTTCGCGCCGACGGAGCGATCCGTCGGCGTTTTGCGATCAGAGTGGACATGGGGCACCACGTGACAACGCCGGGCGTTCTTCCATCGCAGGCAATTCGAAGGATGGTCGAGGACGGCACCATCGGTGTCGCGACCCCGCTTCTGCCGGAGCAGGTCCAGCCGGCAAGCCTTGACCTGCGACTCGGACGGCGGGCCTGGCGCGTGCGTGCGAGCTTTCTGACGAGCCGACACGCCACGGTCGCGGAGCGCCTCCAAGAGTTCTCGATGCATGAGATCGACCTCGAAGGCGGCGCAGTGCTGGAAACCGGCTGCGTCTATCTCGTCGAATTGCAGGAAAGCCTGGATCTGCCCGCCGATGTTTCGGCGGCAGCGAACGCCAAGAGCTCAACCGGACGGCTTGACCTGCTGACCCGGATGATTGCCGACCACACGACAGAGTTCGACCGGGTCGATGCCGGATACTCGGGTCCGATCTATGCCGAGATCAGCCCGCGAACGTTTTCTGTTCTGGTGCGACCCGGGGCTCGGCTAAACCAGATCCGGTTCCGGCGCGGCGAAGCGACGATCTCGGACACGGATCTCGCGGATCTTCACGCGCGGGAGTCGCTGGTGAATGGTGAGGCCCTGATCGACGGCGGGCTTGGTTTTTCGGTCGACCTGACCCGCCGTGCGCAGGGTATCGTCGGGTGGCGCGCGCGCCGCCATGCCGGTCTGATCGACCTGGACCGGATCGGCCACTATGACCCTTATGAGTTCTGGGAACCGGTCACCACGAAGGGGCGGGACGGCATTATTCTCGATCCTGCTGCATTCTACATCCTCGTCAGCCGCGAGGAAGTGACCGTACCGCCCGAGACCGCTGCCGAGATGGTGCCTTACATGGCGGTCGCCGGGGAGTTCCGGGTGCACTACGCCGGGTTCTTCGATCCGGGGTTCGGGCACCACGCCGCCGGAGGAACCGGATCACGCGGTGTGCTCGAAGTGCGGTGCCACGAAGCACCGTTCGCGCTCGAGCACGGCCAGATGGTCGGACGGCTGGTCTACGAGCGCATGGCGGAGGTTCCGGACGTCCTTTACGGTGCGGACGTTCCGTCCAATTACCAGGGGCAGTCACTCAAGCTGTCGAAGCATTTCCGCGAGCCCTAGTCGTCTGTCCGGCAGGGTCGCCTAGCGATCGCTTCCTTCGAACATGTCGTCGGTCTCTTCAGAAGGATCTTCAAAATCCGCATCGTCCAGCTTCAGTCCGGTGGGCGGTGGCCGGTTGTCGAGCAGCCCTGCTTCGCGCAACTCTTTCAGGCCCGGAAGATCCCGCGCCGATTCGAGCCCGAAATGGTCTAGGAAGGACGACGTTGTCACGAAGGTCACCGGACGACCGGGTGTCTCCCGTCGGCGCCCGAGTTTGATCCAATCGAGCTCCAGCAGCAGGTCCAAGGTCCCGCGTGAGACCGAGACGCCGCGGATCTCCTCGATCTCGGCGCGCGTCGTCGGCTGGTGATAGGCGATGATGGCAAGCGTCTCGATCGCCGCGCGCGACAGCTTGCGGGTCTCCTGCGCCTCCCGGCGCATCAGGAACCCAAGATCGGGCGCCGTGCGGAACGCCCAAGCAGGACCGATGCGGACGAGATTCACGCCGCGCCCTTCATACCGCTTCCTGACCGATTCAATTGCGGCAGCGGCGTCGGCGCCATGCGGGAGGCGCTCCTCGATTTGCGGGCGCGTCAACGGCTCGGCACTGGCAAACAGGATCGCCTCGACCATGCGTTCGAGCTCCGGCAACGGCGGCGCATCGAACAGAGCATCGGTCGGCCGGGCGCTACCGGACTCGTCCGGTTCGTCCTGCGCAGAGGCATCGCTCACGCAGGCGCTCCATCGCCGCGGCTCTGGCGAAGGTAGATCGGCGCAAAAACCGTGTCCTGGCGGATCTCGATATCGCCGCGCTTCGCCAGTTCAAGGATCGCGGAGAAACTGCTCGCCACCGCGGACCTGCGCTTCGCAGGCTCGAGCGTCCATCCCTCGGGAAGATAGGATGTCAACGTTCCCCAGTCCGGCATGGTGCCGACCAGCGACTTCAGGCGGTCGAGGGCCGCTTCGACCGTATAGACCTCGCGCGGATCGAAATTGAGCGGCGCGTAATCGTCACGCGTCTTGATGTGGGCATAGGCCTTCAGCAGATCCGACAGAGACGCGTTCCACGTGGTCTGGCGCTTCACCGTCAGCGCCTCGGTCATGCCGCGCTGAAAGAAATCCCGCCCGAGCTGGTCGCGTCCCATCAGTTGCGCCGCGACCCGGCGCATCGCCTCGAGCCTTTCGAGCTGGAATGCCAGATGCGCGGCCATCTCTTCGCCGGAAAGCCCATCTTCCGCCTCGGGCTTGGGCAGGAGCAGCCGGGACTTCAGGAAAGCGAGCCATGCCGCCATGACGAGGTAGTCGGCGGCCAGTTCGATCCGAAGCGTTCGTGCATTGTCGATGAAGGCAAGATACTGCTCGGCAAGCTGCAGCACCGAGATTTTGGCGAGATCGACCTTCTGGGTGCGCGCAAGCGTCAACAACAGGTCGAGCGGCCCTTCATATCCGTCGACCTCTACGTTCAGCGTTTCCGCTTCGATCGCGTCTATATCGCGCGGCGGCGTGTCGAACGGCAGATCCTCGTCGATCAGGCGCACATCAGCCATGGGCTGCTCCCAGTTCGAGAATGTCCCCCGAATGCCCGAAGCCTGACGAAGCACGCTTCGACAATCTGAGCGCATCGGCCCGTTCCGCGCGCTCCAATGCCTCACCGGTCAGCAGCGACGCGGTTCCTGCAATCTCGGTCATCTCGGACATGTCACCATTGCAGTGGAGCACGACATCGCAACCCGCTTTCAGCGACCGTTCGGTCCGTTCCACCATGCCGCCGGAAAGCGCCTTCATGCTCAGATCGTCGGTCATCAGCAATCCGTCGAAGCCGAGTTCCGAGCGGATCAGCGAAACGACATCGGCCGATTGCGTCGCACAGTTCTCAGGATCAATCGCCTCGTAGACGATGTGCGCCGTCATGCCGAGAGGAGCATCGCGCAGTGACAGGAAGGGGGGAAAGTCCGTACCGCGCAGTTCGGTCAGACCCGCAGGCACCCGTGGCAGATCCTCGTGGCTGTCATGGAGCGCACGACCATGGCCCGGAATGTGCTTGATCACCGGCAGGACGCCGTGATCCAGGAGCCCGGCGATCGCCTCGCGACCACGGATTGCGATTTCCGACGCCGTGGAGCCGAGTGCCCGGTTGCCGATGATCGGATGGGCGTTCGGTTGCGGCACGTCGAGTACCGGCACGCAGTTCACGTCGATCCCGACGGAAATCAGTTCCAACGCGATCTGCGCATAGCGATCACGCAGTTGCGTAAGGACCGACATCTCGTCGCTGCCGTCCTCTCCCACTTCGCGAACGGGCGGCCAGGCGCGCCAGTACGGCGGGCCCAGCCGTTGGACGCGCCCACCCTCCTGATCGACCAGGATCGGTGCATCACGCCCGACGCTATCGCGCAATGACGCGGTGAGGCGGCTCACCTGCTCCGGATCGACGATATTGCGGGCGAACAGAATGAACCCCCAAGGGTTGGCCGCGCGGAAAAAGCTGGCCTCATCCTGTGTCAGATCCGGCCCGGCGAGGCCGTAGACCGCCGCCGTCGGCTGACCCATCTCAGCTCTTCCGGGCGACGAGGCAGTCCTGCCCGCGCGCTTTCAGCGCCTGACAGACCGAACGTGCTTCCGCCCCGTCGCGGAACGGACCGACGCGCAGCCGGTAGAAGGTCTTGCCACCGGAAATCGTCGTCCCCACGGCCAGCGCACGGTCGTGCAGGATATCGTCGTTGGCGCGCTGGATCTTCGCCCACATCGCACGGATGACGGCTTCGTTCGGATCAGCCGCAAGCTGGATCTGAACCGCGGAATTTGCAGCCCGCGCGCTGAGCTCGGATGCGCTGGCCTTCTCGGCCACACTCGCCTGCTTGACACGGTCGAGAAGGTTCGCCGGGCGCTTCAGAGCCAGAGGGCTGCTTGCCGGTGCCTCGGGCAGTCCTCCGGAGAACTCGGGCTCGGCCGGTTCATCCGCGGCCTGTGAAGCCTCATCCTGCTGATCTGCGACCGCCGGTTCCGCGAGCGCGAGCTTCTCGCCCGTCTCCGGCGACTCCGCGGCAGTCTCAAGTGGCTGCTCCGGCGTGTCGATCTCCGGTTTTTCCACCGCTGCGATCACGGCGGGTTCGGCAGCGGCGTCGACTTTCGGTTGCTCCGACGCGCGCACCGCGGCGGCAATGGCCTCGGCCTGCTGGATCAGGTCTTCCGTCGAGACCTGGCTGAGCGCTCCGTCGACGGCACTGGATATTGAACTGGCCGGCGCCGCATCTTCGGGCTTCAGCGGGGCAACCGGTGCCGTGCTGACCGGCGTCAGTTCGCCCATGGCGACGTCTTCCGCCCGCGGTTCCGGCGGCGGCGGGGCGATGACCGCAGCACTTGCCTGCACGCCGGAACTGTCTGCAACGCCGTAGCTGGAGACATCCTGGTGCGGCGCGACGAGCCCCCCCGGATCTTCGGGCCGAGTCTTCGCCGGTTCCACCGCGGCGCGGATGATCGGAACGTTCTGCGCATCGCGCACGCCGAGACGATAGAACCAGACGCCCAGCGTCAGCAGCAGCGCCATCGCCACCAGTGCGCCGATTGCCGTGGAAATCGCACCTCTTATCCGTGAGAACCGCGAGGGTTCCAGTTCAGAGGGATCGAATTCGTCAAATTCACCATTCTGCATCGTGACCTGCCTGCTGCCCGCTGTCCCGGGTGCCCTGCCCTGTCCCGACCAGCGCTTTTGGCGCGCCGTTACATTTCTTTCATCGGAGACACGCCCAGAATACCAAGACCAGCGGAAATAACAACTCTGACGGCCATCACCATGGCCAGCCGGGCGGATGTCAATGCGAGATCATCGGTCTGAACGCAGCGCCAGTCGTTCTCACCGGTTTTGCCCCTGCTCCAGAGGCTGTTCAGGGCCGACGCCACATCATACAGGTAGAATGCAATCCGGTGCGGTTCGTGGTGCTGGGCGGCGATCTCGACCATCCGCGGCCACTGGGCGATAAGCCGGATGATCTCCAACTCGTCCGGATCCACGAGCAGGCAGAGATCGGCGGTCTCGATATCGACGTCCAGTCCCTCGGCCTCGACCTTGCGGAAGACCGAATGTGTCCTTGCATGCGCATACTGGACGTAGAAGACCGGGTTTTCCTTCTTCGTTTCCAATGCCTTGGCAAAGTCGAAATCGAGCCGAGCATCGTTCTTACGCGTGAGCATCGTGAAGCGCGTGACGTCCGGACCAACCTCGTACAGGACATCACGAAGCGTCACGAAGTTCCCGGCCCGCTTGGACATCTTGAATTCGGCGCCATCCTTGAACAGGCGCACGAGTTGGCAGAGCTTGATCTCGAGAGGCACCTGCCCGTCCGACAGTGCCGAGACTGCGGCCTGCATCCGCTTGACGTACCCGCCATGATCCGCACCGAGAATATCGATGAGCAGATCGAAGTTCCGGTCGAGCTTGTCCTTGTGATAGGCGATGTCGGGTGCAAAATAGGTCCACGAGCCATCCGACTTCTGGATCGGCCGATCGACATCGTCGCCGTGCGCGGTCGAACGGAACAGCGTCTGCGGGCGCGGCTCCCAATCCTCGGGCTTCTTGCCCTTGGGTGGCTCGAGCACGCCTGTATAGATCAGATCCTTCGACTCCAGCGCCGCCAGCGCATCGTCGATCGGACCGTGATTTCCGGCGGTGCGATAAAGCGACTTCTCGGAAAAATAGTGATCCATGTGAACGCCCAGCGCGGCCAGATCGTCCTTGATGATGTCCAGCATCGCATCCGTTGCGAAGTTACGGATCTCGGCGAGCCACTCGGCTTCGGGCTTGTCGAGCAGGCTGTCGCCGTATTTCTCCTTCATCGCCTCGCCGACAGGCACCAGGTAGTCGCCGGGATATAGGCCTTCGGCAATCTCGATCTGCTCACCGCATGCTTCGCGATAGCGCAGATAGGCCGAGCGTGCGACGACATCGACCTGCGCGCCGCCGTCGTTTATGTAATACTCGCGCGTCACGTCCCATCCGGCGTGATCCAGCAGTCCCGCCAGCGCATCTCCGAAGACGGCCCCGCGCGTGTGCCCGACGTGCAGGGGGCCCGTTGGGTTGGCCGAGACGAATTCGACGTTCACCCGCTTGCCGTTGCGCGGCGCCCGGCCAAAATGTGTGCGCTCGGTCAGCGCCGCGCCCACGACTTCCAGCCATACGGCGTTGTCGAGGCGCAGATTGATGAAGCCTGGCCCGGCCACGGTGACTTCCGTGATCCGGTCGTCCTTGCGCAGTTCCCCGGCGATCTGTTCGGCCAGATCGCGCGGCTTCATCTTCGCCTGCTTCGCCAGCACCATCGCGGCGTTCGTCGCCATATCGCCATGCGCCGGGTCTCGCGGCGGCTCGACCGTCACGTTGCTCGGATCGAGACCACCCGGCAGCGCACCCGTGGCGCTCAGCCCCTCGAGCGTAGCGGCAATGGTCGTCTTGATCTCGGCGAAAAGGTTCACTGCGTGCGCCCCCGGCATTTCCAGAGGCGCGCGATGTGACATGGGCGCGAGATCAGGTCAACTGGGCTGATTGCCCGTTGAGCTTATCTCAAAGGCACGAAGTACAGGCCCGCAAGTCAGCTACTGACCTCTGTATAGCTGACCAACTCCCTTTTCGTGTTTCGGTCCTGCGAGCCTGCTTTGCGCGTGCGCGTTGACACGACGGTCACCCCATCTGCACGCACAAACCAATCACGGATCCACCAACGGTCATCGCAACGTACTTGGTAGGTATCGAAGGTACCCGCAGGTACAGTTAGGCTTGCTGTACCGAGTACTTCGCAATTGCGTGTGCTAGACCAACTATCGCCGTTGCTGTTCGTACCGCTGTACTCCCAAGACTCCGTACTGCCGACCTGAAGCGGAAAAATGCTATCGCCAAGTCGCTTCGATGTCTGCGTTCCACTACTGCCGCCGCAATTCTTCCACTCAGACGTCGGAGCAAAGGTGTTTCGCTTTATCTTCCATTCGCAGAACAAATCTTGATCGGCGCGTTTAGAGGCGCCCTCGACGAACTTATCGGTGACTGAGGTGATTGAGCCAATCCGCTCCCGGCCTTTCTTGTCAAGAAACACATATTGCTCGCCGGCCACCGCGCGCCGTTCCTCGATAGGTGGCATAGCAGTCGAAGCGGGTTTCGTCTGTACTGATTGGGTTGTCTGACATGCAGATATCGCAACGCTGACAGCCAACGCTGTCCAAAGGGCGAACGGAGGTCTCATTACTTTTCCTTTCAAGCAAAAACGCGTCATATTAGAACAAACTTGCGACAGTCTATCAATAGCTCATGCCCGAGACAACGGATCGGTCAGAACCCGGTGCTCCTGCAGGGCGAAGCGGTCCGTCATCCCGGCGATGTAGTCAGCAATGACGCGCGCGCGGCGCGGCTCGTCCTCGGCAGCCTCGACCTCGGCGCGCCAGTGATCCGGCAGCAGGCCAGGGTCTTCGAGGAAAATCTCGAACAGATCTCGGACAACGCGAATGACCTTCTGACGAATGCGCTTGACCCGGTAGTGGCGATACATCCGGGCGAACAGGAAGGCTTTGATCTCTGCGATGTTCGAGGCCACCTCTTCGGTGAAACGGACGACAGGGTGATCCAGTGCCTGCAAATCGCCGAGCGATTGCGGTGCCGCCTCATCAAGGATCCGTTGCGACTCGGCCAGTACATCTTCGACCATCACCCCGAAGACGCGGCGCAGTGCCTCGTGCCGCCGGCGCGTCTGCTCGAGGTCGGGCCACTGACGGTCAACCTTGGCAAAGCAGGCGCCAATGATCGGCAGATCGAGGATATCGTCGATGGAAAACAGACCGGCCTGCAGACCGTCGTGCAGATCGTGGTTCACATAGGCGATGTCGTCAGAAAGCGCCGCGACCTGCGCTTCGGCGCTCGCCTGTGTGTGCAGCTCCAGATCGTGGCGTGCGTTGTACTCGGCAATCGCGCCTGGCAGATGGCCCGTATCGGCGCCCGTCCCGTCCAAAAGCGGCCCGTTGTGCTTGGCGATCCCCTCCAGCGTCTCCCATGTCAGGTTTAAACCGTCGAAGGCGGCGTAATGGCATTCCAGCCCGGTGACGATCTTGAGCGCCTGGGCGTTGTGATCGAACCCGCCATACTCGGCCATGCACTCGGCCAGAACGTCCTCACCTGTGTGCCCGAACGGCGTATGCCCAAGGTCATGCGCGAGCGCGACCGCCTCCGCGAGATCTTCGTTCAGCCGTAGCGTTCTCGCGATCGTCCGGGCAATCTGGGCGACCTCGATCGAATGGGTCAGGCGGGTTCGGTAGTAGTCGCCCTCGTGCTCGACGAAGACCTGCGTCTTGTGTTTTAATCTCCGGAATGCCGAAGAGTGAATGATCCGGTCACGGTCGCGCTGGAACGGAGAACGGTGTGCAGCACCGGCTTCCGGAAACAGGCGGCCACGGCTTTCAGAGGGATGCGCAGCAAAGGCCGCCAGATGCGAATGATCCATGGTCCGCGTACCCTCTTGTCCCGCTGCACCGGATTGCTATGTGTTGTGAAGCGCCTATAGCTGATCCGGGGCTCAAGGAAAATGGACCTGAACATTCCTGATCTGAAGTCGGCACCGACCGGCGGGACCGTTCAGGTGACGGACGGCGCGTTCGATCGGCTTGCGGAGATATCCGAGTCCTCGGGCGAAACCAAGATGTTGCGCGTCGCGGTGCTGGGCGGCGGTTGTTCGGGCTTCTCCTACGAGTTCGCGCTTGAAGACCACGCGCGTGACGAGGATCTGGTCATCGAACGAAATGGACACCGCGTCCTGATCGACCCGGAAAGCCTGCCTTTCCTCGCGGGCTCGGTGATCGACTTCAAGGACGAGCTGATCGGCGCGCGCTTCGCGGTCGACAATCCGAACGCCACATCAACCTGTGGCTGCGGCACCAGCTTCTCTCTTTAACGCGCGTACCTGCCACAAACCTGAGCCTACCCCGGGCGGCGTCGCCGCACGTTTATGCTCGAAACGGGTCTCAAACCCCGCCGAGGCGGCGCGGACCCTCCACATTCGGAAAATACACCCAGACGGTGCGCACTCGCGCGGCGCACATCCAAGTGAGTTATTTTCTTTCACGGGTGATATTGAAATCCCTACCCGCGAACGCCAGCTAAGTAATGTCGCCTATTTCGGCGGCTATTTTGAAAAAGACATTGGAGACCCAAATGACCAACTTCCGTACAATTTGTGCTGCCATCGCAACTGCCGGCGCCCTATTGGGAGCGGCGACTACCGTATCCGCAAATGAAAGGCTCGTCGTCGTCGCGGACAACGTCGATGTCGGGATGGACGTAGAGCATGCAACAGTCGGCAACCTCTATTGCGGCAACCGCAAGAACCCCTCGCACCTGATCATCAAGGCCGGTTCCAGCGTCGAGTGCAGCGCGACGCACGCGCACGGCGTGACCGCGATCAGTTTCTTCCTTTGGACCGAGCCGGAAAACCCGAACGAAGGCGAGGGCTGCATCTTCGACGTGACCAATGCCGGCGTGCACAAGGACCCGAAGGATACGCCCGTCACGTTTCACTGCAAGGGTTTCGACGTGAGCGGCGACACCATCACGGTTCAGCGCTAAGCTCCGGAAGCGACAAGACACCGGGCATTCCGGTTGCCCGGTGTCACCCCTTCATCTCTGCTTGACTTGTGCCGGGCGCAGATGATGCTGCGCGCCATGCGTATCGCGACCTTCAACATCAATGGCATCAAGGCGCGCCAGCCCGCGCTGCTGGATTGGCTCGCCGAAGCCTCTCCCGACGTGGCCGTGCTGCAGGAAATCAAGTCGGTCGACGAGGCATTCCCGCGCGAGCCGATCGAGGCGCTCGGCTACAATCTCGAGACGCATGGACAGAAAGGCTTCAACGGCGTCGCGATCCTCTCGAAGCGCCCGATCGAGGATGTTGCGCGCGGTCTCCCCGGCGACCCCGACGACGAACAGGCCCGCTGGATCGAAGCCACCATCATGGGTGACCGCCGCGCTGTCCGGATCTGCGGGCTTTATTTGCCGAACGGCAATCCGACCCCGGGACCGAAATACGACTACAAGCTGGCGTGGATGCGTCGCTTGAAGGACCGGGCGCTGGCGCTGCTGGAGACCGAGGACGTCGCGCTGATGGCCGGGGACTACAATGTCATCCCGGAGGCGCGCGACGCCGCCCGACCCGATGCCTGGCGCGATGATGCGCTTTTCCTGCCCGAGACGCGCGCGGCGTGGCGCGAGATCGTCAATCTCGGCTTCACCGATGCGGTACGGGATGCCTGCCAGGACAGCGAAGTCTTCAGTTTCTGGGATTATCAGGCGGGCGCCTGGGACAGGAACGACGGCATCAGGATCGACCATCTCCTGCTCACACCGCAGGCGGCGGATGCGCTGGTCGGGGCTGGCATCGACAGCCATGTCCGCGGTCGTGAAAAACCCTCGGACCACGTGCCGGTCTGGATCGAACTCGACATCTGAGAACCGCGCAGAGCGTCCGGCTGGGGCTTACGTGCGCTTGCGCCGTTTCGGCGCATGCGGCGCAGTCAGCGGTGCTTCTGATCCCGCACCTGTGGACTCCCGTTTCGCAGCAGGATTGATCAGGGTCGCTGTCCGCGCGGCTCCGGATGCGGGTCTTTCAGATGGAACGACGGCCTTGCCCACCGGGACGGTGATGCTTTCCTTGATCGTGATTTCGGGAGGATCTGGGGGCGCTTCCGGCGTGGTGGCCTCCGCCTGCTCTGTCGCTTCTGGCTCGGTTTCCTGAGCAGTCTCAGCACTCTCTTCGGTCTCGTCGCGACTGCTCGAGGCGATCACGATCGTCGGGCGAAGATCGCTCAGGCGATCGACATCCGCGGCGTTCGACGCAAGGGCTCCGGCTTCAGGCGACGTGGTCCTTTCCGCATCGATCGGACCGGAGTCGGCGATGAGCTGTCTGGTGTCTCCCAGTCCATCGGCATTCGCCGACTGCATGGCCTCGACCTGATCCGACAGGTGTCCGAGCATCCGTTCGATCCCAAGCGGACGGTCGCGAAACCCGTTTATCGTCACAACCGCAAGCCGTTCCCGGACCTCGATGAAGGCGCGCCAGAACGTGTCCGACAGGATCGGGACAGGGCCGGTGTTCTCGTCCTTCACCAGAACGTAGACGGCATCGCCGATCCGCCGACTCTCGGTCACCGAAACGCCGCTTCCGTCGGACGACCGGCCGATCAGCGACTTGCCCTGCGGCGTTTCGAGAAACTCGCCGAGGTCGTCCATATCGAGGCCAGCCTGCTCGGCCTCTCCCGAGATCGAGACCGTGATGATGCCCGGCAGCGCCTGGGGAAGTTTCAACTCGCCGCGTTCGGATCTCGGCGTCGTCGAGGCATCTGCCTGCAACGCGCAGTCGCCGATCAAGGCCACGGCCGAACGGTTCGACGTCTCGATCGACTCGCGCGAGAGACAGAACCCGTCCGCCGGGCGGATCGCCACCTCCTGACCGCGGGCATTGACGATGGCAGCATTCTGCGAGGCCGAGACGACGTAGAACTGTTGACCTTTGCGACGGTCCCACTCGGCCTGAACACCGCTGAGGCCGCGCTGGTCGCAGCCGGACGCCACTGTCGCCGCCGCAAGGACCGCGAGCGCACCCGACCATCGAATTAAGCCACACAACCCCATACCTTCACCCCGCTCGAGAAACGCTAGAGATCCGAGTAGCAGTGACGCTCCTCCTTGCCGCCCGGATGGGTCACGGCGCCCTGCTGCGCACCGCCAACGATCTGAGCGTACTTCCACAGCGCGCCAGCGCCGTAGATGGTCTCACGCGGCCCTTTCCACGCCTTGCGGCGCTCCTTCAGTTCCTTCGCTGTCAGCCTGACCCGGATCGACCCCTTCCGGGCATCGATCGAGATCATGTCGCCGTTCCTGAGCAGCCCGATCGGACCGCCGACCGCCGCCTCGGGACCGACATGGCCGATACAGAACCCGCGCGTCGCGCCCGAGAACCTGCCGTCGGTGATCAGCGCCACCTTGCCGCCCATGCCCTGCCCCGACAGGGCCGCCGTGGTCGACAGCATCTCGCGCATCCCCGGTCCACCTTTCGGGCCCTCGTTGCGGATCACAATGACCTCGCCTTCCTCGTACTCGCGCCGCTGCACGGCCTCGAACGCCTCTTCCTCGCACTCGAACACCCGCGCCGGACCTTCGAACTTGAGCTTCTTCATCCCGGCAACCTTCACGATCGCCCCTTCCGGCGCGAGGTTGCCGATCAGCCCGACGACGCCGCCGGTCGGCGTGATCGGCTTCTCAATCGGATAGATCACCCGACCATCGGCCCTGCCCGCGATATTGTCGAGGTTTTCCTTCACGGTCTTGCCCGTCGCCGTGATGCAGTCGCCGTGCAGGTAACCGCCCTTCATGAGTTCCTTCATCACGATCGGAATGCCGCCCGCCTCGTAGAGGTCCTTCGCGACATAGGTCCCGCCGGGCTTGAGATCGACGAAGTACGGCGTCTCCTTGAAGATGTCGCAGACGTCCTGAAGGTTGAAGTCGATCCCGGCCTCGTGGGCGATTGCCGGCAAGTGCAGGCCTGCATTGGTCGACCCGCCGGTGCAGGCGACAACGCGCGCCGCGTTCTCCAGAGCCTCGCGCGTCACCACATCGCGCGACCGGATGTTCTGCACGACGAGGTGCATCACGGCCCGCCCGGAGGCGTCCGAATACTGATCGCGGCTCTCGTAGGGTGCGGGCGCACCGGAGGATTGCGGCAGCGCGAGGCCGATCGCCTCGGACACGCACGCCATCGTGTTCGCGGTGAACTGGCCCCCGCACGCCCCCGCCGACGGACAGGCAACGCGCTCGAGTATATCGAGTGCCGCATCGGACATGTCGCCGTTCTGGTGCCGGCCCACGGCTTCGAACATGTCCTGCACCGTCAGATCGCGCGTTGCGAAGTCCTCCGGCACGTCAGCGCCCGCCGGAACCTTGCCCGGCAGAATCGATCCGCCATAGATGAAGACCGACGGCACATTCAGACGGACCATCGCCATCATCATGCCCGGCAATGACTTGTCGCAACCGGCGAGCCCGACCAGAGCGTCATAGGCATGCCCGCGCATGGTAAGCTCGACCGTGTCGGCAATCGCCTCGCGCGAGGCCAGAGAGGAGCGCATCCCCTCGTGACCCATGGCGATTCCATCGGTGACCGTGATCGTAGTGAACTCGCGCGGAGTACCCTGCCCTTCCTTGACGCCCAGCTTGACGGCCTGGGCCTGGCGGTTCAGCGCGATATTGCAGGGCGCGGCCTCGTTCCAGCAGGTCGCGACGCCGACGAAGGGACGGTGGATCTCCTCGTCCGTCAGGCCCATTGCGTAATAGTAGGAGCGATGCGGTGCCCGCGCGGGGCCTTCAGTCACATGGCGGCTGACGAGTTTGGATTTGTCGAAAGTCTTGGCGTCCATATGTCCCTGTCGCTCCGGATCTCAGCGCCTTTCGGCGATTGGCACCGGGTCGCTCCCCGGCTTGGCTGGCGCGCAGCCTATACACCGTCGACCGGCCCCTCAAGCAGAAGACTTCGTGGTTGACGGATCAATCCGGGGCATGGCAGCGCAGGGTGCAATCACCGGGAAAGGCGCGCGTGTTCCGCGTCAACCATGGAGGCAGTTCGGCATGACGCCCTTCGAGTCTTACATAGCGCCGGCCCGAGCCCTACCCGGCGCGTGGCGCGCACTGGTCGGGCTGTTGATGATCGGCCTGATCTGGATTGCCGCAACCGCCGGCGTGCTGCTGATATGGGCCGTCGGAGCGATCTCGACGGGCACAAGCGCTGACGTGATCGAAGATCAACTGACCACGTTCACGAAGAACGGAGACCCGCTCGAGATCTTCCTCTTGCTCCTGAGCTTTTCCGGTATCTGGCTGGGGGTCTACACGGCGGCCCATTGGCTGCACCGCCAGCGTCTGCGCAGCATATTGTCGGCTTGGCCGATCGGCGCCATCCGGGGTTTCTGCAAAGGCATGCTCCTGACCGTCGCGACAATCATCGTCTTTACGGGCGTCACATGGGTCGTGGGTCTCGTCCCCGAGGAGCCAACGCGCATCGCCGATTTGGAAACATGGCTCATATGGCTCGTCCCGATCGCTCTGGCGGTGCTGATCCAGGCCTCGGCCGAGGAACTGATCTTTCGTGGCTATCTTCTGCAGCAACTTGCCGCCCGGTCGGATCACTGGATCGTCTGGGCCGTCATCCCGTCGATCCTGTTCGGTCTGCTGCACTACGGCGACCGCGAGGGCCTTCAGGATGCGTACTATGTCGGCACGACCTTCTTCATGGGCATGTGCATGTGCGTCCTGGTCTGGCGCTCCGGCTCGCTCTGGCCCGCCATCGGCATGCACGTGTCGAACAATATCTACGCCTTGCTCATCGCCGGGCACGGAACGGAATCATCCGGAACGGAGCTTTGGGTTTATCCCGGCGACAGCTTCGAGCAGACGCTGCAACTCGGTCCGATACTCTATCTAGTCTTGCTCGTCATCCTGATCAGCCCAGCCGGGCGCGTGTTTGATCGTCGACGCAGTGCCGGGTATTGAACCAGATATCGATGATGGCCTTGCAAAGCACCTTGGCATCGAGCATGTCGCAGATCTTTGGCCCCAGAACGACTGCGTGGTTCCTGAAGCGGCCGTGAAGATCTTCCGCGCTCGGTTTCATCTTCCGAAGCTTTCGTTGACGTAAAGCGATACCTAGTTTCCCCCTTGCAGCTCAAGCGTTGAAGTTCGATCTGATAGGCATGGGTCCCTCATCGACCGATGTTCCGACGAGAGTCCATGTCCGCAGCCCGGCCGCTGGCAGTGCGCGCGGGAACTTCGATCACCGGACGATCATTTCTTGCCAGGCCACCGGCGCGGCTTGTACTCGTAGTCAGCAAATACAGCAATTTGTGTGAACGTCTGTTATGGCACCTTTTGCGTTCTACATCGCGAGAGCACGTAGACGGCGCGGCATCTGGCGAAGTCTGCTCGGTCTCACTCTGATTTCGATAACCTATCTCATAACAACCTTCGCAGCACTGTTATTACTCGAAACTGACGAGCTTTCGTCCGTTCACTTCGAAAGCGTTGATATGTTCATCCAAGATGGCCTAGGCGCCGTTTTCTGGGAACTGGAAGACAGATTTCGGAACAGCGACAATGCATTGATCGCAATGATTTTGCTGGGCTTTTCGGGAACTTGGCTGGGGACATGGATCGTTGTGCGACGGCTTCATCGCCGATCATTTGCTTCGGTGTTCGGACCACCGGGAACCCGGTCGCTTTCGGGTTTCATGACCGGTGCCGCCTTCTGGGCGCTAATGTTCGTCACTTTCTCTGCAATCCACACGGCCGTGTTGGGACTGCCCGAAGGTGGTCAGCCGGGGACACGGCCAGAGGTCTGGATCTTGTGGATCGCACCGATGGTCGTTCTGACCTTCGTTCAGGCCGCCGGAGAGGAGATCGTGTTCCGTGGATACCTGATGCAGCAACTCGCCGCGCGATCGAGTAGCTGGTTGATCTGGGCACTGCTACCGTCAATTCTTTTCGGACTGGGTCACCATGACGGTACCGAGATCGGCCATCTCTACGTGTTCGCCGCCATGCTGACGGGGCTTATGCTGAGCGTTGTCGTCTGGCGCGCCGGATCACTTTGGCCTGCAATTGGATGGCATGTCTCTAACAACATTTACGCACTTTGCATTGTTTCGTCCGATCCGGACTTCGGTCCCGTAGCGCTTTGGTACTATCCAGATGTTGACCTGGCAGAACTACTGAAAATCGACTGTGTGGCTTCGACAATTCTTCTGCTTGCCGTCCTGTCACCAGCAGGACGCATTTTTGACGCCCGAAGATGAACGGTCACTTGCGCAACTTAGCCCCCGATATCCAGTTAATGGAGAAAATCAAGAAGACCGTCACCAGCAAAACTACTTAACCGGACGACGGTTTATCGACCTTGGACACGCGGGTCTGGCTGCGGAAAGGGTGACGGGTTCTCACCCATTGGATCACATCGCGGCGAGGCGCTCCAAAGCAGCATTCAGTCGAGCCGCCTCGGACTGCGCCGCCGACAACCGGTCGCGCTGCTCCTCGATCACCTCTTCAGGCGCCTTTTCGAGGAACCCCTGGTTGCCCAGCTTCTTCTCGATGCCGCCGGCTTCCTTCTCGGCCTTGGCCAGTGCTTTCGAGAGACGTGCTTTCTCCGCGGTAACATCGATGACACCCGCGAGCGGCAGGTTGGCCGAGCAATCGCCGAGCACGATTGTCACCGAGCCTTCCGGCGCGGCATCTGCCACAGCAGAGGTCTCGAGCCGGGCAAGCCGCTCGATCAATGCGCGGTTCCGGTCAAGTCTGGCAGAAACCGTATCACCGGCGCCTGTGAGCACCAGATCGATCTTCGCGCCTGCCGGGACGTTCATCTCGGCGCGGACCGAGCGGATGCCTTCGATCAGCTTGATGACCCAGCCCATCTCGGCGTCAGCGTCCGCATCGGCGATGGCACCGAATTCGGGCCATGTCGCGTGCATCAACGGGTTCTGGCGTTGAGCGAGCGTTCCCCAGAGTTCCTCGGTGACGAACGGCATGATCGGGTGCAACAGGATCAGGCACTGGTCCAATGCCCAGGCCATGCAGGCGCGGGTTTCAGTCTTGAGCGCCTCGTCCTCGCCGCCCAGCAGAGGCTTGGCGAACTCGACATACCAGTCGCAGAACACCTTCCAGACGTGGTCGTAGCAGGCGGTGGCCGCCTCGTTGAAGCGATACTCGTCCAGCGCCCTCGTGACCTCGGCGGTTGCACGCGCGGTTTCGCCCAGGATCCACTTATTGACCGTGGCGGTCGCCTCAGGCACGCTCTCGCCGTGGGCCGAATACGCCTCGTTCATCTCGGCGAACCGCGCCGCATTCCAGAGCTTGGTACCGAAGTTCCGACCGCCCTCCACCGACTGGTTCGACATGCGCAGCGTGCGGCGCCCCTGAACCTCCTGGCTGGCCAGCGCATAGCGGGTCGCGTCGGCCCCGTACTGGTCGATCAGCTCCAACGGGTCCAGCACGTTGCCCTTCGACTTGGACATCTTCTGGCCCTTGCCGTCGACCACGATCGAGTTGATGTAGACCGTGTGGAACGGCACTTCGCCATCCATGAAGTGGATGCCCTGCATCATCATCCGGGCGACCCAGAAGAAGATGATGTCGAAACCGGTGACCAGAACGTCCGTCTTGTAGTAGCGGTCCAGCTCCGGCGTCTTGTCCGGCCAGCCCAGCGTCGAGAACGGCCAGAGCGCCGAGGAGAACCACGTGTCGAGGACATCTGGGTCTCGGTAAAGAGCGATCCCCCGCACGCCCCGATGTTCGGCTTCTGCAGATGTTTGATCTTCCGCCAAGAATATCTTGGGCTGAGCATTACCGAAGTAACCGCTGTAGTATCGGCGCGCGTCGGCTGCGGCTTCCTTAAAACTTGTCGCGCAGAACGGGACCGGTTGCTTGAAGTCCCACTCAATTCTGTCCGCGTTTGTCGAAGCGTCATCATCCGTGATCAAGTCCGGACCATACCAAACCGGAACCTGATGTCCCCACCACAGCTGGCGAGAGATGCACCAGGGCTGGATGTCCTCGAGCCAGTTGAAGTAGGTCTTCTCCCAGTTCTGCGGTGCAAACTTCGTGGTGCCGTTTCGGACGGCCTCGAGTGCGGGCTGTGCCAAAGTCTTGGCATCGACGAACCACTGGTCGGTCAGCATCGGCTCGATGACGACTTTCGAGCGATCGCCGAAGGGCTGCATGATCTTTTTGGATTCGACCATCGGCAAAACGGCCGGACCATCCGTCCCGTCCTCGAGCGGCGTGATCTTGGCGCGGCCGAGAGCATTCCACTCCGGCGCCGTTCCCTTCATCCACGCGACCTCTGGGTGATCTGCGGGAACCATGACCGCCAGACCCTCGGCCGTGATCTGGTCGATAACGCGCTTTCTGGCCTCGTAACGGTCCAGGCCACGGAGATCGTCGGGCACGATGTTGATCGCATCGATCTCGTTCGCGGTCATCTCGGCGCCGTCGATGATCGCCTGCGCCTTGGCGGCCTCGTCAACATAAGGCCCGCCATCCGCGCGCATCGCACCCTTGGTGTCCATCAGTCGATAGCACGGGATATTGCCGCGCTGGGCGACGCCGTTGTCGTTGAAGTCGTGCGCGCCGGTGATCTTGACCGCGCCCGAGCCGAAATCCGGATCCGGGTAATCGTCGGTGATAATCGGGATCAGGCGGCGGTGTTCCTTAGGTCCGACCGGAATCTCGCACAACTGCCCGACGATGGGCGCATAGCGCTCGTCCGAGGGGTGAACCGCGACCGCACCGTCACCGAGCATCGTCTCGGGTCGGGTCGTCGCGATCGAGATATAGTCGCGCGTCTCAAGAAGCGTGACATCGCCGCCCTCGTCCTTCTCGACGTACTCGTATGTCGCCCCGCCAGCCAGCGGGTACTTGAAGTGCCACATGTGGCCGTCGGTCTCGATGTTCTCGACTTCCAGATCCGAAATCGCCGTCTCGAACTTCGGGTCCCAGTTGACCAGCCGCTTGTCCTTGTAGATCAGGCCCTGGTTGTAGAGGTCGACGAAGACCTTCAGCACCGCCGCTGAGAGGTTCGGCGACATCGTGAATTCGTTGCGAGACCAGTCACAGGAACATCCCAGCCGCTTCAACTGGCCGAGGATCGTGCCCTCGGACTTTTCCTTCTGTTCCCAGACCCGTTCGACGAACTTCTCGCGGCCCATTGCGGCGCGGCTCGGTTGCTGGGTCTCGGCCAATTCCCGCTCGACGACCATCTGCGTCGCGATGCCGGCATGGTCCGTGCCCGGCTGCCAGAGCGTGTCGAAGCCCTGCATCCGCTTCCAGCGCACCAGAATGTCCTGCAAAGTATTGTTCAGCGCGTGCCCGATGTGCAGCGAGCCGGTGACGTTGGGCGGCGGGATCACGATGCAGAACGCGTCGTCGCGCGACTTGTTCGCCCCGGCGGCAAAACAGCCCTCGTCTTCCCACTTCGCATAGATGCGGGGCTCGGCCTCTTCAGCGTTGAAGGTCTTGTCCATGGCTCGTGATCCCTGGCTGGTCGGGCGGCGTCTTAACGCGGGCCGACGAAGGTGCAAAGGGGCTGTTTCGTCCCGCCTCACCGAGAGGTGTCTTGCGCTAACACACAGGCCCGGTCAGGTTGGCACCGTCCTGAAGGAGAAAGCCATGTCTCGTATCGTCGGCCTTATTGTACTCTTGCTCACCGCGCTTCCGGTCCGCGCCGAGGAACCGATGACGGTGGAGCGCATGGCCGAAATCGTACAAGCCGTGGATCCGGAGGCGCAGATCTCACCCAGTGCGATGGCCCTGACGATCGAGGATATCCCGCTGATCGTGGTCCACGACGTGCGTGCCAACAGAATGCGCGCGATGACGGCGATCAGGTCAGCCGAGGGGATTGCACCCGCGGAACTGATGCGAATGATGCAGGCGAATTTCGACAGTGCGCTGGATGCACGATATGCGGTTGCGCAAGGCAGGCTCTGGTCGGTTTTCATCCACCCGCTGAGCCCGCTCGGCAAGGATGAACTGCTGGAGGGCCTTGGCCAGGTCGTCAATCTCGCGCTGACCTATGGCAGCACCTACACCTCAGGCGCCATCACGTTCGGAGGCGGTGACAGCAACGAAATCCACCGCAAGCTGATCGACGATCTGTTGAAGAAAGGCGAGCCGATCTAAGCCGCGCTCGGCCTACTTGCCGAGAGCCTTGCCTACTTCCGACTGGATCAGGCGCAGCACGTTCTGCGAGATATTTCCGCCGATCTCGCCCGTGGTCAGCTCATCACGGATGACATTGCGGATCAGTTCCCCGGCATCGGCTCCGCCGAGTTGCTCCATCACGACCTCGCGCACCATCTCCTTGATCTGAGCGGGATCGAGCGCATCGGCCACGGCCGAGGTCGCGTCAGATACCGCAGACTCCGCCGCATCGACAGCACCCATCGCAGCGCCCAGCGGCATGGCGTCCTCTGCGGGCGCATCCGTTTCGGCAGCACCCGGCGCCATGCGCATCTCAGGCGTCAGAGCAAGCGGCTCGGAGGCGTCGGCTGGTTGAGTAGGCGGCGTCTCCGGCGCCGAGGGCACAACTTCCTCGGCTGTGTCGGCACCGGCCGGGTCCTTCTCCGCCCGCACGATGCGGCGGATCGAGGCAAGCACGTCGTCCATGCTCTTTCTGTTTTCAGTATCGCTCATGGCGCCTTCCGTTCCCGGCTGGATCGTTCTGCATCCTGCTTAAGCAGCACACCCGAATTCGCAATACACGTTATGGTCGGTAAGACAATGTCCAAACGGTGTCGTCCGTGTCGTCATAGCCGAAATCCTTGTCTCGCACGGACGCGTAGTAGTTGGACACGGACTCAGTCGCTTCGACTTCCAGGCCGAGATGATCGACCGTCAGCTTGCCGATCGAGAACAGGACATTGTACCCGGCCACATATTCGTCGCGCAAAGCGGCCACCACGTCGCCGCGTGCGTCAAGCAGTTCCTGCTCGGCATCGAGCACATCCAGCGTCGTCCGTGCACCCACCTTGGCCTCTTCCTGTACGCCTTCAAAGGCGATCTTCGCGGCCCTGATCTCCAGTTGTCCGGCACGGATCGAGGCGCGCGCCACCGCGAGATCCGACCACGCCACGCCAACGCGCTGGATCGCGTCACGCAGTGCCGTCACAATGTCCCCGTCGCGCCCTTCCGCCTGCGCCTGGGCCTCGCGGACGTTCGAATAGTTGCTGCCACCGGCATAGAACGGCAGCGTGATCTGCAGACCCAGCGTCGCGTTGTTCGAGGCGCCCTGGTTGACCAACCGCGCGTCCTCGGCGCGAAGCGTTTCGGACCGGTTCAACTGGCCGACCAGTGAGACCTGAGGCAGCAGAGCGCCGATGGCGGTGCGGATATCGCTGCTCGCCGCCTGGCGCTCGAGCCGTGCGGCGCGCAGGGTCGGATCGTCCGTGACGCTGATCGCGATCGCCTCATCAAGGTTATTCGGCAGATCCGGCAGCGGCGGTGGGGGCGCGAGTTTCTCCGGATAGATGCCCACGACACGCTTGTAAGCCTCGCGCGACGCCTGCAATGCGCCCTCGCGGGCGGCCAGCAGACTGCGCGCAGCGGCGAGGCGCGCCTCGGCCTGCGCCACGTCGGTCCGCGTGACCTCGCCAACATCGAAGCGCTCGCGGGCAGCACGAAGCTGCTCCTGAATGACGCGAACATTGTTCTTGCCGAGCGAGACCAGAGTCTCGTCGCGCCGCACATCGAGGAACGCCGTCACCGTGCTGAGCAGAATGCCCTGCTCCGTCGCGACAAGCCTGGCTTCTTCGGCCGTGATACGGGTCTCGGCCGCTTCGGTCGAGTTCTCGACCTGTCCGCCGGTGTAGAGCGGTTGCGTCACGTTGAGCTGCAGGGTCGTGGGAAACACGAACTGCTCGAGATCGAGAAACTGGGTCGTGACGTTCACTTCGCCGGTGACCTGCACGCGCCCGGCCGCGCGCGCCTGAACCGCCTGCTCGCCGAGCACTTTGACGTTGGCCCGCGCCGTCACGAGTTCCGGGCTGCTGCGGTAGGCCATGACCATCGCGTCCGCGAGCGTCTCGGCCCGCGCAGAACCCGCAATCGTCGCACCGACTGCAAGTGCGACAATCGCCCGGATAACCGTTTCTTTCGGAGTCTTCATGCCCGCGCCCCTTCGTGGATCCATCCCCTGCCCCGGTCTTTAGAACGCAAACTCGACGTCCCGCTCAAACCCTTTCAGGATCGGCGCCCAAGCGTCAAATGCATATCGGCTGGAAGAAGTATTCTCACTGCGCACCAGCACGCGGCATTGCCCGACGGCACCCTCGACGAAGACCGCCACGAGCCGGCCGCCGATCTTGAGCTGGTCCAGCAGAGCCTCCGACACCGTCTCGACGGCACCGTTGATGAAGATCACATCGTAAGGCCCGTGCGCTGCGTCGCCCGACGCAAGATCTCCCTGCAACGTGACGACACTGTCGATATCGAGCGCGGCCATTGCCTCGTTCATCTGCTTAAGTAGGCCGTCGTCGGCTTCGAGCGCGATGACGCCTGCACAGAGGCGCGCGAACACCGCGGCCGAGTACCCGGTGCCAGCAGCAAGGTCGAGCACGAAGTCGCCCGGCCCCATGCGCGACTGCTCCAGCATCTTGGCGAAAGTGCGCGGCGGCAGCATGACGCGATCATCGGATAGCTTGATCTCGGCCTCCGAGTACGCGACCGCGCGCTGCGCCTTCGGTACGAACTGCTCCCGCGGAACCGAGAGCATGGCATCGATGATGCCGTAATTCGTTACGTCGGACGGTCTGACCTGACAGTCAACCATCGCATGGCGCGCCGCCGTGAAGTCCATCTTCCCTCGGTTCCGGGTCCGATTTTTCGTGTTGAAGTCTGTGCCACATCGTCTTGGGATACGCAAGAAATCCGCGCTGCACCTTGGTCGCATACAACAGCCGTCTTGCAATGGGCTGAACACCCGACTAATAGCTGTCGGCCTCGCAGCTCGGCTTTTGATCGGGCGCGGCAGGGCGACGTGGCGGAGTGGTTACGCAGCGGATTGCAAATCCGTGTACCCCGGTTCGATTCCGGGCGTCGCCTCCATGATTTATTGAAGACCGCGACTCGAACGTCCCGTCCTTTCGCACTTCATTCTCTAAATCGCGCTATCTTCTAGTGCTGACTCAGCAGTGCAGAAGCCTCGTTTGAGGTGTCAGGATCGACCTGCGCATAGCGCTCAATCACGTTTCGCGCATACCTTAGCGACCATGTGAAAATCGAAGCGGCATGCGAAAGCCGCGCGTGTGCGCGCAGAAGCTGTATCGCAACTGATCTGCGGCAATCCTTAAGCCGTAGCTCCATTGAAACCCCAGCGTCGTCTCGCCATCGACGTATGCCCTCACACGCTCAGTGTTCAGTCAACGCCTTTCCGCGTTGCGATGTAAGTATCGGAATCCGGTCGGGCGGGGTTTCATCAGGAACCCTCGCCATCCGAGGAGTGGCGGGGATGGAAGCCACCCTGACCCACTTGTTCAATCTAGTCCTTATACGTCGCCCTGCTCTCGTCGCTTCAACGTGAACCCGGGAAAGCCAGATCAGGTCCATAGGTCTTAGACCAGTCTCCGAGGCGGTCGACAGGATGCGACGTACCCAAATCGATCAACCGCATCGAGTCGCTAACGATCTGCTGGCGTCCAGACAATTTCCGACCGATCTGCCTTGTACAGGTTGCCGATACGGTCGCAGTGGTTCGTCTGGATAAAACGCTTCCGATCGCGGCACCAGTTCAGGAATCCAACGGCGACCGTCTTCGCATCATCCATCGGCTTCCGGCTGTGGGACCACTTATCCCGCCAGTCGAGCAACTCACCGCGTGAGCCATCCTCCTCGAACATTCGAATTCGATCTTCGACGAACTCTGCGGCGAAATGACAGAGTCTGACACGTTTGTGCCTTCGGATCCCTGAAATGCCGCTCGCAGCTCAGCGCGACCCGTCTATTCTGCTGCCAGCGCGCTGCAACTGGCCTTGTTCGAGTCCGAGCTCAGATCCAGGTTCGGATTGCGGTCGAAGAACCCGACCGGCATGAGCTTGAACCCGGTGCGCACGCAAGGCTGGACGGGATAGTCCTCGAGCCGCGTCGGATGGTGCAGCCCGAAGACATGCCAGCCGACCAGGTCGGTTTCGGCAACGCCGCGCGCTTGTGAGACATAGGCGGGCAGGCCCAGACCCGGTTCCGACTGATTGACGAAATCGCCCGCCGGAAAGCGCTCTTCACTGTCATAGGGCGTCACCCACAGGTGATTGTAGATGAACCCCATACGTCCGCCCGACGGTCCCTCAGGGTCGTGGAACGCCGCCACACTGTGCACCGGTTCGAGCTTGTAGCCCGTCGGTTTGCCCATGAAATTCTGCCGCTCGTGGCTGACGAACTTCCAATAGCGCTGCGCATCAACGTTGCGCTTCAGCCCGCATTCGGTCTCGACCGGGGTTTCCTGCAGGTAGAACGCATTGCCGTAGGGGTTATCCGGCCCCGGCGGTTCAGCGATCGTGTCGCATTCGACCACCGAGTTCCTGTCGCCGTCGATGCTCATGTCCAGACGCGCGCAGAAGACGTGCTGGTGGATCTGGCCAACCACGCCCGGCGCGACTTCCGTGCCGTACTTGTCGCCGACCCCCGGCTCACAGGCGGCGGTGTTGATCACTCCGGTGGCTTTCATCTCGAACTCGATCTCGCCGTCCAGATAGAAATACCAGTAGGACCCGTACTCGTAGTTGCCGACCGTCGAGATCGATGAGATTACGAGGCGGCGCGCACGGCGCACCTCGGTCGTGTCGAGGCGGAAGTCATAGTGCTTCCAGAGGATGCCCCAGTCTTCCTCGTGAATGCAGATGCCGTTCTCGATCAGCATCGGATCGCCGTTGATGTCGGACATCCAGCAATCCAGATAATGAATCGCGCCGAGGCAATCGCATCCAAGCTTCAGCGAATTCGCGAGCTTGCCGATGCCGTATTCGCCGATGTCGAAGACGTTCTTGCGAGCGTGCGCCGTCTGCGGGCTGCCATAGGGCACCACCATCTCGGCAATAGACGCGCGATAGCAGATCGGCCGCCCGGCGTACTGGATGTCGTGCAGCGTCAGGCCCTCGCGGGCGTTGAACCCGATCAGGATCGACCAGTCATGCCAGCGGATTCGCCGCCCCTCCATCTCGAAGGACACGCCGTCGGGCTGCGTGACGTCGATCTGGCGCAGGTCGTTGCGGGTCGTCTCCTGGAACTCGGCGGCATAGTTGCCGTGCGCCTCGGGCACCGGAGTGACGCCGTAATCGTCGATGCGCAGAACTTCCAGGGTCTTGATGTCGACCACGACGTTCAGGCCCTCGACCGGGTGCGCATACTGGTGGTCGGTCGGTGAGTTCCGGATCCAGACAAATGTGTGACTTATGTGCCGGCCTTCCTCGTCCGGGCCACCGAAGCTGCCCGCCGACCAGGGATCGACGCAGACGGTATCCATGTCGGTGATCCCGCGCTTTGCGCAGGCCGCGATGAATTCGGGATGCGCCTTGACCGTGTTCTCGATGTCCATGAACTCTTCGAGCTGGATCATCGGACGCGCGGTGGGGAGTTCCTCTTTCTCGAGGACCGCGCCGGTGTCGAGCGAGACCTTGTATCGCCAGACCCCGATGCGGCCCGTGCGAAACACATTCACGCGCGCGGCACGGGCGACAGGGGTGCCCGGCACGAATGCGCGGACCAGTTCCTTTGGAGGCTCGAGCAACTCGATCATCTCGAACCTAAGCTCGCCCTCACCATCGCCCATATCTGTACGGACGATACTCGCGGCGGTCTTGATTTCTGCAGGCGTCAGGGGATCCAGCGGATGCAGAAGATCGCTCAGAAGAGGCGCTCCAGTCGGGTCGTCACGCATTTGCTCGTTCATTGAACCCTCCGATCATTTGAGATTTGCAGAAGTCTACTCAAACGTTGCGGTAGCTGCAGGCGCGAGTCAAGCAAAGCCGCCGACAATTGGAACGGCCTTTAGGTCATTGATTTATTTTGATTTTTAAGGCCTGCGAAGAAGGCAGCCGTAGCGGCAGACGCTTTTCGCGCGTTGATTAGAGGTCAGGTTGAGCGGGCGGCACGTAAGGCAATCGCGCCTTGGCCTTGGTATCCGCAGCTCCGGCGTTCCGAATATACCGCGCGTCATCATCGGTACGCACGATATTGACCCAGGTCGGATCGCCGCTGGTGGACCGATGAACTGTCAGGCGCCGTTCCTGGTCCGCCGCGATCTGTGCGTGAAGCTCGTGCGGATCCCAGTCCGTGAGGGCAGCTTGCCTCAGCGAGTTCGCCGCGTCCACGTGAGCAGGATCGCCGATCAGATTGCTCAACTCTCTTGGATCTTGCTCGACGTTAAAGAGCATCTCGTCCACACCTTCGAGATACATGTATTTCCAGGGGCCCTGCTTCACCATGCGGCTGGGCCCGGTCGATCCGTCTGCCGCAAACTCGGAAATCGCGATGTCGGGCAAGGTGTCGGCGCTTCCTTCAAGTGCTGGCACGAGCGATCGCCCGTCGATCTTTCCGCCAGCGTAGCCGTCGAACTTGCCGCCTGCGGCCAGGTCCAGCATCGTCGGCATCAGATCGACAAGCGAGGTGTTCTGGCGGACGCGCCCCGGCGCAACGCGGCCAGGAGCGGTCACGACGAATGGTACGCGCGCGGCCCACTCGAAGAAATGTTGCTTGTAGTACATTCCGCGCTCGCCCATCATCTCACCATGGTCGGCGGTGAGGATGATCATCGTGTCCTCCGCGAGGCCGCAATCCTCAAGTGTCTGCCGCAGCATGGCGATCTTGTCGTCGATGAACGAGATCATGCCGTAGTAGCCGTGCCGCGCATTGCGGCGATGGGCGTCAGTGACCGTGAACTGATGCCGTCCCTGGCAATAGTGCAGGTTCCGGCTGAGATGGTCCTTGTCATCCAGCGGGATCTCGGGAACCGAAGGCAGTTCTATGTCGGCGTGATCGTACCGATCCCACCATTCGTGGCCGATGACGAAAGGCGAGTGCGGCTGCGTGAACGAGACGGTCAGCAACCACGGCCTGCCATCTCCCTTGCGTGCGAGGTCATAGATCGCCTGACGCCCGTGGAAGGCGACCTCTTCGTCATAATCCATCTGCAGGGTTCGAATGGCGGGACCGCTTTCGATCACGGGAGCCATGGTCAGATTCGTGGGCCGGTACTCGCGCCCTTGGGACCAGTCGACCGTCCACGCGAAGTTCGCGGGGTAGATCTCGGTCGTGTGGCGCTTTTCGTAGCCGTGCAGTTGGTCAGCGCCGACAAAGTGCATTTTTCCGCTGAGTTCAGCGCGGTAGCCCATTGTGCGCAGATAGTGCGCGAACGTCGGGATCGCGGAATGAAACTCGGAGGCATTGTCGTACATCTGGATCGAGAAGGGCAAACGCCCCGCGTGCATCGAGGCACGCGACGGTCCGCACATTGGAAGGTTGCAGTAGTGGTTCTCGAAGACCACGCCCTCGGTCGCCATCTGTGCCATCGTCGGCGCTTTGACGGTCTGGTTGCCGTGAAACGGCATGGCGGGCCCAGCCATCTGATCCGCCATGATCAACAGAAAGTTCGGCTTACGCGCCATCTGAGCCTCTAAGTCGCCAGCCAAAAAAAGGGGGCCGCCGCGGCCCCCAGTACTATGCAGTTCGGACGATCACTCGATCGTCAGACCGAGCTTCCGCAGTGTGTCGTCATAGACCTTGTACTGCGCCTCGACGAACGCCTTGGTATCGGCGGGCGAGCGAATGTCGACGATGTTGCCTAGGCCCTTCGTCATGCGGTTCCAGGCCTTGTCGCCCTTCAGCGCATCCAGCGCTGTGGTCCATTTCGTGACGACATCTGCGGGCAGATCCGGCGGCCCGTAGATCGCGGACCAGCCGATGATCAGTCCCAGGTCGTCGTAGCCGACTTCGTTCGCAGTAGGCACATCGGGAATGATTGCCTGCCGCTCCGGCATCGTGACCACGAGTGCCGTGAGTTGTCCTGCCTCCAGCGCGCCGGCCACGGCAGAGAGGTTCTGAAACGAAAAGTCGACTTGCCCGCCGACAACCGCCGCCCGGGCCTTGCCGCCTCCCTTGTATGGAATGTGCGTCAGTTTCTCGAAGTCTGCACCCATAGCGTTCGCCATGACCGCCACGGCAATATGCAGCAGCGTGCCGACACCTGCTGAGGAGTAGGTCAGTTCCTCTCCCGCTTTGATCTTCGCTTCGAAGTCGGCAAATGAGCCGATGCCGCTGTCTGGATTGACCACAAGGACGAACGGGTTCACCTCGATCAGCCCCAGCATCGTGAAGTCGTCCCAGGCGTACGGGATCGTCTTGTTCATCGCGGGTACGCCCATCTGGCTGCCGACGCGCGCCGACAAGAGCGTATAGCCATCGGGAGCGGCGTTCACGACGAAGTTTGAGCCAACCACACCAGCAGCACCCGTCTTGTTCACCGCTAGAATTGGCTGACCGAGATACTGCGGCGCCGCACCCGCGATCATCCGGGCCGACAGGTCAGCGGCTCCGCCCGGCCCGTAAGGCACAACGACGGTGATAGGTCGCTCCGGGTATTCCTCGGCGACGACGGGACCAGAGGCGATCGCCGCGAGCGCACCAATCGTCAAGGCAGCTACCAGTGTTCTGCGTTTCATATCTCATCCTCCCTAAACGGCCAGAATCGCGCGTTCCGAGCTTCGCAATGAAAACTCTTGACGCGAGGAACGCGAAAGATCAAGAATTAATTACACCCTGTAATTAAATGGTGTCAATTGACTGCAACGCCGATATCCAGCCACGAAATCCGACGCGTAAACCGGCAAGACGTGATGCGTCTGCTTGCGCGACGCGGGCCGATGATGCGGGCGGAACTCTGTGCGCAAACCGGGCTCACCGGAGCAGGACTGTCACGGATCATGCGCGAGCTTATCGACTCCGGGCTGGTCGCCGAGGCCGAACCCCGCCCGCGAAAGAACAGTGTCGGGCGGCGCAGCGTCGAGCTGTCGATCAGGCCTGAAGGGGCTTATGTCCTAGGCCTCACAATCACCGCGAACCGCAAGTCGGTCGTGCTGGTCGATGCCATCAGGAACGAAATCGCCCGTGAAGACTTCGACGACGTCCGACCGGACCCCGAAAGCGTCATATCCGAGCTTGTCAGGTCGGCTGAACACCTCGTCTCCGAGAGCGACATTGACCGCAGCCGGCTCGTCGGCGCCGGCGTCGGGGTCGGCGCACTGACCTCGGACGACCTTTCACCGAACGGCTTGTTGAGCTCGAGCACTCTCGGCTGGACGAAAGTGCCGTTGCGCCGGCGCCTAGGGTCGGCTCTCGGTCTGCCGATTGCCGTGGAGACGCGAGCCACGGCACTGCTCAGGGCAGAGATAGAAGTGGCGTACCGGCACGGTTTGCCGTTGTCCCAAGATCGACACGTGGTGTTGGTCAACGTCGGTGTCGGGATCGGCGCTGCGCGGTGGGTGGACGGGCAGGTCATCTGGTCCGGCGACGATGGCGTTGGAAGTCCCGCACATGTACGCGTGCCCGGTTCAAGCGCGCCCTGCCATTGCGGCCGCGAAGGATGCCTCGAGAACCTTGGGGGCGGCACGGCCGTCGTGACGGAACTGCAGGGAAAGCCGTCGCCGGTCTCACTGCCACATGTCAGTGCTCAGTTGGAAGACGCAATCCACCGCGCAGAGTCCGGCGATACCGCAGCAAAGCGCGCATTTTACGACGTCGGCCAGCGAATGGCGCACGGTATCGACGCTCTGTATGCAACGTTGAGCCCAGACAGGATCATTATGTCGGGCGCTACGGGCCGCCAGCCTGACTACGTGGCGGGGCTGCGCGCTGGACTGAGCCGGATATCACCGCGCGAAACGCTCGAAAAACTGGCTGTCAGCAGGGCGCGGAGCGCGGAAGCGTCAGCCTCCATCGGTCTGGATGCGTTCGTTTTCTCGCGCGAACTGGATCTTCAAAAACTGGCGGCGGCGTAACGCCGGGAGGGAGGGGGCAAAATGGCTCGGAAGGATCTTTGGTCGGGTCTGATCCTGGCAGGTCTCGGTTTGCTGGTGGTGTTCGTGTTGATCCCGCAAGGCGTCGTCGAACCACGCAAGGTGAAATACGCCGCCCTCTCTCCGTCATACTATCCCCGGCTGATCGGGATCGCGCTGATCCTTCTGGGCGCGGTGGTCGCGTTGCGCGACGTATTCTCGCCAGCGGGAACGGAGCAAGATCCGGCGCGTCATCCCAGGGCCTTGCAGCGGACCGCCATTTTTTTCGGGTTGCTCGCGGTCTATGGACTGGCTGTCTCTGCGTCCGGGTTCATCTTGCCGTCGATCATCGCTTTGGCGGCGGCGCTCCTGCTTGCGGGCGAGCGGCGAATCTGGCTGATCTCAGTCATCTCATTGGTCCTGCCGTTCGGCCTCTACTTTTTCTTCCTCAAGATCGCCAGCATACCCATACCGGCAGGCCTTCTTGCGCCATTGCTCGAGGGCATCTGAGCCATGGGATTCTGGGAGGTTCTGGGCAACGCCTTCGCGCTTTTCGCGACCTGGGAGAACGTGCTGTTCGTTGGCCTCGGCGTGATGATCGGCACGTTCTTTGGCGCGATTCCCGGCATGACGACGCCGATGGCCGTGGCGCTGGTGCTGCCTTTCACTTTCAGCATGCCGCCTGTCACGGGCATTCTGCTGCTTCTGGGTGTCTACAAGGGCGGTCTCTACGGCGGTTCGATCACCGCGATCCTCATCAATGCGCCGGGAACGCCAGCGGCGTCGTGCACGGCGCTGGATGGCTACCCCTTGGCGCGTCGTGGCGAGGCAAGACGTGCGCTGGATATCGCGCTCTACGCATCCTGCATCGCCGATTTCATCTCCAATATCGCGTTGATCTTGTTTGCAGGAATGCTGGCCTCGCTGGCGCTGGCCTTCGGGTCACCTGAGCAATTCACACTGATCATGTTCTCGCTCACCATCATCGCCGGAGTCTCGGGGGATCAGTTGCTCAAGGGCTTCGGCTCCGCCGCGGTCGGCCTTCTGCTCGCGACCATCGGCCTTGATCTGATCTACGGCACCGACCGTTTTACCTTCGGCGACGTCAATCTGTCGGCCGGGCTGAACTTCATTCCCGTGCTGATCGGGCTTTTCGCGCTGCCCGAAATCATCGCCTATTACGGGCGCCTCGAGGTCAAACGGGAACAAAACCCACTCGCCGGGATCGGCGCGACGCTGGCGGATTTCAAACGCTGCCTGACGAGTATCGTTCGCGGATCCTTCATCGGCGTCATCCTGGGAGCGATCCCAGGGATCGGCGGCGCCCCGTCGGCATTCCTCAGCTACTCTGAGGCGCGACGCACATCCCCACAGGGCGACAATTTCGGCAAAGGCGAGTTGGAAGGGGTGGCTGCTGCGGAGTCCGGGAACAACGGCGTCGCGGGTGCCACGATGATCCCGCTTCTGGCGCTCGGCATTCCTGGTGACATAATCACGGCAATCATCCTTGGCGCCTTCATGATCCACGATCTTCGGCCCGGCCCGCTTCTGTTCGTTGAAAACCTCGACATGATCTATGCGATCTTCATCGGGATCATGCTGTCGTCGGCCTATCTGCTGTTGATCGGCAAGCTGTCGATTCGCTTGATCAGCCGCATTGCCGACGTGCCGCACAGGCTGCTGTTCCCGATCGTCCTGATCCTGTGCGTCTACGGCGCCTATGCGATCAACAACACCATCTTCGACGTGTCGGTCATGTTCCTGATGGGCGCCGTTGGATATCTGATGCTGCGCCTCGACATTCCCGCCGCGCCCTTCCTGATCGCGTTCATCCTCGGACCGCTACTGGAAGACAACTTCCGCCAGTCGCTGCTTTTGTCCAAAGGCGATTACAGCATCTTCTTCTCCAGCGTGATCTGCTGGATCTTCTGGGGGCTGACCATCGTGGCCGTCGCCCTGACCGCCTGGCGCGGTCTGACGCCGAAATCCGCGTCTTGACCGGCTTCACGTTCGCCATCGTCACGGACACGCATGTTCGTGCGCCAGAGGGCGATTTGTCATCGCCCTATCCAGTCAACGACCGGGCCAATGGTCGGGCGCAGTATGCGGCGGCCCGTATCGCGGCGGAGCGCCCGGAGTTCACCATTCATTTGGGAGACGCCGTTCACCCCTTGCCGCACATGCCTGCTTACAAGAGCGCAGCCGCCGAGGCGAAGAGACTTCTGGCACCGATACCGAACCTGCATGTTGTGCCCGGCAATCACGATATCGGCGACAAACCATCCCCTGGCATGCCAGCAAAGTCGCTGAACTCCGCAAGTAGACAACTGTTCTGCGACGCATTCGGTCTGGATTGGCAAACCTTCACCCATCGCGGCGCGCGATTTGTGCTGATTAACTCGTCACTCGTGAATTCGGGCCTCGCGGAAGAGACAGAACAGAGAGCCTGGCTGCAGGAGGTATTGCAGGCCACCGCCGGCGAAAGGGTTTTTCTCTTCTCGCACTATCCCCCCTTTATCTGCGACCCGCACGAAGTGGATCACTACGACAACTATGCCGAACCCGGGCGCGCATGGCTTCTGGATCTTGCCTCTGACAATGGCGTCGAAGCCATATTCTCGGGCCACGTGCACCATTTCTTTTACAACCGCTATCGTGGCGTGAAGCTCTTCTGCCTGCCGCCCACGAGCTTCATCCGCCAGGACTATGCCGAGCTCTTCCCGGTCGCGCCGGCGCCGGAGTTCGGGCGGGACGATTGCGGCAAATACGGATTCGCTCTGATCGATGTCGGTGACAATGGCTTCCGCCTTCGATGGCGCAACACCGAAGGCCGTGGGGAGACAGCTGACGCTTTCGAGCGGGAACCGCCGACCCTGCCGATCATCCCGCATCTGCGGCATGCTTGGTTTGAACCAAAGAGCCTTCCGTACAACGGACCGATGGAAGAGTTCTCGCGGAAACGGGCGCGCAATGACTATCCGCTGCTGCGGCTCCTGCAACTGGGAATGAAGACCGTGCGCACGCCGCTTTCGGATCTCTGCGATCCGGTGGGTCGTCGCCGTATTTCGGACTTTATAGCTTTGGGTCTCAAGTTTGTTTTCTTTTCTATTGGCGTTCCCGATGCCTCCGCTCTGGCCGAGCTTCATCAAATCGAGCAGGCGGTGGTGGGTTTGGAAGTACTTACGGTTCGAACAGATCTGTCTGACGTCGACGCCGACCTTCGCGATCTGATCGAAAGCCTGTCGATGCCGGTGTGGCTCGGGAAAGTGACGACCTCTGCTGACGTCCCGCGCGAAAACGGAGTCTTTGCGCACGCCGTGAGCAGCGGCTTTCTGCCGAGCCAGATTGATGACGTATTGGCGATTCTCGGTTCAATGAACCCCGCAGGAGTCGTGTTTCAGATCCCGTGGGGCCAATCGCCCAGCGAGCACATTCCGCGGCTCTCGGCCAGGCTAGGGGAGCAGGGGCTCGATCTGGTTGTGAACCTGCGCCTCGCGCACTCAAATCCGGCCATTGGCAACTTCGATCAGAAAGCGATCCAGGAAACCATTCGCGCCGCAATCGAAGCATCGCGAGCGGCGAGCAATGTCGTTCTGCAATGCGATACGTTCGAAAGTGTCGACCGCGGATACAGCCCCAGGTCAGGCTTCGTCGACCGCTTGGGCAACCTGGTCCGAATGGACAAATCGCTTCGACTTGTCGATTGAGGGCTTGCCACGCTCCAGGGAACCGTCTCACCGAATGCGGATTGGAACAAAGCTTTGGCAATGCCCGCGCAGATCGAGGATTCTGAGCGTGAACCGGCATTGGTGGTACTCCGAACCCGACTCCCGAAACGATAAGCTGAGACAAAGACTGTAAGCCTGATCCTAGAACTCGAGCTTCCCTCGGCGGTCCCGCAAATCACGTGGTGCTCGCAGGATTCATTCTGGAATTTCAACAGTTCGTGGAAACGCTACGACTTACTCGGCCAAGAGGACCTTGTCGCGAGCGACTTCGCGACATTGGCTAGGCACTGCGGACCTGGTGCAGATGGCTGCGCTGACGTGGGTCTGCGTCCACTTCTCGCCTGCGTGGCAGCGACGGTGGCACTCCAACGATTTCAAACCTCAAAAACTTTGGCGTGCCTAGTCGTAGAACCGCAACGCAACGCGTCCGAACGTCAATCCTGGTTGACGTTTAGACAATTTCAGGCAACGTAATGACCGATGGTCCCGTGGATGCCTAAGCAGCGCGGGGTAAAAGGGAATACGGTGAGGTGTACCCATCAGGGCCCGAACCCGTAGCTGCCCCCGCAACTGTGAGCGGAGAGCGGTCCTTCACACAGCCACTGGCGTAAAACGCTGGGAAGGCGAAGGAACCGCAAAGATCCGCGAGCCAGGAGACCTGCCATCGCAACGGTAACTTTTTCGGGCGGGGTGTCCCGGAAGGAGGAAGACATGCGCTTTGTGGCCATTACGGGTCGCATGTGTCGTCTGAACGGCTCCCCGCCATCCGAGAGGTGGCGATGCTGGCGACAGACGACAGCAGCACGAATGCATCAGACGACTTAACTCCATCGATTGAGAAGAGCAGTCGGTGCCTATCTGAGGCAAGCACGCCGGTCCTCATCTCGGTGGCACTGGGCATTTCAGCTATTCTTTGGATCGCAATCATCGGGGTGATCCTTTGACGGCGATTGCCGAGATCAGAAATGTGTCCCTGGGCTATCCGGGGCTCACACTGTTCCGCGGCCTGAACCTCGATATCGAGGCCGGAACGACGCTGGCCGTTCTCGGGTCGAACGGGGCGGGCAAGAGCACCTTCGTGAAGATGCTCCTCGGGCTGCTGGAGCCACTGACTGGTCGGATGACCTGGCCGGGCGGGCGGCCAAGAGAAGTCGGTTACCTCGCCCAGATGAGCGAGTTCGACCGCCGTTTCCCGATCCGTGTACGCGATCTGGCGGGCATGGGCGCATGGAAAGGCTTCGGCTTCTGGTCCGGGCTCGACCGGGAGGGGCGCAACCGTGTCGCCGCGGCGCTTGATCAGGCAGGCGTCCTCGAGCTTGCCGAGCGCTCGCTCCACACGCTCTCTGGCGGGCAATTGCAGCGCACGCTTTTCGCGCGGGTGATCCTGCAGGATGCGCCCCTCATTCTTCTGGACGAACCATTTGCAGCGGTCGATCAAAGCTCCGAGGCGCATCTCTTGGGGCTGATCGACTCGTGGCGGCGACAGGGGCGTGCGGTCGTACTGGTGGTGCACGATCTCTCATCGGTGCTGGACCACTGCAGCCATGCGCTCCTGCTGGGTAGTGGCTCTGCAACCTATGGAACGGTCGAAGATGTGCTGACGCCCGAGCGCCTGATCGCGCAGGGTTATCTCTCCAAGAGCCAGGCCTCCTGGATGCTGCGGTCCGCGCAGAGCAATGTGGACTCCGCTCGTGTTTGAGCTCTTCGCCGAGATGTGGGACTACGCCTTCATGCGCCGCGCATTCGTCGCGACAACGGTGTTGTCGGCCTCGGTTGCTCCCGTGGGCGCATTCCTCGTCCTGCGGCGACTTTCGCTCGCAGGCGAGGCGATGGCGCATGCGATCACACCGGGCGTCGTGATCGGCTTCGTGATCGCAGGCCTTTCCGTGACTTCGCTTTTGATCGGCGGACTGATTGCCGGCGTCGGCGTCGCCATCCTGACCGCGTTCCTGACCCGCAAGACGATCCTCAGAAGCGATGCGAGCCTCGCTTCACTTTACCTGATCGCGCTTGCCGCCGGGATCTTCATTCTGTCCGCAGCCGGTTCGGCAGTGCCGCTGAAGAGCTTCCTCTTCGGTTCGATCCTCGGGATCGACGACGCCTCGATGATGCTGGTCGGCGGCGTCGCAACCGTCACGCTGATCTCTTTCGCCGTGCTCCTGCGCCCCCTGATCGTCAGCACGTGCGATCCTGTCTTCTTCGAGTCTCAGTCACAACGGCCATGGATCGTGGAACAGGCGTTCATGCTGCTGCTGGTTCTGAACCTCCTCGCCGCGTTCAAGACCCTGGGCACGCTCATGGCCGTCGGCCTCATGATCCTGCCCGCGACGGCAGCAAGGTACTGGTCCAGCACGATCACGGGACAACTCGTGCTCGGATTTGCCCTCGCTCTGGCGAGCTGCTGGATCGGGCTCACGCTTTCCTATGTGCTGCCGGAGACACCTTCCGGCCCTGGCATCGTTCTGGTGGCCGGCGTCTTCTTCCTGATTTCGGCCGTGATCGGCCCACTCGGCTTCGGCAGACGTCTGCGAAAGTCGTCCGACCCGCACTCCAACACCGTTCCAACCCCCCTTCCTGTAGAGAGGACCCAATGAGCCTGATGAAAACACTTATCGCCGGAATTGCCTCGGCAGCCGTTATGTTCGTATCGCTTCCCGCGCAAGCCGGGGAGAGCGATTTCAAGATCGTGGCGAGCTTCTCGATCCTCGGTGATATGGTCGAGCAGGTGGTGGGCGATCATGCCAGCGTCACGACCATCGTCGGCCCTGATGCGGATGCCCATGTCTATCAACCGTCGGTGGCAGATGCCCGGGCCGTCGCGGATGCGAATGTGATCTTCGTCAACGGATTGGGGTTCGAGACATGGTCCGACACTCTGATCGCGGAGTCGGGAACGACGGCCAGCGTTCATGTCGCGACGCAAGGGATCACGCCGCTCAAGGTCGAGGGCGAGACCGACCCCCACGCATGGAACGCACTCAAGAACGGCGCGATCTATGTGCGGAACATCGAAACCGTGATGGCGAAAGCCATGCCGGACCATGCCGAGGACTTCGCAGCCAATGCTAAGGCATTCATCGCGGAACTAGAGGCGCTGGATGCGCAAGCCCGCACGCAGCTGGCCGAGCTACCGGCAGACCGCCGCACGGTCGTGACCGCGCACGACGCCTTCGGTTATCTGGAGGATGCTTATGGTCTCACGTTCCTTGCCCCGGTCGGGATCGACACCGAAGCCGAGCCCTCGGCCCAGGATCTCGCGGTCCTGATCGATCAGCTTAAGGCAGAGGGTGCAGGGGCGCTATTCGTCGAGAACATCACGAGTCCCGCGTTGATCCAGCAAATTTCGGATGAGACAGGAATCGCGGTCGGCGGGCGGCTTTACTCCGATGCTCTTTCCGAGCGCGGCGGCCCGGCGACCAGCTATCTCGCGATGTTCCAACACAACCTCGGCACTCTGATCGAGGCGCTTGGGAAAGCCGACGCGAGCTGAAACCCAGAACACAGGCCGGGCGGTTCGTTCGCGAACATGTCCGGCCTTTTATTGCTCGTGGTTGGATGCTCTGTGCATAATAACGAGCGATGGCATTGAAGAAGCAACTTGTGTAACGGTTGGAGGCCTCGCGGCACAGCAAAAGACTTAGGCGAAACATTCGGTTTGATGGGGTTCATGACCTGCGCCGATTGTGGACACCCACTGTCATATTGCAAATCTCGGGGCCGTTACGGGAGGTACGAACCTTACTATCTGTGCCACACCAAAGGTTGTGTGAGCTACGGCAAGTCGATCCGGCAAGCCCAGCTTGAGGGGGACTTCGCAGCTCTGATAACGCAAATGCGGGCATCCGTGGATCCGCTGGCTCTGGTCTTCGGCATGCTCAAGGACGCCCGGGAAATGCGCCGCGCTCAGGCCACGGATTCCGGTACCTACCTGCGGCGTGGAATCAGCTATCTCGAGCGAAAGATCGAAGAGTGCCTCGACAGCGCGGATGGGGGATCGACAACAGTGATCAAAGCGTTTGGGCGACGCATCGAAAAGCTTGAAGCGGATATGCTGAAAGTGAGGGAAAGCTCGAATCTGAGCATCAGCCATCGGGCAACGCAGCGAGGGTTTTAGAACCCGCACTCCAGTTTTTCTCAAGCCGTTCGAAAAGAGGGGAGTCTGCGCGTCAGGATTTGCGCAGACTGGTTCTGAGATCGGCTTTTGACGAGCCTTCGGCTTGTTGCAACTAATCCGGCGTCAGAATCCCAAAGGCTACCTTATTTTTCAAGGCATTAGATGGGTTTGAAAATGCTGAATTTGGTGTGGTGGGCGGTGAGGGATTCGAACCCCCGACATCTTCGGTGTAAACGAAGCGCTCTACCAGCTGAGCTAACCGCCCGGACGCCCGCCTCTTAAGGGCACGGCGCCCGCGCGTCAACGCGCGAGCCCCATCGCTTGCCCTTGGCGACTAGTGGGCAAGGGACGCTTCCGCGCCGCTGCTGGGCTCATCCGACGATGGCGCGTCGAAGTGCTCGTCCTCATCCCATTCGATGGGTTCCGGCTGCTCGGTCAGAGCGTGCGTCAGCACCTCGCTGACCGTTTCGACCGGAATGATTTCGAGCCCATCCTTCACGTTGTCCGGGATGTCGGGCAGATCCTTCACGTTGTCCTTCGGGATCAGAACCGTCTTGATGCCGCCGCGCAGAGCAGCAAGCAGCTTTTCCTTCAGACCGCCGATCGGCAGGACGTTGCCGCGCAACGTGACCTCACCGGTCATCGCGATGTCCTTGTGCACCGGAATGTCCGTCAGGACCGAGACGATCGACGTCACCATGGCGATACCGGCAGACGGCCCGTCCTTCGGCGTTGCGCCCTCGGGCACGTGGACGTGGATGTCCATCTTCTCGAAGCGCGGCGGCTTGATGCCGTAGCTGGTGGCCTTCGATCGGACGAAGCTCGCGGCCGCGTCGATCGATTCCTTCATGACATCGCCGAGCGTGCCCGTGGTCTTCATGCGGCCCTTGCCGGGCAGTTTGAGCGCCTCGATGTGCAGGAGATCGCCGCCGACAGAAGTGTATGCAAGCCCGGTGACCACGCCGACCTGATCTTCCTCTTCGGCCAGCCCATGCTTGTGACGCGGCACGCCGAGATACTTCTCGAGCGCCTCCGGCGTCACCTCGACGGTCTCCGCATCGCCCTTTACGATGTCGGTCAGCACCTTCCGGCAGAGCTTGGCCAGCTCGCGTTCGAGATTCCGGACACCGGCCTCGCGGGTGTAGCGGCGGATCATCTCGAGCAGCGCTTCGTCGGTCAGGGTGAACTCACCCTTGCGCAGACCGTGCTCCTTTTCCTGCTTCGGTTGCAGGTGGCGGCGCGCGATCTCGACCTTCTCGTCTTCGGTGTAGCCCGCGAGCGTGATGATCTCCATGCGGTCCAGCAGCGGCTGGGGCATGTTGTACGTGTTCGCCGTGGTCAGGAACATCACGTTCGAGAGGTCGTATTCGACTTCGAGATAATGGTCCGAGAACGTGCTGTTCTGCTCGGGGTCGAGCACTTCGAGCATCGCCGAGGCCGGATCGCCGCGGAAGTCCTGCCCCATCTTGTCGATCTCGTCGAGCAGGATGAGCGGGTTCGTCGTCTTGGCCTTCTTCATCGACTGGATGATCTTGCCGGGCATCGAACCGATATAGGTCCGGCGATGACCACGGATCTCGGCCTCGTCGCGCACGCCGCCGAGCGAAATCCGGATGAACTCGCGGCCCGTCGCCCTCGCGACCGACTTCCCAAGCGAGGTCTTGCCGACGCCCGGAGGGCCGACAAGGCAAAGGATCGGACCCTTGAGACGGGACGAGCGTTGCTGCACGGCCAGATATTCGACCATGCGCTCCTTGACCTTGGCGAGACCATAGTGATCCGCGTCGAGGATCTCCTGCGCCTTGCCCAGGTCCTTCTTCACGCGGGACTTCTTGCCCCACGGGATCGACAGCATCCAGTCGAGATAGTTCCGAACGACGGTCGCCTCTGCCGACATCGGCGACATGTTCTTCAGCTTCTTCAGTTCGCCGCGCGCCTTGTCGCGCGCCTCGGTCGAGAGT
>JBCDAV010000010.1:0-171617 GCA_039184865.1 Pseudomonadota bacterium | reverse complement strand
TGCCCGCGCATCAGGAGCGCGTCGGCGAACCCGCGGACCAGCATCACCAGCCCGAGGATCATGTACATTATCCCGATCTTCTTGTGGTCGATCGAGGTGAACCATTCGCGCCAGAGATATCCCCAGAGCCGGTAATAGGTGAGCAGCCCGAACATCGCCGTGCCGAGGATCACCGTGCCGACGAAGGTCGAGAGGACGATCGGGTCGTAGAACGGGAAGATGTCCCACGTCATCTTGCCCCAGATCGGGTGCGCCACCTCGGCGCCTGCGGTTCCGTGGATGAGGTCTGATCCGGCCATTGTGGTTATTCAGCCCCCGCGACCGGCCGCGACTGCGGCAGCTTCTCGATCTCGGGCATCAGGGCGCTGAGCAGCGTGTCGATGTCCTGGTCGTCGCCGAGCTTCGACGGCTTGAGCATCGCGAAAAGAGCCCTCGGGTCGTCGGCCGAGCAGAGGCCGCGGTAAAGCTCGCGGTTCAGCAGACCTTCGAGACCGCCGCCGCCGAGAGCGTCGACCATCATCATGTCGTGGCGGCAGAGATCGTCATTGCCCGCGCACATGTTCACGATCCGCTCCCACATGTCGTCGGCAATCCCGTCGAAGTAGACGACCGGGTGATCGACCGTGGGTTCCTCGAGCGCGACGTAGGCTGCGCGGTCAAGCTCCGGCGCATTGGCCTGGACCTTCTGCACCCAGTCGTCGAAGCCGGCCTGATCGAAGGCGTGGAAGTCGAAGTGCATGTGCGAGAAGCCGGCACCGCTGTAGTTCGCCGAGAGGCCGTGATAGGTGCCGGGCTCGTTCATCACGGCGTTCAGCTCGGTCTGCATGCCTGCCATGGCGTAGATCTGGCCGGCGAGTGCCGGGATGTAGAAAGAGTTCATCACCGTGGCCGAGGTCAGGTGGAATTCGATCGGCCGATCAACAATGGCCGCAGCCTCGTTGACCGTTGCGATCCCGTACTCCGGGTAGATGAACAGCCATTTCCAGTCGAGCGCGACGACCTGCACGACCATCGGCTTGTCGGCCTCGGTGATCGGCTGGGTCTCGGAGATCCGGCGCAGATCGTCATAGGGTTCGAGCCGGTGGGTCGCGACCCAGGTCAGCCCGGCCAGACAGATGATGATCGCGAGCGGCACCGACCAGACGACGATCTCGAGACTGATCGAGTGGTCCCAGTCCGGCTCGTAGGTCGATTTGGTGTTTGATTCGCGGTACTTGAACGCGAAGAACACGGTCAGCGCCATCACCGGAATGATCACGATCAGCATCAGCACGGTCGCGTAGATGATCAGATCGCCCTGCTGGGCCGCCACGTCGCCGGGCGCGTCCAGCACGATCAGTTCGCAGCCGGAAAGCAAGGCCACGGCCGCGATCAGCCCGATAATCCTCGCCGTCTTCGTCAGATCAGCCATCATTTTGTTAACGCTTGTTGCCCAGGTTCTGGCAGCGATCGGCAGTTCGAGTTGTCCTGCTGCAGACTGACCTAGGTCCCACTTCTGCCGGGGAACAGGCCAGTGCGCTGCAACAAAACTTCGCACCCGAACGTAACTGGATTTTATGGTACACACTCTAGACCTTAATGGCCAACTAACCGTGACGGGCACTTACGTGGAAAACGTGAACACGACGAAAATACACGCGGCGACGGTCGATGAAGTCATCACCACCGTCATCATGGCGCGGGTCACCGATTTCTTCGGGTTCTTCGTCTATGCGATTGCCTCGGCACTGGTGTTTCCACGGCTGTTTTTCCCGACATTCGACCCGATAACGGGGACATTGCTGTCGTTCTCGATATTTCCACTGGCCTTTTTGGCGCGTCCGTTCGGCAGCATGCTGGGCGATTTCGTGCAGTTCCGGGTCGGGCAGGTCGGCAGAATCGCCATGGCGCTGATGATCTTCGGCGTCTCGACGGTCGCGATCGGGCTGCTGCCGAGCTATGAGGCCGTGGGCTGGCTCGCGCCCGCGCTTCTGGCCGGCCTGCGCATCGGTCAGGGGATCGGGCTGGGCAGCGCCTGGGACGGGATCACGCTGCAGCTTCAGAACGCCGCACCCAAGGCGCGTCAGGGGCTCTACGGCATGGTGCCGCAGCTTGGCGGGCCGATCGGTTTCTGCGTGGCAGGGTCGCTGTTTTTCGTGCTGACCGGGTTCCTGACGGATGAAGAGTTCATCAACTACGGCTGGCGGTTCGCGTTCTTCGGCGTGATGGCGGTGAACGTCGTGTCGCTGTTTGCCCGGCTGCGCCTGCTGACCGCGGATTTCGGACCCGACAAGTTGCCGCCGAAACCGGCGCCGCTGATCCCGATGGTGCGCCAGCAATGGCGCCCGATCCTGATCTCGGCGCTGATGCCGCTTGCGAGCTACGCGCTGTTTCACATGGTGACGGTGTTCCCGCTGGCCTATGCGCTGCTCTATTCGGAGGATGAGATCAGCTACATCCTGATGCTGCAGCTGATCGGCGGCACGCTCTGCGTCTTTTCGACCATCGCGTCCGGTTTTCTGTCCGACATCTACGGGCGGCCGCGGGTGCTCGGCCTCTGCACGCTGCTGATCCCGCTGCTCTGCCTGACGATCTCGACGCTCGACAGCAATCCGTGGGTCTACATTCTCTGCGGTTTCGTGCTGCTCGGCCTTGCGTTCGGCCAGTCCAGCTCGATCGCGCCGGCGCGGTTCGAACCGGAGTTCCGGTTCTCGGGCGGATCGATCTCGACCAATCTGTCGTGGATCTTCGGGGCCGCGTTCGCGCCGCTGGTCGGTCTGTCGCTGACGGTGCAGTTCGGTCTCGGCGCCTCGGCGGTGTATCTGCTCTCGGGCGCGCTCGTGACGGCGTATGTGCTCTACAAGCGCTACGGGATAGACGCGTTCAAGCTCGGACAGTCGACGAAGCCGTCCTGACCTGTCGCGGGCGCGCGGCCCATGGCCTTGAGGGTGAAATCGGGTTCGCGCAGGCAGGGGCACCCGCTGAGTTCCGATCCAAGTCTTGCAGGTGTCTTGCCGCGACTGAAATCGCGCTTCAGAGCGCCGGGCTTGCGGAAAAGATGCGGGCCTTCCGGGTTTCTCGCCAGATCTGCGGCGCCCGGGTCTCTGCGGATCTTGGCAATCGGTCGCCGGTGGCCGCCGGGGAAGAGGGACTCGTGCCGGTCGGCTGACCGACGAACCGGTCGCGCGGCTCAAACACCACCGGCGCAACTGAACGCCGGTTCGGACCGGACCCGATCGGTCCGGCGCAGCGTGGCCAGAAATGGCGGTCGGCGTGACGGGCCCCGGAAGGCCCTCGTCCAGACCCTATCCGACGATCAGTTGCTTGAGCTGAAGCGTTTCGTGCTCGAGCTCGGTCAGCCGGAAATTGACGACGTCGCCGATCGTGATCATGCCGATCAGTTTCGCGTCGTCGACCACCGGCATGTGACGGAAGCGCCCCGCGGTCATCCGCCGGAGCACCGAGATCAGCTTCTCGTCCCGCGTGCAGGTCTCGACGTTCTTGGTCATCACGTCCTGCACGAGTTGGGGAAGCGTCTTGCCCGGCGTGTCGGCAAGCTTTCGAACGATGTCGCGTTCCGAGAGGATGCCGACGAGCGCGCCGGTGTCGTCGGTCACCAGAAGTGCGCCGATTCGGCGGTCGCGCAGAACCTCGACGGCACGGTGGAGGGTTTCGCCAGGCCCGATCGAGAACACCTCGTCGCCCTTGTTCGCAACGATCTTCCCGACATCGGCCTGGTCGGCAGACAGGTTGCTGGACGAGCTCTGGCTGAAGGTCCGATCGCTCTGTTTGTCCTTGCGCATGGGCGCCCGATACGATGCCGGCATTGTGTTTCCTCCACTGGCTCTTGCTTGCTTATGTCCACAACATAACTGATTCGTGCATTTTGGGAGATTTCTGTTGCCCGACCTTGCTTTGTCTCCGGCCCTGGCGACCGCCATCTTCGTCATCGCCTGCTGGGCCGGCTTTCAGTACAGGCGGGTCTGGAAGGTCGAGGGACCGGCCTGGAAGCTGTGGCTTTACGGCCTGACGGCGGGTGCATGCCTTCTCACCGTCGGGTTCTTTCCGCTGTCGCCGGGCGGGTGACGAGGAGCAGCGTCGCCGGGCGCGGCCCCGGCGGCTCAGCCCTGGCTGACGGCCGGATCGTGCAGGCCGGCGTTTTCCAGCATCTTGCGCGCGCGCGGGCATTTCAGCCGCTCACGCAGCGGGCTGTCCGGGTCGATTTCCTTGTTGCAGACGAGGCAGTGATCGGCGTCCGCGATCGCGTTCAGGCCGCCGCAGCTTCCCTTGATCGAGCGGCCCATCAGGATCACCCCGGCCGCCATGCCGAGAACGATCAGAATCAACAAACCGAACGTGAAAAGAAACGTGGCCATGGCTGCGTCCTTTCTGAAAGCTAGGCGGTCAGGGCCTTGAACCGTGTGCTGGCCGTCGTCGTGAACCGTGGCGCGTCGGCACTGCCCGAACGCTCGGTGAACAGCACCGCGATGCCCTGCTCCTCGGCCAGGGCGAGGCCTTCTTCCTTGCCCATGGTGTGCAGTGCGGTCGCCCAGGCATCGGCCAGCATCGCGTTTTCCGCGAGCACGGTCGCCGACGCGGTATCGTGCGTGACCGGGCGTCCGGTGCGCGGATCGACGATGTGCGAGAAGCGCTGGCCGTCGCGCTGGAAGAAGTTGCGGTAGTCGCCGGACGAGGCCAGCCCGAGATCGGAGACATCAATGATTTCAAGCAGATCGCGGCGGTTCGCGGCCGGTGTTTCGATGCCGATCTGCCATGGCAGACCTTCCGGGTTGCGACCTGCCGCATAGAGATCGCCACCGATCTCGACCATGTAGTCGCGGACCCCGAGTGCTTCGAGCGCGCGGCCGACGCGGTCGGCGCCGTAACCCTTGCCGATTGCCGCGAGGTAGACCTGCGCATCCGGCTGCATCTTTCTGAGAGTGCCCTGACCGACCTGCAAGGTGTTGGCGTGGCCCGAGCGCGCGCGGGCGCCGGCGATCTCCGCGTCGCCGGGCATGGCCGTGACCCCGGGCGCACCGAAGCCCCAGAGCTCGATCAGCGGGCCGATGGTCGTGTCGAACCGCCCGCCGCTGGCGAGATGCACCGCTTCGGCAGCGTCCATGACCTCGCCGAGTGCGGCCGAGACGGAGACCGCATCCGTGCCGGTCCGGGCGTTGAAGCGCGAAATCTCGGAGGCCGGATCCCAGTTCGACATCTGGCGGTTGACCTCGGCCAACGCGCCGTCGATGGCGGCCCGGACCTCTCGCTCGTGCAGACGGCCGGAGGGGTCGAGAGCGACGACATTGAAACTGGTGCCCATGGTCGCACCGCTCACCTCGAACCTGTCCGACCCGAATCGACAGGCCGCCAGTGCGAGCGGAGAGATCAAGAACAGTCGGCGTGAAAGCCTGGTCACATCGGTCATGCGTGAACCTCGTTATCGGTCGGTCTGTCCCGCCGCGTGTCTATATATGCACTCTACTGTTATTCAACGTTAACGGCGAACGCCTAAAAGAACCGGACTGCAAGTTTTTCATCGCACAGATTGGCGCATTGTGAACTGCGACAATCAGGGATCAAGCGTCTACGGCGAGGTTTCAGAGGGCCATGTCTACGATTTCGCGGAAACCGGATGCACCTAATGAAACTGCAAGGCAGGTTTCACGGCTAACGCGTAGACGAGGTTTCAACGAATGGTCTATTACACCCCCCGCAGAGACTCAACATCAGCGCGCTTGCGGTTGAGCTAAAGAGGCATGACAGAATGAAGTGGTTCTCGCTGCGCAAGGGGTTGGACGTGCCCATCATGGGCGAACCGTCCGCCGGGATCGAGCCGGGTGCGACGGTCAGGACCGTCGGCCTGCTGGGCGAAGACTATCTGGGATTGCGGCCGCGGCTTTCGGTGGCGGAAGGCGACGTGGTCGGCCCGGGCGCGCCGATCTTCAATGACAAGGACATGCCGGGCGTTCAGGTCGTCTCTCCCGTGGCGGGCCGGGTCGCGTCGATCAATCGCGGTGCGCGGCGCAAGCTGATCAGCGTCGAGATCGAGGTCGAGGACGGTGCCGCCGAATCGGTCGATTTCTCGACTGTCGGAGACATCGCCACGCCGGAGGGTGTGGTCGAGCGGCTGAGCGCAGCCGGGCTCTGGACGTCGTTCCGCACGCGGCCCTATTCGCGGGTGCCGGAGCCGGAGACGCGCCCGGCGGCGATCTATGTGACCGCGACGGATACCGAGCCGCTGGCGGCCAATCCCGAGCCGATCATCCGCGAGGAAGCCGATGTGTTCGCCGAGGGCCTGAAGGCGATCGCGATGCTGTCCGAGGGCAAGACCTATCTCTGCCACGGCGGCGCGGAGGATTTCCCGGGCCACGATGTTCCCGGGGTCGAGGCTGTCGGCTTCTCCGGCCCGCACCCGGCCGGGCTGGCGGGCACGCACATGCATTTCCTGGAACCCCCGCGGGACAACAAGACCGTTTGGACGATCGGCTATCAGGATGTGCTGATGATCGGGCGGCTGATGCGGACCGGCCGTTACGATGCGTCCTGCGTCGTCGCCCTCGCCGGTCCGGTATGTGCGCGGCCCCGGCTGGTGCGCACCGTTGCCGGGGCGTCGATGCCCGATCTCAGCGTCGGCGACGTGCCGCCGGATCTGCTGGTGCGCATGATCTCGGGTTCGGTCCTGTCGGGCCGGATGGGCGAAGGGCCCGATGCCTATCTCGGCCGCTATGCCCGCCAGATCACGCTGATCGAGGAAGATCGCAAGCAGATACCCATGGGCTGGATTCGGCCGATGCCGGGCAAATATGCCGTCCAGCCGGTTCTGGGCTCGGCCTGGACCAAGCGTCTGTTTTCGCTCACGTCGAACCTGAACGGTGGCCGCCGGGCGATGGTGCCGATCGGGACCTTCGAGCAACTGATGCCGCAGGATTTCCTGCCGACCCAGTTGCTGCGCGCGCTGCTCGTGCTCGACACGGACCAGGCGCAGGCGCTTGGCGCGCTGGAGCTGGATGAGGAAGATCTCGGCCTCGTCGGTTTCGCCTGCCCGGCCAAGTACGAATACGGTCTCGCGCTGCGTGACTGCCTGACCCGGATTGAGAAGGAGGGCTAGTCGTTGAGCCTGCGCAGTTTCTTTGACCGGATCGAGCCGAGCTTCGAGAAAGGCGGCAAGTGGGAGCGGTTCTTCCCCATCTACGAGATGGTGGAGAGCTTCCTCTACACGCCGAAGACGGTGACGACGGTCGCGCCGCACGCGCGATCCTACATCGATATGAAGCGGATCATGACCTACGTGGTCATATCGACCTTCCCGTGCATTCTGATGGGCCTCTACAATGTCGGCTATCAGGCCAATCTGGCGCTCGCCAATTTCGAGGCGACGGGCTGGCGGGCCTGGATCCTCGCGACCGTGGGGATCGGCTTCAACCCGGCAAACCCGTTCGCCAACATCATGCACGGGCTGATGTACTTCCTGCCGATCTATATTGTCACGCTGGTGGCGGGCGGCATTTTCGAGGTGATCTTCGCGACCGTCCGACGTCACGAGGTCAACGAGGGGTTCCTCGTCACCTCGATGCTCTACGCGCTGATCCTGCCGGCGACCACGCCGCTCTGGCAGGTCGCGCTCGGCATCATCTTTGGGGTCGTGATCGGCAAGGAGGTGTTCGGCGGCACCGGCAAGAACTTCCTGAACCCCGCGCTGACGGGGCGTGCCTTCCTGTATTTCGCCTATCCGGCGCAACTGTCCGGCGAGACGGTCTGGGTGCCGGTCGACGGCTTCACGGGCGCGACGGCGCTGGCGGTCTCGGCGGCGGACGGGTTCGATCAACTGGCGGCCCGCGGCATGACGTGGTGGGACAGCTTCATCGGGCTGGTGCCGGGCTCGATCGGCGAGACCTCGACGCTCGCGTGTTTCCTCGGGCTCGTGTTCCTGCTCGCCACGAAGATCGCGAATTACCGGATGGTGGTCGGATGCCTCGGCGGGATGATCGGATTCTCGCTTTTGCTGAACTGGATCGGCTCGGACAGTAATCCAATGTTCGCAATGCCCTGGTATTGGCATCTTGTGGTCGGCGGCTACGCCTTCGGTCTGGTCTTCATGGTGACCGAGCCGGTGTCGGGGTCGCACACCAATCTGGGGCGATACATCTATGGTGCGTTGATTGGGTTCATGGTGGTGATGATCCGCGTGGTCAATCCGGCTTTCCCCGAGGGCATGATGCTTGCCATCCTGTTCGGCAATGTCTTTGCACCGCTGATCGACCACTTCGTCGTGCAAGCCAACATCAGACGCAGGGCGCGCAGACATGCCTGAAGAAGAAGAGCATCCGCAGAAGCCGAAGGGGCTGTTGCGCCGTCTGATCGAGATGCCGCCGGATTCGGTTCCGAAGACCGTCTTCGTTGCCGTCGCGCTTTGTCTCGTCGCATCGATGGTGGTGTCGGCGGCCGCCGTGGCGCTGCGCCCGACCCAGGCCGTCAACGCGCTGAAGGACAAGCAGATTAACATCCTGCAGGTCGCCGGGATCTATGACCCGGAGAAAGACGTGCTGGAATCGTTCAGCGCGTTCGAGCCGCACATTCTCGAACTCGAGACCGGCACGTTCACGGATCAGTTCGATCCGGCCAGCTTCGACGATCGCGCGGCGGCAGATGATCCGGCGACCTCGGTGGCGCTGGCGGACGACCCGGCGGGCATCATTCGCCAGGGCAAGTTCGTGACGGTCTATCTCCTGCGCGACGACGCGGGTGGGATCGACAAGGTGATCCTGCCGCTGCATGGCTACGGGCTCTGGTCGACGCTTTACGGCTTCATCGCGCTGGAAGAGAACGGCAACGACATCTTCGGGCTGCAGTTCTACGAACACGCCGAGACGCCGGGGCTGGGCGCCGAGGTCGACAATCCGCGCTGGAAGTCGCAGTGGAACGGCAAAAGGCTTGCGGACGCCGACGGCGTGATGCAGATCAGCGTGACCAAGGCGGCTCCGCCCGCCGGTGCCGACTACCATATCGATGCTCTGGCCGGCGCCACTCTGACGACCGTAGGCGTGCACAATCTCGTCCGTTTCTGGATGGGAGAGCGCGGCTACGAGCCCTTTCTGGAGAACCTGAAAGCGGGGAACATCTGATGGCCCACAAGCGCAGAGAGATGCTGCTCGACCCGCTGGTCGACAACAACCCGATCACGCTTCAGGTCCTGGGCATCTGCTCGGCCCTGGCGGTGACCTCGTCGCTCTCGGTGTCCTTCGTGATGGCGATTGCCGTCACTTTCGTCACCGCGTTCTCGTCGATGTTCATCTCGCTGATCCGCAGCCAGATCCCCGGCTCGATCCGGATCATCGTGCAGATGGTGATCATCGCGTCGATGGTGATCCTGGTCGATCAGGTCCTGAAGGCGTACGCCTACGAGATCTCGAAGACGCTGTCGGTCTTCGTCGGCCTGATCATCACCAACTGCATCGTGATGGGCAGGGCCGAGGCCTTCGCCATGAAGAACCCGCCGGTCGAGAGCTTCATCGACGGTGTCGGCAACGGGCTGGGCTATGGCCTGATCCTGATGCTGGTCGGCTTCATCCGCGAGCTCTTCGGCTCGGGCAGCCTGTTCGGCATCACCATCCTCGAGACGGTGAACAATGGCGGCTGGTACGTGCCGAACGGCATGCTGCTGCTGCCGCCGTCGGCGTTCTTCATCATCGGCCTGATCATCTGGGCCTTCCGGTCATGGAAACCGGGCCAGGTCGAGGAGCGCGAATACAAGATCCAGGTCGTCGAGGCGCACTGATGGAAGCTCTCATCTCCCTCGCGGTAAAGGCGATCTTCGTCGAGAACCTCGCGCTGTCGTTCTTCCTGGGCATGTGCACGTTCATCGCGGTGTCGAAGAAGATCGCGACGGCCATCGGGCTGGGCATCTCGGTGATGATCGTGCAGTCGATCACCGTGCCGGCGAACAATCTGATCCTCGGCTACCTGCTCGCGCCCGGCGCGCTGGCCTGGGCGGGTTTCCCGGATGTCGATCTGACCTTCCTCGGGCTGATTTCCTACATCGGCGTGATCGCCGCGCTGGTGCAGATCCTCGAGATGGTGCTCGATAAGTACTTCCCGCCGCTCTACAACGCGCTCGGCGTGTTCCTGCCGCTGATCACCGTGAACTGCGCGATCCTCGGCGGCTCGCTCTTCATGGTGGAACGCAGCTACAACTTCACCGAATCCGTCACCTACGGCGTGTCCTCCGGGTTCGGCTGGGCGCTGGCGATCACCGCCATGGCGGGCGTGCGCGAGAAGCTGAAATATTCCGATATCCCCGACGGGCTGCAGGGCCTCGGGATCACGTTCATCACGGCTGGCCTGATGGCCCTGGCATTCATGTCCTTCTCCGGCGTGAAACTCTGAGGTTCCTGGATATGGCGACGTTCTCTCTCGGAATTTTGCTCTTCACCCTCATCGTGCTGGCGCTGGTGTCGATCATCCTCGCGGCGCGCTCGCGGCTTGTTTCCAGCGGCAACGTGAACATCACGATCAACGGCGAGAAGACGATCTCGGTCCCGGCCGGGGGCAAGCTGCTGCAGACGCTGGCCGAGCAGAAGCTGTTCGTCCCTTCCGCCTGTGGCGGCGGCGGCACCTGCGCCCAGTGCCGGGTCAAGATCCATTCCGGCGGCGGCTCGATCCTGCCGACCGAGGAAAGCCATATCACCAAGCGCGAGGCGTCCTGCGGCGACCGGCTGTCCTGTCAGGTGGCCGTCAAGCAGGACATGGAGGTCGAGGTCCCCGAGGAGGTCTTCGGCGTCAAGAAGTGGGAGTGCACCGTGCGCTCCAACGAAAACGTCGCGACCTTCATTAAGGCGCTGGTGCTCGAACTGCCCGAGGGCGAGGATGTCAACTTCCGCGCCGGCGGCTACATCCAGATCGAGGCGCCCGCGCACAAGCTGAAATACAGCGATTTCGATGTCGAGGATGAGTACCGGGAGGACTGGGACCGGTTCAATCTGTGGCAGTACGAGTCGGTCGTCGACGAGCCGATCGAGCGCGCCTATTCCATGGCGAACTATCCCGAGGAAAAGGGCCTGATCATGCTGAACGTCCGGGTCGCGTCGCCGCCGCCCGGTTCCGACGGGATCCCGCCCGGCAAGATGTCGTCCTTCATCTTCAACCTGAAACCCGGTGACAAGGTCACCATCTCGGGTCCGTTCGGCGAGTTCTTCGCGCGCGAAACCGAGAAGGAAATGGTCTTCATCGGCGGCGGGGCGGGCATGGCGCCGATGCGCAGCCACATCTTCGATCAGCTCAAGCGCCTGAAGAACCGCGATCGCAAGATCACGTTCTGGTACGGCGCGCGCTCGAAGCGCGAGATGTTCTTTGTCGAGGATTTCGATAGTCTCGCAGCGGAGTTCCCGAATTTCACCTGGCATGTGGCGCTGTCGGACGCGCTGCCGGAGGACGAGTGGGAAGGCTACACCGGGTTCATCCACAACGTCCTGTTCGAGGAATATCTGAAGGATCACACCGCTCCAGAGGATTGCGAGTATTACATGTGCGGCCCGCCGATCATGAACTCTTCCGTGATCAACATGCTGCTGGAGCTGGGTGTCGATCGCGAAGACATCATGCTGGACGACTTCGGCGGCTGATGCCTGGTTAGTACGCTGGCCAAATTGCGGTCGCTAACACTGCGGGGCGTCGCGGGGTTCGGTGATCCAGCTCAATCGGAAATGCATGATTTGTGCCTCAACTCCCGTGGGCGTTCGGGCTCAAAGCTGGGCTAGGGCGCGTGATCGCAGGCGGGCGTTTGGCGCCGAAGTGTTTTCAGCGCACTTTCCCGTCTAGCCGGGCGACCGGTTCGAAGTGATGCATGCTCTCGAAATTGCAGAGCTCGACCGGACCGAGCGTGATGTTCTGGAGCCGGGCTCGGTTTGCCTCGAAAAGTTCGGTGCTGAGAGCCACTACGGCGGCTGCGACAGCGGGTGACAGCCAGCGCAGCGGGTATGCTAGCGTGATGTGAAACCTGTAGATCTCGAAGTCCGGCGGTCTGAGGCCGTTCGCATCGCGCAGCGCGGCGCGGGTGGCGCGAAGCGCGGCTTCGCAGGAATCGTCGGCACCTTTGACCGTCAGACTGTAACCCGCGAAGAGTTCGCGCACCGAGACCCGGAACTCAGACGGCAGAGCCAGACCGACAGTGCGTTCGCGCATCAGGGCAGTGATCGCGTCACGCGACAGATCCGGCGCCGCCCCCTCTGGCCATAGCGTGCCGGGCCGTGTTTCGGGCGAGATCCCCTGAAAGACCGTCATGTGAAAACTCGGCGGCGGCAGGAAGGCGTAGAACTTCGCGAACTCGCTGCGCATCAGGCATTCCTGAATCTCGAGCATTGCCGCGTAAGCGTCCGATTCGCGGTCGATATGGCAGATGAAGGTGTTGCCCGGCCAGAGCTGCACCGCCCCGTCGGGATGGAACTTCTCGCCGGAGCCCGGCGGTCCGACGCCTCTCGGATGCGCCCGATCGGACAACTTACCGGTCAGGAAATCGATCGGGTCGGGGCGATCAGGTGTCATGACGTCTCCACTGGCGGTCGCTTCCCGATGTCGCCGCTCTCACGCGCCCGGAAAGAGCCACAAAGGCGCGGGATCGTGCCGTGCGACCATGGTCGGAGTGATTTCCGGATGAGAACTCGGTACGATGATGCCATGACGCTCGATACACCATCGCCGCGAACTTTTCTGGTGATCGATGATCATCCGCTGTTTTGTGATGCGCTGTCGATGACGCTGAGGTCGTTTCGCGACGACACGCAGGTCGCCACGGCGAACTCGCTGGAACAGGGTCTGTCGGTGATCGACGAAGGTATCTCGCCGGATATCGTGCTGCTTGATCTGAACCTGCCGGATGTCGACGGGGTGGACGGTCTGCTGCGCCTGCGCCGGAGGCTGAACGACACGCCGATTGTCGTGCTGTCGTCCTACGATGACGACGCGGTGGTGACGCGCGTGCTCAAGGCCGGGGCTGTCGGCTTCGTCTCGAAGAAGTCCGGCGGCAGCGAGCTTGAGGCCGCACTGCGCAAGATCTGGGACGGCGAGACCTGCGTGCCGAAGGGTTATCGCCCGGTCGCCAACGGTCATGCGTCGGAGGCGCCGTCGGAGGACGGGGTCGCGAAGATGGATCTGCTGACCCCGCAGCAGCGGCGCATCCTGATGCTGGTCAGCGAAGGGCGGCTGAACAAGCAGATCGCCGGGGACCTGTCGATCGCCGAGACCACCGTGAAGGCGCATATCACGGTGATCCTGCGCAAGCTCGGGGTGCAGAGCCGGACCCAGGCGGCGCTGATCGCACAGAAAGCCCAGATGGGCTCGCTCTTGCGCTAGCCGGACATCGCGCACTAACCTGTTCGGATAAGAATCCGGGGAGGATCATGCGCGACGATATAGAGTCGCGGCCGTTTAGCATCGACGCGCCAGGCGCCGGGCACTCGGTCCTGCGTATCTGCAGCACGCACCCAGACGCGACGGAGGCGCTGGCCGAGGTCGCCGAGGCGTTCCAGGGGTGCGACCTCGCCTTCGTTCTGCTGTTTGTCTCACCGGTTCATGACAGGGAGGCGATAGCGGCGGGCTGCGCCGGGCATCTGTCGGATACTCAGGTGCTGGGCTGCACGACGGCCGGTGAACTCGGGCCGGAGGGATACCAGCACGGCAGCCTGATGGCGCTGGGGTTCCCCCGCAGTCATTTTGTCGTGCGCACGCATCTGATCCAGCCGTTGTCCGAATTCTCGGTCGATCAGGGATCGACGGTTGCGAGCGATCTGATGCGCACGGACGGGCTGGGAGAGGCGGCGCTGTGGGATCATCGCTTCACGCTGCTCTTCATCGACGGGCTGTCGCGCCGCGAAGATGCCGTGGTTGCCGCGCTGGCGCCGTCGCTGGGTGCGGTGCCGCTGATCGGCGGCTCTGCCGGGGACGGGCTGGATTTCGGCGAGACGTTCGTGGTGCACGACGGATGTTTCCATGCCGATGCCGCCGTGCTGGCGATGGTTCACACCAAGTGTCCGATCAAGGGATTCCGGCTGGACAACTTCGTGCCGACCGACCGGCGCATGGTGGTGACCGGCGCCGATCCTGCCGAACGGCTGGTCACCGAGATCAATGTCGAGCCGGCGGCGCGGGAATATGCGCGCATCGTCGGCAAGGATCCCGAGCAGCTTTCGCCCTTCATTTTCGCCGAGAACCCGGTGGTCGTGCGGATCGGTGGCGAGCATTTCTGCCGGTCCATTCAGAAGGTCGAGGACAACGGTGACCTGCGCTTCTACTGCGCGATCGACGAGGGGCTGGTGCTGACGGTGGCCAATTCGACCGAGATTGTCGATCATCTCGATGCCAGCCTGACGGAACTGGCCGAAGAGACCCCGCCGGACCTCGTGCTGGGCTTCGACTGCGTGCTGCGGCGCCTCGATGTCGAGACCTCGCAGAAGACGCAGGACATGTCGCGCGTGCTCGCGCGGCACGGCGTTCTGGGGTTCAACACCTATGGCGAGCAGTTTCGCGGGATGCACCTGAACCAGACGTTCACCGGCGTCGCGGTCTATCCGTCCGATGACTGACATGGCGCCGGGGAGCCAGATCGACGGGCTGCTCGATGCGTCGAGCGATCTGGAAACCCAGAACCGCAAGCTGCGCCGAATCACCGAGGTTCTGATGAACCGGGTCGAGCGCAATGCCGAACAGGCGGGCGACGGCTTCAGCCTGTTTCAGCGCGCGATTGCGCTGGAGGGCGAGGTCAATGCCCGGACGGTCGAGTTGCAGCGCACGCTGGATCTGCTGAACCGGGCCAACCTGCAACTCACGGCGGCGTCGGCAGCGGCCGAGGAGGCGAACCGGGCGAAGTCGCGCTTCGTCGCTGCGGCGAGCCACGATGTGCGCCAGCCCCTGACCGCGGCTAAGCTCTATCTCGAGCAGATCGCGCGGACCGATCTGGATCCCAATCAGGAGAACATCGTCGGCCAGCTTTCGAGTGCGTTTCGGTCGGTCGAGAGCATCATCGGCTCGCTGCTCGATATCTCTCGGCTGGATTCCTCGGCGACACGGGCCGAACTTTCGGCGTTCCCGGTGACGCAGGTGCTCGAGCCGGTGATCGAGGAGTTTCTCCCGCTGGCGGCGCGCAATGGGCTCGATCTCTGGTGCATTCCGTCGTCCGCCTGGGTGCTGAGCGATCCGTTCTACCTGCGCCAGATCATCCAGAACTACGTGTCGAACGCCGTGCACCATGTCGGGCACGGGCGCGTTTTGGTCGGGTGCCGAAAACGCGGCAACGATCTCGAGATCCAGGTGTTTGACACCGGTCCCGGCCTGACCGAGACCGAGCGCAAGCTGATTTTCGCGGAGTTCAAGCGGCTGCCCAACAAGACCGGCAAGTCGGGCACGGGCGAAGGTGTCGGTCTGGGTCTGGCGATTGTCGAGCGGGCGGCGAAGCTGCTCAAGCATCCGCTGGCGTTGCGGTCGATTCCGGGCCGGGGATCGATGTTCTCGGTTCGGGTGCCGACCTGCCCGCCACAGATGACAGCGGACGAGCAGAGCGAGGGTTTCACCGAGGAGACCGCCGAGGCGCGGATCGTGCTGCTGCTGACTGGAAACATCGGGCTGTCGGATCAGATTATCACGCTGCTGGACGGCTGGGGGATGGCGTGCATCTGCGCGACGACGCCGGAGGATGCGCGGCGCAGTCTGGGGCATCTTGGGATCGTGCCGGACGCAATCGTGATCGACGAGGCGACGTTCTCGGACCATCAGTTGAGCGAGATCGACGGGCAGGGCGCGCTGCCGGCGCGGCACATCCGGCTGTCGGACGGGTCCGATGCGCGGTCAGGACTGGCTGATATGCGCACCGACACGGTGGTTCTGTCGCGGCCTTTACGTCCGCACCGGCTGCGCGCCGCGCTGGCCTAGGCGGGTTTGGTTCAGGCGGCTTGCCGTTCGGGCGCTGCGAACATCAGGTCAGACGGAGAAACTCCGCGATCTCGCGCAGGGAGCGGTCGGCTTCTGGCAGTTCGTCGTAGAACTCGAAGACGTGCCACATGTGCGGGTGCACGTTCAACTCGCACGCGTTGCCCGCATCGCGCAGGCGCCCGGCCAGATCCAGCACTTGGTCGCGCAGCAGATCCTGTTCGCCTGTCGTCATCAGCACTGGGGGAAGGTTTGAGGGCCAATCCGCGAATACCGGCGAGAGATCCGGGTCGCGCGGATCGGCGCCATCCGCGTAGATCTTTACGGCTGCGCGGATGGTCTCCGGGGTGAGGGTCGGGTCGTCGCCCTCGGCATTGTGCGCCGAGGCTGCCGCCGGGGTCAGATCGCACCAGGGCGAGAGCAGGGCGATGCGGCGCGGCAGCGGCAGGTCTTCGGCGAGCGCCCGTTGCAGCAGAACGAGCGCGAGATTGCCGCCGGCTGACTCGCCGATCAGCGCGAGCGGGGTCGACTGCGCAAGCGACCGGTAGACGGCAAGTCCATCCTCGATGGCGGCCGGGTAGGGATGTTCCGGCGCCAGCCGGTAGTCGACCATGGTGATCCTTAGACCCGAACGGGCCGCGAGCGGTGCTGCGAGGATCAGGTCTTCGCGGGCGCTGCCGGAAAAGTAGCCACCGCCGAAGCAGTAGAGCGCTTCTTGCGCGCCGTCCCATGCTGTCGGCGTGACGATCGTGCAGGGAATGCTTGCGATCTCGGTCTCGGTGATTTCGACCGGATGGCGCGCCACGGCGCGGTCAGCACGTTCGAGCGCATCCGCGCGGGCGACTTCGCGGTAGGCCCACGCGGTCCGGTCAGTGAGCGGCGGCATCTCCGGGCGTTCTGCTGCAAGGAACGCCTGGGCCGCTTCGCTGGCCGCTGGTCGATCTGACATCGGGTCTCCGTGGTCGGGCCGGTCGAGTTTGTCGTCGTGCACCGTGCCATGTGGCTCGATGCCGACGATCGTCTGTGACACGCCGCGAAAGGTCAACGGCTCGGCAGAAGTCGCGAGGCGGGATCGGGGTCGCTCCCGTCGCGTCATTGCGCGACAGGGGTCGCGGGATGGTCCACGAGATCGAAAGGCGTTGACCGGTCTGCGCGGCGAAGTCGGGGTCGCCGAAACTCGCAGTTTTCCGGCGACCTCTGACGCCTGCGTCAGGCGAAGGGACAACGGTCAGTGGCTGAGCACCTGATCGAGGAACTTCTTCGTGCGGTCGCTGCCGGGGTTGGAGAAGAAACTCTCCGGATCGTTCTCTTCGATGATCTCACCGGCATCCATGAAGACCACCCGGTCGGCGACCTTGCGGGCGAAGCCCATCTCGTGCGTCACGCAGAGCATGGTCATGCCTTCCTCAGCCAGGGTCACCATGACGTCGAGGACCTCGCCGATCATCTCAGGGTCGAGGGCCGAGGTCGGTTCGTCGAACAGCAGGATCTCGGGCGCCATGCAGAGCGCTCGCGCAATCGCCACGCGCTGTTGCTGCCCACCCGAAAGCTGTCCTGGATACTTCTCTGCCTGGTTCGCGATCTGGACCTTCTCGAGATACCGCATCGCGGTTTCCTCGGCCTCGGCCTTCGACGCGTTGCGCGCGATCATCGGGGCGAGCGTACAGTTCTCGATGATCGTCATGTGCGGGAACAGATTGAAGTGCTGGAAGCACATGCCGACCTCGCGCCGCATTTCGTCGATGTTCGGCGCGTCGGCGTCGATGGTCTCGCCGAGGATCTCGATGTCGCCCTGCTCGTGAACCTCGAGCTGGTTGATGGTGCGGATCATCGTGGATTTGCCGGACCCCGACGGCCCGCAGATGACCAGTTTCTCGCCCTTCGCGACGGTCAGGTTGATGTCCTTCAGGGCATGGTAGACGCCGTACCACTTGTTGACGTTCGTCATCTTGACGGCAGGCACTTCGGACATGGCGGTCCCTCCCCGTTTGGGCAATCAGCAGGTGTAGTTCATCCCGATGCGGCCGCCGTCGACGTAGATCGTCTCGCCGGTGATGTAGCTGGCCTTTTTCGAGGCGAGGAAGGCCACGACGTCGCCGATCTCGCGCGGGGCGCCGACACGTTTGAGCGGCGTGCGGGCCATGACCGTTTTCATGGCGTCGGGATTGGCATTCACGCCTGCCATCATCTCGGTGTCGATCGAGCCGGGGCCGACCGCGTTGACGCGGATGTTGTGCGGGGCGAGGGCGAGGGCCGCGGCCTTGGTAAGCTGCATGACGCCGCCCTTGGACGCGCAATAGGCCGGGATCTGCGGGATAGCGACCTGGGCGTTGATCGAGGACATGTTGATGATCGAGCCCTCGATGCCGTTGGCGATCATCGACTTCGCGGCCTCTTGCGTGGCCAGAAACGCCCCGGTGAGGTTGACGTCGATCACCTTCTGAAAGGCTTCGAGCGAGTACTCCATGAAGTCGCCGGGCATCGCGATCCCGGCATTGTTGACGAGGATCGAGAGCGGGCCGGTCCCGCCGACGACCTTGTCGAACATCGCGTTGATCTGGGCCGGATCGCCCATGTCGCAGGCGATCGCGATGGCGCCGTGGCCGAGTTTCTCGGCCGCTTGCGTGACACCGTCGGCATTGATGTCCGAGAGCACGACGCGGGCGCCGTCCTCGGCCAGCGCTTCGGCGCAGGCATAGCCGATGCCCTGAGCCGCACCGGTGACAAGGGCGATGGGTTGGTCAGTCATGGGTTTCGTCTCCGCTCAGGCCGTAATCGGTCGAGGCTTGGTCTTCGGTGATGTATCCGGCGTCGAGATCGGCCCGGACGTGCGCGCGCGGGCGGTCCTGCGGCGCGCCGTAGCCGCCGCCGCCGGGCAGGCCGAGCACGAGGCGCGAGCCGTTCGGCACCTTCTGGCGTCCCTTGCCGGCGAGTTGCGTGCCGTCGGACAACGCCACGCTGCCAGCCCTGCCGGACGCGCCGCCGTTGCGGCCGCGGGCCGGGTTCCGGATGCGGTCGAACATGGCGTTGAAGTAGAAATCGTAACCGCGGCGCGGCTCGATCTCGATGGTCTGGCCGAGGCCGCCGCGGAATTCGCCTGCGCCGCCGGAGCCTTCGCGCAGATCCTTGCGCCAGACGACGATGGGACCGACATGCTCGGTTGCCTCGACCGACATGGTCGAGACGCCGGAGGGAAAGGCGGTTGCCGAAAGCCCGTCCGTCTTCGGGCGCGCGCCGGTGCCGCCGGAATTGAACATCAGAACCTCGCGGTTGGCGAGGCCCGAATCCGGGTCTGTCGGGCGGGCACTGATCTGGATGTTCCAGAGCGCGCTAGCGCCTTCGGCGGGCACGGTTTTCGGCAGGCACTTGTGCAGGGCGCCGAGCACCACGTCCGGGACCAGATGGCCGAGCACGTGGCGCGTCGAGACCGGCGCCGGGCGCCGGGCGGCGAGGATGCATCCGTCGGGTGCGGTGATCTCGAAGGGTTCGAGCGAGCCCGTGTTGTTCGGAACCTCGGGCGCGACGGCGCATTTCAGACCGTAGCAGGCATAGGCCCTAGTATAGACCATGGGAACGTTCACGCCGAACCGGGAGGGGCCGGAGGTGCCCGCGAAATCGGCCTTCAGCGCGGTGCCCTGGACGCTCAGACGGACGGCCATGTGGACCGGCACGTCGTAGCCGTCGACCTGCATGTCATTGCTGTAGTCGCCATCGGGCAGTGCCGCGATGCATTTCAGCGTCGCGTCGCGGCTGGTTTCCATGATGAAGTCCGAGAGGCCCTCGAGATCGTCGATCCGGAATTCGCCCATCATGTCCTGCAGGCGCCGGTCGCCAGCCTCGTTGCAGGCGGCGAGGGAGTAGATGTCGCCGATCACCGGATCGGGCTCGCGCGTGTTGGCGCGGATCATCGCCACCAGCGTGCGGTCGACCTCGCCGCGTTCGGCGAATTTCATGATCGGGATCTGCAGACCCTCTTCGAAAACCTCGTTGCCGTCCGGGCCGAACCCGCGCCCTCCGATGTCGACGACATGGGCCGTGCAGGCGAAGAAGCCGATGTGGCGTCCGTCGCGGAACGTGGGCGAGACGACCGTGATATCGTGCAGGTGACCGGTGCCGAGCCACGGGTCGTTGGTGATGAAGACATCGCCTTCGAAGATGTTCTGGCGGCCGATCTCGCGCACGAAATGGGTGACGCTTTCGGCCATGGCGTTGACGTGTCCGGGCGTGCCGGTGACGGCCTGTGCCATCATCCGTCCGCGCACATCGAAGAGCCCGGCCGAGAGGTCGCCGGCCTCGCGGACCGATGTCGAGAAGGCGGTGCGGATCAGCGTCGTCGCCTGTTCCTCGACGACGGCGATCAGCCGGTTCCACATGATCTGGTAGTCGATGGCGCGGGTCATGCCGCCACCTCGCGCATGGCTGCGGCCTTGCGTTGCAGAAGCAACGAACCGTCGCCCTGGCCGGTGACGGTGTAGGCTGATGTGACGATGGTCGAGGTGTTGCGCTCGACCACCACGGCGGGGCCGTGAACGACGGCGCCGGGGGTCAGAGCCTCGCGGTCGACTTCGGCAGCCGTGACCATTTCGCGGAGGGCGGCATCGTAGAAGCGACGCTCGCGCGCGGTGTCGATCGGCAATCCGGTCAGGTGACGGCCCGCCGAGGCGACGTCGGGCAGGACCGAGGCGACGACGAGGGACCAGTTGGTGATCTCGACCGCCAGCCCGTCGATGACCCGGCCGAACAGCCTGCGATAGGCGGCTTCGAATGCCGCGCCGATGGTGTCGCCGTCCTCGGCGGTGAATGTGCGGTATGGCAGGACGACCGGGATCTCGTAGCCCTGACCGGAATAGCGCATGTAGGCGGTGAGCCGGGTGGTGGTTTCGGCATCGCCGGCGCCTGCGCGCACGAAGGCGCGGGCTTCATCCTCGAGTGCGGTCAGGGCGGCGTTGACCGTGTCCGGGTCGAACTGGTCGAGCCGCTGGAAGATGCCCTTGCTGGCCTCGTAGCTGAACGGTGCCTTGAGAAATCCGATCGCCGAGCCGACGCCCGCGCCCGGCGGGATGATCAGGGTTTCGATCCCCAGTTTCTCGCAGAGGCGGCAGGCGTGCAGCGGTGCGCCGCCACCGAATGCGATCATGGTGAAAGCCTCGATGTCGCGGCCGTTCTCAACAGTGTGGACGCGGGCCGCATTGGCCATGTTCTCGTCGACCATTTCGGTCACGCCGAAGGCGGCGTCGCGCGGGTCGAGACCGGTTGCATCGCAGATCCGCGTCACCAGCGCCTGCTCCGACAGCGCCGGGGATAGCGGGATCGCGCCGCCCGCGAAGTTGTCCGGGTCGAGCCGTCCGAGGATCAGGTTGGAGTCCGAAACTGTCGGCTCTTCGCCGCCGCGCTGATAGCAGGCGGGGCCGGGTTCCGAGGCCGCCGATTGCGGCCCGACCCGGATCTGACCCATGCTGTCGACATGCGCGATCGAGCCGCCGCCGGCGCCGATCTCGACCATCTCGACCACCGGCGTCGACACCGGCATGCCCGAGCCTTTCTTGAAGCGATAGGTGCGCGCCACTTCGAACGTGTTGGCGGTTTTTGGCGTGCCGTCCTCGATCAGGCAGATCTTGGCGGTTGTCCCGCCCATGTCGAAGCTGAGCACCTTGTCCAGCCCGTGGGCCTTGGCGAAATCGGCCGCGAAGATCGCGCCCCCGGCGGGACCGGATTCGAGCAGCCGGACGGGTTCGCGACTCGCGGTCTCCACGCTGATCAAGCCGCCGCCGGAATGCATCATGAAGACCGGTGCGCCGACGCCTTCGGCCCCCAGCCGCGCCACGAGGCGGTCGAGATAGGTGGCGACCTGCGGCTGCACATAGGCGTTGGCGATCACCGTGTTGAAGCGTTCGAACTCGCGCATCTGCGGCGAGATGACGGACGAGATCGAGATCGAGAGCTCGGGTGCGGCCGCCCGCAACGCGGCCTCGACCGCCTGTTCGTGCGCCGGGTTGGCGTAGGCGTGGAGGAAACCGACGGCGACCGCATCGTAGCCACCGGCCAGAACGCGGGCGACGACCGCCGCGACGTCGGCCGGGTCCAGCGCGAGAAGCACGTCGCCCTCGGCCGACATGCGTTCATTCACCGTGAACCGGTCCTTGCGCGGCACCAGCGGTTTCGGCAGTTCCAGGTTCAGGTCGTATTGCTCGAACCGGTTTTCCGAGCGCATTTCGACGACGTCCCGGAACCCTTCGGTGGTTATGAAGGCGAGCTTCGCGCCGCGCCGCTCGATCAGCGCGTTGGTCACGAGGGTCGTGCCGTGGATCACCTGATGGATGTCGCCGAGCGCGACGCCCGCGCGGTCTGCCGCCTTGACGATGCCGTCCAGGATCGCCTGCTCGGGCTCGGCGTAGTTCGTCAGAACCTTGGCGGTTGCCATGCCGCCCGGATGGTCGAGCGCGACATCGGTGAAGGTGCCGCCGATATCGACGCCGACGCGAATCTTGTCGTCTGTCACGCGCAGATCCTCACAGGCTCTTCCAGAGCTGGTTTGCCGCGAAGGCCATGCCGTAGAACCGTGCCTTCAGATCGCGGTTCGCGACGGGTGCGAGACCGGTCACGGGCACCGGCAGTGTTTCCTCGTCGGCACCAGTCAGAAGCTCGGCGATCGAGCGGCCGAACATGGTGCCCGTCGTGATGCCGCGCCCGTTGTATCCGATCGGCGAGTAGAGACCCTCGGCCAGACGGTGAATCCGGAAGAGGTGGTCCGGCGTCATCGCGATCTGACCGTGCCATGCCTCTTCGAAGGTGACCTCGCCCAGTTCCGGGAACAGGCGGCGCACGTTCTTTGCCGCCCATCGCCGCGAGAGGCCTTTCAATCCGCCGAGTACGCTGCCCATGGACCCGATGATCAGTCGCCCGAAATTGTCGCGGCGCAGCGAGAACATGATGGTGCCCGTATCCCAGAGGCCCTGGCCGTCCTTGAGGATGCCTGCGCCGCGCTCGCCGAGCGGTTCGGTGGCGAGCTGGAAATAGTGGATCATCGTGAAGGTCTTGCGCAGGCCGGGCCAAAGATCGTCGGAATAGGCGTTGGTGCCGAGTACGACGTTCTTCGCGCGGACGTTGCCGCGGTTGGTTTCGACGACCCAGTGCTCGCCGTCGCGGACGAGCTTGCGGGCGGTCACCCCGGTCGAGATCTTCGCGCCCGCCCCGAGTGCCGCGCGCGCGAGACCGCGCGTGTAGCCCATCGGGTTGATCGTGCCGGCGCGGTGGTCCAGCAAGCCGCCGTGGAAGGCCTGGGTCCCGATCTTCTCCGCCGCCTCGTCGGGCGAGAGGAGTTCGACGGGCGCGCCAAGGCGCTGCCATTCCTCGGCCCGGCGCCGGAGGTCTTCGAACCCCTTAGGCGAATGCGCCGCGTGGATGGTTCCGTTGCGGCGCGGCTCGCAGCGGATCTGGTGGCGCTCGATCAGCGAGAACACGTACTCCGGCATGCGTCCGAGAAGGTCGATCAGGGCGGCACCCTTGTCGCGACCGAGCCGCGAGTGGATATCCTGCGGCGGCAACCACAAGCCCGCATTGACGAGGCCGACATTGCGACCGGACCCGCCGAAGCCGATCTGACGTGCTTCGAGCACATGGCAGTCGACGCCCTTCTCGGCGGCATGGAGCGCAGTGGAGAGGCCAGTGAAGCCGCCGCCGATAATGGCGAGTTCCGTCTCGATGTCGCCGTTCATCGGAGCGTCGACGCCGGGTTCTTCCGCGCTGATATCCCAGAGAGATATGTGTTGGCTGTCTTTCATGACCTTCAGCATAGCGGCGCCAGTCCAATAGCGGAAACGACCATCTGCAATCTGCGGGAATCGGGGCATTGTGTCAATATATGAAAACTATGTGCTGATATTCAGTACAACTTAGATGCCTGCCATATGGCTCTGATCAGTCGGTCGTGCGTTTGCGGTGGATTCGCAGCAGGATCTTCAGAGTTCGCAGAGCGAGGCGTTGACGCCCGTCGCCGCCTTGAGAACGCTGTCGCAGATGCTTTGGCGGCGCGCCTCGTCGAGCTGGATGTCCGGGACCGACACGCCGAGCGCGCCGATGACGCGGCCGTTCGGCAACAGGATCGCGGATCCGAAGCTGTAGACCTGCTCGCGGAATTCGCCGGTGTCGATGGCATAACCGCGCTTCTGGGTGGCGATCATGTCTTCGTCCAGTTGCTTCAGGGTCGTGAGCGTGCGTTCGGTGAAGCCGGTCAGGTGGTCGGCGATCTGCGGGCGCAACCTGCCGTAATCGGCGGCGAGGATTGCCTTGCCGGTCCCGACGCAGTGCAGCGGCGCGCTGCCGCCGATCGGGTTCCAGGTGCGGATCGGCTTCGTGCTTTCGATCTTGTCGATGTAGACGACGGACAGCCCGTCCGGCACGGCAAGGTAGATCGTCTCGTTCGTCTCCTGCGAGAGCATCCGCATGTGCGGACCGGCAATCGCGGGCAGGTCCAGGTTTCCGATGACCGATTGCGCGATCTGCCAGACCTTCAGCGTCGGCGAATAGAGCTTGCTCTCGGAACTGCGGACATATCCCAGCGCCGTGAGCGTTTGCAGCAGCCGAAAGGTGTTGGACTTGGTGAGATCGAGTTCACGCGAAAGCTCGGTCACGCCTTTGCCGCCCTCGGCCCTAGTGAGCGCTTCGAGTACCTGAAGGCCCTTTTGCAGCGTCGTGTCGATGCGAACCGGTTTCGACGCGCCGGGCTTTGTCTTTGAGTCTGCCATCACCCGTCGATAGGTCGTGGCCCGATGGAATTCAACGGGACTTCCCGTCAGGCGGGGCCTGCTTGCGGATGAGTTCGGGTGGCTCGAAGGCCTCGACCGGCGGCACCGGGCCGTCCAAGCGTGAGATCTCAACCAATGCCGATTGCGCGGCGGGCCCTTGCGACAGAGGAGACGTTCGCAGGTCGTGCGTCAGCACGTTCGGATTGCCGTGGCGCTCAATCTGGTCGGCGTCATCAAGGTCCGGGTCGTACCAGGCGCCGGTCCAGAGAAAGGCGACGCCGTGCAGGATCTCGTCGGTCACAACCGCGCCGGCGAGGCAGGCGCCGCGGGTGTTGAAGACCCGCACGATATCGCCGTCCCGGATCCCGCGGGCGGCCGCGTCTTCCGTGTTCAATAGAATCGGTTCGCGGTCCTGGATTTTCCGGCTGCGCGAATAGCTGCCGTTGTCGAACTGACTGTGCAGCCGCGTTGCCGGCTGCCCGGACAGGAGATGGATGGGATAGTCCGCCCGGTGCGCCCAGTCGCGCGGCTCGCGCCAGACCGCGTGACCCGGGCAGTCTTCGTAGCGAAAGCCCGCGATCACGTCGGACGCGATCTCGATGCGCCCGCTGGGCGTCGGCAGTGGATGGCGGTCGGGGTCCTGACGGAAATCTGCGAGGAGCACATGATCGGGTGATGGGTCGGGGATCTGCAGCGCATCGCCCTGCAGGAAGCTCCGCCAGTCGGGCAACGTGATCCCGCCCTGCGCCGCGCGCTCGCGAAGATCGATCCACATCTGTCCGAGCCACTCGTCCTGGGACAGCCCCCGGCTGAACGCCGTGCCCATCGACATGCGGGCTTCCAGTGCGCAGTAGATGTCGAACTCGGTGTGCGCTTCACCGGCGGGTTCGATTGCCTTGGGCATCGGGACCAGCGCCGTGTCGTAGGTGCCCGCCCCGAAATCGGTGCGCTCGGGCGGGGCCGCCACCGGCAGAACGATGTCCGCGTGGCGCGCGGTTGCCGTCCAGTTGATCTCGTTGACAATGATGGTCTCGGGCTTCTGGAACGCGCGGCGCAGACGGTTCAGATCCTGATGGTGGTGGAACGGATTGCCGCCCGCCCACCAGACCATGCGGATATCCGGGAAGACCTGGCGCCGCCCGTTATAGTCGTAGGACGCGCCCGGATTGAGCAGCATGTCCGCGATCATCGCGACCGGCACGAAGGGGCCGACCGGGTTTTCTCCCTGCGGAAAGGAAGGCCAGTGCACCGGGCGTGCCATGGTGCCGATGCTGGCGTCGGCGCCGTAGCCGATGCCGTACCCGCCGCCCGGCAGGCCAATCTGTCCAAGCATTGCCGCCAGCGCCACGGTCATCCAGAGCGGCTGCTCGCCGAAATCGGCGCGCTGCAGACCGGCCGCCGTGGTGATCAGCGTGCGGCCCGCCGCCATGTCGCGGGCAAGGCCGCGGATCCTGTTCGCGGCAATCCCCGAAATCGCCGCCGCCCAGTCGGCGTCTTTCGCCACGCCGTCGCCGTCGCCGGTCAGATAGCCCGCGAGCCGGTCGAACCCCGTGGTGTAGCGATCGAGGAATTCGCGGTCGTGGAGACCTTCGGCCAGCAGCGTATGCGCGATACCCATCATCACGGCCGTGTCGGTTCCCGGGCGCGGCGGCAGCCATTCGGCATCGAGGTCGGCCAGTGCATCGGTCCTGAGCGGACTCAGATTGATGAAGCGCACGCCGGCCGCAGCGCACGCGATCATCTGGTCGCGCAGGAGATGCCGGCCGACGCCACCGCCGGAGACCTGGGCGTTCCGGATTGGTATGCCGCCGAACATTACCACGAGGCGTCCGTCGCGGGCGACAGTGCTCCAGCGCGTGGCTTGTTTCACGTGATCGCGGAAGCTGCCGACGATGTGCGGCATCAGCACCAGTGCCGCGTTGTAACTGTAGTTGCCCTCGGAGCGGACGAAGCCGCCCCCGGCATTCAGAAAGCGCTTCAACTGGCTTTGCGCGTGATGGAACCGCCCAGCGCTCGACCAGCCATAGGATCCGGCGAAGATCGCGCCGCTGCCATGGGCGCCGCGGACCCGGTTAAGCTCCCCGGCGATGAGATCCAGAGCCGTGTCCCAGTCGACTTCGACAAACGGCTCGCGGCCGCGCTCGCCGGTCCAGGCCGTGGGTCCGTGTTCGAGGTAGCTCCGGCGCACGGCGGGTTTGAGAATCCGGGCGCGACTTCTGATGCCGTCGACGATGTTCTCATTGATCCGCGAGGGGTCCGGATCGTCCGCATGCGGCTTGACGGCGACCACGCGCCCATCGTCAACTTGGAGAACGCCGGTTCCCCAATGACTCGATGTCAGCACGTCAGGCATTTGGCGAGCATCCGGATGTATCAATATTCAATACATGTATTCCATATATTGACACAAAAATACAAGAGTGCGAGACCGGGATTGTCAGGGGAACCCGGTCATGTCGCAACGCAAATCCTCGAAATCGGACGAACCGGTTGCTTTGGGTGCCGATCCCGCAGGCATGAGGCGATGGGAGCGGGCCGACACGCCGTGCGACGGGCGCGCGCGAACCCTGCCGCCAACGCACGAGGCTATCCGGCGATCTCGGACATCCGTAACCGATGGCAGTTGTGCCCCTACTCACATTTTTGGTTTCGCGCGCGACGGCGTGAAATCCGCGCCAGCTCTTTCGCATTCGAACTGAGAGGACCCCATGCCCAACAAAATAGATCACTTCGCGATTGGCGCGGATACGCTGGATCAGGGCGCTGCGGCTCTCGAAGCCGTGCTCGCTGTCGAAGTGCCGCGCGGGTCGAAACACGATGCCATGAGCACGCACAACTGTGTCTGTCAGTCCGGGCAAGAGAGCTTTCTGGAGATCATCGCCGTCGATCCGGAGGCGCCGGACCCGGGGCGGACCAGATGGTTCACGCTGGACGATCCGGCGACGCGGGCCCGGTTGGCGGATCGTCCCCGTGCTCTCTGCTGGGTGGTCGGCACGGACGATCTGGACGGGACGATCGCGCGCAGCCCGGTCGATCTGGGAGAGGTCGTGTTTTTCCAGCGGGGCGAGCGCACATGGCGCCTGACCGTGCCCGCGGACGGGCATCTGCCCGAGGGCGGGTTGCTTCCGGCTTTCATCGAGTGGTCTCCGGGTCCGCATCCCAGCACCGGCATGCAGGACCTCGGGGTCGCGCTTGAGACCGTGCGGCTCACGCATCCGGACCCGACATGGCTCTCCGACGTGTTGGCAGCGCTGCAGGTCGATCACCTGGCGACAGTGGCGGAGGGCGAACGGGCGCTCGCGTTCGAACTGAGCGCCCCGAACGGTCAGGTCGTTCTCGACTAGAGCGTCCTCAGGACTTCTTCGCGGCCATCTCGGCGAGATAGGCCTGCACGCGTGCCTTCACCGAGCCGTGCGTGGCCGAGGCGACCAGTGCTGCCATGTCGGCCTCGCGGGTGTCCCCGCGTTTGCGCGCGGAGAGTGCCGTAAAGGTTTCGGGATCGAGCGCGCTGACCTGACCGAGCACGGTGTCCGTGGTCGCGGGCCAGTCGTCTTCTGAGGCTGCTGCCGTCAGAAACCCGGCGGTCAGGGCTTCCTCCACTCCGAACGGTTTGTCGCGGAGCAGAAGGGCGCGGGCGCGATCCTCTCCGACCAGTGCTGTCAGACGCGCCGTGCCGAGGACCAGACCGAAGCGCGAGCCGGGCATGCGGAACCTCGCCTCGGGCGTTGCGACCCGCCACTGGCAGGCCGCGACCAGATCGGCGGCCGCGCCGTAGCAGGCACCATGTACTAGAGCCAGCGTGGCCACCCTTGCGTGATAAACGGCCTGGAGGAGCTGCTCGACGCGAATGAACCGCAAAACCAGATCGCCGTCCGACATCGCATCGATATCGCTGAGGTCGAACCCGCCGGAGAAGCCCTTACCGGAGCCCTGGAAGACGATCAGCCGCGTGTCGGACGCCTCGGCTTCGGCAACGGCATCGCTCAACCCGTCAACGAGTTCGGCGTTGAAAGCATTCAGCTTCTCCGGGCGATTGAGCGTGATCCGCGTGATCGGGCCATCGCGCGAAACGGCCACGGCGCTCATTCAGCCGCACTCGCCGTGCCGGCGCCGAGCCATTCGGCATAGACGTCTTCGGTGTCGGCCCCAAGGGCCGGCGGAGCGCGGTAGACCTCGAACGCATAATCGGTCATCGCGATGGGAAAGGCGGTTGTGCGGGTCTCAATACCGTTCGGCAGTATCAGCGGACGCACAAGATCCATGTGCGCGACCTGCTCGCCTTCGAGCACGTCGGGATAGCTGTTGATCGGCGAGCACGGGACGCCGCGCCGGTCCATTTCTTCCAGCCAGTAGGCGGCAGTCTGCTTTTCGAATTCCGGCTGCAGAAGCTCGAACATCGCATCCTGATTGGCGGCGCGCAGGTTCTGCGTCGTGAAGCGCGGGTCGTTGGCGAGGTCGGGTTTGCCCACCGCCTCGGCAACCTCGGACCAGAGCTTGTCGTTGCCTGCCGCGATGACGAAATGCTCGTCGCTGGCCCGGAACGCGCGGTAGGGCGCGTTGCGCGGATGCGCCGAGCCGAGCGCACGGGGCGTGTTGCCGGTGCCGAAATACTCCGAGGTCTGAAGCGCCGCGACCCCGATCAGGCTACCCAGCATCGAGCAATCGATATGGCCGCCCTTGCCGGTCTGCCGCGCCTGCATGAGCCGCGCGAGGATCGTGTACCCGGCATAGAGACCGGCGCAGAAATCGCCCACTGGAACCCCGCACTTGACCGGCGGTGCGTCGGGCTCGCCCGTGACGCTCATCAACCCCGAATAGGCCTGGACCGTGACGTCGAATGCACCCGTTTTGGCGCTCGGACCGGTCTGGCCATAGCCCGAGATCGAGCAATAGACGAGCTTGCGGTTGGTCTCCGAGAGAGCCGCATATCCCAGGCCCAGACGGTCCAGCACGCCTGGGCGAAAGTTTTCGACGATCACGTCGACGACACCGGCCAGCCGTTTGAGCCGCGCGACGCTGTCCGTGTCTTTCAGGTCAACGGCCATCGATCGTTTGTTGCGGTTCACCGATGCGAAGTTCTCAGAGAAGACCTCGCCACTCTCGTCTGCGGTCAGCGGGGGCCAGGACCGCATGCCGTCGCCGCCATCGGGACGTTCGACCTTGACGACATCGGCGCCGAGATCGGCCAGCAGCGAGCCCGCGAATGGACCGGCCGCGATCTGTCCGAATTCCAGCACGCGGACGCCGGCCAGAGGAAGAGATGACGGGGTGGCCATTGGGGCGCCTCCAGTGAGTGGTTGGTTCGTGACCGGTGCGGATCGCCGCGAGGTTTAGCGGATTCCTCATGGATGAAGAACCCGGAGAGGCCGGTAATCTGTTGTCGGGCGCGCGGTTGGTTTTCAGTCCTCGACCTTGACGACGCAGGGGGCTTCGGTCTTCGCGACCGGATCGAAGATCGACCGGCCCGTGTGGTTGAGGTGGCGCCCGTAGGTGTGCAGCGAGACAGCGATCTCCTCGCCGTTGTTCCAGACCTGATGGATATCCTCAGGCGCACAGCAGACCACCTTCCCGGCGGTGACCGTGCCCTCGTGCGTGACTTCGAGATCGGCGAAACCGGGCGTCGAGCCGTCATCGATGCGGCGATAGTTGGTCTCGTGCTCCTGCCCTTCGAGCCCGGCAACCACGGCCCATGTCTTGTGATTGTGCGCGCCGAGGCCGCGGCCCGGCGCCCAGGCGATGACGAAGACCGCCAGATCGTGGTTCTCTTCCTCGTGCAGCAGATGCAGGCAGAAGCCCTGTTCCGGGCAGGTCTTGCGGTATTCGTCCTTGAACCAGGTGTCCTTGCATTCGGCCATGCGCCGGGCGAGCGGCTTGACGCGTTCGCTGATCGCCTCGGGAGCGGTTTCCTGAGCCACGATCGCCCGAAGATCGGCGACGTACTCGTCGACGGAGTATGTCCGGGTCAGCATCTATCCCTCCCTAGTGTTTCACGACGGCCATGCGGTCTTTGAGGTATTCGCCGTATTGGCCGAGTGAGAAGATGAACAACCAGTATATCAGGGCTACGAAGGCCAGAACCTCCATGTAATAGGGTGCCCACTCGCCGGTTCCGAACGCGGCGTTGCCCGAGGCGAGGATGTCGAAGAAGCCGATGATCGTGACGATCGCCGTCTCTTTGAAGGTCACGACCACCATGTTGATCGTCGCGGGCAATGCGTGGCGGAACACCTGCGGCAGCACGATGTACCCGAGTACCGACCAGAAGCCGAGGCCAAGGGCGGAGCCTGCCTCGAACTGGCCCTTCGGGATGGCCTGGAAACCGCCGCGGAAGATCTCGGCCTGATAGCAGGCGAAGAACAGCGCGAAGGCGATTATCACGCGCCAGATCTTGTCGCCCTCGAGCCAGCTTGGCAGGAGGATCGGCACGACGACTGCGGCCGTGTAGAGCGTGATCAGGAGCGGGAGCGAGCGGATGAAGTCGATCAGGATGGCGCAGCCGGTGCTGATGACCGGGAGCTTCGAGCGGCGCAGAAGCGCCAGCCCCAGACCCATCGGCATGCCGAGCAGGACCACGGCGGCGAACAGGAAGAGCGTCAGCGACAGGCCGCCCCATTGGTCGGTCGTCACCTGTTGCAGGCCGATCAGGCTGCCTTCCATAAGCAGGTAATAGGCGGCGAACCCGACGATCCAGAGCGCTGCGAGCCGCTTCGCGGTCCAGAACCACGGGATGCAGGACAGGATCACCGTGGCGACGATGGCGACGCACGCCAGCGTCGACCGCCAGTGCAGATCGAACGGATAGAGTCCGAACAGGATCAACCGGTGCCGGGCGTCGATCACGGACCAGCACGCGCCGCCCGCGTCCTTGCAGGTGCCGACGGCCTCCTTGCTCCACACGGCACTGAGGAACGCCCAGTCCAGTGCGAGATACGCGAGCACCAGCATCACCAGCAGGAACAGGATCGAGACGGCGGCATCCGATGGCGTGGCGAAGCTGCGCCGTACCTCGGTGAGGGCCTTGTCGAGCGTGCCGGGTGGCCGGGGAAGCGTTGCCATGTCAGTGCCCCTTCAGTTGGATCCGGCTGTTGGCCACGTTCACCGCCTGGGCGATGGTGAAGTTGATCGCCAGAAAGGCGAGCATCATGATCCCGATCAGTTCCAGCGTCTGGCCGGACTGCGTGATCGAGGTCGAGACGATCATGAAAAGATCGCTGAAACCGATGGCGACGCCGACGGTCGTGGCCTTCATCGTGAAGATCCACTGATTGCCGAGCGGCGGGATGATGGTGCGCAGCGCCATCGGCATCTTGATGCGGAACCAGATCGAGCGCGGTCCAAGACCGAGCGCCTTGCCGGCCTCGACAAGGCCCTTCGGCACTTCTAGCAGGCCGCCGCGCACGACCTCGGCGATGTAGGCGCCGCTGTAGAGCACGATAGCGATGATCATGGCGACGAGTTCGATGGAAATCGTCAGCCCGCCAACGAAGCGAAGACCTTTCAGTTCAGGAACTGACAGCAGGCTTGTCTCTGGCGGCAGTACGGCGAGAGCCAATATCAGTCCGACCGCCAGAACGGCGAGAAGCCAGATACCAATGCAGCGTGCCTTGCTCAGCGAAGTGACAGACCAGAGGATCAGTGCGAGGATGATCGCGAAGGCGACCTGGACCATCGCGACCCAAAGCGGCGCGTTCAGGATCGGGACCATCACGCCGCGATTGGACACGAAAACGAGGTCAAGCATTGAGATCGCCTGGCGCGGGCCGGGCATATGGATCAGGGCCGCGTACCAGAAGATGACCTGCAGGATCAGCGGTATGTTCCGGAAGATCTGGACATAGATCGTCGCGACCGAACGCGCCGCGAGGTTCCGTGCGTCGCGCATCGTGCCCATCACGAACCCGAGCAGGGTCGAGAGAATGATTGTGATCACGCCGAGGAAGAGCGTGTTGGCGAATCCGATCAACAGGGTCCGGCGGTAGCTGTCGTCGATGGACCGTTCGATCAGAGAGAACGAATAGGACCAGCCGGTCCCGCGGTCGAGAAATGCGAAGCCGCTGGTGATGCCGAGTTCGGCGAGGTTCACGCGCGCGCTGCTGACCGCGCCCCAGACCAGCAGTATGATGCCCGCCAGAAAGCCGACCTGTATCAGCGTGTTCCGGGTCGCTGTGCCGACCAGACGTGTCTTCGCGCTCATGGCTCCCCCCTGAGGTGCTCTGATCGCAAGAAAAGCCAAGGCGATGCGAACACCGCCCTGGAAGGGAGAACCTCAGTCGAGGATCGGCGCGTATAGGACGCCGCCGTGGCTCCACAGATTGTTCAGGCCACGCTCGAGCTTGTAGGGCGAGTCCTTGCCGATGTTGCGGTGGTAGATCTCGCCGTAGTTGCCCATGGACGCGATCATCTCGCGGGCCCAGGTGTCACGCATGCCCAGACGCTCGCCGATGCCCGGTTCGACGCCCAGCAGGCGGGCAATCTTCGGGTTGGGCGGATTGGCGACCATCTCGGCGACGTTCGCTTTCGTGACGCCTTCCTCCTCGGCAACGAGAAGGGCTGCGAGCATCCAGTTGACGACGTCGACGAATTCCTCATCGCCCTGACGCATCGCTGCCGAGATCGGCTCGCTCGACAACTGGTCGTTCAGGATGGTGTGCGCGTCGGGGTTCTCCATTTCTGTCGCCCGCAGGACGGCGAGGAACGGTCCCCACGCCGCGAAGGCATCGCAGCGATTGGCGAGATACGCCGCGCGCAGTTCCGACGCCTTCTCGTAGGACACCATCGTGTGCTCGACATTCAGGGTCTTCAGGTAGTCGGCGACGATGCGCTCGATGGTCGTGCCGGCTTCGACGCAGACCGTGCCGCCGCCGAGGTCCTTGGCCTCAGAGATGCCGAGATCGCCATGCGCCATAAGCTGCGCGCCGCCGAAGAAGTAGGGCAGGCTGAACTGCAGCCCGAGTTCGGTGTCGCGGCCCATGGTCCAGCCGGTGGCCTTGATGATCACGTCGACATCGCCCGATTGCAGCGCCGGGAAGCGCTGGGCCCAGCTCAGCGGAATGATCTGTGCCTTCGCGGGATCGCCGAGGATCGCCGTTGTCAGTGCGCGACAGAGATCGATGTCGAGGCCCTTCCACTCGTTTTTGTCGTTCACTTCGACGAAGCCGAAATAGCTGCCGTTGTGACCGCTGCAGAGCAGCGTGCCGCGCTCTTCGATCGCCGTGACCGTCGCGCTTTTGGCGGATGCCATTGCGGGTGCCAGCGCAAGGGCTGCCGCCGCCGCGGTCACGCCGATCATTTCTTTCCAGTTGGTCATCACAGTCTCCCTGTTGTGATGTTCCATATATTGGAACAATTGTGCTGTATTATGAAATACTCGGAATCGGAAGGGCTGTCAATCCGCCGCAGGGGCGAACTTCGAAGCCGGATGATTGCGGACGGGGAAGGGAGGCCGGATCGCTGCGAGGGCCCGTTGAGCGGGCTCAGCGTATCTGCAGGGCTGTCTGTCTTGCGACGTGGCGCGACGAGCCCGGTAACCGTTGGTGAACTCGATACGACTTGCCCGACCTTCCGGATCGGCGTCTATCGCCCGACGAGCAACTGCGAAACCCGATGCGTTACGCGGTTTGCCCCGCGAGCGCCTGCACTCGGCAGTTCCGTGAGAGGTGTTGCGACCGCGTCGGAAGAGGGGTCGTCAGTGCGTCCCCGGCACCGCACCTGCGGAAAACAGACAACCGACTGAGTTCGAGTTCCTGCTGTAGTGTTTCCTACAGGGCGCACAGCAAATGCGCACCTGGTCGATGCCGCAATTCACTCAAACGACTGATCGATGCTCAGGTCCAGAGCGCGGAAGATGCACAGATCCGACCGCAATCGATCCCGCGCCGGTTCAGGAGCGGCGAGTCGGCATAGGCATTCACGACCGGGTCGTCGCGATCGAGGACCCCGAAGTGCACGAGAAGAGCCGTGATTGCCGCATGGCTGCCACGGGTCGCCCCGTCGTCGATCTTGAGTGCTATCCCCAGACCCGCATCGGGCAGAATCCCGATGAAGACGCCCTCGGCTCCGGTCTTGACCGCGGCCTCGCCGTTTGCGGCGCGCATGAGTGCCGTGCATGCTCGACCTTCCCCGGCGACGAGAACCGGATGAGTCATCATGGCGTCGCGCAATTGCGCGGCTGCTTTGGCCCGTTTGCCGGAGAACGCGGCTTCAGGATCGGCGAAACCGGCCATAGCTGTTGCCAGACCGGTCAACGAGATCGCATGGTTCGGCGCCGAGCACCCGTCCGTCGAATATCCGGCGGGGTCCTGCCGGGCGGTCTCCGCCGTCGCCTGCCGGATCGCCTGTTGCACCGGATGGTCGAATTCCAGGTACTCCGGTCCGCCGCCGATGTGCGTTCCCAATGTGAGCATGCCGCTGTGCTTGCCGGAACAGTTGTTGTGCAGTTGCGTGGGCGGGAGGCATTCGCGTTTCAGAAGGCTGCTGGCATCTTCGTCTGCGGGGTCCTGAGGCCCGCAGCGAAGGGCCGAATCGCTGAGACCGATGTCCCAAAGCCATTGCCCGGCGAGCGTTGTGTGCACCGCGGCACCGTTGTGCGAGGCGCAGGCGAGTGCCAGATGCCGATCGGTCAGCCCGTGCGCCTCGGCGGCCCCGCTTTCCACGAGCGGAAGCGCCTGGACCATCTTGCAGGCGGATCTCGGGAGCATCGGCGTGTCGATATCGCCGAGGCTGAAGACGACCTCGCCGCCGGGGCGGCACACGGCAACCGACCCGCGATGCACGCATTCCAGCACCGCACCTCGGTGCACCTCTGCCAGCACGGGGTTCATGGCGGTCTCCCGGATCTCTCGATGACGCCCCGGGGCGATAAGGCCCGCGATGGGGTCGCGTCAATCGTTCAACTCATCCGAGAACGTGTCGCCGAGCGCTGCGCGCAGGCGGCCGAAGGCGAGCCTGATGCGCGATTTGACGGTTCCCAGAGGAACATCGAGCTGTTCGGCGATCTCGCCATGCGACAGCCCGGAGAAGAACGAGAGGCGGACAATTTCGCGCTGTTCATCGCTGAGATCGGCCAGCGCTTCGCGCACCAGCCGGTCGCGCTCGCCGCGCGCGATGCTGGCCTGCGGGTCTTCCGGCGGGTCGGGTCGGTAGAGCGGATCCTCGGGGTCCGGTTCGGGCCGCGCTTCGCGCCGGATCACATCGATGCGGCGATTGCGCGCGATCGTGAAGACCCATGTCGCGACGCCGGCCTTCTTCGGGTCGTAGCTGCCGGCCTTGCGCCAGACCGTGACCATGACCTCCTGGGCGATCTCCTCGGCCTGATCGGGCGCGACCCTGCCCTTGATCATGAAGGCCTTGATCCGTCCCGCATAGCGCTGGAACAGCGCCTTGAACGCCGCCCGGTCGGCATGCTGCGCCACGCGGATCAGCAAATCCTCGTCGGTGCTGTTCGCGTAGTCCTCAGGCGATGTGACCGATTGCACGACGGCTTCGAGTCCTTCTTTCGTTCAACTCTCGGGCTTTACCGGGAGAAGGGTCGCGTTTTTCATGCCTCAGGGTGGAAATCTTGCCCTGAGTTACAGTATGCTGAACTACGATGCGGGGACAACCGGAGCAATATCGGGTCCCGTGGAAGGAAAGTCGCAGTGAGACGATATCGAGGCAACGAGGCGGGCATGATCTGGATCATTAGAACACTGGCGGTTGTGTTGGTAGCTGCGGTCTCAATGACCGCTAGCGCTCAGACGCCAAAACGCGTTGAAGTGCAGAAAGCGTGGTCGGTCTTCGAGGCCAGCACGGATGGCTCAAAGGTCTGCTGGATCGTCAGCACGCCGACCAAATGGAACGCCACGCGGGGCGGCAAGGACGTTCAGGTCAATCGGGGCGACATCTTCCTGATGGTCTCGGTGCGTCCGAAGGACAAGGTCAAGAACGAGGTGTCGTTCCTTGCAGGTTATCCGTTCAAGGGCGGCTCGAACGTCGATGTCAGCGTCGGTTCGCGGAACTATACGATGTTCACCGATGGCGAGAATGCCTGGACCCGGTCGTCCAAGGACGACGACGGTCTGACCTCGGCCTTCCGGCGCGGTGCGACGGCGACGATCAAGGGAACCTCGGCGCGCGGTACGACGACTCGCGACGAGTTCTCGCTGTCAGGCTTCACTGCCGCCATCAAGTCGGCGACGGCGCGCTGCAAATAGGCCCGACCGTTCCTCTGGCGGCACGGCCTGCGCTGTGATAAGGCGCGCGCCCTGACGTGAGAGGAACGATGAACGCGCTGAAACCAGCAGCCACTGCGATATCTCCTGATTTCGCGACCCTGCCGCGCACGGTGTCGGGACGGCCGGGTCTGGTCGGGCTGACGCGGGCGCAGCTCGGCGTGGCGCTGGGCGAGATCGGCGTGCCGCAGAAGCAGATCCGGATGCGTACCGGGCAGCTCTGGCAGTGGCTCTACAATCGCGGCATCTCGGATTTCGACCGGATGACCAACCTATCGAAGGGCTTCCGGGCCGATCTGGCCGAGGCCTTCGATCTCACGCGGCCCGAGATCGTGACGCGTCAGGTCAGCGAGGACGGGACGCGGAAGTACCTCTTGCGGATCGCCGGCGGGCATGAGGTCGAGGCGGTCTACATTCCCGAAGAAGATCGCGGGACGCTGTGCGTGTCCTCGCAGGTCGGCTGCACTCTGACCTGTCCGTTCTGTCACACCGGTACGCAAAAGCTGGTCCGCAATCTGACGGCCGCGGAGATCGTCAATCAGATCCTCGTCTGCCGGGATGATCTGGGCGAGTGGCCCGAGGCCGGAGGCGGTCCGCTGACCGGGCGAATGCTGTCCAATATCGTGCTCATGGGCATGGGCGAACCGCTCTACAATTTCGACGCCGTGCGCGATGCAATGCTGATCGCAATGGATGGAGAAGGCCTGTCGCTCAGCCGGCGGCGCATCACGCTCTCGACGTCGGGCGTCGTGCCCGAGATCCCGCGCTGGGGAGATGAGGCGGCGACGATGCTGGCCATCAGCCTGCACGCGGTAACCGACGAACTGCGCGACGTACTGGTTCCGATCAACCGGAAATGGCCGATTGACGAGCTCTTCGAGGCACTGCGCGCCTATCCCAAGCTGTCCAACGCAGAGCGGATCACGTTCGAATACGTCATGCTGAAGGGTGTAAATGACTCGAACGCGGACGCAAAGCGGCTGGTCAAGCTGATCCAGGGCATTCCGGCGAAGATCAACCTGATCCCGTTCAATGCCTGGCCGGGCTCGCTGTATGAGCGCTCGGACTGGGACCGGATTGAAGCCTTCGCCGAGATCGTCAACCGCGCGGGCTATGCCTCGCCGGTGCGGACACCGCGCGGGCAGGATATTCTCGCCGCCTGCGGACAGCTCAAATCGGCCACGGAACGGGTCCGCAAGTCCCGGCGAGAGATCGCCGCAGAAGCGGGCATGGCGTGACCTCACCCGGCCGGCCGATCTGGCTGGAACTCAATGCACAACGCGTGACCGAGGCGATGGCGTTCTATCGCGAACTGTTTGCGTGGGGCTTGCGCCCGTTGCACGTCCCGCCGTGGGGATCGATCCCGTTGATCGGTTCGGGCGAACGGGTCTTCGCCAATCAGTTCATGGCGATGGGTGCGTTCGCGACACCGCTCTGGATGTGCCGGTTCTCGGGCGATCTGGAACGTGCGGCCTCGAAGATCCCGGTTCTGGGCGGGCGCGCCGATGGCGGGATCGAGCGGATCGGAGACTTTGCCGAGCAGGTTTACGCTCACGATCCGTCCGGCGTTTCCTTTACGGTGATCAATCTGCTCGACCGGGATGTCCCGCAAGGCGATGCAGACGGAGAACCCTGCGCAGCAGAGCTTTGGGGCGGCGAGCCGGATCTGCTCGCACCGTTCTACGCCGAAGCTTTTGGCCTCGAGATCAAGCGGACGGACCTGGGTGCGGTGCTGACGGATGGAGAGACACCGCGTCTCTCCCTGCGAAAATCCGAGTTCGAGATTGCGAAACCGCAGTGGATCCCGCTGTTCAGGACTGCCGGGCTTGGTGGGGATGTCGAGCGCGCACGCCGGCTTGGTGCAATTGTTCAGGTGCATGAGCACGAAATCATCGGGATGGGGCGCGCGGCAATTCTGGCAGACCCCGCCAATGCGTATTTCGGGTTGTTGGAGCCACAGGCGCCGCGATGCGACGAATCATGATCGTTGGCGGCTCGGGTTCTGGCAAGTCGACCCTGGCGCGCGAGATCGGTACGCGTCTGGGTCTGCCGGTCATTCACATGGACACGCTGTTCTGGGAGCCCGGCTGGATAGTGTCGGAGGAGCAGACCTTCCGCGCGCGCGTTGCCGATGCCATCCGGGGCGATGCCTGGGTGATGGACGGTAACTACTCCCGGACATGGCCCGAACGGCTCCTGCGCAGCGATACGGTGATTTTTCTCGACCTGCCAGCTTGGCTGCGATTCTTTCGTGTGATCCGGCGGACACTGCGCGGTTATGGCCGGTCGCGCCCAGATCTGGGCGCGGATTGTCCTGAGCGGATCGATCTGGGTTTTCTCTTTGGCTGGGTCCTTCAGTACGGGCGCCGGGGACGGCCGAAGGCGCTGAAGCTCATGGCGGATGACGGGCCGGCAAGTCGCTTGCGCCGTTATCGTCTCGGATCGACAGGTGAGGTTACAGAATTCCTGAACGCGCTGGCTGCGGAACAGGGACCACGGGCTACAATGACTACGGACAGGGCCGCGCGATGATTACCCAAGATGACATTCGGGCCGCGGCAGCGCGAATTGCGCCGCATGTGAGAAAGACGCCGGTTCTGCGTCTCGAGGCCGATGCCCTTGGGCTGGCGTACCCGATCGATCTGAAGCTCGAACTGTTCCAGCACTCCGGCACGTTCAAGGCGCGCGGTGCCGTAAACTCGTTGCTCTCTCTCGACATTCCGGAAGCGGGCGTCGTCGCGGCCTCCGGTGGCAATCATGGTGCCGCTGTCGCCTGGGCGGCAGCCAAGCTGGGCGTGCCCGCCCGGGTTTTCGTGCCGGAGATTGCGGGGCAGACCAAGATCGGCCTGATCCGGGCGTCGGGGATCGAGCCGGACGTGGTGTCGGGGGTCTATGCCGACGCGTTTGAGGCTTCGGAAGCCTATCGAGCCGAGAGCGGTGCTGTCTCGATCCACGCCTATGACGCTGCGGCGACGCTGGAAGGTCAGGGAACACTGGGAATGGAGATTGAGGACCAGCTTCCTGATCTGGACGTTCTGCTGGTGGCCGTTGGCGGCGGCGGGCTGATCGGCGGGATAGCTTCGTGGTACGGCGACCGACTGAAAATCGTGGCGGTGGAACCGGAGCGGGCGCCGACATTGAATGCCGCGCTGCGTGACGGTCGCGATACGACCGTCGAGGTCGGCGGTGTTGCCGTGAACTCGCTGGGAGCGCGCCAGATCGGTACGCTGAGCTATGACGTGGCGGTGCGATACGGCATCGAAAGCGTTCTGGTGCCGGACGACGCGATCGTCGCGGCGCAAGAGGCGCTTTGGTCAAGCGCGCGCGTTGCGACGGAACCGGGCGGCGCTGCGGCACTTGCGGCCCTGACCGGCGGAGCCTTCGAGCCGATGGTAGGCGCGCGGGTTGGCGTCCTGGTTTGCGGGGCAAACATCGATCCGGCACCCTTCTGATCCCCTGACACCCATCTGATTTCGCTCGACCTTTCTCGCGCTCGTCCCGCGACGCTGCTACGGCAGTGGCGAGGCATGTAACGGGCGGACCATCGGAATGGACCTGAGCGCGTGGATCATTTCGATCGAAGGCACGGAGACCGGTCGCACGGCGGCGATGATCATGGCGCTGGTGGCGGCAGTGATGCACGCAGCTCTGGGCGTGCTGCAGAAGGGGCGTTACGACCCGTGGCTTTCGCGCGGCGCCGTTGACGTCTCGGTCGGCCTGATCTCGATCCCGCTCGCGATCTTTGTCGTGCCGCTTCCGGGTCCGGAACTCTGGGTCCTGTTTCCGGGGATGATGCTGATCCACCTCGCCTACAAGTGGGTGCTGGCGATGGCGTATTCGCGCGCGGCCTTCACGGCGGTTTACCCGATCGTGCGCGGGACAGGACCGCTGATCACGGTGGTCTTTGCCGGGGTCGTCTTCGGGGAGTTCTTCTCGGCCGGGCAATGGGGTGGGGTCGCGTTGCTGTCCGGCGGGATTTTCGCGCTTGCCGCCTTCAACCTGCGCACGACGGAGGTGGACCGGCCTGTTCTGATGGCGGCCATCGGTCTCGCCTTTCTGACCGGCGGGATCACGGCGATCTACACGGTCTACGATGCCTATGCGATCCGCGCGGCAGAAAACCCGTTCACCTTCATCGTCTGGTTCTTCTTGCTCGAGGGCGTTTTGTTCCCCCTGCTCATCTGGCGCCGGTGGCTGCAGGTCGAAGATATGGCCGGGCTTTTCAAGCGCGGCTTGTTCGGCTCGGTGATCGCGTACTTCTCGTTCGGAGGTGTCTTCCTCGCGACTCGGCTCGACAAGGTTGGAGAAGCCGCGGCGCTTCGCGAAACCTCGGTCGTGTTCGGTGCGATCATGGGATGGTTGATCCTCGGTGAGCGGATCGGGCCTGTTCGGGCCGGTCTGATGGTCGTGATCGCGGCCGGGGCCGCATTGGTCGAATTCGGATAAAACATTCTAGCGTGTGAAATTATTTATTATCCATTCCGATATTGATAATATTCGAAGATGGTCCAAGATATCGGGAAATCTTGGGAGCGGCCCGATGAAGTTTTTTCCGATGTTCCTGCGCATGGCCGGCCGTCGTGCAGTCGTGGTCGGTGGAGGCGAACAGGCGGCACAGAAAGTCCGGCTGCTGCTGAAGACGGAAGCCGAGATCGATGTCGTGGCGCGGGATCTGGAACCGGAACTGCGCGATCTGGCCGAGCGGGACCGCATCTCGGTGCACACCGATGCCTCGGCCGAGGTCTTTCGCGACACTTCTCTGGTCTTCATTGGGAGCGGCTGTCCGGGCGCTGACGCAGCCTGGCATGGTCTCGCGAAGACGGCCGGTGCGCTCGTCAATGTCGTCGACCAGCCTGATCTTTGCGACGCGACAACGCCGTCCATCGTCGATCGCGATCCGGTGGTCGTGGCAATCGGAACCGAGGGAACGGCACCGGTGCTCGGCCGCATAGTCAAGACACGGGTCGAGGAACTGCTCGAGCCGCGGCTTGGCGATCTCGCGGCGCTCGCCGGGCGATTGCGCGATGCCGTCGCATTCCGGGTCGCGCGACCGAAGCGCCGGGTCTTCTGGCGTTGGGTCTTCGCGGGGGCGCCGCGTCAGATCCACGCTCGTGGTGCCGAGGCACATGCAGCTCAGGCGATCAAGACCGCGATCGAGCGTGGTGGAGCGCCGGAGACATCGGTCGACGGATTGATCTCGATCGTCGGTGCGGGATCGGGTGATCCTGATTTGTTGACCCTGCGGGCTGTCCAGCGCCTTCAGGAGGCCGACATTATCTACATTGATCCGGAAGTTTCATCCGGTCTTCTGGAGCTTGCGCGGCGTGATGCTGAACGGGTGCAGCTGAGCGCAACCGATCTTGAACGGGCGGGCGAGCGCACGATCGGTGTCATCCGTGCGGGGTCGCATGGCCGGGCCGTCTGGCTGACGCGCAAGCCTGCTGAGACCTATCGCGACCTGGCCACCGATGCTGTCGAAATCGTTCCTGGCGTGCATGACGCTCAGCAGGAACTGGCGTTGAGCGCCTGATCAGACGGCCTCGCGACGCTTGCGTCGTTCCGTCCAGACGTACTCCATCGCGACACAGAAGCAGATCGCGAAAATCGCGAGCCCCTGGAGCAGGCTGAGCGGATTGCCCAGCAGCCAGATCGCCAGGATCGCAGCGATCACTGGTTTCAGGAAAAACAGGTAGTTCGCCCGCTGCGGGTCGGGTGCCGCGGAAAGCCCCCAGAGCCAAAGCGCCATGGCGATGCAGGTGTTCCATGCACCGATCGTGAGGATGCCGCGCATCTGCTCGGGCGTCTTGTCCGCCAGAGAGGCCGGATTGACCCAGATGCCCCATGCGGCGCCGACAACGATCCAGAGGATGAGCGCGCCGATGAAGAACGTGTAGGCGGTCATGCGGACCGGCCCGTATTCGAGCACCAGCGGCCGGGTGAGCACGAGATACATGCCGCCCGTGATCCCGCAACCGAGCGCCATCAGGGTGCCGACGAGATCGGACCCGCCGAACCTGAGATCGGCCTGAAGGCCGTTCGTCAGCAGCAGGACGACGCCGATGAAAGCGCCGATGCCCGAGACAACCTTGGGCTTGGTCAGTGCGGTGCCGTTCACGAGCCAGTCTGTGACGACATAGAAGATCGGAATCGCGGTGACGACTGTGGCGACCTGAACGATCGAGGTGAAATCAAGCGACCAGTGGAAGACGAGCTGGCTGAACGCCATGACCACGGTCGAGGTGAAGATGATCCGTTTCCAGTCGCGCTTCAGCGGCGTCCAGACATCGCGCGCGCCCGGCCAGAACTGGGTCAGGATCAGCAGCAGCGTTCCGCCGATCATGAAGCGCCAGACGCTGAATTCCGGACCGGGCGTATCCGCGATCTTCGAGACGAACTCTGACGACGCGTGCCCGATCACGCCGATGAAACAGGCGATGTAGGCGATTGCTCCGCGCAGTCCGGGGCTCATCGGGTCCTCTCAGATCTTCGTCGCCGCGGCCGGCGGGGTCTGCGCATTCCTTGCACGGACCGCCTCGCGGTGGGAGATGTAGGTTGCGGATGCGACGATGATGCCGCCGCCGAGCAGGACGAAGGGGTCGATGGGTTCGCCGAAGGCGACCACGCCGAGGATCGTCGCCCAGACAAGCTGCAGGAAACCGACGGGTTGCGTGACAGTGACCGGCGCACACCGGAACGCCTGCGTCATGGTGTAGTGGCCGAGGGTCGCAAGCACGGCTGTCAGCGTCAGCCAGGCGACTTCCTCGAGGGTGGGGTCGCGCCAATGCAGAATTGCGCCGGGCAGGAGCGTGATCGTGCAGAACAGCGACAGCATGCCGACAATCACGCCGGATGGCGCGTCGTCGGTGAACTTCTTGGCGAACAGGAAAGAAGCGGCGAACAGCGGAGCGGCACAGAGCTGTGCGAGCTGGCCGAGCGACAGTTCCTGGAACCCCGGGCGGAGGATGATCAGGGTGCCGCAGAACGCGATCAGCACGGCCATGATCCGGCGCAACTGGATCGCCTCGCCGAGAAAGATCGCGGCACCAATGGTCACGAAGATCGGCGCGATGTAGCCGATCGCTGTCACCTCGGCGATCGGAATGCGTGCCATCGCATAGAACCAGAGCATCACACCGATCCCGTGGAACACGCCACGCAGCGTGTAGAGCGACATTTGCCGCTTGCTCGGGCGGTGCCGGAGCAAAGGCGTCATCAGGGGCAGGATCAGGATCAGACCGGCGAGATAGCGAATGAAGGCGGCCTGGGTCGCCGGAAGTTCCGAGCCGAGATTGCGCACAATCCCGGTCACGCCGACAAACAGGATGCTGGTGAGCAGCATCCAGCCGATCCCTGCCAGGGTGCGGTCCGGCGAAGTGGCGGAGGTCATGTCGGGTTCCAGAGTGACGGGCGCAGAGAGTGCCGCATGGCCTCTGCGTACCCACTGGCACGACGCCTGTCATCACATGGGCGTGATAACTGTCTGTCAGGCGCGCATGAGCGCGCCCGCGACTGAAATTTCGACAGGAAAATTTACGCGCGATTAAGAATCGTGAATAGATTATAACCACAATGAGTCGTCGGGACTTAACAGGAGCCTTCTGTGGGAGAAACCGGAGGAAATTCCTCGGATCGACTGTCCGCCGGATGGATGATCGCCGGTGCGCTTCTTTTCGCTCTCGCGATCGGTGCGCCAATCGCCGCGTTCAATCTACTGCCAGCACCCGATTTGAAGTCGGTCGACGAGAGCTTCGTCTCCGCGGCGGCTGGAGAGGTTGACGATCCCAATGCGACGCAAGCCGATGCTCCTGACGGCGACGAACTGCAGGACATCGCACAGGCGGCTTCGGACGAGCCGCGAGCCTCGGATGAACTCGGCTCGCTCGGAGTTCTGATCGAGACGCAACAGGAAACGACCGTCGTCGACAGCCAGACCTTGCGCAGGATGATCATCGATGCGGTCGCGGTAGATCTGGAGAGCACCGGCGACGTGCTCGATGTTAGCGAAATGCACGTAAGCCTGCGCGATTGCGACAGCGACGAGAAACCTGTCGGCCCCGATACCGAGGCGTTCGAGCGCACGTTGAGCCGTATGCTTGAAGGGCAGCCGGCGCCTGAAGGTCCGTTCGTGACGTTCCCGGGAATTCGCATCGCGTTCTGCGATGACCTGACGCGTGTCAGCGCGGTGACGCTGGAGGCGCTGAAGACCGAGTTAAATCCGGAAACCTCGGCGACGCTTGTGATGTCGAGCAATCAGCCCTCGCCGGAGTATGATACAAATACGGTTCATGTCGGCGCTTCGGATAGCGACGCGCCTCTGGCGGAAGATCGCGAAATTGTCGCGCAGGCGGGGACGGATCTGAGCAAGCCGCTGCCTCTCGGGGAACCGGGCGCCGGTGGCGTGCGTGTGCAATCCGGCTTGCCGAAGGTCGACGATGCCGTTCCCGCCGGGATCGAAACCGTTACCCGTGCCGATAACGGCAAGCGCGAGGTGCTCTCGGTCGAGTCGAGCGCGCCCAAGACGCCCGTGACCGGTACGAATGCCAGTCTGGCCGCTGTAGAGCCATCGAAGGATACGCTGAACCTGATGCTGCGCGATGATGCCAAAGTCGCTCATGGCAACCCGTCGGATCTGGCAGCGATGAATGGCAAGGCCTATGAAATCTCGGACGCTCACCGGCTTCGCGCGACGGATCAGGGTAAGGGCGGGCTTGCGGGTGTCAGGTTCATTCCGCCCGAATTGATTACGACCGACCCGGACTCGTTCGAGATCGGCGATCTGCCGCATCTGGCGGTGAGTTCAGATGCCGAAATACGTCTCGGCCTGACCTCGCGGGCCCGACGTACGGCACAGTTGCGGTTGACGCTGCTCGGCTACGATCCGAGGGGCGTGGACGGCATTTTCGGCCCTGCGACCCGGGAAGCGATCTCAAAGCTGCAACGGCGCGAAGCGTTGCCTCAGACCGGTTTTCTCGACGTGGAGACGCTGCAGGTGCTCGAGCGAAAATCGCGGCGCGAGTACCGGAGTTGGCAGAGGCGGCGGCAGGAGGATCGTCAGCGTCGCCGCGATGTGGCCCTCGCGAAAACGGCGCCAGCGGTGATTCCATCGGTCCCGGCGGCGCGCCGTGCGCCGGACTGCGTGCGCGATGACAGTGGCACGATTGTCTCGAATCAGAGCTTCAGCTGCGATCTCAGTGTTCTGCGCGAGAGCCTGGACGAGTTATTCAGCAGTCCCGGAAAGACCTGACTCGTAAACTGATCTGATCGCCTTTGGTGATCGGTCAGGACAGGACGCGCCAAGCAATGTCACGGCGCACAAAACCGCCCGGCCAGTCTATCAGATCGACCGCTTCATAGGCCCGTTCCCGTGCCTCGGAGATATCCTTGCCGCTAGCCGTAATGTTCAGCACACGGCCCCCGGCCGCTTCGATGCCGCCCGGCCCCGTGCGCGTCCCGGCATGGAAGATCTTGACGCCGTCGACCTGTTCGGCCGCATCCAATCCTTCGATCGTGTCGCCCTTGTCGTAGCTCCCGGGATACCCCTTGGCGGCCATGACGACAGTGATCGCAGGCTCTTCCGACCATTCGAGCGTGATCTCGGGCAGGGTGTTTCCGTCGCAGGCCATCAGTGCAGGCAGCAGATCCGATTTCAGGCGCATCATCAGCGGCTGACATTCTGGATCACCGAAGCGCGCGTTGATCTCGACCAGTCGCGGTCCGTTGGCATCGATCATCAGACCCGCATAGAGCACGCCCTGATAGCGCATGCCGCGCCGCGCCATCTCGGTGATCACCGGATGGATGATCTCCTCAAGTGCGCGTTTCTGCATCTCGGTCGTCATCACCGGTGCGGGGGAGTAGGCGCCCATGCCGCCGGTGTTGGGACCGGTATCGCCCTCTCCGACGCGCTTGTGATCCTGCGCTGTGGGCAGTGGCAGGACCGTGCGTCCGTCCGTCAGCACGAAGAACGAGGCTTCCTCGCCATCCATGAACTCCTCGATGACGACCTCTGCCCCTGCCGACCCGAAGGCGCCCGCGAACATCTCCTCGATTGCCGTCTCGGCTTGCGCAAGCGTCTCGGCCACGACGACGCCCTTGCCGGCGGCGAGGCCGTCAGCTTTGATGACAATTGGCGCGCCTTGCTGGCGGACATGCGCGAGCGCTGTGTCGCGCTCCGAGAACCGCGCCCAGGCAGCGGTCGGCGCGCCGCAGGCATCGCAGATCTCCTTGGTGAATGCTTTCGATGCCTCGAGCTGTGCGGCTGCTTTGTTCGGGCCGAATACGCCGATGCCGTTGGCCCGAAGCTGGTCCGCGACGCCGGCCGCAAGCGGCGCTTCGGGGCCGATCACCACGAAACCCACTTCGATCCGCTGACAGAACGCGACGACTTCCGCGCCGTTGTTGATATCGAGCCCGTCGACGCATTTCGCGACCTGACCGATGCCGGCATTCCCCGGCGCGCAAAAGAGCTGCGTCACAATCGGCGAATGGGCGATCTTCCACGCGAGCGCGTGTTCGCGTCCGCCGCCCCCCAGGATCAGGACCTTCATGGCACCTCGGTTCTTTCAGTCTTGCGATGCAGCCTGCAGGACCACTGCCCCACCACCCCGTTTCAGCCGAGACTGGACGAGATCCGGGAAGGTTTCGGCCCAGCGCTTGAGCGCCTTCTTCTCTTTTACGCGCTGCGCCTTGTCCAGCACGACAACACCGCCGCGTGCGAGTTTGTGGAAGAGTTCGGCGCCTGCGGGCCAGCGTGGCATCCGTCCGCAGAAATGTGGCGGGCCGTCGATAAAGATCAGGTCGAACGGCCCAGGCAGGGATGCGAGCGCATAGCGGTCGTACCAGAGATTGTGCTTGTCATAGTCCTGCAGTTCGGCCTCGACGAACCGGACATGATCGGACGCGCCTGACGCCTCAAGCAACGTCCGGGTCAGACGGATCGACTGAACGTCGTGATCAACGACGGAAATTTCCGCACGCCCACTCAGAGCCCGCGCCAAAACAGCGACCGCGAGGCCCCCGTTCAGCATCAGAACCCGTGTCGGCGCGAGGGTTTCGGTCAGGTCGAGGAGTGCTTCGAGCGTCCGGTCCTCGGGGTACCAGTTGCCCCCGGCCGGGAGCGTTCCCGGCGCAAGGCCGAGACGACGCAAGAGGCTGCGATCCTCGGCGCCGGCATAGGGCGAGAACGGCATTGGCATTGCATCGGCCATGCCTCCGTCTTACGCGTGTTATGGTGAACGTCCAGTATTCTCTGTGGCGGCGGGAACGGGAGACACCGGTGAGCCTGTTGATCGACGATGAACCGGACGCCGGACCGGGCAACACGCCCGAGTTTTCGGTCTCGGAGCTGTCGGGTGCGGTCAAACGGATGGTCGAAGGTGAGTTCGGCCATGTCCGGGTACGGGGGGAAGTCGGCAGGGTCTCGCGACCGCGCTCGGGCCACGTGTATCTCGATCTCAAGGATGACCGGGCGGTCCTGGCCGGGGTGATCTGGAAGGGTGTCGCGGGGCGTCTGGCGACACAGCCCGAAGAAGGCATGGAGGTTGTCGCGACCGGTCGCCTGACGACCTTCCCGGGACAGTCGAAATACCAGATCGTGATCGAGGAGATCGCGCCGGCCGGTGCCGGGGCGCTGATGGCGATGCTGGAGAAACGGCGCAAGGCGCTGACAGCCGAGGGGCTGTTTGCAGCGGAGCGCAAGCAGCGTCTTCCGTTCCTGCCGCGGACCATTGGGGTGGTGACCTCTCCCTCCGGGGCCGTGATCCGCGATATCCTGCACCGGGTCGCAGAGCGGTTTCCGGTCAGGGTCCTTGTCTGGCCGGTTGCGGTTCAGGGCGAGAAATGCGCGCCGGAGGTAAGCGCGGCGATCCGGGGGTTCAATGCTTTGGACGGCGCGGGACCTGTTCCGCGACCGGACGTGTTGATCGTCGCGCGTGGTGGCGGCTCGGTCGAGGATCTCTGGGGGTTCAACGAGGAAATCGTCGTCCGGGCTGTCGCCGGCTCCGCGATGCCGGTGATTTCAGCCGTCGGGCACGAGACGGATACGACGCTGATCGATTATGCCGCCGATGTGCGGGCGCCGACGCCGACGGCCGCAGCGGAACTTGCGGTGCCGGTGCGTGGAGAACTCGCAGCCACTGTGACCGACTTGCAGGCGCGCCGCCTTCGCGCCATGAGCACAGCACTCGAACGCGCGCGCCAGCGGCTGTCGGATGTCTCCCGTGCTCTGCCCCGGCCGGATCAGGTGCTCGCGGAACGGCGCCAACGCCTCGACCTTGCAGCGGCTCTCCTTGCCTCGCCGCAGGATTTGCTGCGGCAGCGACGGGCCAGCCTGAACGAAATGATGCTGCAATTGCCGCGCCCGACGGATCTGCTCGAGCGGCGGAGACAGGCATTGAAGCTCGAAGCGCAGCGCCTGGCCCCTGCGCTTCGCGACCGGGCGCAACAGGCGCGTCTGCGTTTGACAGAACGCACGCGCGGTCTGCAGATTGATGCGTTCAAGGCCCGGATTGAACGCGGTGTGGAAAGGCTTGACCAGTCGGGGCAACGCCTGCGTCCTGGGCTTGACCGCGCGCGCAGCCGCGATCGTGATCGTCTTGCAGCGCTTGGCAGAACGCTTGGCGTGTTCAGCTATGAGCGGACGCTGGACCGGGGCTTTGCCTTGGTGCGCGATGCCGATGGTGTGCTCGTGGCCCGAGCGGGCGGGGTCGCATCCGGCGATGCGCTGGAGATCCAGTTCGCGGATGCAAGGATCGATGTACACGTCGACGGTCGGCGCGAAGACAAGAAACCGCCGCCGCGGACATCCCCGAAACGGAGCCCGGCCAAAGACGGGGATAGCGGCCAGGGTTCGCTGTTCTGAGACAAGAGGAGGCGTGAATGCCCAAAGGCTATTGGATCGCACATGTCGAGGTCGACGACCCCGACACTTATGTGAACTACGTGAACGGCGCGAAGGCCGCATTTGAACAATACGGGGCTAGGTTCCTCGCGCGCGGCGGCCAGTACACCGAGGTTGAAGGCGCGCAGGGCCGCTCACGCCATGTGGTGATCGAGTTCGCCAGCTATCAGGACGCTCTCGATTGCTACAATTCCGACACCTATCAGGCGGCGCGGGCGCATCGCGAGCCGGTGAGTACGGCGACGATCACGTTGATCGAGGGTATGGAATAGGCGGGCCGTCAGGTCGGGCGGTTGTCCCGACTAAGATCAGCCGTTCTCACACGGCGCAAACGGGACAGTCTGTTCGCTTGGAAAGCCGGATTGTCCGCGTGTCTGCTCGCAAGGCGTCGTAAAGGAATAACCGACCATCGAGCGCTTCTCCCGCGCCGGTGATCAGCTTGACCGCTTCGACCGCTTGCATCGTTCCCATCACGCCCGCCATGGCGCCGAGGACACCTGCCTCGGCACAGGCCGGAACGGTCCCTGGTGCCGGCGCTTCGGGAAAAATACACTCGTAGCAAGGTCCGCCAAGTGCCGGTCGGAACACTGAAAGCTGCCCCTCCCAACGCCCGATCGCGGCAGAGACCAGCGGGACTCCTGCCTGGGCGCAGGCCCGGTTGACCATGTACCGGGTCTCGAAGTTATCGCAGCCGTCAAGAACCACCGTCTGCCCGGCGATCAGGTCGCCCGCGTTGGCGGCGTCGATCCGCGCGGTGACCGCCTTGAACTCAACGTTCGGATTGATCCGGGCAACGGCGCGCGCGGCACTGTCGGTTTTCGGTGCGTCGATCTCGGGCGTGCCGTGCAGCACCTGGCGCTGCAGGTTCGAGAGGGACACCGCATCGTCATCGACGACCGTGAGGGTTCCGACACCAGCCGCTGCGAGGTACAGAATCGCCGGAGATCCCAGCCCGCCAGCGCCGATCACCAGAACCTTGGCCGCTTTCAGCTTCTGTTGTCCCGGCCCGCCGATCTCGTGCAGGACGATGTGGCGGGCATAACGGTTCAATTCCTCGTCGCTGAAGCTCATGTCCGGTCCTTGATCGCATCCGTCGGATGTCGGAGGCTCCGGGCGACATATGTCCAGCCGGGAGAACAAGCAATGCAGTTCATGTTGATCGAGACCTTCGACGGCGACGACATGCTGCCGATCTACAAGCACATTCGCGATCATGGACGGATGCTGCCGGAGGGCCTGACCTACGTGAACAGCTGGATCGAGCCCGGGTTCCGGCGTTGTTTCCAGATCATGGAGTGCGATGACGCGCGGTTGCTGCAAGAATGGGTGCTGGGCTTCCGGGGCCTCGGGGCGCATTTCGAGATCGTGCCGGTGATCCCGTCGGTGGAGACGCGCGATGTCGTCGCGCCTTTTCTCGACGCGCTCTAGGCCTACAGGATCGAGGGCACCGCGTTGAGGCGCTCGACGTCCATTCCGGCTGTGGCCTTGTAACCGGCGGCGATTTCCTCGAGTTCGGTTTGACTGATGACATTTTCCAGATCGTCGAACCCGTCCGGAGCACGCTCCTCGACGATATCCAGAACCTTGTCCGGCCCGTCGCCGCGATTGGCCAGAACGATGGCCGACGTCTTCGGGCGGCGTTCGTCTTCATAAGCCTTTAGAGCGCTTTCGGTGGCCCCGTTGTCCCGAATCTCGCGTGCTAGAACGCGCGCATCCAGGATTGCCTGGCTCGCCCCGTTCGAGCCGATCGGATACATCGGGTGTGCTGCGTCGCCGAGCAGGGTCATGCGCCCGTGGGTCCAGCGCGGCAACGGATCGCGATCGACCATCGGCCATTCGAAGATCTGATCGGCCTGTTCGATGACCTCGGCAATGTCGAGCCAGTCGAACCGCCAGCTACCGAACTCACTCCGCAGATCGTCGGCCGACCCCGCCCGATTCCAATCCTCGCGCTTCCACTCATGATCCGCGGGGAAGCTCAGATCGGCGATCCAGTTTATCAGCACTCGGTCGCCCTGCTCTGCAATCGGATAGCACACGAACTTGCGCCGTTTGCATCCGGTCATCGCCATCGAACGGCCCGTGAGAAAGGATGGCGCGAAGGTTGTGCCGCGCCACATAAGGGTACCGTTCCAAACGGGCGCCCCTTCTTCGGGAAAAAGACGCGCGCGCGCTGTCGAATGGATCCCGTCCGCCGCGATGAAGAGATCCCCGCGCAGGGTTTCCCCGTTCTCCAGATGAACGTCAACGCCGTTGTCTTCATTGTCCCAGCCGATGACACGGCAGCCGGTCAGGATGCTGTCGGCCCCCAGGCTCTGGCGCACCTCCTCGAACAACATCATCTGCAGGTGCCCGCGATGGATCGAGAATTGCGGCCAGTTGTATCCGGCCCGTTCGCCGCGCGGCTCGGACCAGATCTGCGTGCCGTGCGAGGAAAAATACGCGACTTCGGCCGTGCGCAATCCGATCTCGTCGAGGTGCGGAAGCAATCCCAGAGCATCGAGCTCCTTGATCGCGTGCGGTTGCACGTTGATCCCGACGCCGAGCGGTCTCGGTTCTTCCACAGCTTCGAGGACGCAGCAGGGCATGCCAATTTCATGCAGCGAAAGCGCGAGAGTCAGTCCGCCGATCCCTGCTCCCGCGATCAGGATCATGTGTGCCTCCCGTGTATTTCACTCATCGGAATGTGCAATCTACCCCTGGGCCGGCGACGACCGTACTTCAGCCTCAAAGCTTCGTTGCAGCGCAGGCGTACGGAAAGAGAGCCGCTCAACGAAGTTCTCTACATTACGCGGTATTCGAATTCGTCAGTGGCATTCGCTGCCTCGGCCTCGGCGGCCGCACGCATCTCGGCATGGTTCGGTGCCTTTGAACATGCCGGATCCACTGCACCGGCATCGCCAGTCCAAGCGAAGGCTTGGCAGCGGCAGCCGCCCCAATCCTTCTCGCGTCGTTCGCAGGACTTGCAGGGATCGCCCATCCAGCTCGTATCGCGATAGGCCGTAAAGGATTTGCTGTACGCCCAGATCTTGGCGAGCGCGTGGTCGCGGACGTTGTCGAATTCAAGCGAGGTGATGGTCTCAGCAGCGTGGCACGGCAGGACCGTTCCGCGCGGCGTGATGCAAAGGCCGACCCGTGCCCAGCCACCCATGCAGGGCTTGGGATAGGTCGCGAGGTGATCAGGTGTGACGTAGTCGATGACCAGAATGCCTTTCAGACGCTGGCGTGCTTCTGCAACGATCTCGCCTCCGCGCTTGACCTGTTCGGGCGTGGGCATCAGGGCGAACCGGTTGCGATAGGCCCAGCCGTGATACTGGGTGTTGGCGACTTCGAGCCTTCGCGCACCGAGCCGGACCGCAAGGTCCACCGTCTCGCCCAGGTGATCGAGATTCTGCCGGTGCATCACTGCATTGACGGTCAGCGGAACGCCGAGTTCCTTGACCCAGCCGGCCACCTTCATCTTCTGGTCGAAACCGCGCTTGTAGCCGCCAATGCGATCCGCCGTCTCGGCATTCACGCCCTGGACCGACAACTGAACATGGTCGAGCCCGCGATCGACGAGATCCGCAAGCCGTTTCTCGTTCAGGCCGACACCGGACGTGATCAGGTTGGTATAGAGGCCTGCGTCGCGGGCGCCCTCCGTCAACTCTGCAAGATCGCGACGCGAGGCGGGCTCGCCGCCCGAGAGGTGGACGTGCAACACTCCCATCTTCGCGGCCTGCCGAAACACGTCGATCCATTCCTCGGTGGACAATTCTTCTTTGGCGCGCGCGAGCTCCAGTGGATTAGAACAGTACGGGCACTTCAGCGGACAGCGATGCGTCAGCTCCGCGAGCATGGCCATCGGGATCGGAATGGCCGAGAGCGCCTGCTTAATATCGGCGGGCTTGTTCATGGCCGGATTTCCACCATCCGTCGGTGGACGAGATCGGTGAGGAATTTCCGGGCATCGACTGCGATGCGATCGCGCGGCGCGTTGAAATCGGTCGCCAGCTTGTCGACGATGCTTTTGAAATCCCGGTTTCCGTCTGTCGCGCCAAGGATGGCGGACGCGATTTTGTCCATGCTGACGGCGCGTTCCGGCGCCAACAGATACCATCCCCTGCGGACCTCGCAGCGATGCACCCGCACGCCACGCGGTAGGAACGGCACGTCAGTGTCCGATAGCTCAACCACGGCCGCCAACGGCGCGCGCAGCCCGGATGGGCGAGCACGCCAGGTCTCGTGTGTGACGGGCCGTAGGCCCGGAACGCCGTTTGGTTCGAGAAGTTGCGAACATGATCACGCCGCCTCGGATACCATGGCATCGCCGGGCTGCCATGCGCCCGGACAGGGATGGCCACTGACGTAGACGTGGTAGAGCGCGTCGAGCTGGCTCCAAAGCATTCCGCACTTGAAGCGCAGCGCATCCAGAGCAGCCTCTTGCTGTTCCGCTGTGACGGCGACCCGCTTGACATAGTCCAGCGCCCAGTCCGCATCCTTTGGCGCCTGGCTCAACCGGAAGCCGAAATAGCGCAGGATGTCCTCAGTGATGAAGTCATAGTTGGCCAGCATGCCCGAGACACGTTTTCCGATGATCATCGGCGAGAACATCTCGGTCAGGCTCGAGGCTATGGCCTCCAGTTCGGTCCGGTCCCGCACGAACGCGACATAGGCATCGCAGGCGAACCGGGTCGTCGGCAACGCACCGCGCATCGAAGTCACATAGCCCCGGTCTAGACCGAGTCCGTCGGTGAGCGCGAGCCAGCGGCGCAGGCCGCCCTCCGGATGATCGTCGATTTCACCGTCATGGTCGATGATGCGCTGGCGCCATTCGCGCCGGTCCTCGACCGATGTCAGCCGGGCCAGCAGTGTCGCGTCCTTCGTCGGGATGATGCGCTGATAGCAATACCGGTTCAGTGCCCAGGCGCGCACCTGATCCTTCGTGCAGCCGCCCGAATGCAGCAGTTCATGGAACGGATGAAGGTGGTGGTACCTCTCCTCGCCGATCTGGCGGAGTGCCGCCTCCATCTGGTCCGGCGTCCGGATCATAGTTCGATTTCCATCCCGTCATAGCCAATCTCCCACCCGGCGGCCTCGGCCTCGGCGCGTTCAGGCCCGTTCCGCCAGACAGGGTTGGTGTTGTTTATATGGACATAGACCTTACGCGAGATCCCGAAATCGGCAAGGGCAGCCATCGATCCCTCAGGTCCCGAGATCGACATGTGTCCCATCCTTTGCCCGGTTTTTTTGCCCACGCCCTGAGTGATCATCTCGTCGTCCGTCCAAAGCGTTCCGTCGAAGAACACCAGTGCTGCGTTGCGGATGCGGTCGGCGAGGCTCGGGACGATCCGCGCACACCCGGGAATATAGTAGAGTGTCTCATGCCCATCGGTAATCTCGACCCCGACGGTCTGCTCGCCCATCACATCGGTGCGGACGGCATCGCCGCCATGCGACCCCTCCATGTAGAGTGGAACCTTGCCCGGGACAGCGAACAGTGTCGCGTCGACGCCAGGTGCGAGGGTGAACGATGTCTCCAGAGACACGGTTCGGCGGGTGACAAAATCGGGATCGAGAGCATCGAAGATCGGGTTTGCCCGAAGGACATCCGCGATATCGGCGGTCATGATCAGATCGAACGTCTGCTTCTCGCGGAGTGTGAGCAGCCCGGCGATGTGGTCGATATCGCCATTGGTCAGCAGAACGGTGCAGATCGGCGTATCGCGCAATCCGTGACTAGCCTGTGCGCGCGGCTGGAGTTGTGGGCGCGCCAATATCTGCATACGGATATCGGGCGACGCATTGAGGAGCGCCCAGTCGCGCCCGTTCGACGAAACGGCGAGAGATGACTGCGTCGCAGGCAGGAGTGATTCGTTACCGCGCCAGAAGCTGGCGCTGTTCGGTGCATTGCAATTCCACTGGGGAAGACCGCCGCCCGCGGCGGCACCGACAATGAGGGCGCGCAAAGCCATGCCCCGCGCGCCCCTCAGAACTGATTAGAACAGTTCGCCTTCGTCTTCAGCGGGGAAATACATGTTGATTTCCATGCCGCAGGTGACTTCTTCGATCTCAGGCGTATTCCAGTCCATCTATTCCTCCTAGTCGTGCTACGTTGGCAGACGCGACATAGATTCAACAACTTTGAGGCGACGTCAAGCGGCCGTTGGTCGTAGTCACGAAAAGGCGAAGCTGCCGCAGCGCGTGCTCATAGCCCACAGAGCACGCAAATTGACACTGCCTGATAAGGTCATGCGCGCGCGCGCAGGCCCCGGAAGAACAGATCAAGGATCGCATGAACTTCGGGGAGGATCGCCGACTTGTCGCGCCACTTTGCCAGCGTCGTCGGCATCCAGAAGACCTTCAGCGCCGTCAGCAGCGTACCTGCGATTTCGACCGGATCCCCGGGCGCGAGTGAGCCGTCATCCATGCCCTTCTGGATCTCGCGCCCCAGATGCGTTCTCTTCCACTGAATATGGGACTGCAGCAACGCCAGTCCGTCTTCGTCTTCCATCAGAAACTCGGCCAGTTCGACGATCTTCGGGTGGTTCGACACCTGGACGATCGCCTGGGTCACGCCCGCTTCCAGCCACTTGCGCACGCGTTCCTCCGCGGTTCCGCCGGGTAGCATCTCGACCGTCAGGAACGCCGCCTGCAGCATGTCGAAATAGCAGGAGACAACGGCGACGCCGATTGCCTGCTTGTTGCGGAAGTAGCGATAGAGGTTCCCGGGCGACATCCCGCAACAGTCGGCGATGTCGCCGATATTGGTCTTCCAGAATCCGTAGTGCGAGAACAACTCGCTTGCGCGACTGACGATCTCTTCGCGTATCGCGTCGGCCTTTTCCGGATCGGTTTTCGGTTCTGCGACCACGCGCGCTCCCTTATCCGCCGAAGAAGTACTTAAGCTTCACCCGCAGGAACGAATCGTCGGCGAGCGGTGATTTGTTGATACCACTGCCCGCGTTGAAGAACCCCTGCCCCTCGGCCAGCAACTTCCAGTTTTCCCCGATGCGCGTCTCGGCTTCAAGCCGGGTCGTCATCGATCCGTCATTCGTGTCGACCGACCCGGTGAGCAGCAGCGTCGTGTCTTCCTCGTCGTTGAGCGCGAGACGGACGCCTCCGATCAGATCGTCCTGAAAGACCGACAGCGAGTCGTCGCCCCGGCTGTCCCATGCATATTCCGCGATGATCCCGAGATCGGCGTTCGTTCCGGCGACGCCGAACAGAGTGTGTTCGAATCCGCCGGTTGCCGCGACGAAGTTCTCTTCCTGGAAGTTCAGGTTGCGCTGGCCTTCACGCCATATCCCCTCGAACTTGAAGAGCGTCGCATCCCAGGTGTACTGGGCGTCGATCCCGACCTGATTGATGATCTCGTAGAAGGGCTGCAGCCCGGTCGCCGACGGCACGAAAGCCGGATCGCGGCCGAGTCCATGAAAGCCCGAGACGCCGAGATCGATGTCGCCGAACGATCCTGCGAATCTGAGTGCGAACGACGGCGTGAACTCCTCGGCCTCAGCATCCGCGTCGTAGATCGGGCTCTCGGTATCGACCGCGGGATTGGAGCGCAGGCGACCGCTCTCGCCGGGAAAGGTCCGCTCGCGGAAGTACGGCATATAGAAGGCTGAGATTTCGCCGATATCCGTGAGGTATCCCAGGCGGATCATCGGCTGGCCGAGACGGGCTTCGTCGTCGATTGCCTCGACCTGATCTGTCTGATTGATGATGTCGACCAGATGCACGACCTCGGTCTTCCCCCAGAAGACCGTGTCGGCACCGACAGTGAAGGAGAAATCCTCAAACGTGCCGTCGACTTTCAGTTCGCGGATATCCGCATGGGTCCGGCGCGAATCCTGCGACGAGAACCGCGCGAATGGCGTGAAACGGAAGACGAGGTCACCGTTTAGCCATTCGACCAGCATCGTCGGCTCTGCCGCGATCGAGAAGTCATCCCGGTCCTGACCGACGAATTGCGGGTCGGCGAAGAAACCGGTGACCTCGAGCTCGACCTCGCCGAAGATCTCGAAATAGTCCGCGCCAAGTCCGTCTGCCGCCGGGGACTGGGCTTTAGCGGACGTCACGCACACGACGAAGGACAGCACGAGCAGGAAAAGCGAAACGGCGGTTCGGATGCTCATTGTAGTGTTCTTGTTCACGAAAGTTGGTGGTCAGGGCGGGACGGGGCCTGGGCCATGCCGCGCCGGTGTTTTCAGGTCAGCGTGAGACGGATTTCAGGCGCTGCGAGTTGAAGTCGCCTTCACCGAGACCCGTCCTGAAATCGTAATTGTTCCAGAGCAGATCCGTCGCCTTGCCGGTCTGATGGTTCTTCATTGCCATCTTGTCGGCGCGCCAGTACTGGCCGAGATACTGGTTGTATCCGGTGAACTCGAGCGATTTCTCGAAGTCGCCGCGGCGATTGTAGAAGTCGACCTTCATCAGACGATATTCCTGAGTGTCGGTCCACGACACACGCTTGGAGTACCCCGACTTGGCGTTCTTCGGGTAGCTTTCGGTCACGAAGCAGGTGAGCGAAGGATCGGTCGGGCAGGGCTCGTCGCGCAGCCACATGTAGGTGTAGTCATCGACCTCCTGGCTGCCGAGGTCCTCGTACGAGAACTCCGACGACACGAACTTGCCGGTTCGGTTCGACGATGAGATCCGTTTCACGCGCTTTACCGCAGGCAGGAAGATCCACTGGTCGTCGTCCTTCGGCTCGATATTGGCATGGGTCAGCAGCGCCGTCCCGCGAATGTCACGCGGTTTCGAGAAGACGATAATCCCCATGTCGCCAAGATCCGACTGCGCGCGCTCAAGGGTCATGTTCTCGAAGACCCGCCGGCTTTCCCGGCCGCTCTTGTCCTTCAGCACCATCTCGCCGTTGGCGGTGAAGTCACCGAAGCCGAGGTCGCGCTTGTCGGCCTCGACCGCGATGGCGAGGCCCTTTTCCTCGGGCGTCTGAGCGCGGGCGTCCGAGGTGAACATCCATGCCGCGCCCACGATGGCGATCAGGATGGCTGCAGTGGCCGTTGCTGGAACGGTCATCGAGGAACTCCTTTTGTCGATCCAGATGAGGAGAGAGGGAAGCAACAGGAAGTCGGCGATCAGCGCCAGGGTGATCGTGATCGCCGTCAGTTTCGCCATGTCGCCGTTCACCGAGAAGCCGGACTGGGCGAGCACCGCGAAACCTGCGACGAGGCCGATGGTGGTGACGGTCAGCGCCATGCCGACGGACTTGAACGTGTAGCGCACGGCGTCTTCGGGGGATTTCCCCTCGCGCCGTGCCTTGGTGTACTTCGAGAGGAAGTGCACGGTGTCGTCCACGACGATGCCGAGCGTTGCGGCCAGCACGACCGCGATGGCCAGCGTCACCGCCCCGACTGAGTAGCCCCAGACACCGAATGCCATAACTGCCGGAATCAGGTTGGGGATCAGGCTGATCATGCCGATCTTGATGTCACGCAGCGCCACCATGATGATCGCCGAGATCAGCACAATGGCCAGAAGCGTTCCGGTCAGCATGGCGCGCACGTCGCGATGCGAGATCAGGTTGAAGACGTGCACGATCCCGGTCGGGGTGACCATCGACACTTCGGGGTACAGCCGGTCCCACGACGTCTGCATGATCGGCGCATTCTCGCGGATCCAGTCACCCGCCCTGAGCGTGAGATCGCGCATTTCGGCGGTGGTCGAGTTCGCCATGAAGACCGAGATGCGCAGAGTTTCGCGATCGATGTCGATCTGGTCGGTCAGGTCCATTCCGTAGCCGAGCGACAGTTCGTAGAGGAACAGGTACTGGCTGGCCTCCTCGAAATTGTCGGGCAGCCGCATGTAGGACGGATCGTCCCCGTGCATGTTCATGTTCAACCGCTTGATGGTGTCCGTCAGCGACCGGACATAGGTGACCTCCGGCTGCTCACGCATCCATTCGGTGAGCGCGGCAACCTCTTTCAGGAACTCGGGATTATTGATCCCGCCCGCTTCGCCGGAGTGCAGCGGATAGTCGAGATTGTTCACGCCAGTCAGGCGGTCTTCGACAAAGTCGGTGTCCTGGCGGAACTGGTAGCGTTCGTCGAAATAGCGGATGAAGTCGTCTTCGAGCTTGAGCTGGGTGATGCCGGTGCCGAGCAGAAGCACGCCCAGAACGGTTCCCGGCAGGAGGATCTTGCGGTTGGCGATCACGAACTCGGCGAAGTTTTCCATGACGATGGAGGCTGTCGCGGGTTTCGTCCGCCGCCCGATCGGCAGGATGATGATCAGCGCTGGCAGCAGAGTCAGCGTGTAGACCAGCGACACGAGCACGCCGATGCCGACCACATTGCCAAGCTCGCGGAAGGGCGGCGAGATCGAGAAGTTCAGACAAAAGAAGCCGATTGCGGTTGTGGTGCACGCGATGATGATCGCGCCCATGTGGTCGGTCAGCGCCCGGCGCACCCACTCCTTGCGATCGGCCGTCTCGAGCATCGTCTGACGACAGGACGACAGCACGTGGACCGCCGAGGCGACCGCCAGCGTCATGATGTAGAGCGGCGACAGCACGGTCACGGAGTTGAGTTGCCCGCCCATCCAGCCGAGCGCGCCGAGACCTGCGAGCGCCGACAGGATGATCAGGATCAGCACCGATAGCGTTCCGATGATCGATCGGATCGCCAGGAACACGATCAGCAGAATGATCAGGAACATCGGCCCGAACAGGTTCTTGCCGTCTTCCTGCCCGGAGACGGAGAACTGGTTGTTGATCATCACACCACCGGTCAGGTGCAGTTTGACCTCGGGAAAGGCTTCCTCGATTTCGGCCTGCATCTGGGTCATCTCGGCGACGATCGACGGGACTTCCGTCGTCGGATCGATCTGAGGGAGCGTGAAGAGCACCTGCACCATCGAGACGCTGGCATCGGGCGAGATGTAGCTGTCGACGAGTTCGATCCGGCTGAGTGCGGTTTCCTTGGCCCAGATCGCGTCGCCCGGGCGGACATTCGCCGGATCGACAACGAGATCGCGGACGATCATCTCGTCGCCTTCGGCGTATGTGTGCTGGAAGTTAGTGATCGAATCGACGCGGCGCACGAACGGAAGCAGCCAAGCGCGTTCCGTAATCTCACCGATTGCACCGAGCACGCGCGGCGTGAATGTCTCGCCATCCACCGCCTCGACCGCGATGATCAGGTTGTCGTTCTTGTTGAACGTTGCCTCGAACCTGTCGAGCGCCTGACGATCAGGATTCTCCTCTGCAAAAAAGATGCGCGCGTCGGGGTTTGGCGGCCAGATTCGGTCGATCTTTGCAAGAGACATGGCGACCATCGCGACGGTCAGCGCTAGCCATACCCAGCGCATGCGCACGATAAAATCAGCGACGGGCGCGAAGAACTGACCCTGCGTGTCGGAATCCGATGCCATAGAACCCTCCAGCGTGACACTCGTGGATGCGGGAATATTCAGTCGACTCGGATGACAGTCAATATTGAAAAATGAATTTTTCTGGATTTCTTCAATCATCACTGATTTTCACGTGGTCCGGCAATCGCCGGTCCAAGCGAACGAAAACCTGCCGTTTTTTGCGTGGTCAGGGGGCGCTCGGGTCGTTAGTTTCCGGCGTCACGCGCCGGAGGCAGGTAGGAAAATGACCGAAAAAAGCCCTTTATCGCAAAGGCTTGATGTGCCTTTGGAGCAGCAGAATCCAGCCGACCGGATCTTTCTCTCGAACTATGTGCGGGACTTCGAGATCGGAGCCTATTCCGAGGAGCATGGCGTCACCCAACGGGTCCGTTTCGACGTGGCTTTGGAGGTCACGCGCAACACCGCGCACATCGATGATCAGGTCCCTCGGGTCGTCAGCTACGACGATCTGGTGAACTCGATCGAGCAGTTGATCGCCGGACCGCGTCTCAATCTGCTCGAGACGTTCGCTGAACATCTGGCGACGCGTTGCCTCACCGACCCACGTGCCCGCCGGGTCCATATCCGGATCGAGAAGCTCGATCGTCTCGATGGTGCCGGTCTGGGCGTCGAGATCACGCGTATCAGAACAGCGGACGCCGGTGAGAAAGTCTGGCCACTGGCGCAGGACACGACTGGCTAGGCGCGGTCGGCTCAGCGGCAGTTTGGTTCGTATCAATCAGGCTTGACGGTCTCCACGTCTTTGAAAACGCGCGTGCACACGGCGGCGCCTGCCTGTTGGAGGTCGCGCAGACGTTCAGACACGGCATCGAAACTCTCGGCACCGACGGCTCTGGCCATGACCTCCTGCAAGCCAGCACCGAGGGTTTCAGGAACGATGCTGTCCTCGAGCGCGATGCGCTCGACCTGTTGAAGGCTCTGCTGAAACTCCAGTGCTTCGCGCAAACAGCCGGCCTCCGCGGCGTCCAGCCAGCCGGAATTCGCGAGATCTTCTATCTGCGCATACATCGGTCGACCGTGCGGCAGACCGTTCATAAGACAGCCGGTTTGGATGGTAAATTCGATTTCGAGGATGCCGCCTTCCGCCTGCTTCAGATCCCAGCTGTTCTTGCGGTCTGTTTCGCGGGCGTCAGCGATCCGGTCTCGCATCTCAAGTGCTTCTGTCATCACCGAGACCGAACCGGTGCGTCGTCTCAAAACTTCGCCGATCACACCTTCGATCCGATCCCTCAGACCGAGCGATCCCGTGATCAGACTGGCGCGCATCAACGCAAGGTGTTCCCAGACCCAGGCTTCCTCCGTCTGATAGGACTCGAACGAGGCAAATGAGACGGCGACGGGCCCCTGCCGCCCGGATGGACGCAACCGCATGTCTACCTCGTACAGCGCGCCTTCCGCAGTTGGTGCGGTGAGTGCCGCGACTAGCGATTGCGTCAGCCGCGGGTAATAGACGCCGGGAGAGAGCGGCTTGCGCCCGTCAGACTCCAGCGCGCCGTCAGCGTCATAGATGATGATCAGATCGAGATCGGAGCCGGATGTCATCTCGCCCGATCCAAGCTTGCCCATGGCGAGGATCGACATGCCGAGACCGGGCGGCCGGCCATGGCGTTCGGCGAACTGATCTATCACGTGCGGCAGCAAGGCGTCGACGCTCGCAACGGCGATCGAGGTGAAGGCCCGGCCCGCGGCCTGATTGTCGGCTGTACCCCTCAGCACCTGAACCCCGGCGCGAAATCGCATCTCGCGTGCCCAGCGGCGAACTTCATCGAGTTTACGCTCGTAGTCGTCAGCCAAGGCGAGGCGGGCAACAAGGTCGGCTGTCAGGATTTCCGCGGATGGAAGCGGCGACCAGAAATCCTGATCGAGAAAGGCGTCCAGCGTCTGCGGCCGTCGTCCGAGATAGAGCGCGAGGCGCGGCGCGGTCGCGCAAATCTCGACGATCAGATCGAGCAGGTTCGGATTGGCCGAGAAAAGCGAGAAGACCTGCACGCCGGCCGGAAGCCCGGAGAGAAAGCGATCGAAATGCACCAGAGCCTGATCGGGATCTGAAGCGCCTGCGAGGCGTTCGAGGATCTGCGGGCGCAGTTTCAAGAACAGCTCCCGTGCTCGGTCCGAGCGCGTCGCCGCGATGCCGCCCTCATCCCAACGTTCGATCTGGCGCAGGGCATCTTCAGGGCGGGCAAAGTTCATCGCGCCAAGACTTTCTGCGGAAACGATCTCGACGGGCGCCTTCGAACGATCGCTGCGGGCGACGGGCAAGTAAAACTCCTCGGTCGTCCCATGCACCCGCTTGAGAAGGTCGACTATGCCGGACTCGAAGCGCTCGATATCGCTTTCGCCGCAGAGCGCGGCCACCTGACGACGTGCTTCTTCGGAGGTCGGGACGGAGTGCGTCTGGGCATCCTCGAGCATCTGCAGGCGGTGTTCGATTGTGCGCAGTTCGATGTAGTCGGCACTCAGGGCATCGCGAACGCTATCGCTTATCCAACCGGCGCCGGTCAGTGCGTCGAGCGCTCCCAGCGTTGTGGGCATGCGCAGCGCGGGATCGCGCCCGCCGGTGATCAACTGGCGCGTTTGCGCGAAGAATTCGATCTCGCGGATGCCGCCGGGACCGAGCTTGAGATCATGACCGGGCAGGTGGGCGATCGTGAAGCGCGCCTTCTGTTCCCGGATCTTACGCAACATCTCGTGGGTATCTTCGATGGCCGCGAAATCGAGATGCCGGCGCCAGACGAAGGGCGTCAGCGCTTCGAGATACGTGCCGCCGGCTGTCCGGTCCACGAGGGGCCGCGCCTTGATATGTGCTGCGCGTTCCCAGGTTCGACCGACAGATTCGTAATAGCCTTCGGCTGCCCCCATCGCCATGCAGACGGGGGTCGTCGAAGGCGAAGGTCGCAGCCGCAGGTCCGTTCTGAAAACGTATCCGGCCGACGTGTTCTCCGAAAGGATCTGCACCAGTTGCCGAGTGACATGGATGTATCGGGCCTTGGCCTCGACGGCGTCCTGGCGCTCGAAAAGCGTTTCATCGAACAGCGCGATCAGATCGATGTCGGAGGAGTAATTTAACTCTCCCGCACCCATTTTACCCATCGCGAGCAGCGTGTATCCGGCACCGTGATCGAGCGCGCCGATGTCGAGGCCGGGCAGACGATCTCGGTCGAGTTCCTGTGCCAGAAGCCAGCGTGCCGTTGTCTCGGCACAAGTATCTGCAAGGCTCGTCAGCGCGTTCGTAACCGTCATCAGCGGCCACACGCCACCGAGATCGGCAAGAGCGATCAGCAGAGCTGCCCGCGACTTTGCAGACCGGAGGATCGTGAGCAGTTCAGACCGTGTCGTTTCCGCAGACGCCGCCGAGCGCACGGTCTTGAGGAGTTCCTCGAAGGTGGCCGTCGGTTCGTTCTCGGCGATCTCGCTCAGCCAATCGGCATGGCGGGCTGTCAGGCGCGCGAGGTATGGGCTGGCACCGGTCGCGCCATGGATCAGATCGTGAAGCTGCGTTCCGCGCGCGATCTCCAACCTGGCGACGGCGCTGTCCGCGCGGTCGATATTGACCGGGATCGGAGCGCTCGTGATCGCGTTGGTAAGGGATGGCATGGTCGAACCGTCCGCGTCCCCGCCCATCCTGTCAAGTTGGTCGCGAGTGTGTGTCGGTGCCGAAGGAGGGGTTCAGCGACCTCGGAGCGATACGTGGTTTTACCGGCGTTCCTTGACGATACTCGCACAGGACCGCAGATCGCGACGGTCGTCCCGGCCTCAGTCTGGCTTGATCGCACCAATAAAGGGCTCGCTGCCTTTGTCGAGGAAGCGCCGTGAGCTCTTTGGTCAGCTAACAGCATCGCCGCTTAAGCGGTGAAATCGGTTGTGCTCCGCCTCCGAAGAGACGACTTCAGCTCGCAGAGTATGGGCGGATGATCTCGACAGTCATCGGCTGCTGGCGCGGCCCGATCCACTGTTCCGACTTCCAGATGAACCCGGAATTCGGGTCGACCCAGTAGGTGTTCCGGAACTCCCGAACCGTGTTGCTGCAGACTTCCTCGACCCGGATCGTGTCGAAGAACAACTCGATGATCTCGATGCGTTCGGGCGTGCCGGGTCTGTAGCTACAGGCCACAGTGATCTGGAAATCGCGCGCTCCGCCGCTGAGGGCAAACTGATAGTTCCGAAAGATGCTTTCGGGCCATCTTGACAGAGCGCGCGGCGCTATGACGGGATCGTCGAGATCGTGCTTCACGGCACTCAGGTTGTAGCTCAGACCCTGGGTCGCCGTGATCAGCCCGCCACGCATCACGATCCCGCGGCGAAAGGCATCCTGGTAGATGAGATAGCCGCCATTGTCGGCGAGCGGGACGACGAATGTTCGAGGGCTGTCCTCGATGCTGACTGCTATCGTTGCGAACGGGACTTCGTTCAGTTCGGCACGCGTCGGATTGAACGGTTCCGGCGGTGGCGGCGGGTCGCCGAAGATCGGGCCGCCGAAAATCTCGTTCTCAATGATCGGTTTCAGCCGCTCGAAGGTCGAGTTCTGCCCCGATGTGCACGCTGAAAGCGCAAGCGCCAGAAACAGCGCCGAGATGATCCGGACCATCATTCCCAGAATTCCTTCCAGGTCGCCCGATAACCGCCCTGATCGTTGTCTTCGACCAGCGGGTAAAGACGGTTCTTCACCACGAGGCGCGCGCCGCCGTCTCGGGTCAGCGGGCGCAGCACCGTTTCGAGTTCCTGGCGGCTGTCATACGGCAGGACCCAGTTGAACGGGATCGTCAGGAACAGACCCTTGTCGAAGCTGCCCTCGCCGAACTCGTCGAACGGGATGGTCGTGAAGGTCGCGAAACCGCCGACCTCCCAGCCGTTCTCAAACCGCCGCTTCACCGCGAACGTGCCGCCCCAGTCTCCTGCGAGGTAGCGCCCGACGTCGACCTGCGTCGAAAGCCCGTAGAAATCCGTATCCCAGTAGAGGCTCGCATGCCCGGTGAACGTGTCGTAGTCGCGGAAGTCGAACAAGGTGTTGAACCCGCGCTGGCGGACGTAGTTCGCCTCGAGGCCGAGGCCCCAGCTCTGATCCGCCGGCTTCCACAGGACCTCGCCGCTTACACCGGCATACATCCGTTCGAGCAACCCGGCCGACGCCCGCCCATAGACCGAGTCCGAGAGCTTGGTGACGTAGTCCACCGACAGGCGCGTCAGGGCGGGATTGCCCTGGTTCAGGTACTCCGCGATGTCCGACCGGACGCGCTCCTCGACAAGCGAATTCGATGTCCGCTCGATATCGTCGAGATCGCCGATGATGCGGTAGCTGATCTCACCGTTGCCGGACAGGCCGGGCAACACCTCGATCCCGGCCTCCGCGACGACGGAGATGTCGAACCGTACTGGCTGGTCAGGGTCGAACAGGTTCACCGGCGTCGCCGGGAAGATGTTCCAGTTGTATCTCGGAAATGTCGTGCCCGGGGCGAGAACTGCATCCCAGCTCACGGGTTTTGCATCTCGGATCGTTGCGCTCGCATACGTCTTGCTCGCGGCGTCCGGCCGTTCGACCTGGGCTTCAAGCTCCGGGCGCTTGAGGATCACCGTAGCCACAGGCAGCGAGGCTTCGACCGGCGTGATCTCGAAGATCTCGACCGAGGGCGGCATCGTGCGCGAAAGGGCCCGTGCAGCGCGACCGAAGGCCCGGGGCATGGCACGATAGCGGTTGTTCTCGAGATAGATCTGAACCCGGTCCGGCGCAATCTCGATCCCGTAGAGCGACAGGTTCTCAGCCGTCAGTTCCTCGGCCAGCGCCTTTACGAGGTTCTCGCGCTCGCCCTCGCGATCGTACCAGTCCGTCGGATAGGCCGAACTGGCGCGCGAGGTGATGCGGACCGCGTGCTCACCGGCTGGCCGCAGAGCGACGGAGCAGATCGGCCGGTTGTCGGGCCGCTGGAACGTGACCACGTCGATCACACCGAGTTCGGCATCGATCGCCTTGGCGAGCTCGGTCGGGCAGCGATCGCCGGCGCTCGAAGTCATGATCGCGTCGGCCCAGCGGACATCGCCGAGACGCTCGTGCAGCACCACGTCCTGCAGTCGCGGATCCGAGAAACTGACCTGCGGCGCCTCGCCCGTGATCATCGAAATGATGTCGCCGAGCCCGCTGATATCGCCCAGACCCGAAGGCGCCGCCCGCGGGATCAGGGGTTTCGGTCCTGCTTCCAGATCAATATCCGAAGCGGGCCGGAACGGATTTGCCGAGATCGAGACGCGGACGCCGAACTCTGTTCCGTACATGTAGTATGCGCCGATCTCGATACTGTCCGTGGCGCGATACTCCAGGCCGACATTGACCGGAACCTTCTGGTCGAAGTCGCCGTTCGTGCGTTCGCGAATGTACCGGTCCGGACTGTACTCGACCTTGGCGCTCAGGCCGTCTAATGGCGTCTGCCACTCGATGCCGCCGAAGAACCCCATTGTCTCGCCGCGGAAGAACTGGCCCGCCGTCACGTTACCGCCGACACCGACATTGACGTCTCGGTCACGGAAGCCTTCGGCGATGTTGATCAGCGGGTTTTCAATCCCGTTGCCGTCGGCGAAGCGTCCCCAGCCGATGCCACCAGTCACTCGAAACGAGCCGAGATCCTCGGTTTCAACACCCTTAGTGATGACGATGTATTCACCAGAATAGACGCCGGTGCCGAGAAAATCCTGCAATCCCAGCGCGACCGCGGGCCAGTTCTTGCCTTCGTTCAGTATTCGGACCTTCACGTCGAAGCTACGGTCGAACAGCGTCGTGCCGTTGGGCGGCGGTGAAAGCTGGTTCAGGATCGAGTATCGAAAGGACGCCTCGATCCCCGGAAGAAACTGCGCCGTAATGGTGTTGCGAAGGAAGCCTCCGAAGTACCCGGCGGTCGCCGTGATGTTGCCGTCGGGCTGCATATCGGCGGTCGGCGTGTCCATCAGGCCGGTCACACCGAAAAGGTTCAGCGTCGCGCGCCTGGGTTCCTGAGGTTCCTCTGCGGCGGCCGGAAATACTCCGAGCGCCAGCACCGAAACGGCGGCGCTCGCGAGCCCCTTCCCCCAATTCACGACTGGTGTTGCCACCATGCCCTCCTGCCTCGGGACAATGATTACGGTTAATTTCAAATTTGCTCAAGGATTAGTGTTCGTTGCAGCGCGTAGTTCGCGTGAAATGACAGATGAATTACGCCCGATGACTGGCGCATGGCTGCGATACAACCGCCAGCACGGCGTTCGTCGCGTTGGCGGCCAGCCACAGACAGTGTTCCATTGAGCCGGACCCGCTATATGTAGTATCTTCTCACCCTTAGGAATCACCATGGATGCATCCATGACGGCCTTCGCTGCAGAGATCTCGCGGCAGATCTGGGACATGAAATACCGGCTCAAGGACGCGGACGGCGCACCTGTTGAAGCGAGCGTCGAGGACACGTGGCGCCGCATCGCGAACGCCCTCGCGGCGGTCGAGGCCGAACCAGATGTCTGGGCCGATCGCTTTTATGATGCGCTTGCGGGCTTTCGTTTCCTGCCTGCGGGACGGATCATCGCCGGCGCCGGTACCGCTCGCTCGGTCACATTGTTCAACTGTTTCGTGATGGGAACCATCCCGGACAGCATGGGCGGTATCTTCGAGATGCTGAAGGAAGCCGCGCTGACCATGCAGCAGGGCGGCGGGATCGGCTATGACTTCTCGACCATCCGTCCAAAGGGTGCGGCCGTCGCTGGCGTCGCGGCAGATGCCTCTGGCCCGCTCAGTTTCATGGATGTCTGGGACGCGATGTGCGGGACGATCATGTCAGCCGGGTCGCGGCGCGGCGCGATGATGGCGACCATGCGCTGCGATCATCCGGACATTGAGGACTTCATCACGGCCAAGCAGGACAGTGCGCGGCTGCGGATGTTCAACCTGTCGGTGCTCGTCACGGATGCCTTCATGGAAGCAGTGCAGGCGGATGCGGACTGGCATCTCGTCTTCGAGGGTCGCACGTATCGCACGGTGCCGGCGCGTGAGCTGTGGAACCGGATCATGCGCGCGACGTTCGAATATGCTGAGCCGGGTGTCATCTTCATCGACCGCATCAACGCGAAGAACAACCTGCACTATGCCGAGAGGATAAGCGCGACGAACCCGTGCGGCGAGCAACCGCTGCCGCCCTACGGCGCCTGTCTGCTCGGCTCGATCAACCTGGCAGCACTGGTGCGCGATCCGTTCAAGGGCGGATCAATTGACGATGAGGAACTCGCTGAACTCGTCGGTACAGCCGTGCGCATGATGGACAACGTCGTGGACGCCTCGCGCTTTCCGCTCGAGGCTCAGGCTGCCGAGGCGCAGGCCAAGCGTCGCATCGGGCTGGGCGTCACTGGGCTTGCCGATGCGCTCCTGATGGCGGGGTTGCGGTACGGTTCCGACGAGGCGGTGGCACAGACCGGGCACTGGATGGAGGTGATCCGCAACGCAGCCTACCGGACCTCGATCGACCTTGCCCGGGAGAAGGGTGCTTTCCCGCTCTTCGACGCCGAGGAGTACATCAAGGGCGAGTTCATCCAGAGCCTGCCGCAGGACATCTGCGATGGCATCGCCGAGCATGGTATCCGCAACGCGCTGCTCACCTCGATTGCGCCGACCGGGACGATCAGCCTCTACGCCGGCAATGTCTCCTCCGGCATCGAGCCGGTCTTTGCATTCTCCTACACCCGCAAGGTGTTGCAGAAGGACGGGACGAAAACCGAAGAGGAGGTCGTCGATTACGCCGTGGCCAAGTGGCGCGAGGTGATGGGCGAGGCCGACCTGCCGGATCATTTCGTCTCGGCCCAGACGCTGGCGCCGGAAGATCACGTGCGCATGCAGGCCGTCGCGCAGAAATACGTCGACTCAAGCATCTCGAAGACCATTAACGTGCCCGTCGACATCAGCTTCGAGGCTTTCCAGGACGTCTACGCGCAGGCTTACGCCGAGGGTTGCAAGGGCTGCACGACCTATCGCCCGAACGAGGTCACCGGCAGCGTGCTCGAAGTCGCCGAACCGGCACCGGCGGTGGCAGAGACAAAGGTTGGCGACGTCGTGCAGATGTTCGAACCTTTGGAGCGACCCGAGACGCTCGAAGGGGTGACCTACAAACTGAAATGGCCCGAGAGCGCCCACGCAATCTACATCACCATGAACGACGTGATCGTCAGTGGGCGCCGTCGACCGTTCGAGATTTTTATCAACTCCAAGAACATGGAGCACTACGCCTGGACCGTCGCCTTGACGCGAATGATCTCGGCCGTGTTCCGCCGTGGCGGTGATGTCTCCTTTGTGGTCGAGGAGTTGAAGGCCGTCTTCGATCCGCGTGGTGGGGCCTGGATGAAGGGCCGTTACGTGCCCTCGATCCTTGCTGCCATCGGAGGCGTGATCGAGCGCCACCTGATCGAGATCGGATTTATTGCCGGTGAAGGCATGGGGCTGTCCGAAGACCCGATTGCTGAGGCCAAGGTCGTGGGCGGCGTGGCTCCCACCACCTGCCCATCATGTGGCGGCTTCAACTTGCAAATGCGCGACGGTTGCGAGACCTGCATGGATTGCGGTCACTCGAAGTGTGGGTAGTACGGAAACACTATGAGTTTGAGACTCGCAGCTTTGGTTGGGCTTCTTTGCGCTCTGACACCGGATAGCGCCAACTCTCAACGCATTGAGCGCAGTACGCTACAAGCTATGTTCGATCACGCAGAAGCGATTAATGATTGGCAAATTCGCGACACGTGTTTGTGGGGATACTTCTTCACAGACCGGCGTCTTGAGGCGCTTGAGCGGGCTGCTGAGGAACTCGTGAAGGCTGGCTACACCTTCGTACGTGTGCTTGAGCCCGAATTGGAGCAAGGCGAAGCACGCTACTATTTCCTTCATGTCGAGCGAGTTGAGCGGCACTCAGTGGACAGCCTTCATCTTAGAAATGCGGCGCTCTACGAGTTTGCTGATCGACACAACCTTGGCGGCTACGATGGAATGGATGTTGGGCCGCTCGAAGACGGCGAGTGTACGAAATGAACCTGTTTGGTGAGTATCTATATGAGAGAGCACCTTGATCCCGCGGCGCTACGAACCTGTGCTGTTCGGATTGATCCTCTCGGGGCTGATGTCCTGCATTGTCTCGGGCATCGCGACGCTTCGGGCTGCGGGATGGATCGACGGGCTGTTCAGCCTTTGGCTGCAGGCTTGGCTCGCGTCGTGGGCCGTGGCCTTTCCGGTGGTGCTGGTGATTGCGCCGATTACGCGGCGGATCGTCCAGCGGCTTCTGCGTGACTGATGCGACCGTGCACCGGAGGCCTAGAGCGTGAGCATGTCGCGCGTGAGTTTTTCTCCCGCAGCTACCTCGCCGACCTTCTTGAGACGAGATTGCGGTGCGAGAATTTCCCATTGCGGAACCCCTGTCCCTGGCGGGTAATCGAGCTTCGTCTGATCGTCCCATTCCTGATATTCGGCACTGCTCGTCGATAGCCCAGCCGGTGTCTGTGTATAGCCGCGCAGATTGAAGTCTGCGTGTTCGAGCTCGCCAGTCACGATGTAGATCACAGCACCGCCGACCAGTTTGGAGCCCACGCGCAGACCGATCTGCCTCTCAATCTGTGCAGGCGTTAGCCCCAGAAGGGCCTGCAGCGTCGTGCAATAACCGATATTGCGCCCCGGATCGGGTGCCATTTCGGACGCCATGGCCTTGGCGAGCATCTTCAAACCGCCCTGCGCCCATACGGACTTGGCGTTGTTCTTCCGGATTTTCAGAGCATCGGCTTCGTACTTTTCAAGAATGGCATTCATCGCGACACCTCCAACTTACGCGCAAATCGTACCGCTGATGCTGGGGATTCGATAGCCTTCAGAAGCCTGCCGCTTCGGCCTCGTCAGCGTGAAAATCGATGTGAATGTGATTGCCGTCCGGGTCCCAAAGATTGACCTGCACGATTGGAAAATCGGGAACCTTGCGGATGTCGAAGCGTTCACCTGAAGCCTTCGCGCGCTCGACCAGCTCTGCGATGCCGGTGGCCGCGAGCGCGAAGTGCTCGAGCTTCAGATCCTCGGCGTCCGAGCCTGGCTCGGCCTCGACGCCGATCAGGTGGATCGCAGCGTCCTTGCCGCAATAGAGCCATGCGCCCGGGAACGGGAAATCGGGACGGGGGCCAGACCGCATACCCAGCATCTCACCGTACCAGTGGATCATCTCATCGAGGCGAGACGTGCGGACATTGACATGGTCGAGCCGCTTCACGGTGACGGTCATCGGGACCTCCTTGCGCAATTCTCGAGGCACACCGATCAGTCTCGGCTGAGCACAGATATCCTGCCTCGGGCTGTGCGTCTTTGCTACCGCCCCGGTGTCGGGCGGTCCAGCCTCGGATCAGGCGACGCGGCGCGGGGCCTGGGGTTCCTTTGGTAAATATCCATCCCGGGTTTGCGGCAGCTTGCGACCAAGGATATCGCTGGCGACCTGCGTGCGCAGGACCTGCGCGGTCCCGCCGCCGATGGTGAACATCCGCGCATCGCGCACCATCCGCTCGACCGCGCGCGTCCGCGAGTAGCCCGCCGCACCGTGCAGTTGCAGAGCGTCGTTCGTGACCTTGACGGCCGTCTCTGCCGCCAGAACCTTCGCTCGCGCTGCAAGACCCATGTCCGGGAACCCATCGACCTTGCTTGCAGCCGCCTTCCAGATCAGCGCCTGCGAAGCGTCCAGCCCGATGCACATATCGGCGAGCATCCATTGCAATCCCTGGAACTCGGCGATCGGGCGCCCGAACTGCTCGCGCTCCTGCACGAAATCTACCGCCAGTTCATAGGCCCCGCGCGCGACACCAAGCGCGACCGTGGCCGCTCCGACGCGTTGCGAATTATAGGCCGTCATGAGCTTGGCGAAGCCGCGGCGCGGATCGCCCTCGGGCACCACGGCCATCTCGTCGGGGACGAACATGTCCTCGAAATGGACATTTGCCTCGGGGATGCCGCGCAGACCCATCGTCGGCTCGCGTTCCCCGATGCGCAGGCCTTCGGTCTCATCGCGGATCGCAAGAAATCCGCCGATGCCGAGATCGTTGGCGCCGTCGATCATGCGCGCAAAGATCAGATGCAACCGCGACACGCCGCCTCCGGTGATCCAGTGTTTGTGCCCGTTCAGCACCCAGCCACCGGAAACCCGTTTTGCAGTGGTCGTCATTTCCGTCGCCGCCGAACCCGCATCCGGCTCGGTTATGCAGATCGCCGGTTTGTCGCCGTCGAGCACCATCCCGGCTGCCATGCTCTTCTGCGCGTCGGATCCGTAGGCCATCACGGCCGAGACCCCGCCCATATTGGTCTCGACAACGATGCGGGCCGAAACCGCACAAGTGCGGGCAATCTGTTCAACGACCAAGGCTGTGTCGAGCCATCCGAGACCCTGTCCGCCATAAGCGTGCGGCAGCGTCATTCCGAGAAAGCCCGCCTCCTTCATCGCTGCGACATTGTCCCAGGGATACTGCTCGGTCCGGTCGACCTCTGCCGCCCGCTCGCGAAGCACGGTGTCTGCCAACCCGCGCGCGCGTCCTTGAAGGTCACTCTGCTCGGCGGAAAGATCAAACATCGGCGTATTCTCCAGATCACGGGAACATCACAAGACTGTGAACAACATATGCGTTTCAGATTCGAAAGGGAAACGAGTATTTATGGGTCATAATGTTAAATTTTCTCACAGTGCAGCATGATCAATCCGAGACACCTGGCATCGCTTGAAGCCATCGCAGCGCATGGCACGTTCTCCGCGGCGGGAGATGCGACCGGTCGCAGCCATTCCGCCATTTCGCTCCACATCAAGGCGCTGGAGGAGGAACTTGGGACGATCGTCATTGACCGCGCCGCGCGTCCGCTGGCCCTGACATCGGACGGTTTGGCACTGCTGGAACAGGCGCAGCGTTTCCGGCGCGTTATGGAAGACATTCACGCGATCGCGCATCGCGATGTGCTCAGCGGAACGCTGGCGGTGGGTATCGTGCCGACCGTGATGAGCCATCTTGCACCGCCTGCATTGGCTGAGATGCGCTCGGCTCATCCGGCGGTTCAGCTCGAAATTCGCACTGGTCTGTCGGGTGAACTCGCGCGGGCGGTCGCGCTCGGCGAACTCGATGCGGCGGTGATCACCGGGCCTGACCTGCCGCCGGAGGATCTGACGCTCGATACGATCAGCGAGGATGGACTGGTCGTCATAGCGCCGGACGGGGCGCGCGGGCGGCGCGACGCCGAACTTCTCACATCGCACCCGTTCATCTGGTTCAGCCGAAAGACCTGGGCCGGACAGCAGATCGAACGACGCTTGCTCGACCGCGGAATCCGCGTACGCGCGGCCATGGAGGTCGACTCGCTTGAAGCGATCTCCGCGCTGGTGGCGCACCGTCTCGGGGTTTCCATCGTTCCAGAAGCGGGTCTTCCAGAGACAGGCCTGGTGCGCGTTCCATTTTGCGATCCGCAGGCGACGCGGCGTGTCGTGCTCGCGACGCGGCCGAGGTCCACGAAAGGCCGGTTGACGGCTGCGCTGCTGTCGGGACTGCGAGCCGCCACTGCGAAAGCAGATGGGACAGCGTCGTCCGAAGGTTGATTCAGCGAAATTTTACCGCTTTCCGCAAGTTTATGTCGGTTCCTTCGCGGGAGAACCCGTATGCGTGTCTTGTTAATCTTGTGCCTTTCGGTCGCCGTTTCCTGCCGACCGATCTACACCCGTGACGTGGCGAACTTCACGGCCTTTCCCGAACCTGTCCCGCCCGTTGGCACACCCTACGCCGAGATGGAGGTTTGGTTCGAGAAACGCGGGTATGCACCGGCTCCCGAAGTCTGGCAGGCCGAAGGTGAACTCCGCCGTGTTCAGGGCGGGCCGCTCGTCTATGCGCTTGAGAAAGACCGGATGTGGTGGCAGGCGCGCGTCCGCGCGGTTCAGGACTTCTGCGTGACCCAGAAGTTCATCTACTATAGGCTCGACCTCGATCAGAGGCTCGTGCGCGCGATCCAGAACAGTCACTCCCAGTGCTGACAACCGTCGTGCCGAACCGTAAAGCCGGGGGGCGAAAGCATGTACAGGGTCGTCGGGCTGCCGCGCACGCGGACAATGCGGGTCTTGTGGATGCTCGAGGAACTGGAGCAACCCTACGAGATCGATCCCGCCCGGCCGCACAGCCAAGAGGTTGTTGCCGGAAATCCCGGCGGGAAGGTGCCGGTGCTGCACGACGGCGACGGGATAATCTCGGACTCGGTGGCGATCTGCACCTATCTTGCGGACAAGCATGGCCAGGTGACGCATCCCGCCGGCACACTCGCCCGCGCCCGGCAGGATGCGGTCACGCAATTCTGTATCGACGAGGTCGAAGGTGCGCTGTGGACGGCGGCGAAGAACTCGTTCGTCAATCCCGAGGAGCACCGTGCAGGTGCAGTGATCCCGGTGACGAAGTTCGAATTCGCCAAGGCCATGGACACGCTCGCACAGCATCTGGATGGGAAGGCGTTCGTTGCAGGCGATATGTTCACGATCCCGGATTTGCTTCTCGGGCACTGTGCGCGCTGGGCGCGAAACGCCAAGTTCGAAATCCCGGACGGACCCGTCGCGGAGTATCTTGGCCGGGTCCAGAAGCGCCCTGCCCTGGCGCGGGCGGACGCACGCGGCGAGGAGGCAATGCCAAGCACATGAGCAACCAGGCAGTCCCGACCGTGCAGGTCGACAACGAACGAACGCGTGTGACCGAATGGCGGTTCGCGCCGGGCGCAGCGACGGGCTGGCACCGTCACGAATACGATTACGTCGTCGTGCCCGGAACCACAGGCCAGCTGAAAATCGTCGACGCCAGCGGGAACGAGACCGTTTCTGATCTGGTATCCGGGGTCTCGTACTATCGAGATGCCGGCGTCGAACATGACGTTATCAACGCCTCGCCGCACGAGTTCGTCTTTGTTGAAATCGAGTTCAAGTAGCGCGCCTTTCGGGCTTGCTTGGGGCGCCAGTCAGGCGGAGGTCCGAGGCAGGCTCACCGGCATGCGGCCGGTCGTCGAGTCCGAGGAGGAACTCGTCTACCCGTTGGCATCGGTCGCAGAACTGATCTGGGCGCAGGGCGGTTTCTGCCCCGAGATCCTGCTGTCATCTCCCGAAAGGTCGGGTGACGAGGCCGTCTTCAGTTTCTCGAATGAAAGCCTGTCCGGTGTGGTCGTCACCTTCGGCTATGCATTTGAAACGATCGGTCAGGATCCTGACACCCTCAGTGACTTGGCGATGTCGGCGCTTGCGAGGTCGGAGTTGCAGCACATCGTCCTCCAGTTCACAGCGCGCTACGGAGCACCCTCCCTGTTCAATGACACCGCGATGCGGTCGGGCAAACTCAACATTCACGGCTGCGCACTGTTCGCCTCCGAAGACGGCGGAGCAATGCATGTGATGTTCGGGCATGACGGTGCCGCTCTGGCAGGCGTATTGCGCTACCGTGCTCCCATGGGGCAGAGGACAGGTTTCTGAGCTTGTCGTTGACTCCCGATGCGCGCCGGGTATAAGCGCGCTTCCCGTTCGTTAGGGCGGGCATACCGGCGTTCGTGGCCTGCGAAAGCAGGATCCTGTCGCTCCCGGATCGGGAGAAAGGAGATCGCCTCAACTTTGAGAGAGGAGACGGGTCGTGACAAAGCGCACATCCGCGAAATACAAGATCGATCGCCGTATGGGCGAGAACATCTGGGGCCGTCCGAAGAGCCCCGTCAACCGCCGCGAATATGGGCCGGGCCAGCATGGACAGCGCCGAAAAGGCAAGATGTCCGATTTTGGCCTGCAATTGCGCGCAAAACAGAAGCTCAAGGGCTACTACGGGGATCTAACGGAAAAGCAGTTCCGCCGGATCTATGCAGAAGCCGAGCGGCTGCGTGGCGATACCGGTGAAATGCTGATCGGGCTGCTCGAACGCCGTCTGGATGCGGTGGTCTATCGTTCGAAGTTCGTCCCAACCGTTTTCGCTGCGCGGCAGTTCGTGAACCATGGGCATGTCGAGGTCAACGGCAAGCGCGTGAACATTCCGTCCTACCGTGTGCGCGAGGGCGATGTGATCTCGCTCCGGTCGAAGGCGAAGGACATGGCATTGGTGCTAGAGGCTGTTCAGTCGGCCGAACGCGATGTTCCTGACTACATTGACGCAGATCACTCGAAAATGACGGCGACTTTCACGCGGACGCCGACATTGGGCGACGTTCCCTACCCGGTGATGATGGAACCGAACCTCGTCGTCGAGTACTACGCCAAGAACTGATCTTTCAGCGTAGGCGAAAAAACTGTGTCTTCGGTCGGGAGGTATTCTTTCGACCGATTTCACATTTCATCGCGATAGCGGTCCGGCTCGACGACTTTCGCCTCAGACATATTCAAGCTGCGGATCGCTCCGTTGCGCTACAGACTGGGTCTACAAGAACAGAAATGTGCCCATCACGCGCGAGCGAATGGAGCTTTCGCTTCCGCAGCTCGGTTCGATGAGCTTTTACCGATCGAGAGAGTGGAGCGTTGCCCGATGAATGTCACGCTCTGCCTCCATCGTGTATAGTTCTGCGAGACCGCTTGTTGCGCTCTCGTCCACGTCCGATGACCACGCATCTTGCTGAGTGTTTTCGACAAATTGGCGCGAGAACTCCGAAAGTTCATGACTCGCTTCGGATAGTCTTGCGAAGACGGACGGCAGATCATTCAGCAGAGCTTGGAGCGGATGAGAGCCGGCAAGGCTCTCGTTAGAGATCCGGTGCAGTTCCAGGTGCTTTGCCTGAAAAGTTTCAGCCATTTCAAACAGGCTTTCCCGCAGCGAGGCGTCGCACTCAAAAGCCGAGTTCTCAATCGTGTCATGCGAACCAGAGGTGATCGGTCCGGAGTCGATCTCGAGAATTTCTGCCCGACAGACCGAAATCGCCGTGTAAAGCGCATCCATTAGTTCGACCACATCGGGGTTCGGGCCAGCGGAGCCGGACGGTTCATCCCTAAAGAATTCATTTGCGAGCGATACCAACCTGTCATGCGCTGGCGCAGCGATTTCCAGATAGTCTTGCGTCATTGTCGCGATCCCGCCTGCCTGCGCGTTCAAAACCGCAAGACATGGCGACCATCCTTCCGGATTAGATGTGGATGCGAGCGGCGTCCCGCGGGTAATATGATCGAGCCTCTGCTCAAAGTTGTCGCGAAGTTGCAGGATGTCGGACAGCGCTCCGATATCCTTCATCGCGCGTTGAGCGAACGTGGGCGTTTTCACTCGTGCCGCTTCCGGGTGCGGAGCATCTGTGGCGCCTTCGGTATGCTCTTTTACGCGTTCAACCGATTTGGCGACCCGTTCGATTGATGTTGCCGCTTCGCCGGCAGCATGCTCCCGAAGCCAGTCCGAGCACGCCTTTGCTGTCGCTTCCAGGATATCGATTACTGCTGAATCAGACGTGTTCGACGCTGCGGAGCCCGCGGAGTCAGGACGGCGCATCGCCTCCGTCCGAATTTTTCGCACAACCTGGCATGCATTCTCGATCGCAGCTTCAGATTTTCGCGCGTGCGACGCGAATTCCGAAGCCCAGTCCTGAACAAGTGAACTCATAACCGTAACCGCCCATGCCGACTCGTAGGAGCCGCAGGCCTAGGCGGATTTCGTTGCGAAACAATGAGCGCTGAATCGATGGGCGAATTGCCTGCGATGTTAAGCGGCTCTTCACATCATGCGACTAACAACTGCCGCAACGCCACCCACGTGAGTATCGGTATCCGAAAATGAGTAAACAGGAATTAATTTCTGCAACGATTCCGGCAGTTGTGTCCCCGGCGGAGGCCGCTGGCATCCGTGATGAGATGCTCGCGAAGCTGCAGGGCGCGAAGGACGGCGGACGAAAGCTCACGATCGAAATTGACGGCGAACAGCCGAATCCATGTTCGCTGCAAATCCTTATCGGCGCCAAGCGCAGCGCTGATTTGGGAGATTTGAAGATTGAGTGGGCGGGAACCGGCGCCGACGCCTTCTCGGAAATCGAAGTCAACTGAAGCGGGGTGAAGGGTGAGTAAAACCATTCTTACTGTAGACGATTCCCGAAGCATCCGTGAAGCGGTTCGCTTTTCGCTGGAACCTTTAGGATACGATATCGTCGAGGCCGAGGACGGGCTCGACGGGATTTCTCAGCTTGAGAAGAACAAGGTCGATCTCGTGATCACCGACCTAAACATGCCCAATCTCGATGGCCTCGAGTTCATCGAACAGGTTCGGCAGCGCGGCGAGTTCGCCGGACTCCCTCTGGTGATGCTGACGACCGAAGGACAGGCAGACAAGATGCGCCGAGGCAAAAAGGCCGGTGCGTCAGGGTGGATCGTCAAACCTTTCAACGATCTGCAACTCGAACTCACCGTCAAAAAGTTCATCGGCTAAGCCACAACTGGATCAAGGGTACAACGATGCAAGACAAACAGTTCACCGACGACGAACTTCTTGAGTTGCTCAAGGTCGGCCTTGAGAAAGACTATATCGCGCCCTGGTTCCAACCTGTGATGGATCCATCCGGCACGATCATGCATTCGGCCGAGGCGCTTCCCCGTTTCATCGACCCGGAATATGGGGTCATTTCGCCGATGACGTTCCTCGACGTTGCACACAGGTACAGACTGCTCGGACCAATTGGTGAAGTTCTGCTGATTAAGACGTGCGAAGCTCATGCGGTCTGGCAGGAACGCGATATCGCGCCGGGGCTCGTGACGATCAATCTTTCCAGCCTGGAGCTTCAGACCGATGGCATCGTTGACCGTATCCGGCTCGCGCTCGACAAGGCCGGAATCGCAGGAGAGAACCTGGGCGTCGAGGTTGTTGAGGCGACAGTTTACGAAGACGGTTGCGAGAAATCGCTAAAAGCAATCGATGACTTTGTCGCGTTCGGCGTCAAGATCATCGTCGATGATGTCGGGACCGGTGACACCAAGGTCGAAAATCTCAAACGATTGCATGCGTCGGCTGCAAAGATCGATCGCATGACGGTCAGCGTTCTCGGCGAAGACGATGCCGCGTTGGAACGCGTCAAGAAACTCTCGGAAGTGTGTGATCAAGCATCGGTGCATCTGATCGCAAAGGGTGTCGAGACTCGCTTGCAGATCGACACGCTCGTGGATGTCGGTTGCGCCGGGCAACAGGGTTTTGCAATCGCGCGTCCGATGCCACTGGACAGCTTCACCGAATGGCTGGACCTCAACACAGGTTGGGATAGCTCTGACGCCGCTTAGCGGTATTTGCTGCGCGGGCTGAGACCCGCGCGAGCTGCTCACCGAACTGCACGAGGTCTTGGGGCGGCTTCCTGGGCCTCGCGAACACTTTAACTGAGCGCAGAAGAGTGGAGTTCTTGGCAAATCGGCGCTGTAGCGTCAAAGACTAAGCAGCGCGACTTGCCCTGCTGTGTTGATGCACGAATTCGACGCTCCAGCTTACGAACTTGTTCCCATCGACAACGCGCCCGAGCGTCTTTAGGGCTTCATCCGCAATTTGCTCAGGAATGTGCGATGTGCGTCTGAACCGCACCAACTCGTCACTCAGACCGTCGGTGAACTCCGGGTGCGCCTGAATCGAGATCGCATCCGGCCTTGCAGGATCGCCATAGGCGACCATCGCGTGCTTGCAGAAAGCACTACTCGCCAAAGTGTGCGCATCATCAGGAAGAGCGATCACCTGATCCTGATGCATGGCATGCATCGAGAATGAAGAGGGGTCGCCCTCAATCCAATCCGGTTTCAAAACGAAGTCGTAGTCGTGAACGCCGCAACCCCAGCCTTTCTCCGACTTGACAGCACGCCCGCCGAAGGCTTCCGCCAAGATCTGATGTCCGAAGCAGATGCCGATCAACGGCACGCGTGCCTCCCTGACTTCCAATAGAAACGTCTTGAGCGGCTCGATCCAGGGTAGACCGTCGTACACACCGTGCCGGGAGCCTGTGATCAGCCATGCATCCACGAGGTCTGGCGCCTCGGGGAAATGGCCTGATACGACCTCCCAGGCCCGCACTTCGATGTTTGGATCGACACTTTGATAAAGCCTTTGGAAAAGGTCAGGGTAGTGACCGAACTCATCTGCGAGATGGTCCGCCATCTTTCCCGTCTCTAAGATCCCGATCAGCATTAACGAGCCTCCTTGTGGCCGGACGCATATCCCGTCACGCCCGACGCAACAAGACGTGTTAGGAAGCTCCCAGCGCCAGTCCGATCTTCAACCCGCGATGATCCGAGCCGGGTATTGGAATGGTTTCGACCGACGTCACGCCAATGCTGCGGGAGACAAGCGCATGATCGATCTGCAGCCCGATCGGCGCGGCGAAATTTCCGAATATTGTCGGATACGTTCCGCGCCAGGTAATTCGAAATCCGCGAATCCGTCGCGTCGATGTGAGACTCTCAGCCCAGCGAAGAGCGTAAGACCACGCAGTTGCATTGAAGTCCCCCACAACCACGCGGGGCACGGGCATCTGCTCTGCAATACGATCGAGCGCCTCGATCTGCTGCTTCTGATTTCCGAACAGGTTATGCGCCATGTGCACGCCAAGGAGCGTGAACTCGAGCCCGGGTTCGACCTCGATGATCGCGTGTGCTCCTGTCGGCCCGACCAGATCCTCCAGCAGCAGTTTTCCGTCGCGCATCGGGTACTTGGACCAGATGACCGTCCGCAACGTTTGGCCGCTCGTGCTGAGGGACAAACGGAAGGGATAGATCAGCGCCAGCGAGTGCTCGCCAGAGAGTACCGTTTTTGTCGTCTCGGCGGTCACGAGAACGTCTGCGTCCGCGTCGAACAGCACCTTCTGCATCTTCGCCGGTTCGGAATTGTCCTGATAGAGATTTGCCGTCATCACGGTCACGTCGGTCGTGCCTGGGCCATGCTCCAACCGCTCCCACAAAACTCCCAACCCTGCGACACCCAGAACCGCGGCGACGAAGCAACGCCAGAACAGATGCCAGCTGCCCAGAAAAACCGCGGCCGCGCCCACGACACCGCTCAGAAGCACCAGATGCAGCCGGAAGTGGGCGAACATATCGAGTTCAAAGACGAAGCCGCCCATAAAGCCAAGCACGATGCCGAGAAGCACCGCGACCGACAGCGCCGAAGTAATCGCGCGCAAGAGACGCTTCATTCTGCCCGATCCGCTTTTCTCTGAGAGTAACGCGGGATCGGTCCGAAAGGAATCCGGTAAGTTCAGAGATCAACGATGTTCATGTCGGCCCCGAACTTCTCGGCGCGAGAAATCTCTTCGCGCATCCAGTCAAGCAGAACGCCGACCCGCCCAGAGCGCTCGTTGCCTTTCTGACAAACGAAGAAAAATTTGGCCCTCGGCCTGATCGCGAGCTTGAATGGAGCAACCAGTCGACCGTTCGCCAGATAGCGTTCGACCAGAACGATACGTCCGAGAACGATGCCCGCGCCTTCGAGCGCACCGTCGATCGCATGATCTGCATTGGAGAAGCGCGGACCGTGCTTCCAATCACCCGCCATACCAGAGATCCGCCCCCAGGCTGGCCAGTCAGGTGTCGGCGCGAATGACTGAATGCTTTCGTCGTGCAGCAGCGTCTCGCCGCTGAGATCGTTCCGCCCGGAAATTCTGGCCGCGACCTCCTTCGTGCAGACGGGCGTCAGCCACTCTTCTGCGAGAACCTCGGAAAATACGGTGTCCTCGACATCTTCGGCAAACCGGATCGCGGCATCGACGCCGTCACGTTGAAAATCCATCACGCGGAGCGTTGCGACGAAACGAAGTTCGATCTCTGGATGGCATTCGTGGAAGGTGTAGAAGCGCGGCGCGAGCCATTTGGCTGTGAAGGCCGGGCCTGCTGTGATCGTCAAGGGTTCATCCGCTTGCAGCTTGGCGACGGCGCGTGTTGCCTGGCGCAGACTGTCGAAGGCCACTGACACACCTGGGGTCAACGCCTCGCCCGCCTCCGTCAGTTCGACAGCGCGGTTGAGCCGTCGGAAGACCGGTACGCCCAGAAATTCTTCGAGTTGCTTGATCTGGTAGCTGAGCGCGGCTGGCGTCACGAACAACTCGTCCGCTGCCTTTGCGAAGCTCATGTGACGGGCTGCGGCCTCAAACGCGCGCAGGGCAGTCAGGGGAGGTAAACGATCCGGCATTTTCGCTTAAGCTGATTTGAACTGAAGATCAGAAAGACTCATTTGTAAGTGCCACCATGGCTGCACATATTGATCCTCACAAGGGAAATGCACCCGCTTACAGTTAAAAGGAGCCTAACGATGTTCAAGACTGAACTGACGCCGGTGACTGTCGATCAACAGACCATCGACCACTATGTCGCTAAGGGCCGACGCCTCCGGTCGAACGCCTGGCTGGAGTTCTTTCGTGCCATTGTTGCGCCTGCAAAAACGCCGCCTGTGACCGCAGCGCCGAAGGCACGCGCGACCGCCTAAAGCTCACGAATCCAAGATGAAAACGGCCGGAGCCCAAAGGCCCCGGCCGTTTCTCTTTTTCAGCCACTAAGTTCAGCTGAAGAACTGACCGCCGTTGGCGGAAATCGTCGAGCCGGTGATGAAGCCCGCATCATCGGAGGAGAGGAACACGCAGCACCGCGCAATCTCTTCCGGAGTGCCGAGGCGTCCAACAGGGATTTGTGCGATGATCGACTCACGGACTTTCTCCGGCACTGCCATCACCATGTCAGTCCCGATGTAGCCCGGGCAAATCGCGTTGACCGTGATCCCCTTGAACGCGCCTTCCTGTGCCAGCGCACGGGTGAAGCCGATATCGCCGGCTTTCGCCGCCGAATAGTTGGCCTGGCCCATCTGACCTTTCTGACCATTTATCGAGGAGATGTTGACGATCCGCCCGAAGCCGCGCTCACGCATGCCGGGCCAGATCGGGTGGGTCATGTTGAAGATGCCCGTCAGGTTCGTGTCGATGACCTCCTTCCACTGCTGGGGCGTCATCTTGTGGAACATGCCGTCGCGGGTAATACCGGCATTGTTGATCAGAACTTCAACAGGGCCGAGATCCGCTTCGACTTTGCCGATGCCTTCCGCGCAGGCTTCGTAATCGGCAACTGACCATTTGTAGACCGGAATGTCTGTTTCAGCCTTGAACGCCGCAGCGGCCTCATCATTGCCAGCATAGTTTGCGGCAACGCTGTAGCCAGCTTCTTTCAAAGCCTTCGAGATCGCCGCGCCGATGCCGCGCGATCCGCCGGTAACCAGGGCAACCCGTGCCATGTTCGTCTCCTCGTCTATTTCTCGTTATGGGTAGATTGTCTCGGGCGAGCGGCGCGCCCGCCGTTATTCAGGCCAGTCGCGCGACGAGAAGTCCCGTCGCGCGAAAATAGGGTCACGGGCGCTCGACGCACATTGCGACGCCCATGCCACCGCCGATGCACAGAGTCGCGAGGCCCTTCTTGGCGTCTCGACGTTGCATTTCGAACAGGAGCGTGTTCAGGATCCGGGTGCCCGAGGCACCCACAGGGTGACCGATCGCGATTGCGCCGCCGTTGACGTTCACGATGTCCGGGTTCCAGCCCATGTCCTTGTTTACCGAGAGGGCCTGGGCCGCGAAGGCTTCGTTGGCTTCAACGAGATCCAGATCGTCGACCTTCCACCCGGCGCGTTCGAGTGCTTTCCGGCTGGCCGGGATCGGGCCCGTCCCCATGATGGACGGATCGACACCCGCCGTTGCATAGGACACGATGCGGGCCATCGGTTCGACACCGCGCTTCTCGGCTTCATCGGCTGTCATCAGCACCACGGCGCCAGCACCGTCGTTGATGCCCGATGCGTTTGCGGCGGTCACAGAGCCTTCCTTGTCGAAGGCCGGGCGCAGCTTTTGCATGCCCTCAATCGTCGCGCCGTGGCGAATGTACTCATCCTTGTCGACGACGATGTCGCCTTTGCGGTTCTTGACAGTGTGGGCCACGATCTCGTCGTCGAAGCGTCCAGCCTTTTGCGCGGCCTCGGCCTTGTTCTGGCTCGCAAGCGCGAACTGGTCCTGCTCGTCACGACCGATCTGCCACTGCTTCGCGACGTTCTCGGCGGTGTTGCCCATGTGGTAGCCGTAGAACGCGTCCGTGAGACCGTCCTTGATCATCGAGTCGATGAACTTGACGTCGCCCATCTTTGCGCCCGGGCGCAGGTGCGCGACGTGCGGTGCTACGGACATGCTTTCCTGACCGCCGGCGACAACGATCCCGGCATCGCCGAGCTGCACGTGCTGCGCACCGATCATGACAGAGCGGAGGCCAGATCCGCAAAGCTGGTTGATGCCCCAGGCAGCGCTTTCGACCGGAATACCCGCATTGACCGAGGCCTGGCGCGCCGGGTTCTGGCCCTGACCGGCGGTCAGAATCTGTCCCATGATCACTTCGTCGATATCGGTCGGTTGCAGGCCAGCGCGCTCCAGCGCGCCCTTGATGGCGGTTGTGCCGAGGTCGTGAGCCGGCACGGTAGCAAACGATCCGTTGAAACTGCCCACAGCCGTACGGGCTGCCGATGCGATGACGACATTGGTCATTGGGGTCTCCTTGTTCCCTTGGACGACGGCCGGAACGGTCGCGTTTATTTTGTGAGCCAAGTGGTGCCACAGCGCTGGTTGCACCGCAATGCGACAAACATGCTGCACTGCACAATAAACGCCGATCCGGGCGCAAAGCCGCTTTCGCGCACGCACAACCCTGTTGCACCTGCGCTGTTGCAGTGCAACTATCGATTAAATGCGCTGGGGAGGCATCACCATGGCAGGCGAGAAAGACGATAAGAAGATCGTCATCAAGAAGTACGCGAATCGCAGGCTCTACAACACCGCGAAGAGCAGCTACGTCACCTTGGATGATCTCTCGCAAATGGTCCGGCACGGCGACGACTTCGCCGTCTTCGATGCCAAGAGCGGCGAGGATATCACGCGCTCTGTCCTCACACAGATCATTGTCGAGGAGGAGGCAAAAGAGCAGAACATGCTCCCGACGAAGTTCCTGCGCGAGCTGATCCGGCTTTACGGCGATCCGTTGCAGGGCGTCGTGCCGAGCTATCTCGACGCGGCGATGGACGCCTTCAATCGCAATCAGGATCAGATGCGCCAGGCATTCACCGGCGGCAACGCATTCTCGAATTTCGAGTCGATGGCTCGGGCGAACATGGACTTCTTCGAGAAGTCGATGCGCGTGTTCGCCCCGTTTTCAGGCAGTGGAGAAGCTGGCGGGCAGGGCAAGCAGAAGCCCGAGAACGCCGCATCTCCGAAGGCGAAACCTGACGTGTCCGACGATCTGGAGGCACTTCAGAAGCAGATGAAAGAAATGCAGGAACAGATCAGTCGATTGTCGAAGGATGCCGATTGATCATTTCGATGTGGTGCTGAGATCGCTCCTGCAAGTCAGGCCTGGGCCGCGATCAAAGGCATAGGTTTCTCGGTCGGGCTTAACCTCAGGCTCGGGGATCCGAAGAAGAATCCCTGGAAATACTCGACGCCCAGATCGGACAGGCATCTCGCCTCTGCAGGGGTCTGGACGGCCTCGGCGACGGTCATCATCTCATAGCGCCGGGCAATGGACACGAGGGTGCCGACCAGAAACGCTTCGTCAGGTGACTTCTCGATATCGCGGATGAACTGACCGTCGATCTTCAGGATGTCAAAGCGCAGTTCGCGAAGGTGGCGGAGCGATGTGTGACCGGCACCAAAGTCGTCGAGCGCGAACGAAACGCCGTGGCCGCGCAGGTCGTCCATGAACCCTCGGGTCCGACCGATATCCAGCATGGCGGCAGACTCCGTAACTTCGACGATCAATCGCTCACCAAGATCCGGTTCCGATGCGACGGCCTCCTCGAACAGATCCATCCACGCCCGGTCCTGCATGGTTTGCGGGAAGATATTGATCGAAAGCCGCGCGTTCGGGTGATCGCGCATGGTCTGCAGGGTCAGTCCGAGAACGCGCCGGTCGATGATTGTCGCCATGCCGAGACGCTCGATCGCCGGCATGAACTTTCCAGCGGTCAGCAGCGCGCCGGACTTTTGCCGGACACGAACCAGGCATTCATGAAAACTGATCGTGTTGCCGCCCTCGGATCGCACGACCGGCTGATGCGCCACCACCAGATCATTGTTTTGCAGTGCATTGGACGTCGCCAGCGATGCAGACATCAGTTCGCGGCGATACTGCAGAAGCGCCCAATCGTCTTCGGCCCACTCGACCGCACCGACCCCGCGCAGCATCGCCATATGCAGGGCATGAAGGGCGACCATCGCGAGGCTCTCGCGATTGGCTCCGGACTTCTCCGCCGACGCGCACCCGGCCGAAATCGTCACGGCAACCGGTCCGTACAGCGTTTCCACCGGCTTCGCGGCGGCATTGCGCTGGATTTCCGCGATGAAGCCATGGATCCGGTTCCTGTGCGCAGCCGCGTGGCTGATCAGAAACTTGGCGCGGCTGGTCACTTCCAGATCTGCACCGTCGGGCAGAAGAGGGCGAATCATCTCCTCAAGCGTGCCGAGAATGTCCGTGGCGAGCCTCTCGCCGAACAACTCCTCGAGGGTTGCGAGATTGTCGATCCCGAGCGCGACGAGATATTGTGTCCGGTCGGCTTCTGTCGGATCGCGGGACTGCGGGTAACCCATACGGTCGATCCTCGTCGAATGAGGGTGTCTGCGGTTGACCGACAGTTGCAATTCTGGCCTCAACATCAGGTTAAGATCGGCGGAGGGGAGCTTGGCATGGTCGAACAGAAGCGGTGTGGCTGGTGTGGGGACGATCCGCTCTACACGGACTATCACGACACGGAATGGGGCCGGCCCGACACTGACAGCAGGGCTCTGTTCGAAAAGCTGATACTCGACGGGTTTCAAGCGGGTCTCGCCTGGATCACGATCCTTCGGAAGCGACCCGCCTTCCGCGCCGCGTTCGACGGATTCGATCCCGAGAAGATCGCCAGATACGATGACGCGAAGGTCGATCGACTGCTGGCGGATGCGGGCATAATCCGCCATCGCGGCAAGATTGAAGCCACCATCGGGAACGCGCGTGCTTATCTGGAGATCGAGGAACGCGAAGGGTTCAACCGGTTCCTCTGGAAGTTCTATGACTTCGAACCGCTCCAGAACCAGTGGACGTCCACGGCCGATGTCCCCGCCGAAACCCCGACAAGCAAGAAAATCTCGAAGGCATTGAAGGCCGAGGGGTTCAAGTTTTGCGGGCCGACCATTGTCTACGCGTTCTCGCAAGCCTGCGGTCTGGTGAACGATCACATCGTCGGATGCCCGCAGATGGATGAATGTGCCGCGGAGGCGGCTGGGGTGGCTTTCTGACGCTCCTCAGTGATCAGCGATAGCTAAACCAACCCGCGCGGGCAGCACCAGCGGACGCGATCTCAGCGAAATGGCGTGCCATGGCAGGTTCATCAAAGTCCATTTGGCGCCCTGCAGCAAACAGGCATGTCTCGTCCGGCGCATCACAAGGCGTTACCGAACGTGCCCTGCCCGAAACGTCCACTTCGAAACCGCCGTGTAGAGCGCGTACGCAGCCCTTGATCCGCTCGGTGCCCTTTGGCCGCGCAGAGAGCAGGCGCTCGGCCAAATCCTCGGTGAAGTTCGCCGCACCCGTGTAAGACCAATGCGACGTCTGGGGCCACGCCGCCAATGCAGCTGTCCTGCGCCCAGACAGATCGAGCGGGCCGGAGTCAATCCGCCCGAACGGTGCCGCAATAACCGGTTTGCCGATCGATAGTGCGATTGCTTCACAGCTTTCTTCGGCATCGACCAGATCCCCACGGGTGACGACGACCAGATCTGCGGGACCGAGCATGGCGGCCAGATCACGACTCTTCGAAAGCGACGGAAAGCTGACGGCATCCAGAACGGCAATGACCATCGAGACGACGCCCGTCCAGCCTGGACCGTAGCCACAGTGTTCCAGCACTGCCCGCCCGCTCTCCTCGACGTTGGCCACGCGACATCCAAGCCGCCGAAATTTGCTTAGATCAATGGTGGAGGAATGTGGCGGGCCACCCGGGGTGACGCCGACCGGCCAGTCCAGTTCTCCGGCCAGGTGCGCGGCGAGCGTCGTCTTTCCGGCACCGGGCGCCCCGGTAACTAGGATCGGTCCTTCCATCGGCGTCCTCCACCGGCGCGAGCTAACCGGACCCATCGCAACTGCGCAAGCGGTTGACCGGCACACCGCCTTTGGTCTGTATGGCGGGGTACCGCGCGGGAGCCCTCATGACGAGCGATCTGACACATGCCGAGATGCGCCTGCCGAGCATCGATATCCCGGCGGACTTGACGTTTTACACAAAGACTCTCGGCTTCCGGCTCGATCAGATCTTTCCCGCAGATGATCCTTCGGTCGCCGTGATATCAGGACATGGGCTGCGGTTTCGATTGCAACGCGGCGCGCGCGAGGACCCGGGGACGATCCGCATCCTGTCTACTGACCCTGCGGGTGTCGCTGACGGTGCGCTCGAGCTGGCATCGCCGAGTGGAACGCGGATCGAGATCGCCCGCCTTAATCCGCCGATGGAGATCCCGGAGACGCAGCATGCCTTTGGCGTTCGCCGACTGGCAGACGAGGCACCATGGGTGATCGGGCGTGCTGGCATGCACTACCGTGACCTGATCCCGGACCGGCTGGGTGGCTCGATCATCGCCAGCCACATCCGCATCCCCGACGGCGGTCCGGTGCCGGACATGGTGCATTACCACACGATCGGGTTCCAACTGATCTTCTGTTATCGCGGCTGGGTCGATCTGGTCTACGAGGATCAGGGGCCGGCCTTCCGTTTGAATGCCGGGGACTGTGTGATCCAACCTCCCGAGATCCGGCACCGCGTGCTCTATGCCTCGGACGAGATTGAGGTGATCGAGATCGGTGTCCCGGCCGATCATGTCACTACCATCGATCACGAGATGGAGCTTCCGACCCCGCACCACCGGCCCGATCGGGACTTCGGTGGGCAGGTGTTCTGCCTGCATCGTGCCGCTGAGGCGGCATGGGATGCCTGGCGCATGCCTGGATTTATCCATCGTGAAACCGGCATCACCACCGCCACTGGAAACGTTGCCGGTGTGCAGGTCATCCGTGCCGAGGCACCCGAAAGCCCGCGTTTCAGCAACGATGCCGACATCCTGTTCACTTTCGTGATGGAGGGCCGGATGACGCTGCGTGCCGATGGTCACGATCCGCAGGTGCTGGTCCCAGGCGACGCCTTTGTCGTCCCGCCGGGGATGGCCGTGCAGTTCACTGACTGCTCTCAGGATCTCGAATTGCTTGAGGTGGCGCTGCCGGGTGCTGTCACCTCCGAGATCATGGGATGATCTTCGACAACCCGCTCTACGCACCCCTGCTCGGCGACAGCGAGATCTCCGCGCTTTTCACCCCGCAAGCCGAGATTGATGCGATGATCCGTGTCGAGCGAGCGCTCGCTCGGGCACAGGCAAACGTGGGCGTGGTCCCCGAGGCCGCCGCCCGAGTAATCGATACCGGCCTTAATGACGTGCAGATTTCCGCTTCGGATCTCGCGGCGGGCACCGCAGCCGCGGGCGTTCCGGTGCCCGCGCTGGTCGCCGCCCTTCGCGAACGCCTGCCGGGGGACGAAGCACACTGGATTCATTGGGGTGCGACCACTCAGGACATCATGGATTGCGCGCTCTTGCTGCGCTTGCGGGACGGGTTTGACGTGCTCCAGAAGCGTCTGGCCGCGCCGATCAGCACGCTCGCTGACATGGCTGAGACATATGCGGACACATCAATGGCCGGGCGGACCCGGACCCAGGTTGCGACTCCGATCAGCTTCGGGCTGCGCGCGGCTTACTGGCTTCAGGGTCTGCTCGATCAGCGTGACCGACTGGCGGCGGTTCGCGACATCTGCGGGAAGGTTCAGTTCGGCGGGGCATCCGGGTCGAATTCAGCCGTCGCACCGAATGGACCGTCAATCATCGAGGCGCTGGCTGCCGAGCTTGACCTGCATGCCGCGCCGCCCTGGCACACGAACCGCGCCGGCGTGCTCGAAGTTACGAACTGGTGCGCAGGCACAGCCGGTGCGGCGGCTCGGATTGCGGGCGACATTCTGCTGCTCGCGAGACGCGAGATCGCAGAGGTTCGGTTGTCTGGTGGCGGCGGGTCGTCCACAATGCCAAACAAGTCCAACCCGGTAAGTGCCGAGGTTGTCGTGGCCCTTGGGCGCTATGCGGCAACGCTCGCGACGCCCGCAGCACTTTCCATGCATCACCACGAGGACCGGGATTCGACTGCATGGATGCTCGAATGGTTGGTGATACCGCAGGCGATAGTCTGCGCAGGCGCGTGTCTGAGGAACCTGCAGGCCACGCTTGAGAACCTGTCGACCGACCCTGAGGCTATGCAGCGGACGCTCGCGCTCGATGGCGGGGCGGCACTGGCCGAGGCGGCAAGTTTCGCATTGGCCAAGCAAATGCCGCGCGCCGAGGCGCAGGCGGTTGTCAAAGCCGCAGCTTTCGAAGCGCGTTCAAGCGAGCGCGGTTTGACGGAGATCCTGATAGATCAAACCGGAATACCGGGCCTCGCCGAACAGATCGAAACAGAGGCATCTCACGGGGCTGGATACGATATCATTGCGAGTATCGTTGAGCGGGCGCGCAATGGCCAATGATCCTGACGACATCCGGTTGATCCGAGTTGAGCTTCAGCGACACGTCCAAGTCTTTCAGAAGGCCGTAGACGATCGTCCGACGAGGTCCGTCAGCCCGAATGACCTGCGGGGGCGGCTGCAAGCACCTCGATCTCGACCTTGAACTCCGGGCGCGTAAAACCGGATACGATCATCAGGGTCGATGCAGGTGGCTGCTCCAACCCCTCGATCCAGACGTCGCGCGCCGCCATGTATCCGGCCATATGCGCCCGGTCGGTCACGTAGGCGTTGATCCGAACGACGTGGCCGCGCGTCATGTCAGCCCCGGCCAGAATTGCGTCGATGTTGTCGAAGCAGATCTCCGCCTGGGCGCGGGCATCCTCCGGCGCGGTATCGTCAACGCCAACGCCCAACTGACCCGACAACACAGCCAACCGGTAGCCGGGCGGAACCTCGATCCCGTGTGAGTAGCGGGCGAAGGGCGGGCGGATACCATCGGGCGACAGGGCTTTGAACATCTCGGGTCTCTGACATTGACCAATCGAACTCGCATAGATCGTGTCGCGGCAGAGACCGGTCCGCAAGTGCCGATCCGATAGTCAAACTCCCTGCGTCACAGGCAAGATTGCCATAATTCGAGGCACATTCGCAAAAAACCCGCTCGAACGCGCGTTGACGCTTTGCCTTGACGCATCGGTGCGCTCCATCCTCATAAGTATCGAATCACAAGGAGTCCGAGATGCTCTCACTCACCAAGACCTGCGCAGGCGCCGCACTCGCCGCTGCGCTGACCGTCTCGACCGCCTTCGCCGCCGAGAAGGTCGTCTTCGGAACCAACTGGCTGGCTCAGGCCGAGCACGGCGGGTTCTACCAGTCCGTCGCGGATGGCACGTACGAAGCGTGCGGTCTCGACGTTACCATCGTTCCGGGCGGTCCGCAGGTGAACAACCGTGCGCTGATGCTGGCCGGAAAGATCGATTTCCACATGGGTGGCGACATGCTGGGCGCCTTCAATGCCGTGAAGGAGGGCATCCCGGTTGTTTCGGTCGCCGCAATTTTCCAGAAGCATCCGCAGGTCATCCTTGCGCACCCCGGCGAGGCCGAGAGCTGGGACGACCTGAAGGATCTGACGCTGCTGATCGGCGATAACGGCTTCCAGACCTTCTACAAGTGGATGATGGCTGAGCACGGTTTCTCGGCTGACAAACGCCGTCCCTACACCTTCAACCCCGCGCCTTTCCTCGCCGACAAGACGACGGGAATGCAGGGCTATCTCTCTTCCGAGCCATTTCTGGTGCAGAAGGAAGGCGGCTTCACGCCGAACGTCTTCCTGATCGCCGATGCCGGCTATTCGACCTACGCGACGACGATCGAGACGATGGCCGATACGATCTCCGGAAGGCCCGAAGCCGTGAAGTGCTTCGTCGAAGGCTCGATCAAGGGCTGGTACAACTACATGTACGGCGACAATGCCGCCGCGAACGAGCTGATCAAGTCAGCCAATCCGGAGATGTCTGACGACAAGATCGCATACGCCATCGAGAAGATGCTCGAGAACGGCATAGTCGACTCGGGCGATGCCGAGACGATGGGCATCGGTGTGATCACCGAAGCCAAGGTCGGCGGTTTCTATGACAAGATGGTCGCCGCGGGCATCGTCGATGCCGGTCTCGACTGGAAGTCGGCCTTTGACGCTTCCTTCGCGGGCAAAGGCGTCGGGATGGACCTGAAGAAGTAAACGCGCTAACGGCACGGGATGGGTTCGCACCCATCCTACGCCGCCTTCGGAACCTGCCCATGACTGTCCAGCTCCCAATCGGAGAGCGCCAAGAGCTGTTGAGGATGAGCCGGGTCGGCAAGACCTTCGGCGGCGGCGTCGTTGCGCTCGAGGGCATGGATCTCAAGGTCGGGCAGGGCGATTTCATCTCGCTCCTCGGACCGTCTGGTTGCGGCAAGTCGACCGCGCTTCGTCTGATCTCTGGGCTGATGACGGCCACGGCAGGAGCCGTGCGCTGGAAAGGCGAGCACGACACCGGCGATCTGGGAGTCGTCTTCCAGGAAGCGACACTGATGCCTTGGGCAACGGTGGAGCAGAATGTCTGGTTGCCGATGCGCCTGCGCGGGCTCACCTTCGCCTCCGTGGCCGATGACATTGCCCGGACCCTGGAACTGGTCGGTTTGGCCGGGTTCGAAGGCGCCTACCCGCGCGAGCTCTCCGGCGGCATGAAGATGCGCGTGTCGATCGCGCGGGCTCTGGTGACCAAGCCCCGGCTGATCCTGATGGATGAACCATTCGCCGCGCTGGACGAGATCACGCGCTTCAAGCTGAACAATGATCTGCTGGCCATGAAGGCACAGATCGGCTGCACGATCATCTTCGTGACCCATTCGGTGTTCGAGAGCGTCTTCCTGTCAGACCGCATCGTGGTTATGGCCGCGCGTCCGGGCCGGGTCATCCGCGAGCTGCAGGTCGAGCAACCCTATCCGCGGGACGAAGCTTTCCGGACGTCGGCTGAATACGCGGCCTATTGCCGGGAAACCTCGGACGCGCTGCACGCCGCCATGGGAGAGGCCGCGTGACGGATGTGATCGAGACACAGGTTGCGATCCCTGCCGAGATCGACGCCGACGAACGCGCGCGCCTGAACCGGGCGCGGTTCGAGCGGTGGGGCAGTTGGGCACTTCCATTGGTCGTCATGGCGCTGATGGTTTTCCTCTGGGACCGCATCGTCGTCTGGTACGACATCAAGCATTACATCCTACCGGGCCCGGGACGTGTGCTGGACAGCCTTATCGAGGGGCAGGCGGTGTTCTTCGATGCATGGCTCCTGACGCTCGGCGTCACGGCGGCAGCCCTTGCGCTCGCGATCATCTTCGGCGTCGGCTTGGCCGTCCTGTTCACACAATCACGGCTGATCGAGATGTCGCTCTATCCCTACGCGGTCATCCTGCAGGTCACACCGGTGGTCTCGATCGCGCCGCTGATCTTCATATACGTCGACTCGAAGGTCGCCGGACTGCTGATCTGCGCCTGGATCGTCGCGTTCTTCCCCGTGCTGTCGAACACGACGCTCGGGCTGAACTCGGCAGATCACAATCTGCGGGACCTGTTTCGGATCTATGGCGCGACACGCTGGCAGAGGCTGCGTTACCTGCAACTGCCCTCGGCGCTTCCGTACTTCCTCGGCGGTCTCCGGATTGCGGGAGGGCTCTCTCTCATCGGCGCTGTCGTGGCGGAACTCGTTGCCGGGTCCGGCGGTATCGGTATCGGACTGGCCGGTCTCATTCAGGAAGCCGGATACCGGCTCAACATCGCACGCATGTTTGCGGCCCTGATCCTGATCGCCGCCACGGGCATCGCGATCTTCGCGATACTCTCCCTCATCTCGCATCTCCTGCTGCGGAAATGGCACGAGAGTGCTGTGAAGCGAGAGGGATAGACTTTATGGACGTGGGCGATTCTTTCCGAATTTTCGCGGCGTCGGCGGCGCCTGACCGAGCTTGGAGACAAGGCGCCCCTCTAACCGGTCGGCCTTGCTTTGAACAACAGTTCGCAACGGGCCGATTGTTGGTCTTCGCGGACCGACGCCTGCCGAGTCCGTCAGGCGCGGGGAAGGGCTGAGGATGGACTTCCTGACTCTGCCCACGGGTCCGTTGACGCTCAAGAATCTCACAGCTCCAGCCTGCCTTGTCGGCGGCGAGGGCGAAGTCACTCGGATCGATCTCGGTCTCGCGGATGGACAGCTAGCGGCTCCTGGCATCGGTGAGAGCATCGACATGGCAGGTGCCACGGTCTTTCCGTGCTTCGTCGACATGCACACGCATCTGGACAAAGGGCATATCTGGGGCCGCACGCCGAATCCGGATGGGACCTTCATGGGCGCTTTGACCAGCGTCGGCGAAGACCGTGAGGCGCGCTGGTCGGCCGAAGACGTCCGCCGTCGCATCGATTTCGCCCTGCGATCCGCCTACGCCCATGGCACTGCGGCCATTCGCACGCACCTCGACTCGATCCCACCGCAGGAAGACATCTCCTGGCCGGTGTTCCGCGAGATCCGCGCGGCGTGGAAAGGACGAATTGACCTGCAGGCGGTGTGTCTCGTCGGAATAGACCGGGTCGGGGATACCGCCGACTTCACGAAGATCGCCGACATCGTCGCGCAGTCCGGCGGCGCGCTCGGCGCGGTGACCTATCCCGACCCGGACCTTGAGGACAAGCTTCGCCTGTTCTTTAAAGTGGCCGAGGCGCGCGGTCTGGACGCGGACTTCCATGTGGACGAGACGCTGGATGCCTCGGTCGCGACTCTTCGCACGATCGCCGAGATCGTGCTCGAGACAGGTTTCGACGCGCCCGTCACCGTCGGCCATTGCTGTTCGCTGACGACACAGCCAGAGGCCGACGCGCTGTCCACACTGGACCTCGTGGCCAAGGCAGGGATCAACGTCGTCTCCCTGCCGCTCTGCAATCTCTACCTCCAGGACCGCCACGGTCGGCGCACGCCGCGCTATCGCGGCGTCACTCTCGTGCACGAGATGAAGGCACGCGGGATCAATGTCTCGTTTGCGTCGGACAACACCCGCGACCCGTTCTACGCCTTCGGCGATCTCGACATGCTGGAGGTGATGCGCGAGGCGACCCGTATCGCGCATCTCGATCACTCCGACGCCGATTGGACCAAAGCCTTCCTGACCAATCCGGCCAATGCCTCTGGCTTCCGCTCGCCGTCCCTCAGCCACGGTGCCCCTGCCGATCTGGTCATCTGCAAGGCGAGAAACTTCAACGAACTGATGTCGCGCCCGCAATCCGATCGTATCGTGCTGCGCGGCGGAAAACAGATCGACCGCACCCTTCCCGATTACTCGGAACTCGATGATCTTATGGAGCCCGCATGACCCCGAACGTCGCTGCCGCCAAAGCGGCCTTGAGCCATCTCGACATCGAACAGAACGACACGCTGATCCGCAACAAGAGCCGTGACTTCTTCTGGTATTCGCCGGTTCTGAAAGACCGCCTGGATCACGTCACTGCCGACTTCGTCGTCTCTCCGCGCAGCGAGGCCGAGGTCATCGAGATCCTCAAGACCTGCTACCAACACGACTGCCCGGTGACCACGCGCGGCGCGGGTACGGGAAATTACGGTCAGGCGATGCCCTTGGCGGGCGGCTGCGTCATGCATCTGCGCCACATGGACAAGGTGCGCGAGATCCATCCCGGGCGCGTCATCGCCGAACCGGGCGTGCTGCTGAAGGACATCGATGCCGCCTGCAAGGAGCACTCCGGCCAGGAACTGCGCATGTTCTCGTCGACCTGGGCGACGGCGACAATCGGCGGTTTTATCGCTGGCGGCTCGGGCGGCGTCGGCTCGGTCACCTGGGGCAGCTTGCGCGATCTCGGCAATATCCTGCGCCTGCGCGTCGTCACCATGGAGGAGGAGCCGCGCATTCTGGAGTTCCGCGGCGAGGAACTGGCCCGTGTTTCGCACGCCTACGGCACCAATGGGATCATCACCGAGATCGAGATGCCGCTGGCGCCGGCCTACGAGTGGGTCGAGATGTTCGTCGCCTTCGAAGACTTCGGCGATGCCATGCACTACTCGGTCGATCTGGCGAATGAGGACGGGATTCTCGTCAAGCTGATCACCCCGTTCGAAGCGCCGATTGCGCATGACTACTTCCAGCGTGTCCGGCCGCATGTCACGCCTAAGACCCATGTGATCGCCCTGATGGTCGCGCCGCACGCGATGGACGCCTTCGACACCTTCACCGCGCGGCGTCCCGGCGCGTCTGTCATCTATCAGTCAACCGACAACGACTGGCCCCGAGGCCCGGGGCCGATCTTCGAATACGGCTGGAACCACACGACCCTGCGCGCTCTGAAGGTCGATCCGTCGATCACCTATCTTCAGGTCCGCTACGGCCACCCGGATCCGATCGCCAAGGTTCAGGCGATCCGCGATGCGTTCGGGGCGGAAGTTCTGCAGCACCTCGAAGTGTTCCGCGAGAACGGCGCCACGCTGCTCAGCGGCCTGCCAATCGTCAAGTTCACCACCGAGGAACGCCTCGACGAGATCGTCCGCATCCACGAGGAACTCGGCTGCATGGTCTTCAATCCGCACCGCTACACGCTGGAGGAAGGCGGACGCCAGACCGTCGACGACCGGCAACTGGCGTTCAAGCGCGAGGCCGATCCGAAGGGCCTCCTGAACCCCGGCAAGATGATCGCGTGGGACGACCCCGATTGGGGATACGACCGCATGTATTCCTATCCGAAGATCCAGGCCGCCGAATAGGAGACAGCCGTGCCGCGCGCCATGGTCCTGTTCGCGCATCCCTGCGGCGAGAGTTTCTCGGCCGCGTTGCATGGCACCGTCGTCGACGAACTCTCGAAGCGCTGGGACGTTGACGATTGCGACCTCAACGCCGAGGGCTTCAACCCTGTCATGACGGCAGAGGAGAGACGCGCCTATCACGATGAGCCCGGAAACGTCGAACCGGTCCGGTCATATGTCGACCGCGTACAGGCCGCAGATGCGCTCGTTCTGGTCTTTCCCGTCTGGAACTTCGGATATCCGGCAATCCTGAAAGGCTTCTTCGACCGGGTTTTCCTGCCCGGCGTCTCGTTCAACATCGTCGATCACAAGGTTCGCCCGAACCTGCAGAACATCCGCAAACTCGCAGCCGTCACGACCTATGGCGGCGCCCGGCTGCGCGCGGTTCTCGCCGGTGATCCGCCGCGCCGCATCGTCAAGCGCCATCTCGCCTATGTCTGTCACCAGAAGGCGCGCGTTCGGTATCTCGCGCTCTACGGCATGAACAAGGCAACCGACGGTCAGCGCGGCGCTTTCCTGCAGCGGGTCAGTTCGGAAATGGCCACTTTCTGATGCGCGTCCTGATCGTCTACTGTCACCCGAACCCGGAAAGCTACACGGCCGCTGTGCGCGATGCGGTGCGTGCGCGCGCCGACGCGGCGGGCGCGGAGGTGCGGACGCTGGATCTCTACGGCGAGGGGTTTGATCCGCTGCTCTCGCTGGCGGAATTCAAAACCTACGAGAATGTTACCGATAACATTTTGGGCGTTTCAAACCATGTCGAAGCGATCCGCTGGTGCGATACGCTGATCTTCGTCTATCCGACATGGTGGTATGCGCACCCGGCAATGTTGAAGGGCTGGCTCGACCGGGTGCTGCTTCCGGGGGTTGCCTTCGACATGCCAGACGGCGGCGACATCGTGCCGACGCTGACGCATATCACCCGCCTCGGCGTCTTCACCACGTGCGGCGCTTCGTGGTGGCTCACCCGGTTCATCGGCTTTCCGGGGCGCCGGGTTATCCTGCGCGGCATCCGCATTCTCTGCGCCAAGCGCTGCCGGACGGCCTTCGTGGCACATTACCTGATGGATTCCTCGACGCCGGAAACCCGGGAGCGGCATCTCGAGAAGGTCCGCCGACAAGCGGACAAGCTGTTTGCGGGGGCGGCATGATCCCCGTTCTCGATGCGTCGCGATTTCTGGCCGGTGAAGACGACGGGTTCGTCGCCGAGTTCGGACGTGCCTGCCGTGAGATCGGGTTCGTTTTGCTGACCGGGCATGGCATCGATCGCGCAAAGATCCAGTCGGTCTTCGCCGCCGCAGATGCGTTCTTCGGTTTGCCCGAGGCGGCGAAGGCGAAACTCGACATCCGCTCGAACCCGCACAACCGCGGTTGGGCGGCTCTTGGGTCGGAGAACCTCGACGACACGTCCGACCAGACGGATCAGAAAGAGGCCTTCAATGTCGGTCTCGACCTGAGCGCAGACGATCCACGGGTGCTCGCTGGCGAGCCCTTTCGCGGCGTGAATGTCTGGCCCGACCTGCCTGGCTTCCCGGAAGTGATGATCGGCTACTTCAACGTCGCACTGGATCTGGGCCGGAGTCTGCATCGTGCGATTGCGCGCGACCTAAGTCTGGCGCCCGACCATTTCGCGCCGTCGTTCTCGGCGCCGATGGCGACACTGCGCCTGTTGCATTACCCGGAGAGTGCAGGGTCGGCGATTGGTGCAGGCACACATACCGACTATGGGTCCATCACGCTCCTGATGACGGATGGCGAGCCCGGCCTGCAGGTGCGCCCGCGCGGTGGTGACTGGACGGACGTCCCGCATGTCCCCGACGCCTTCGTGATGAATATCGGCGATTGTCTGATGCGCTGGACCAACGATACCTATGTCTCGACGCCTCACCGCGTTCTTGCGCCGAAGCGTCGACGGCGCTCGATCGCGTTCTTCATGGACCCCAACCCGGACGCGCTCATCGAGGCTTTGCCGGGAACGGGCGACCCCAAGTATCCTCCCGTTACCGGCGCTGACTATCTGCGCAGCCGGTTGGACGCGACCTATGTGCCGGAGGCCAAGCCATGACCAGACGCCTCGACTGGGCGGATTACCGGACAACGGAATACGCCGATATCGATCCGATGAGGACCATCGCGATCCTGCCGACCGCGGCGATCGAGCAGCATGGGCCGCATCTGCCGGTCGGCGTCGATACAATGATCAATGCCGGGATGCTCGACGTTTTGCGCGCCCGTTGCCCGGAGGATCTGGATATCCGCATCCTGCCTATTCAGGCGGTCGGTAAATCGAACGAGCACCTGCATGCGCCGGGTACGCTGACCCTGACCGCGGAGACCGCCTTGAGGGCGTGGGTCGAGATCGGTCTCTCCGTGCGCCGCGCGGGCGTGCGCAAGATCGTCATCGTCAATTCGCATGGCGGCAATCTCGATCTGATCTCGATCCTGTCGCGTGAGTTGCGGGTGCAGGCCGGCATGTTCGCTGTGAAATGCCAGTGGGGATCGTTTGGACATCCCGAAGGCATATATACCGATCACGAGCGCGCCTTCGGAATCCATGGCGGCGATGTCGAGACCTCGCTGATGCTGGCCTTCCGGCCCGATACGGTGGACATGAGCCACGCCAAGGACTTTCGGTCTTCCGCCGAGACATCGGCAATCTCGCCGATCGGTCCGATCTCCTATGGCTGGGTGGCGTCGGATCTGAATCCGGACGGTACCGTTGGCGATGCCTCGTTGGCGACAGCCGAAAAGGGTCATGCCACAGCGGAGCATCAGGTCGCAGGTTTTATCGAATTGCTGCACAAGGTCGAGACGCAGAGCCTCGACGGTTTCGACGCAACCGCCCGCCACCTTCCGTAAAGCAAAAGGCCGGGTCACCCCGGCCTCGCGCTTCATCAGTTCGGTTGCGGCTCCATGCCGGGATCGGGCTCGTTGTCCCCCCGGCGCGGTTTGCCCGCTTTCGGGATCGACGAGTGGCCTCCGGGCGAAGACGTGGTCTGGGTATCATCGTCATCGTCTCGGTCGAGCGGCTCTCCGGCGATGATCTTGCGAAGATCGTCGTTCGTGAGGGTCTCGTATTCCAGAAGGCCCTGCGCGATCCGCTCGAACTCGTCATTCTTCTCCAGCAGCATGTCCTTGGCCGTCGTGTAGGCCTCGTCGATCAGGCGCTTCACCTCTTCGTCGATCACTTTCTGCATGGCCGCGGAAATCCGGGTCGTCCCCGCCGAGTAGGCGCCCAGGAAGCTGTCCTGCTGGTTCGCGTAATCGATGTTACCGACCATGTCGGACATACCAAACTGCGTGACCATGGCCCGGGCGATCTTGCTGACCTGCTGAATGTCCGAGGTCGCGCCCGACGTGACGTTCTCCGGCCCGTACTTGATTTCCTCGGCGGCCTTGCCGGCCATCGCCATCGCAAGCCGCGAGATATACTTGGTCTTCGAGACCGAGTACGAGTCGTGCTCCGGAACCGGCATCACCAGACCGAGCGCCCGCCCGCGCGGGATGATCGTCGCCTTGTAGATCGGGTCGTGCTGCGGCATGTACCAGCCGACCAGCGCGTGACCGGCTTCGTGATACGCGGTCATCTCCTTCTCTTCCGGACGCATGACCATGGATCGCCGCTCGGCGCCCATCATCACCTTGTCCTTGGCGAACTCGAAGTCGTCCATCGTGACCAGACGCTTCTCGGCGCGGGCCGCGGCCAGCGCCGCTTCGTTCACGAGATTTGCCAGATCGGCGCCCGAGAAGCCCGGGGTCGAGCGCGCGATGTCGCGCAGGTTGACCTTCGGTGCCAGAGGAACTTTGCGGGCATGGACCTGAAGGATCTTCTCGCGTCCCTTGATATCGGGGTTGTTGACCGTGACCTGACGGTCGAAACGGCCGGGGCGCAGCAGTGCGGGATCGAGCACGTCCGGACGGTTGGTGGCCGCGATCAGGATCACGCCTTCGTTGGCCTCGAAACCGTCCATCTCGACCAGAAGCTGGTTCAGCGTCTGCTCGCGCTCATCGTTTCCGCCGCCGTATCCGGCGCCGCGGTGGCGACCGACGGCGTCGATCTCGTCGATGAACACGATGCACGGCGCGTTCTTCTTGGCCTGCTCGAACATGTCGCGCACACGCGATGCACCGACACCGACGAACATCTCGACGAAGTCAGAACCCGAAATCGTGAAGAACGGCACACCGGCCTCGCCCGCGATTGCGCGCGCCAGCAGCGTCTTACCGGTTCCCGGAGGTCCGACCAGCAGCGCGCCCTTCGGAATCTTGCCGCCGAGACGCGAATAGCGCTGCGGATCCTTCAGGAACTCGACGATTTCCTCGAGTTCTTCCTTCGCCTCGTCAATACCGGCGACATCGTCGAATGTGACTTTGCCAGAGCGTTCGGTCAGCAGCTTGGCCTTGGACTTGCCGAAACCCATGGCGCCGCGGCCACCGCCCTGCATCCGGTTGAGCATGAAGAACCAGAACCCGAGCAGAAGCAGCATCGGCAGCAGGTAGAAGCTGATCATCGACAGGAAGCTGCGCTCCTGCGGCTCGGCCGTGAAGGCAACGCCGTGCTCCCGCAGATCGGGAATGATATCGGTACCATACGGCTGCACCGTCTGCAGACGCTGGCCGTCGGTCGTGATCACCTCGATGTTCTCGCCATCGATGGTCACGCGAGCCACCTGGTCATTCTCGACTTTCTGAAGGAATTCCGAGAACGGGATGGTGCTGTTGCGTCCCGATCCGGATCCGTCCTGCAGCACGCTGAACAGCGTGACCATCAAGAGGATCAGGATTCCCCAGAATACGAGGTTCTTTGCATTGCCCAACGGTCAGGTCCTCTCCGCAACCAGGATGCCAGCCAAACGGCTCTGGACCTTAACATAGGCATGAAGCAATAGGAGTTAAGGCCGATGCGACAGCTTTAGCTTTCCGCGACGTTATCGTCCAGTACGGGAGCCGGCCCGCGACCTCGCGGCTTACGTTCCGGTATGACTGTCAAGTGGTGCTCATTCAGGCCGATGAGACAGCCCGCGAGGGTCGCGGATGTGACGTCAAAGCCGACGGCCTTTTCGTAGAGCGGTAACAGGGATCTGAAGCGCGGCCGGTAAGCCTGTCCGCCGATCCGGCGCAGAGCGTCAGCCAGCACGCGCATTCCGGTGTCGGGCACGGTGTTCCGGAGATGGTTGCGGTCAATCGTGATCTTTTCATCATCTTCTTGCAGGGCGAGGTCGCGAAACGCGCGTGCCGCATCGAGAAGCACCTGTTCCTGACGTTTGAGCCTGTGTGCTGTCTCGGCCAGTCCCGGAACGTCAATCCCCAGTGGTGTCAGTAATTCCAAGGCCTGACGCGCCTTGATCCGATCATAGCTGTCGTCGTCGTTGGTGGGGTCATCGGCCCAGCGAACACCTTTGACGGTGAGCCAGGAACGAAGATCGGCCCGCCGCAGACCCAGCATTGGGCGCAAAAAGCTGATCCCGTTTACGTCGCGCGCAGGCGCCATCGCGCTCAAACCTTCGACGCCGGAGCCGCGGGCAAGTCGCATGAGCAGCGTCTCGGCCTGATCGTCCATCGTGTGACCGACGAGAATGCTCCGCAGACCCAGTTCTTTCGCCCAGGTCACGAGCGCGCTGTACCGGGCAACCCGTAGATTTGCGCTGAGATTGCCCTGCTCGGGCATGGATGGGAGCCTGAGTACGTCGTGTTCGATCCCGCGCGAAGCGCAATATCGGCTTACCATCTCGGCCTCGTCCCGTGCCTCACGCCTCAGCCCGTGATCGACTGTCGCGACCGTCACACGGTCGAAAAGCGTGGTCTCGAGCGTCAAATCGAGAAGCGCCATGGAGTCGCCACCACCCGACACGGCGACTCCGATAGAAGTGGGATGTTCGGATGTCAGGCGGCGCAGTTCAGCCCGGAAGTCCTCGACAAGATCCTGCGGCGTCTGATCAGCCACACGTCAATTGGCTGGCTTCGGCATTGGCCTGCCCGACTTCAGCGGAATTCGGGAATTGCGCGCCGACCTCGCGCAAGGTCAGACACGCTTCGTTGAGTTGCCCCAACCTGCCGAGCGTCACGCCGAGCTTGTAGAGGTTCTTCGACGCCTGCTGACCGAGCCTGTCGAAGTTGTACCCGTTCAGATAACTGCGCGCTGCTTCGGCGTGCTGTCCACGCACGAACTGGCTTTCACCGAGCCAGAACCAGGCGTCGCCGGTCAGCGGGCTGTCCTGATAGTCGTTCAGGAAACGTCGCAACCGGTCCTCGGCCTGATCGAACCGGCCCTGCTGGACGTCCTGCGCGGCGCGATCCAGATCTCCCTGCTCCGACACGGAGGTGGCCACGGTCACCTCACCGAGCGTTCCCGTCGTGACGCCGGAGACCTGCCCGCCGCCGACCGGCGCGACACTTCCATCGTTCGGATTGCCTTCAAGCTCGTTCAGGCGGAACTCGATATCGCCGAAACGGCGCGTTGAATCATCGGAAATTCGGACGAGCTGGTTCTGCATCCGCTCGACCTGCGCCGTCAGGCGACGGATCTCGCCCTCAAGCTGGTTGAGCCGATCATTGGAGACGGCCCCGCCGCCGCCGGATCCGGCATTGCTCGGAGCTTGCACGATCGACCCGACCTGTCCGCCAAGCCGTGCTCTGATATCGGCCAGTTCTGCGTCGAGCACATCGAGCCTGTAGCGAAGGTCTTCAGGCGATGACGATCCGGTCCAGGTCTGTCCGTGAGCTATCCCGATCTGCGCCGTCAAAGCCACAAACAGGGGAATCGTCAATTGGCGGAAAATCATCCTGCACTCCCGCATTCTTGGGCGCGCCGGCGCGGCCGATCTGACCGCGCCGATCGCTTATCAACTTGTCGGCGCGCCGCCGACGATGCTCACACCGCGCCGGTTCTGTGACCAGCAGCCCTCGTTGGAGCAAAGCGCCGCGGGCCGCTCCTTGCCGAAGGTGACGGCGCGGAGGCTGTTGGCGGAGACACCCTGTCCGACGAGGTAGCGACGAACCGAATTCGCCCGGCGGGCACCCAGTGCAAGGTTGTACTGGCGCGTACCGCGCTCGTCGGCGTGGCCCTCGATGGTCAGCGTCCGGCCCGGATTGGCGGCCAGCCAGCGGGCCTGCCGGTCCAGCGTGCCGCGCGCCTGCGCGTCAAGCGTATGCTGGTCGGTCGCGAAGAAGACGCGGTCTCCGACCACCTGATTGAAGTACTCGATCGTGTTGGGCGCCGGGCCACCCGGCGCTGCGGCGGGCGTGCCGGAGGTATCGGCAACCGGTGGCGGCGTGTCCTCGGAACACGCGGCAACTGCGAATGCGGCGAGAACCGCAAATGCTGGAAGCAGTTTCATGTCTAGGATCTCCTTGCCTGTCTCACTGTCGTTTCCCCAAGCAACCCGTCAGCGTTGCCCGAGTATCCCAACGCACCCCATTTCGTGCAAGAGCGCTCACGGTCCCTGTTGTCACGCTCTGTGAAGCCGTGCGCACACAAGATCTCGTGAACGGTCTCATTTCCGCAGCGGCGACCAGGCCGGGTCGGAACCCGGGCCATTCGTCTTCACTATGCGAAGATTGATACCGGTAACATCGACGCTCATGACCTGCGCCGTGCCGCGGGCTCCGGGGCTCTCGCGGTAGAACATCAGGACCCGGCCGTTCGGCGCGAATGTCGGCCCTTCGTCGAGGAAACTCGTCGTGAGCAGGCGCTCGTCCGATCCGTCGGGCCGCATCACACCGATGTGGAAGCGCCCGCCCGTCATCTTGGTGAACGCGATCAAATCGCCCTTCGGTGACCAGACCGGCGTGCCGTAGGAGCCGCTGCCAAAGCTGATGCGCCGGGCATCGCCGCCGAAGGCCGACATGACGTAGAGCTGCGGGCGTCCCGAGCGGTCGCTTTCGAAGACGATCTGCGACCCGTCCGGGCTGTAGGACGGCGAGGTCTCAATGGCCGGGCTACGGGTCAGTCGCCGCTTGCGGCGGTTCGACAGGTTCATGGCGTAAAGATCGGTATTGCCGTCCTGCGCGAGGCTGAGGATGACCTCGTTCCCCGACGGCGAGAACTGCGGCGCGAAGGTCATTCCGGGAAATGTCCCGAGACGCTCGCGCTGATTGGTGTTCAGGTTCATCAGGTACACTTCCGGCGCGCCGGTGTTGTACGAGATGTAGAGGATCTGCTGGTCGTTCGGCGCAAAACGCGGTGCGAGGACCAGACCCGACGCATCCGGCAGCGTCCGGAAATTCGCCCCGTCATAGTCCATGATTGCGAGGCGCTTGCGCCGGTCGCCCTTGGGGCCGCTCTCGGCAACGAAGACGACGCGGCTGTCGAAATACGGTCCTTCGCCTGTCAACTGCGTGTAGGCCCCGTCGGCGACCTTGTGTCCGACGCGGCGCCAGTCGGTCGGGTCGGCGAGGATCTGCAAACCGGTGAGCTGTTCTTCGGCGTCGGTATCGAAGACGCGAAACTGCACGACCAGACGCCCGTCACTGGCCTGTTCGACTTTACCCGTGATCAGCGCGGACACGTTGATCGCACGCCAGTCGGCATATTGCGGGACGACATCGAAATCCTGGATCTTGTCGATGTGAGCCTCGCGCGGGACGATCTTGAAGAGGCCGGAGCTTTCGAGATCGGAGGCGACGATCTGGCTGATCTCGACGCCGCGCTGGCCAAGACCCTCGCTGGCGATGAAGTCGGCAATCGCGATCGGCATCGGCTGGAAGTCCGGATCGTCGATGTCGATCAGCGGCTCGTTGTCGATGGATTGTGCAAGTGAACTTGTCGGGTGCAGCGCGCCGAACACCATGATGATTGCGACGAGTACCGACAAGGCAGTGCGGAAGATCATGACGAGAACCCGATCTTGTCCGTTGAAAATCTGAAATTGAGCGCCTTCCAACGCTCGTATTTCGCGGCTGGCAAGCGCCGGAACTCACCGGCACTCGCTGCACGGGCAATCGCACGGCGGCCCGCATTGAACAAGGCCCGTTGCGACGCTTTTGTTCCGCCGGAGGCCGAGCGAAGCTCGGGTTTGCCGACCAGTTTGCCCTGTTTGTCGAGCCTCACGCGAATGATGACGCGGAGCGATCTGTCGGAGCGATCACCGTTATAGGTGTAGTATTTCTTCAGCCCGACGCGCAGGGCATCGCGCTCGCCGCGCGACAGTTTCGGCGCCCGCACTGCCGAACTGCCCGCCGGCTTCGCCGGATCGGTGTTCTGCGGTTTCGCCTCGGCGGTCTGGGTCGAACGCTGTTGTGCGGTTCGCGATGCCGCCAGCGCGGCCGCTGCCTTGTCGGCGGGTTTTGCGACGGGAAGCTTTGCGATCTGAGGGGCCGGGCCTTCGGGCGCATCCTCCTCGACAGGCTCGACATCCTTGACCACCTCCGTCGGTGCCGCGTCAGGATCGGGCTTTGGCGTGTCCTGCTGCTCGGGACGTGCCGCTTCCGAAGGATCATCTGGTTTGACCTGCTCCGGTTCGGGTTCCGGCTCGGGCGGTCGAGACGGCTGCGTCGTCGGCGCAGAGTCTCCGACCGACGCAAGCGGTTGGAGGGGATCGGTGCTTGGAGTCTCCGAGGATGTCTCGGGCGCTGGTTGATCCTCCGCCTGCTCCGGCGTGGTCTGTGCGAGCGTCGCGGCCTGCCGTTCGGGTTCCGGCTCGTTCAGATCGGGCTCAGGTTCCGGATCGGGCGGCCTGTCCGGCCGCTTGCTCGGCAGTGGCGCGCTGATGGCAGCGACTGCGCGCTGAGGCTCGGTGGCGTCTGGGCTTTCCGGTTCCGCCGCCTGCCGGTCCAGCGAGTCGGGTGAGGGGATCTCCGCAATGGACGGGCGCGGCGCTTCGGTGGGAATGTCCGTTGGCGGCGGTGGCAGCGAAATTTCCGGCTTGTCCGGCTGGTCTTCCGGATCGTCCGCGGCTGACAGAACCGGTGCTTCGGCGGTCGCAACGTCGTCTTCGGACTGGTCTACGGCTTCTGGAGCAGCCTGATCCTCCGCGGGTGGTGAGAGTTCAGCGGGCCCCTCGGATGGAACGAAAGGTGCCGTGGACAGGGCGGCGTCGAATTCGGTCCCGTCGACCAGTTCGATCTCTGCAATCGTAAGGGGCTCGGTCTCCGATGCCGAGAAGAAGTCCACGCCCCAGATGGCGAACACGACGAGCGCCAGATGCGCACCTCCGGATATGGACGCCCCGGTCTTCATGTCATTGCGTCGCGTCCTGCGGCCCGTCGACCGCCTGATCGGTGACGAGCCCGATCGACTTGAAACCTCCGGCGTTCAGATCGCCCATCACCTGCATGACGATGCCGTAATCCAGCGTGCGGTCCGCCCGCAGGAAGATCTTCTTCGTTTCGCGCTGTTCAGCGATGGCCGTCAGCTTCGGCAGCATCTCGTGCGGCGCAATCGGCGTTTTCTGGATGTAGATCGCACCGTTCGCGTCGATATTGATCGTCAGAGGTTCTTCCTGCTCCTGCGGCAGAGGCTCGGCCCGCGTCTTCGGCAGTTCCAGCGGCACGCCGACCGTCAGGAGCGGTGCCGCCACCATGAAGATGATCAGCAGTACCAGCATCACGTCGACAAAGGGCGTTACGTTGATTTCCGACATCGGCGCGCCGCCGCGCCGTCCACGCCCGCGCCGTGCCGCCCTGCCGCCTGCCTTCTGCACCGAGGCGCCCATCAGGCATCATCCGTGCTGTGCCGGTCGATCTGGCGGGCCAGGATCGTCGAGAACTCGTCGGCAAAATTCTCCAGGCTGCCGGTGATGCTCTCGGCCTCGGACAGCAGGCGGTTGTAGGCCATGACCGCGGGGATGGCCGCGAGCAGGCCGAGCGCCGTCGCCAGAAGCGCCTCGGCAATTCCCGGTGCCACAACGGCTAGGTTCGTGTTCTGCTGAACTGCAATCGACTCGAAGGACTGCTTGATCCCCCAGACGGTGCCGAACAGCCCGACGAAAGGCGCGACCGAGCCGACGGAGGCAAGGAAGCCGAGCCGCTTGTTCACCTGCTCGCTCTCACGTGCAATCGCCACGTTCATAGCCCGGTCCACGCGCTGCAGAGTGCCGGGGATGAGACCGGATTCCGAGAACGACCGGCGCCATTCGGTCATGCCGGCGACAAAGACCCGTTCGATCGGCGCCCGCGCACTGTTCGATACGCGCTCGAACAACTCGTCGAGCGGCTGGCCCGACCAGAAGTTTTCCTCGAAGCGGCCTGCGGTGCGCTTCAGGCGCGAATATGCGAGCCATTTCTCCAGAATGATCGCCCATGCCCAGAACGATGCCAGCACCAGAAGCAGCATCACGATCTTCACAGTGACCGTCGCGCGCAGGAACATCGCCATGACCGAAAAATCGGTCTCGACGACCGCTTCCGGGATTGCCTGCTCGCCCAGGGCCGCCTGCGCCGCCACCAGCACGCCGGTTCCTAAACCCACCCAAATACTCATCCCGTTTCCCGTTCTGTCCGCTCGATCCCTCGGGCCCGGCCGCGTGTCGCAGCTCTCTCACCCGAGGGTGGCGCCTTTATGCGCGATTATGGCCGGAATTGCGACACCTTCGCTTTGACGCGTTAGATCGTTTGATCCTTGGCGCCGATCAACCCCGATCACCAAGTTGCACGAGATTTGCACGGATCTCCGGCGGAAAACCTGCGGGGCGCCCGGCCAATGACATGCACGCAACAGTGACCGCGGCCTCGATCAGCTTCTCGTCTCCGCGCCAGATCTCTTGACGCATGATTGCGGATGCACGCTTCACTCCCGCAGCTTCGGTCCTGACCTCGAGCAAATCGTCAAACTGCGCAGGCGCCAGAAACTCGACGTTGGCGCGGCGCACGACAAAGACGAACCCCCGATCCTTCAAGTCAAGCTGATCGACGCCGAGATCCCTTAACGCCTCCGTGCGACCACGCTCGAGAAACCTGAGATAGTTGGCGTAATAGACCACTCCACCGAAGTCGGTATCCTCGTAATAGACGCGAACGGGAAACCTGTGCATTGTTACGTCCTGCGGTTGTCAGGGCCATTCGAGACCTGTGTTTCAGTTGCAAAATGATGCTAACTGGCTGAATTGCCTTGCGCAATTTTCGTGGCCTCCGCGATAGTGAAGCAGTCGTAAGCTGTTTGCGCCGGTCCATTCTGACCGGCACCGGGGGGACACAAATGAACAGGCTCTGCGCGGTTCTTGCCGCGATTCTGCTTTTTGCATCGGCAAACCTTGCTGCTGCTCAGGTGGCGCCGAATGGGTCGTGCAACGGCCGGATCAACGAGAACACGTTCTTCACGCCGGGGATCGCACAGCAGGGTGGCAGCCATCTCGCAGGGGAAACGACGACATTTTCGGTTCAGCTGCTTCGAATGATGGAGCTACCGCCCCAGGATATTCCGACCGCTCTGGAACAATCTGCTCGTACCTTCAAGGCGAACGGTGCGACATCTATGATCGAAACGTCGCCGATCAACCCGCTTTTCTCGCTTTCAATCAGCGTGAGCGGCCCGGGTGTCAACCTGACGCTTTGTGACGCAGAAGCCTGCAACGGTGCGAGCTTCACCGCACCGGCTGACGGCGACTTCCGCTTCAGCGTGAGCGTCCTGTCGCCCGAGATTCCGGTCAGCGTAACCGGAGTATGCACGGCACTTGAGACGCCGCCGAACGACGATATCGTGGAGGGTGAACCGCCCGAAGAGGTCGGCGCCGAAGCCCCGACGGGCGGCGGTTCCGAGCCGGATCGGACCGGTGTCATCGCCGGCAACGTCGACGGTATCCACAACAACCTCGAGGCGGCACGGATGCCGACATGGGGCGAGGCATCGGACTCGATCGTCGAGGTCGGCCGGAATTCCAGCGCGATGAACGGTGTGGATTTCTCGATCTCCTCGGCAGGTCTCCAGTCCCAGTTGGACGACAGTGCGGCATCGCCGTTCTCGGTCTGGACGCGTGCGCGGTTCACCCAGCTTGATGACGACGACTCGCAGATCGAGGGTCCGATTTTCGAAGGCCGGGTCGGCGCCGAATACAGCTTCAGCGACGATCTGAAAGCCGGTGCATTCGGATCCTTCCTGACCGCTGACATCGAGTCCACGCTGCTCTCAACCTCAGTAGACGAGACGAGGTACGGCGGCGGCGCATATCTTCGCGTGCGATTGGACGACAACGTTCAGGGCATGCTGAGCGGGTTCTACGAGGCTGGAAACGCCGATATCACGTCGTTCGGAGGCACCGGCTCGGCGGACGTCGACCGCCTGCGCCTGACAGTACTCGTCAATGCACGTTACGGCGTCGGAGACTTCGTCTGGGAGCCGCGCGTCGAGGCGGGTTATTATCGCCAGACCCGCGACGAATACACCGATAGCCTTGGCCGGGTGATCCCGGAGCGGGAACTGAACGATCTCCACGCCGCGTTCGGGAGCAGATTCGCCTATCCGGTCGCCATGGACGAAGGCTTCGTGACGCTGCTGACGCCGTTCGTTGATTTCGGCTTTCAGTATCTTGGCGGCAGCGATCAGGATCTGATCACCGCGAACGGCAGCTTCATTCTCGAGGATCGCGAGTACAGCGCGTCCATCGAGGGCGGCTTCGAGGCCGGTTTCGTTGGAGGCGGCAGCCTGATCGCGCAGATCGGGGTGGTCGGGCTCGGACGTCAGGCGACCGGTTTCACGGGCAGGTTGTTCGTCGACGTTCCGTTCTGATCTATAGCGCCGTCACCGGCGGGGCGGAACCAAAGTCAATAAGACCCAGGCGCAGCCTTGGTGTGACAGGGCTGCGCTTATTTGACCGGTGCTAGCGGATAAGCGTCTTATGCCGAGGGCGCGTCCGTTTCCTGGACCGTCAACCGTGCAGCCAGGCGCAGCGCGAATGCCGGGTCTTTCGATGTCGAGGGCAGAACAGGGTCGTATGCCGCCCGAAGCAAGTCCGCGTAAACAGGCTTGAGAAGGCACAGACCGTGATCGGTGATGGCCAGTGGGCTCTCGCCCATGAACGCGGCATCAGACCAGAGCAGCAGGCCCTGAAAGGCCTGGCCCAGCGCAAGCGTCTGGGCCGACACCTTCTGCAATTCGTCGTCATAGCGCAGCAGCGTGATGCACATGCGGATCGCGCCGTCCGGGTCGAAACCGAAGACGCGATACTGGTTGGCGTCGTGCTCTCCGAGGGTGGTGATGAGATCGCGCAGATTCGGGATCAGCTTGATCAGGTTCGGCGCCTCGAGAAGCTCTTCCCACTCGTTGACGAGGAAGACGAGGAAGTTCGCACCCAGCTCTGGGTCCATCTCCTCGACCGGTAACCCTGCGATCCGCGCAGCGGTTCGAATACCGTCCTCGAAGATCCGGCAGCCGTCGTCATTGGTGCCAACGATTACGGGCGCCAGAGCCCGTCCCCAGCGAACAAACCGGAAGCCGCCGTCGCGGCGCGTGAACTGGGCTTCCACCCAGGCTGGATCGGACATTCCTGGCCCCGTTTGCCGTTCCGTCTGACACAGCCTTATCCGCCGTAGAGGTCATGCGACAGGGCGCCCGCGGTCACAGGGGTCACGCCTCCAGCCGCGCGGCCTCCCATGCCATCATCGCGCGCTTGATCGGCAGGCCCCAATGATAGCCGCCCAGTCCGCCATCGCGCCGCATCGCCCGGTGGCACGGGATCAGCCACGAAATCGGGTTGCGGCCCACGGCCGTGCCCACTGCGCGCACTGCGCGCGGATTGCCGACATGTTTCGCGATCTCGGAATAGGTGGTGACGTGGCCCGAAGGGATCGCCATCAGCGCCTCCCAGACCTTGATCTGGAACGGCCCGCCAATTGGCGCCATCGCAAGCTCGCCGTGCCCGGTCAGTGCCGCGTCCATCCAGGGCTTCAATGCTCCCGGGTCTTCAACGAATTCAGCATCGGGCCAGCGCGAGCTCATGTCCTGCCACGTGACGTCCCGTCCGAACTCCGCGGCAAAAGCCAGGCCGCACAGACCGCGCTCGGTTCCCATCGCCAGAGCTTCTCCGAACGGCGAGGCGAACCAGCCCCAGCGGATGACCAGACCGGCGCCCTTCCGGGCATAGTCGCCGGGGGTCATCGCCTCCCAGCGCACGAACAGGTCATGCAGGCGGCCCGGCGATGACAGACCGCTTTCCAGCGTTGCATCGAGCACCGTGAACCGATCCTGCAGCAACCGCTTTGCGTGATCGAGCGTCAGGTACTGCAGATAGCGTTTCGGCGACACGCCAACCCACTGGCTGAACACCTTCTGGAAGTGCGCGGGGCTGAGGCCAATGGCGTCGGCAACGTCATCGAGCGACGGCTGTTCGGTCGCGCGCTCTTCGATAAAGCGCAGCGCCGCTGCCATGAGATCGTACTGGAAAGCGTCCTGGTGCGTCTGGATGTTCATCGTAACCTCCGCTTTGTCGCCAACATACCGGTCAGTGACGCGCATTCCACCCGGTTCCTGCGGTTGAAATCAGACCCGCACCGCTTTCGATTGGCCGTTCGGATCGTGTAGGTTCCTCCAAACCCTCTTCGCGGCAGGCAGCAGGACAATGAACCTTTCGATCGGTCTTCACAACGTCGCGCGACTGCAGCCGGATCATCCAGCGATCATTTGGGAAGGCGCGTCCCTCAGTTACGCGGGTTTCGAGGATCAGGTCGCGCGTATCGCCGGCGGCCTTCGCAATCGCCACGGTCTGAGCGAAGGCGCGCACATTGCCATGGCGATGGGAAATTCCGCTGAGTTCCTGCCGGTCCTCTTCGGGATCTGGCGCGCCGGCATGGTTGCCGTGCCGATCAATGCGAAACTCCACCCGCGTGAAATGGCATGGATTTTCGAGAATTCCCGGGCGGCGCTCGTGTTCGCGACACCCGATATCGCATCAACGCTCTCGACCGCACTTCCAGTCATCTCGACCGCCGATATAGACTACGCGGAACTCCTGATCTCCGCGCCGCTCGCGGCGGTCGAAAGCAATCCGGACGACCCGTCATGGATCTTTTACACGTCTGGCACGACCGGCCGCCCGAAAGGCGCCGTCCTGACCCACCGGAACCTGTTGGCGATGAGCCATGCCTATTTCGCCGACTGCGACTTCGTCGGACCGAATGACCTGCGGTTGCACGCGGCCCCGATGTCGCACGGGTCGGGTCTCTACGCGCTGCCGTTCATCCTAAAGGGTGCACAGAATCTGATCCACAGCCACGGCTTCGATCCGGATAGCGTCTACGATGTTTTGGCAGACCATAGCTCGGTCTCGTTCTTCGCGGCTCCGACCATGGTCACGCGCCTGACGTCACATGGCCGGAGTGGCGGCGATGTGTCGGGTCTGAAGACGCTCGAATACGGTGGTGCGCCGATGTACGTCGCCGACTGCAGACGAGCGATCGAGGTCTTCGGAAGCTGTCTCTACCAGCTTTATGGACAGGGCGAATCTCCGATGACCATCACGAACGTCACCAAGGCCATGCATTTCGAGGCGTCCGACGATCTTCTGGGATCGGCAGGGTGCGCCCGAACCGGGTGCGAAGTGGCGATCCTGAACGGTTGGGAAAGGCAGGATCCCGGCACGGTTGGGGAAATCGCTACACGGTCGGACTGCGTGATGGCGGGTTATCTCGACAACCCCGAGGCAACCGAGGCGGCAATCCGCGATGGCTGGTTGCGAACCGGGGATGTCGGCATGATCGATGCTGCGGGGATCCTGACCCTGAAGGACAGATCGAAAGACCTGATCATCTCGGGTGGATCGAACATCTACCCGCGCGAGATCGAAGAAGTGCTGCTCACAGATCCCGGGGTCGGCGAAGCGGCCGTTGTCGGCGCGCCGCATCCGGACTGGGGCGAAGAGGTGGTCGCTTTCGTCGTTTCAGAGCAAGGAGCTACACCGACGGCGGAAGCGCTCGACCGATTGTGTCTCGACCATCTCGCGCGCTTCAAGCGCCCCAAGCGTTACGAGTTCGTGCGTGCCTTGCCGAAGAACAACTACGGCAAAGTGGTCAAGACCGAGCTCAGATCCAAGCTGGATCAAGATCTGTCCTGACCGGTTTAGGCGCGCCGCCGCGCGATTACTCCAGAACTTTCGGCCAGTTTGCGTCGCCCGACGCGATATGGCCCGGGATGTCGGTCTCCCAACGGGACTGAACATCCTTGTTGTAGTTCAGGTAGAGCTTGCCATCGACGATCTTCCAGGCTTCCGGATCGGTCGAAGCAGTGTAGCCCTGTGCGACCGCCCAGGCGCAGTAACCGCCGTATTGGGGCGCATACTTTGCAGGGTCGGCGGCGAAGAGATCGCGGTTCTCGGCGCTCGAGAAGCGCCAGGTGGCTCCGTTCCACTCATGCGTGAAGTCGGACGAACCTTCGATCGGGCGTCCTTCGGTAAAGTAGGCAACGGCGTCCGTTCCGTCGATCGCCGTGCCGAACAGCGACTGGTACACGCCTTCCTTGGCCGATGCGGTTGTCGCGGTAAGCGGCGTCATCAAAACCGCAAATGCGGCGAGCAGGGAGAACAGGGCATTTCTCATCAGTGGCTCCATAAAAACAGGGATCACATTGCCCGGAGAGGTAGGCATCGACTGCCCTTATTCGACGTCTGCTCGCGCGAACGCACGCAGACGTTATCCGTCGTAACGAAGGCGCTTGATGGCACAGAGAGGGTTGCTCGACTCAACGCACGCTATATCTTGGGGTTCGAGAATCGGGGAGCCACATCATGGCGGGAAAAATTCCGATAGCCGTCGTTGGATGCTCCGGCCGGATGGGTCAGATGCTGATCCAGGCGATCGACGAACGCGACGACTGCGAACTGAGCGGCATCACCGAACGTCCCGGTCATGCATGGATCGGAAACGATCTCGGCGAGGTTCTGGGCGGTGCTTCGCGCGGAGTCTCCGTCTCGGACGACCCGCTGGAAGTCTTCGCGAAGGCCCGCGCGGTGCTGGATTTCACGGCCCCCGCAGCGACTGTTGCTCACGGTGACCTGGCGGCACAGGCACGCCTCGTTCACGTGATCGGAACGACCGGACTGGAGGACGAACACTTCACGCGCCTGTCTGCTGCGGCACGCCACGCGGTGATGGTCCGTGCCGGGAACATGTCGCTCGGCGTCAATCTGCTCACGCAACTCACGCGTCAGGTGGCAAAAGCGCTCGACGCCGATTTCGACATCGAGGTCGTCGAGATGCATCATCACCACAAGGTGGACGCGCCGTCCGGCACGGCTCTGATGCTGGGGGAGGCCGCCGCCGAAGGACGCGGGGTCGAACTGCGAGAGGCGTCTGATCGGGCGCGCGACGGCATCACCGGTGCCCGAACCCGCGGAAAGATCGGATTTTCAGCTCTGCGCGGCGGCGACGTTGTGGGCGAACATGATGTGATCTTCGCCGGTGCTGGAGAACGCATCGTCCTGCGCCACATTGCAACGGACCGGATGATCTTCGCTCGGGGCGCCGTCAAGGCAGCGATCTGGGGCCAGGACAAGAAACCGGGCGAATATGACATGTTCGACGTTCTGGGGCTGAAGGCATGAGCGCACCCCTACACATGCTGAAACTCTGCGTCGGTGCGGACGGAGTCGACGACCTGCGCGACTGGCAGGCCGGCCGGATCGCCGAGCGCAGGGCTGCGGGCCTGGATCCCCGCCCGCGGCACGTCACCCGGATGTGGCCAAGACGATCGGCCGAAATTCTCGACGGTGGCTCGTTGTTCTGGGTGTTCCGCGGAGCGATCCTGGCGCGTCAGAGGATCGAGGACCTCCAGGAGGTCATTGGCCTGGACGGCATCAAGCGATGTGCGATCGTGATGTCGCCGGATATCGTTCTGGTAGACACGCGGCCGCGTCGTCCGTTTCAGGGCTGGCGGTACCTCGAGGACAAGGACGCCCCGAAGGATATCCGGAACCAGTCAGGCGAAGTCGCGACGCTTCCCCCGAAGCTGGCACTGGCCCTGGACGATCTCGGTGTTATTTCGCGTTAGTCGCCGCGCAAAATAGATAAATACTCGACGTAACTTGCAATATTTGCGTGAATTATTTAAATTTTTTTTAATTAGATGAATAACAATGATTGATGAGATAGGCAGTTTCCGATCTTTTTATTTTTTCGAATTCAACACCATTCCGCATGAGTTTTCCAGTGATCAACCAACAGCGACCAGATGATTGTCCCACGATACTGGCATGGCTTGGTCGGCGGACCTCGCCTTCGCCATCATTATTGATTGAATCCGTCCGGTCCCGGACGTGACAAGAAATCCTGTTTGGCGAGGCGCAATGCCGCAAGCATCGTCAAGCTGATGATGCACACCCAGGTCTCCAGATGCGAGATCCCAAGTCTCGTAACCGCCCGATCGAGGATAGGTGACTCCGAGGCTGCGACCGTCGGTGGAAAATGCGATGCTTCCGGCATAGCTCGGCAGCGACTGCGAGGCTGGACCTTCGAGCCACCTTAAAGTTTCGCCGGTCCGATGCGTACCCTGCAGCACGAGCTTTGCAAACGGGTCGGACTGCCACTGGCAGGCAAAAGCAACCAGCCCGTCGGATCTGACGGCGAGGTGTCGAATGGAATTCAGGCGCAGGTTCGGGTCAGCCTCTGCGCGCTCCAGAACGGCGCCGCCCGCATCCAGATAGGTCAGGTTCGGCTGCATTGTCGGCAGGTTCAGTTTGACCCGGCCGCTCTCCGGATGCGTGTCAATCCCGCCATTGGCGATGACGAGCGTGTCTGATCCGGGCAGCCTCACGATGTCATGCGGGCCTATGCCGCCAGACCAGACCTCTCCGATCCGCCTGTAACCGTCGGTTGCGTCCCAGATGCCGACCCTACCTTCGCCAAGCTCAAAGGCGTTCTCCGTCGTGTAGAGCCTCGCACCGTCCCTCGAGAAGACGCCGTGGCCGTAGAAATGACGTTCGTCCGGCGCGGTGAGGTGGGCGCGGGTCTCCCCGGAGACACAATCGAGGATGAGGGCAAACGTCCCGGGACGCCGGGCGAAGGCAACGGCCTCGGGGCGAACCGGATGACACGCGGCGGCATGACCGCGTCCGGGAAGGGGGATGGAGAACAGGGATCGCGCATCTGCATCCAGCCCGAACAGGTGGAACGTGTCATCGTGCGCGCGCGCCGCCGAAAGATATGCGGGCGATCCGGCATCCGCCCATGACAGGCTGGGCGCCAGATGGGCCGAGACGGCTCCCGCCAGAAATGTTCGGCGGCTTGGCATCTCAATCGCCATCGAGGGCATTGAACCCTTTGCTGACGCCGAGCGCCGGTCCGAGTTCCACAAGCACGATCTCGCGAATACCGTCGATGCTCTGCTGCAGGATCTCGACCATCAGGCGGCCCTGAACCTCGGAGACCGAAGCAAAGACCGGATCGTCTCCGATATTCGACGCCGACTGCCGCGCGAAAGCGAAGGCGCTGTCGAGGTTTGCTGCGATTTCAGGCTCGTTCGCGGCGAGGTGCCGCGACAGATCCTGCAGAGCGTCCAGGCTCTCCAGCACGTTGCGCTGCGATCTCTCCGAAAGCCGCATTTCCGCGCGTTTCGGTCTTGGCCGCTCAAAAGTGCCGAGCGGTCGGCCAAGGCGCGCCTCCGACGAGAACTGCAGCCCGGTGCTGAGCGCTTTGAAGACTTCCTGCAATGCTTCCAGTTCGGTGCGATAACGGCTGTCACCAACGCCAAATCCTGCCAGTTCCGCGGCAAAACCGCCGCGCCAGTCCCCGCCAATCTCCGTTGCGGTCGATGCGATGTCGGTCGCGACGGCGCGGGTGAGGGCACAGACGTATTCGCTTGTCTCAGGCGCCGTGTATTCAGGATCAAAGAGCAAGCGTTCAAGCGCGTACAGGCCGCGAGCCGCAACCGAGAGCGTCTTGTATTCGGCGGGATCGCTCACAATCGCATCCCGGTTCGCGATCAATCGAGCGAGTGCCTTGCGCGTCTTGCTGCGCGGGTCGGGCCAGAACGCCAGAGCGAAAGCCCGGTTGTCGACCTCACTGGGCCCGAAGCGCAGATGGCTGACTTTCAACCAGGCATCGAAAGCGTCGTGGAATGCCGCGCGAAGTGGCTCGGAGTCCGGTCGGCAATCGGCCTCGGCCTGATCGGCCAGATCACGTGTCGCCGTCTCGAACGCCAGATATCCGGCGAGGATGTGCTTCTCGACGACGGCTTCGATATCCGGGGCCTGCTGGGCGTGCGTGGCGGTTGCCCAGAAGCTGAACGCCAAGACGGCGAGAACAATCCGCATCAGAGGCTCTCGAGGAAGCGGATCAATGCCGATCGATCCGCTTTCGGCATGGCGATCACCGCGTCGCGCTGTGCCTCGGCTTCGCCGCCGTGCCAGAGAACCGCCTCGATCAACGACCGTGCCCGGCCGTCATGCAGGAAATACGTGTGCCCGCTGACCTGCTGTGTCAGGCCGATGCCCCAGAGCGGCGGTGTTCGCCACTCACGCCCGGTGGCCCGCGCCTCAGGCCGATTGTCCGCCAACCCATCGCCCATGTCGTGCAGCAGAAGGTCCGAATAGGGCCAGATGAGTTGGAAGCTGTGCTCGGGGCGATCCTCGAGCCGATGCGTCACGAATTTCGGAACGTGACATGCGACGCAGCCGGTTTCGTGGAAGATCTCCTTTCCGCGCAGGACTTCCGCATCGTCGATATCCCGGCGGGCGGGGACACCGAGGTTGCGCGCATAGAACGTCACCAGATCGAAGGCGACCTGACCGATCTCGAGATTGTCGTCCTGGGGATCGGATCCGCCCGGATGGCCCTGACACTTCGTTTGAAGATCGGTGCACTCACCGGCATCCAGCCGGATGATCGGGTTCGAGATGCCGATATCGCCAGCGAATGCGCCGGCATTCTGCTCAGGGATCGTCGGCATACCGGCCTTTAGACCGAAGCGACCGAGCAGCGGGCGATCGTACTCCATCGACCAGACCACGTTCGGTCGGCCGGAAATGCCGTCGCCATCGGCGTCTTCTGGATCGGCGTGCGCGAGGATGTCCGCTGCAGGTATCGCTTCCAGCAGACCGAGCCCGATCATCTGGGGAGCGACACGTGGGGACAGCATCGCTTCGGGGTGCAGCGGACCGTAGCCGAGATCCTCGGCGCTGTAGACCGGACGCCTGAGTGTCGCGGTCTCGCCCTCCGAGAGTGACACCTGAAATTCCTCGTATTCGACGTCGAAGCGGTATTCCGCTTTATGTCCCGGCAGACCGAAGTCCTGAAGCTGACGGCCATAGTTGGGCTCGGCCGCCGTCGCGATGTAGTCGCGAATTTTGCCCTTCATTTCGGCGTCTTCCGCGTCGCTTGCCGGGATCGAAACGCGCAGGAACATCGACACGGCGTTGTCTTGGGACGTCTCCGGCGGATGGCCGCGCCCGTCCTTGACGTGGCAGCGCTGGCAGGATCGCGCGTTGTACAGCGGCCCGAGTCCGTCCGAGGCCCGGGTCGACGCAGGTGCCGCAACCCAGAGCTTGCGGAACAGACCGTTGCCGACCTTGAAGTTCAGTTCGTCCTCGAAGCTCAGATTGGCTGAAGCCTCGGAGAACGCATTCCGGTCCTTTCGCGCTCGCACCGTCGCGGCACCTGCGGGCCGGGCCTCGAACTTCTCCGATCTATTGAATGATTTCGTGGGCTGTATCACCGCATCAATGCGGAGCAGTTCGGCTTCCGTGCGCGGCACGACGTTGAGATGCGGGTCGTCAAACCACACAGGATCGAGGCTCCCCGCAATTGCCGGGGCCACCGACACCGGTGTCAGCGCACATGCGAGCGCTGCGATTAATGTCCTCAAACGTCTCATGGCTGACCCACAGGTTTTACCGCGTCGCCTCTGCACACAATTAGACATTTTCACCCATGAGACACATCATCTCTTTCCATCGTTCGGAATAACCGATAGGTTTCCTCAAGATTTGCGATTCCGGCGCGAGATATGAGCCTTCCTGTGACGTTTCCGCTGAATGATGGCCTCGCGGTCGGAGATTGCTACCTCCGTCCGGCGGAAAGGTTTGACGCAGATGCAACGGGACTGCTGAACGGCCTACGGATGGTCGCACTCGCCTGCCGGTGTACCGCCCGCACCGATCTGACCGAAGCCTGCGCCATTCTTTCGCAAGACCGGACCGTCGCGACCAATGCATTCGCCGAGGTGCTTGTTCGTTGCCTCGCACAGATCCTCGGGCATGCGCCGCACTTCAACCGCCCAGGCGTGGACGAGCTCAGCTTTGACGAACAGTGGCTGATGCGGCTCATCCTCTGCCACCGTGCCGACGACTTCGACAGCATTGCCTTTCTGATGCGCAGCCGGGTGCCCAGCCATGCCCGCGGAAATCTCCGCTTCCTGATCAGCGCGGTATCCGAGCATCTAAGTCAGAATTAGAATAATTCTAAAAAGTTCTTGCTCTCCACGAATCCATGGCTAGATTGCTTTGCAGCAAGCCAGCAGTCGCAAGCCAGCTATTCGATTCGACGTAGGACACGAGCATGACCCAGGCCGCCGCACACCTTTCAACCGACGCGAAATCGCAAATCGCGACCGCGCTTAACCAATGCGTTGCCGAGACTGCTGTCACCACCATGTTGGCGCAGAACTTCCACTGGAATGTCACGGGCATGTCGTTCGGTCCTCTGCACGAAATGTTCCAGAAGATTTACGAGGACCACTTCGAGGCACAGGATGATCTTGCCGAACGCATCAAGGCAATCGGTGGCCATGCCGAGGGTCAATTGTCGGCTATGGTCGAACGTTCAAAGATCGACGAGCACGACGGCCATGCCTCCGCCGAGGACATGATCAAGATCATGCTGTCCGCTCAGGAGACGCTGGCAGCGACACTCGCCGGATGTGGTGAAATGTCGGCAGCGCACGGCGACACGCTGACTGAGGATCTGTGCATTTCCCGCGGCCAAGTTCACGAAAAGTTCGCTTGGTTCCTGCGCTCACACCTCGCCTGACAGATCAAACTTTGGCCTGATGCCTTTCTTCGCGCACTTGCGCGCATAGGCGCCGGGCCACGCCCGGTACTTCCCCATCTGAGCCTGCTGGGCCACGAGCAGTTCGAGGAAAGCAGCGCGATGGCTTTCCTTCTTCAGAGACTTGAACGTGCTTTTCTGATCCTTGGTCATCGAGCAGCCAATGCAATGGCCTGCGCGTTTGAACTTGCATACGTCGATGCAGGGGCTGGGGAGTTTGCTCATCGCATCCTTGAACCTTGACCGGCTGAGCGTTTCCCACAAGGGCGGCGGGTTATCAAGAGCCGACGACGGCTCGGTGCGACATGGCAAGTCGTCAGGCGGAAACGCCGGGCGAAGACGGCGATCAGGCGCTGCGCAGTGATACTTTTGGCCTTTGAATTCAGTTCGCAATCGTTCTTGAACGCGTTGATCGGAGGCTCTGTCCACACGGGAATGCGGCGAGCCAAGAATCAATTCCGCATATCCGATCGCGCCGCGCTCCGCGAAACGCGGCGAATCACATTTCTCTGCCCGGTCAAAGGGCCTTCAAGCGATGGTCGATGTAGGGGATTGGTGAGTCTGCAGCCTGTCCGACGTCGATGCGTCAACTTGCTGAGGTCAGTGACGCGCCGGGGACAAGAGCCCCCGGCACAGTGTTTCGGTACTACTGGAAGACCGCCGACGGGTTGTCGAGGCTGTCCGAGCCTTCGAACTCGATGGCGGTGAGCTTCAGCGCGGACACGGCCCGCTCGATCGAGCGCGTCTGATCGACCAGCGCGTTGACTCCGCCCATCACCAGCGCATCGCCCCCCGCGTTGCCACGTTCCAGCATCTGGTCGTAGTGGAAGCCCGCTTCGGCTGCGGTCTTGATCCGGCCGAGCGCTGCCATCGTCGCGTCCAGCTTGCCGCGCATCTCGGAGTCGAGATCGGCGTCGGCGGCGGCCACGAGACCGGCCAACGATGCGCCCGAGACGACCTTGCCATCGATGCCGACGTACTCGCCCAGATAGACGTTCCGGATGCCCAGACCGTCATAGTAGTGGTCGTTGTGGGTGTTGTCGGCGAAGCACGAGTGCTCCTCTTCGGGATCGTTGAGCATCAGGCCGAGACGCATCCGCTCTCCAGCGGTTTCGCCATAGGAAAGCGAACCCATGCCGGTCAGCATCGCGACGATACCGGCCTTCGGGTTGCCCTCGAGCTCGGCACGCGCGGCACCTCCCGCTTTCCACTGGGCGGCCATCCACTCGAGGTCGCTGACGAGCAAATCGGTTGCCGCTTTCAGGTATTGTGCGCGACGGTCGCAATTGCCGTTCGTGCAGGCATCGCCCTTGGCGTAGTCCGTCCACGGACGGCTGCCGGCACCTGCGCCGTGACCGTTCAGGTCCTGACCCCAGAGCAGAAACTCGATCGCGTGATACCCGGTCGCGACATTCGCCTCTACGCCGTCCGCTTCGTGCAGCGTCTCTTCCAGCAGGGTCGGCGTGATCGTCGTCGCGTCGATTTCCTTTCCGGAGAGCGTGAACTTGGCATTCGCGACAACGTTGAGTGCGGCGAGTTCGTTTTCCTCGGTCGGTCCGCCATAGGAGGAATCGACATAGTCGATGAGACCCTCGTCCAGCGGCCAGGCATTCACTTTGCCTTCCCAGTCGTCGACGATTGCGTTGCCGAAGCGATAAACCTCGGTCTGCTGATACGGCACGCGCGAAGCAAACCATGCGGTCTTGGCAGCCTGCAGGGCTTCGGCCGAGGGGTTCGCTACCAGTGCGTCAACCGCGCTCTGCAGCGTTTTGGCGGTTGTCAGGCTGTCGCCGTACTTCGCTTCTGCGATGTCAGCATAGTTCGAGATCACCGCAGCTTCGTCCGCCGCGAGCGCAGGAAGCGCAACGAGGCCGGCCACGAGGCCTACCCAAACGTTCGGTCTCATCTTTGTTCTCCTGTCGTTTGTTAGTGGAGGGAAACGTTCGCTGGAATTTCCGTTGTCAAAAGGTCGATGTCAGGTGCGACCGACATCCCGGCCATCGCAATGCTCAGATCTTCCGCCGCATCGACGATCGGCCCAAGCCGTTCCTGGCGCACGAGTTGAGCCGCCTGGACCGTCGCTCCGTAACGATCACCGATTCCGGCATGATGCAAAACCGAGAGCAAAACGGCCTCGTCCTGGCCAAGACACGGGCATCTCACCGCGTGCCGAGCGATTGGTCTCGTCACCGAAACGGCCAGATTGCTCATGAAAGCCTCACACGCCCGAAGATATCGCTGCGCCTTTGCTTTCCCAAGCTCCGGCATAGCCAGAGCGAATATTGTAGACTGGTAATCCGGTTCTTCCATCCAGCAGCGCAAACATCTGACGAAGCACTGCTGGCGTGGCCCGATCTCCTGCAACTCTCCAACCGCCCGAGCGCCTTCCATTTCGCGTTCTTCTTCGGTCTGGAAGGTCATTCGGCGCTGCTTCATTTGGTCAACAGCAACTTGTTCTGCCGCGTCACCTGGAGCGTGTATTCGGAGTCGTCATGTACGATCACGATCTTCCGTTCGCCGCACATCAGCTGCTGGCTGGTGATCCGTACGGTTTCGTTTTCGGGCTTCGGAGCGATGCGCTCCAAGCGGCGGGCTGCAACCGTGTTCATATCGTCAGCTCCGATGTCATCATCACGTAACGGCATGTGTTCACTGCGACCTCCACAATCATTCGTGGTTATAGTTGTGGCTGCCGGTGCGTTCGCTTGACCGGGTGGCTACGACTCGCCTATGAGTATCAAACTGATTTAGTCGGGAAAAGAAAAACCGACAGAATCGCTAGGAAAAAGTGCTGGCCATCGTATTTCAACGAAAGCGGCCAAATCCGGACAGCGACAGGCGGCAGGACAGGAATGAGCGACGAGACTGTAGAGACTGGCGCTGTCGAGGCCGTGGATGGCGGCGAGACACCTTCCGAGGATGCCTCTGCGGCCGATGGGACGGACGCTGGGACACCATCGCAGGATGTTCCAGCGGCCGACGTTGCGGTGACAGAGACTCCGGCATTGACCTCGGATTTTTTCGGTCCCGCGTCGGAACTGCTCGACAAGGGCGGCCTTGCGATCTGGGCAATTGCAGCCCTCTCAGTTCTCACTCTGGCGATCATTCTCTGGAAGTTGTGGCGCTACTCCGTGACAGGGGTCTGGCGCCGTGAGCGCGCTGAAATGGCCGTCGAGAAATGGCTGGCGAACGAGGATGCATCCGCGCTCGAAATCGCATCCGCAGGCAGGGGCGTCAGGGCAGGCGTCACGGCCGTCGCCATCAGATCGGCTTTGACCCGCGATACTGCGAATGCCCGCGAGGAGACTGTCCGCGTGGCCAAGGGCCAGATCGCCCGCGCGCGATCCGGGTTGCGTGCCCTTGAACTCATCGCGACGATCGCGCCTCTCCTCGGGCTGTTCGGTACGGTTCTGGGTATGATCGCGGCGTTCCAGACCCTGCAGGCAGCAGGTTCCCGCGCCGATCCATCGGCGCTGGCAGGCGGGATCTGGGAGGCTCTGTTGACCACGGCTGCGGGCATGGCGGTTGCCATTCCGGCCTCGGCGGCACTAACATGGTTCGAGAGCACCACCGATCGCCTGCGGCTTGATCTCGAAGACATCGCGACGCGGATCTTCACCCGCCCGCCTGCGCAAAGCTATGCCCATGCAGCCGAGTGAAGCGATCAGCCTTGGCACGCCGGCGCCGCGCAGGCGTCCGAGCCTCACGCCGATGATCGACGTGGTTTTTCTTCTGCTCGTGTTCTTCATGCTGGCAGCGCGTTTCGGCGTTGACAACGCCATGCCGCTCAGTCCGGCGCTCGCCGGTGGCGGAGAGTACAAGGGCGCACCGCGTCTGGTGTCTGTCGCGCCGGATGGCGTGACCCTGAACGGCCAACGGCTCCCGCTGGAAACGCTGCCGTCGGAGCTTGCCTTGCTGATGCCCAACGAGAACGCAATCGTTGTCCTGCGTGCCGAGACTGATACAACATTGCAGGATCTCGTCACGGTGATCGACAGACTGTCCGCCGCGGGCATGACCCGCCTCGTACTTGCAGAATAAGCGCCATGGATCTGAGCGAGCCACATCGCAAGCCGCCGACCGAGAGCATCGTGCCGATGATCAACGTGGTATTTCTGCTGCTGATCTTTTTTCTGATGACCGCCACGATCGCGCCGACCGAACCGTTTGAAGTCGCGCCGCCGCAAAGCAGCGCCGAGATCCCCGCCGAAGCGCAACAGCCCTTGTTCGTATCTGCATCCGGCGAACTCGCTTGGGACGACATTCGCGGTGATGCCGTGTTCGCGGCAATTGCCACGGCCGGGCTTGGATCGACCGACGACAATATCCTTGTCATCAAGGCGGATCAGGCCGCGCCCGGCGTCGATATCGCGCGTCTCCTGAAGCAGCTCGCGACGTTCGGGATTGTGCGCAGCCAACTCGTTTCGGTCTCCGCCCAATGAAGAAGTGGGGCGAGTTCATCACGTTCACGGCGCTCGCGCTTGCAATTCATCTGATTATTGCGTGGCAGACGAACACCGGTGCGCCCCTGGCGGCTGGTGGTGAGGCCGTGGCCGGCTCTCCGGTCGGTGCTGCCGGAGATCTGTCGGAACTCATCGAAAGCTGGGAAGAGCAGCCGGAAACTTCGGAAGCAGATGAGATCGAGCAAAGCGATCTCAACGATGACGCGGTCGATCAACCGGACGCGCTCGAAACGCCCGAGACGTTCGAGGTCTCCGCACTGACCCAACCCGATCAACCGCTCTCTGCGGTCGAACCCGTGCGCCAGCCCGAGACGGTAAAGCCTGCGACCGAGGTGCCGAACGCGATCGCCCCGGCCCAGCCGCTGCCGTCTCAGCCGATCCAGATGGCGCCGTCCTCCGATCTGCCCGAGTTGAGTCTGCCGACCAGCCCGGTCACGGTGCCGGAAGCGCTTCCGTTGCAGAGCACGCAGACCCCGCGGATTGACGAGCCGGATCCCGACCCCAACAGGCGGCAGCAAGACCCGGACGCCCTGAACGCGCTGACGCCGGACAGCCAGCCGGATATCAGACCGGAACCGAAAACCGATCTCGCGATCAATGTGCAGGCGCCGCTTCCGCAACCCGTTGCTCTGCCCCAACCGACGCAGTCGGCGCCGACGATCCCGCAGCCCGAGCCGCTGGTCGATGACAGCGGCGCGCCGCTGGTGGCGCAGATGCCGCGTTCCAAGCCGACACCGCCGAAAGTCGAGCAGCCCAAGAAACCGAAAAAGCAGACCGTCAAAAAGAAGCCGACCACCAAGAAAAAGAAGACGGAACCGACCAGGAAGGTCGCGAAAAAAACTCCCGAGAAGCCGGAGAAGCCTGCTGCTCAAGGCGCGACCTCCGGAGCCCCTTCGACCACGCAGGACGATGGCAAAGGCGGCCAGGGACAGAAAACCGCCGCGCTCGCCCCCGGCGCGGGCGGACAGGTCAAGGACGGCGGTTATTCGAAGGCCGCCATCAACTCGGCCAGAAAGACCTTCCTGACTGCGGTCCGCCGAGCCGTCGAGCGCAAGAAGCGGTATCCGAAGCGGGCGAAGCGCAGGGGCACGACCGGCACGGCGAAGATACGGATAACGCTGGATGCCTCGGGCCGTCTGGTGTCGGCCTCGATGACCAGTTCGTCCGGCGAGAGCATTCTCGACGACGCTGCGATGGCCGCGATCAAGCGGGTCGGACGCTTTCCGAAGATTCCGGAGGAAATGGGTCAGTCTCAGGTCAAGGTGACACTGCCCATCGCTTTCCGTCTGCGCTAGGCAGGCTGCGTCCAGCGGGCGACTTTCCTGTTTTCACAGATGGTTCAGAGCCTCGCACAGATGGCACTCAACACGCTTCCGGCTGAGCAACCCGGTACACCACCGACCCGAGTCTCACCCCGCGTGATTTACGTTTGCTACGCGCCCTCGACAGCCGAAAACCCTTCGAACTGCGGGTGCCCGAGGTACAGGACCTTGTTCTGACCGGCATCCTTGTGGGCATCGCGGAACTGCTGGGACTTCGTCCACGCTTCGAAATCCTCGCGGCTGTCCCAGATCGTGTGCGACGCATAGAGTGTGTGATCTTCGCCTTCCGGCCCGCGCAGCAGATGGAAGTCGACGAACCCTTTCATCTCTCCCAGCTTTGTGTCGCGACCCTTCCAGACATCCTCGAACGCCTCTTCATGGCCCTTCACGACCTTGAACCGGTTCATGGCAACGAACATCGGCAACCTCTTTCGCTTGATATCATCTGTCCTGTGAAACCGAGCTCCGGTAGTCCGGCGCAACGATCCTCTGATCGCCCTGTTTAATCACAACCACCGGCGTCTCATAGACCGGTTCGATCATATCCGGCTGCATCACCTCGTCGGGGTGTGCGTCTGCGACGACGCGACCGTCCCGCATCAGCAGAATCCGGTCGGCGACGGCGGCGGCCAGCGTCAGGTCGTGCAGGACGATCAGCACGCCGGTCCCCTCTTGCCTGACGGTCCGCACGACATCGAGCACGCTGCGTTGATGCTGTAGGTCCAAGCTCGCCGTCGGCTCATCGATCATCAGGTATCCGCCATGCCCGAGTGACTTGCCCGCCCAGAGCTGCGCCAATGCGCGCGCCAAATGGGCACGGTGCGCCTGACCGCCCGAGAGCCGATGGACCGCGCTCTCCCGCAGATCCTCCAGATCGACGGCGCGCAGGGCGCGGGTGACGATCTCGCCTGTCTCCGTCGGCGACACGACGGTCGGCACGGTGAGGCCGACCAAGGTTTCGGCCGTGTAGGGCAGGTCCTTGACCGGCGTCTGCTCGAGCACTGCGCGCCGCAGCGCGAGGTTCTCCGGCGAGAGATCCCCGACCCTTTCGCCTCCGATCGTTATCGAGCCTTCCGCCGGCGTCAGAACGCCTGACATCGCCGCAAGCAGCGTGGACTTTCCCGCACCGTTCGGCCCGATGACGGCGACCACTTCGCCCGGAACGATCCGGCAAGAGACGGCATCGAGCGCCCGCTTCGCACCGTAGGTTACCGTGACATCGCGGGCCTCAAGCAATGACGCGTCCCCGCGAAACCTGCCGCATCAGCAGCCAGAGGAAGAACGGCCCGCCGATCAGGCTCGTTGCCAGACCGATCGGAGGTTCCGCCGGCGGGACGGCCAGACGCACGCCGAGATCGGCGGCGAGCACGAGGATCACGCCGATCAGCGCCGAGGCCGGTAGAAGAACCCGGTGGCCGGGACCGAACATCAGCCGGGCGATGTGCGGCGCGACAAGACCGATGAAGCCGATGGGGCCTGCGGCACAGGTCACAGCCCCGACCGACAGTGCCGTTGCCGCCGCGATTCGCATGCGCGCGCGATTGACGTTCAAACCGGAATAGAATGCGGCCCGCTCGCCAAGCTGCAGCAGATCGAGCGCACGGCAACTCCCGAGAAAGATCGGGAACGTCAGCAGGGCCAACACCGTCACGATGCCGATCAGGCGGGTATCGGCGACACCGAGCGAGCCCATGGTCCAGAAGGTCAGGTCGCGCAACTGCTGATCGTCGGCGATGTAGATCAGCACGCCGATCGCCGCGCCGACGATGGCATTGATTGCGACCCCGGCAAGGATCAGCGTTGCCATGCTCGGACCCGAGCTGAAACGCACCAGGCTGAACAGGATCGCGATCACGGCGGAACCGCCGATGAAGGCCGCGATGGGCAGCAGGAACGGTGCGAACACCTCCGGCAGAAGACCGGCCAGCAATCCGCCGAGAACGATGGCCATCACCGCTCCCAGCGATGCGCCCGCCGTCACGCCGATCAGTCCCGGTTCGGCCAGCGGATTGCGCAAGAGGCCCTGAAGTGCTGCCCCGGAAAGTGCCATCGAAATGCCGACGGCGATGCCGAGCGCGGCGCGCGGGATCCGGATCTGCCAGAGAATGGCCGTTTCCATCGCATCCCCGCCACCGGCCAGCGTTGCCAGTACGCGCCCCGGCGAGATTGCCACCGGCCCCAGGGCCAGTTCCGCGATCAGAACGATGCACGCCAGAACAGACAGCACGACGAACAGCAGTGCCGAGCGGGATGATACGATCAGCGGTATCCGTCTTGCGCCCTGTTCGGCGGTCGCTGTCACAGCCCGGCCTGAGTCGCCGCATCCTTATGAATGGCCCGTGCAAGCTCGGCGATCGCCTGCGGCGTGCGCGGCCCGAAGCCCAGCAGCAACATGCCCTCGATCGCCACCGCGTTGCCCGCCTGCCCGGCCGGTGTCAGCTTCATCTCGGGACGGCCCAGCACGGCGTCCAGACCTCCCGCCCGCTCGGCATGCTGTTCCATCATCAGGATGACATCCGGGGCGGCCTCGAGGATCGCTTCACGCGACATCGGTTTGTATCCCTCGAAACCGGACGCCGCATTGGTGCCGCCCGCGCGCTGGATCATCTGGTCGGCGGATGTGCCCGTGCCGCCCGCCAGCGGTGTGCCCCGGTCGAGCGACAGCACGAACAGCACTTTCGGGCTGGACTTCAGCGTCGCGACGCGCTCGGCCACATCGCCCAGTGCCGCTTCGACATCCCCGGCCAGTGCATCGGCCCCGGACTGCGCGCCGAGTTCCGCTCCAACGAAACGGATCTTGGCCGGAATGGCATCGATCGTGTCCGCCGGCGGTGCCTTCGCGATCCGCACGCCCGCGCCTTCGAGTTGCGACACCGCGGTCTCAGGCCCGGCATCATGGGCCATCAGCAGAAGATCCGGCGTCAGGGCGAGGATACCCTCGGCAGAAAGCCGCCGGACATAACCGATCTGCTCCTTCTTGGTCGCCTCGGCCGGGTAGTTTGACGTCGAATCCACGGCAATGATCCGATCACCGGCACCCAGCGCATAGGCAATCTCGGTGAGATCGCCCCCGGCCACGACGATGCGCTTGGCGTCCGCCGCAATCGCTGTCGTGACCGCCGCCACGCAGAGCAGAAACACGGTGAAAGCTGCCACGAGCAGTTTTTCCGAGTGTCGTTTCATGCAACCGTCTCCTTTGTCAGGGACTCAGCAACGTCGCGCCAGTCCTCACGCTCCGGCTCGCCCGGCGGACGCGCTCCGAAAAACTGACAGACCATTTCGCCCTCTGCATCGAAAAGCTCCAGCGACGTGATCATGCCGCGCAGGCCGGTGGGTTTGCGCACCAGCCAGATCCGGTCGATCATGTCTGTCCGCATATGAAGGTTGAATTCGGCGTCCAGCACATTGAGCCACGTCCCGGCGTCGCCGATGGTCTTCACGGCGCCTGAGAAGATCTGGATGCAGCCGGGGTTTCCGACAAAGCACATGATCGGAATCTCGGCATCGCTGACCGCTCTCAGCATGGCGTGGACCGCCGTCGGATCCAACGGCTCAGCCAGTTCCGGCCCGGCCAGTCGCAGCGCCTGCTGCCTCCCGACCGCAAAATCTTTCAGAATCCGGAAGAAGTCGTGACTGTGTTCGAGCGCCCGCCAGCGCGTGCACATCTCGTCAACGTGGATCTGATCATCCGGCCGGTCGGCGGGCTTTGCCTCGCGCGGCGTGAAGGTCGCGGTCGCACCCGACCCATCGGCGGTATCCTCGAAAAGGTTCTGCCACGCCAATGCGTCCGTGTCGTCGAGCGCATAGACCTTGAGCACCGAGCCGCCATGTGCGTCGAAGATCTGGAACGACCGGCGCAGCCCGGACTTCGTCTCCTCGGTCACATGATAGGCAACGTGCCAGTTACGCAGAAACAGCCGCAGATCGATGGGGCCGACGACCTGTCCCATGGCGCCATGAAACTTCACGTCGCGCACCGGTCCCTTGGTTTCGTGCACCACCGCGCCATTGCGGGTCAGCGTCATCACCGGGCCGACACTCCGCAACCCCTCGACGAGCCGGGAGAGTTCCTCGCCCCGCCCGCCCAGCCGGACGATCTCGCCCTCGCCCGCGCGCGCCTCGGCCAGTTCGCCTTCCGACACACCCAGTCGCAATGCCGCATCAACCGACCGCATGATCGGGTTCTGCGTGCGAAGGGCATTGAAGTCATCGAGAAGCTGGCTGTGCTGAGGCATGGCTGATCTCTCTAAAAGTCTATCGATGCCGACATCTTGTAGGCCCGACCTGCCTGATTCAAACCGTTTCCTGCCAACCGGTAGGTACGGTCCGTGAGATTATCGATCCCGAAGCGAATGGTCGCTCCATCGAAGCCTCCGAAGTCCGGCGAGTAGGACCCGAAGAGATCGAAGATCGCCGTGCCGTCCGTCGTCAACGCGTCCGCCGGGACCTTGTCCTGCCCGTCAAGAAATGTTGCGCGCGCGCCCAATTCCAAGCCGTCCAGCGGACGCACCCCGCCCGTGAAGACCAGACGATCCTGGGGAATCGACCCCAGATTTCCACCATTCCCGTCGGTTCCGCGAGGCAGCGTCAGGCCGGCACCGAAGAACCAGTCGTCAGCGTCGTAATCCAGCGCCGCCTCGAATCCCCAAAGCTTGGCATCGACGTTTCGGCTGAACGTGCTTCCGAGGAAGGTTAGCGTGTTGGTGGCGAAATCGAAGGTCGGCGGTCCGAAATCTGTCACGATGGTATCGATGAAGTTCTCGACATCCGCGTAATAGGCGCTCGCAGAGAAGTTGATCGAGTCGCCCTGCCAGACGAGATCGTTCTCGCTCCAGCGCCCACCGATCTCCAGCGCTCTCGAGCGCTCGGGCTCCAGATCCGGGGTCGGGACGAACCGGTTGTCGAAAATCTGGGTTGGAGCAAACGGGTTCGCTGCCGGCACCACAAAGCCGAAATGCGTCCCGCTGCTGTAAAGTTCGGTGATCGACGGCGCACGGAACGATTGCGATGCATTGATCCAGAGCTGCAGCACATCCAGCGGGCGCCACTGAAGCGCGAGTTTCGGAGAAACCTCGCTGTCGCTGAGATCGGGGAAGTTACCATCCGGCTCGACGTCGAAGCTGTCGAACCGCAATCCGGGCGTCAGCGTGAAACCGTAGGGCAGTTCGATATCGCCCTGGGCAAACGCCGCGAAATAGCGTGCAGTCGCATCGGGCGTCGAAAGGCGCGGCGCGCCGTCGCTCAACGCCTCCTGTTCGTCCTGAAAGCCTTCGATCCCGTAGGAGAGCCGCACCGGAACGCCGATGTCGAAGTCCGACCGGTTGACCAGTTCGAAGCCCAGCGTCGTGTACTCGGTCTCGTTCAGGCGGCCGTCGAAAATCCGGTCCTCGGTGACTTCGGCATCGTTGTGGTAGAACAGCGCGCTCACGTCGAAGAGCGGATTGTCTTCCGGCTGCCACGTCCACTCGCCGCGCAACGTCTGATAGGAAAGCTCGCGGTTGACGACATTCGTGCTGTCACCCGCCACGTTTGCATTCGGCGGCGTGACGCCCTCGTCATCGTAGAAGTTGTAGCTGACTTCGAACCGGTGATCGCCGGGCGCGTATCCCAGTTTGACGATCCCGTTCACCGCATCGATGTCCGAGTTGGAGATCGGGTTGCCGCTGCCGTCTTCGAGGTCTTCGCCCATCGGACGGTACGAGATGAAGCCCAGAGCGTCGAAGTCGCCGTATTGCACGCCGACCGTGCCGGAGCCGATGAACTCCTGACCCTGGCTGGAATAGCCGCCCTTGATGCGGCCTCCGACAAACTGCCCCGGGTCGACAACGTCTTCTGCGTCTATGGTTTCCAGAAGGATGACGCCGCCGAGCGCCCCCGATCCGAACAGGATCGAGTTTCCGCCGCGCACGACCTCGACGCGCTTCAGGGCGTCGGGATCCGTGAAGAAACGGCCACGGTGGGCGAGGTTGAAGTTCTGCCGTGCACCGTCGATCCGGACGACGACCTGCTCGTCTTGAAAACCGCGGACGTTGGGCTCTTGCGAGATTCCGCGCGGCCCGCCGTCGATCTGGACACCGGGAATGTCACCGATCAATTCCTCATAGGTCGAGGCCTGCCTGCGACGGATCTCTTCCTGATCGAAAACGGTTACCGCGTTCGGCGTTTCGAGCAGCCCGCGCGCATCCCGAGCCCCGCCGAAGACCGTGATCTCGTCGGCGACGAACTCGTCGGGATCTCCGACCGTTTGCGCCTGCGCCGTTGTGGCCATCATGATTGCGGCCGAAAGCACCATCCAGTTGTTCGTGGTCATGCCACCCCTCCATCGCATGAGTCGGAGCCGCGATTTGCTTCCTGTGACTGGGTGGCCGACGCGCGGTCGGGACTGTCTTAACGTAAGCTGACAATTTCTGTCAATTTAAATGCAGTACGATAAAACTTCTATTTTACAACGCGTTATCGGAACTCTGACGGCGGAAAAATGCCAGAATGCGCACGATCGTCGACCGGATCGTGCCCGTGACAATCAGATAAATCTCGACAATCGGCCGTGTGTAGATCGCCACGAGACCGACCGGGTCCGACTTTTCGTTGGCATCCAGGCCGAATGTCAGCTCGCTCTCGTCTTCCGAGAGATGCAGCGAGCCGAAGATCCAGTCCCAGACCGCCAGGGCTGCGCCGAAATTCTTGTCGTGATGTTCCTCGGCGACCGAGTGGTGCAACTGGTGCTGCGCGGGCGAAATCAGGACCCGTTCGAGCCACGGCCAGTAACGGATGCTGATATGGGAATGGCGCAGGTTCGACCCGGTGACGTGGAACAGGAACACCAGAACGTTCACACCGACGACCGTATAGAGATCGACCTTGTCGCCGAACAGGTAGATGAACGTCGAGATCGCCACGCCCTGCGCGACCGCGCTGCGCATACCGTACAACACGCCTTCCAGCGGGTGCACGCGGTAGACCGTGATCGGTGTCAGGGTCGTCGCCGAATGATGCGTCTTGTGGATCGCCCACAGAATGGGCCAGCGGTGCATCCAGCGATGCACCAGATATTTCGTGAAGTCGTCGATCACGAACATCGAGATCGAGAACAGCGCGACCACCGTGCCGGTGCTGGTCTCGGCGAAATAGCCTGCGTGCAGGAACTCGACCTCGTGCAGCCAGAAGAACAGGACCGTGGCGATGGCGAGCTGGGTGATCAGCAGCGGCGATATCAGGAACGAGAACAGCCGGTTGATCACGAAGATCTTGTAGTCGGCGACCGAGGAGTCGGAAAAGAAAACGCCGCGGTCGAAGAACTTGGCGAACGCGGTGCGGATGGCCATGCGCTTGACGAGGATGAGCCAGACCAGCGCGATCAGCAGGGAGAGCCCGAGATATCCGACAAACACGCGTTTCTTCGGATCCGCGAAATCCGCGAAGATCGAAGCTATCTGGGTCAGATATTCCATCGCGTCCGCGGATCAGGTCAGGCGGCACCCGAAGGCGCCGCCTGGTTGAGAGATCAGTCCGTCTCTGCGTTGCTGTCCGTGTCCAGCTTCTCGGCCAGACCGGCAAGCTGTGCCGTCGCATCGTTGGCACGGGCCTTCACGCCCATGTCGTTGATCAGCATCTTCTGCACCTTCAGCATGTGAAGCTGGTAGTCGCTCCACGTGCGGCGGCGATCGCGGACGAAGTTGCCGTCTGCATCAACGCCGGTGACGTAGGTGTTGTCCTGCGTGACCGGGCCGAAGCCGATCAGACGATTGAGCTTCACCGCCGTCTCGCCAAGATTGTTCTTGCCGGTCTGCAGCGCCATGGCGAAGCCCTTCAGCTCGCCCCAGTGCTTGACATATGCACGGTAGAGCTTGGCCTTCTCGGCATCGTCCGAGGCCTCTTTCATCTTGTTGATGTCCTTGTAGACCGAGCCGGCATACTTGAATGCCGCTTCAGCCAGGACGGTTTCCCACGTGTCGCCGATGGTCTTGGCGAGGCCCTGCAGCTTGGCGAGCTGGTCGGCGCTCAGGTCTTCACCCTTGGCCGAGGCGATCAGGTTGCGTCCTTCGACGAAGGCACCGACGATGGTGTTCATGTAGCTGGTCACACCGCTGCGGTCCGCGCCCGCTGCGTAGTAGGCATTGCCGAAGACGTACTCGGACTTCAGGTCGACCACGCCGTCGCCATTGGCGTCTGCCGAAGCCATGTCCTTCATCTTCGCGACCGAGTAGTTCTGGTCAGCCGAGAGCGACGCGCTCTGTGCGGCAGCCCCGAAATACCCGAAGGCTTCGTCCCAGGAGTGCTCCTTTCCGGTGTAGTGCTTGCCTTCACCGTAGGGCTTGCTGTTCGGCTTGTTGCCGGCGGTCATCTTCTCGTCGAGATAGTTGTCGACGGCCTGATGGTAGGACACCGCGCCCAGCGTGTACTTCGAGATCAGCTGTGCCCAGTCGTAGCCGTTCGCGGCGTCGTAGCCGCCCTCTGCGACCGAGGCATGACGGATCATGTGTTCGATCACTTCCTTGCCGGTCTTGTCGCCCGGCCATGCAGGCATCGCACCGTTGTAGAACTTGCCGGCCAGGTTCGCGCCGCCCGAAAGGTCACCCATGACCTTCTGCTTGACCGGGAAGCCGTCCTTGCCTGCGGGCGCAATGATCGGCAGATCCGGGTTCTTGCCGTTGTAGTAGGCCAGCATCTGGGCTTCGAGGTCGGCGTTGTAGGTGCCGGTGCCCTTGCCTGCCAGCTTCTTGAGGCTGTCGTGCAGCACGTAGCGCGCGATCTGGCCCGAATATGAGACCGAGTTGGTCTTGTCGCCCGAGTAGCCCTTGAGGGTCACCGGCTGCGGACCGTAGACTTTGTCGCCTGCATGGGCGCTGCTTGCAATCAAAGCTGCTGCGGCGAGGCAGGTGGAGGCCTTGAGAAGTTTCGCGATCATTTCGTTTTCCCTGATCTGGTTTATCTGACGGGATATGGCCCGATTAGCCGAGTGGAAAAGTCAGGAATCGACCTCCAATGTCAAGGCAAATTACACTCAGTAAACACTGTGCGAACATCTGACTTGAAGACGCCGATCACGGGATGCCACGAGTAGACATCGCCCTGTGCGTCAGAAATATTTGCTCAGTACTATATTTTATAAGAAGAGGCGCAGATTTTCCGGCAAATTAGATGAAAATTTTCAGAATAGGCGAGATTTCGATCCTCTCGCGAACAGACGATTGCATCGATGCCGCAAATCAATCTTTCCGGGAAAATTCGCCACATGTCGCAATTTGGTGCGGTGGCTGCGCCCGTTTTTTGCGCGAGTTTAAGGCATCGCATCGGGGCGAGTCGTTTTGCTCGATGCCTCGCGAGGTTTGATCGGCACCGCTCGAGAAACAGGTTCACTTGATGCTACCATCGCGCACGGCCTTGGGCCTTCGACCGGTCTCGTGGTCCCGCTGGGCAGCGGGCCGGAATGCACTTCACGGGGTCGAGATTGCCCCGCGCTCAACATCCGGGTAAGGATTGCCGTTCCGAGCCAGGTTGGACACCCAGCCGAGCGAGTCTGAATTGTACGCTGCAAGCATGGGACTCGTATGACTGACGATCTCGCACTCGTGGAAACGGCACGCCGCTCGCGGTTCCGGGCGTTTCAGCGCGTGCGTCTCTGGATCGTCGCACACCCACTCACCATGCGCTGGATCCTCGCCGGGCCGATCGCACTGATCCTGTCGATCGTCACCATGGCGGCGATGCCGTTCTGGTTCCCCGAAGGCGCCGCCGGGGTCGACCACCTCGCGATGCCCGTGGTGATCTTCCCGCTGATCTGGACCGTCGCGCTGATGTATCCGTGCATCGAGGACAACATGCCGCGCGCCACGCTGATCATGCTCGCGGCGCTGTTCGCCCAGCTTCTCGTGATCATCGCAGCCTTCTGACCGCAGCCCCGGCATGGAACCGCATCTATGATCGCCCTCAGCCAGTCGAAAACCAAGCGCCTCGTCGCGCTGCACGGTTGGTCGGGCGTGCTGCTGTCCATCCTGCTCTACGTGGTCGTGCTGTCGGGAACGGTCGTCGTCATGGCGCACGAGATCGGCATCTGGTCGGCTGGAAATACCTCGGTTGCGCACCCGCTCGAAAAACCGGTGGATCATATCGTTCGAAGTGCGGCGAAGAGCGTGCCGCCGAAATATTATGACGAGATCCGCATCCGCGAGACCGTGAACGGCGAGCTTTCGATCTTCTTCCACACCCACGTGAAGGACACGGACGGAAACTTCGCCGACAAGGGCATCCGTTTCATCGTCAATCCGGTAACGCAGGAGGTCATCTCGCGCCGCGAAGGTTTCGTGCGCGAGGTCTTCGGCGACGAGCCCAAGACAGCACTCGAGCGCTTTCTGCTCAATCTCCACATCCGTCTGCATATACCGGGCATGCTCGGCTTGCTGGCAACCGGCATCCTCGGGCTCTGGATGATGGTCGCCGGGATATCCGGCCTTCTGGCCCATCGGCATGTCATTCGCGACATGTTCGTGCCTGAACGCTCCGGCGACCGGCTGGCGGCGGTGCGCGACCGCCATGCGCTGGCCGGAAGCTGGAGCCTGATTTTTGCGTTCCTGCTCGCCTTCACCGGATCGTTCTTCAGCTTCGCCGGATCGATCGGGATCCCGGTGGTCGGCATGGTCGCGACTGGCGGCGATCAGCGCGCCCTGGTCGAGAGGATCATCGGCATCAACAAACCCGACGACCCGCGACCGGCGGCGCTGGCAAGCCTCGATTACATGGTCATGGACTCGACCCGGCGCGCCGGCACAGCACCAGATCAGATCCTGATCACGCATTACGGGCGGCGCGATGCCTCGGTGCGGATGCTGCACCCGGCTTCGGAAGGCAGCCTGATGGGGCAAACGCTGCTGTTCGAGGGACCGAGCCGGACCTTCGAGGGCGTCAAACCGTTCCTCGGCACCGTTCCCTCCGTCTCCAATACTGCCGTCGGGTTGATGGGCCCGCTGCATTTCGGCGACTTCGCCGGAATGCTGTCCAAGATCGTCTGGGTCGCGCTCGGATCGGCCATGACGTTCGTCATCCTCACGGGCACACGGCTCTGGATCCGGCGCCGCGCTGAAGAGCCCGCGTGGCAGGCCTACCGGCGCATCATGGTGGCGGTGATGTACGGCTTCCCGATCGCCATGGTCGCCTGCGCCTACGGGTTCTTCCTCGCCCTGCCGAGCGGCGAGACGCACTACTGGACCGCCTTTGCCTTCATCGGCGCCTCGGTCCTCTGCCTGATCTACGGCTGGCGTGAACGCGACGTGTCGCGCAGCGCCGACCGGCTTTGCTGGATCCTGGCGATCTCCCTGATCGCGCTGCCGCTGGTGCGCCTGCTGATGGGCGGAACCGCGTGGAGCGAGGCGATGATCTCCGGGCGCACGATCATCCCGTCGATCGACATTCTGCTCGTGATGGGCGGGTTGATGCTGCTGCGCTGGGGCCGGGTCGCTTCGATGTTCAGCATCACCAAACCGGACTCCTCCCGCGTGTTGGGACCGGCGGAATGAGCGCGCTGATCACAACGATTGCCTGCGTCCTCAGCCTGTGTGCGATCCGCACCATGATGCGCGGCGATGCCAAGCGGATGCGCGTTGTCGGCGGAACGGCGATGGAGCCGACGCGTCGGATCGTGTGGCTCTCGCGCGTGCTGCTCTGGGGGCCCGGCATCGTGCTGGCGGCGCTCGGCGATGCGGCAGGTTTCGTGATCTGGCTGGGCGCGTTGACAGCGTTCGGCTGGGCCATGGTGGCGATGCCGCATCTGACTCTCGCCGCAACGCTGCCCATTCGCCGATACGTGGACGATGCTCGCTACTGGGCACTGGGCAGATACGTCGCCGTGCGCCGGATCATCGAAATGCCGTCCCGGATCGCCGAACTCGAGCAGGAAGTCGCGGATATGCGGCGCGAACTCGACGCGCTCCGCGCCGAGCGCGAGGATCGCGCCGCCTGACCCGGTTGCGCCGTCAGGCTTCGAACGACCAGTGCAACCCGAGCAGGTTCTCGCGAAACGCGAAGCGGACCAGATGATCCTCCAGCACGTACCGCGCCTTGGTCATGCCGCGCGTGTCTTCGCCTTCGATCCTGATCGTCAGCGCCTCGGGACCGGCGTTCAGGATCAGTTGCCCACCCGGTAGAGCAGCGCGCCCCTCTGCATCGTCGAAGTCCGCCTCGACCTTGTGGGCGAAGTGCTTGCAGAGCTGCTTGAGATAGCGCGACGCGTTCGGGGTCGCGAACTGGCTCGTGGCTGTCGGCATGATGTCCTCAGAAGGTCGCAGTCAGACGAAGCGTAGCATTCAGCGGCTCACCGAAGAAGTTGCCGCGGCTGACCTGGTTCACGCGGTCATAGTAGGTCCGGTCGAGCAGGTTCCGCACGTTGAGCTGCGCGGCGACGTTCTCGGTCAGCTCGTATCCGACCAGCGCGTCGAAGACGGTATATCCCGGCGCCTCGATGAAGGTCGTCCCGCTCAGATTGTCGAAACCGCTCGCTGCGCGGACGCCCGCGCCGAGGCTCAAGCCATCCAGAAAACCTTCTTCGAAAGTGTACTTGCCGAACGCCACGAAAGAGTTCTCCGGGCTCGGATCGGTCAGTAGCTCGGTGTTGACATGGACGAAGCCGACGCTCAGCTCCAGCCCTTCGATCGGACTGCCGGCCAGCGTGAACTCGAGGCCTTCGGTCCGGGCTTCCTCGGTTCCCAGAAAGAAGCCGAGATTGGCGGGATCGTCGACCGCACGGTTCTTGTCGCGGATGCGGTAGTACGACGCCTGGGCCTGCAGATCGCCGTTGAAGAATTCGGCCTTGATCCCGCCCTCGAGCTGGCGCCCCTTGCGCGGCTCGACCTGCCCACCCGCGGCCAGCGGCGCGAACGGCTGCGGCTGGAAGATCGAGGCGAAGCTGCCGTAGAGCGTGATGTTATCGGTAACATCATAGGTGATCCCGGCATAGGGCGCGAAGTTCGTCTCCTCGGCCTCGCCCCGGATCAGATCGCGGCCCGTATCCTTCTCCTCGAATTCGTAGATGCTGTAGCGCCCGCCGACATTGATCTTCAGCCCCGGCAGAACCTCGGCGCGCCCTTGGGCGTAAAAGCCGTATTCGCTGGTCTCGGTCACCATGTTCAGGCGAAAGCCGGGCCCGACGCCGGGAAAGTTGACGGCTGGCTGGACCAGGCTGAACGGATCGAACGTCGCGAGGTTCTGCGGCGGAATGCTGAAGTCGAAGTTCTGCTTGAAGTCCTGCTCGGACCGGGTGAAGTCCGCGCCGACGACGACCTCGCCGGTCACCTCGCCGAACGCGAACGGCGAGGTCAGGTTGATGTCCGCGAACAGATCGTTCTCTTCGAACTCTCGGGCGAAGTTGAACATGGTGAAATCGCCGGTCGCGGGATCGACGCCGCTGCTTGGCAGCGCGCTCAGCAGATTGGTCTCGCGGTCGTAGTGCCGGACCGTCGCCTTGGCCACGCCGCCATAGTCGAACTCGTGCTCGAGTTCGGCGAAGAACTCGATCGTGTCGGTGTCCGACGCATCGTAGAGCGAGCCGATGAAGGTGTCGCGCGGCACGTCCAGCAGGCGTCCATCCGTGAAGGTCGGCAACCCGCTGTAGCCCGCACGGTCGACATGCTCGATGATCGTGCCGAAGGCGAAAGTCGTGCTGTCGCCGATGTCGATCTCGACGGTCCCGTAGCCGCCATAGCGGTCCTGCTCGACGAAATCGGTGAAACTCTCACCCTGCTCGGCGATGAAGGCGAAGCGCCCGCGCACCGAATTGTCCTCGGTGAACGGCGTCGAGAAATCCAGCTCGCCGCGATAGCCGCCGAATGTGTTGACCTCGGATCCGAGGGTCAGCACCTGCTCGTCCAGAGGCCGTTTGCGCACGAGGTTGAGCGTCCCCACCGGCTCGCCCGAGCCCTGAAAGACGCCCGACGGGCCGGAGACGACCTCGACCCGGTCGAAGAAAAACAGATCCGGCGCCGTGCCGTAAATGCTGAGGAACGGCCGCTGTGCGCCGTCGACATAGTACTGGAAAACCTCCTGGCCGCGCGCGTAGAGCGAGCCCATGAAGCCATCCCCGGTCGCGGTGGTCAGGCCCGGCAGCGTGTAGGCCGCCTCCTCGATCGTTGTTGCAGCCGCATCATCCAGCCGCTGGCGCGTGATCACGTTGACAGTTTGCGGCACCTCGCGAAGTTCCTGCGGTTGCCGCCCGCCGACCGTCGCGCGGCTTGCCGCGTAACTCCCGGTGCCCTCGGTGACGACACCGCGGTCGCCTTCGACAACGATCTCGTCGGCGATCAGTTCCTCGGTTTCCTGACCCCAGGCCGGCATCGTGAACGCGGCGAGCGCAGTCCCCAGCAGCAGCGCCCGCTTCAGCCGGACGGTCCCCGGATTTCCGCCAAAGATCGCAGACGTCCCGTTTCCCCGCAGCATCACACCCTCCGTCCGTTTCTTGACTCTTTCAATCGAATTTCAGGTCCGGTTATATTCGGCAGCAGCGCGGGCCGCCTTTTGCTGCTCGCGGAAAACCTTTGCAGGCCAGCGGAACATGGCGTCGAACAGAAACTGGGGGGCACGCAACCGCGACAAGCCGGTGCTGGTGTCCGAGATCGAACGACTCAGTGCAGAGTCCGGGTACGAGAGCGCCTGGCAGAGCGATCTGTCGCCCGAAAGCGTGATCATGGGCGGCGAATTCGCGCTGCAGCAGTACAGCGACGGCCTGCGCGTCCACGTCACCAGTGGGGTCGAAAGCTCGGATCTTACCGCCAAGTTCACCGTCGGCCCCGCGCTGACGATCTTCATCCTGCTCGAGGGCTACGTCGCCTTCACCATCGAGGACGCGATCTGGGAGCTCGGCGCCGATGACGGCGTGAATGTCGAGACTGGCCTGATCTGGTCACGCACGCGCGACACGGTGGTCGAACGCCACATGCGCCGGGGCCGCCATGTCTGCAAGGTCGGCATCACGCTGGAACCGGTCTGGTTCGAGAAGCTGGATCTGCCGCTTCCGTCGGCGCTCATGCAGTTTCGCGAACGCCACCTCGCTCAGGTTCAATGGTGCCCGTCGCCGGGCGCCTTGCGCAATGCGCACGACATCATCCGCCCGATCGAGACCGCGCCGCTTCAGGCCCGGCTCGCAACACAGCAAAAGGCCCTGCAGATCGTACAGGAGGCGTTTGGCCTGTTCGACGAGGAAGCGGTGGCGGAACCCAACGGAACTCTGGCCGCCCGTGCGCCCGAGATCCGCGATTTCCTGGACGACAACCTCGATCTCGATCTGTCACTCGAGCAGATCGGCCGGTCGCTCGGGATGAGCGTGACGGTGCTTCAGGAGCGGTTCCGGGACGCGTTCGGCATGACCATCGGCGAGTACCGGCGACAGCAGCGGCTGATCCGGGCGATGCTGGCGATCCGCGATGAAGGCACGACCGTAACAGACGCAGCCCTCGTGGCCGGTTACAGCAGCCCGGCCAATTTTGCGACCGCCTTCAGCCGGCATTTCGGCTACCCGCCCTCGCAGGTTCGGCGTTAACGGCCGAGCGCCTCGCGCAGCTTCAGGATCGCACCCGGCGTGCGCGGACCGAGCCCAAGCACCGTCAAAGCTGGCAGCGTCAGGAACCGGTTGGCCTCGCCCGCAGGCGTCAGTGCGAATTCCGGACGGGTCAGAACCGTCGCAATACCCCCAAGCGTGGTGCTGTGCTCTTCGGTCATCAGTAGAAGATCGGGTGCCGCCGCGATCACTGCTTCGCGCGACATCGGCTTGAATCCCTCGAATGTGGCGACGTTCACGGCACCGGCTTCGCGGATCACTTCGTCCGAGGTCGTGCCGGTACCCGCGACCAACGGTGCGGAATCGCGAATGGACAGCACGAACATCACGCGCGGCGGCGGATTGCGCGTCGGGATCGATCCCCGCAAGGCCGCGAGTTCGGCCTTGAACGCGCTGGCGACTGCTCCGGCTTCGGCAGGCATTTCCAGCGCAGCACCGATGGCTTCGATCTTCGGCGCGACGTCATCCAGCGTGTCGACATCCGGCAGGATGACCACGTCAACGCCCGCATTCTTGATCTGATCGAGGGCGACGGGTGGCCCTGCGGACGGCGACGCGAGCAGCAAGTCGGGCGTCAGAGACAGAACGCCTTCCGCCGACAGCCGCCGGAAATATCCGATCTGAGGCAGGCTCTGCGCTTTGAGAGGGTAGCGTGATGTTTCGTCGACACCGGCGATCTTGTCCGCAGCGTTCATCAGGAAAACGATCTCGGTCGCCACACCATCGGCAATCGCGACCCTGTCCGCCGAGACTGCCGGTGTGCCGGTGACGCCCAGGCCGATGAAACAGAGCAAAATCCAGAACCGGGTCATGACGCGCCTTCCATCCTTCCTTCGTCGGTTCGCTCATGCAGATCTTGGCCGATGCCGGGTGTTACTCCGCCATTCCGGCGCGTCCACGATCTTCGATCCGAGGGAGCGATGTCTAGACCGGACGGGCAGACCCGATCAAGCCATGGCCTGAATTGCGCCGGGGTCGATGTCCTACTGGCCTCTCACCGGCACCACCCCAGCCTGATTCTTACCGATACACCGAGGGTCAGCGTGCAGCCAGCGAACAGGGGAGATTGAAGACGTCGATGATATGGGCGAGAAACCCGCCGGGGGCGTCGCGCACGATCTCCTGCAAAACCCGAAAGCCAGCCGGAGCGTCAGCGCCATGAGTCTGTACGATCAATTGAAGGCCTGTCAGGAAGCCGGTCGCCCGGTCCGGGTCGGCATCATCGGTGCCGGCAAGTTCGGGACGATGTTTCTCGCCCAGGTGCTGCGGATTCCCGGCGTGCAGGTGCTCGGCGTCGTCGATCTGAATGTGCCGCAGGCGCGCTCGAACATGGAATTTGCCGGGTGGCCGTCCGAGCAACTGGATGCCGCCACACTGGACGCGGCCTTCCAGTCCGGCATGACATGCGTCGGCGAGGACGCCATGGCGCTGATCGCGCACCAATCCGTCGACGTCATCGTCGAGTGCACGGGCAATCCGATCATCGCGGTCGACCATGCGTTGGCGGCGTTCGCGGCGGGCAAACACGTGATCGCGGCGACGGTCGAAGCCGACGCGATCTGCGGTGCTGCCCTCGTCGCGCGCGCCGATGCGGCGGGCGTCGTCTATTCCCAGGCATACGGCGATCAACCGGCGATGACCTGCGAACTGGTCGACTGGGCGCGGGCCTGCGGCTTTCACGTCGTCTCGGCCGGGCGCGGGCACAAGTGGAAGCCGGAGTTCCGGTTTTCCACGCCCGAGACCATCTGGAAGGACTGGGGCCTTAGCGAGGAACAGGTCGAGCGCTCCCGGGCGAACCCGAAGATGTTCAACAGTTTCCACGACGGCACGAAACCGGCCATCGAATGCGCCGCGATCTGCAACTCGACCGGGCTCGACGCACCGTCCGGCGGCCTGACCTACCCGTCGGGATCGATCGACGACATCGCCCACCTCATGCGCGGGCGGGACGTGGGCGGCGTGCTCGACGCGGAAGGCCAGGTCGAAGTGATCAACGCTCTTACGCCGGAGGGCGCGATGATCCCGCGCGACATCCGCACCGGCGTCTGGGTGCAGGTCAAGGCGGTGACCGAGTACCAGAAGAACTGCTTCGAGGAGTACTTCGTCCACACCGACGATACCGGCCGCTATTTCTGCCGCTATCATCAGTACCATCTGATCGGTCTGGAACTCGGGATGTCGGTGGCCAATGTCGGCCTGCGCGGCGAGTCGACGGGAACGAGCCGGGATTTCAGGGCCGATGTCGTGGCGGTCTCAAAGCGAGACCTCAAGGCAGGCGAGATCCTGGACGGCGAGGGCGGGTATTGCGTCGCCGGGCAATTGCGCCCGAGCCGCATTTCCGTTCCGATGCGCGCATTGCCATTGGGGTTGACCGGCGATGCGAAGATGGTGCGCGACGTGCCAGTCGACACGATCCTGACCTATGACGACGTGACGTTTGATGAAGACCTCTCGGCGGCCCGGCTGCGTCGCGAGTGCGAGGCGATGGTTGCGGGATGAACCGAATGGGCCGCCCGGCGGTGGTCTGGGCCTCAGGCGACCTGGCCGATCATGCTGTCCAGACCGGACCTCAAGACGGGATTGAAACGTTCCGGAACCTCGACATTCGAAAAGTGGCGCTGCCCGTCGATCACGGTCATCTCCGCGTCATTGATCCGATCGCGGATGGTCTCGGAGTGATCGACCGGCGTCACCGGATCGTCCCCGGCGGCAATGATGCGGGTCGGGCATCCGACTCGGTGCAGGTCGTCGCGATAGGCCAGATCGGCCACGGCGGACGTGCCGCCGAGATATCCCGGCACCTGTGTCGCGACGAACACCTTGCGAACGGCATGATATGCCGGTGACGCGGCCACCACGAACGCATCGGTGAACCAGAGGTGCTCTGTCATCTCCCAAACCGGCACCATTCCGCGCTTCCGCACGACCGCCTGACGGTCCGCGACCCATCCACGATACCACGGGCTGGACTGCGAGGTCGTGTTGCAGAGCGTCAGCGTCGAAATCCGTTTGGGATGGTTGATCCCGAGACCCTGGCCGATCATCCCGCCGGTCGAGATGCCGTCCCAGTTCACCCGGTCGAGCCCCAGCGCATCCATCAGCCCCACGGCATCCGCTTCGAACTGGCCGAGCGTGTAAGGCCCCTCCGGCGCGTCCGTATTTCCGTGACCGCGCCAATCGTAGCGCAGGATGCGATAGCGGTCCGCGAGCGCTGAGATCTGCGGATCCCAGATCCGGTGACTGGTGCCCATGGCGTGCGCCATCATCACGACCGGGCCGTCCGGTTGCCCGTCCCACCGATAGGCCATGCGGATCTCGCCGACCTTGACCTTCTCGAGCATCATGCACCACGCTCCGCGCACCGGACGAGAACCTTGCCGATGAACTTGCCCGCCAGCATGTCATGCAGCGCCTGCGGCAGGATCTCGAACCCCTCCAGCGTGTTGTGGTTCGCGGTCAGCCTGCCGTCGCGGCACAGTGCCATCATCCGGTCCCGGGCGAACGCCCATCGCTCCGGGTACGAGTACCGTGAGAACCCGTGCACGTTCGCCTCGCGCGCCCACAGGAGCCGCATGTTCACCGGGTCGAGATCGGGTCGGTCAGAGTTGTTCGAGGCTGTCCGCCCGACGATCAGCACCCGTGCATGCTTCGCGATATTATCGAAAACGCGGTCCGCAATCGGCCCGCCCGTCGTGTCGAAGACCTGGTGGGCGCCATCCGGCAAAGCCGCGGAAAGCGCCTCGGCAAACCCCTCGGCGGCGTGATCGATGCAGGAATCGGCACCTAAGACATCCGTCACATGACGGCACTTATCTGGGCCTCCGGCGACGCCGACAACGTGCATGCCCGCCAGTTTGCCCAGTTGCACCGCGTATCCGCCGACCGACCCCGCGGCCGAGGTGACGACCATGCTCTGCCCGGGCAGGCAGCGCCCGAACAGGTCGAGCGCCGTGTAGGCCGTGAGACCTGGCGAACTGAGCGCCGTCAGCCAGAGCGTCGGATCGAACTCCGCCGAGACTTTCACCAGAGCTTCCGCCGGCGCCACGGCGTAATCCTGCCAGCCAAGCCGCCCGGTGACGAGTTGACCCGGCTTCAGATTCGCGTCAGCGCCTGCCTCGATCACCTCGCCCAGCACGTCTCCGTCGATCAACTCGCCGATCTCGAAGGGCCGGGTGTAGTTCTTGAAGTCCTTCAGCCGCTGGCCCTGCCACGGCGACAGCGCGTGATAGAGCGCCCGGACCCTGATCTCGCCCGGCGCGAAGTCGGGATGCGAGACCTCCTCCAGCGCAAAGTGCTCCGGCCCCGGCAGCGTTTCCGGTCGTATCTTCAGCGTGAATCGGCGGTTGATATCCGAGATCATGGCTCTGACTATCCCATCGCCTATCGTCGAAACAGGGACTTGCCCGTGAATATCCGCGTCGCCCCAGCCGGAGATGTCGAAATCGCATATCAGGACAGCGGGCCGGAAGAGGCGCCCACGGTCCTCATGGGCCATTGCTTCTGCGCCGATCACCGGTTCTGGGACGCGCACCTGCCCGCCTGCGAGGGTTTCCGCGCGATCCGCTTCGACACGCGCGGACACGGGCAGTCCGGCCGAACCGACGGCCCGTATTCGCTCTCGCTTCTCGCCGGCGACGTCATCGCCTTGATGGACCATCTGGGTATCGCGCAGGCGCACTATGTCGGGGTCTCGATGGGCGGCATGATCGGCCAGACGCTCGCTACAGATCATCCGTCAAGGCTGCGCTCGCTGACGCTGGTGAACACCACGCCGAAGTATTCCGACGAACAGCGCGACCTCTGGCGGGCGCGCGCCGACGGCGTTCTGGCCAATGGCATCGAGCCGATCCACGCCGACCTGATGCGGAGATGGTTCACCGACCACGCGCTCACCGACGGAGTGCCGGGCGCACGCTATATAGCCGAGATCATTCGCAGTTTCGACCGGCGCAGCTTTGCCTCGGTGACCGCCGCGATGTGTGAACTGGATACCGTTGACCGCTTGCCGGAGATCGCGGTGCCGACACTGGTCGTCGCTGCGCCCGAAGACCCCGGTGTCCCGCGCGAGGTCAGCGAACTTCTCGCGTCTCGGATCCCCGATGCCCGGCTGGAGTGGCTGCATCCGGCCCGGCACCTCGCATCTCTCGAGCACGTAGCGCGCTTCAATGCGTTGCTGCGCGCGCATCTGGCGCTCGCCGAGGTGCGCGGCTGCTAGCGACCGGGCGAGCCGTGGAAAAGCGAGGGTCGCGATGGCCCCGGACGGTGCGATCGAAGATCAACGATTCAGAACCGGATGCCGCGCGGCGGATTGAGGGTTTAACCGGTCTGTACCTCGCCAGTATCTTCGAACAAACGAGAGGAACGCGGATGGAAAAGGTCTGTCTTGTGATCGGTGCCCGCTTCGCCGCCGGTGTGTCCCAACCTCAGATTTGGGCGACAATCCTGAGGCCAACTAGGGGAGTTGCGATGGCTCGGAAACGTCATTCCGATGAACTTGTCCTAAAGCTATTGCGTGAGATTTAATTCGAGTTGACCGGAGGGAGTGACGTCCGGCTAGCCCGTTATTTTGTGGGGGTTAGTGACGCGACTTGCCACAAACAGCGGGAAGTTTCGGTGGGAAGGGCATCCATCGGGAGCATCGGCGTTGAACCGGATCGCCCAACCGCGGACAATCTGCAGGCCAATGCCCGTGAGGCGGGCTGCAGTACAACGCCGCGCCCCGTCGTAGACTTCATTCAGAGAGAGTAAACGACGAGTCTGCGCACCGCCCCGGCGCTGCTCCGCCAACGCCAGTGACGAAGTGCCATCCGAGCTATTGCGAGATCAAACCAAAGCTCCCATGCCCAAACTCCACTCCTCGCTCGTCAAGTCATCCAGCGGCCAGCAGCTTGTCGAACGTCTAAATGACAGCTGCGCATTGGGCGCCGGTATCAACTGTCCCTTAGGCGATATAATCAGACGAAGCTCTGCATACGGGTTGATCGAGGGCATCCATTCTTAAGACCAAGCTGCATCGACGCATGATCTTTTCATCCGCAAGATACAGGTGGCTGGTCACAAGCACGTTTCAGGCACGCGCTTCAGGCCTCAGCAGTTACCCGTTTTGACCAAGGGCCAAGGTATAGACCCGCAGCGACGAACACTCCGTAGAGCGCCATGGCGGCACCGAGCAAAAGCAAGACGTGGTCCGGCAGTAATTCCCCTGAAGCGGATAGAACCGCGATACCGGAAATGACCGCGCCGAGACGCAGAAGCGCGCCAAGGACGGGGATCGCCAGTGTCTCCATGCCTTGAGACAGGAAGTAGAGACACAGGCCGAGCCCGAAGAACGCGTAGCAAGGACCGACGGTTCCAAGATACCGCGAAGCAGCCATCGCGATGTCCGGATCGTTGGTGAACAGATCCGTCCACAAGCTCGGCCAGATCGCGAGGATGAAGCCGATGCTTCCAACGAGGATTGCAGCACAGGCCGCGCTCAGCCAGCCCATCAGGATTGCCTCTCGACGGCGACCGGCACCCAGAAGCGTTCCCGTCGCGACCATGCCGGCGCCACCGATCCCGAAGATCACCGGGACGATGAGCAGCTCGAGTCGAACGCCTATTCCATAACCCGCAAGCCAGGCGGCGCCGATGTTCCCGAAGGCAGCAGTCGCAATCAGGGAATAGGTGATCGTCATGACCGTCTGGCTGCCTGCGAGCAATCCGTTTCCGAGCAGGCGGCGCGTGCCGGTGAGGCTCAGCCAGTCGTTAAAGCCAAGCCGGACGGCACGGTGTCGAGATGTCCAGATTGTCATGAGATAGATCAGCCCGATGCCATACGCGCCGAGGGTTGCAAGTGCTGCACCCGCGAAGCCGAACGGTGCTCCCGACAGGACCTGCAAAGATATCAGTACGAGGTGCGCAACGACGATCAGCAAGGTGACGGCCGCCGGCCGCAGCATGTCTCCGGTTCCGCGCAGCGCGCCGGTCAGCATGTTGCTGACCCAGACGAGCGCGATCGCCGGAAACAGGATTTCGACATATGCGATCGCCGCGTCGAGCCCCGCCCCTGAACCGCCCATCGCCACAAACAGAACCGGGCCGTAGATGATGACCAGAGCGCCCTTGATGGTCCCGACTGTCAGGGCGATGAGAACGGCGCCGCGCAAGACGGCGTTGGCGCGAACCATGTCGCCCGATCCGACTGCCCGTGCCATGGCACCGGCGACCGCACCCCCCATCGCCCCGGCAGAAAGCATCATCGTCGCCATGAAGAACGAAAAGACCAGTGCGGCCCCCGCGAGTTCGGCCGCTCCGAGATATCCGGCATACCATCCTTCGGTGACGATCATCAGGGACTGCACGAGGCTTGCCGCGAGATTTGGCACAGCCAGACGGAACAGTGTCCGCATGGGACTGTCATTCAGGATGCGGTCACGGGACGTCATCGGAGGCGCAGTCCTTCACCGAGATCGAGCGGAGCCAGTGCGGGTGCACCATACTCGAACAATCCGGGCGTTGCCTTGCCTGTTGCGAGCGCGCGATCGCATTGCGTCAAAGATCGGAATTCTGTGCAAAGCGCGCTGCCGCATCACCTGCGACGTAGCCCAGCGCGATGGCCGTCAGCAAACCGTTGCCGGACAGATACCCGTCGACCCGAGGGCCCGAGACGCCGCAGGCAGCGCCCCCGCCGGCGTAGAGACCGGGAATCGCCGATCCGTCCGTGCGAATCACACGCGCCATGTCGTCGACCACAAGGCCGCCTTGTGTGTGGAAGAGCGCCCCCGTGACTCGGATTGCGAACAACTCGTCGCCAAGTCTGGAATCGCTGTCGAACTTGCGGCCAAACGGATCGCGGTCGCCTGCTTCAGCGTTTTCGCGGACCGATTCGAGTGTTTGAGCGAGTGCATCGGCGGGCACGCCGATGCGATCTGCCAGCGATCCGGCGTCGCCACTTAGTACCGCTCCGGCTGCGACGGCGTCCGTGTAGTCGGGGAAGCCAAGTCCAAGTTCATGCAGACGGCGGTCGTATATGTTCCACGCGATCCCGTCCGGCTGGGACAGCACCTTCACAGCCTGTTCCGAGTACCCCTCGTGTTCGTTCGAGAACCGAAGACCCTCGGCATTCACCTGGATGCCGCCCTCCATGATGAGCGCCCAGGTGATCAGAATGCCATGCGGATGCGCGAGCGAGCCGTGGCCCTGATAGCCCGAGAGGTGTTTGACTTTTGCGCCCAGCGCATCGCCCCAGAGAATTGCGTCGCCGGTGTTTCCCGGGTGTCCGAAGTAGGGCGCATCGGCGATCTCCGGGATGTGCCGCCCGACGAGCTCCGCGTTACCGCCGTATCCGTTGCACGCAAGGATCAGCGATCTGCACCCGATTGACTCACTTACGCCGTCCGGTCGGGTGATCGTGAGCCCGGCGAGATGCTCTCCCGCGACGTGGAGGGTTGTTGCTCGGGAGCTGTGGGCGACCGGCACGCCGGCAGCTTCAGCGGCCGCTTGCAGACGGGCCATAAGTCCGGCGCCTGTGCGTTCGGGTACAGCGTGCATTCGGTGCACGGAGTGGCCGGGATAGAGAAAGTCGTCGAGGACGATCCACTCCAGTCCGTGATTGTCGGAGAGCCATTCGATCGCCGGAGCGATCGCGTCGCTCACCGTTCGGGCAATATCCGGGTTCGCATCGCCCTTCGCCTTGCCCTGAATGTCCGCAGCCAATGACTCAGGCGTGTCGTGGACATGGATCTCGCGCTGAAATCGTGTGCCCGCCGCAGGGATGAAGCCTGAAGACAGCGCCGTCGAACCCGTCGAGGAGGCGTCACGCTCGAGGACGATGACATCTGCACCCGCAGCAACCGCGCGCAGGCCCGCGACCAGCCCGCAGGCCCCGCCGCCGACGATGGCGACGTCCACTTCGATGTCCCATCGGTCGGGAGGTGGAGCGATCTCAGCCATCGATCCAGGCCAGAGCCTCGGCGCAGGTCATCACTTTCGAGATCGTTCCCATGTCGGCAATCGCGGTTTCATGCACTTCCGGACGGAAGCTTGCACAGCCATCCGACAAGACGATCGTGTGGAAATCGCGGACATGAGCGTCGCGCAGCGTAGATGCGACGCCGCCCTGCGTGACGATGCCAGAGAAAATCAGGGTGTCTATCCCGGCCCGATGCAGAGCGAATTCCATGCGCGACTGGTAGAATGCCGAGTAGGCCACCTTTTCGACGCTGATATCGGCGGGTGCGAGTTCATCCACAAGCGCATGCCCCCAGCCGCCGGAGACAAAGTCGCCTTTCGCCAAGAACGGACGCAGCTTGCGCAAGTGATCCGCGATGAACGGCTCCCCGCCCTTACCCTGCACCAGCGTGAAATGAGTCGAGACGATCCAGCCGCCGCGCGATCTCAGATGATCGACCAGCGGTTTCAACCGCGCTGGAAGTGCGGCGATGGCCTCGGAGCCCTGTCCCGCGCGCCCATAGGCACCGTTCGGGTGGAGGAAATCGTTCTGCAGATCGACGAGGACGAGTGCTGTTCGGGAGAGTTCAGAGCCGTTCGCCATTTTCTTCCTTCCGGATGACGAGGTTCCCGAACGCATCGACCGATCCGGTCAATCCGGGGTCGATGAAGATCGTCGTATCGGACTGCTCAAGGAGAGCGGGCCCGGAAATCGACGCGTTGACCGGAAGTGCAAGTCGATCAAAGACCGGGGCCGTGTGATCCTCCCCATTGCAGCGAACGGTCCTGGAGGAGATCTGTGCGTCGTGAATCGTACCATGTTGAGGTGGTGCGAAGACGCTCATGTCGAAATGCGGCCGTTCCCCGGTCGCCGACGCCCGGAAATTCATCACGCGCATCGGAATGCCGTCGAGCAGACGTCCGTAGGCAGCCAGGTAGGCCTGCTCAAACGCCGTTTCGATGCGTTCACGGGTAAGGCCCGGAGCGGCGTCCAGCGTGACCGAAACTGTGTGCGTCTGTCCAAGATAAAGCATGTCAAGCGCCAAGCCGCACTGCACGCGATCGAAGCGAACCCCGGATTGTGCCAGCCGAGCCTCCCCGGCTGTCCAGACCTCCGTGATCCGCTCCATCAGGGCAGAGCAATCGAGATCCGCGAGCATCTGGTTCACGGTCTGCACATGATCGTGGCGCATGTCGGCAATCACGCAGCCAAGTGCCGAAGTCACGCCGGGATATCGCGGTACGATTGCCGCACTCAACCCGACCTCCTGCATCAGCGCGCCGGTGTGCAAGGCACCGCCACCGCCGAACGGCATCGCCGCGAACTTGGCCGGATCGAGGCCGCGCTCGATCGAGACAAGCCTGATCGCCCCCGCCATCTTCGCATTCGCGACTTTCAGGATCGCCTCCGCCGCATCGAGCGGATCGAGGCCCAGAGGCCCGGCGACATGAACCTCGATGGCGGTGCGAGCCGCCAAAGCGTCCAGTCGGGCGAGTTTGCCCCCGATCGGGCGGTCCGGATTGATCCGACCGAGTACGAGGTTTGCGTCGGTCACGGTCGGGCGGTCGTTTCCAAGACCGTAACAGACGGGGCCGGGATCCGATCCAGCGCTTTCGGGCCCGATCTGAAGCAGACCTCCAGCATCGACATGCGCGATCGACCCGCCGCCCGCGCCGATGGTCGTGATCTCGATCATCGGGGACCGGATCACCATCCCGAAGTCGATGGCGGTTTGTGGGGCGAGCGCGGCCTCGCCGTCGGAAATCAGGGCGACGTCAAAGGACGTGCCGCCCATATCGCAGGTGATGATGTTCTTGAAACCGGCCGCCCCGGCGATCTTTTGAGCCGCGATGACACCCGCCGCCGGTCCCGACAGGGCTGTCCTGATCGGCATGTCACGCGCCGTGTCGACCGACATGACCCCGCCGTTGGATTGGACAATCAGAACGTCGGTCGCGGCGCCATGATCCCCTATCGCTGATTGAAGCCGGTCGAGATACGACGACACGACCGGCTGAAGATAGGCATTCAGCGCCGAGGTCGAGACACGTTCGAACTCGCGGATTTCCGGGATGATTTCGGTGGCGGCAGTGACGTAGCCATTCGGCCAGATCTCGCGCACGGCCTTCGCGGCAACCCGTTCGTTTTCCGGATTGGCGTAGCCGTTGATGAAGAAGATGCAGACAGCCTCGCAACCGGCCGCGCGCAGTTTTTCGGCGGCGCCCCGCACCTGCGCGAGATCGACAGGTGTGTGAACCATTCCATCGGCGTGGGTCCGTTCGGCGACCTCGATGCGCAGGTTCCTCGGGACAACGGGATCGAACTTCCCCCAGAGACCCCAGGTTTGCGGCCTGTCGCGCCGGCGCATCTCGAGCACGTCGCGAAAGCCCTGAGAGGTGATGATCCCGGTCCGGGCGCCGCGCCGTTCGAGGAGCGCGTTCGTCCCGGTGGTCGTACCGTGCACGATGGTCGAGATTGCCGAGAAGTCCGGAACCTGACCGACGATGCCGCTGACAAACCCCTTGGACTGATCACCGACCGTCGTCGGCACCTTTCCGGTCGATACCGCGCCCGTGTCTTCATTCCAGACGAAGACGTCCGTGAACGTGCCACCGACATCGACACCGATGATCTTGCCGCTCATGCGCCGGTGTCCGTGTATCCGAGCGAACCGTCCCGCTCCCGGGCTTCTTCCGTGCGTCCAGCGGGATCGCCGTAGCCACCGCCACCGGGCGTTTCCAATCGGATCCGCTCGCCCTGAGCCAGCGGAACGCCGACGATCTTCGAGGCCATGTCCGGTTGACGCGGTCCCTGAGGCGTCGGAAAGGTAAAGCGGGTCATCGCACCGTCGCCGCCGCCGCAGACGCCGCGCGGTGCGAACTTTCCGCGGTCTCCGAACAGGAAGCAGGTCGCGCTCTCCTCGAGAAGTTCGATCTCGTAGGTGGCGCCGAGCCCGCCGCGCGATGCTCCGTCTCCCCCACTGTCCGGCCTCAGCGCCCATTGCGTGAACTTCACAGGATATGCCGCCTCGAGGATTTCGAGCGGCGGGATCGTAGCCGTCGAGATCGGCGCATTGCCGTGGTTCAGGCCGTCACCCTCGGGATGGCCGCCATGACCGCCGCCAAAGAATGAGAACATCACCCAGCGCTGGCCGTTCGCCCGGTGCCCGGCTATCGAGAGCGCGTTTATCGTACCGTAGGCGCAACCATTCGAACGGTCGGGCGCGATCTGCGCGACGGCCTGGAAAACGAGATCAATCAGCCGCAGGATCGTCTCGGTATATCCGCCGACCGGTCGCGGCGCTTCGGCCGCCAGGATCGAGCCTTCGGAAATCCTGAAATCGATTGGTTCCAGCACGCCGGCGTTCGCGGGAACCTCCCCAAAGACGTGCTTGAGCGCGACGTAGCATGCCGCAATCGTCGTGGACCGCGAGATGTTTACCGGCCCCTTGCAGGCGGGTGACGACCGCGAAAAGTCCATCAGCAGAGTCTCTCCCGAGATTGTCAGATCGAGCGCAACTTTGAGGGGGATATCGTCCGTTCCGTCATTGTCGAGCCAGTCCTCGGCAGAAACCGTCCCGTCAGGAAGAGACGCGATCTCGGATCGCATGAGCCGAGCGGCACGGGCCTTGAGTTCAGTCAGCGCGGTCGCAACCGTTGAAACGCCGTAATCGTCGAGCAGCGCGTCCATGCGCCGAATGCCGAGATCGAGCGCATTGATCTGACCGTTCAGATCACCCCAGGCCGAGCCGGGAAGGCGCGAATTCGACATCAGGATGTCGACGATGTCCTGCCTCATCTCGGCGCGGTCGAACAGCTTCACAGGTGGCAGCAGGAAACCCTCCTGAAAGCTCTCGGTCGCGGCCGGATTGTAGTTGCCCGGAACATTTCCACCGACATCGTGCCAATGCCCGACCGAGGCCAACCAGCAGAACAGTTCGCCATCGCGAAAGTAGGGTCGCACGAGTCTCAGATCCGACAAGTGCGTGCCGCCTTCATAGGGATCGTTGAAGATCCAGACGTCGCCGTCGGAGACCGCTCCCGCGGCCTTGTCGATCACCATCTTGACGCCGAAAGCCATGACACCGACGAAGATCGGCAGGCCGGATTTGCCTTGGACCAATGTGTCGCCGGTCACCGCGTGATAGATCCCGTGCGAGGCATCATGTGCCTCGGCGATGATCGGGTTGAACGCCGCGCGAAACAGCGTTGCGTCCATCTCGTCGGCGATCTGCTCGAGCCGTCCTTTCAGAATGGCGAGCGTAACGGGATCGATACTCACACAGGGCCCCGGTCGTACTTCTTGCCGTTGTCCAGCATTTCCGACGTACCGATCACCTCGTTCAGTCCGCCGAAGTCGAACATCTGGTTCGCAAGCCCTGCATTCGAACCGGTTTTCACGAGATTGCCGTAGTAGCTTTGCGCTGTTGCTGCCAGCGCGCGGACGGCACCGCCCGGAAAGATGACGATCGAGTAGCCGAGGCTTTCCAACTCCTGCGCCGAGCGCAGAGGCGTCTTGCCGCCTTCGACCATGTTGGCGAGGAGGGGAACCTTGCCCCGGAGCCGGTCCATGATCGCCGCGATCTGGGGGTCGTCCTGCGGTGCCTCGACGAACAGAACGTCGGCACCGGCATCCGCGTAAGCTTCGGCGCGATCCAGAGCATGATCGATGCCCTCGACGGCAATCGCATCGGTTCTAGCGATGATCAGCGTGTCGTCCGTTGTCCGGGCATCGAGCGCCGCGTGGATTTTGCCCACCATCTCGCCCGACGAAACGAGGTTCTTTCCAGCCAGGTGCCCGCATCTTTTCGGCAGGCTCTGATCTTCAAGCTGGATCGCCGTCGCACCGAAACGCTCGAAGGTCCGCACGGTCCGCTGAACGTTCAGCGCGTTGCCATAGCCGGTGTCGGCATCGACCAGCAAAGGAACATCGACGCGATCCCGGATCGCGGCGATGGTATCGGCGACCTCGGACATCGAGACCAGCCCGATATCGGGTCGCCCAAAGCGCGTGTAGGCGATGGATGCCCCTGAGAGGTATATGGCCTCGGCGCCGCTCTGCGCCGCAATCAGTGACGTCAAACCGTCGAAGACACCGGGCGCTGTCAGGATCTCCTGCGCCGCAAGCCGTGTTCGCAGTGTCACGTGTTCGTCTCCCCAGCCGTGCTGGAGATACCTAGAGCCCTCCGCGCCCCGCGTCCACAACGCGGCGCGCGCGGCGTCGCATCAATCAGTAATGTAACTGGCCGTCAGGATTTCCCCGGTCCGGTCGCTCTGCAGCCAGATCGCCACACCGCTGCCGGGCTCGGGCTGCGGCATCATGATTTCCTGCGTCTCACCGGCGGCCCATTGGCCCACGCGCATCAGCTTCTCGACGATGTTGTGATAGGTGATTGCGCGCCCGGTGTTCTCGCCGCGCTCTATCCGGACCTCGGCCTTCCGCGCGAAGGATGCCATCCAGATCGTCGCAGGATCCGACTCCGGCCCGCTGCTGATCTGCGCCTTGACCATGCCGTTGTCCTGCTTGATCGCAATGCTTGCCGTGCGGGACAGGCGATACGCGCTGCCGATGGCTTCCGTGATCGCATCCGGATTGTATCCGGGCACGTCGAAGCGTCCATGCACAACCATTTGCGGCGTGTAGATCACTCGAGCACCCATGTAATCGCGGTAGTTCATCTGCCGCGCGGTGTGTTCGCGGCGTCCGAACGTGTCGCGCCATCCGAGATAATCCCAGTAGTCGACGTGCATCGAAAGCGCGAGCACGTCTTCGCGTTCAGCAAGTTGTCCGAGGTTCGCGTCGGCGGGCGGGCAACTCGAGCATCCCTGGCTCGTGAACAGCTCGACCATGACCACATCGTCGGCAGCGAGCGCGGGGCTGGTGCCGATCACCGTGGCCACGAGGATTGTCAGACTTTGCAGCAGCGTTTTCATGTCCCGACACTTAGCCAACACCACGACGAGAAACCAATCAACCCTGTGTGACGCCGAGTGATCCAAGATCTGTCAGGTGCGCGCCGTCTCAGGTCCGCGCCGTCAATCGCGGACAGTCGACAGTTCTCGCAGGGCTTCAAGCGGCACGACCTCGAGTGCGCGGCGATGCGTCGATGACAGAACAACCCGCGGGGCTTTGCCTGCCTGATACGCCTCGAGGAAGCGCCCGGCGCACAAGCACCACTGATCTCCCGCGCGCAGCCCAGCAAAGCCGTATTGCGGCATGGGAGTGGAAAGATCGTTGCCGACGGATTGCGAGAACGTCAGAAACTCGTCGGTCATGATTGCGCAAACAGTGTGACTGCCCTGGTCCTCGTCGCAGGTATCGCAGCAGCCGTTGCGGAAGAAACCGGTCACGGGATCTTGCGAGCAGCTTTGCAATTCGCCGCCGAGAACGTTGACGGACGGATCAATCTCGATGGTTGGCATTCGAACCTCTCGCACCGCCGGAAGCCAATGGTTATATCGTGCAAATATCGACCGCTGGATCAGCACGTCAACGAACGAAAAACGGGGCGACAGGATGGACAGACGTTACTTCATGGCTTCGTCGATCGCGAGCGCGGCGCTTCCGCTCGCTGCCCATGCCGAGGAACGCGAAGTCATCGACTCGCGCGTGAACCTCGCGCTGGGTCAGATGTGGTCGAAACTTCCGCAGACGCGCCAGCTTTCCCCGAAAGCGAAGGCAATGCTCGTGATGCCCGAGGTGCTGAAAGGCGGCCTGATCGTCGGGGGCGCCTATGGCGAGGGCGCGCTGCTCTTGAACGACGATGTCGCGGGCTACGAGGCCCCAGCCGTGGCCTATTACTCCGTCGCTGCCGCATCGGTCGGTTTTCAGGTCGGCGTACAGACTACGAGCCACGTGCTGTTTTTCATGACCGACCAGGCACTCGGTAATTTCCGGCGGGCCGATGGGTGGGAGATCGGCGCCGATGCCGAGGTCACGTTCCCCGAGGCCGGGCTGAACGCGCAGGTCAACTCCACGCTCCTGAACCAGCCGATCATCGGCGTCGTCTTTGGGCAGGACGGTTTCCTTGTGGGCGCAAGCCTAGAGGGCTCGAAATACTCACCGATCCAGCGCTGAGCGCGTCCGGGCCTAGAGGAACGACTGCGACTTAGGTCAGCACAAGGTCTTCGATATGTCCGCATCATTCGTCTTCAGAAGCGAATTAAGCGCCCGATTACTCTCCCCTGGGGCGAGCACTTTCACTTTGCCAGGTCTGTTATTAGGGAATGCAGGGTGCGCGGATCGGGGACTTGTATGTCTGTCTCGAGGCGAATCCCGGACCGGTGCTGCATGTCGGCGGTTCGGTCCCTAACGGGCAATCCAATGTCCCGTCGGCAAGATGCCGGCGGCCCGGATCAGTGATACCGCTGCGTGCTTCGAGCCGCCCACACCATCGTGAAAGGTTGATCCGGCTTCTTCATCGGAAATAATGCCCGCCGCCAGGGTCAGGGACAGTTGCGCCCATGGCGGCGTGATCACTGCGGGCTTTCCAACAGTGCTAACCGTGATCGATCTGGCGCGTGGCGATTGGGGCATTTGGGATCGCGAGCAATAGATACAATCGGGCCGGTGCGCACGATGTACGTGCGCCCACCTTACGTTTCGAATTTTCGTATCAAAATCACCGTCGGCACTCGCGATCGCGGAGTGCCGAGTTGCCGTCATCCGGGCAAGCGGTTCAGAACTCTCCGAACCCTGCCGGTGTTGCGCGCCGAGGCTGAATCGGTTGTTGCGGCGCCGGAGCAGGCGGGCGCTGCCCACCAACCGCGGTCTCCCAAAGCCGCAATTCAGCAACCATCAAGCCTCGCGGTCCCCGGAACGTACGTATCGCCATTCCTTCGCCGCTCGACAAATCCTGAAATCCGCAACGGCGGACGGTCTCCATATGCACGAAAACATCTTCGGGATTTCCGAAGACGTTCACGAAGCCAAAGCCCTTTTGTTTGTCGAACCACTTAACGCGCGCCGGCTGCAAGGGTCCGGCTTCGACTTCCGGCCCCAGAAACTCGGTTGGACGCGCTTCTTCGGCGAACCCCATGGGCTGCATGTCAGCCTCGGGCTCGATCACTTCGACTATGCTTTGCGCCTGGAGACCGCGCGGTCCCGCGACAGCCTTCAGTTTGACGTCCGCACCTTCTGTCAGTGCAACTTTTCCGAATGCCCGCACGCAAGAAGCATGCACCATCACATCGGAACCACCGTTGTCCGGAACAACGAAGCCATACCCCTTGACCGCGTCATACCATTTTACCTGACCAGAGATGACCTCGGCGTCTCCTTCTCCATCTCTCAACACTGTTACCTCTTAGTGAACCCCATAGACATTTTGATAACACTTTGTTTCCCATCAGCTAAAGAGGAAATTTCGTGCAGCGTTGCAGGATCGGATGGAATCAAATGCAATTTGCAAAGATTGTGCCGGATCAAGCCGGTTTTCTTACCAGGCTTGTGCAATTCGCCACAATTCTGCCTTTTTTATTAACGGTCGGAGCATGTTCCGGTCCAATGTCAAGTGCCGGATCTCAACGCGCGAAGACGCCGGAATCAGTTAACACGCAACGTCTGATCACCATGGAACGCCCGCCGGTGCTGGCGGCGGAAGATGCTGCCGGCGTAGAAACCGTCCGTCGCCTGATCTCGCGACTGACGCCTGCCGAACTGCTCGAGCGCAAGGGCGCCCGTTTCGTCGATGCGTCCGAGTTGCCCTGGATTTCGGGATCAAAGACCGGACGCGCATTTCTGGGCACGAGTGGCAACCGGATCATCGTGCGCGGTAAGCCTGCCGATCGCTGTCCGGTTGCCTTCGCCGAAGGCGCGCCCCGCACCACGCCGCTCGAAAACCTCGCGCGCACCGCACTGATGGACTGCCTCGGCCGGGTCGCGCCCGGATGCGGCTGCGAAGTCGTGGCTTTCAACTCGGCGCTGACCGTCGCGCGCGAGGACATTTCCTACGCGACGGGAATAGCTGCGCGGCTTCGGGCAAGATCGCTCGGCATCGACAGTTTTCTCGTCGCGGAGGAACTGCCGGACGGCGGGGTTCTGTTGCGCGATCTCTCGAAAACGATCGGCACGGTACGGATCTCGGACGCGAAAACCGCCAGCGTGAAACTCACGGGCATCGAGGGAGAATTCTCCGGCAGTGTCCGGGACGTCGGATTTCGGCGCGGGCGCAAGGCCCAGAGGATCTATGCCGTGAACGCTCAGGGAGAGCGTCTCAGCCTGCTGATCGGTTTCGATCCCGACGAACTCGCGGAATTTGCGGGAGCCTGGCTGGCATGGCCACCGGATGCCTGAAAAGGCGCATCAGCAGCCGCCGCGATCGTCCTTCACGCGGGTCCACACCTGGCTTTGACCGAGCAGGGAAATCCCGAGAAATCCGCGAAGCTTGAGTTTTTCAGCCGATACAAGTTCCGCCTCGGCTCCGAATGTGTCGCCGCTCCGGGGGTTGTAGATCCAGCCGTCCTTGAGCTGGTTGCCGGATGCGAGCTTGAGATCGCCGACCAGAGGCAAGCCGCAAATCGCGCGATCCCGTAGAGCCTCGTCCGGATTTTGCGCGTCCCGCTTCAAGGCACCGGTCTCATCGCGCGGATTTTCCGTCCAGACGATCTGACCGCAGATCCCGGGCTTTGCCGCCGATGCAACACCGTCCTCGCAGGGCGTGAAGTGGACGATCGCCTTGCCGTTCTCGGTCAACCAGTAACCGACAGCATCGTCTTCGACGCTCCGCGCCGCGGCCGGGGCTGCAAGACCCACGATCAACAAGACTGTCAAAATCCGCATCGCGGCCGCTCCGTCACGTTTCGATCGGGCTCATATCCGATCCATTCCGGTTTTTGCGAGCCTAAATCAGGAAAAGTTGATCGATACTCGGCCAAACGGGCCGAAATCTGCGTCAATCCGCGACCCCGGAGGTGCTTCGAGCGGTCGGATGAACGATCCGGACAAGACCACCTCTCCCGCCTTGATGCTTTGACCCTGCGTCGCAAGGCGCTCCGCCAGCCAGATGATGCCCATGGGCGGATCGTTGAGAACCCCTGCGCCCAGCCCCGTCTCCTCGACCTCGTCATCGCGCATCACAATCGCGCCGATCCATCTGAGATCAAATGCATCAGGCGCGTGCCTCTCGGCGCCCATGACGATCCCCGCGTTCGCTGCGTTGTCTGAAATGGTGTCGGTGATGACCCTTATTCGACCGGTCTCGGGATCCTTGCGGTGAATGCGCGTATCCAGAATTTCCAGGGCCGGAACCACGGCCTCTGTCGCGGCCAGAACCTCTTCGCGGCTCGGCGACTGCGAGAGATCCGTTCCCATGACAAATGCAATTTCAGCCTCAATCCTCGGCTGGATGAAGCGCCCCTCGGGCACGGTCGCCCCGGTCTCGAACAGCATGTCATCGAACAGCACACCGCTGTCCGGTGTCGATATCTTCAGCGCGTCCTGCATCGCTTTCGAGGTCAGACCGATCTTCCAGCCGATCTGCCTGCGCCCGGCTGCCAGCTTGCGACGCACCAGCCCGTCCTGGATCGAGTAGGCATCATCGAGGCTCAGGTCGGGAAACCGGAGCGACATCAGGCCGGTTTGCTGGCAGGTCATCTCTGCCTGAAACAGATCCTCCGCGGCACCGGCAATCTCACTGGGTTCGAGTGGCATCAGACGCCCCCTCTATCAGAACATGATCTCGCAGTCGGAAGCACCGGACACCAGAGACTGGATGAACGCCTCCGGGTCCTCGAGCAGTTTGGCAGCGTCCGGCCCCTGCTTTTGCAACTCGCGTTCGAGCTTCTCGCCGATTTTCTCAAGTTCGCGCGTCAGGCTTTTCAGATTGAGCTGCGCATGAGCCCGGTTTGGCCCGAATGCCTCGGCGAATGCGCCGGCCCGCGCACTGCTTGCCTCGGCGAACCGATCGGCAAGCACGCCGAGGATCGCGTTCTCGTCGACGGAAATCACCGCGTCCAGATGGATAGCGTCGCCGCTCTCAGCCGGCACGACAGACTCGAAGGCGAGATCGAGAGCATCCTGATGCTTGCGCAGTAACTCGGCCTCTGCCTCGGGCAGATCGCGGGCAATCAGTTCCAGAATTTGCGTCCGCGTGTAACTGAAGCGGGACAACCGCTTCAGGATTTCCGACACCATCGGCTCGGGCACCTGACCGATCGAGATATCCGTGACTTCGGCCCAAACGCTGGTCCGGTCGTGCCCCACGCGCACGGCCATCCTGACGGGCCAGTCGTCGCGGGCCTGGATCAAACCGGCAAGCTCCATGTCCGCCGTGCCGGTGACGACGACAAGATCTCCGTTGATCGCGACACGTCCGTCGACGAGGCTGTGCATCAGGAGCTTCTGCGGTCCACAGACGACGAGCTCACTGCGACCGCCGTCCAGGAACGCCTTGAGACGCTCGAATGCACCGGGCATGCGAAGATTGGCCGTCAGGTGCGTGCGTCCGTCCGCGCGCCAGATTTCACTATCATGGAGCAGGTCGGCCTCGACCACGCGGGTCTTGTTCCAGTTGGGAAACGCCACGGGCGTCGTGTCCGCATAGACCGGCAGGCGGGCACCGGCAAAGTACGCCAGAAGAAGCAGCGCGCCGGCAACGACAAACAGGCCGATGCCCGCGAGCACTATCTTCCAGAGAACACTAAATGCCCGGGCCATACCTGCCCTCTTCGTTATCGAGCCGTCCCAGCATCATGGCGCCACGATCGGCTGCGCCTTTAACTGCGGCTCGACAGGTTCCACGTTCGCGAACAGCGTGCCTTCCTCGAACCAGCTTTTCGGCGCGGGCGCGCCCCACAGTGTCTGGCGCTGCGGATCCTTCAGATCCCACTTGATCGGCTCGAGGTCCGGATCGACCGTCTGATAGTCGGAGCAGTAGATCTCGATCCGGTGACCGTCGGGATCGCGGACGTAGAGGAAAAACGCGTTTGAAATCCCGTGGCGACCCGGACCGCGCTCGATATTCTCGCGATAGCCCGTGGTCGACATCAGGTCCAGGAGGTCGATGATGTTCAGCGGCGTCGGCACCCAGAATGCCGTGTGATGCAGGCGCGGGCCGACCCCGTTGGTGAACGCGACATCGTGCACCCCGCCCTTGCGATGCATCCAGGCCGCCCAGCACTTCCCGGTCTCGGCATCTTCGGTGTACTCGGTCGTGCGGAAGCCGATGCGGTTGTAGAACGCGATTGCCCCGTCAACATCCGATGCGAACATGTTGAAGTGGTCGATCCTGAGCGGCTTGACCCCCCGGTAGAGCGCATACTTCTGAGCGATGACGGGCAGGCGGTCCATCCTGACATAGAACTCAAGCGGGATGCCCCACGGATCGCAGGTCTTGAAGGTCCGTGCCTGAAACGGCCGTTCGACCCACTCGACCGGATGCCCCTCGGCCGCGAACCATTCCGCCGCCTTTTCGAGATCCGGTTCGTCGAACAACTTGAAACCGAGCACGTTGGCGGCCGGTTCGGAACCTTCGACGAGCGCGATGCAATGGTGCCCTCTTTCCTCCATCGCCCGCAGATAAAGCCTGCCCGGCTCCTCGTGCGTCACCTGAAGCCCGAGCGTGTCGACATAGAAGGCCCTGGACGCCGCGAGATCGCGCACCGTGTATTCGACATGGCTGAGACGCAGGATGTTGAACGGCGGATACAGGACGGGAGCGGGGACAGGCATCGTTCAGGCTCCCAGTCTGGGGATCTTGTGGTGGCCGGTGGCGAACCCGATGTGCTTCTGCTCCATGTAGAACTCGAAGCTCCAGTCGCCGCCATCGCGGCCTATGCCGCTGGCCTTGACCCCGCCGAACGGTGTCGGCAGGTGGCGGACGTTCTCCGAATTTACCCAGATCATCCCGGCTTCCAGCTTCTCGGTGAACCGAAGCGCACGGGTGAGGTTCTCGGTCCAGACATATCCGGTCAGGCCGTACTCGATATCGTTCGCCATCGCCAAGGCGTCTTCTTCCGTCTCGAACGGGATCATCGTCAAAACAGGTCCGAAGATCTCCTCCTGGCTGATCCGCATCTGATTGGTCGCCCCGGCAAAAAGCGTGGGCTTCACGAAAAATCCGTCGCCCGGCAGTGCCTCGCCCCCGGCAGCAATCTCGGCGCCCTCGGATTTCGCCACGTCGAAATAGGCGCAAACCTTGTCCAGATGCACCTTCTCGATCAGCGGCCCGACCTCGGTCGTGGGGTCCAGGGGGTGCCCGACCTTGATGCGGTTGACTCGCTCGACCAGCCGGGCCTTGAAATCATCCGCAATGCTCGACTGCACCAGCAGGCGGCTCGACGAGGTGCAGCGCTCGCCGTTGAGCGAGTAGATCATGAAGACCGCGGCATCGAGCGCCCGGTCCAGATCGGCATCGTCGAACACGATCACCGGGTTCTTGCCACCCAGTTCGAAATGCACGCGCTTCAGCGTCGGCGCCCCCTGCGCCATGATCATCGAGCCGGTCCGGCTTTCGCCGACAAATGCGATCGCCTTGATGTCCTTGTGCTCGGTGAGCGCCTTGCCCGCCTCCTCGCCCAGACCGTGCACCATGTTCCAGACGCCCGGCGGAAGTCCGGCTTCCTCGGCGATCTCCTGCAGGATCGATGCCGTGACGGGAGAGAATTCGGCCGGCTTGTGGACCACGGTGCACCCCGCGGCCAGTGCGGGAGCAATCTTCCACGTCGACAGCATGAACGGCGTATTCCACGGCGTGATCACCCCGACCGGCCCGATTGGCACGCGCGTCGTCACGTTCATCAGCGTCGGTGACGGGAGCATCTGCCCGTCACGCGCGGCTGGCGCGCGATCGGCAAAGAACCGGAAGTTCTCGGCGCCGCGCAGAGCCGCCTTCGACATGAACCTGAGCGCTTGCCCGGTGTCCCAGCATTCGCAGAAGGCGATCTCCTCCGCCCGCGCGACGATGGCATCGGCAATCTTGTGAAGAACCTTCTTGCGCTCGACGGCGGGAAAGTCGCGCCAGGCCGGGAACGCGGCCTTCGCTGCCTGCGCGGCGCGGTCGATCTCGGCAGCGCCGCCGCGCGCGACATCGCAGATGTGGCTGCCATCGACTGGTGACCGCGTTGAAAACACCTCGGCGGAGGAGACGGGCTCTCCTGCGATCCGATGGAGAATTCCTCCGTCGCGAAAGCGCTGGAGATATCCCTCCAGTCGCGCCACATTCTGTTCGAGCTCTGACATCCGAGTTCCCCAGGTCCCACCGAACCGCGTCGGCGTTCCCGTCTGTCTAACCGCTCGATTCTCTCTTGTCAGGTCGGTCTGGCAGGATAGGCCTCGATCAGGCTGGCCCAGACCAGAACCGCTTCGCGTGCATAGCGCACGGCGCGTATCCGGAAGACGGCGAGTGGCGAGCGCGCGCTGGTGATCTCGTCCACCGGCCGGTCTGCTTCCACATACTGCCCGACAAGGCCGAGCTTGCGGCACTGGTAGGCGATGCGCGGGAGATGAAAGCGCTGACTGATCAGGATCACGTCACGCGCCTCGGCGCGATCCAATTCATTTGCGCATGTGTGCGGGGTCTTGATCGCATCGGGATCGATCTCGATCGCCGAACGCGGAACGCCCTTGCCAACGAGATACTCCGACATGACCGAAGCCGCGCGAGGCGCATTCGAGACGACGATCCGCCGAATCTTTCCCGACTCCAGCAGCTTCGCAGCCGTGTCCAGACGCTCGGCGTGCAGCGGCGATATCCGGCTCTCGCGCACCAGGGCTCCAAACACCAGCGCTGCGTCGGCAGATCGGGCCGTTTCGGGCGAGCGGATGTCGGTCTGACTAACGAGCACGCCCAGCGGTCCGGCGGCGATCAGCGCCAGGGCACAGATCCGCAGCAGCGCGTGAATGAGACCCATCCTTCTCCTGATCCATTGCAGTCTCGCCACGCCTAGTTGATTCTGCCAAAGTCACATTTCAATCGACGTGCACAGGATCTCCTGACTCATGTTCCAGAATTTCGAGATGACGGCGGACAAGGACGCCACGCCGTCCCGGCTCGCCGCCGTTCGCAAGGAAATGGCTGACGCCGGGGTTACCGGCTTCCTCGTCCCGCGCGCCGATGCGCATCAGGGGGAAAACGTCGCGCCGCATGATGAACGGCTCGCCTGGGTGACGGGCTTCACGGGCTCCGCGGGGATTGCCGTGATCTTCGACCGGCGCGCGGCGATCTTCACAGACGGGCGTTACACGCTTCAAACGGCTGAGCAGGTCAAGTCGGATCTCTATGAACTGGTCCCAATCCACGTCACCCCGGTTCACGAATGGATGCCGGGTGCCATCCAAGCAGGTGACCGCATCGGCTATGACCCGTGGCTGCACGGCAAATCCGAGATCGACCATCTCAGGAAAGTAGCCGAGGCGCACGGCGCCGAACTGGTCTCGCTCGCCGCAAATCCGCTGGATGCCGCGTGGCAGGATCAGCCGCCCAAACCGGCCGGCGCAGTTCGCATTCATAACGAATACGCGGGTGAAGACACCAAGACGAAACGGACGCGTCTGGGCGAGGCGCTGACGCAGGCCGGTGCAAGCTCGGCGATTCTGAGCCTGCCGGACTCGCTTGCGTGGCTTTTGAACATTCGCGGTTCCGACATCGGTCGCTCGCCGGTCGCTCAGGGGTTCGGCGTTCTGCACGCGGACGGTCACGTCGATCTCGTGATGGATCCGGACAAGATCGACGGGGACGTTCGCACGCATCTGGGGAATGATGTCACGATCCATCCAGTCGATGCGCTGCCGTCGGTCGTGGATAATCTCAGCGGCTCGGTCCTGCTCGACCGCAACACCTGCCCGCTCTGGTTCGCGGAACGCCTTGCCGCCGCGTCCACCGAGATGATCTGGGGACGCGACCCCTGCATCCTCCCAAAGGCACAGAAAAACTCGGCCGAACTCGACGGAATGCGCATGGCCCACCTGCGCGACGGGGCGGCGATGGTGACCTTCCTGTGCTGGGTCGATCAGGCACTTGCCTCCGGCGAGACGCTCACGGAAATCGATATCGCCATGCGGCTGGAGGAGATCCGCGCCGAAGGCGGCGACCTTCACGACATCTCCTTCGAGACGATCTGCGGATCGGGGCCAAACGGGGCACTTCCCCACTACCGGGTCAACCGGGAGAGCAACCGGACACTGATGCCGGGAGAATTGCTGTTGGTCGACTCCGGCGGCCAGTACCCCGACGGCACGACCGACATCACAAGAACCATGGCGACCGGTCCCGTATCAGCCGAGCACAAACGCCATTTCACGCTCGTCCTGAAGGGCATGATCTCGGTCTCGCGCATCCGCTGGCCCGAGGGCCTGAACGGTCGCGACCTCGACCCGCTCGCACGCGCAGCACTCTGGCGTGCGGGCCTCGACTACGATCACGGCACCGGACATGGCGTCGGCGCGTGTCTCAACGTCCACGAAGGGCCGGCCTCGCTGTCGCGCCGCGGGACCGAACCGCTGCTGCCCGGGATGATCCTCTCGAACGAGCCGGGGTACTATGTCGAGGGTGCGTACGGCATCCGGATCGAGAACCTCGTCATCGTCACCGAACCGTCGGTCCCGGATGGCGGCAATCGACAGATGCTTGGCTTCGAGACCCTCACGTTCTGTCCGATCGATCAGCGCCTGATCGATCCGAACCTGCTCGACCACGAGGAGATCGCCTGGCTTGACGACTATCATACCCAGGTCGAGGCGAAGATCGGCGCGTTCCTCGACGGCGCCGAACTGGAGTGGCTTGAACACGCATGCCGACCCCTGAACTCAACGGAGACCCCCGAAATGTCCGACAGATTTACCATCGAGCCAGCGCCCGGCACCGTCGTGGTGCGTGCCGGCGGTGCCGTGATCGCAGAAAGCAACAATGCAATGATCCTGCGCGAAAACGGCTACGATCCAGTCTTCTACCTGCCACGCGCCGATGCCGGAATGGAGTTTCTCGAGCCTTCCGACAAGGTCACGCACTGTCCGCACAAGGGCGACGCGACGCATTTCCACGTCGTGCGCAAGTCGACGCCGATCGAGAACGGCGCGTGGTCCTATGAGAATCCGTTTGCCGCCGCAGAGGCGATCAAGGACCACATCGCTTTCTATCCAAACGAGATCGCCGTCGAACAGCTCTGACCAGAGAACCGTAGCACAACGGAGCCCGGCACCCTATCTCCGGAGGAACCAAGTGCGACACCGGCAGAACCGATGACCGAGACCCTGTTTGCCTTCGAGAACAGCTACGCGACGCTGCCAGACCGGTTTTATGCCAAACTGGCGCCGACGCCGGTGCGCGAGCCGCAGCTGATCCGCCTGAACGATGCCCTCGCCGAGGTTTTGCGACTGGATGCAGATGCGCTGCGCTCATCCGATGGCGTCGCGGTTTTGACCGGAAACAGAGTCGCGACCGGCTCCGATCCGCTGGCCATGGCCTATGCCGGACACCAGTTCGGCAGCTGGAACCCGCAACTCGGCGATGGGCGCGCGTTACTCCTGGGCGAGGTCATCGGGCAGGATGACTTGCGCTACGACATTCAGCTCAAGGGTTCCGGCCCGACACCCTATTCGCGCATGGGCGACGGACGCGCCGGCCTCGGCCCGGTGCTGCGGGAATACATCGTCTCCGAAGCAATGGCAGCCCTCGGCGTCCCGACGACTCGTGCACTGGCGGCCACTCTGACCGGTGAGCCGGTCTATCGCGAGGATGGCCCTCTCCCCGGTGCGGTACTGACACGCGTGTCGCGCGCCCACATCCGCGTGGGCACATTCCAGTTTTTTGCTGCCCGCGGGGATATCGACGCGCTGCGGCATCTGGCAGATCACGTCATCGACCGGCTCTATCCCGACGCGCGCGGTGCAGAAAACCCCTACCTCGCACTTCTGGAAAGCGTGATTTCCGCCCAGGCGAAGCTGATTGCGCAATGGATGCATCTCGGGTTCATCCACGGCGTGATGAATACCGACAACATGTCGATCGCGGGTGAAACCATCGACTACGGCCCCTGCGCGTTCATGGACGCGTTTCACCCCGACAAGGTATTCAGCTTCATCGACCGGATGGGGCGCTACCGGTACCGCAATCAGCCAGGGATCGCGCAGTGGAACCTCGCGAACTTCGCGCAGTCGCTTTTGCCTTTACTGAGCGACGACGAGACTAAGGCGGTCGAGACTGCACAAGCAGCGGTCGACGGTTTCCCGGATCTTTTCGAAGGCCATCATATGTCCGGATTCGCGCGCAAGATCGGGTTGTCCAATCCTGATGACGGGGACACCGCGCTGATCGGTGATTTGCTTCGGATCATGGCGCTCGCAGACGCCGATTTCACTCTGACGTTCCGTCATCTCGCAGAATTCGCGGATCCGGCGGCTGAGATCGACCGGTCTTCGCCTTTGTTCGCGCTCTTCAACGAAACGAAGGAACTTGACGAGTGGCTGGGAACCTGGCGCCAGCGGCTTGAGGATGATCCTCGGACGCCTGACGAGCGCAAACGTGAGATGAACCGGACCAATCCGGCGATAATCCCGCGGAACCATCTTGTCGAGGCGGCAATCCAGTCAGCCTATTTGGATCAGGATTTCGGCGCGTTTGAAGATCTGACCGAGGCGTTGGCGACACCCTTCGATCCGAAGGCCGACCCGGGGCTGACCCAACCGCCAAAGCCGGAAGAGGAAGTCCGTCAGACCTTCTGTGGCACGTGAAGCTTCCAGCGGCTTGAGGTCTCGACGCCCTAGCTCGACGGACAGTCCCCGAGCTTCAGCACGGCCGTCGAACTTTCATCGAACTTCGCCGAAACCGTCGCACCGCCCAGACGCGCCGCGTAGATCTCGCCACCCGCGATCTCAGCGCCCGAGATCATCGTCTGACGCATGTCGCTATTCGCGAGCCGATCATCCACGTCAATCGTGAACGCCGCGCGCTCGGACGCCGGCAGGTCGACCACGCGAAGACGAAGTTCCGTGTCGCCGTCCAGAACGTCGCCAGAAAGCAATTCCAGGGAGCCCTCGGCCTTGCGGAACGGCTGGAAGACTTCCACGCCCGCACCCGCGCCTGTGGTATCGAAGTAGAGTCCACCGGCCGTGCCGCTCATATCGATGATGATTTCCATCGGGCCGCGCGCGCATGCGCCGACATTCTCGATGATAAATCTGTCTCGCGGGGCGCTTTCCTGAAATCGGATGACGACATCGGCGCTCGCCGCGGTGGAAAAACAGGCAAAAGCCGCGATACCGCAGATTTGGGATATTCTGGTCATTGTGTCCTCCAGCCAACGCCGGAGCACATAGCGCAGCCCGTCGGGAAGTCTCGCGGCCGCGCAAGAATCTGCGCAGCCCCGTATTCATTAGATTGCCCCCTTACGGCCCGAAGTCGAACTGGTCCTCGGTCAGTTGGGCGGCTGTTGTGCCGAAGACGGTGATCTGGTCGGTGCCGTAGGCGACAGTTGCGTTGGCCCCTGCGTTCTGGATCGTCAGGTCGCCGAACGCCAGCCCC